>NZ_JHEH01000001.1 GCF_000715505.1 Thioclava dalianensis
TGCGGATCATCATCGCTCTGGTGGTGATCTCAATCCTTGGCCTGCTGGCGGTCCCGTCTGCGAATGCGGGCGGACTGCCCGAGGCGAAGTTCCAGCCGCGCAATGCGCCGATCACCTCCGGCGCATCCGTCACCGAAAAGCAGATCATCGAGAGCGCGCTGCCCTTCCTTGAGAAATGGGAAGGCGTGCGTCTCAAGGCATATATTCCGGTGCCCGGAGATGTGCCGACGATCTGCTCGGGCACCACGCGGGGGGTGAAGCTAGGCATGGTGCTCACGCCCGCGCATTGCAAGGCGATGCTGCGCTCTGAGGCAACCGAGTATTGGCGCGGGGTTGCCGCCTATATGACCGAAGCAACCTTGCGCAGCCGGATCACCGTGCCGCGCGGTGGGGCGTGGACCAGCTTCTCGATCAATCTCGGCTGGGTGACCGCTGGCCGCGCGACGGCAATGCGCCGCCTGAATGCCGGCGACATTCGCGGGAGCTGCGATGCCATGACTTGGTACAATCGCGCAGGCGGGCGGATCATGCGCGGGCTGGTCAACCGGCGCGACGCGGAATGGGTCAACTGCGTGTCTGGGCTGGGCAATGCCTAGCTGGCGCCTGATCTTTGGCGTCGGGGTGATCGTCGCGGCGTTCTGGGCTGGGTGGCTCGCTCGCGGCACCTATGAGCGCGCACGGGATGCGGATGCGTTGCAGTCGCAGATCCACGCCACGAACAAGGCGCAACGCGCTGCGAACGAGGCAAACGCGGCCAACACCGCCGCAGAGGTGGCCCGCCTCGCAGCACAGGCCGAGAATTACGCGCTGGGGCAGCAACTGGAGGATCAGGCATATGCTGACACGTCAAATAGCTGCGGCCTGTCTGCTGGCCGCGTTGAGCGGCTGCGGCAGCGATGAGCAGGCGACACCGATTGCGCCAGTTATCCCGCCGTCGCTGCTGGTGCCTTGCGCTGCGCCGGTGGCGATCACGCCGGGGGCAATGAGCGATCGCGATGTAGAGATCGGCTGGGGCCGGGACCGCGCCGCGTTGCGGGCGTGCGGGTCTCTGCATCGCGGGCTTGTGCAGGTTGTCGCGCCTGCGGATGGGTGATTGCAGGCGGATCTGGCTGCGTCCAGTCGGCGGTGCAGTCTACTCGCCGACTGGCCAATCATCCGGGGTGTTTGGACTGCGCGGCGGGATTCGAACCCGCAATCTCAGAAATAGAAGTTCCGTGCCTTATCCAGTTTGGCTACGCGCAGGTTTCTGGGGGTTTAGGACTCGGCTCGGATGATGGTCAGTCCCCGCGTCATTTTCTCAGGAACCATCATCTTCTCGTTGCCGACTGCGGGCTTGTTCGTGAGGGGCTGCACCTCGATCATGCTCTCGACGTGCAGCGCGCCGAGGTGGATACCTGCGACCTTCCATTGAGTGACAAGCCCGAAGCGTGGGCAGCGATATTCTAGCATGTCGCCGGGCTTGATCTGGGTGTGATCGTCTATGGTCTGATATGGCATATCGGCCTCCGGGGTTTTTAGGACTAGTCGTTTTCGGCTTCGTATAGCGCCTGATCTTCGGCGCTAGGATCGTGGTTTTCACGGCGGTGCTGGCAGGCCGCACAGTCACATTCATCGTCGGCGCATGTGCAGCAATCATTGCAGTTGCCGCACTCGCATATCGGGCCAGCCGCCCATTCGCCGCACAGGCATTCATTGCAATACTTCTGCGTCATGTCGGCCTCCGGGGTCAGTTGGATTGGATTTTGTCGGCGGTTACGATGCTCAAGCCTTGAGCGCGCAGTGCCTTCCATAGCCGGTGCGCTACTTCGTGGCGCGCGGCCTCATCGCCAGCGTTCGCGGCGGGCAGCGGCCCGTAGTCATTCGCAAAAGCCACGGCTGCGGATCGGATAGCCTCGACCCTTTGCTCGGGGGTCATTTTCTTGCGCATCTGCGACTCCTTTCGGGGTTTAGATGGACTCGCGGGCCGCTTCGATTTCGGCCTCGACCTGTTCCTCTGCGGTCAGCGTCGGGTCTTCCCGCCACGCTTCAAGCCACGGCTCAGGCCCGGTAGTCGCGACAAGGCTTTCGCCCTGCGGCATGTAGCCAACCCGCACCGCTTCGGCGTCGATGGCGTCAAGATACTGCTGTTCAGTCTTCATGGTGGTTCCTCCGGGGGATTGTTGGATTCAGTCGTCAAATGGTTTGCAGGTCCATGAGTGAGAGACATGGATCGACATTTCGAAGTCCTTGTCGCAGCTTTCGCATGTGCTGCTGTCGTTGCTCTCATTGTAATAGTTGGCGGGATCTTCGCTCGGCTGGTGCTGGTGGCCGCAGTATGGGCATTCCGGCCCGTCTGTGCTGTAGGTTTCATCTGGCATCGGCCCCTCCGGGCTCAGTTGGACTGGTTGAAAGGGCGCACTTCCGGGCCCCACACGAAATCGGGGATCCACTGCCCGGGTTCGATCCCGGGGACGCTGACACTCAACCGCTCATCGCCCTCCCCGTTGTTGTCGTTGACCTGAACGACCTCCCAGTCTGTGGACGCCCAATCCTCGCCCTCGGGCATGCGTGTCGGATGGACCAGCTTGGCCCAGTAGTGGCCTGGCCTGTTTGGTGTCGGATGCTTTGGCATGGGTTACTCCGGGAGTTAGTTGGACTGTTGTTTTTCTGCTTCAATCTTGGCGCACGCCTCGGCAAATAGCTGTGCATTCTCGCGCTGCGTTTCGAGGTATTTTTCGTAGAGCGCCTCTGAAACCTCTCCTTCGCCGTGGCAAAGCGGGCAGGATGCTTGTCCGTAGTTTTCGCAGACGCACAGGTCGCCACCGCAATGGCAGTCGATTTCGCCCCATCCCGAACATCGTGGGCATTGGCAGAAGTCCTCGTCAAAATCTTCGCACATAGCGCCTCCGGGGTTTTAGGACTGGTCGACCAAAGCGCTCTGTAGGGCGCAGATCATCTCTGCCGCGCTGCCATATGCACCGATAATCTCTTCCTGAAATGCGGATTTCCCGTTGTGAGCTGCGACAATCCATCCACCGTTCGGAGCCCCTCGAAGCAAGAGCTGATCGGTCTTGGAAAAAACGCCAATCATCGGCTTTTCATTGGTGTGGCGCGATGTCTCGCTGGTCGCAATTTCTTCAGTCATTTAGTCGGCTCTCCTATGTTCCATTGTTGCGCTTTCATATCATTTACAGAAAGCACATTCTGTTGACGCTTGCAATTGCTTTCTGTACTGAGAAAGAAAGCGGACAGAAAGCGAGTGGGATGGACATTGATAAGAAAGAGGACCCGTTCAACGGGAAATGGGCTGTCGTTACCGTCAATGAACGCCTGCCATCGAGGGGTGAGCAGATTGCCCGGGCCCGCGCTTGGGGCGTCACTGAATCGATGCTGGGGCGCAAGGATATCTCAGCACTGATCGTGGATGATGTGACCGGAAAGAGAACGACGAACTGGCCGGGGCTGCTCAAGAAGCGCGCGGTTTTCCTCGACGTGATGGGCACGGTATTGCCTGCCGGTGATCAGGTTTTTTTCGCCACGCCGCTCTGCATCGGGTTCTCGCCCGCGCATGCGCGCCAGACCATCGAGCGCATTTGGTCGTGCGGGATGCTGGTTTACGTTCACACGGTGCGCGGCAACGGGTCAGCTCTCTATGAGGCTGGCGACGATATCACCGACTTGCTGGATATGGTGGCCGCAGAGCAGAATGCCGCCAATGTTCGCAAGTCCCGCAACAAGGTCTAAACAGGAGCGAAGGCATGGAGCGAGCGAGGCGAAGATGTGAGACGTGCCCGTTCCGCGGCGCGACGGATAGCTACAGGCGGTCTGCGTCTCACCTGCAACCGGAGGACTGGCCGTGCCACACCGAGGATCTGCACGGCGATCTTGGCATCCAGTGTCGCGGGCACTGGCAGGCGGCGCGGAAATTCGGCCACCTGATCGGACCGCAAGCTGATGAGCGAGATTTGTCCGACGAAGGGCGAGCAGAACAGCGGGCGCTGATGGCGCTCGAATCCAACTGAGGAGCAAAAGCGGACATCAGCCACTGTTGTCTCGGAGATATTGGCGATATAGACAAGTTTTGGAATACCGATGATCTGCGTCGCAGTCTTGCGGACATCGGGGTACCCATCTCTCGGGTGGGATGGGGCGGATAGCCGGGATCGCGACCCGGAACCGTTCGGCGGGGAGAACTGCGAATGCTCCCCGCCAAGCCTGAAATATGAATTCAATCAGCTAAACCTTACCAGCGGTCCAGGGCAAGCCGATCCAATCGGCTCGCCAATGGTTTTAGTTCATTTGCAGGTGTAAGAGTATTCCCACTGTGCAACCAAAACCATGCGGTTTTCAGTGATAGTGCACCCCTTACTGGAAGCAAATGATCTGGCAGCATCGCGGAAGGTTTGCTCGAGCTTCATATTGTTCCCGCCGATCCCAAATGTTGCACCGGCTTTTGCTCCCTCTAGCGAGGCCTTTCCAACGGTCGGAGTGATCATGAACTTGCCAAGGTCTGGACGGTCGAAGATGCGCCACGTTCTGCCGTCCGCAGAATAAAGCGATGGCTTGAAGTCATAGTTTTCGAAGGCATATCCAACGCCTTCCCCCGCGCATGCTGACAACGCACAAATACCGGCTAAGGCAAATATAAAGCTTTTCATGTGTCTCTCCTCTCAAAAGCTGATAGAGAGTACATGCTGTATGGTTTGGTTAAATATGTTCGAGATAATCTGCTTCAAAAGGTAGCAAAATGGCATCAGGGGAAAGCAGCGTTGCCAATAGCGTCAGCATTACCCGCTAAACCTTGCCAGCCGTCCAGCCAAAGCGAACGTCTGGCCTTCCTCGATGCCCGCAGCGGGCGCACCTCATCCGCGCGAGAATCTCGGGCCTGATGGTCCACCCCATTTCATCGAGCCACTCTCGCGGCAGGTCTGCGAGCTCAAGTATGCGCCCGTGGCCACACTGCAGGCAGTTGAGGCTGGCGAAGTGGCCTCTCTTCATGTGGGGCCTGTCAATCTCTGGCTCCATTTACGAAGTGCTCCAAAGTTCACTGAACCTGGAAAGGCCGAAATTCCTTGGCCAAACCGAGAACATCGCCCATATACGAAGTGTTTCAGGGGCTAAATATCAATAGCTTGGCGACGATCCGCTTTGTTTACACCGAAGATGTCGGGGGTTCGAGCCCCTCACCGCCCACCAGTTCCCACAAGCACACCCCATGTGCTGCGCTAAGGCGCAGAGGATCTGCGCGGGTATCGCGCTGTGAAACTCCGGCGATTTGACCTAGCTTTAAGCCAAACGGAAGGAGACATCTCATGAGCTGGAATCCCGCCCTCGATCCCGACATTCCGATTGGCGATGCTGTCGATGCCATTGAGACCGTCATCGCCCCCCGGGCGCGCGATATCGGCGGTTTCGAAGTGCGGCGCGCCTTGCCCTCGGCTGCGCGCCAGATGATCGGGCCGTTCATTTTCTTCGATCAGATCGGCCCGGTCGAGTTTCTCTCGGGCAGTCGCGGCATCGACATCCGCCCCCATCCGCATATTGGCTTGGCCACCGTGACCTATCTGCTCAAAGGTCGGCTGCATCACCGCGATTCTCTGGGCACCAATCAATGGATCACGCCGGGCGCTGTGAACTGGATGAGCGCGGGCTACGGAATCACCCATTCCGAGCGCACCGATGGCAAGGTGCGCGAGACAGGTCAGGATCTCTTTGGCGTGCAGACATGGGTTGCGCTGCCGGAGGATCAGGAGGAAGGGCAGGCGCGTTTCGAGCATGTCGGTGCCGAGGCGCTGCCGCTCCTAGAGGGCGAGGGTAAACAGGTGCGCCTTGTGCTGGGCGATGCTTGGGGGGCGCGCGCTCCGCTCAAACTGCCCTCCGAGATGTTTTACGCCGATGCGACACTTGAGGCGGGCGCCAAGCTGCCTTTGCCCGACAATCACGAGGATCGCGGCGTCTATGTCCTGAATGGCGCTGTCACCGTGGCGGGTGAGACCTATGAGACGGGTCAGATGCTGGTCTTCCGCCCCGGGGATCGGATCTCGCTCACAGCGGGCCCACAGGGCGCGCGTGTGACGATTCTTGGTGGGGCCACGATGAACGGTCCGCGCTATATCTGGTGGAACTTCGTGGCCTCCTCCCGCGACAAGCTGGATGCCGCCAAGGAAGCTTGGCGGGCGGGCGATTGGGCGCATGGCCGCTTCCGCCTGCCGCCCGACGATGACGCCGAGTTCATTCCCGCGCCCGAGCGCTGATTTGCCTAAGGCGACGGGCAGGTCTCTCGGTCCGCCCCGCCACAATCCGGCCCGGCCCTTTGGAAAAATCCAAGGGTCGGGCCTTTTAATTCTCAGCAAAGAAAGGCCGAAATTCGATGGCGTGAAATTTGCCGCATTTTTTCGCGTCGGGCCGCTTGACGGGGGTAGGGGACCTGCGTATTACGCATCCCACGCTCGGATGGCGATCTGGGCAGATGGAAATACGCGGTTGTAGCTCAGTTGGTTAGAGTACCGGCCTGTCACGCCGGGGGTCGCGGGTTCGAGCCCCGTCAACCGCGCCACCATCCAGATCGCCCCGAGTGTTGTGCGCGGTTGTAGCTCAGTTGGTTAGAGTACCGGCCTGTCACGCCGGGGGTCGCGGGTTCGAGCCCCGTCAACCGCGCCACCATCCAGATCGCCCCGAGTGTTGTGCGCGGTTGTAGCTCAGTTGGTTAGAGTACCGGCCTGTCACGCCGGGGGTCGCGGGTTCGAGCCCCGTCAACCGCGCCACCATCCAGATCGCCCCGAGTGTTGTGCGCGGTTGTAGCTCAGTTGGTTAGAGTACCGGCCTGTCACGCCGGGGGTCGCGGGTTCGAGCCCCGTCAACCGCGCCACTTCTTTCCCTGTTTCGCTTGAGATACCGCCTTCGGGCGGTTATATCCGGGCGAACAGGTATGGAGACCGTCATGATCCTCTTTGTCCCAAGGTTTCGACCAGCCTTGCCGCCATGGGCGGCGATCTGACAGCGAGACGGGCCCGCTTTCGGGTCCCGGAATGGACAAGACGAGGGGCAGCAGCGCCCCGGCAGGAGTGACGCGATGAAAGACGAATTGGACGCAAAAACCCTTATCGATCAGCTGGGCACGCAGGCCCGCGCGGCGGCAACCGAGCTCAGTGTAGCCAGTGCCGAGCGTAAGGATGCCGCGCTGATCGGGGCCGCCGAGGCGATCTTGGCCCGGCGCGCAGAGATCCTCACCGCGAATGGCGAAGACATGGCTTATGGCGCCTCAAAAGGGCTGAGCCCGGCGATGATGGACCGCCTGATGCTCGACGAGGCGCGTTTGAGCGCAATCGCCGACAGTTTGCGCGCGGTGGCTGGGCAAACCGACCCCGTGGGCGATGTGATTGCTGCGTGGGACATGCCGTCAGGCCTCCATATCGAGCGCGTGCGCACGCCGCTTGGCGTGATCGGCGTCATCTATGAATCGCGGCCCAATGTGACGGCAGATGCGGGCGCGCTCTGCCTTAAATCGGGCAATGCGGTGATCTTGCGCGGTGGCTCGGAGAGCTATCATTCGAGCCGGGCGATCCATGCCTGTCTGGTGGAGGGGCTGCGCGGCGCGGGGCTGTCCGAGGACGCGATCCAGCTTGTGCCGACGCGCGACCGCTCGGCGGTGACCGAGATGCTGCGTGCGACGGCCTATATCGACGTGATCGTGCCGCGCGGCGGCAAGGGGCTGGTGGGTCTCGTGCAACGCGAGGCGCGCGTGCCCGTCTTTGCCCATCTTGAGGGGATCTGCCACGTCTATCTCGATGCCGAAGCCGATCCGGCGATGGCGGTAGAGATCGCGCTCAACGCCAAGACGCGGCGGACCGGGATCTGCGGGTCGATGGAATGCCTGCTGCTGGATCGTGCCTTTTATGCGCGTCACGGCGCGGCTGTGATCGAGGCGCTGGTGGCGGCCGGTGTCGAGATGCGCGTTGAGGGGGAATTGAGCGAGATTGTCGGCACAGTGCCCGCCACGCCGGAGGATTTCGGGCGCGAGTTTCTCGACATGATCTGTGCGGCGCGTCTGGTTGATGGGCTGGAGGGCGCGATTGCGCATATCCAGACCTATGGCAGCCAGCATACCGATGCGATCGTGACCGAGGATGCGGCGGTGGCCAGGCAGTTCTTCGCGAGGCTCGACAGCGCGATCTTGATGCATAACGCCTCGACTCAATTTGCCGATGGCGGCGAGTTCGGGATGGGGGCCGAGATCGGGATTGCGACCGGCAAGATGCATGCGCGCGGCCCGGTCGGGGCCGAACAGCTCACTTCGTTCAAATATCAAGTTACGGGAAAAGGCACCTTGCGCGCCTAAGGCGGGTGGCGGTGCGGTTCGGCTATAGCCGGATCGTGCCGCCCGCCTCACCGATCTCCCAGCTCAGAGAGCGCCCCAGCCGCGCCATTTCGCGCGGCAGAAGGGCGAACTGCACCTGGGCGGGAGTGATGTCATGCAGACCGCCGTTCAGCGCCTTCCAAGGCGCGGCCTGCGGCCTGCTTTTTTCGCCCTGCGCGCTGAGGACCCAACCCTTGGATCCCGATGCAATCCGCAGCACACCGCCAAAGGGCAGGAGCGTCTCCAGACAGAGGATCGCCAGAAAGGCCAGCTTCACCTCGGCGCGCGGCAGGTCGCCTGATATCTGCCAGTCAACGGCGATCCGACCTTGGGCAAACATACCATCGAGCAGCCCCGAAATCTCGGCCTGTCCCAAGCGCTGCTCCTGCCCGGCCTGCCCGAACGCCACGCGAAAGAATTTGACCCGTGCATTCGCGGCCTCCACGCTTTGCGCGATCAGCTCCATCTCTGGCCCAAGCTGCTGACCCGAAAGCGCCAGCAGCTCGACCCCGTTTCCAATTGCGCCCAGCGGACTGATCAGGTCGTGACAGAGCCGAGATCCCAACAATGCGGCCAGAGACTCGTCGTCAAGACTTGCGTCGGAGGGCTCAAGGGGCATTTATATCTCCGAAAGTGAGGGCGTGATGTACGAAATACTCGAACCCGGAATGTTGGTGCGAAATCCCCGCGAACCCGATTGGGGTGTGGGGCAGGTGCAGTCGCGGATTGCGCAGAGGGTCACGGTCAATTTCGAGCATGCAGGAAAGCTGGTGATTGATGGCCGGCAGGTGCCGCTGGAGTTGGTTTTGCCCGATCAAGGTTGATAAAAGGTTAATCTTTGCTCTGTCTTTGTTGAAGCATGCGCGCAACGCCGCGGCCTCGCAAGCCCCCGCGTTTGGTTGAGAGATATTGCCAAGCGCGATACGGGTTTCTATGTACCTGCGACACGATCAAGGGATGGGGCCGCGTGACTGACACCGCTTCCTTCGAAATTCGACTGGCCGAGACAGCCTGCGATCTCGAGGCGTCGCAGCGCCTGCGCTACCGTGTTTTCGTTGAGGAATTGGGCGGTGGCGGTGCGACGGTGGATCATGCCGCGCGTATCGAGCGGGATTCTCTCGACGCGGTCTGCGATCACCTCGTTCTCATCGATCCCGCCCGGGCTTCGGGCGATCACGTCGTGGGCGCCTACCGGCTGTTGCGCAGTGATCAGGCGGCGCGCGCGGGGCGGTTTTACTGCGATAGCGAGTATGACCTGGGGCCGTTGCGACGCTCAAACCGCAAGCTGTTGGAACTGGGACGGTCCTGCGTGCATCCCGATTATCGGGGCGGGGCTGCGATGTTGCTGATGTGGAATGCGCTCGGGGATTACGTGCTGGCCCATGACGTCGAAATCCTGTTCGGCGTGGCCTCGTTTCACGGCACGGATGCGACGGCTCTGGCGCAACCTCTGGCCTGGCTGCATCACCATCACCTCGCCCCCGAGGCGCTGCGTGTGCGCGCACTGCGCGAGGCCTTCCAGCCGATGGATCTGGTGGCAGAGGACGCGTTGGATCGGCGCGCCGCGATGGCGGATATGCCCAATCTGATCAAAGCCTATCTCCGGCTTGGCGGGTTTGTGGGCGAGGGCGCATTCATCGATCACGCCTTCAACACCACCGATGTCTTGCTGCTGATGGATACCGAGGCGATGAGCGCACGCCACCGGGCCTTTTATACCCGCCGGTTCGAGGAGCGTGCATGAGTTGGATTGAGGCAGAGCCGCCGGTGACACAGATCGGCGCAGTGGGTTGGGCGCGCGTGTTGTGGCGCGGTCTGATGCTCGGGAGCGTGACCTTTGGCGGGCTCATCATACTGCTGCTGATCCGGCTCATCGAGGCGCCCAAACACGGGATGCGCCGCCCTTGGACGCCGCATATCACGCGGTTTGTCTGCCGGATGGCCTTTCCGATCCTTGGGATCGAGTACAAGGTGACGGGGCTTCCGATGACACAGATCGGCGCGGTTGTCGCCAATCACGGCTCGTGGCTCGATATCTTTGCGCTTAATGCGTGCCAGAGCGTCTATTTCGTCTCCAAGGCCGAGGTCGCGCGCTGGCCTTTCATCGGTTGGCTCGCCCGCTCCACCGGGACCGTCTTCATCCGGCGCGCCCGCAGCGAAGCCAAGGCGCAGCAAAAAATTTTCGAGGAGCGTATCCGCGCGGGTCATCACCTGCTGTTCTTCCCAGAGGGCACTTCAACAGATGCGCGCCGGGTTTTGCCTTTTAAACCAACGCTTTTTGAAGCGTTCTTCAGTCACGGCCTAGACCGGATCATGCAGATCCAGCCGGTCACGGTGATCTACCGGCCGCCCGAGGGCGAAGATCCGCGCTTTTACGGCTGGTGGGGCGATATGGCCTTTGGTCCGCATCTGCTCAAAGTCTTGGCGCAAAAGCATCAGGGTGGCGTCGAGGTGGTGTTTCACCGTCCTGTCAATGTCTCGGATTTCGACTCGCGCAAAGGGCTCGCGGCGGCGGCGGAATCGGCGGTGCGCGCAGGTCTGCCCTATGAGATCGCGCGCGCCCGGTAATAGGCCAGAACGTAAAGCCGCATCGCCGTGGCAAGCCCGGTCTCAACACCGCGTTCGACATCAATTTCAGACGCCAGCGCGTTGATCCCCATGCCTTTATCGCGTGCGACATCGCGAAAGGCGCGCCAGAATTCATCCTCAAGCGTCACCGAGGTGCGATGCCCGCCCAGCGTCAGCGAGCGCTTCTTGGGGCGGCTCATGTCTCATCCTCGCGGCGATGCCCGTCAAGCTGGCGATCACGGAGCGCGCGCTGTGCGTCGTCACTCTTTTTCTGGGCGGCGGTGCGACCGAATTTCGCAGCATTTTCAGCGCCCTGCGCGCGTTTCTTCGCGCGGGCCTGTTGCTTGCGAAACTGATTGAGATTGCTCACTTTGCTCATCGTTCAAGAATGCCACAGGGCACGCGGTCGGAAAAGAGGTGGCGATCTGCTTTCGCGCATCACGCGCGGTGATGCGCTTCCCGTTTGACCCTGTGGCCAATCGCGGCCTAGATAGGGTCGACACGAGCGGGCGGAGTATCATCCATGAAAGTCATCATCTGCGGTGCAGGTCAGGTCGGCTGGCAAATCGCACGCCATCTTGCCGGGGAACGCAACGATGTGACGGTGGTCGATTCGAACCCCGATCTGGTACGCCGCGCCGCCGATACGCTGGACGTTCAGGGCGTTGTGGGCTTTGCCTCGCATCCGGATGTGCTTGAGCGTGCAGGCGCGCGCGATTGCGATCTGATGATTGCGGCCACCCATTCGGACGAGGTGAATATGGTGACCTGTCAGGTCGCCATGTCGGTCTTTGGGGTGACCCGCAAGATCGCGCGAATCCGCGCGCAGGCTTATCTGCAGCCCGAATATGCCGATCTCTATCGGCGCGATCACCTGCCCATCGACGTGGTGATCAGCCCCGAGCGCGAAGTGGCGGAAGCTGCGTTGCAGCGTCTGGCCGCGCCCTCGACTTTTGACACCGAGAGTTTTCTGGACGGTGATCTGCAACTTCTGGGGATCGAGCTGGACCCGGAATGCCCGGTGCTTGAGACACCGCTGCGCCAGCTTACGGATCTGTTCTCGACGCTGCGGGCCTTGGTCGTGGGGATCCGGCGCGAGGGGCGGCTGTTTGCCCCGGAGCCGGGCGATCAGCTGTTCGCAGGCGATCAGATCTATGTCTTTTCTCATGTCGAGGATACCGCGCGCACGCTTGATATCTTTGGCAAATCCACCCGCAAGCAAGAGCGGATTGTGATCATTGGCGGCGGCAATGTGGGCCTTGGCGTGGCCCGCGCGCTTGAGGCGCGCTCGGACCGGGTGCGCGCCAAGATCATCGAGGGACGGCGCGAGCAGGCGGAAGCGGCCGCCGATGCGCTCGACCGCACGATCGTGCTCAATGGCGACGGGATGAGCTCGGAGCTGCTTGAAGAGGCCAATATCGGCAATGCCGATGCGGTACTTGCGGTCACCGATGACGACAAGACCAACATTCTGGTCTCGGTGCGCGCCAAGCAGGCGGGCTGTCGGATGGCGATCTGTCTGATCAACGATCCGACGCTCGCCCCCTTGCTCAGCGCGCTCGATATCGACGCCTATATCAACCCGCGCGCGACCACCGTGTCCTCTATCCTGCGCCATATCCGGCACGGGCGGGTGCGCGCGATCTACTCGATCGGCGATGCAGAGGCGGAGGTGATCGAGGCGCAGGTGATGGGTACCTCGCCGATGTCGGGCAAGATGGTGCGCGAGATCGACTTCCCCGAAGGTGTGCTGATCGGGATGATCCGCAAGGGCGACAAGCTGGTCAAACCCTCGGGCAATACCCGCGTTGAGGAGGGCGATATCGTCGTGCTCTTCGCATTGAGCCCTGATGTGCCGGAGGTGGAGCGCCTGTTGCAGGTGTCCATCGACTTCTTCTGATGTTGATGCGTCTGCGCGGATTGCCGGTTTCGATCCAGCTCATGCTGGTCTCTTCGCTTGCGATGTATTTGCCCGCGACCCATGCGCTGATCACCCATCACCACCTGATCGCGCGGGCGTTTTTCTATTCGGGCACGCTGTTCTTCTTCGTCTCGAGCCTTGTGGCTCTCGCCAATGCCTCCAACCCGCGACCGCGCCGCGCGGGGCGGGCGAACCTTCTGAGCATGCTGGCGGTGTTTCTGATCCTGCCGATGATGCTTGCGGTGCCGTTCTATATCTCGCTGCCCGACACGTCCTATTTCAACAGCTGGTGGGAGATGGTCTCCTCGCTCACCACGACCGGCGGCTCGCTTTATGAGCCCACGCGCCTTGCGGGCTCGCTCCATCTGTGGCGCGGGTTGGTGGCGTGGCTCGGCGGGTTTTACATGCTGGTGATGGCGATTGCGGTGCTCGCACCGATGCGCTTGGGCGGCTTTGAGGTGTTCTTCTCGGGCGGCCCGTCGGGCGCGCCCAAATCCGGCGCACCCGCAGCCGAGGGCGGGGCCGATACGAGCGAGCGCGTGGCCCATTACGCAACGCGCATTGCGCCCGCCTATATCGCGATGACCGGCGGGTTGTGGCTGCTGCTGCTGATGGCGGGCGACACGCCGCTCACCGCTTTCATTCACGCGATGTCGACGCTGTGCACCTCGGGGATCTCGCCTGTGGGCGGGATGGAGGGCAGCAATTCGGGGCTGGTGGGCGAGTTTCTGATCTTCGTGTTCCTGATCCCGGCGCTGTCGCGCAGGCTTTGGCCGGGCGGCGGCGAGCTGCGCGCCTCTGATCGGCGCCGCGACGACCCCGAGCTGCGTCTGGCTGCCGTGTTGATCTTGATCGTGCCGCTGTTCTTGTTCCTGCGTCACTGGATCGCGGCGCTGGAAGTGAAGATGCCCACCAATTTTATCGCGATCTTCGATTCGATCTGGGGAAGCCTTTTCACTTCGCTGTCTTTCCTGACCACGACCGGTTTTGAATCCACCGCGTGGCAAGAGGCGCGCAACTGGTCGGGGCTGGGCACGCCGGGCCTGATCCTTGCGGGGCTCGCGATCATCGGCGGGGGCGTTGCGACCACGGCGGGCGGGGTGCGGCTCTTGCGGGTCTATGCGCTGTTGCGCCATGGTGAGCGCGAGCTGGACAAGCTGATCTACCCGACCTCGGTGGCAGGCGGCGGTGCCATGGCGCGCAAACTGCGTCGTGACGGGGCCTATATCAGCTGGATTTTCTTCATGCTGTTTGCGATCTCGATCGCGGCGGTGATGATGCTGGTTTCGCTCTTTGGCCTGTCCTTCGAGCCCGCCACGATCCTGACTATCGCCGCGCTCTCCAATACCGGGCCGCTGGCAGGCATTGCAGCCGATGTGCCGCTGAGCTGGGCCCATCTGAGTGAGCCGATCAAAGCCATATTCGCGCTGGCTATGGTCTTGGGGCGGCTTGAGACTTTGGCGATCATCGCGCTCTTCAACCCGGAGTTCTGGCGCGGCTGAAAAGCCATAGATCCGGCAAAATAATGCGTACAACCTAACAATTTGTTTTTTGGGCTGGAATCTCCGGCCTTGCACTGCATACTTGAGGAAACAGACGGGTCAACGGAGCTGTCCCGTAATCCGCGACAAAAACAAGGGCAAGAACAATGGCTGGCGACAAACAGAACCTTCAGGACGCATTCCTCAACCACGTTCGCAAGACCAAGGTTCCGGTGACGATCTTCCTGATCAACGGAGTGAAACTGCAAGGTGTGATCACCTGGTTCGACAATTTCTGCGTGCTTCTGCGCCGCGATGGCCAGTCGCAGCTTGTCTATAAGCACGCGATCTCGACGATCATGCCGGGGCAACCGATCTCGCTCTATGAAGGCGACGACTGAGCGCCCCGCCTTGAGTGAACTTCACGTCTCCGAACGCGCGCCCACACGGGCTTATGTGCTCCATCCCGACATCCCGTCGCGAGAGGGCCCTCGGCATTTGCCGAAATTCGCCCTCGCCGAGGCCGAGGCGCTTGCCCATGCGCTGCCCGGCCTAGAGGTCGTGGGCGGGCAGGTGGTGCGCCTGCCCAAACCCCATCCGGGCCATTTGTTTGGCACGGGCAAAATGGCCGAGCTCAAGACGCAGCTCGAGGCTGATGAGATTGAGCTGGTGCTGATCGACGGTCCGGTCTCGCCGGTGCAGCAGCGCAATCTCGAGAAGGAATGGGGCGTCAAACTGTTGGACCGCACCGGGCTGATCCTCGAGATTTTCGCGGATCGCGCGCGCACCCGCGAGGGTGTGTTGCAGGTCGAACTGGCCGCACTTAGCTATCAGCGCACGCGCCTCGTGCGGGCCTGGACCCACCTTGAGCGCCAGCGCGGTGGTTTGGGTTTCGTGGGCGGGCCGGGCGAGACGCAGATCGAGGCCGACCGCCGCGCCATTGACGACCAGATGGTGCGCCTGCGCCGCCAATTGGCCCGCGTGGTCAAAACCCGCGAGCTGCACCGCGCCGCGCGTCGCAAGATCCCGTTCCCGATTGTGGCGCTGGTGGGCTATACCAACGCGGGCAAGTCGACCTTGTTCAACAAGGTGACCGGCGCCGAGGTCTTCGCGCAGGACATGCTGTTTGCCACGCTCGATCCCACGATGCGCGGGCTGACGCTGCCCTCTGGGCGCAAGGTGATCCTGTCCGACACGGTGGGTTTCATCTCGGATCTGCCCCATGAGCTGGTCGCAGCTTTCCGCGCCACGCTCGAAGAGGTGCTTGAGGCCGATCTGATCTTGCATGTGCGCGACATCTCGCATCCCGAGACAGAGGAACAGGCGCAGGACGTCAATGATATCCTAGGCACCTTGGGGGTCGATGAGGACGTCGTGCTCTTGGAGGTCTGGAACAAGATCGACGCGATGGCGGAGGAGCCGCGCGCCGCCCTTCAGGTTCAGGCCGGGCGCGAGCCCGATATCGAGGCGGTCTCTGCGCTCAGCGGCGCGGGGCTCGATGGGTTGCTGTCGGCGATCGATGCACGGCTGGCCGAAGAAAAGCTCTTTGAGACGCTCGACGTGCCCTTTAGCGAGGGGCGCAAACATGCCTGGCTGCACGAGCAAAACGTCGTGCGCGCCGAGCAACAGAGCGAGACCGGCTGGCGCTGCGATGTCGAATGGAGCGCGGCTCAGCGCAACCGTTTCCGCGCTCTTTGATCGTAGGCCCAAGAGGGCGGTTCTGCCCTGCTGCCAAATCTTTTCAGGTTGGGCAGTCCCCCCCAGGATATTTTCGTCAAGAGGAAGCCAAAAACCGGCTGACTTCCTCTTGATCTAAATATCCTTGCCGGAGGCATCCGACATCTGAATGGGCTTAGTTTCCGCCTTGTTTGCCTGCAGGCAGCAAATGGGTCGTGCCCACAGAGGCTGCCCGTGCCAGCGCTGGATCCAGCGACATCGGGATGTAATCGCCCGCGCGCCACAGCTCGGCCAGATCGTCGTAGTGATGGCTCAGCGGGTGGCCGGACTGCCCGGTTGAGATGATAAAGACCGAGCTGTCGGGATCGGCGAAATCCAGCACTTCGCGATAGCCTGCCGCATGGACATTGGCGAAAGCATCGGGCCCGTCGCCACCACGGGTCTCGCCGCGCATGAGGGTGAAATCGCCCCCGGAGGTGGATTGGCGGATGTTGACGAACCATTTCAGACCCGGAACCTTGCCCAGAACCGGGTGATCCTGCTCGGCGATATGGGCATCGCCCCAGCGCCAGCTCTCGACATTGGGCCCGTATTTCTTGGTCAGGTCCAGAAGGGCCGCGTCGAGCGATTGGCGCGCGATATCGGTGCAGGTCTCTTTCGGGGCGGACTGCACGATATCGCACCAGCGGCTCGCGCCATCGGTGTTGCGAAACACCCGCTCGATGAACTCCGGCTCGATATGGGTGAACTGTTTGGCCAGCGGGCCCAGCTCGTCGCGGATCAGGCGGTTTTGCAACTCTCGCATCCAGGCCGCATAGATCAGCGGCTCGGGAAGGTGCTCGGACATCTCGCCATCCCAACTGGCCAGCAGCTCTAGTGCGCGCTGGCGTTGCCGCTCGGGCGTGCCCGCAGGGGCCGGGTCGCCCGTGAACCACAGATTGGCGCCCACCAGCGGCAGCAACCCGCGCGCCGCCGGGCTCACAGTGTCGAGCTGCGCCGAGATGAAGCTGTCGCGCGAATGCACCTCGCGCTCGCCCAACAGCTTGGTCAGGCGCTGGATGCGCTGCGTGTCGCCCCAGTTGAAGCTCACATTATAGGGGAAGGGCCGATCCACCGTCTTGTTGTTGGTGTTGAGAACGATCCCGCCCTTGGGATTGATGAATTGCGGGTTGTCCTTGAAGGGCAGATAGCCCTGCCAGCGGTTTTTCTCTTCCCAGCCGGGCGCGGGCATCCGGCCTTGCGTGACATTGTCCTTGTCGCGCAGCGGGATCTTCCCGGCGGTCACAAGTGCCACGCCCGTCTTGTCGGCCAGCGTGATGTTCTGGGCGGGGGCGACGATTTGCTGCGCGGCCTTCAGGGCCTCGGGGATCGATTGCGCGCGCATCAGCTCGACCGCGCCAGTCATCGTGGTGTCTTTCGGATCGAGGGCGGTCCAGGCCAGCGAGACGACCGAGTTGGGCGGCGTCACGGTGGCCAGATCGAAATGGCTGCCGGGGATGACCGGGCCGTTATCGGTCCAGCGCAGGGTGATTGTGACGGGTTTGGCATCCTTGACGTTGATGATCACCCGTCTGCTGCGGAACTTCTTATAGCCGTCGGGGGTGCGATACTGCGTCGGATCCTTGGGATCGAGCTGTTCGATATAGAGATCCTGATCGTCGACATAGGCCGTGGTCAGCCCCCAGCCGAGATCCTTGTTGCGCCCCGAAAGCACCAGCGGCATGCCGGGGATCGTGCCTCCGATCACACCGCCGCTCTGAAGCTGGAGCCGGGCGAGATACCACACAGAGGGCGCGGTCAGACCCAGATGAGGGTCATTGGCCAGCAGCGATCCGCCTGCCGCCGAGCGGTCGGGGGCGGCTGCCCATGCGTTGGAGGCGCCCGCCAGACCGCGTGCGGGCACCGGCGAGAGCATGCCCTCACCGCCATCGGCCACCTCGGTCTGGCGCGGGACGCTGGGAAACAGGCTGGCATAGCTGGGCAGGGTGGCCGTCGCCTGATCGGTATCGTCGGGCATCAAATCATTCACCCAGCCATGGCCCAACATCGAGACGCGCGCGCGCAGCACCTCGTCTTGCAGCTGCGAGGTGAGTTGCAGCGCCATCAGCTTCATGATCGCAATCGAATCCGCGGGCGTCCAATAGCTGATCTTGGAATTGAACAGGAAGAACTCGGGCGCCCCGCGCCCCATAGCGCCTTTGTTGACGATCTCAATCCACTGATTGACGCCGCGCGCATAGGCCTCGAGCGCCTTCTTTGTGTAGTCGTCCTGCGCGGCGACAGAGGAGACCGCTGCGTCGTAAAGGCCAAGGCGGCGCATCAACTCGTCAGTTTTCAGCGTGCGCGCGCCAAACATCTCGGAAAGCCTGCCTTGCACGGTCCGGCGCATCAGCATCATCTGCCACAGCCGGTCCTGCGCATGTGCGAGCCCCAGAGCAAAAAACGCATCGGGATCGCCTTTGCTAAAGATATGGGGCACATCCTCGGTGGTGCGCACGATCTCGACCGGGGCTTGCAAGCCTTCCACCTTATAAGTGGCGTTGTAATCGGGCAGGGAGCGCGACGCAAAATACCAGACCAGCCCGCCTGCCAGAACGATGCCAACCAGCACCGCCATGATCAGCCGCACGCCCCATCGAAATGCCTTGTACATGCTTGCCTGCAACTCCCTCGTCTGGGGGCGTCGGTTGACGCGCCCGGTCCGCGCGTTACTAGTTGAGCGCGACGACACAATCAACGCAAGAGCGCACACAAGGCGCGTCATTGCATTCACGCAAGGGAGAGTTTCATGGCGAAACTGGCATTTCTGGGTCTCGGGGTGATGGGCTATCCGATGGCGGGGCACCTACAGGCGGCAGGGCATGACGTCACCGTCTATAACCGGACCGCCGCCAAGGCCGAGGACTGGGTGAAGGCCCATGGCGGGTCAAGTGCGGCGACCCCGCGCGAGGCCGCAAAGGGCGCCGATTTCGTGATGTCCTGCGTGGGCAATGACGATGACCTGCGCGAGATCTGTCTGGGCAAGGACGGCGCCTTCAAGGGGATGAAAACCGGGGCGATCTTTGTCGATCACACCACGGTTTCGGCCGCCGTCACCCGTGACCTGGCCGAAGAGGCCGGTGGGCATGGCGTGGCCTTTGTCGACGCGCCGATCTCGGGCGGACAGGCGGGCGCTGAGAACGGTCAGCTGTCGGTGATGTGCGGCGGCGCTCAGGCTGATTATGACAAGGCCGAGCCTGTAATTGCGGCCTATGCCAAGATCTGCCGCCGGATCGGCGAGACCGGGGCCGGACAGGTCACCAAGATGTGCAACCAGATCGCGATTGCGGGGATCGTGCAGGGGCTCTCGGAAAGCCTCAACTTCGCCGAGAAAGCCGGTCTCGATATCGCCTCGGTGGTCGAGGTGATCTCTCAGGGGGCTGCGGGAAGCTGGCAGATGGCCAATCGCTCAAAGACTATGGCTGAGGGCGAATTCGAGCACGGCTTTGCTGTCGACTGGATGCGCAAGGATCTCGCGATTTGTCTGCAAACGGGTGACGAGATCGGTGCAAGCCTGCCCGTCACCGCGCTGGTCGATCAGTTCTACAAGGACGTGCAATCAATGGGCGGGAACCGCTGGGACACCTCGGCGCTGATCGCGCGGCTGCGCCGGTTCGACTGATCAGCCGCGCGCCAGATACACCGCCCATGTCAAACCAAAGAGCACGGGCTGGTGGATCAGGTAGATCGGCAGGCTGTGGCGCCCGGCAAACAGCGCCACGGCCATGATCCCGCGCCGCTCCCCGATGCGGTAGCGCGGCGCGCGCTCCAGCCAGCCCAGACGGGCCGAGAGCTTGGCCGCAGCCATCCCCCAGAGCAAGGGCGCAAGCCACGGAAAAACCGGCTCGAAATCGACGGAGGCACGCCATTGCGTCGACAGGCCCAGCCACCACAGGGCGGGATGGTTGAACGCGGCATTGGCGTAATCGAGATGGATCCACAGGATCGCGACGCCAAGCGTGGCCAGCAGCGGCCAGGGCAGGGCGATCAGCAAGAGCCCGATCACCGAGCTCACCGCGATCGAGTGCAAGATACCGTAATAGATGAAGAATTGCGGCATCATCAGATAGGTGGCGAGGCTCACCAGCGCCGCCGCCGCCACCAGCTTGACCAATCGCTGACAGAACGGGCGCAGCCGCACGCCGTGGCGATGCGCAAGCACAAGGCTGAAGCCCGCCAAGAAGATGAAGCTGCCCGCGACGAGACGCGCGAAGGCCTCCCAGCCAGGTTCGAAAATCGTGCCGGGCGGGGCAAAGCCGAAATTCTGTAAATCAAATGTGAAATGGAAGATCGCCATGCCGATCAGCGCAATGGCGCGGGCAAGGTCGGGAAAGACGAGGCGGGCGCGACCGGGTGCGCCTTGGGCGGGATCGTGTGTCATGGCACCTCCATTTGATGCTTTTTCGTCATCGGTCAAACCGGCGGTGTTGGCAAGAGCGGCCATTCCTCTGGGCCCCACACGAAACCCTCTCGATCTGTCACGCAGCTGTTACGCGTCGTCATGGAACTGGAAGCAATTTCAGTCGCTTCCTCGACACAGTCATGCCGCTTCGTTCGACCTCCTGGCCGCCCGATGCGGGCGCACGAGGAGGAACCCATGTCGATATTTCAACCGCTGAAGGAGCTCACGCCCGTTCAGCGAAATACCGTTCTGGCCGCCTATCTGGGCTGGCTTCTTGATGCATTCGACTTCTTCATCTTGGTCTTCGTGCTCAAAGATGTGGCCAAAGAGTTCAACACCACGATCGAGGCGGCGTCGGTTGCGATTTTCCTCACGCTGGCCGCGCGTCCGGTGGGCGCGTTCCTCTTCGGGATGGCGGCGGATCGTTGGGGGCGCAGGATCGTCCTGATGATCAACATCCTTGCCTTCTCGGCTCTGGAATTCGCCTCCGGTCTGTCCACCTCGCTTGCGATGCTGATCGTGCTGCGCACGCTTTACGGTGTGGCGATGGGGGGCGAATGGGGCGTGGGCGCTTCACTTGCGATGGAGACGATCCCGCCCAAGGCGCGCGGTGCGGTCTCGGGTATCCTTCAGGCGGGCTACCCTTCGGGCTATCTTGCGGCCTCGATCGTGTTCTTCGCGCTCTACCCGGTGATCGGTTGGCGGGGCATGTTCTTCGTGGGGGCGCTGCCGGCGCTGCTGGTGTTCTTCCTGCGTCGCAAAATCCCGGAATCCCCGAGCTTTGAGCCGCTCGCAACCCGGGCCGCAGGGCCGTCGCTCGGAAGTCAGCTCAAGCGCAATCTGGGGCTGCTGATCTGGGTTGTACTGATGATGACCGCGTTCAACTTCTTCAGCCATGGCACGCAGGATGTCTATCCGACCTTCCTCGAGACCCAGCGCGGCTTTGACAGCCATGTCACCGGCGCCATCGCGATCTTCTATAATATCGGCGCGATCATTGGCGGCATCGTCTTCGGGGCGTGGTCGCAGAAAATCGGTCGTCGGAAGGCCATTGTGATCGCATCGCTTCTGGTGCTGCCCTCGGCATGGCTTTGGGTCTATGCGCCGGGCACCGTTCTGCTGGCCGTTGGGGCCTTCCTCGTGCAGTTCTTCGTGCAAGGCGCGTGGGGCGTGGTGCCTGCGCATCTCAACGAGCTCTCACCGCAGGGCATGCGCGGGACCTTCCCCGGTACGGCCTATCAACTGGGCAACCTGATCGCTTCGGGCAACGCGACGCTGCTGACCGGGTTGGCTGCGCATTGGACGCAGGCCGGGCAGCCTGATTACGGGCGCGCCATGCTGGTCGAGACGATCATCGTGGCCATCGCCGTGGCAGCACTTGCGGGCTTCGGGATCGAGCGGAAAGAGCGTGTCTTCTCAAGCGATCCGCACGCGGAATAAGGCCTGCCACCGGGCGCGCGTGCCCAGCTAAGAGAGCGTGAGGGGCAGGGCGCGCGCCACAGCTCCCAAAAGAAAAGGGGGGGCCGTTTGGCCCCCCGGTTTCGATCAGAACGGGATTTCGTCGTCGAAATCCGAACGGCCACCGCCGCCCGAGGACGAGCCGCCTTGGCTTCCGCCCGAAGGCCCGCCAAAGCCGCCGCCTCGTCGAAATCCGAACGGCCACCGCCGCCCGAGGACGAGCCGCCTTGGCTTCCGCCCGAAGGCCCGCCATAGCCGCCGCCGTCATCATAGCCGCCCGAGGACGGGCCGCCATAGCCACCCGGGGCGCTGCCACCGCCGCCACCGCCGCCACCGCTGCCGCCACCATCGCGCCCGTCAAGCATCGTCAGCTCGGAGCGGAAGGGCCGCAGCACGACCTCGGTCGAATAGCGGTCCTGACCCGACTGGTCTTGCCATTTGCGCGTCTCAAGCTGGCCCTCGATATAGACCTTGGAGCCCTTGCGCAGATATTGCTCGGCCACTTTGGCCAGCGGCTCGGAAAAGATCGCAACCGAATGCCATTCCGTGCGCTCCTTGCGCTCCCCCGAATTGCGGTCGCGCCAGGTCTCGGAGGTCGCGATGCGCAGGTTGCACACCTTGCCCCCGTTGGAAAAGGTCCGCACTTCCGGGTCGCGGCCCAGATTGCCGATCAAAATGACCTTGTTGACGCTGCCTGCCATGCGCACCTCCTGCGAATTTTCTCATGCCGCACCACTCCGGGCGCGGCGATTCTCGATATGTCCGAGATGGTATAGAACAGGCGCCCGCGCGAGGACAGGGGCTAGAGATGCGCGATGCAGCCCGCCGCTCGGCGGATTGGCGCGTAAATCTTTAGGTGGAGAGCGCAGATTCAGGACCGGCTCAACCGTTTAGCCGATGGGCGCGGACGACGTAGAGGTGCAGGTGGGCCTCGTCGGCACGGGACGGTCCCGGGCCGCGTTGAACAGGAGTTTCTCCCCATGAAGAATGTCACCGCACTCGCCTCCGCAGCCCTGATCGCGGCCATCTGCGCCCAGCCCGTTCTGGCTGAAGGCAAGGAAGGTAAAGTCGCCCCCGCCAAGGAAAAAATGCTCACGACCCAGCTCACCAAGAAGGGCTATGACGTGCGCCGCATGGAGATGGAAGGCGGTCTGATCGAGGTCTATGCGGTCAAGAACGGCAAGCGCATGCAGATGTACTTCAACACGGCGCTCAAGCAGGTCGAGCACAAAGCCGACAAGGGCTAACGCGCTTGGCGGATCGGCCCCCTGCGGGCCGGTCCGCTCCCTGTTCCTTATCAGTGCGAGGAGACCGAGAATGACACTGAACCAAACTGACGACCAAACGCCTGCGGATGATCCCGCATCCGCGCCGCATATCACCCACCGCGTCTGGGATCCCTTCGTGCGGATCTTTCACTGGTCGGTTGCGCTGATGTTTACGGCAAATGCGTTTTTCACTTCCCCCAAACACGATCTGCATCACTGGATCGGCTATGGGGTGGCGGCTCTTGTCGGGCTGCGGGTGCTCTGGGGGATCTGGGGCTCGCGCCATGCCCGGTTTTCCGACTTTCCGCCCTCGCCTTCGGGCGCTTTGGGCCAGCTGCGCGATATGGCAACGGGGCGGCGTCATGTGCATATCGGCCACTCGCCGCTGGGCGCGTTGATGATCTACAATCTGTTGGTGACGCTTCTGATCATCGTGGGCTCGGGCTATCTGATGACCACCGATCAGTTTTGGGGCGTCAAATGGCCCCATGATGTGCATGTGATTGCCGTGGATTGGGCCGAGCTGTCGGTGGCCGCCCATATTGCCGCGGTGCTCTATGAGAGTGTCCGGTTGCGCGTCAATCTTGCCCACGCGATGATTACGGGTAAGAAAGTGTTCAAGCGCGTACGAGGGTAACTCATAGATGGCTGCGAAACGTGACTGGCCCCTGTCGGTCTGGACGAAGGAAGGCGGGCTCGCGGCGCTGATCTTGCTGCAGGCGGGCTGCGCCTTCGTTTTCGTCTCCGATATCACCGGTGATCTGAGGCAGTATGGGCTCGACTCACTGCATCTGAGCATAGAGCTTGTGGCCAATCTGGGCCTCGTCGCGGCCATCGCGATCGAGGCCCGGCTGCTGCTGTCACTACTGCGTCGGCAGGAACGCTCGGAGCGCGCCCTGTCGGCCGCGCAGGGCGCGATGGCCGAGCTGATGCGCGCGCATTTCACGCTCTGGCGGCTCACGCCCGCCGAGGCCGATGTCGCGGGCTTCACGATCAAGGGATTTTCTGTGGCCGAGACTGCCGAGCTGCGCGGATCGGGGGAGGCGACAGTGAAATCGCAGCTCAACGCGGTTTATCGCAAGGCCGGCGTGTCCGGACGCGCGCAATTGGTCTCGATCTTCGTCGAAGAACTGTTTGCAGGCCCAATTCGCAGCGATGCCGAGCCGCAACAGGTTCCAAAAAGATCACGCACCCCCCACTGATCGGCGGTCCTTTGCCGATTGATTCGCGGTTTTGGTTTATTTTCTGATGTTTTGCCGTTAAGGACGTCCCCGAGTAGGGGAAGTGAACGTTAGGGTGGCCGATGCGTAAGTTAATCGGGGTCGTCAGTCTTGGGGTGAGTTTTGCGCTCTGTCCGTTGATTGTACAGGCCGAAGGGCTCAAGCTCAGCAGCAATTCGTCAAAATCTCGTGCAATGCTGTTTCGCAATCAGACCCGGCTTCTGGATTCCCGTGGCGCCCAGCAATATGAGCATTCCTCGCGCCTCAAGCCCGGTGACAAAGCGGCCGCAATCTCGGGCAGCGAGAGGGTTCCGTCTTATAATGGGAAATATCGCGGTCAATATATCGGGATCGCGCAAGCCGCCGCCGCCCGCCACAGCATCCCAAAAGATCTGTTCTTGCGCCTCGTGCAGCAGGAGAGCGGCTGGAATCCGCATGCAGTGTCCCACAAAGGTGCCCGTGGGCTGGCGCAGCTGATGCCCGGGACCGCCGCCAAGCTTGGCGTCGATATTCGCGATCCGGCCCAGAACCTCGAAGGTGGGGCACGCTATCTTCGGATGATGTTTGACCGGTTCGGAAGCTGGCGCTTGGCGCTTGCGGCCTATAATGCGGGCCCCGAGGCCGTGGCCAAACATGGGGGCGTACCGCCCTATCAGGAAACGAAAAACTACGTTCGGGTTATTCTGGGAGGCTGATCTCTTATCGCCTCCAGCCGCACCATATATTCAAAAACCCCGCAATCCGAACAGGATGCGTGGTTTTGTTTATCTATTGCGCGAAGATACTCGCGCAAGTCACTGATATCAGGGAATGATCCGCGTGTACTTGGTACCTGCGAGCGAGGCACCTGCGATCAGCCCGGCTTGGCCAAAGACCAGCGCGATCACCGGAGCGGTCGAGGTCAGCGTCGAGGCGTTGATCGCGCCGCCACGGTCGGGCAGTGCATAGCGCGCATCTGCGCCCATTTCCCAGCCATCCGAGCGGCGGAAGGTGGACAGCGCTTCGGGCGTCATGAAGAATAGGGCGTGGGCGAATTGCTGCGCGCCGATCTGGAAGCCGACGCTCGCCGAGGCCGCCGAGTAGTAATCGACAGTCACATTGTTGATCCGCAGTGCTCCGCGCCCGTAAGAGCCCCCGACGCCAAATCCGGCCTCCGTCATCAGCGGCATCCACAAAACACCGACCGATTTCGCTTCAAGATCGCGCGTTCCAGGGTATTTGTTGAGAAGGAAGTTGCGGGTCGCATCCACCCGGGCGTCAAGCTGCACGGCTCCGGTGTTGCCGATCCCGTTGCCACAGGCCGCAAGGGTCAGACCCGCACCGCCCAGCGCCAAAAGGCTCCGTCTGGAAATCATCGTCATGGTTCTCTACTGCTCCGCTCATTTGCCTGATAGAACAGGCCTATTCGGTCTTATTCTGACCGGTTCGGGCAAATAATACCCCATGGAACCGGCCCTGTCACTTGCTGTTGAACTCGAAAACGTCTTTGTGGCGGATCGATGCTTAGCTTTCGCGCAGCAATTTGGCCGCCGCTGGGGCGAAATAGGTCAGAACGCCGTCACAGCCCGCGCGGCGGAACGCCATCAGGCTTTCAAGCATCACCTTGTCATGATCGAGCCAACCGTTCTGCACCGCCGCCATCGCCATCGCGTATTCTCCCGACACTTGATAGGCATAGGTCGGCACGCCGAAGCGCTCTTTCACGCGGTGGCAGATGTCGAGATAGGGCATGCCGGGCTTGACCATGACCATATCGGCCCCTTCGGCCAGATCGCGGGCCACCAGCCGCAGCGCCTCATCCGAATTGCCCGGGTTCATCTGATAGGTCTTTTTGTCGCCCTTGAGCGCACCCGTCGCGCCCACCGCGTCGCGGAAGGGGCTGTAGAAACATGACGCGAATTTCGCCGCGTAGCTCAGGATCGTCACATCGTTATGGCCTGCGCCCTCAAGCGCAGTGCGCATTGCGCCGATCCGCCCGTCCATCATGTCCGAAGGGCCCAGAATATCGGCCCCGGCATCGGCCTGCGCCAGCGCCATTTTTACAAGGCAATCAACGGTTTCGTCGTTGAGGATGATTCCATCGCGCACCAGCCCGTCATGGCCGTTGGCATTATAGGGATCAAGCGCAATATCGGTCATCACCGCGATCTCGGGCACCTCTGCCTTGATCGCACGGATCACCCGGTTGGTGATATTGTCGGGGTTCCATGCCTCTTCGCAGCGCTCGGTTTTCACGGCCGGGTCGGTATAGGGAAAGAGGCAGATCGCGGGAATGCCAAGCTGGGCGGCGTGCTCTGCTGCGCGCACCGCACCCTCCAGCGTGTAGCGTGTCACCCCTGGCAACGAGGGCACCTCGACATCGGCGCCCGCCACATCGGTCACGAAAATCGGCCAGATCAGATCCTTCACGCTCAAACGGTTTTCCTGAGCCAGATCGCGAAGTGCTGCCGTCCGGCGCATCCGGCGCAGGCGGGTATGCGGAAACGGGGGAAGGATCGGTGTCATCTCGGGCTCCTTATCTTTTGCTTTCAGGTGCCACGTATCCCCGCCGCAGGCAAGCCGGGCTGCAACAGTGCGGTCGCAAGGCCGGTTTAGATCTTTTGCTTGGGGCAGGGCTGGTCTAGATACGCAAGAGATTGACCAACCTGCGAGGGACGCATGGAAATTTTCCGCATCATTGCCGATCTGATCGATCTGCGGAGCTTTTCCAACCTGTGGTACTGGATCGCCGTCGCGGTGGTCTGGTCGTCTGCCTCGCATTGGGTGCTGGGCGTGCCGTGGGACATGGTCGGACGCGCGCGCCGCAAAGGGGGCCGCGCCACGAGCGATCTGGTTGCGCTTGCCGAGATCAATTCCCGGCGCCTCGATACGATCTGGAGCGAGGCGGGGCTGGTGATCTCGATCATGTTCCCCTTCGCGTTGAGCTTCCTTGCCGTCACAGGCTTTGTCTACGGGGCGGAGTTCTCTCAGGCGCTGTTCCTATTTGCTCTGCCGCTGAGTGCGGTCTTCGCGCTCTCGGTGAGCCTCTCGCGGCGGCTCAGCGCGCAGTTTGAGAGCAGCAGTCTTGCGCCCGAGGCCGTGATCGCGGCACTGGCGCGCCACCGGGTCTGGATCCAGTTGATCGGCGTCGTGGCAATCGTCGTCACCTCCTTCTGGGGAATGTTCCAGAACCTGCGCTACGCCGCGTTCCTATAAGCGCTCTTGACACCACGATCAGGGTCGATACCTCGCTACGCATGGATCATTTTGTACTTTCAGGCGCCCCTGAGGGCTATGACGCGGCGCTGATCGCGCGCGAGCTGGCCAAGGGTCAGCCTGTCATTCATGTGGCGCGCGACGATCGACGGCTCGCGGCGTTGCGCGCAGCGCTTGGCTTTTTCGCCCCAGAGGCACTGATCCTCGAT
Source organism: Thioclava dalianensis (assembly GCF_000715505.1). Classification (GTDB taxonomy): domain Bacteria; phylum Pseudomonadota; class Alphaproteobacteria; order Rhodobacterales; family Rhodobacteraceae; genus Thioclava; species Thioclava dalianensis. The sequence goes on from NZ_JHEH01000001.1 coordinate 27,774, forward strand.
TTTCCGGCTTGGGATTGTCTGCCCTATGACCGGGTCTCGCCCAATCCTGATATCTCCGCGACCCGGATGGCGACGCTGGCGGCGCTTGCAGCCGGGGTGCCGGGGCCGTTCATTTTGCTCACAACCGTCTCAGCCGCGATGCAGAAAGTTCCCGCGCGCGCAGTTCTCGAAGGGGCGAGCTTTACCGCGCGTGTCGGTCAGCGCATCGATGAGCGGGCCTTGCGCGATTTTCTCGTGCGGATGGGGTTTTCGCAATCCTCGACCGTCTCCGAGCCCGGCGATTACGCACTGCGCGGGGGCATCATCGATATCTACCCGCCCGGCGAGGGCGGCCCGGTGCGGCTCGATCTGTTTGGCGATGTGCTCGATGATGCGCGCGGTTTTGATCCGGTCACCCAGCGCACCACCGAAAAGCTGCCCGGAGTTGAGCTGGCCCCGGTCTCCGAAGTGATCCTCGACGAGCCCTCGATTGCCCGGTTTCGGCAGAATTACCGCGTGGAATTTGGCGCCGGCGGCGCGGAAGATCCGCTCTACGAGGCAGTGAGCGCGGGCCGCAAACAGGCGGGGATGGAGCATTGGCTCGGGTTTTTCCACGACCGGCTGGAGACGCTGTTCGACTATCTCCCGGACGCCACGGTTATGCTCGACGACCAGACCGTTGCGGCGCAGGAAAGCCGCTGGATCGGGATTGCCGATCAATATGATACGCGGCGCGAGGCGATGACGCGGCGCGACCGGCTGGATTCGGTCTATAAACCCGCGCCGCCCGCGCTGCTCTATCTCGATCCCACAGCATGGGAGGCGAGCTTGAAGCCGCGCCGCGTCCTGCGGCTTCAGGTGATCTCAGCTCCGCCGGGACCGGGTGTGCTCGATGCGGGCGGGCGTGTGGGCCGCAATTTCTCGCCCGAGCGCCAGATCGAAAACATAAGCCTTTTCAGCACGCTGAAAGATCATGTTCAAGCGCGGCTCGGCAAGGGGCCGGTGGTAATTGCCAGCTGGTCGGAAGGCGCGCGCGAGCGTCTCAAGGGGTTGATGGAGGATGAAGGTCTCTCGGGCGCCAAGCTGATTTCGGATGCGCGCGCGATTGCCGAGGGGCTGAACCTCACCGTCTGGCCGCTGGATGAGGGGTTCGAGGCACCGCGCGGCGATCGCGAGCTGACCGTGATCTCCGAGCAGGACGTGCTGGGCGCGCGGCTGGTGGCCAAGCCCCGGCGCAAGCGCAAGGCTGAGAATTTCCTGACCGAGCATAGCACGCTCAGCCCCGGCGATCTGGTGGTCCATGTCGATCACGGGGTCGGGCGCTACAAGGGGCTTGAGACCGTGCAGGCGCTTGGCGCGCCGCATGATTGCGTCTTGCTGGAATATGCAGGCGGCGACCGGCTCTATCTGCCGGTGGTCAATATCGAACTGCTCTCGCGCTATGGCCATGAAGAGGGGCTGCTCGACAAGCTGGGCGGCGGCGCATGGCAGGCCAAGAAGGCCAAGCTAAAAGAACGCATCCGGCTGATCGCCGATAAGCTGATGCGGATCGCAGCCGAGCGGCATCTGCGCAACGCGCCGATCCTCGAGGCCGCGCATCACGATTGGGAGGCCTTCGCCGCGCGCTTCCCCTATACCGAGACCGACGATCAGATGTCGGCCATTGATGACGTGGTCGAGGATCTGAAATCGGGCACGCCGATGGACCGGCTGATCGTGGGCGATGTGGGCTTTGGCAAGACCGAGGTGGCGATGCGCGCGGCCTTTGTGGCCGCGCAATCGGGCATGCAGGTCGCGGTGATAGCACCCACCACGCTGCTCGCGCGCCAGCATTACAACTCGTTCGCGGAACGCTTCCGGGGCACAGCCCTCACCGTCCGCCCACTCTCGCGTTTTGTGTCGGCCAAGCAAGCGGCGGCAACGCGGGCGGGGCTGGCGGACGGCACCGTCGATATCGTGATCGGTACCCATGCGGTTCTGGCCAAATCGGTCAAGTTTCGAAATCTCGGACTTCTCGTGATCGACGAGGAGCAGCATTTCGGCGTGCAGCACAAAGAGCGCCTCAAGGAGATGCGGTCGGAAATCCACGTGCTCACGCTCACCGCGACACCGATCCCGCGCACGCTGCAACTCAGCCTGACGGGCGTGCGCGACCTGTCGATCATTGGAACGCCGCCCGTCGACCGGCTCGCGATCCGCACCTATGTCTCGGAATTCGACACGGTCACGCTGCGCGAGGCCCTGCTGCGCGAACATTATCGCGGCGGGCAAAGTTTTTACGTGGTTCCCCGAATTTCCGATCTTCCCGAAATCGAGGATTTCCTGAAAACGCATGTGCCCGAAATCCGCTATCTGGTTGCCCATGGGCAGATGGCGGCAGGCGAGCTCGATGACCGGATGAATGCCTTTTACGACGGGCAATATGACGTGCTTCTGGCCACGACGATTGTGGAATCGGGGCTCGATATCCCGACCGCCAACACGATGATCGTGCATCGCGCCGATATGTTCGGCCTCAGCCAGCTCTACCAGATACGCGGCCGGGTCGGGCGCGCCAAGACCCGCGCCTATTGCTACCTGACAACGAAGCCGCGCGCGCCGCTCACCCCGCAGGCGCAAAAACGCCTGCGCCTGCTGGGCTCACTCGACAGTTTGGGCGCAGGCTTCAGCCTTGCCAGCCAAGATCTCGATCTGCGCGGCGCGGGCAATCTGCTGGGCGAAGAACAGTCTGGCCATATCAAGGAAGTCGGCTACGAGCTCTATCAGGCGATGCTGGAGGAGACGATTGCCAAGCTGAAATCGGGCGAGCTGACGGAAACCGGCGATGGCGATTGGTCGCCGCAGATCAATTTGGGCGTGCCGGTGATGATCCCCGAGAGCTACATTCCCGATCTCGATGTGCGCTTGGGCCTCTATCGCAGGCTGTCGTCGCTGACCACCAAGGTTGAACTGGAGGGCTTTGCCGCAGAGCTGATTGACCGGTTCGGGGAGCTCCCGCGCGAGGTGAACACGCTGCTTCTGGTGATGCGGATCAAGGCGATGTGCAAACGCGCGATGATCGCCAAGCTCGATGCGGGCCCCAAAGGCGCGACCGTGCAGTTCCACAATGACAAATTCCCCAATCCCGCAGGGCTGGTGGAATTCCTCACCGCCGAGCGCGATCTGGCGAAGGTGAAAGACAACAAGCTGGTCATCCGCCGCGACTGGAGTTCAGAGAAAGACAAGATCAAGGGCGCCTTCGCGATTGCCCGCGATCTTGCCGCCAAGGTCATCGAGGCCGCGAAGAAAAAATAAGCTCCCCTTCATCTTGGCCCAAATACCTCGGGGGGAGGCCAAAGGCCGGGGGGCAGAGCCCCCAACCCCGAGACCAAAGCCAAAGACCCAAAAGAAAAAGGGCGGCACCGCAGCGCCGCCCTTCAAACCTCTCGCCGAGACGACGATCTCAGTCCTTGGGACCGATCATATCCTCGGGCCGCACCACGCGGTCGAAGGTCTCCTCATCGACGAAGCCAAGCGCAATGGCCTCTTCCTTCAAAGTCGTGCCATTCTTATGCGCGGTCTTGGCGACCTTGGTGGCATTGTCATAGCCGATGGTGGGTGCAAGTGCCGTCACCAGCATCAGGCTTTCCTTCATCAGCTTTTCGATGCGCGGCTTATTGGCCTCGATTCCGCTCACCATATTGTCGGTGAAGGCCGAGGCGCTGTCGCCCAGAAGCTGCATCGATTGCAGCACGTTATAGCTCATCATCGGATTGTAGACGTTGAGCTCAAACGCGCCTTGCGAGCCTGCAAAGCCGACCGCCGCGTCATTGCCCATGACATGAGCGCAGACCATGGTGAGCGCTTCGGCCTGCGTCGGGTTCACTTTCCCCGGCATGATCGACGAGCCCGGCTCGTTCTCGGGCAGCAGCAGCTCGCCCAGACCCGAACGCGGGCCGGAACCGAGATAGCGGATGTCATTGGCGATCTTGAAGAGCGAGGCCGCCACGGTTTTCAGCGCGCCCGAGAACATCACCATCGCGTCGTGACCGGCCAGCGCTTCGAATTTGTTGGGGGCCGTGACGAAGGGCAGGCCGGTGATTTCGGCCATATTTGCCGCAACAGCCTCGGCCCAGCCCTTGCGGGTGTTGAGCCCGGTGCCCACGGCGGTGCCGCCCTGTGCCAGCTCATAGATATCTCCCAGGGCGCTCTCGACCCGCTCGATGCCTTTTTTCACCTGATGCGCGTAGCCCGAAAATTCCTGGCCCAGCGTCAGCGGCGTGGCATCCTGCGTATGGGTGCGCCCGATCTTGATGATATCCTTGAATTCCTCGGATTTCGTCTCAAGCGCGGCATGCAGTTTGCGCAGCCCCGGCAGCAGCCCGTCACGCGCCTGCATTGCGATGCCGACATGCATGGCGGTGGGGAAGGTGTCGTTCGAGGATTGCCCCATATTGCAGTGATCATTGGGGTGGACAGGATCCTTGGAGCCCATCTTGCCGCCCAGCATTTCAATCGCGCGGTTCGAGATGACCTCGTTGGCGTTCATATTGGACTGCGTGCCCGAGCCAGTTTGCCAGACGACAAGCGGGAAGTTGTCGTCGAACTTGCCGTCGATGACCTCGGTGGCCGCGGCAATGATCGCATCGGCGATCTTGGCATCCATCGTGCCCTGCGCCTTATTGGCCTGCGCGCAGGCTTTCTTGATCACGCCCAGAGCGCGAATGATCGGGACGGGCTGGCGCTCCCATCCGATCGGGAAGTTGATGATCGAGCGCTGGGTCTGTGCGCCCCAGTACTTGTCGGCGGGAACGTCAAGCGGACCGAAGCTATCGGTCTCGGTGCGGGTCGCGGTCATCTGGGCCTCCATGCGCTGCGAAAACTCCCCAGCGTTCTAGGACGGCGCGGGGGCGTTTGCAATCAGTATGCAGAGGTATACCGGCTTACTTGCGGAATTGATCGAGGCTGACGACTTCGGCATCGCCGCGCGGGGCCGGGGCCTCATCCTCGTCATCGCTTTCCTCGGTGTCCTCATCCGTGAGGTCATCCTCGTCATAGCCCTGCGTCTCAAAGCGCAGACCGAACTCGACGGAGGGATCGACAAAGGTCGAGATCGCATCGAAAGGCACGTAAAGCGGCTCGGGCGCGTTGCCGAAATTCAGCGTGATGTTGAAGCCCTCATCGCTGACCTCAAGCCCTTCATACCAGTGCTGGATCACGACCGTCATTTCTTCGGGATAGCGTTCATGCAGCCAATCGGCCAGCTCGGCATCGGGATGACGGGTGTCGAAGGTGATGAAGAAATGATGCTCACCCGGCAAGCCGTTGGCCGCAATATCGCTCAGCACGGTCTGAATCAGGCCGCGCATCGCATCATGCATCAGATTACCGTAATCGATCGAACGCGTCATTCCCGGTCCCTTCTTATGGTTGCACTCAGCATAAGGGATTCGTGGCTGGAGAAAAGGGGGGCTGCGGGACGAGTTGGGGCGCGTTCGCGCCGCTCATCCGATTGGGCGTGTGAGTTCACGGATCAGCTTGAGCCGGATCGCGCGGGCATAATCGAGAAAGCCCTGAGCGGTCACGACAAACCCGTCTCTCGTGATCACGTGGCGCAGGTAGAAATTGGTCACCGTGCGCCCAAACCCGTCAATTGCCAGCCCGTTGAGCGTAATCCCCTGCAGTTCCGCGGACCGCCGTGCGGCTGCGGTCGGGCGTCCCGCATTGAGCGGCCCATCGCCCGAAAGATCCGCCACATGCCGTTCGCAATCGGCAACATCAGCAAATTGCGCCACGGCGAATGTGATCGCTTCGCCCACCGCCGTATCCGAACCAAGATAGGCGCGCGGCATTGCCTGCACGCGGGCGGCAAATCGTGCGGCATCGGCATGAGAGTTGATCGCGATCCAAGGCAGGCTCAGCGTCATCTGGCCCGCGCCGGACCATTGCGCGACCGCCAGCCGGTCACGGCCTTGCACTAAAGCGTCTACGACGACCGGATCGAGCAGCGCTGCACTAAGCCCATCGACCTGAAGGCGATATTCGTCCCGGTCGATCGAGCCCGACACATCCATTGACAGCAGCAATGCCGTCTCGCAGGCGTGGGCTGTCACGGGCAGGGCCACGCCAAAAAGCGCCGAGCAAAACAGCGCGGCGCGAGAAAAGGCAGGGCGACATCGCAGGCTCATCGCAAAAGGATGCCACCGCTTCGCATATTTCCAAAGGGAAAAGGTGCAGGATTCTGTTGCAAGGCTCCTGCGGGCCCCGCCTTACGCGGCTAAGCGCAAGGAGTTAGGTTTCGATCTCTCGAACTGCTTACGCAGCAAGAGCGACCGGAGCACGGTTGTCGTTGGCAACTGTACAAATCGCACCGATGACGGTGGTAGCTCACCGGGACAAAGCTTACCCCTTTAGACGTTCGTCGATCCTATTTCGGCCCCATTCTCCCCCAACGAGGGTGGTTTGGTGGAGCCGCCGGGTACCGCCCCCGGGTCCGATCCGCTTATTACGAGCGCGTTTATGTCCATAGTCCCCACGAGTGGGAACGAGACAGATATAGGCGGCACGGCGCGGGGGATCAAGGGGGGCAGATCAACTCCCCTCAGCAGGAATGCCCAGCAAAGTCATCGCAAGCCCCACGACTGCCAGCGCCCAGAAGGCACCACTTTTCAAACCCTTGCTTTGCAACGCAGCGAGCACCGCCTGCAAGGTGTAATAGGCCGCGAAGGCGCGCGAGGCATAGGAGATGATCACGAAAATATCCGTGCTCCACGTCAGCGCGACGCCCGTCGCAATCAGCACCGGATAGGCGTGTTTGGGCGCGATCTTTCCCCTCGTGAATTCCGAGATCAGACCGCCCGCGCCGCCCGTATCCGCGACGGCTGCGGAGAATTGCGCGGCCAAGGCCGCCGCCACCAGCATGCCCGGCAAGATGGGCGCTACGACCCGCATCATGTCGATGATCGCGGTCTCATTGAGGTTATGCGCATCGGGGGTGAACAGAAAGGCCAGCAGCGTGATGTAGATCATGTAGATTGCCGTGGCCAACATCTGCGCCCAGCGCATCGCGTCGATCCGCGTCGGCGCATCATAGCTTTTGCCAAGATAGCGCGCGGTCTCGAAGCCCTGCACGGTCACGATCAGACCAAAGATCAGGCGCAGCGCGTCCCATGGCCCCATGCGGGAGGGATCGAAGATCAGCGCGTGATCGACGGCCTTGCCGCCAAAGAACACCGCAAGGCCCAAGAGCAGCCCGCCGATGATCGCGAGCTTGAGGGCGACGGTCGCATATTCCATATTCTCCAGCGCATGAAACCCGCCGCTAAATCCTGCCACCGCGACCACGCCCAGCATCACGGTCGTGACGATCCGCGCCGTGAGATCGCCATCCCAAGGTGTAAGAGAGACCGCGAAGGCCCCGAAAAGATTGAGATAATAGGCGACCGAGATCACATAGGCGAAGGCCAGTGCCAGCTGAGCCACCTGCTCGATCCGTGCGACAAGCGCTGTGTCGGGCGTCTCTTCGGCGGCGATATTGGTGCGCACGGCTGCGCCAAACAGCCAGCCCGCCAAGCACAGAACCGCCATCGCCACCGGGGCCCATGCGCCAAATTGCACTTCGAGGATCGGCCCAAGGATCAAAAAACCCGAGCCGATGATAGAGGCCAGCGGCGTGATCATCGCCCGCCAGCGCGGACGCCCGCGCAGGAATGGCAGGAACATCGCGCCAAGGATCGCAAGCGACAGAAGGAAGATGGAAAAATTGAGAAGCATAGGGCCTAGGCCTCGCAGCATGACAAAGGACGGATGTACCGCTGGAGCGATAAGGCGCGAGAAGGCATGCGGTTCCCTGTCACGGCGTTGTGACACGCTACTGGCCCGCGTGGCGCGCTGCAAGGGGCTGTCAGCGGCCAAATCGCGTCGATAAATGAACCAACTGGGCCGTTGGGCGTAATGTCCTAGCAAGATAACCGAAGGGGCAGTTTGTGAGCGATGTGAATATCCTGTGGCTGCGGCGCGATTTCCGCTTTCATGATCATCCCGCAATGGTTGCGGCCTGTGCCGACGGGGCGCGGGTGATCCCGGTGGTGATCCGTGATGCGCAGATCGACTCGCTTGGGGCCGCTCCGAAATGGCGGATGGGCGAGGCGATCGCGCAGTTCTCGGACGCGCTTGGCGAGATCGGGTCGCGGCTGATCCTGCGCACGGGCGAGCCTTTGCAGGTGCTGCGCGAGCTTGTGGCGCAGACGGGCGCGCAATCGGTGCATTGGTCGCGCGCCTATGATCCGGCCTCGATTGCGCGCGACACAGAGGTTAAAACCGGTCTCAAGGCAGATGGAACGGGTGCGCAGAGCCATGCGGGCCATCTGCTGTTTGAGCCGTGGAGCGTGGAGACCGGCAAGGGCGAGCCCTACAAGGTCTATAGCCCGTATTGGCGCGCCGTGAAGGATCGCTTCATCGACGCACCGCTGAAAACCGTGTCTGAACTTCCCGCGCCAAGTGATTGGCCAGACAGCGAAAACCTGAATGACTGGGGTTTGGGTCGCGCGATGAATCGCGGCGCTGACGTGGTTGCGCGCTATGCGCATGTGGGCGAGGCTTCGGCGCAGGGGCGTCTGGCGGCCTTTCTGCGCGATCATGTGGACCATTACAAAGAGATGCGCGATATCCCGTCTTCGGGGGCGACCTCGGGGCTGTCGGAAAACCTGACCTATGGCGAGATTTCTCCGCGCGCGATCTGGCATGCGGGCTGGCGGCATCTCGAAGAAGGCGCGCAGGGCGCGGAGCATTTCCTCAAAGAGCTGGTCTGGCGCGAATTCGCGTGGCATCTGCTCTATCACTTCCCCGATCTGGCGGATGCAAATTGGCGCGAGGAGTGGAACGGCTTTCCTTGGCGTCCTGACAATAACGACGCCGAGGCGTGGCGGCGCGGTATGACGGGCGAACCTTTCGTCGATGCCGCGATGCGCGAGATGTATGTGACGGGCACGATGCACAATCGCGCGCGGATGATCGTGGCTTCTTACCTGACCAAACATCTGATGACCGACTGGCGGGTCGGGCGGCGCTGGTTCGAGGCGTGCTTGATCGATTGGGATCCAGCGTCGAATGCGATGGGCTGGCAATGGGTGGCAGGTCCGGGGCCGGATGCAGCACCGTATTTCCGCGTCTTCAACCCCGAGACGCAACTTGAAAAGTTCGATAAATCAGGTCTCTACTGTCGGGACTTCATCGCCGAAGGGCAGGGGAACCCGCCCCAAAGCGCGCGCGATTTCTTCGCCGCAATCCCGCGCAGCTGGAATCTTTCGCCTGATCAGGACTACCCGACGCGTATTGTGGCGCTCAAGGAGGGACGTGAGCGCGCGCTGAGCGCTTATCACAGCCATCGAGACTAGGCGCGACGCCTGTCGCAGCCGGGCTTCATGCCACGCTTTATCCGCAATTTCGCCCTAATTTTGGTCCATTGGCTCCGATAGTCTTCTAGGCTTCCGGGGTGCGTCGTGGGGGCGAGGGATTACGGAGTAACGGTATGCAGCGTTTGGTTGTTCGAAATTCACAGATGCAGATCCCGACCATGGCCAAGCTTTGCGCGGCGCTGTGGCTTGCCTTCACGGGGTTCTTCGCCGCGCAAGAGATCCTGCCCAATCTGCCCGATGGGGTCGAGGGCGCGGGCGTGCTGCCCGTGATCGCCGCCTCCTTCGGATTGTTGATCGGCTGGCGCGTGGTCGGGCTTTATCCGGGGCGGCGCTGGCATGAGGCGTTAAATGACGGGCTTCGCGGGGCGGTCTATATGATGCTCTGGAGCTACGGGTTTCTGGGCGTCGCGCAGATGCTCAAACTCGCATCGCGCATGCGCTATCGTGATATCGGCGAGGCCACTATCGACATTGTCGGGCAGGCTGCAATCGTCGCGCAGGCCTCGATGTCGCTGAGTGTGGCCGCTGTGCTGATTGTCGGCGCGGCCTTTGCCGGTCTCAGCTCGGAATGGGCGCATCGGCGCTTTGGGCGATAAGCGCGTATCGGGAAAGCCTTGACATCACGGGTCAGGCTTGCACGCTGCGGCCAGTTCAATTGCAATCGGCCTCCCAATTATGATTCAGCATTTTTTCTACGGCACGCTGTGCCATCCGCCACTGCTCGCGGCGGTGATCGGGCGCGTGCCCGAGATGCGCCGGGCCAGCCTTGCCGATTTCGCAGCCCGCGAGGCCTGCGCCGAGGGGGTGGGCTTGGGCTTTCCGATATTGGTGCCCGAGGCCGGGATCACCACACGGGGGCTTTTGTGCCAGCTCAGCGACAAGGAAGCCGAGGCGATCAGCTGGTATGAATGGGGCTACCGGGCCGAGCAAATGGATGTGGTGGGCCCCAAAGGGCTGGAGCCTGCGCGCGTCTGGCATCCCGAGAGCGGGCATTGGGAGGTGGGCGATCTCTGGACGCTCGATGACTGGATGCCACGTTGGGGCGCGCTGAAAACCGAAGGGGCGCGCGAATTTATCCGCGAGGCGCGTCAGATCGGTCCAGAGGCCGCCAATCGCCGCTATGGCTCGATCTTGTTGCGCGCAGCCTCCAAGATCAATGCGCAAACCGCGCCGCTGCCCGAAACCCTGCGCAGGAAGGCCACGCCTGACGACGTGAAGATCGAGGCACAAGATATTGGTTATCATGGGTTCTTTCTGGTCGAAGATTATCGCCTTCGGCATCGGCTGTTCGATGGCGGGCAGTCCGAGCCGCTGGAGCGCGCAGTGTTCGTCTCGGGCGATGCGGCGGTGGTTTTGCCCTATGATCCGGCGCGCGACCGGGTGCTTTTGATCGAGCAGTTTCGGCCCGGTCCGATGGCACGCGGAGAGCCCAACCCGTGGCTCATCGAGGCCATTGCGGGGCGCGTCGATCCCGGTGAACCGCCCGAGACTACCGCCCGGCGAGAAGCTCTGGAGGAGGCAGGCATAACGCTTGCGGAGTTGATCAAAGCCCCGCGCTTTTATGCCTCACCGGGGGCAAAGACGGAGTTTATCCATTGTTATATCGGCGTGACCGATCTGCCCGATGAGGCCGGATCTCCGGGCGGGCTTGCCTCTGAAGGCGAGGATATTCGCCCGCATCTGGTACCGTTTTCGCGCTTGATGGAGATGGTCGAGAGCGGCGAGGCGGGCAATGCGCCGCTGGTCGTTCTGGCCCTTTGGCTGGCACAGAACAGGGCACAGTTGCGCGCCAAGGCTTGAGGTGCAGCGCGGCTCGGCCTAAGTCTGAGGCAGCGCTCGAGAGGTGTGCGCGACAGTGGAGGCTTCAATGCGACTTTTCAGTGATCTTGCGGCTGCGGTGGGCCATACGCCGCTCATCAAATTGCGTCAGGCCTCAGAGGCCACGGGCTGCACGATCCTTGGCAAGGCGGAGTTCCTCAATCCCGGCCAGTCGGTCAAGGACCGCGCGGCGCTGTTCATCATCCGCGACGCGATCCAGCTCGGCACGCTGCGCCCCGGCGGCACCATCGTTGAGGGCACGGCGGGCAATACCGGGATCGGGCTTGCACTGGTCGGCGCCTCGATGGGTTTCCGCTCGGTGATCGTGATCCCCGAGACCCAGAGCCAGGAAAAGAAAGACATGCTGCGGCTTGCAGGGGCCGAACTGGTCGAAGTCCCAGCCGCGCCCTACAAGAACCCGAATAATTTCGTGCGCTATTCCGAGCGTCTGGCCATCGCGCTCAATGAGAGCGATCCCAACGGGGCGATCTGGGCCAACCAGTTCGACAACACGGCCAACCGGCAGGCTCATATCGAGACCACCGGTCCCGAGATCTGGGAACAGACCGGCGGCAAGGTCGACGGCTTCACCTGCGCGGTGGGGTCTGGCGGCACGCTGGCGGGCATCGGCCTTTATCTTCAGCCCAAGGGCGTCAAGATCGCGCTGGCCGACCCCGACGGCGCAGCGCTGCACAGTTTCTACACCACGGGCGAGCTGAAATCCGAGGGTTCCTCGATTGCCGAGGGCATCGGGCAGGGCCGGATCACCGCCAATCTTGAGGGGTTCACCCCTGATATGAGCTTCAACATCCCCGATAGCGAGGCTCTGCCCATCGTGTTCGACCTGCTGGCCCATGAGGGGCTGTGCCTAGGGGCCTCTTCGGGGGTGAACGTTGCGGGCGCGATCCGCATGGCCAATGAGATGGGGCCGGGCCACACGATTGTGACGGTGCTGTGCGATTACGGCCAGCGCTATCAGTCGAAACTGTTCAATCCTGCCTTCCTGCGTGAAAAGGGCCTGCCCGTGCCGGACTGGCTTGACGGGCCGGGGCGGTCGGTGCCGGATGTGTTCGCCCAATGATCTGGCGATTGGCGCGCCTGTGTTTGGTGCTTCTCATGCTGGCTCTGCCGGGGCTGGCACTTGCGCAATCGGGCGGTCAACCCGATACGCCCGACTATAACGCTTGGGAAAAGATTGCGAGCAGCGCTGAGACCCAAGTTCAGGACGGCACGATCAACGGGACCGCGCTCGATGACCTGCGCAGCTCGATCACTGATTGGCGCCAGAAATTTCAGGCGGCCGAAGGGGTCAACTCGGCTCAGATCGATACGGTGAAAGCCCAGATCAGCGGGCTTGGACCGGCCCCCAAAGAGGGCGAGACCGAAGATAAGGCGATTGCAAGCCGCCGCTCGCAGCTCAATGACGAGCTCTCTTCGCTGCAAGCGCCCGTGATACGCGCCAAAGAGGCCGAGAGCCGCGCCGATGCGATCGTCGCCAATATCGACAAGCTGATCCGCGCACGACAGACTGACAAGTTGCTGCGGCTGACGCCGACACCGCTGAACCCGGTCAACTGGCCCGCGGCGCTGACGGTCACGACGGCTTTGGGCGGGGCGCTTGGCTCGGAGATGACGCAGCGGCTGAGCGGGCGCGACCCTTACGCCACGCTGCGCGATCATGCGCCGGTGATCGTCGGGCTGTTGCTGCTGGCCTTGCTGCTGACGATCCGGGGACGGGCGTGGATCGAGAAGCTTGCGCTGGTGCTTGAGGCCAAGCTTGCGCTGCGCGCGCGCCGCGTGATCGATGCGATCGTCTCGCTGGGGCAATTGTTCCTGCCACTCGCAGGCGTCATCTTGTTGGTCACGGCACTGCGCCAGACCGCGCTGATGGGGCCGCTTTGGGATGAGCTGGCGATTACGCTGGCCGGATCCTCCACCGTGATTATCACCTCGATCTGGCTCGCAGGCCGTGTCTTTCCGAAAAGCGAGACGCAAGAGGCGCCGTTAAAACTCTTGCCATCGCGCCGCCGTGAGGGGCGGATCCTGACGATCACGCTGGGCGTTCTCGTCGCGATGCAAGGGCCGCTGGCCTCATGGATCACGAGCCGGGGCGAGCAGGTGCTCGACAGCGCCGCCAAGACCGCAGCGCAAGCTGATGCGCTGGCCACGACGCTCGATGCCGGTTTCGGCGTTCTGGCCTTTCCGGTGCAGGTGCTGGGCGGGCTGTTCCTGTTCCGCTTCGGGCGCCTCATGCGGCGGCATATGCGCTATGAGACCGCCGATAACGAGGAGAGCGTGTTTCGCGACCGTCTCGTGGTGGCCATCGGCTCTCTGGTGATCGCGGTTGCTGTGATCGGGCCGCTGCTGGGCGCGATTGGTTATGTGAACGCCGCAAACGCCCTGATCTGGCCGCTGGTCAAGACGTTGGGCCTGATGGCGCTGGTGCTGCTCACGCAGGAGTTCTTCGCCGATCTCTTCGTTCTTGTGACGCGGCGCGAGGATGATGCGCGCGAGTCGCTGATCCCGGCGCTGATCGGGTTCTTGCTGGGGCTGATGGCGCTGCCAATTGCGGCTCTGATCTGGGGGGCACGGGTCGATGATCTGCTTGAGCTTTGGGCGAATTTCCAAAGTGGGATGTCGGTCGGGGGCGTGAATATATCACCCGGGGTCTTTGTGACCTTCGTGGTGATCTTCATGGTCGGGCTTCTGGCCACGCGGATCGTTCAGGGCGCGCTCAAGACCTCGCTGTTGCCCAAGACCAAGATCGACAAGGGCGGTCAGAACGCGATTGTCTCGGGGCTTGGCTATCTGGGGATCTTTCTCGCAGCCCTGATCGCGATTTCCTCGGCCGGGATTGATCTCAGCTCGCTCGCGATTGTCGCAGGTGCATTGTCGGTGGGGGTTGGTTTCGGTCTGCAAACCATCGTTCAGAACTTCGTCTCGGGGATCATCCTACTGATCGAGCGGCCGATCTCGGAGGGCGACTGGATCGAAGTCGGCAGCCAGATGGGGATCGTGAAGGCGATCTCGGTCCGCTCTACCCGGATCGAGACTTTCGACCGTACCGAAGTGATCGTGCCCAATGCCGATCTGATCTCGGGTCAGGTGACGAACTGGACGCGCTCGAACGTGACGGGGCGGTTGATTTTGCCAGTGGGCGTGGCCTATGGCACGGACACGCGGCTGGTCGAGAAGATCCTGCTGGAGATCGCGCAGAACGAGGCGCTGGTGATGATGAACCCGGAACCCACCGTGGTGTTCAGCGGATTTGGCGCAAGCAGTCTTGATTTCGAGATCCGTGCGATCCTGTCGGATGTGAACTTCATCCTGCGGGTGAAAAGCGACATGAATCACGAGATCAACGCCCGGTTCGCCGAGGCCGGGATCGAGATTCCCTTCCCGCAGCAGGATCTGTGGTTGCGCAATCCCGAGACCCTGCGCGCAGCGCCCCAGCGTCCCGCCACGGATGAGACGCCGCCTGCGCCCGAAAAGGCCGATGAGCCCAAAGAGCGCGCCGAACAGCTTGGCCGTCCGATGAAGGGTGAAGGGATGGAGGAGGTCGACCGCCAAAGCGAAAGCGACACCGATGGTGACGCAGGCGGAGACGGGGCGCGCTAGATGGGTGATGTGCCTGCGTTTCGCGCCAATCCCTATCTGCGCCGGGTTGAGACGGAGGTCACGGGCCACACGGCGGAGGGCGGGATTTGCTGCGCGGATTCGATCTTTTATCCCACGGGGGGCGGGCAGCCCGGCGATAGCGGACGGCTGCATTGGTCCGGTGGCTCACTTGGCATTGCCACCGCCATAAAGCCGGGCCCTGATGCGCCGGGGCCCGCGATCCTCGTGCCCTCCGAGCCGCAGCCAATGCCGCGCGTGGGCACGATCGTGACCCAAGAGATCGACTGGGAGCGCCGTCACCGCCACATGCGGATGCATACGGCGCTGCATCTGCTGTCGGTGGCGCTGCCCTTTCCCGTGAGCGGTGGTCAGATCGGCCCGGAGCGCGGGCGGCTGGATTTCGATATGCCGGAAAAGCCGGAAAATCCCGATGCGATCACAGCGCAGATCAACGACTGGATCGCGCAGGATCTTCCCGTCAACGAATATTGGATCACGCAAGATGAGCTGCGCGCACATCCCGAGCTGATCAAGACGATGTCGGTCAGCCCGCCTGCGGGTTCAGGCCCGGTGCGGCTGATCGCGATTGGAGAGGCGGCTGCGCGGATCGATCTGCAACCCTGTGGCGGCACCCATGTCGCGCGTCTGTCAGAGATCGGGGCGGTGCGCCTTGGCAAGATCGACAGCAAGGGCCGCCAGAACCGCCGGGTCTATCTTCATCTCGTCTGAGTGAGCCCTGCGCGGCTTGTGCGCGCATCGGGCGGCGGGAAAACGAGGTCATAGAGCCAGTTAAACCCAAAGGCGTAGACCAGATAGAAGAGCGCAAAGGACAGGTCCATCACGAAGGCCGCGCCCAGCGAGATCCCCAGATACCATGCGATGAACGGCATCAGCACGATCAGCAAGCCGCCCTCGAAGCTTACGGCATGGACGATGCGGATGCGCAGCGTTTTGACCGTTGTGCCGCAAAGGCGCCGGAGCGCGCGATCAAAGGCGTAGTTATACGCAAAATTCCAGACGGTCGCGAGGGTTGCGCTGACGATCGTGACCACACCAATCGCATGCGCGGGCATGTGAAAGACCGCAGAGCCAAGCGGAATGACGATCAGGAGGGCGATGATTTCGAAGCTGAGTGCGTGACGAAGACGGTCGAGCGGAGAGCGCATGGGACACCAAATATCGGTGCCGGGTCGTCCCGGCTATGGACCAGATCGGGGAGGTCGTCCTCGCAGGGTCCAGATGGCACGGGATTGCGCGATTTTCAAGAGGCTGCGGCTTGCGCGGCGCCCTTGGTTGCAGCCGGGGAACCATGGGTCCCCCGGCGCGTGGCTCTTACTTCTCTGGGAGCAAGCCGCGCGGGCTGAAGCGCAGCACCCCGAGCAAGATCACCCCCATCACCAGCATCCGCATATGAGCGGCCGAGGCGATCATATGGGCCTTGAACGGGCCATCGGGGAAGGGGCTGGCCAGCAGCCCCATGATGTCTGGCCCCCAGTCGCCGGCCTTGACCCAGACATACCAGATCAGCACACCGCCTAGAATTGCGCCCCAGTTGCTGCCCGAACCGCCCACGATCACCATCACGAGGATCAGGAACGTGTAGCGCAGCGGGTTGTAGCTGGAAGGCGTCATCTGCCCGTCGAGCGAGATCATCATCGCGCCCGCAAGCCCGATCACCGCCGAGCCCAGCACGAAGATCTGCAGATGCCTGCGGGTGATGTTCTTGCCCATTGCGGCCGCAGAGATCTCGTTGTCGCGGATCGCGCGCATCATCCGACCCCAAGGTGAGCGCAGCGACATCTCGGTGAGCCACAACAGCACGAGTATGACCACAACAAAGAGCACCAGAAAGGCCAGCTTTACGGTGATCGTGGAGCCCAGCGTCGGATCGATCCCCCAAGCCTGCATCTGGGCCACGAAGGCCTGACTGTTTTGCAGGTTGATCTCGTAGGGCACCGGCCAGGGACGCGGAATGCCGTTGACGTTGAGCACGCCACGATCCAGCCATTGCTCGTTTTTCAGGACCGCCACGAGGATCTCGGCAATGCCGAGCGTCGCGATGGCCAGATAATCCGAGCGCAGACCGAGGGCCGTCTTGCCCACAAGCCATGCGGCACCCGCAGCCAAGATCGCGCCCACGGGCCAGCTGATCAGGGTCGGAAGGCCAAGACCGCCGAGGTTGCCAGCCGCCGACGGGTTGATCGCCTCAATGGCCGAGACCGCCGGGTCAAGAAAGAACCGATAGGCGAAAAAGCCCACGATCAGCACGGCTGCCACGGCCAGCCCGCGCGCGAGCCCATGCAACCGCTTATACAGCCAGACGGCAGCGAGCACGGCAATTGCAGCGATGATGAAGGCCACGATCAGGCCAAACCCACCGGCTTTGAATGCGCCTTGCGTGGGGGGCATCGAGATCAGCACGGGCGCCAGACCCCCAAGGGCCACAAAGCCCATCGCGCCTGCATTGAACAGGCCCGCATAGCCCCATTGCATATTTACCCCCAGCGCCATGATCGCCGAGATCAAGCCCATATTGAGGATGCCGAGCGCCGAGTTCCATCCCGAGGTCACCCCCTCAAGGACGATGAGCGCGGTCATGATCGCGAAGAACAGCGGGGCGCGCAGGCGGCTGGTTTCTGCAGCTTGACGAGTGTTGCTCATACGATTTTCCCCTTGAAGAGACCCGTCGGCTTGAAGATCAGAACGAGGATGAGGATGGTGAAGCTCACGGCGTATTTGTAATCGGTCGAAAGAAGCTGCACGAGCCCGTCAGGCTCCCAGTTCGGGATCAGGTAGGTGACCACCTTTTTCCACGCATAGGTCAGACCCACTTCCGAGAAAGAGATCACGAACCCGCCCGCAATTGCGCCCACCGGATTGCCGATGCCACCCACGATCGCCGAGGCGAAGATCGGCAGCAGAAGCTGGAAATAGGTGAAGGCTTTGAAGCTTTTGTCGAGCCCGTAGAGCGTGCCCGCAATGGTGGCCAGCGCGCCGGTGATGATCCATGTGACCGCCACGACCTTATTGGGGTCAATGCCCGAGAGGAGCGCCAGATCCTCGTTGTCGGAAAAGGCGCGCATCGATTTCCCGGTGCGCGTCCGGCCCAGAAACCAGAACAGCGCAGCCACCACGATAACGGCTGTGACCACGGTGATCACTTGCGTCGAGCGCAGCGTGAGCGGCTCGGTCAAGCCGGTCATCTCGCGCCATTGACGGGCGTTGATGATAAAGCGCGCGCCATCGTCGAAGTTGATCTGATCGACGCCGATCAGGAAGCGGGTGAGCGCATTCATCACGAACATCACGCCGACCGAGACCATCACCATCACGACGGGGGCGGCCCGCACGCGGCGGTAATAGCGATAGACGACGCGGTCGGTCCCCAGCATCAGCGCCGAGGTGATGACGATGCCAAAGGGCAGGGCGAGCAGGGCTGTTGGCAACGGACCGAAGCTGATGCCCATGGCCTGAAAGCCCCAGGTGATCAGGATCGTGACGCCCGTGCCAAAGGCCATCGTGTCGCCATGGGCGAAGTTGGAGAACCGCAGGATCGAATAGATCAGCGTGACGCCAAGCGCGCCAAGCGCAAGCTGCGCGCCATAGGCAGTGGCGGGGATGATGACATAGTTGGTAACCGCGACCAGCGCGTTGATGATATCCATTGGATCAGCCCCCCAGGAAGGTGCGGCGGACATCGGGATCGGCCAGCAGCGCCTGTCCGGTGTCGGTGTATTTGTTCGCGCCCTGCACAAGCACATAGCCCTTATCGGCGATCTCAAGCGCCTGACGGGCGTTTTGCTCCACCATCAGGATCGAGATGCCGGTGCGGGCGACCTCGATGATGCGGTCGAACAGCTCGTCCATCACGATGGGCGAGACCCCGGCGGTGGGCTCATCGAGCATCAGGAGTTTCGGCTGGGTCATCAGCGCGCGCCCGACGGCCACCTGTTGGCGTTGACCGCCCGACAGCTCTCCGGCGTTCTGGCGCCGCTTGTCCTTGAGGATCGGGAACAGGTCAAAAACCTGCTCCATCGTGACGCGGTAATTATCGTTGCGGATGAAGGCCCCCATCTCGAGGTTCTCCTCAACCGTCATCGTCGGAAAGACGTTATTGACCTGCGGGACGAAACCCATGCCCTTCTTGACGCGGTCTTGCGGCGAGAGCGCGCTGATATCGGTCCCGTCCAGCGTGACCTGACCTGCGCGCAGGCCCAGCATGCCGAACACTGCCTTCATAGCGGTGGATTTGCCCGCCCCGTTGGGGCCCACGATGACCGCAATCTGGCCCTTGTCGACGGTGAGCGTGCAATCGTGCAAGATATCGGCCTTGCCATAGCCGCCCGTCATGTTTGTGGCGCTGAGATAGCTCATTCCTGGTCCCCCTCATCGCCGCTCTGACCGGCCTCGTCACCAAGGCCCGGCTGGGCGCCGTGATCTTCATGCGCAAGCGCCTCGCGGCCCTCTTCGCCTTTGACCTTGTTCTTCAGACCGGTGCCCAGATAGGCCTCGATGACGGCCTCGTTTTCCATGATGTGATCGGCAGAGCCCTTGGCCAGCACGCGCCCCTCGGCCATCACGATCACCGGGTCGCAGAGACGTCCGATGAAATCCATGTCATGCTCGATCACGCAAAACGTGTAGCCGCGCTCTTTGTTGAGGCGCACGATCGCATCGCCGATGGTATTGAGCAGGGTGCGGTTCACACCGGCGCCCACCTCGTCGAGAAATACGATCTTGGCCTCGACCATCATCGTGCGACCAAGCTCCAACAGCTTTTTCTGGCCGCCCGAGAGATTGCCTGCCTTCTCATCGCGCAGATGCGAAATCGTCAGGAAATCAAGCACATCATCGGCTTTCTCAAGAAGCGCCGCCTCCTCCTTCTGGATCTGTTTGCGCCCAAACCAAGTGTTCCACAGCGTCTCGCCCGATTGGGCGGCGGGCACCATCATCAGGTTCTCGCGCACGGTGAGCGAGGGAAACTCATGGGCGATCTGGAAGGTGCGCAGCAAGCCTTTGTGAAACAGGGCATGCGGCTTGAGGCCGGTAATGTCCTCGCCATCCATCGTGACACGTCCTTCGGTGGGTTCATGAACCCCGGCGATCACGTTGAAAAGCGTGGATTTTCCCGCGCCGTTGGGGCCGATTAGCCCGGTGATGGAGCCAGTCTCGATTTCGAGACTTGCCCCGTCGACAGCGTGAAAGCCGCCGAAGGATTTGACGAGATTCTCAACCCGGATCATGGGGTCCCCTGAAAGCTTGCGATTCACATAAACTATGCGCCGCAATGTTTTGTTTTAATTGAAAAACAGCCCGGATTTCTCCGGGCTGCCTTAGGCCGTGACCGCGCTTAGCGGTACTTCACGGTCTCGATTTTGCCGTCTTTGATAGTGATTTCGCGGAAAGAGCCTGCGGCTTCGCCGTTTCCGATCAGACGCACAGCGGTGGCGCCTTCGTAATCGATCGGCTTGCCTTCCTTGAGCAGTTCAAGACCTTTGGCCAGCTCACCGGCATAGATCTTCTCGCCGGGACCGTTTGCGACTTCCATAACCTTGGTCTTGTAGACGCTCGGATCGGTCGATTTGGCGTCCTGCATCGCAAGCAAGATCAGAGCCGCCGCATCATAGGCCGAGGCCGAGTAGGCCGACGATCCATCGAAGCCAGCCGTTTTAGCCGCCGCGAGGAAGCTATCCATGCCTTGGCCCTGCGAATCCGGGTACTGGCCAATCGAGCCATTGATTTCCTTGCCGAAATTGTCTTCCAGCGTCTTGCCGACCATCCCGTCGGGGAAGACGAATGTCGAGAAAGCACCTGTGTCGAGCGCGCCGCGCAGGATGCCCGAGCCGCCTTGGTCGATATAGCCCACGATCACCAGCGCATCGCCACCGGCCGAGGCGAGCGAAGCCACTTCCGCGGAATAGTCGCCCTTGCCGTCTTCATGCGCGGCCGAGATCGTGACCTTACCGCCCTTCGCTTCATAGGCTTTGTCGAAAGCGTCGGCGAGACCTTTGCCGTAATCGTTGTTGGTATAGGTCACGGCGACCGATTTGATACCTTTTTCAATCACTTCGTCGGCCATCACGTCGCCCTGACGGGCATCGGACGGGGCCGTACGGAAGAAAAGGCCATCATCGGGCATCGTCGACAGAGCCGGCGAGGTCGCGGAGGGCGAGATCATCACAACACCATTGGGCATGGCTACGTTTTGCAGCACAGCGGTCGTGGCGCCCGAGCATTGCGCGCCCACGATCCCCGAAACTTTGTCGGAGGTCACCAGCGTTTCAGCCGCAGCAGTCGCAGCGGAAGCGTCGATGCAGGTCGAGTCGCCCTTGACCGGGGTGACGGTGCTGCCATCCATGAATTTACCGGAATCCGAGACTTCCTTGATGGCCAGCTCAGCGCCCGCATCCATGTTCGGCGCCATCGATTCCAGCGGACCCGTGAAGCCCAAGAGCACACCGATCTTGACGTCATTTGCATAGGCGCCGGACGCACCCAGCGCGATTGCGGCCGAAGCCAGAAGAATTTTTTTCATAGTTTCACTCCCGTGTTGGAACTCGCGTTCTGGCGCGAGATTAGTGCGCGTTTTTATAAAAGGAAACACCGCGCTCACTTGGCAGTCACGGAAAATTGGATCAAAAGGTCAAGCCGGTACCTGGGGTGCATAACGTCAACGTCAGTGCCTGTGTGGCATTGTGAAGCCTGCAAGGTGGGCTCTGGATTTCACTCCAGCGCCCGGTCGGCCTCGGGGGTGCCGCCCGAGGTGCCGCGCTCGCGATAGGGCGTTGTCTGATAATGTGCGCGGTAGCATTTCGAGAAATGCGAGGGCGAGGCAAAGCCGCAGGCCATCGCCACGTTGATCACGCTCATCTCCGTCTGCATCAAGAGGTTACGCGCCTTTTGCAGCCGCAATTCCATGTAATAGCGCTTCGGGCTGCGGTTGAGATAGCGCCGGAACAGCCGCTCAAGCTGGCGCGCGGACATGCCCACTTCTGTGGCCAGCAATGCGGGGCTGATCGGATCCTCGATATTGTTTTCCATCCGCCCGATGACCTGCGCAAGCTTCGGGTGGCGCACGCCGATCCGCGTCGGGATCGAGAGCCGCTGCGTGTCGCGATCCGTGCGGATCGAGGAATGGATCATCTGATCGGCCACGGTATTGGCCAGCTCATCGCCGTGATCGGCGGCAATCAGGCGCAACATCAGATCGATGGAGGCGGTGCCGCCTGCGGTGCTCAGCCGGTTGCCATCGATCACGAAAACCGAGCGCGTCAGCTCGACATCGGGGAAATCCTCGCAAAACGCATCTGTGTTTTCCCAATGGATCGTCGCGCGCCGCCCATCGAGCAGACCCGCCTCGGCCAGCGCCCAAGTCCCGGTGCACAGCCCGCCCATGGCGGCCCCACGCCGCGCCTCGCGGCGCAGCCAGTTCAGGATCGGCTTGGTGATCGTCTCGGCCACATCGATGCCGCCGCAGACCAGCACCGTCGAATCGCGGGGCAATTCTTCAAGCCCCATATCGGTGCGAAACACCGCGCCGTTCGAGCAGGTGACATCGCGATGCGCTTCGCCCACCAACTGCCAGTCATAAAGCTTCTGACCCGTCGCCTGATTGGCCAGCCGCAACGGCTCGATGGCACTCGCAAAAGCCATCATCGTGAAGCGCTCGAGCAGCAAAAATGTGAAACTGCGCGTGCGTGTCGCGGCGGCAAGTTTGATCGTCCCCTGAGAGGGCGCGGGACGTTGCTGGCGGTGCGCGCTTTGCGACATGGCTACGGCTCGGCTATTGACCTTTTTTTTCACGCAAACAGCAAATCTCGGGGCCGCGCAAGCGAAAGCTGTTCCACTGAGCGGACCGAGGCCGGTCGAAATGGGGTTTGTTCTGCTCTCCGCCTTGGGTATAAGCGCGCCCGGTACCTTAGAAATCGTATTGGAAGGATCAGACAGATGGGTAAGGGTTGGAGCAAATCGGACTGGCGCGCAAAACCGCGGGTTCAGATGCCCGACTATCCCGACGCGGACGCGCTCCATACGGTAGAGCAGACCCTGTCGCGTATGCCGCCGCTGGTCTTTGCCGGCGAATCCCGTCGGTTGAAAGCGGAATTGGCGCAGGCGGCACGCGGTGAGGCGTTCTTGCTGCAGGGGGGGGATTGCGCAGAGGCGTTCGGTGAGTTTTCCGCCGACAACATCCGCGACACGTTCAAGGTCATGCTGCAAATGGCCGTGGTGCTGACCTGGGGTGCGAAAGTCCCGGTGATCAAGGTTGGCCGGATGGCGGGGCAATTCGCAAAACCGCGCTCGGCCGCGACCGAGACCATCGGCGGCGTGGAACTGCCCAGCTATCGCGGCGACATCATCAACGGTTTTGATTTCACCGAAGCCGCGCGTCTGCCCGATCCCAACCGGATGCTGCAGGGCTACACGCAGGCGGCGGCTACGCTGAACCTGCTGCGCGCCTTCTCGACGGGTGGTTTTGCCGATATGCACCGGGTCCAAAGCTGGATCGCGGGCTTCACCGACGCGGAGGAAGCCGAAAAATACCGTCAGGTCGCGGAGCAGATCTCCGAGGCGATGGAGTTCATGCGCGCCGCCGGCATCACCGCCGAGACTGCCCATGAGCTTGGCTCGGTCGAATTCTACACCAGCCACGAGGCCTTGCTGCTCGAATATGAAGAGGCGCTGTGCCGCATCGATTCCACCACCGGTCTGCCGGTGGCCGGGACGGGTCACATGATCTGGATCGGGGATCGCACCCGTCAGCCCGATGGCGCCCATGTCGAGTTCTGCCGGGGCGTGCAGAACCCGATCGGTTTGAAATGTGGTCCGACCACCACCGAGGACGATCTCAAGGTTCTGATGGAAAAGCTGAACCCGGAGAACGAGGCGGGTCGTCTGACGCTGATCGCGCGGTTCGGCGCGGGCAAGGTCGGCGATCATCTGCCGCGCCTGATCCGCGCGGTCGAGGCCGAGGGCGCCAATGTGGTTTGGTCCTGCGATGCGATGCATGGCAACACGATCAAATCCGACAGCGGCTATAAAACCCGGCCCTTCGATTCCGTGTTGCGCGAAGTGCGCGAGTTCTTCGCGATCCACAAAGCCGAGGGCACGATCCCGGGCGGTGTGCATTTCGAGATGACCGGGCAGGACGTGACCGAATGCACCGGCGGCGTGCGTGCGGTGACCGATGGCGATCTCTCAAGCCGCTACCACACCGCCTGCGATCCGCGTCTGAACGCCTCGCAATCGCTGGAGCTGGCCTTCCTCGTGGCCGAAGAGCTGCGCGATCGCCGCCAGCTTGCCAAGGCCGTGTCGCTCTGAGCGCAAACGACCCTCACGATAGCAAAAGGCCCGGATCGCTCCGGGCCTTTTTCGTTTTATATCTAACACTTATCGGGCGATGTTAAGCCTCGACCCAAGCCGCGCCATTGGGGCCAAGCGTGAGTTTTCCGCCCTCAATCGAAGCCGCGAGCGACGGGCCCGTCAGCGTGCCTTCGGGGGCCTGAAGGCTCACCGTCTCGGCGCTCAGGTTGAAGATGCAGGTCACGCGTTGATCTTGCGCGACCCGCACGAAGCCCAGAAGCGGCTCGTCCAGATCAAGAAAATCGGAGCGCCCGCTGGAGAGCGCCTGCGAGCCTTTACGGAAGGCGAGCATTGCGCGATACTGTGCGAGCACTCCGTCATTGGTCTTTTCCTGCAGGCTCACGGCACGCGCCGCCTGCGGGGCTTTCACCGGCAACCACGGCTTGACCTCGGAGAAGCCCGCATTGGCGCTTTCATCCCAAACCATCGGCGTGCGGCAGCCGTCGCGTCCCTTGTTTTCGGGCCAGAAGCGCAGGCCGGGCGGGTCGGTCAGCTCGGAATATTCCAGCTCGGTCTCGCTCAGGCCCAGCTCTTCGCCCTGATAGATCCCGATCGTGCCCTGGAACGAGGCCAACATCGAGATTGCCAGCTTGGCCACCGCATCCTGAGTGCCGTAATTCTTCCAGCGCGTCACATGGCGCTGAACGTCGTGGTTCGAGAAGGACCAGCTTGGCCAGCCATCGGGGGCATTGGTGAAGAAGCCCTCGATACGCGAGCGGAAATGCTCGGGCGTGAATTTCGGCCCCAGCATGTCAAAGCTATAGGCCATGTGCAGACGGTCATCGCCGCGGGTATATTCCTCCATGATGCCGAGGGCGCGATGAGGCACTTCGCCAACCTCGCCGATCAGCATGCGCGCGTCATACGCGTCCATCACTGCGCGCATCCGCTGCAGAAATGCTAGGTTTTCCGGTCGGTTCTTGTCATATTCGTGGTCTTGCATGTCGTAGGTCGCGACGGGCGGCCAGCCTGCCGGGTCGGCGGGCATCGGGGGGTTGTCGCGCAGCTCGGGGTCGTGGAAGTAATAATTCACCGTATCGAGCCGGAACCCATCCACACCGCGATCAAGCCAGAAGCGCAGCACATCCAAAAGCTCGTCTTGAACGTCGGGGTTGTGCAGGTTGAAATCTGGCTGCTCGATCAGGAAGTTATGCAGGTAATACTGGCGCCGCTCGGGGGCGTATTCCCAAGATGACCCGCCGAAATTCGACTGCCAATTCGTGGGCGGCGTGCCATCGGGCTTGGGATCCGCCCAGACATACCAATCGGCCTTCTCACCAGTCTTCGATTTGCGCGATTGCTGGAAATAGGGGTGCTTATCCGAGCTGTGCGAGAGCACCTGATCGATCACCACTTTTAGCCCCAACTCATGGGCGCGCGCGACCAATGCGTCGAAATCGGCCAAGGTGCCGAATTGCGGATCGATATCGCGGTAATCCGAGACGTCATAGCCCATATCGGCCATTGGCGAGGTGAAGATCGGCGAGAGCCAGATCGCATCCACGCCAAGGCTTGCGACGTGATCGAGCCTGCGCGTGATCCCTTTGAGATCGCCGATTCCATCGCCCGAGTCGTCTTGAAAGCTGCGCGGGTAGATCTGGTAAATTACCGCGCCGCGCCACCATTCCGTGTTCATTTCGCGCTCCTGTTGCAATTGCATTATGCCTCTTCTCGCGGCAACCTTACCTGTGTTAGCGCAAACGGCAACCGCTGCGCCGTGGATTTTCCGGCTTGCCTTGACGATGGCGGGGGCAGGCCGCATCAATCATTCGAGAGCTGTTTTCGCAGCCATTCCTCGCCTCGGAGACACGCCCCGTGAAAGACACCCATTTGCCCACCGTTCAGGTCCTGCGCGACGAGATCGAACATCACCTGACCTATTCGATGGGCAAAGATGCCCGCCATGCTTCGGTCTATGATTGGCGCATGGCGCTCAGCCTTGCAATCCGCGATCGGGTGGTTGCGCCATGGTTCGCCGCGACCCGCAAGACATGGGAGACCGGGGCCAAGCGGGTTTACTACCTGTCGATGGAGTTCCTGATTGGGCGGATGCTGGAAGATGCCGCGATCAATCTTGGCATCCGCGACACCTGCCGGGAGGCGCTTGAGGCGCTTGGCCTCGATTACGAGGCGGTGGTCGAGAACGAGCCCGATGCCGCGCTTGGCAATGGCGGGCTGGGGCGCTTGGCTGCGTGCTACATGGAGAGTATGGCAAGCCTTGGCTGTCCGGGCTACGGCTATGGCATTCGCTACGAGCATGGGCTTTTCAAGCAGAAATTCGAGGCCGGGCGGCAGGTCGAGCTGCCCGAGGACTGGCTGCGCCAGCGCCACCCCTGGGAGTTCGAGCGCCCCGAATCCGTCTATGAGATCGGCTTCAAGGGCACGGTCGAAATGGTCGATGGGAGGGCCGTCTGGACGCCCGGCGAGACGGTGCTGGCTGAGGCCTGCGATATGCCGATTGTGGGCTGGGAGGGCAAATGGGCCAATACGCTGCGCCTGTGGTCGGCCAAACCCACCGAGCAATTCGACCTCGCGCGCTTCAACCATGGCGATTACGCCGCCGCCGCCGAACCCGAGGCGCTGGCACGGACGCTCTCGCGCGTGCTCTATCCCGATGACACGACCTATGCGGGCAAAGAGCTGCGGCTCAAGCAGGAGTTCTTCCTGACCTCCGCCGCGCTGCAAGACATCCTGCGGCGCCATCTCGCAGCCGAGCTCGCGCTGGAAGATCTGCCCGATCACGTGGCAATCCAGATGAACGACACCCATCCCGCGATTGCGGGGCCCGAGCTGGTGCGGTTGTTGATGGATGTGCATGGCATGGAATTCGAGGCCGCCATCGACATCACGGTGAAATGCCTTGGCTACACCAACCACACGCTGCTGCCCGAAGCGCTCGAACGCTGGGCGACCTATCTGATGGGCACCGTGCTGCCGCGCCATATGCAGATCATCGAGAAGATCGACAGCTGGCACCGTGCAGCCCATCCCGGGCGGCCCGATTACGTGGGGATCGTCAAGCATCAAGAGGTGCGGATGGGCGAGCTGGCCTTCATCACCGCCCACAAGGTCAATGGCGTCTCTGCACTGCATACCGAGCTGATCCGGGAAAACCTGTTTCCGCAGCTCAACCGCCTGCATCCGGGGCGCATCATCAACCAGACCAACGGGATCACGCCCCGGCGCTGGCTGCGCATGGCCAATCCCGCGCTCTCGCATCTGATCACCGAAACCATCGGCGCGGGCTGGGAGGCCGATCTTGACCGGCTGCGCGCGCTCGAGCCGTATATCGAGGATGCGGGTTTTCTCGATCAGTTCATGGCCGCCAAGCGCGTCAATAAAGAGCATCTGGCGCATTGGATCGCGCAGAACCAAGGCATCACTGTCAGCCCCGATGCGATGTTCGACGTGCAGATCAAGCGGCTGCATGAATATAAGCGCCAGCTTCTGAACATCCTGCAGACCATCGGGGAATGGCACGAGATGCGGGACAATCCGCAGGCCGATTACCAGCCCCGCGTTAAGATCTTTGGCGGCAAGGCAGCCCCCGGCTATGTCGCGGCCAAGCAGATCATCCGGCTGATCAAGGACGTGGCCGAGGTGATCAACAATGATCCTGCCATTGGTGATCGTCTCAAGATCGTCTATCCGGCCAATTACAACGTCTCGATGGCCGAGCGGCTGATCCCGGCGGCGGATCTCTCCGAGCAGATCTCCACCGCGGGCAAAGAGGCCTCTGGCACCGGCAATATGAAATTCGCGCTCAACGGCGCGCTGACCATCGGCACGCTCGACGGGGCCAATGTGGAGATCCGCGAACAGGTGGGGGCCGAGAACTTCTTCCTGTTCGGGCTGACAGCACCCGAGGTGACGGCGCGGCGCGAAGATCCCGAACATGCGCGCCATGCGATCCTTGAGAGCCAGATGCTGCAAGATGTGCTGCAAATGATTGCCGAGGGGCGCTTCTCGCCTGAAGAGCCCGGACGCTATCACGATCTCGTTCACACGATGTGGAACAGCGACTATTTTCTCGTGGCTTCGGATTTCGAAGCGTACCGCGCGGCTCAGAAAGAGGTGGACGCGGCCTTTGCCAATCGCGCAAGCTGGGCGAAGATGGCCGCCCTCAATACGGCGCGAATGGGATTTTTCTCGTCCGACCGGGCAATTGCGGGCTACATGAGAGATATCTGGGAGACACGTTCGGCCCTGTAATCACCCGGGGTCGCAGCGAGCAAGGAGCGATATGGCACTGATCGACCGCGCGACCGCCGAAGCCCTGACCGAAGGCCTGCATGCTGATCCGTTCTCGGTGCTGGGGCTCCATGAGACGCGTCTGGTGGCCTTTGTGCCGGGAGCCGCGCAGGTCTGGGCAGTGGGCGCGCGCGACGAGGTCGAGCTTGCCGAAATCATCCCGGGGCTCTTTGGTGCGAACTGGTCAGGCGGAGCCTATCGGCTGCGCGCCAGCAACGCGCATGCCACATGGGATTTCGACGATCCTTACGGCTTTGGTCCGGTGCTGGGGCCAATGGATGAATATCTGATCGGCGAGGGCACGCATAAGAGGCTTTGGGAAAAACTCGGCGCGCATGTGATCACCCATGAAGAGGTCGACGGGGTGCATTTCGCGGTCTGGGCGCCCAATGCGCGGCGGGTCTCGGTCGTGGGAGATTTCAATTTCTGGGACGGGCGGCGCCATCAGATGCGCCGGATCGGGGAGACCGGCGCGTGGGAGATCTTCGTGCCGGGGCTACATGCGGGCGCGCTTTACAAATACGAGCTGCTCGATGCGCAGGGCCGCTTGCTGCCGCTCAAGGCCGATCCGCTGGGCTTTGGGGCAGAGCATCCGCCGGCGCAGGCCTCCGTTGTGCGCAAGCTCGGCCAGCATCATTTTGGCGATGCGTCGTGGATCAAGCACCGCGCCGCGCGTCACGACCGGCATGCGCCGATCTCGATCTACGAGGTCCATCTGGGCTCATGGGTGCGGATCTGGGACGAGGGCGGACGCCCGCTGAGCTATCATGAGCTGGCCGAGAAGCTGATCGATTACGTCTGCGACCTGGGCTTTACCCATATCGAGCTGCTGCCGATCACCGAATTTCCCTTCGACGGCTCTTGGGGGTATCAACCGATCGGGCTTTATGCGCCCACGATCCGGCATGGCCGCCCCGAGGAATTCGCCGAGCTGGTCGATGCGGCGCATCGGCGCGGCATTGGCGTGATCCTTGACTGGGTGCCGGGACATTTTCCGACCGATGCCCACGGGTTGCAGCGCTTCGACGGCACGGCCCTTTACGAGCATGCCGATCCCAAGGAAGGGTTCCATCAGGACTGGAATACCTTGATCTACAATTACGGTCGACGCGAGGTTGCGAATTATCTTCTCGCCAACGCCTTGTTCTGGCTTGAAGAATATCACCTCGACGGGCTGCGCGTGGATGCGGTGGCCTCGATGCTTTACCGCGATTACTCGCGCGAGCCGGGCCAATGGGTGCCCAATAAGGATGGCGGTCGCGAGAACCTCGAGGCCATTGCCTTTCTTGAGGCGATGAATGCCGCCTCCTATGGTGGGGCCGAGGGGATCATGACCATCGCCGAAGAGAGCACGGCCTATCCCGGCGTGACCCGTCCGGTCCATGAGGGGGGCTTGGGTTTTGGGTTCAAATGGAACATGGGCTGGATGAATGATTCCTTACGCTATTTCGCCCGCGATCCACTGTATCGAAAGCACCACCATAACGAGCTTACCTTCGCAAGTTCATATACTTACAGCGAGAACTTTATCCTTCCTATCAGCCATGACGAAGTGGTGCATGGTAAGGGCTCGATGCTGGGCAAGATGCCCGGAACGGAGGCCGAGAAATACGCCAATCTGCGCGCATTCTATGCGTTTCAATGGGCGCATCCGGGCAAGAAGCTGCTGTTCATGGGGCAGGAATTCGGCCAGTGGTCGGAATGGAGCCATGAGCGTGAGCTGGACTGGTATCTGCTCAACGATGCCCGCCATCAGGGCATCCGGAACCTCGTGCGCGATCTCAACCGGCTCTATCGCGAGACGCCCGCCTTGCATTGGGGCGATTGCGAGCCGCAGGGCTTTGCGTGGATCGAGGCCGACGATGCAGAGCATTCGGTCTTCGTGTTCGAACGCCGCGCGCCCGATGCGCCGACGGTCGTGGTTGCGGCGAACCTGACGCCTGTGGAGCGCACCTATCGGATCGGACTTCCGCAAAGCGGGGAATGGGTCGAGATCCTCAACACCAATTCAGCCCATTATGGCGGCGAGAACTGGGGAAATCTGGGTTACATCACCGCCCAGAGTGAGCCGCATTCGAACCGTGACTTCAGTGCGGAGGTCTATTTGCCGCCGCTCTCTGTCGTGATGTTCACGCAAGCCTAGATTTTCATCAATTGGGAGGGGGAGAGAATGAAACCACAGCCAAACACGCGCCTGAGCGCGCAGGCCATGGCCTTTGTCCTGGCGGGCGGTCGCGGCAGTCGCCTGATGGAGCTGACCGACCGACGCGCCAAACCTGCCGTCTATTTCGGGGGCAAGACCCGGATCATCGATTTCGCGCTCTCCAACGCGCTCAATTCCGGTATTCGCAAGATGGCGATCGCGACGCAATACAAGGCGCATTCGCTGATCCGCCATGTGCAGCGCGGCTGGAACTTCTTCCGTGCCGAGCGCAACGAATATCTTGATATTCTTCCCGCAAGTCAGCGCGTGGCCGATAGCCGCTGGTATCTGGGTACTGCCGATGCGGTTGCGCAAAACATTGATATCATTGATGATTACGGTGTGAAATTCGTGATCATTCTGGCCGGCGATCATATCTATAAGATGGATTACGAGGTCATGCTGCAAGAGCATGTCACGACCGGCGCGGATGTCACCATCGGTTGTCTGACCGTACCGCGCACCGAGGCTAAGGCTTTTGGGGTGATGGCGGTCGATGCCAAGGGGCAGGTCACCGAGTTTCTCGAAAAGCCGAAAAACCCACCCGGGATGCCAGATGATCCAGAAAACAGTCTGGCCTCGATGGGGATCTATGTCTTTGACTGGGCCTTCCTGCGCGATCTGTTGCGCCGCGATATGGAGGACAGCAATTCCAGCCATGATTTCGGCCATGATCTGATCCCCGATATCGTGAAGAACGGGCGCGCGATGGCGCATAAGTTTTCCGATAGCTGCGTGACATCGGGGCTGGAAACCGAGCCTTATTGGCGCGATGTGGGCACCGTGGATGCCTTCTGGCAGGCCAATATCGATCTGACCGATTTCACGCCCAAGCTCGATCTTTACGACAATGCCTGGCCGATCTGGACCTATGCCGAGATCGTGCCGCCCGCGAAATTCATCCATGACGAGGATGATCGGCGGGGCTCGGCGGTCTCATCGCTGGTTTCGGGCGATTGTATCGTGTCGGGCTCGGAAGTGCGCCATTCGCTGTTGTTCACCGGCGTGCGCGCGCATAGCTTTTCGGCGCTCGATCAAGCGGTTGTTTTGCCTTATGTCGATATCGGGCGGCACGCGAAGCTCAGCCAATGCGTGATCGATCGCGGGGTGCAGATCCCGGCGGGTCTCGTGGTGGGCGAAGATCCCGAAGAGGACGAGAAGTGGTTTCGAAGATCGGAAGGCGGCGTCGTTCTGATCACGCAACCAATGCTTGACAGGCGCGCCGCCGCGCTGGATTGAAAAGCGGGCAGGGCGCGCGGGTGGTATCACCGGTTTGCGCCTGTCCGCGCACTGTGGAGCGATTGAAAACGCATGAAAAAAATCCTCTCCGTCGCCTCCGAGGCCGTCCCGCTGATCAAGACCGGAGGCCTGGCCGATGTGGTTGGCGCCTTGCCCGGCGCACTGGCGCCGCTCGGGTGGGAAATGCGGGTGCTGATCCCGGCCTATCGCGGAGTTATAAAACTTCTGAAATCGAAGAAATCGGTTTGGCAGACGCCGGATCTCCATGGTGGCGAGGCCCGTCTGATTGAGGGTCGTATCGCCGGTCTGTATGTGCTCGCGCTCGACGCGCCGCATCTCTATGACCGCGAGGGCGGACCGTATTCCGACGCGGCGGGGGATTATCGCGACAACGCCACGCGCTTTGCGGCGCTTTGTCAGGTGGCAGCCGAGATCGCGCGCGAGGGTGTGGCGGGATGGCGCCCCGATCTGGTCCATGCCCATGACTGGCATGCGGGGCTCGTGCCGTGGTATCTGCGCGATGAGACGATCCCAACGGTGCTCACGATCCATAACGTCGCCTTTCAGGGCCGGTTTGCGCGCAGCACGCTTGAGGTGATGCAGCTTCCCGAGGCGGATTTTCATCGCGATCGGGTGGAATATTGGGGGGATGTCTCGACCCTGAAGGCAGGTTTGATGGGCGCGGATGCGATCACCACGGTCAGCCCGCGCTATGCGCAAGAGCTGATGCGGCCTGAATTCGGTATGGGGCTGGAGGGCGTGTTGCAACTGCGCGCAGATCGCCTGCACGGCATTCTCAACGGCATCGATCCCGAGCTGTGGTCGCCCGAGAATGACCCGCATATCGTCTCGTTCTCGGCCACGAGAATGCAGGGAAAAGAGCGCAATAACAAAATGTTGCAAGAGGAATTTCAGCTAGATGTGGAAGGGCCATTGGCGATCCTTGTCAGCCGGTTGACCGATCAAAAGGGGATCGATCTGATTGCCCCCGCGATTGAGCCGTTTCTTGACGCGGGCGGCGGGCTTGTGGTGCTGGGCTCAGGCGATCGCCGCGCAGAGGCCGCGATGCTCGATCTGGCTGCGCGCTACCCGTCGCAGGTGGGTGTGCGGATCGGCTATGACGAGGCGCTGAGCCATCGGATGTTCGCAGGCGGTGATGCGGTTCTCGTGCCCTCGCGGTTCGAGCCTTGCGGGCTCACCCAGCTTTACGGGCTGCGCTACGGCTGTCTGCCGGTGGTCGCGGCAGTGGGTGGGCTGGCCGATACGGTGATCGGGCTCACGCCTGCGACCGAGGCTGCGAAGACCTCCACGGGCTTTGTCTTTCACCCCGTCGATGCGCTGGCCTTGCGTCAGGCACTGGCGCAGGTAACTGCGCTTTACGCCGATCCGAAGGCATGGGCCGCTACGGTGCGCCGGGCGATGAAAACCGATTGGGGCTGGGCGCGCTCGGCTGAGCGGTATGCTGCATTGTTTCAAGGGTTGCTGAGTCCATGAAAATCGAGGCCGGGCAGGCGGGTCCGCTGGGAGCGACGCTAAGCGCAGACGGCGTGAATTTCGCTGTGACCTCTGAGCACGCGGAACGTATCGAGCTGTGCCTGTTTGAGGGGGAGCACCAGCATGTGCTGGATCTGCCTCGACGCAGCGGGCCGGTCTGGCATGGCTTCGTGCCGGGGCTGAGAGAAGGCGCGCGCTATGGCTTTCGCGCCCATGGCCCTTGGGCGCCCGAAGAGGGGCACCGATTCAACCCCGCAAAGCTGTTGATCGATCCATATGCCCGCGCGCTGGACGCGCCGCCGGTTTGGCAGGCGGCGATGGCTCCGGGCAAAACCCGGCCCGATCCGCGCGACTCCGGCCCCGTGATGCCAAAATCCATCGTCTGCGCGGCCGCGCATCCCGATTGGCAGCGCCCGGGCCATGCGTGGCAGGACAGCGTGATCTATGAGGCCCACCCCAAAGGGCTGACGATGGAGCACCCCGACATCCCGGAGGTGCTACGCGGCACATGGGAAGGGCTTGCAAGCGATCCGATCCTTGCGCATCTGAACGGGCTTGGCGTCACCGCGATCGAGCTGCTGCCGAGTTGTGCCTTCATTGATGACAAGTTCCTCGTCGAGAAGGGGCTGCGCAATTACTGGGGCTATCAGCCCGTTGGCTTCTTCGCCCCCGAGCCGCGCTATTGCGGGTCAGATCCGCGCGGCGAATTCCAGCGGATGGTGCAGCGCTTTCACGGCGCGGGGATCGAGGTGATCCTTGATGTCGTGTTCAATCACACAGGCGAGGGCGATGCGCGCGGCCCGGTTCTGAGCCTGCGCGGGCTCGACAATGCGAGCTATTACCGTCTGACCGAGCGTGGCGCGTTTATCAACGAGACCGGCACTGGCAACACGCTCGATCTGTCCAATCCGCTCTGCCTGCGTCTGGTGATGGATTGCCTGCGCTACTGGGTGACCGAGATGGGCGTGGACGGCTTTCGCTTCGATCTCGCATCAACCCTTGCGCGCGGTGTCTCGGGCGCGGTCGAGCCTCGGTCCGCATTTCTCAGCGCAGTCACGCAAGATCCGGTGCTGAGCGGCGTCAAGCTGATCGCAGAGCCTTGGGATATCGGGCCGGGCGGCTATTTCCTGGGCGGCTTTCCGCATCCGTTTTGCGAATGGAACGACCGGTTTCGCGACGATCTGCGGAAGTTCTGGCGCGGCGATGCGGCAATGGCGGGCGATCTTGCGCGGCGCGTGGCGGGCTCGGCCGAGATCTTTGACCACCATGGACGGCTTGCGACAGCCTCGGTGAATTTTCTGACGGCGCATGACGGATTCACCCTGCAAGACCTTGTCAGCTATGACGAAAAGAAAAACGAGGCGAATGGCGAGGGCAATCGCGACGGCCATGGCGAGAACCATTCGCAGGCGCTGAGCGACCCCGAGGCACAGGCTGCGCGCAAACGGGCCTTGCTGGCGAGCTTGCTGCTTAGCCAAGGCGTGCCGATGCTGCTGGCGGGCGATGAGCTGGGCAATTCGCAAGGGGGCAATAACAACGCCTATGCGCAGGACAACGCGATTGGCTGGGTGAATTGGCGCGAGGCGGATGCGGGGCTGATCGCCTTCACGCGCCGGCTGATCGCATTGCGCGCGGCTCATCCGGTGCTGCGTCAGACGCGGTTCTTGCATGCGCTGCAACGCGCGCAGGACGGCCTGCGCGATCTGGTTTGGCGGCTGCCCTCGGGCGAAGAACCCAGCCCCTCGGAGTGGAACGATCCCGAGCTGCGCTGTATCGGCGTTGAGATCCGCGGGGCCGCCGAGGGCCTGTCGCAAGAGGCAGGCGACACGGCGCTTTATCTTTTGTTCAACGCAGGCGCTGCTTGCGAGGCGCGCTTACCGCCCGGAGACTGGGCGCTGGAGCTTGATACCGCCGATCCCGGTGGCACAGAGCCGCCGAAAACTGCGCTCAGCACTTGCCTTGCCGCGCAATCCGTCCAACTGTTCCGCCAAAGGCCAGCTCAGGAGTGACCATGACCCGCCACGCGACCACGCCGATCGACGGACAAAAGCCCGGAACCTCGGGATTGCGGAAGAAAACCAAAGTCTTCATGGAGCCGGGCTATCTGGAGAACTTCGTCCAGGCGACCTTTGACGCAATCGGCGGGATTGCCGGCAAGACCCTCGTGCTTGGCGGCGACGGTCGCTATTTCGGGGCGCAGGCTGCGGCCACGATCTGCAAGATGGCGGCGGCCAATGGGGCCGCGCGGTTGATTGTGGGGCAGGGTGCGTGGCTCTCGACGCCCGCCGCCTCGCATCTGATCCGCAAGCGCGGTGCCGATGGCGGGCTGATCCTGTCGGCCAGTCACAATCCCGGCGGTCCCGATGCGGATTTCGGGGTCAAATATAACATGGCCAATGGCGGTCCCGCGCCGGAATCGGTGACCTCTGCCATCTATGCGCGTACGCAAGAGATTACCGAATATCACATCCTCGACGCCGCTGATCCCGATTTGCAGAGCGTGGGCGAGACGCGGCTTGGCGAGACAGCTCTCGAAGTAATCGATCCGGTT
Organism: Thioclava dalianensis; assembly: GCF_000715505.1. Taxonomy (GTDB): domain Bacteria; phylum Pseudomonadota; class Alphaproteobacteria; order Rhodobacterales; family Rhodobacteraceae; genus Thioclava; species Thioclava dalianensis. Next base: position 63,682 of record NZ_JHEH01000001.1, read on the forward strand.
TCCGACTACGCCGATATGATGGAAAGCATATTTGATTTCAAAGCGTTGAAGACGGTTTTTCAATCGGGATTCCGGATGCGCATGGATTCGATGTGCGCGATCACCGGGCCCTATGCGGTTGAGATCCTTGAACGTCGTCTTGGCGCGCCTTCAGGCACTGTGAGCCATGAGACGCCGCTGCCCGATTTCGGCGGCATGCATCCCGATCCTAATCCGACTTGGGCGCATGAGTTGATGACCGAGATGATGGGAAGCGGCGCGCCTGATTTCGGCGCGGCCTCGGATGGGGATGGTGACCGCAACATGGTGGTTGGCGCCGGGATCTATGTCTCGCCCTCCGATAGCCTCGCGGTACTGGCCGCGAATGCGCATCTCGTGCCGGGTTATAGCGCGGGGCTCAAAGGAGTGGCGCGCTCGATGCCGACCTCGGCTGCGGTGGACCGCGTGGCCGCCGAGATGGGGCTCGATTGTTACGAAACTCCAACGGGTTGGAAGTTTTTCGGAAACCTGATGGATGCCGGGCGGGTCAGTCTGTGCGGTGAGGAAAGCTTTGGCACAGGCTCGGATCACGTGCGCGAAAAGGACGGGCTCTGGGCTGTGCTGATGTGGCTCAATATTCTGGCGGTGCGCAAGATGAGCGTGACCGAGGTGATGGCCGACCACTGGGCGCGTTTTGGCCGCAACTACTATTCGCGCCACGACTATGAGGCGCTGCCGACTGAGCAGGCAGAGGCGATGCTGGCCGATCTGCGCGGCAAGCTTGGAACGCTGAAAAGTCAGACATTCGAGGGGCTTACGGTCGAGAGTTCAGATGAGTTTTCCTATGAAGACCCGGTCGATGGCGCGATCTCGAAGGGGCAGGGATTCCGGATTCTGTTCGAGGGCGGCTCGCGGGTCGTGTTGCGCCTGTCGGGCACGGGCACCGAGGGCGCGACGCTGCGGGTCTATCTGGAACGCTACGCGGCGGGGCCCGACGGTCTTGATCTCGACCCACAAGACGCGCTTGCGCCGATCATCCTTGCGGCAGAAGAAATCGTCGGCATCCGTGCGCGCACCGAGCGCATCGGCCCGGACGTCATCACCTGACGCCTGCGCGCGGGTGTCAGGCCACGGCCGCACCCGCGCGGGGAGTCAGATTGCGCAAATCCGTGGCAATCTGTGACATTTCACGTCAATTCGCCGTCTCGGGCCATGTTTTAAGGCATTAAATCGCCGTTAACCTTTTGTTCGTCACGAGGCTGTGACCAACTGACCGCAGTTTGTGAAAACGCACTGGCAGCGAACCAATTGGCACGCGGTCCTAAGTAGCGCGCTTCGAGAGGGGATAGCCCATGAGAATTGTCGGTATTGATGTGACCCGGTCCGTGGCGATCTTCATGGCGATGGGAAGCCACGCTTTGATCGCGGCCAACGCCTATGCGTTCCTACATGGACCAGGGATCGACACCCTGCGCTTTGCGATCCAGATGGCGCCACCGATCTTCATCATCCTCTTTGGGACGATGCTCGAATTCGTCTATGTCCCACGCGCACGCGCCGGAAAATTCGAGCAGTGCTCCGCGCGCCTTGTCTCGCGCGCGCTGCAATGCTGGGTGCTCTATGCAGTTTCAGTTCTGGTTTTGTGGCGTGTCGACCCGCAAGTGTCGCTCTTATACTCGATCTCGACGATCCTGATGATGGGGATCACGCCATTCACCGATATCCTTAAATTCTATGCGCTGGCCTTGTTGTTAGCGCCGCTAATCATCGGTCTGCGCTTGCGCTTTGGTCTGCTGCCAATCGCGCTCGTGGCGGTTGCAGTCCATCTTGTCTTTCCAATCCTGCACGCGATACCGGCTCCGAAAGAGTTCGGTTTCCCAAAAGAGATCAATCGCTTGGCGATGTTCTTTTTCGGGATTGGCGACGCAAAGCTCGGCGGTCCTTCGGTGCTGCACGGCCTGTCTCTTGTGGTTTTTGGGATGGTGTTCGGATCGATCTTCTCGGCGCGCTCGAACGGGCCCGCGCTTTCGGCAAGCACGCTGGAGCGCAAGGCGTGGTATGTGCTTGCGGGGGCAGGGACACTCGCCCTCGTCCAGCTCTTCGTGATCGACCGAGAGACGATCCACGGCATCGCGAATATGCAACTGCGCATGGAGAGCCATCCGATCTATTTCCTGTCCGGCGTGATCTGGGCGTATTTCACAACCGCCTTGCTGATCCTCGTGACCCTGAAGGCGCGCTTCATCCCAGAGCGGTTCTGGGAGAGCTGCAATTTCTTTGGACGCACGAGTCTGTTCACGTTCTCCTTCGGAAATATGGCGTTCTATATCCTGCGCGGACATCCCGACACGTTGCAGCAATCGCTGTTGCTAACACTTCTCGGCCTCGTCGTCGTGACGCTGATGAGTTTCTTCTTTGATCGCTACGCCAGACGGGGTGGACGGTTCGCGGCGTGGCTCGCATCGATCCGCATGCTGTCTGACAGGATCGGTGCGGCTTGCGTCGCATGGGTCTTTGCGAAGGGTATGTCCCGGCGTTCAAGTTGACCCGAGGGGGCGTAGATTGGCTGAATTTACCGCTCTCTCTCGCCTCTATATGTAAAGCTTATAATCTGTAATATGCTGAAAACGCTCAACTTTTTACAAAAACGCTGTAAAAAAGGGGGGCGGCGGGCCACCAGTCCGTTTGCTCAGTGGAACCGGAGGGTGGCCGACACACCCGACCAAGGATGCATCACCGCAAAGCGGCCTTTCATTTATGTATAATATGACGGGGGCATAGTCAATAATGGCACATGGCAAATGGATCACCGATTTTGAGAAAGATTGCATCCGCATAGGCAAAGCGGCGGGCCTCGATAATGCGACTATAGCAAGGGCTTTGCGACGCAGGCCGGGGGCGATCTCAGCGCATGTGACGCGCATGACGAATGATGGCACAATCGGCAATCTTCCGCTTGTCTTTATGGTAGATGACATAGCGGAGGTTATACGCCGGGAAGGGGCGCGCAAATGAAGCGTGATCCACTCTGGACGCGCCATGGCTTCCAGTCAGACCAAGAATACAAGGCCGCATGTGCCGCAACGAGGGCCACCCGCAAAGCGGCGTTTCTGAATACGAGATCAAAGGGAGCGCATCAGGCAATATTGCGGGCAATATGGGATAAGGCCGATTTTCATCGCCCTGTTGTGACAATCACGCGAGAGCAAATAATTGAGAAGACAGGGTGTTCACTATCCACAGTGCGCCGCGCCCTTATCGATCTCCGCACCGAAGGTAGTATCAAGCCGATACGCAACTGGAAGGGCGGGCGCTCAATCCCTACAACATGGCTCCTATCTGTGCCGGGCCAGTCAAACAGTCCTTCAGATCAGCACATAGCGGCGCGCGAGGCAGAGAAGGCGCGCGAGGCAGCTTGGCGCTTTCTATCGGGCAAGTATGGACCCGCAAAGGCTTTAGAAATCATGGATGCAGGCGGGGAGGCCTGAGCCGATCCAAGAGAGCCAAGACAGCGGCCCCGGCATCGCGCCGGGGCTTTTTTGTGCCTGTGGATAACTAAGGGGTGTGAGCAATAAAGGGGGTTCATTTTGAACGCTAAAGGGGGTTCATTTTGACACTTAAAGGGGGTTCATTTTGCGCCCCCCCTCCAAGGATTACCAAGTAATCCTACCTTATGTGGCGCTGCGCGCACCGGGCCTGTCGGCCCTGCGCAGCCGGGGAGAAGGAAAGGGAGGATAGGGCGGTTGAACCGCTCGGGCCGGGTTGTGCTGAGAACGGGCGAGGGTTGAGGCGCTGCGCAGAATAGGCGGGGGAAGCGCGTGAGGAAAGCGGGAGACCCCCAAAAAAGGGGGGCTGTGTGCGCAAGTCGGGTGTTTCTAGGGGGTAGGGAGGGAAAAGGCGGTATTTGCCCCCTGACGCGAAAAAAGAGGGGGTTTTGCGAAAATTCTAGATTGTGACGAATTGTTACTGGATAACATAACGACACAATGAGGGATTGAGGGACCGTATGAAAAATCAACCGGGGGCGTTGCTCGCAGATCGGGCAATGAAGCTGAGAGCGCGCGCGGATGCGCTGAAAACTGCGCCGATCTTGTCGCGCATGTCAGGGGCGCAGGAACTGGCCGACGATCTGGCGGGGCTGGTCTGTGAAATGGCGTCGCGGCTCGATGCGCTGACGCCGTTCGCTGATGAATGCCCCCCCTGCCGTGATCAACATCAAGGGGGAGGGGATAACCCCTTGATTTCTGGTGACGACAATCGCGGCGACATGCCGAAAGGGGAGGCGTGAAAATGGCAAAATCTGGGTTTGTGGTGGCGGCAAACATCAATGGTCTGGGCGCGCGTCGGCACTTTGTGAAGGCGCTCACGCCGATTGAGGCGCTTCGCAAGGTGCGCTTGGCATATCGGGGGCGCGGGGTTTCGGGCGAGTACGTCCAGCCGCGCGACGAATACGAGGCCGCGCGCAAATTTGAGGCACAACAGCGCAAGCGCGAGCGCGCATCAAAGCGCGGCGGGGTGGCGGCATGAGCGGCGGGCCTAAGCAGGTAATCGGAAAACTGAAATGCCCGTGCTGTGGCAAGGTTGGGGCTGTGACGCTCACCGCCAAGGGCGGCGGGTATTTCATGTGCCGCAATATGCTTGATCCCGATGCTTTTTGTGGGGTGCGGGTCAATATCGCTCAGAAAAGCGCACGCAAAATGTTTGGCGACAAGCTGGATCAGATCGCGCCAAAGGTGGCGCCGATCTCGGGCGACAAGATTGCGGCGGCAAACGTCAACGCGCCGCCAGTGGCAAACACGAATGCCGCGCCGGAAGTGAAAAAAGAGGGAGGAAATTTCCTTGGATACTGAGCAACACAAAGCCGCCGATTTCGGGCCGGTCGAGGACATGGACGCCGCGAACATGGACGCCGCGCCGGATGATGGCGCGGCGCACTTGGCAGACTTCCGCGCGCCTGACATCGGAGGCGAAAACAGCGTTGAGCATGACGTTGTGAGCGCAGGAGAGGAAGGCGAGCAAGGCGACGAACTGGACGCCGCGCCCGATCTTATGGGCAAAGATAGCTTCTGGGTTGTGTTCAAGGCGGTGTTTCAAATTCCGGGCGGTATCGTGCCGGACTTCGCACCGCTGGCGATCCAGCCGGAGGAAGAAGCGATTGCGCGGCCTGCGGCTGACGCCTGCCATGATCTTCTTTCGATCTACTATCCGAAGGCGCTTATGCCGATGGGCGACACGTTCGCACTCGTGCTGACGGCTGCGCCGTTCCTGATGATGAAGATCCAGTTGGTTCGCACGATCTTGGCAGATCGGGCAGAGCGCGCACAGCGGGCCGCACGAGAGGCGCAGGCTGCGCGCTATGGGAAAGCACCTGAGCGCAAGCAGGCCGACAATGAGAGCGCACCGCCCACAGGCGGACCATCGCCCGTGTCGTGGATGGATCAGGAAGCGGCGGCATGAGCGCGCGCAGTAACGCTGGCCGCATAGGTGTATGGGGGCGCAGCGGATCGGGCAAATCCAGCTATGTTAAGAATAAGCTACGCGGCGTGCGCCGCGTGGTGATCTTTGACCCGCTCGCAGAGTATGGCGGCGAGGGGTTCCGGGTGATCGAGCACCGCGCGCATGGTCTGGACGGGGTGCGCGTCCAGATGGCGGCAAACTGGCGCGGGTTCCGGCTGGCCTATGTGCCACCCTCAGGACGCGAGGCGGCGGCGCTCTCGGGGCTGTCGCGCTTGTTGATGGCGGCGCAAGAACCATTCAGGGCCACGGGACGGGGCGCGCAGATAACGCTTGCAGTTGAGGAACTGAATATGTCGTTTACCGTCAACGGCGGGGCAAATCACGCGCCCGGATTTGCAGAGATATGCAGCCGGGGACGGCATTACGGTATCGAGGTTATCGGCATCTCGCAGCGGATCGCAGAGGTGGCTACCCGGTTTCGCGGCAACTGCACAGAAACTGTCGTTTTCCCGCAGAAGGGCAAGCGCGATCTTGACGCGGCGGCGGCGGAATTGGGCGTTGATGTGGCTCAGGTCCGGGGGCTGCAAAACCTGCATTATCTACACGAGCAGGGCGGCACCGTCACCGCTGGCTCTATCGTGCATAAGCGCATCCCAGCCAACGAGAACGGCCCGCCTCAAAAAAAACGCAAGCGCGCGTGATTTTTTCAACGTTTCTAACATAGGATAAAGCTAAGATTTCATAGATTTGCACGGTGCTTTTTGACCGTGCCAGAGAAGCCCCACGCAGAAGCGATGGGGCTTTTTTCGTTCGGGGGCAGAAATGGCGAAACAGTTTGTTGTGACCGTGTTGGCCGGTGTGGCGGCGTGGTGGGCTATCCAGCAGCTCAAGGCGCTGCAATCGGGTGGCGGCGCAAATGATCTCGCATCCGCAATCGGCATGAATGAAGCGCAATCCGAAACATATGTTTAAGGGGGCCAAGATGGTCAAAAAAGGTGATGTGAAGGCCGTGGCGGTGGTCATGGTCGGCGTGATGCTCGCAGGCTTCGCGATGTATCAATTCCGCGATATTGGCCTCGTGAGCCAAGCGCGCAACGGCTACAACTGAGGGGGGCGCAGATATGACGCGATCCCTTAAGAAAATGCCAACGCCGCTTGGTATCGGCGCGGGTCAAACCGCATCGGTAAACCTGCCTTTGGGCCTCACCTATGAGCGCCTTTATATCCGCTGCAATGCCAAGATCGGCGCGGCGGCGGCGGCTGATGTGGTCGCGGCTGACTGGTCGAGCGTGATTGATGAAATCCGCCTGATGGTCAACGGCGATGCGCGTATCACGATTGACGCGGCGGACCTCGTGAAGCTCAACAGCTTTTATGGCGATGCACCGCTTGCGGGCGTCCTTCCGATCTTCCTTTCTCGCCCGTGGATGCGCACGATTGGCGGCGAGGATCAGACCGGATACGGAACGGTTGGCATGGCGACTTTCACGCTTGAGATGGATATCAAGGAAGGCGTCACAATCAACAGCTTGACGGTATCCGCCGTGCAATCGCCCGCGAAAGCCTTTGGCGCGCATCTGCGCATTCAGAAGTTTGCGCGCAATCAGGGTGTGACCGGCACGGCGGAAATTGCGGACATTCCGCGTGGCCCCTATGCCATGCTCGCGATGCACGTCAACACCGACAAAATCGGCACTGTCGAAGTGCAGACCGATCAGCGCAAAATCGTGGAAAGCGACAAGGCAATTCGCGCGACCCATTATGATCTTGCCACGCGCGTGCCGCAGGCGGGCTTTACGCATATCGACTTCCTGCCGGAAAATCGCTTGTCGGAAGCCCTGCCGATGGCGCTGCAAGATTTCCGCGTGAAACTTGATTTCGAGGAATCGGGCAACTTCGCGATTTACACGGAAAGCCTTGTCGGTGCGCCCGCGTCCTGATCGAGCGGGGCGGGCTTAAGGCCCGCCCCGGATATTTTTCCTAGGGGGTATCAATGGCAACTCAGGGTTATCAATTTTCGGGGGTTCCGTCTGTGAACCTGTCGCCCGATCTGGCCATCCGCTCGGGCGGTGTTTCGTTCGGCACCGGCAACACTGCGACAAGCGCGCAAACTGGATCGGGAGTTCTCTCCGATCTGGGCAACTTCCTTTCGACGTTTTCGACTGGATCGCCCGCAAGCTCTGCACCCGCCTACGCAAGCGGCTACAACGTGACTGGTGGTGTCGTGACTGGTCCGGGGCAAGTCTCAACGTCTCAAATCGACGGTCAAGCAAGTTGGCAAAACAGCATGCAAAATGGCCTTGCTGGCATTCTTTCGATGATCGGCGCGCACGGCGATCAACAAGGGGCCACGGTGCAGCCCGCGAGCTATCAGACTGGCGGAAAAAGCGGCACGGATTGGGGTGTTATCCTCTTCCTCGTGGCAGGTGCCGGGTTGGCGATCTATGCCGCAACAAAGTGACGCGGGGGGAAGCATGATCCCAAGTTTGAACCTGTCGTCGGGCCCTGCGGTTTCGGGGGGGCCGACGTCCTCGGGCGCGGGCACAACGGGCGGCTTTTACTACAATTCGAGCGACTGGAAGCAAACCGCCGCAAAGGTGGTTCCGGTGGTTCTGGTCGCGGGGGCGGTGTGGTGGCTTCTGAAACGCTGAGTTTTTCGCCGCATCCGTGGGGGCCGCTTGTGGAAAGCTACCTGTGCCAGATCGAGAGCGCCCCGCGTCACCTCGACGTGTGGCGCGATCAGGTAGCAAGCGGCGAGGCTCAGGCGCTGTTGATCTGTGACGGCTCAGAGCCTGTCGGCGTCATGATCTGGTCTGTTGAGCGCGAGCCGTGCGGCGCTGTGATCGTCGCCAACGCGGTTGCGGGGCGCGCGCGGGGGCATGACCTCACCGCCGCTTGCATAGCGTTTATGAAATCGACGGGCCGCGCGGTCGGCGCAGTCGCGTTGCGGTGCTGGACTGATCGCAAGGGCCTTGTGCGCAAGTGTGAGCGGCACGGGATGCGGGCCAGCTATGTCATTGAAGGGGGCCTATAGTGGGAAGCTCAAGCAAGACGGCGCAATCGAGCGCGACCACGACAACCGACAATCGGATGATTGCCGACAATGGGGCCACGTCCGTTAATTCCGGCGGCGGCTCGGTTTCGATCCACTATGTCCCAGATGAAGCGTTTGATCTGGCAAACTCGGCACTGTCGAGCATGGCCGGGGCGGGGCGTGATGCGGCTGGCGCGATCTATGACGCGACCGGGCGCGCGATCAGCGAAAATTCGGATACGTCCCGCTATGCCTTGGGGCAGGTGGGCGACACGAGCAACAAGGCAATCTCGGCAAATTCCGATCTTTCCCGCTATGCAATTGGCGCTGTCGGAGACGCCAGCAATCAGGCGATGGGCAATTATTCCGATCTGTCGCGATACGCGATTGGGGCGGTGGATGATGCGAGCGAACGCGCGCTGAGCAGCAATCAAGAGTTTGCCCGCTATGCGCTCTCGCAGGCAACCGGAGCAATCCAGCAAAGCGCCGCAAACAGCCTTGCGGCCTCAAAGACGGAAAGCGCGCAACTCGGTGACAAGCTGGTCAAGATCGGCATCCCCGCGGCTGTGCTGATCTTTCTCGCAAGCCGGATGAAATAAGGGGAAGAAAATGACCGATAAACGGATTTCCTACGCAGTTCGCGATTTCACAGTGCCGCCCGGTGCGACAATTTCGGCCGTCCGGGATGCAGGCTTCGTGTCTTGCCTCGACGCAAGCGACAAATTCAAGATCAGCTTTGACGATGGCACTCAAAACGATTTTGAGGCGGGATTGACCTACCGGCCCGCCGCAGGTTTCACGCGGCTGGCGATCCACAACCCGAATGAAAACACCCTGACGGTGCGCCTCGGTCTGGGCAAAGGCAATATTGCAGATGCGCGGGTCACGATCAGCGCAGGAAACACGCTCGCGACACGCGAGCGCAACACCGATCTTTTGACAACGCCCGCGCCGGTCAGCGCCGCAAATGGTGCAACAACCTTGCTTGCAGGTGCCGACGATCTGCGCCGGGAAATCATGGTTGTGTCGCCAACGGATGCGGGGGGCGCTGTCTTTGTCGCTGGTAGCGCTGATGCAGTGTCGGGGCAGGGTGTCCCGATCCTGCCCGGTCAGGCTATCACCCTTAGCACCGGAGCGGCGGTCTATCTGCGCAACGACACGGGCGCAGCGGTCAACATTGCAGTTGCTGAAATGGGGTGGAGCGTATGAGCGGAATGGGGGCCGTGCCGATCCTTGCCGGGTCTATCAAAACTGAGCACCTTGCCGACAATGCTGTGACCTCGCCAAAGATCGGTGTGAACGAGGTGAAAGGGACGCATATCGCCGGGAGCGCTGTCGGGAACGTCCATCTTGCCAACAATGCTGTGACCTCAACCAAGATTTCCGGGGGTGCTGTCGGGACCGGCCAGCTTGCCGACGATGCTGTGACCTCGCCAAAGATCGGTGTGAACGAGGTGAAAGGGATGCATATCGCCGGGAGCGCTGTCGGGACCGTCCAGCTTGGCAGCGGTGTCGTGACCTCGGACAAGATCGCTGGGGGCGCGGTTGGAGCGAGCGAGCTTTCCAATAATTCTGTTGCAAGCTCAAATCTGAAAAATGGCGCTGTTAATGCAGTGAAACTGGCAGCAGACGCTGTAAGTTCAAAAGTCGCCCAGATTGGGGCAAATGATATTGGCAGCGTCGGATTCTTCAGTTGCGGTCAGTACAATTTGAGCCCTGGCGGTCTCGTTGCTGGGTCAAAACTGGCCTGGGGCGGCGTCGGTGCGACGAGCACGGCAAATACATCCAACACACCGCCGGGAACATGGAAACTTTTGGGCTATCCCAAAAACTCTGCATCGGCATTCACGGTGCTACGGAGGGTTTCTTGATGGACTGGAACAACACAGAAATCAGCGCAACAGAACGTTATGCGGCAGCGATTGTTGAATGGAAAAGTCCTGTATTTGCAAATGCTCAAGGATCGCTGATCGACATCACCATGAATCACCCGATTTTCGGGGCGATCCCGTTCACGCTCGACAAGAACGATTTGCACGCCGAATTTGACACGGCCCAACTTTTCGACGCGATTACGGCGGCGGGAAACATTGCGCCATATGTCGCGCCGGATGAAACACCATGAGCGCCGCGAAAGCGATTGCCGCGATGATGGCAACGGCAGCGGGGTGGTTCGCCTATGAGCGCCACAAGGGACAGGCCGCGCAGGATCAAACGCCGCGTGTGATCTACGTGTCAGACCCGCAGCCCGCGCAAAGCGGGTCTGGTGAAGGCGCGGCAATTTTCGGGCTTTTGGGATCGATCCTGCCGGGATTGCTTGGCGGTGGTACGAGCGCGTCCAGCGGATCGAGCGGCACACTGTCAGACTTGGGCGGTATGCGCGCGGCCAGTGGATCAAACGGGGCAACAGCAAGCACGGGGAGCAGTATGGGCATCAGCTCAATTCTTGACGTGATCGGGCGCGCGGAAGCGCCGGGCGGATATGATACGGTTTACGCGGGGTCGAAAGTGCGACCCTCGCGACCGATCACCACAATGACGGTTTCGCAGGTGATGGACTGGCAGCGATCGAGCATTGCGGCGGGGTCGGTATCGAGCGCGGCGGGCCGATATCAGATCATCTATAAGACGCTGCGCAGCCTTGTTTCGCGCGGGGTTCTCTCTGCCGGTGAGTTGTTCAATGCATCGGCGCAAGATCGCGCCGCGCACTCGCTTATTCAGGGGCGCGGCCTGTCCGACTATCAGTCGGGCAATATCAGCGCGCAGCAGTTCGGAAACAACCTGGCGAAAGAGTGGGCGGGCTTGCCAGTCGTCAGCGGATCGAACGCGGGCCGCTCATACTATGACGGCTACGCCGGAAACAGCGCGACCGTATCGCCCGCCGATGTGCTGGGCGCACTTTCGGGCGGCACTTGGACCTAGGGGGGGAATCATGCCTGTTATCGTTTGGGGGGTTCTGGCCGTGGCTGGGGCGTGGGGCGTGGGCTACGCCGCAGACAAGGCCGGGGACGCGGCGGGCCAAGGGGCCAAGCTCGCGAAGTGGGGTGCGGTGGCTGGCGGGGTCTATCTTGGCTACCGCGCCGCGAAGGCCGGGGGGTATCTCAAATGAACTTTTCTCCTGAAATGGTCATGAGCCTTGCAAATGTCGGGCTGTTGACCGGCATCTTTTTTCGCCTCGGCGGAATGTCACGAGCGCAGGACGATTTTTCGCGTCGGCTCAATAACTTGGAAGGAAAAGCGAATGTTTAAAGCACTGTTCACGCGCCCGGTTGTGGCGGGGGTTGTCCGTCACATCGTCGGCGCGGCTGGCGTCTATCTCGTGGCGCATGGCGTTGACGCCGATCAGACCACGCTTGATGCGATCTCGGGCGGTCTGGTGGCAATGGCAATGCTCGGATGGTCGGTTTTGGACAAGCCCAAAGCCTGACTCTTAAGGCGTTGTAAATGCGTAATTTTAGGCCCGTCACGCTGTGGCGGGCCTTATTTGTGAACATTTTCTAGTGTAACGGGGGGTTGACTATTCATAACTGATACGAATAGAAAACAGCTAGATATGAAAGTCCGATAATCTGTATTATGTAACTTAATTAGATGAGATGTGTAGGCTAAGTACCTATTTTACATATACTTCCTCCATCTGGCATCCGAGGTTTCTGCATCAGACGCCTGCCATGACACCCGTTATCGCCAAAAATGACCTCCAACGCGGTTGCAGTGGATGGCTTTTGCCCGCTATTGCATGAGCGCAGCCAGTGCACGCGTCATCCGCCGAGGAGAGTTTCATGAGCTTCGACCGTTCCATCAAGATAGCCCCGTCGATCCTGTCCGCCGATTTTGCGAGTTTCGGCGCCGAGATCCGCGCCATTGAGGCTCAGGGCGCCGATTGGGTGCATGTCGATGTGATGGACGGCCATTTCGTGCCCAACCTCACCTTTGGCCCGCCCGCGGTGAAAGCGTTTCGTCCGCATGTGAAAACCGTCATGGATGTGCATCTGATGATCGCGCCGGTCGATCCCTATATCGAAGCCTATGCTGAGGCCGGTGCCGATCTGATCACCGCGCATGTTGAGGCTGGCCCGCATATCCATCGCACGCTTCAGGCGATCAAGGCGCAAGGCGTCAAGGCTGGTGTCGCGCTCAATCCGGGCACTCCGGCCGAGGCTGTCGCAGACGTTCTGGATCTGTGCGACATGGTTCTGGTTATGACGGTGAACCCCGGTTTCGGCGGTCAGAAATTCATTCATTCCGGCATCGAGAAAACCCGTAAGGTCCGCGCGATGATCGGCGATCGCCCGATCCATATCCAGATCGACGGTGGCGTGACGCCCGAGACCGCGCCGCTGGTGGCCGAGGCTGGTGCGGATGTGCTGGTGGCGGGATCTGCGGTGTTCAAAGGCGGCTCGGTCGACCGCGCCGATATCTATGGTGACAACATCCGTGCGATCCGCGCCGCCGCCGAGGCTGCACGCTCAAACTAAGGAGACGTTTTCATGGCTGTGACCCCTCCGATTTGCGATTTTGGCTGGAAAGCCCCCGGTTTCACGCTGCCTGCGACCGATGGCGTACATTACAGTCTGGACGATATTCGCGGCCCCAATGGTACGCTGATCATGTTCATCTGCAATCATTGCCCCTATGTGCAGGCGATCCTCGACCGGATCGTGCGCGATGCGGCGCAATTGCAGGAAGCAGGCATCGGCGTGGCTGCGATCTCGGCGAATGACGTTGCGGATTACCCCGAGGACAGCTTTGAAAACATGGGGAAAATCGCCAAGGATCACGGGTTTTCCTTTCCCTATCTCTATGATGAGAGCCAAGAGGTCGCCAAGGCCTTTGGTGCGGTCTGCACCCCCGATTTTTTCGGGTTCGATGCGCGGGACGGGCTGCAATATCGCGGCAGGCTCGATGCATCGATGCGGCAGGCTGGCCCGTCGGATGCGAAGCGCGAGCTTTATGAGGCGATGATCGGCGTGGCCCGCACGGGCGCTGGCCCACGCGAGCAAATCGCCTCGATGGGCTGCTCGATCAAGTGGAAATCCGCGTGAGCGCGCCCTGCGTTATCTTCGATCTGGATGGCACGCTGATTGATTCCGTGCCCGCCATCCACGCAATTTCCAACACCGTTCTGCGCGAGATGGGACTGGCCGAGCTGTCCGAGCCCAAGGTGCGCTCTTTCGTGGGCAAAGGCGTTCCGAACCTCGTGCGACAATTGCTGATCGCCTCGGGCAAGGATCCAGACGGTCCGCTCTTTGCGCAAGCCGAAGCGGCGCTGCTGGCCCATTACGAGACGGATCTGGAGGGCAACACGCCCTACCCTTTCGTCATTGAGGCGCTCGATCAGCTCTCCGAGATGGGCTGCGCGCTTGCGATCTGTACCAACAAGCCGCTCAAGCCCGCCGAGGCCGTGCTGGATTATCTTGGTCTGCGTGAGCGGTTCACGCTGGTCCTGGGCGGCGACAGCCTACCCAGCCGCAAACCCGATCCCGAAATGCTGCGCGCCTGTCACGTCAGGCTTGGCGGCGGTCCGATGGTTTATGTCGGCGATTCCGAGGTCGATGCGCAGACAGCAGAGAACGCGAATGCGCCCTTCGTGCTCTACACAGAGGGCTACCGTCACACCCCAGTGCAGGATTTGCCCCATCAGGTCGCATTCGCCGACTACCGGATGTTGCCCGGTATCATTGGGCGTTTTCAAAAAGATACAGCGTGATCTTCACCTTAATACTGCACTGATTTCGAGGGTTTAAACCGTACGGCGGGCAAACTGCTTGCAGAGTGGTGCGCGGACGGGTCAGATATAGCGCAGATCGGGCACCTGCGGAATTCCTCAGTTCCGCCGCCCTCCCGCGCCAAAGCTGGACCAGCCAGAGCAACACAGGATACGGATATGGAACCGCACAAACTTTCGGACGATTTCACCGTTTCGCCGCAGATTGATCCGGCGGATATCGCGACTTTGGCCCAAATGGGCTTTCGTACGCTCATCAACAACCGACCCGACGCGGAAGTGCCCGACAGCCATAGCAGCGATGTGATGGCCGAGCATGCGGCGGCGGCCGGACTGGCCTATCACTACCTGCCGTATTTTCCGGGCATGATGACGCCCGAGCTGATCGCGGCCTATGAGGACGTGATGGCAGAGGCGGAGACACCAGCCTTCGCCTATTGTCGCTCAGGTACGCGCAGCTCGCATCTCTGGGGCATCGATCAGGCCGGTCGGATGCCGGTTGCGCAGATCCTCGAGGCCGCAGCGCAGGCTGGCTATGATCACGCCCCGCTTGTGCCGCTGATCGAGATGCATGCCGCAAACCGCAAGGCCACAGGCTAACTGCCTCGATTCTGGGCACCCTGCCCTAACTTTGTCGCGATCATTTTGTAGAGCGAGGATATCGCAAAATAAAATTCCCGACCTTCGCGTCAATTTTCGTTTATGCTTACCCGAGGTTAACCAAAAAATGGGCGATAAGAGTAAGCAAGAGCAAGAGATTAACTCTTCAGGGACGGCGGTAGACATGTTGGCGTTTTGTGAAACGGTTCTTAACTCAAAGGACGTAAAGGCGATTTGGGATTTGCACTGCCGGGAGATGGCCCGGTTCGGCTTTGATCGCCTGATCTACGGATTCACGAGTTTCCGAACCGAAAAGCACTATGGCGATCTGAGCGACATGCTCATTTTGTCGAATCATTCTCAGAAATATCTCGATGAATTCCTGACCTCCGGGCTGTTCCGGCATGCCCCGATGGTGCGATGGGCGAACACCCATGAAGGGGCGATGTCGTGGCGTATCGTCGCACAGCGCGTCCGCCAGCAAGAGCTCACGTCCGAGGAAATCGCGGTGCTCGATCTTAACAACAGGTACGGCATCCGCAGCGGCTATTCCATCGGCTTTGGCGATCCGTCAAGCCGGGCGCGTGGTGGCATGGGGCTGGTTGGGCGCGACGGCATGAGCCAGGACGAGGTGGATCGTATCTGGCACGAGAACGAGCGCGAGTTGATGGCGATGAACACGCTTGTGCATCTGCGGATCTCGACCATGCCCTTTGCAACGACACGGCGGGCGCTTACGGATCGGCAGCGCGAGGTGCTCGAATGGGTGGCCGATGGCAAGACCACCGCCGATATCGCGCTCATCATGGGCCTGACGACCTCGACGGTCGAGAAACACCTGCGGCTCGCACGTGAAGCGCTGGATGTCGAGACCACGGCTCAGGCCGTTATGAAGGCCTCGGTGCAAAAGCACATCTTCATGACCGCGCCGCCCTATAAAAGCGAAGTCCTGACCCAGTGCAGCTTCCCATGAGAAACGCCGCGCTCCGGTCAGGAGCGCGGCGTTCGAAATGCTTAAAGCATCGCGTGGATTACTTGCCAGCGGCGGTCTTGGCGACCTCGGCTGCAAAATCCTCTTCTTTCTTCTCGATGCCTTCGCCCACTTCCATGCGCACGAAACCGGTCACTTCGACGCCAGCTTCTTTGGCGGCTTCTGCGACGGTCAGGTCAGGATTGACCACGAAGGCTTGATTGAGCAGCGTGACCTCGGCGACGAATTTCTTCATCCGGCCTTCGATCATCTTCTCGATCACGGCTTCGGGCTTGCCCGACTCGCGTGCGATATCCATCTGGACGGCTTTTTCCTTCTCGACCACTTCGGGGTCCAGATCAGCTTGCGAGAGCGCAGCGGGGTTGGTCGCCGCGATATGCATGGCGATCTGTTTGCCGATGCCGTTATCGGCGCCGTTCAGCGCGACGAGCACGCCGATTTTGCCCATGCCATCGGTGGCGGCGTTGTGCACGTAATGCACCAGCGTGTCGCCCTCGAGCACATGCATCCGGCGCAGCGTCATGTTTTCGCCGATCCGCGCGATCGCGTCGGTCAGGACGTCGTCGACCGTCTTGCCGTTGAGGTGGGTTGCCTTGAGCACCTCGACATCTTCACCGGTTTGCAGAGCCAGATCGGCGATTTCGCCTACGAGCTTCTGGAAGTCAGCGTTCTTGGCGACGAAATCGGTCTCGGAGTTGACCTCGATGGCCACGCCTTTGCCGTCATTGACCGCAACAGCCACAAGACCTTCAGCGGCAACGCGACCCGATTTCTTGGCCGCTTTCGCGAGACCCTTGGTGCGCAGCCAGTCAACGGCGGCATCCATATCGCCATCCGTTTCGGTAAGCGCTTTTTTCGCGTCCATCATGCCTGCGCCAGTGGATTCGCGCAGTTCCTTAACCTGAGCGGCGGTAATCGCCATGGTCGGATCTCCTTCGTGAATGATTGGAGGGCGGGGTACCCCGCCCTCATGTCATTTGGGTAACAGCTTGGATCAGCTCTCGGCTTGCGCCTCTTCGAGGGCCTCTTCCGACGGGGTGTCGGTGAGCGCGCCGAGATCGACGCCAGCCGCGCCCATCTGAGCCGTCATGCCGTCAAGCGCTGCACGCGAGACCAGATCGCAATACAGAGCGATCGAGCGGGCCGCGTCATCATTGCCCGGAATGATGTAATCAATGCCGTTGGGCGAGCAGTTGGTGTCAACCACGGCCACAACCGGAATACCCAGTTTCTTGGCTTCGGCGATTGCGAGGTCTTCCTTGTTCACGTCGATCACAAACAGCAGGTCCGGCAGACCGCCCATTTCGCGGATCCCGCCAAGCGAGGCCTGCAGTTTCGTCTGATCGCGCTCAAGGCCCAGACGCTCTTTCTTGGTCAGGCCCTCGGCACCGTCAGCCAGTTTCTCGTCGATCTCGTTGAGACGTTTGATCGACTGCGAAACGGTTTTCCAGTTGGTGAGCGTGCCACCCAGCCAACGGTGGTTCATGTAATATTGTGCACATTTCTCAGCGGCATCCGCGATCGGCTTGGCAGCCTGACGCTTGGTGCCCACGAACAGCACGCGGCCGTTCTTGGCGACGGTGTCGCGCACGACTTGCAGAGCAGCATCCAGCATCGGGACGGTCTGGGTGAGGTCGAGAATGTGGATCCCGTTACGCTCGCCATAGATGAACTCGCCCATGCGGGGGTTCCAGCGTTGCGTTTGGTGACCATAGTGAACGCCAGCTTCCAAGAGCTGACGCATGGAGAAATCGGGGAGCGCCATGTCCATTTTCCTTTTCCGGTTTGCGCCTCGGCAGAGGTTTTCAGGGCAAAAGCCCCAACCGGTGGACCTTTGAGGATGTCTCCCTCATTGGCCCGCCTCCGCCTGTGAAGTGCGCGCCATATAGACGCTGGTTTCACCCAAGACAAGCCCTTTGCGCCATCTTCCCGCGGGTTTCGCCCTGCCCCGCCGATATCTGCGCAATTTGCGGCGCGAAGACCCGGTCACGTGCGGATCACGGGCCACGCAGTCGAATGTCTCTCTTGCGCGCAAAGCCACGAAAGTGCAATCGGAGGCTATGAACGACTCTCCTGACATATTGTGCATCGGTTCGGTGCTTTGGGACATTATTGGCCGCGCGCCCGTGCATATGCATCTGGGCTCGGACGTGCCGGGCCGGATTGAGCGGCTGCCGGGCGGCGTTGCGATGAATATCGCGATGACGCTGCGCCGCTTTGGCCTGCACCCCGCCATTCTCACGGCCCTTGGACGCGACAGTCAGGGGGCTGATCTGATCGCCAATGCCGAGATGCTGGGGATTGATTGCGCCTATCTCTACCGCTCCGACGATCTGCCCACGGATCGCTACATGGCGATTGAGGGCGCGAACGGTCTGATCGCGGCCATTGCCGATGCTCATTCTCTCGAGGCCGCGGGCGACAAGATTTTGGCCCCGCTCGCCGATGGGCGGCTTGGCAGCGCCGAGCAGCCGTGGTCCGGTCCGGTGGCGCTGGACGGCAATCTGACCGAGGCGCTGATCTCGCAAATCTCGCGCTCGCCGCTCTTTGCCCGCGCCGATCTGCGCGTGGCGCCCGCCAGCCCGGGCAAGGCCGAGCGCCTGACGCCGCTGCTCTCGCATGCAGCCGCCACGCTTTACGTCAACCTTGAGGAAGCGGGCATCCTGTGCCAGCGCAATTTCAAAAGCGCCGAGGCTGCCGCCGAAGGTCTGCTTGCGCGCGGCGCGCATCGGGTGCTCGTCACCGATGGCGGGCGTGCAGCGGCCGATGGTTCGGCGAGCGATGGCGGCGTGATCTCATCCGCCCCGCCTTCCGTCCTTGTCACCCGCGTGACAGGTGCGGGCGATACATTCATGGCCGCCCATCTGGTGGCCGAGAGGCGCGGCAGTCCGCGCGCCGAAGCCCTTGAGCGCGCGCTGATCGCAGCCGCCCGTTACGTTTCTGGAGAACTTGCGACATGACCCTTCCCCTGACCTTTTCCGCCGATGTCCGTGCAGCCCTCGATGCAGGGCACCCCGTCGTCGCGCTCGAATCCACGATCATCACCCATGGCATGCCCTACCCGCGCAACCTTGAGGCCGCGCAGGCCGTTGAGGCCGAAGTGCGCGCCGCAGGTGCCGTGCCCGCGACCATCGCGGTGATGAACGGGTCGATCCAGATCGGTCTTGAGGCGGACACGCTCGAAGAACTCGCCCGCACCAGCGGCGCGATGAAGGTCAGCCGGGCCGATCTGGCCGTGTGCATCGCGCGCGGGGCCGTTGGCGCGACGACCGTGGCTGCGACTATGATCTGCGCCGATCTGGCGGGGATTTCGGTCTTTGCCACCGGCGGCATTGGCGGCGTGCATCGCGGGGCTGAGGAGAGCTTTGACATCTCCGCCGATCTTCTGGAGTTGGGCGCGACCCCGGTCAGTGTCGTCTGTGCGGGCGCCAAAGCCATTCTCGACATCCCCAAGACGCTCGAAGTGCTTGAAACCCATGGCGTGCCGGTCTTTGCCTACGGTCAGGACGATTTCCCCGCCTTCTGGTCGCGCAGCTCCGGGCTTGGGGCGCCGCTGCGCGCCGACACCGCAGCCGAGATTGCCGCCGCCCACATGATGCGCGCGACGCTCGGTCTGCCCGGCGGGCAACTCATCGCCAATCCGATTCCGCAGGACGCCGAAATCCCGCGCGCCGAGATCGTCCCGGTGATCGAGCAGGCGCTCGCAGAGGCCAGCGCGCAAGGGATCGCCGCCAAAGAGGTCACGCCTTTCCTGCTCCAGCGCATCTTTGAGCTGACGGAGGGGCGCTCGCTTGAGGCAAATATCGCCCTCGTTTTGAACAATGCGCGGCTTGGGGCCCAGATTGCGGGCGAAATTGCCACGGCACGCGCCCGCTGAACACACGACCCATTGTCGGACGCGCAGCGCCTGCCTAGATAGCGAACACAGATAGGCGCGAGAGAGCTATGATGCGACCCGATGACTTGCCCCCGACGCGCCGCCGCTCGCGAATGGCCGCCCTGCGCGGCTCATTCCTGACCGGGCTGATCGTCGTTGCCCCGATCGGACTGACGATCTGGCTGATGTGGACGATGGCGGGCTGGGTGGATGGCTGGGTGCTGCCGCTGATCCCAAGCGAGCTGCGCCCCGAGCATTACATCGGCATCAATGTGCGCGGCATCGGCGTGATCATCTTTCTGGTGTTCACGGTCATCGTGGGCTGGCTCGCAAAAGGGTTCTTCGGGCGCACCTTCCTGCGCATCGGGGAAAGCCTTGTGGACCGCCTGCCCTTCGTGCGCACGGTCTATTCCGGGCTCAAGCAGATCGCGGAGACGGTGCTCAACCAATCCGAGGCAAAATTCGACCGCGCCTGCGTGATCGACTACCCGCGCGAAGGGATCAAGGCGATTGCCTTTGTCTCCTCCAGCGCGAAGGGCGAGATCGCGGAGATGGCCGATGACAGCGATCCGTTGATCTCGGTCTTCTTGCCGACCACGCCGAACCCGACCTCCGGTTTTCTGCTCTTCGTGCCGCAATCGCAGGTGCGCTATCTCGATATGTCGATCGAGGATGCGGCCAAGCTGATCATCTCTGCCGGTCTGGTCTACCCCACGCCCAAGGATGCGCGCAAAAGCACGAACGGGCGCGGCGAGACCGCCCGGAGCTAGTCGAACAGTTCCTGCAGATCGGTTGAAGCGGAAATTCCGATCTTGTCGGCATGGGTCTCAAGCCAGTGATCGGCGGCCTTTTGCCCCGCGCGCTTGAGCCGCTGGAGTTGTCCATGCTCAGGCACGATCTTGGAGGCCGCCGACAGCTCGGTCATGATCTCATCATCGCCGATCATATGGATCAGCACATCTTTCATGCTGCCCTCGGGAATGCGCCCCTCCGACAGCAGACGGCGCACAAAATTGATCGCCCGCAATTCGCGCAAGAGCGAGGTGTTGAAGCTGATCTCATTGATCCGCTCCTCGATCTGCGAGGGCGTTTGCGGGATTCGCTCACGCAGAAGCGGATTGATATTCACCACCACGACATCACGCGGATACTCCGGCGCGAAAAGCGGAAAGAGCGGCGGGTTTCCGGTAAAACCGCCATCCCAATAGGCTTCGGTCTCGCCGGTGCTCGGGTCCTCGATCTCAACGGCGCGGAAGATCTCGGGCAGGCAGGCCGAGGCGAGGATCGCATCCACAGTGATCTCACCGCCCGAAAACACCCGCACCTTGCCCGTGCGCACATTCGTGGCCGAGACGAACAGCGCAGGCTGAGCGGCCGCGCAGACATCGCTATAGTTGAATTTCTCGACCACCGAGCGCAGCGGATTGACGTAGAACGGCCCGGTATCATAGGGCGAGACTAGGCGCGTTACGTTGTCGAGAAATGCGGCAGGCGTAAACGCCTCGAACCAGCGAAACAGTGCCTGCGTACCCGGCAATTGCGGGGGAATGTAGCGCTCAATCCGCATATCGGCGGTCTCCGAGACCTGCCCCCACAGCCGGTCCAGCTCTTCGCGCGCACCCTGACGGCCACCGCGCACCCATCCCGCCTTGAAGGCGGCGCCGTTCAGCGCACCTGCGGAGGTCCCTGAAATCGCTAGGTATTCAAGCCAGTTCTCGTCCAAAAACCGGTCGAGCACGCCCCAGGTGAATGCCCCATGCGCGCCACCGCCCTGAAGTGCGAGATTGATCTGCTTGGTCTGCATAATTGCCCCAATTTTCTGCTCATATCCTCGCTCCCCGAAGGAGCATATAAGATCGAAGTCTGAGATGTCGCCCCTAAGACGGAATTATGCCGCAGGCCCGTGCCCTGCGCGTCCCACCCGGCGCTCAGTTGAGCGGCAGGATGATCGTGAAGCGACTGCCCTCGCCGGGCGTGCTTTCCACGCGCAGACGCCCGCGATGGCGCGCGACGATGTGCTTGACGATCGCAAGCCCGAGCCCGGTCCCGCCTTTCTCACGCGAGCGATGCGTGTCCACGCGGTAAAACCGCTCGGTCAGGCGCGGCAGATGGACCGGATCGATCCCCTCGCCAAGATCCAGCACATCGACGCGCACGGCAGGCGCACCCAGCACCGGCTCTTGCGCAATGCGCGACAGGGACACGCGCACCTCGCCACCCTGCCCGCCATATTTGATCGCATTCTCGATCAGGTTGGTGAATACTTGGGTCAGCTGATCGGGATCGCCCGGCACGCGGATCTCGCCGGTCTCGCCCTCGCGGATCAGCGCGACATTGCTCGATTGGGCAGTATGTTCCAGCGTTTGCAGCACCCCGCGCAGCAATACCGACATATCGACATTCGTGGTTGGGCGACGGCGCTCTTCGCCCTCGACCCGACTGAGCGACAGCAGATCGCCCACAAGCCGGTTCATCCGCGAGGCCTCACGCTCCATGATCGACAAGAAGCGATCCCGCGCCTTGGGATCATCGCGCGCCGAGGACCGCAGAGTTTCAATAAATCCCATGAGCGCGGTGAGCGGCGTGCGCAGCTCATGGCTGACATTGGCCACGAAGTCACGCCGCATCGCCTCAGCGCTCTCAAGAGCCGTAACATCCTCAAAGCTGATCAGAACGCCGCCTGCCCATGGCGGCAGCGGATGGGGCAGAGGCACGAGCGTCACCATCTGCACCGAGGCGGATTCCCCGCGCGGCGAGAGGCGCAGCCGAACCCGCTCGGGTCGAACACCGCGCAGGGCTTGATCCATGGCAAAGCCAAAATCCGGTTGGCGCAGCACAGTGACATAGCTGCGCCCCTCTGGAACGGCGCCCAAGATGCGCCGCGCTTCAGGATTAATCGCGATAATGCGTTCGTCACGCCCGATCACAAGCGCCGCTTGCGGCAAAATCGCAATGAAATCATGTAGATTTTCATGGTCCATGATCACGCCCCCGCCCCGAAATCCGCGCCCTACTTGTGCTCAGAAATCTCGGATCTGTAAAGCCGGGTCTTTGAGGCGCATTTTAGTTGTTAAGACTTTGTTAACGTTTCGATGCAACGATCATTTTGCAAAGTGCAAACACGGTTGCAGCGGGTAAACTGAGAGTTTAGAGGTGTTTTGACATATAGGTGTATTCAAAACTAATGATATACACACCGATGTGTTCGCCGTGGCAGGAGTTTTTTGCAAGGCTATGTCTGAAATGCGCTATTCCAAGCAGGCTTTGCGCGCCGTCTTTTTGCATTCCAAGGCAATTGGAGAGGCGCGAAAATTGCTGCTGGTCGAGGCAGAACATGAGTTGCCACTCGCGTTGCACGGCGTCGCGGGGCTTGAGATTCGTGTTATAGAACTGGATCTTGTCACTCGTGAGGAGTTTGCCGAGTTCCGCCCGGATCTGGTGCTCGCCCCCCTGCTGACGGCGCGCTTCGATATTCTCGATCTTGCGCAGAGGCTGGAGGCCATCGGCTATACCGGCGCGCTGCGGGCCTATTGCAAACCGCTGCCCAACGCACGCGTGGTTCTCGCCGAGGTCAAAAACAATTTTCCTAAGCTCGATTTCGCGATTTTCGAAGTGCCTGTGGTGAATGAGCGCGACAATTAGCTCAGGTTTTGCGTGGTCTGAGCCAGCGCACGCAGGCCTTTTGCAAAACGCAACGCGTTCGCCCGGTAATGTGCCGCCGATTGCAGCAGCTTTTCACGCGCCTGCGCATCGAGCACCCGCACGACTTTACCCGGCGCGCCCATCACCAGCGACCCATCGGGGATCTCTTTGCCCTCGGTAATCAGCGCGCCTGCACCAATCAGACACCCGCTCCCGATCTTCGCGCCATTGAGCACCGTCGCGCCCATGCCGATCAGGCTGCCTGCGCCAATCGTGCAGCCATGCAGCATCGCCTTGTGGCCAATCGTGCAATCGGGCCCGATCGTCAGCGCAAAGCCCGGATCGGTGTGGCACACGACATTTTCTTGAATGTTGGCCCCGGCACCGAGCCGGATTTCTTCGTTATCGCCGCGCAACGTGACGCCGAACCAGACCGACGAGGTGCCTTCCAGCACGACCCGCCCGATGATATTGGCATCGGGTGCCACCCAAGCGTCTGCGGCGATATCGGGGCGAATCCCGTCCAGCTCATAGATCATCTTGCGTCAAACTCCGTGTTGAGGGCGCGCACAAAGGCGTTGAGCCCGGGTTGGCGGTTGGCCCGCGCACGTTCGGCCATCAGGATCGTCTTCAGTTCAGCCTCAGCGGCATCGACGTCGCGGTTGATGATGACGTAATCATACTCGCCCCAATGGCTGATCTCGGTCATCGATTTCTCCATCCGCCCCGCGATCACCTCATCGCTGTCTTGCGCGCGCGTGCGCAGACGCTGCTCAAGATCTGCAATCGAAGGCGGCAGGATGAAGATCGAGACCACATCGCTTGCCAGACTGGAGCGGCGGATCTGCTGAC
Organism: Thioclava dalianensis; assembly: GCF_000715505.1. GTDB lineage: Bacteria > Pseudomonadota > Alphaproteobacteria > Rhodobacterales > Rhodobacteraceae > Thioclava > Thioclava dalianensis. The sequence goes on from NZ_JHEH01000001.1 coordinate 87,842, forward strand.
CGCCCTGCCAGTCGATATCGAACAACGTGTCGCGGCCATCGGCCATCGCGGCCTCGACCGGGCCTTTGGGCGTCCCGTAGAGATTGCCGAACACCTCGGCATGCTCCAGCATCTCCCCCGCCGCGACCATCTCTTCGAACGCGTCTCGGGTCTTGAAGAAATACTCCACCCCGTCGCGCTCACCCTGCCGGGGCTGACGGGTCGTGGCCGAAACCGAAAAGCGCAGCGTCGGATCCCATGTCATGAGACGGCGCGCCAGCGTCGATTTTCCGGCCCCCGAAGGCGATGACAGGATCACAAGCAAACCTCGGCGGTGCATATCGATCATCGGGCTCACTCCACGTTCTGAATTTGTTCGCGCATCTGATCGATCACATATTTCAGGTCAAGCCCGATCCGGGTCAGCGCACTGTCATTCGATTTCGAACATAAGGTGTTCGTCTCGCGCACGAATTCCTGTGCGAGAAACTCGAATTTTCGCCCCACCGGCCCGGGATCTGCCAGCAGCGCGCGCGCCGCCGTGATATGTGCGCGCAGGCGGTCGATCTCTTCGGTGATATCGGCCTTCACCGCCAAGAGCGCAAGCTCCTGCGCGATGCGGTCCTGATCTGCGCCGGGAGTTGCCTCCATCACGCGGGCCAGAGCGGTGCGAAGGGCCTCTGCCGCCTCGGGCCTCCGCGCTTGCGCGCGTGTCTCGGCCTCATCGGTCAACTCGTCGATCCGGTCGATCTGGCCCGCAATGATCCGCCCCAGCTCGGCCCCTTCGGCGCAGCGCATCGCATGGAACTGCGCCAGAACGCGCTCGGCATCCGCGAGCAACAGCGGCACCAAACCGTCGGGGGTCGCGGGCGCAGCCGGGCCTTGTTCCAGCACTCCGCGCAGCGTCAAAATCTCCGCAGGCGTGCTCGGAGCCATCGCCAGCCCCTGCCCGGTTGCCGCTTTGTTAACCTCGTTCAGAGCGTTCAGCGCCGCCGCCAGCGCCTCCGGGTTAACGCGCAATGTGTCGCTCCCACCCTGACGTGTCAGCTTGAGCGAGAGCTGGATGTTGCCCCGCGCCGCGACCTGCGCCACGGCCTTGCGCAGCCCGGCCTCAAGCCCTGTCAAATCAGGGACTCGCAGCCGCAGATCGAGCCCTTTGCCGTTGACCGAACGCAGATCCCACGTCCAGTCATGCTCCAGCCCCGCGCCCTGCTCCGAGGCGAAGCCGGTCATCGAAACGGTGTGGATCTCGCCCTGGAAAATGTCCTGCGTTTTAACCATTTTGTAGTTTTGTTCCCCATACAGGTGAAAACTGACGTATTAAGTGTTCAGTAACAAACTCGCTCCGACGGTCAACCGAAACGACCGGAAGGCTATGCTGGCAGCGGCGTTTGAGGTGTAGGGATCGCGACCGCGGCGTCACGATCATGATAGGGTAGGTTTGAAATGGAACGCGAGTCGCAACCGAAGATCATCCCCATCGGCGCAGGCGTCGGACGCCGGGTCAGCAATGAGCTGCGCGCCTATTGGGAAGCGCTGCGCAAGGGGCGCAATGTGCCCGCACGCTCTGAGGTGGACCCGCGCGGTATCGAACGATCGCTGGAATTCGCCTTTATTCTCGAACGCGTAGCCCCCGGCATGGGTCGGTTTCGGCTCGCGGGCACTCATCTCAATGACGTCATGGGCATGGAGGTGCGCGGCATGCCGCTCAGCGCGCTGTTCACCCCCGATGGCCGCAAGAAGATCTCCGAGATTACCGAGGCCGTCTTTGCCGGTCCCGAGATTGCAGAGGTCGATCTGCGCGCGCAAACCGGCATCGGCAAGCCCGAGCTTGCAGCCCGGCTCCTGATCTTGCCGCTCGCCTCGGATCTGGGCGATGTCACGCGTGCGCTCGGATGTCTCGTCGCCGAGGGAGAGCTGGGCCGAACGCCGCGCCGGTTCGAGGTCAGCGCCCGGCGTTTGATCGAGATCGGGGCCGACGCCCCGGCGCAACGCCCGGCCCCGGCCCCGCTTCAGCGCGAACAGCTGGGATTCGCGGAGAGCCAGGCGCCGTTTGCCGGCCCGCCGCGCAAAAAGACGCCCTCCGAGCATTTCGCCGAGATGACGCCCGATGAGCGGCGCGCGATGTTCCGCGTGGTGCGCGAGCCACACTGAGCCGCGCCTGCCCTTGGCCTCTGACCAAAGCCCCCGCCTTCGCGCCGCGACTCGTGTCGCGCGGATGCGGGTTTTCCTTTTCAAACCGCTCCCCCAGATTCGATGAGTCGTCCCTCACGCTGCGGCGGCTGCGCTCACGCGCTCGGCATAGAACCGCCAGCGTTGCGCAATTGCCTGTGAGAACAGGGCATGAGGGCTTGCTACTGGGCATGAAAACGAAAAAAAAGACGCCCGCACGAAGCGGGCGTCAAGTCATGAGGCAGGTTTCATACAGGCAAGAAACCTATCGAGCAGTAAGATCCTTATACGCAATGCGACGCCTCTCTCCAAGGGAAAAGTTTGCGCACTTTCAATCGCCTCGCTAGCTTGGCGCTATAATAAACGGGCAGAAGAGGGATTGTTGCGATGTTGAGATCGGTGTTTTTCCGAGCAGCGGTAATCGGTACGCTTGCGTTGAGCCCAATATTTGCGGGGCCTGCCCTTGCCGCACCGCAAGGGGCGATCGCAATGTATGGCAAACCCGCCCTGCCCGATGGTTTTGACCACTTACCCTACGCAAACCCGGATGCCCCCAAGGGCGGTGAGATCCGATTCGGGGTCGCGGGGATGTACGATTCTTTCAATCCATGGATCCTGAACGGACGTCCGGCGCAGGGAATCAGCCAATATGTGACCGAATCGCTCATGGGCCGGTCCTGGGACGAGCCCTTCACGCTTTATGGTCTGCTCGCGCAATCCATCGAGACCGATGACGCGCGAAGCTGGGTCGAATTCACGCTGCGCCCGGATGCGAAATTCTCGGATGGCAATCCCGTCACCATCGAGGATGTCATGTGGAGCTATAAAACGCTGGGCACGGAGGGCCATCCGAAATACCGCAACGCGTGGTCCAAGGTGGCCAAGATGGAGCAGACCGGCCCACGCTCCGTGCGCTTTACCTTCACCGAGCCCGACCGCGAATTGGCGCTGATCATGGGGCTGCGCCCGATCCTTGAAAAGGCGCAGTGGGTGGGCAAGGATTTCGCCAATACGACCGACATGAAGCCGATTGGCTCGGGGCCCTACGTGATCGACAAGGCCGTGCCCGGCAAATACATCATCCTCAAGCGCAACCCGGACTATTGGGGCCGCAATCTGGGCTTCAACAAAGGCCGCAACAATTTCGATTTCATCCGCTACGACTATTTCGGCGATGGCGGCGTTGTGTTCGAGGCCTTCAAGGGCGGAGCGATCAACACCTATAAAGAGTTCAACGTCTCGAACTGGCAGCGCAATTACAATTTCCCTGCCGTGCAATCGGGCGAGATCGTCAAATCCGAGATCCCCAACCAGCGCCCCTCGGGCTTCAAGGGGCTGGTGATGAACACCCGCAACCCGATCTTTGCCGATTGGCGGGTCCGTCAGGCCATGATCGATGCGTTTAATTTCGAATTCATCAACAAGACCGTCAATGACGGGGCCGAGCCGCGCATCACCTCTTATTTCTCGAATTCCGAGCTGGGGATGAAGCCGGGCCCTGCCGAGGGCAAGGTGCTCGCACTCCTTGAGCCGTTCAAAGATTCGCTGCTTCCCGGCACGATCTCGGGCTACTCCCTGCCCAAGAGCGACGGCAAAAACCGCAACCGCAAGAATATGCGTTCCGCAGCCAAGCTGCTGCAAGAGGCGGGCTGGCAGGTCAATGACCGCGGTATCCTCGAGAAGGACGGACGCCCCTTCACCTTCGATATCGTCTTGCAGCAGGGCGCGGCTGAAACCCAGAGCATTGTCGATATCTACACGCAGGCGCTCAAGCGTCTTGGTATCGTGCCGCAGGTGACGGTGATTGATGACGCGCAGTATACCCAGCGCACCAATGCCTATGATTTCGATATGGCATGGTTTTGGAACACGCCCTCGCTCAGCCCCGGCAATGAGCAGATGTATTACTGGGGACACAAGGGTGTGACCGAACAGGGCACGCGCAACTGGATGGGGATGAACTCCCCGGCAGCTGAGGCGATGATCAACGACATGCTCAACGCCCGCAGCCATGAGGATTTCATCGCAGGCGCCCATGCGCTCGACCGCATCCTGACCGCTGGACGCTATGTGATCCCGGTGTCTTTCGCGCCGGTTGACCGGATTGCGCATATCAAGGCGCTTCACTACCCCAAGAAAACACCAGTATACGGGGACTGGTCGGGCTTTGAGCCCGACGTCTGGTGGTATGACGACAAGACCAAGCAATAGGGCAGAAAAATGAAGATGTTGATCCTTATGGCCGCGATGGCGGTGACCTTGGCAGGGTGCAACACGGTGGCCGGTGTGGGCGATGACATATCGGGGACAGCGCGCACGGTTCAGGGCTGGATGCACTGATCCGAGCGGAGTGATTGCGGCGAAGGTGCGGTGAAGGAACCACAGCGGCCCGAAATGCCTTTTGCCTTTGCAGAGCCCGGCGCGCATTCTAGCGATTGGCGAGGGTCAGCCTGCGCAGGCGCGGATAGACGATAAGGAGACAGCGCTGATGAAATGGCATCACATCGAGGAAAACTGGGCATCGTTCTACGAGGCGATCACGGATCGCTGGCCCGAAGCCGACCCGGCGGATCTGGACGAGATCGACGGCGATCAGCGCGCCTTTCTGCGCTATATCGCCGAGCTGACTGAGCAAGAGCCGATCGACGCGCGCGAAGAGGTGCTCGAATGGCTCCGGGGCGAGTTGCCCTCGGATGTCGTGATGGATCCGGCCCATGACAACCGCTCGATCATGCTGTCGGGCAAGTATATCCCCGAGGGCGAGGATGAATCCGATGATGACGCGCGCTTTGGCGATGACGAGGAAGAGGAATGACCGGCGCGCCGGTCCTCCCGGACGCAGCTAACTGAGCGTGTCGGATGCGCTCTGAATTCCTCTCTGCACCGCTGCCCGCGCCGCCCGCCGCGTTCAACATGGCAGCCCATGTGCTGGCGGCGGGGACTGCGCGCCCGGATAAGCTTGCGATGCAGATCGTGCGGCCCTCCGGGGCGGAGCGCTGGTCCTATGCTCGTTTGATCGCCGCAGTCCGCGGGGCGGGCACACGGCTGTTGGAGCAAGGACTGGTTGAGGGCGACCGCGTGCTCTTGCGTCTGGGCAATGGCCCGGAATTTCCGGTGGCTTTTCTGGGCGCGCTGGCAGCGGGGCTGATCCCGGTGCCAACCTCGGCCCAGCTCACTGCCCCCGAAATCACCCGGCTTGCGCATGTCATCGACCCTGCCGCCATCCTTGCAGGTCCCGATCTGGCGCGGCCCGACCATCCCGCGCGGGTGATCGAGGCGTCCACCCTCCACCGCGCCGAAGACGCCGCTCCTTGCGCCTTCCAGATGGGCGACCCGGAGCGTCCGGGCTACATGATCTTCACCTCTGGCCCCGGCGGGCAGCCGCGGGCCGTGGTCCATGCCCATCGCGCGATCTGGGCCCGTCAGATGATGCATCAGGGTTGGTATGCGATGCGTGAGGCCGACCGAATGCTTCATGCGGGCGCGTTCAACTGGACCTATACGCTGGGCACCGGGCTGATGGATCCGTGGACGCTGGGCGCCACGGCGCTGATCCCGGGGGCGGGCGTCGAGCCGCGCAGCCTGCCGCTTTTGATGAAGCGCTTCGATGCCACGCTTTTCGCCGCGGCTCCCGGCGTGTTTCGCCAGATCCTTGCCCATCACGCCACGCTCACCCTGCCGCGCCTGCGTCATAGTCTGAGCGCGGGCGAGGCTTTGCCTGAGCAGACCCGCCAAGCCTGGGAGGCGGCCAGCGGCACACCGATCTATCCTGCGCTTGGGATGTCGGAATGCTCGACCTTCATCTCGGCCAGCCCTGCGCGCCCGGCCCCGCCCGGCGCCACGGGCTATCCGCAGCCCGGTCGGCACATCGCGGTCTTGGATGCCGACGGCCTGCCGGTCGCACGCGGCACGCCGGGGGAGCTGGCCGTGCATGAGGGCGATCCGGGGCTGTACCTCGGCTATTGGGGGGCACCCGAGGCCAGTGCCGCGCGCCGTCGGGGTCCGTGGTTTGTCACGGGCGACATGGTCAGCATGGCTCAGGATGACGCGATCACCTATCTGGGGCGCGAGGACGATATGCTCAATGCCGGGGGATTTCGGGTCTCGCCGCTTGAGATTGAAGAGACGCTCGCCGCCTGCCCCGATGTGGGCGAACTGGCCGCCGTCGAACTCGCGGTGAAGGCCGATGCGAGCGTGATCGCGCTGGCCTATACCGGCCCTGTCAGCGCCGAGAGCTTGGCCACCTTTGCCCAATCCCGTCTGGCGCGGTACAAGCAGCCACGAATCTACCGCCGCATCGCCACGCTGCCGCGCAATCGCAACGGAAAGCTGCAACGCGCCGCGCTGCGCGGGATGCTGACCGAAGGAGACCGCCCATGATCCCGCTCGATATTTTCGCCGATCCCGTCTGCCCGTGGTGCTATATCGGCAAGGCGCGGCTTGATCAGGCGCTGCAGGCCCGGCCCGACCACCCTTTCGTGCGCAGCTGGCAGCCCTTCCAGCTCAACCCGACGATGCCCGCGCAGGGCATGTCGCGCGCCGATTATCTGGAAGCCAAGTTCGGCAAGGACAAGGCTGTGAAGATGCATGTGCAACTCTTGGAGATCGCGCAGGCCGAGGGGATCGAATTCCACCCCGAGCGCGTCACCCATCAGCCCAATACCCGCGATGCGCACCGTCTGCTTTACTGGGCGGGGATCGAGCATGCGCAGGGTGCGGTTATGGATGCCATCTTGCGCGCACATTGGATCGAGGGGCAAAACATCTCCGACCCCAAGCTGCTGAGCGAGATCGCACAGAGCTGCGGAATGGACGGCGCTCTGACGGCGCGGCTGCTGGCCTCGGAGGCAGATCTCGACACGCTTGCCGCCAAGGAACGCCACGCCCGCGAGCGCGGCATCACCGCCGTTCCGACCTTTATCGTGGCCGAGCGCCATGTCGTCGAAGGCGCGCAGCCGACCGATCTTTGGCTGCGTGTGATAGATGAGCTGTCAGGCGCCCCCGAAACGGCCACCCAACACTAATCACCTCCGCGTGAGCGCACAGCTCTCTGCGCGCTCCCCGCACTGGTCATTTGGGCCAGAACGCCTTTATGGTGCGCCCAAATTTTGCGCAAAAGAGTTCCAGACATGACCCAGATTCCCGACGCGACGCTCGTCGCGCGCAATCGACGTTCGCTGCCCGAATTGATCGTGATGCTCGCAACCCTCACCGCGACCATCGCGTTTTCAATCGATGGCATGCTGCCCGCGCTGCCCCAGATCGCCGCCGATCTGAGCCCGGACGCGGTCAACCGCGCCCAGCTTGTGCTCACATCCTTCGTGCTGGGCATGGGGTTGGGGACGATCATTGCCGGACCGATCTCGGATGCGATCGGGCGCAAGCTGACGATCAATATCGGGATCGCGATCTACATGGTGGGCGCTTTCGTGGCCGTGCATGCGCAAAGCCTTGAGGCGCTGCTTGCCGCCCGCGTGCTGCAAGGGATCGGGGCCGCCGGCCCTCGGATCACCGTGATGGCGCTGATCCGCGATCTGTTTGCGGGCCGCGAGATGGCGAAGGTGACCTCCTTCATCATGATGATCTTCATTCTGGTGCCAGCGGTTGCACCCTCGGTCGGGTCGCTGATCATCTCGGCTTTTGATTGGCGCGGCGTGTTCTGGGCCTTCATCTTGTTCGGTTTCGTGGGCGTGAGCTGGCTCAATCTGCGCCAGCCCGAAACGCTGGCGCCCGAAAACCGCCGCCCGATCAGCGTGGCCAAGCTGACCGCTGCCGCGCGCGAGGTTTTCGCCCATTACGAAGTGCGCATCTACATCATCACGATCACTCTGGGCTTTGGGCAGATGTTCGCGTTACTCTCTTCGGCCCAGCAGCTCTATGCCACGCATGGCGTGACCGATACCTTCCCGCTTTGGTTCGCGGGCGGCGCGCTGATGGCGGGCACGGGCAGTATTTTCAACGCCCGCTACGTGATGACGCTGGGGATGCGCAAGATCGTCAAGGCGAGCTATATCATGCAGATCTGCGTCTCGACGGTGATGCTGATCCTCGTGCTCGCAGGCTTCACAGATGGCGCGGCGGGCTTCCCGCTCATCTTCATCTACACTGTTACGGTGTTCTGGATGGCCGGGGTGACCTTTGGCAATCTCAATGCGCTGGCGCTAGAGCATATGGGCCATATTGCGGGGACGGCTGCGACCATCGTGACCGCGATCTCGACGGTGGGGGCCGTGCTGATCGCGGCGCCCGTGGGGCTGGCCTTCAACGGCACAGCGCTGCCCATCGTGATCGCCACGCTGATCTGCTCGACGCTGGCGTGGTTCCTGATCCGCAAGACTCAGGAAATCTGATCCACAGAGAGGGCCTGCGCCAGTCGCGCGGGCCCTTTCTTTGTCGCGGCTCAGTCCTCTTCCTCGCCGACATGGGCAATCCGCGCGCCTGCCTTGTTCGAGGTCACAACCCCCAAAGTCTTGAGCTTGCGGTGCAAAGCCGAGCGCTCCATGCCGACGAAATTGGCCGTGCGCGAGATATTCCCGCCAAAGCGGTTGATTTGCGTCAGCAGATATTCGCGCTCAAACAACTCGCGCGCCTCGCGCAGCGGCAAGGTCGCAAGCGCACCGCCCAAGACAACGCGCCCCTCATCGGACGGAGAGGATTGACCGGGCAGCTCGCGCGCCTCAATCGGGCCGCTGCCCTCGCCCAAGATCAGCACCCGCTCGATCACGTTGCGCAGCTGGCGAATATTGCCCGGCCAATCCATCGTCTGCATCAATGCGGCGGCCTCTTCCGAGATCTCACGCAGCGGCAGGCCTTGGGTTTCGTTGAAACCGCGCAGGAAATGGCTGGCCAGAAGCGGTACATCCTCGCGCCGATCGCTCAGCCCCGGAACCTCGATCGGCACCACGTTGAGCCGGTCATAGAGCTCCTGACGGAAATCCCCGCTGCGGATCATCGCAACCAGATCGCGCGTGGTCGAGCTGATCACCCGCAGATCGACGCGCACCTTATCGGCACCACCCACCCGCATGAATTGCTGCTCGGTCAGAACCCGCAGGATCTTGGATTGCGTGCCCAGCGGCATCTCGGCCACCTCGTCGAAATAGATCACGCCGCCATGGGCCTGCTCAAGCAGCCCCTTCTCGATCCCGCGCTCAGGCGTTTCGCGACCAAAGAGAACCTCTTCCATCCGGTCGGGCTCAATCGAGGCGGAGTTGACGGTGACGAAGGGCCCCGCCGCGCGGGTGGAATTCTGGTGGATGAAGCGCGCGGCCATCTCCTTGCCCGAGCCCGGCTCGCCCGAGAGCATCACCCGCCCGTTCGATTTCGTGACTTTATCCAGCTGATCGCGCAGCCGCCGGAAGGCCGCCGACTCGCCGATCATCTCGCCCGAACTCAGATCGCGCCGCTTGAGCGTGGAATTCTCGCGCCGCAGCCGCGCGGTTTCCATCGCCCGCCCGATCACGACCATCAGCTGGTCAATGTTGAAGGGTTTTTCGATGAAGTCATAGGCGCCCTGCTTGATCGCGGCCACCGCGATCTCGATATTGCCGTGACCCGAGATGATGATCACCGGCACGTCGGGGTTGTCGCGCTTGACGGTCTTGAGAATGTCGATCCCGTCCATCTTGCTGTCTTTCAGCCAGATATCGAGGATCATCAGCGCCGGTTCGCGGGCGTTGATCTCATCCATGCAATCGTTGGAATTGGCCGCCAACCGGGTCTGAAAGCCTTCGTCTCGCAAGATATCAGCAATCAGTTCGCGGATGTCTTTCTCGTCATCGACGATCAGGATGTCGCTCATGTCACGTCTCCGGGGGCTTCGCCCCTCTCCTTGATGGCCCGCTGAGCCGCGCGGGCGCGCGGCAAGCGGATTTCGGCAAGCGCACCGCAATGCGCCCCACTGCTGAAGGCTGGCGCGTCGCTGAGTGTCAGCGTCCCGCCATGCTCCTCGATGATCTTCTTCACGATGGGCAGGCCAAGCCCGGTGCCCTTCTCGCGGGTCGTCACGTAAGGCTCGAAAAGCCGCGAGCGGTCGGGCGGCAGGCCAATCCCGTTATCGGCGATGCGGATCGTGACCATCTCGGGCGCGACCTCCATCGAGACACGCACCTCGGGCGCAAAGCCCTCGGGGCGGGATTGCGGCTCTAGGCTTTCAATTGCCTCGCCGGCATTCTTGATCAGATTGGTCACCGCCTGCGAGATCATCGTCGCGTCAAGCTCGACCACGACCGGCTCTGCGGGAATATCGGCCACCAGCGTCGCCCCGTGCAGCGCCTCTTCTTGCAAGGTCGCGGCATCGCGCAGGATACGGGCAAGATCGTGATCGGCCCGGTCCGGCTCGGGCATCCGGGCAAAGCGCGAAAACTCGTCCACGATCCGGCGCAGATCATCCGTCTTGCGCACAATCACCCCGGTCAGATTGTCGAGCGTTTCGGCATCCTCGCCCTCGACCATGCGCGAGAACTTGCGTTTGATGCGTTCCGCAGACAGCTGGATCGGGGTCAGCGGGTTCTTGATCTCATGCGCGATCCGGCGCGCGACATCGCCCCAAGCGGCCATGCGCTGAGCCGAGACCAGCTCGGTCACATCTTCAAAGGCCACCACATAGCCCTCGGGCGTGCCCTCATCATTGCGCCGCACCGCCATGCGCACCAGCAGACTTTCCAGCCGACCGTCGCGCGAAAGCCGGATTTCTTCTTGAACCACTTCATGAAGACCGTCTTGTAACCGTTTGTACATGCCCATGAATTCAGGAACAGTCATCGCAAGGGTCTGCGGCGTGCCGGAGGCAGGCGCGAGCGTCAGAAGCTGCATCGCGGCACGGTTGGCAAAGTCGATCTGACCCTCCGCATTCAGCCCGATCACGCCCGAGGTGACCGAAGAGAGCACGGAATCGAACAGGCGGCGGCGTTCCTCTGTCTCGTGATGGCTCTCGACCAGTGCCATCCGCTGCGTCTTGAGCTGGCCCGTCATCCGGTTGAAGCTCTGGCCCAAGGTTGCGATCTCGTCATCGCCATCGGCCTCGATCACCCGCGCATCGAGATCCCCGGCGCCGACCCGCTCGGCCGCTGCAGCCAGCCGCCCGATGGGTTGCGACAGACGCTCGGCAAACCATAGGCCCATCCAGATCGCGGCCAGGATCAGGATCAGCGCAAAGCCGAAATAGACCAGCCCGAACTCGAACAGAACGCGCCCGCGCGCCGATTCGAGCTGTTGATAGAGCATCACCGTCTCGCGCGTCTGATCGAGCAGCGACAGGATTTTCCCGTCGACCTTGCGCGAGATATAAAGGTAGCGGTCGACGAAGGCATTGAGCCGCACCAGCGCGCGCAGCTCGGAATTGGGCCAATCCTCGATCAGAACCGTCTCGCCCTTTTGTGCCTCGACGATATCCTTGGGCGAGGGTTCCTCGTAGTTGAACAAATAAGAGCGGTCGCCGCGCGCGATGATCTTGCCCGTGCCGTCGATCACATAGGCCTCTTTGACACCGCGCTGGATGCCCGCCTGACCCGTCGTGAGCAGCGATTTCAGCTCGCCATCCGACATGAAGGTCGCGGCTTGCCGACGCAGATTGAGAAAGGCTGCAAGCGCGCGCACATCCTGAACGAGATCTTGCTTATGCTCGGCCTGATAGGCTTCCGCCGCCGAAAGCGATGTGCCGACGACCGAGCGCACCCGATCCGAGAACCAGCCCTCCAGACCGATATTCACCGTGAGCCCGGCAAACAGCGCCACCAGCACCGTGGGCACCAGCGCGATACCCGCAAACACCCCGGTGAGGCGCAAAGTCAGGCGAGATCCGGCAGAGCGCGCGCGCTTGGCCGCGATGATCTGCGCCAGCCGCATCATGATCAGACCGGCCAAAAGCAGGAAATAGACGAAATCGGCAAGAAGGATCAGGCGCAGCCCGGTGCTGTCCCCGCCCTGACCCAGCGGACCGAGCACGAAAAACGTCGCAATCGCAAGCGCTGGCCCCAGAACGACCAAGCCCAGCGTGACGACATTGCGGACCCGCCGCCGGCGTCGAAAACGCGCCAGCCGGTCCCATCCCGTGCGATATCCTGTGCTGCTCTGCACCGATGCCCCTTTCACACAGGCCGCAACAAATCCGAACGAACGGAAAAGCCACAGCCCCCTGTTGCTGGTTTACATCAGTTTGCGTCGCCGTGTCACCTGAATATCCAGATCGGTGATCTTTTTTCGCAAGGTATTGCGGTTGATGCCAAGGAGGTCCGCACATCTGGCTTGATTTCCGCCGGTCGCATCCAGCGCAATCTCGATCAGCGGGCCCTCCATCTCCTTCAAAATGCGATCATAAAGTCCGGCGGGCGGCAGATTTCCACCGTGAAGATCAAAGTAGCGGCGCAAATGTCGCGCAATCGAGGCCGAGAGCTTCTCGCCCTCGCCGCCTTGGCGCAGCGGCTCAATCGCGGGCTGATTGCCAAGCGCAAGCTCCACTTCCGTGCGCGCAATCTCCTCTTCGGGCGAGGTCACGGCAAGGCGCCGAATCGTATTTTCAAGCTGACGCACATTGCCCGGCCACGAATAAGCACGCACGAGTTGCATCGCATCGGCGGTGAAGCGGCGCGTGCCCAGCCCTTCGCGCTCGGCGCGGCTCAGGAAGTGATCGGCAAGCAGCGGAATATCTTCGACCCGCTCGCGCAGGCTCGGCACATTCAGCGTCACCCCGCCCAGTCGGTAAAACAGATCCTGCCGGAACCGCCCGGCCTCCATCAGCCCCGACAGATCGCTTTGGGTCGTGGCCATCACCCGCGGCGCGGGATCGGGCAGCGCATCGAGCATCCGCACGATCCGGCCCTGCGTGTCCTCGTCGTAATCGCCCACCTCGTCGAAAACGAGCGAGCCGCCGCGCGAACGCGACAGCAGTGTCGCAGGCCCGTCGGCCCCTTGCAGATCGCTCGCCTGCGCCACGACAAAGGGCAGCGTCCGGCGATCCGAGAAGTCGTGAATTGCCCGGGCGATCAGAGACTTACCAGTCCCACTTTCGCCCGCGATCAAAACCGGAAGATCGGCATTCATGACCCGCGCAACCAAACGGTAGAGATCTTGCATCGCTGCCGTGCGCCCCACCAGCGGCAGATCACCGGCTTCGGTGACGGCGTTCTCATTGGGTTTGCTGGGACTCGGCGCGCGGCGCTTCTGCTCCAGCGCCTTTTGGGCCCGTTTCATCAGATCCGGCAGATCGAAAGGCTTGGGCAGGTAATCATAAGCCTCTGCTTCGGCAGCCTGAATCGCGGTCATGATGGTGTTTTGCGCCGAGATCACGATCACCGGCAGCCCCGGGCGCTCCTGTCCGATCCGGGGCAGCGCCTCAAGGCCATTGCCGTCGGGCATCATCACATCAGAGATCACCAGATCCCCTTTTCCCTCCTCAACCCAGCGCATCAGCGTCACAAGCGAGGCGGTCGCGTGAACCTTACAACCCGCGCGCGTCAGCGCCTGGGTCAAAACGGTGCGGATCGTGCGGTCGTCATCGGCGACAAGTACGGTGCCGTCCATGGCTCAACTCTCCTTCGGCGCTACAGGCAGGGAAATACGGAAACGGGTGCGGCCGGGCACGCTGTCGAGGCTGACCCAGCCGTTATGGTCAGAGATGATCTTGGAGACGAGCGCGAGGCCCAGCCCCGTGCCATTCTCGCGCCCCGATACGAAGGGCTCGAAAATCTCGTTGGCAATGGCGGGCGGAATGCCCGGACCGTCATCGACGATCTCGATCTGCAACGGCAAGGATTGGCCCGAGCCATCGGCACGGCGCAAACGAAGGCTGTGTTCATAGAAGGTGCGGATCTTGATTTTTCCGCCACCCTCAGAGGCTTGCGCTGCGTTCTTCAACAGGTTCAGAAAGACTTGCGTCAGCTGATCGGCATCGCCTTGCGTGGCAGGCAGCGAGGGGTCGTAATCCTCTTCGATCTTCATATGCGCGCCGAAGCCGACGATGGCGGATTTGCGCGCGCGCTCCAGCACATCGTGGATATTGACCGCTTTCTGTTCCGGTGGACGCACATTGCCAAACTGCTCGACTTGCTCAAGAAGCTTTACGATCCGCCGCGTCTCATCGACGATTAGATCTGTTAATTCAAGATCTTCGCCCGACAAGTTCATGCTGAGCAACTGGGCCGCACCCGCGATACCAGCCAGCGGGTTCTTGATTTCATGGGCCAGCATCTCTGCCATCCCGATCGCCGAGCGCGCCGCGGATTTCACCATGCTCGCCCGGCCCAACCGGTCGGCCAGCTCACGCGGCTCGATCAGCAGCAAGATCCGGTCGGGCTCATCGCCAAGCGGGGCGGCCTGAAGGTTGCACTGGACCGGAGCCTTTTCGCCCGTCGTCACCTCGACATCGTTCACAAACAGCGAGGCGCGATTGCTGCGCACGCGGGCGAAGACCTCTTCTAGCGGGGCGGAAATCGCCAGCCGCTCGCCAATCTTCTGACCGCGCAGCGCGCGCCCCGATAGGTTCAGAAACAGCTCGGCTGCGGGGTTCACCTCTTCGACGCAATCCGCGCCATCAATGAGCAAGGCGGGCGTCGGCAAAGACCCCCAGATCGTTCCCGGTGCAGGCAGAGTCATGCCGCGATCCTCTCGCCAAAGGCGCGTTCAATCAGCGCCAGCACATGTTCGGGGGTCTCCGCCACCATCATTTCCGCGCGCAGCGGAGCTTGGGCGCGCTCGGCATACCAGCCCAAATGTTTGCGCGCGAGCCGCAGCCCGAGGTCACGACCGTAGAAGCTCAAGATCGAACCGTAATGCTCTGAAATAAAATCACAAAGCTCCGATCCAACCGGCTCTTTCGGGGCGCGCGTTCCAAACAGCTCAGCGCTGATCTGCGCCAAAAGCCACGGCGCGCCCTGTGCCCCACGCCCAACCATCACGCCGGCGCTGCCCGAGTGCGACTGCGCGAGGCGCGCGCTCGCGGCATCGACGATATCGCCATTGGCAATCACCGGGATCGAGACCGCCTCGCGCGTCGCGGCAATCGCGTGCCAATCGGCCTGCCCTTTGTAAAACTGCATTCGGGTGCGCCCATGCACCACGATCATCTTGATGCCTGCGGCCTCGGCGCGCCGGGCGATCTCGGGGGCATTGCGCATATCATCATCCCAGCCCAGACGCATCTTAAGCGTCACCGGCAGATCGACCGCGCCCACCGTGGCCTCAATCAGCCGCAAGGCGTGGTCGGGATCGCGCATCAGAGCAGAACCGGACGCCCCGCCCGTCACCTTCTTGGCCGGGCAGCCCATATTGATGTCGATGATCCGCGCGCCCATATCGGCGACCATCCGTGCGGCCTCGGCCATGGGCTGCGGATCGCGACCGGCCAGCTGCACGGAGCTTGGCAGATCCAGCCCCAGCTCAACCCGCGCTTTCGCCCGCACCGAGGGCTTACGTGTAATCATCTCGCCCGATGCCACCATCTCGGACACGACCAGACCGGCTCCGAACCGCGCAACCATGCGGCGGAACGGCAAATCGGTGATTCCCGCCATCGGTGCCAAGAGAACCGGCATCTCGATGTCCGTCTGTCCTATTTTCAATGGCTTATGCACATCTTGTCCTGTCAGTCGCTGGCCTATCTCTACAAGGTCGCCCGGGGATACACAATTTTCATCGCGCATCCTATGGTGGAGAAATCAGCAGTTGCGTAAATTTTGTGCGACATTTTTTGGGCGGACAGCGATTTTTCGCCTCTCGCGGGGTTTTGGCCCGGCGATTGCACAGGCGCGCGGCTTGGCCTAAGCCTGTGGCGAGCCTCGGAGATCGCATGAGTACAGCCGTTATTATCGTAGCCGCCGGGCGCGGCACCCGCGCAGGTGGCGCGCTGCCCAAACAGTGGCAGACCCTCGCCGGAAGACCGGTGCTGGCCCATACGCTCGCAGCCTTCGAGGGCGTGGGCCGGATCGTCGTGGTGCTGCATCCCGATGAGATGGATCGCGGGGTTGCCCTTCTGGGCGGTCGGGCAGTGCTGTGCGCGGGCGGCGAGACACGCGCCGCCTCGGTGCGCAATGCGCTTGAGCTGCTCGACGGCTCGGGCGTCGAACGGGTGCTGATCCATGATGGCGCGCGTCCGCTGGTGAGCCGCGATGTGATCGGGGGCGTGCTCGATGCGCTGGCCTCCTACGGGGCGGCCGCCCCTGCGCTGCCGGTCTCGGATGCGCTCTGGCATGGCGAGGATGGCGAGGTCAGCGGCACCCGCTCACGCGAGGGGTTGTGGCGGGCGCAGACCCCGCAGGGCTTTGACTTCGAGGCGATCCTCAAAGCCCATCGCGCCCATCGCACAGAGGCCGCCGATGACGTGGAAGTCGCGCGCGCGGCCGGAATAGCGGTTGCGATCACGCAGGGCTCGGAAGACAATTTCAAGATCACTTACGCAGAAGATTTCGCCCGCGCAGAGCGGTTGATTGGGGGCCAGATGGATATTCGGTTGGGGCACGGCTATGACGTGCATGCCTTTGAAGAGGGCGATCACGTCATCCTGTGCGGGGTGCGCGTGCCGCATGACCGCGCGCTCAAGGGGCATTCGGATGCCGATGTGGGGATGCATGCGCTCACCGATGCGATCTATGGCGCGCTGGCCGAGGGCGATATCGGGCGTCATTTCCCGCCATCGGACCCGCAATGGAAGGGCGCTGCCTCCGAGATCTTTCTCGATCACGCCGCCAAACTGGCCGATGCGCGCGGCTTTCGGATCGGCAATGTCGATGTCACGCTGATCTGCGAGCGCCCCAAGATCGGGCCGCATGCGGGGGCCATGGCCTCCGAGCTGGCGCGCATCATCGGGCTTGAGCCCGCGCGGATCTCGGTCAAGGCGACCACCTCGGAGCAGCTTGGCTTTACCGGGCGCGAAGAAGGCATCGCCGCGATTGCGACCGTCACCCTGATTAAGGAGTAGGCCCATGCTGCGCGCCATCAACACTGTAGGATATGTGGGGCTTTTGCGGCCCGCGCCGGGCACGTGGGGCTCACTGGTGGCGGTGCTGCTGGGCTGGGCAATCGAGCATTGGCTGGGCTTTCTGCCTTTGCTCGTCGCGACCTTGGCAGTCACAGCGCTTGGCTTCTGGTCGATCCGGGCCCAGCTGGGTGACAGCAGTGACGACCCATCCGAAATCGTGATCGACGAGGTCGCGGGCCAGTGGGTCGCCCTGCTCTTCCCTGCCTTCGGGTTCTGGTCACGTGGGCTGAGCATGGGCGTCGATCTGCATATGGTCTGGCCCGGTCCGGTCGCAGCTTTTATCTGTTTCCGTCTGTTCGACATCTGGAAGCCTTGGCTGGTCGGGCGCGCGGATCGCCGTCATGACGCTGCGGGTGTGATGCTCGACGATCTTTGGGCAGGCCTTTTTGCCGGTCTGCTGACAATCGTGCTGGCCGCGCTTTACCACATCGTCTTTCTCGGGTTGATCTGATGGGGGCGCGCGCGGTGCTTGATGCCTGCAAGGCCCGTGGCGTGATGCTCGCCACCGCCGAGAGCTGCACCGGCGGCATGGTGGCCGCCGCCCTGACCGAGATCGCTGGCTCATCAGCCGTGGTCGAGCGCGGCTTTGTCACCTATTCCAACGCCGCCAAGATGGAAATGCTTGGGGTGCGCGCGGCGACGCTTGAGGCCCATGGCGCGGTCTCGGAGCCAGTGGCGCGCGAAATGGCCGACGGCGCGCTCGCCCGCTCGCGGGCGCAGATCGCGGTGTCGATCACCGGCATCGCGGGCCCGGGCGGATCGGATCACAAGCCCGAAGGCCGGGTCTGTTTCGGCCTTGCCCGCGAGAGCACGCCCACCCGCGTCGAGACGGTCGAATTCGGCGCTCTGGGCCGCGACAAAGTCCGCCAAGCCGCCTGTGCGCATGCGCTGGCACTCTTGCTGAGCGCCGCCCAAGCCTGATTCACTCACGCCTGTTTTGCGGGCATGATCGTAATTTTCCGCCTATTTTTGCACCAATTCCAAAAACGATGCAAAAACAATCGCCTCTCGAGGCGATCGTTGCTTTCTTGAGCACTCCCGATGCGCTCTGACCCCTTGCGACAAGTACGACCACGCGAGGAGAGACAGGATGAACGGCGCAGATACCGCCTGGGTCATGACGGCCACGGCACTGGTGCTTTTGATGACATTACCGGGGCTTGCGCTGTTTTACGGCGGGCTAGTGCGGGCGCGCAATGTGCTCTCGGTCTTCATGCAATGCTTCTCGATTGCGGCCCTCATGAGCGTGCTCTGGCTGCTCTTTGGCTATTCCATCGCCTTTGGCACGGCCGACCCCTATTGGGGCGGTCTGGGGAAATTCGGGCTGATCGGGGTCACGCCCGGCACGCTGAGCGGCTCGATCCCCGAGATCGTCTTCTTCGGCTTTCAGATGACCTTCGCGATCATCACGCCCGCACTGATCGTCGGCGCTTTTGTCGAGCGGATCAATTATGTCTTCGTGATGATCTTCTCGGGGCTTTGGATGCTGATCGTCTATGCGCCCGTCACCCATTGGATCTGGGGCGGCGGCATGATGTCGGATGGCGGCATCTTCGGGGCTGTGGGCACGCGCGATTTCGCAGGCGGGATCGTGGTGCATGAGACGGCAGGTCTCGCCGCGCTGGTGCTCGCGCTGATGATCGGGCCGCGCGAGAAACGCACCACGCCGCCGCATAATCCGGGCATGGTCGCGATGGGCGCGGGCCTGCTGTGGGTGGGCTGGTTTGGCTTCAACGGCGGCTCGGCGCTGGCCGCAGATGGCACGGCGGGCATGGCGATCACCGTCACCCATCTGTCGGCGGCGGCCGCCTCGCTCAGCTGGGCGCTTTGGGAGCACGTTAAATTTGGCCGCGCCTCGATGGTGGGCCTTGTGACCGGCACGATTGCGGGGCTGGCCTCGATCACCCCGGCGGCGGGCTATGTCGGCCCGCTCGAAGCGCTGCTGATCGGCTTTGTCGCAGGCATCCTGTGTCAGGAATGCGTGGTCTTGCTGCGCGAGCGCCTGCATGTCGACGACTCGCTCGATGTCTTTGCCGTGCATGGCGTTGGCGGTATTTTCGGCACGATCATGATTGCAGTTCTGGGCCATGGCAGCATGGTGGCCCAGCTGGGCGCGTTACTCATCGTGGGGGTGTTCACCGTGGTGCTGACATGGATCATCGCACGTGTTGTGCGCCTATTCGTGCCGATCCGGGTGAGCCGTGAGCATGAGACGGACGGGCTTGACCTGTCGACCCATGGCGAGCGCGCTTATGACATGAACTCGTGACACGGGTCGCGAGCGGCGCGTCTGCGCGCCGCTCACGCCTTTTGCGCGCCCGCTCCGTAAAGCTGGGCTGCGCGTTTCTCGAAGGCCATCACGATCCGGTTCATCGCCTCGTTGAACACCGCACCGATCACCCCGGCCAAGATCCGATTCTTGAATTCGAAATCCACGAAGAACGCGACATTGCAGCCGCCCTCTGCGCGGTCTTCAAAAGTCCAGTAGCTCTTGAGATATTTGAACGGGCCGTCGAGATATTCCGTGTCGATCCGGTTCGCATCGGGGTTGAGCACGACGCGCGAGCCGAATTTCTCGCGAAACACTTTGAACGAGATCACCAGATCGGCCTCGAGCAATTCAGTGCCATTCCCTTGCGGCTTGCGCGCCCGGATTCGGGCTGCGGAATTCCAGGGGAGAAACTCCGGATAACGCTCGACATCGGCCACCAGGTCGTACATTTGCCGGGCCGTATAGGGCAGGCTCCGATTTTCGCGATGTTGTGGCATGGGACTCCCGTTTTCTTGCGCCCCTTGATGCGATAAAGCAGGGGGCAAAGGCAAGCCCTGCCCCCGCATTCCTGCCCATCTGACAAGAGGCCCCGGACCATGTCGCACATTCCCTATGAGATCGATCAGATGATCTCGGCCAAGCAGATCGCAGCGCGTGTCGAGGCGCTTGCCCGCGAGATCACGCAAAACTACGCCGATACCGACAAGCTGGTCGTGGTGGGCCTACTGCGCGGCTCATTCGTGTTCATCGCCGATCTGGTGCGCGAGATAGATCTGCCCATCGAGGTCGATTTCCTCGAGGCCTCTTCCTATGGCGACGGAATGCAAAGCTCCCGCGAGGTGCGCATTCTCAAGGACCTGCGTGCCGGGATCGAGGGGCGCGATGTGCTGGTGGTCGAGGATATCGTGGATACCGGCTTCACCCTGCGCCATGTGATGGGGCTGTTGCGTGCGCGCGGCCCAAACAAGCTTGAATGCTGCGCGCTCCTCGATAAACCCTCGCGGCGCGAGGCCGATGTCTCTGCGACATGGATCGGCTTTGAGATCCCCGATGAATTTGTCGTGGGCTATGGCATCGATTATGCCCAACGCAATCGCAACCTGCCTTTCATCGGCAAGGTGCGCTTCACGGATGCGCCGGAATGAACTTCATGTGGCTGATGCGGATGGCGCGCTGGGTGCGCCGCCCGCCCTCGATGCTTCAGGTCAAGATCGTGGCCGTGGTCATCGTGATCGTGATCGCCCTGGTCGCGCTCGACTGGCTGGGCCTCTGGCCCGACTGGGCGCGCATGGACCCGCGCGCGATGCGCCATATCCGGCCCTGAGCCGGGCGCTCAGCGCGTCTGCGCCTCTTCAAGGATCGGACGCAGGCGCTGCGCGATTACCCGCTCCGTCACCGGGCCTGCGAAGCGAAACAACACCTTGCCCTGACCGTCGATCACAAACGTCTCGGGCACGCCGTAGACCCCCCAATTGAGCGCCATTTGCCCTTTCGGATCAGCGCCCAGCTCGGCATAAGGATTGCCCATCTCGCGCAGGAACCCCTGCGCATTTGCGGGCGCATCCTTGTAATTGACGCCAAAGATCTCGACCCCCTCGCGTGCGAGTGCCTCGAGATTGGGATGCTCGACGCGGCACGGCGCACACCACGAGGCCCAGAAATTTACCAGCTTGATCTTGCCATCGCGCAGATCGGCATCGGTGAAAGGCTTGGCGCCCGGGAAGGCCTCGATCTGCACGGGCGGTGCGAATTTGCCCGCAAAAGCCGTCGGAAGCTGGCTCGGGTCGTCGCGATTCATCCCCCAGATGAACATTCCCGCAAGGGCCGCAAACGCGAGCGGTGGCAATAGCATCAGCGGCTTAACCATTGGACATCCTCTCGCGCCGCGCCTCGGCCTCGGCCAGCGCCCGCTTGACGCGCGCGCTTCGCCACAGGCTGATCGCGACGAGGGCAATCAGTAAAATCAGCGTCGCACTCCACGCGATATTGACCGTATAGGTGTAGGATTTGACGGACGGATCGACGAGGACCACACCGCCTTCGGTGATCGTGCCGGGGGTCTGCGCGGTCTCGCTCATGCCATGCGCTCCCGTTGCTGCAACGCGCCCAGACGGCGCAGCCGGATCTCTGTGCGGGTGCGGATCAGCACCAGAGCCACGAAGAAGAACACAAAGCCCGCGATACACAGCAAAAGCGGGAACCAATAGACATCCGCAATATGCTTTTGCTTGTCGAGCGACAGCGTCGCCCCCTGATGCAGCCCCTGATTCCAGAAATTCGCCGCATAGCGCGAGAGCACCGCAAAGACCGCGCCCACAAGGCATAGCACGCCCGTCAGATCGGCGGCGGTGTCTGGATCCTCAACCGCAGCCCAAAGCGCGATATAGCCCAGATAGAACAGGAACAGGATCAGAAACGAGGTCAGCCGCGGATCCCATTCCCACCATGTCCCCCACATAGGCTCGCCCCAGACCGCACCTGTGATCAGCGCGATCAGCGTCATCACAGCCCCGATGGGGGCGGCCGCCCGCGCAGCCAAGGCCGAGACATGGTGGCGCCGGATCAGCCAGATCAGCGAGGTCACCAGCATCATCCCCCAGATGTTGATTGCCATCATCGCGGCGGGCACATGGACATAGATCACCTTCACCGAGCCGCCGAAATTCTCCGCATTGGGCACGAAGAAATAGCCCCAGACCATGCCGCTGAGCAGACAGATCGCGGCCAGCGCAATCACATAGGGCAGCACACGCCCGGACAGGCGCATGAACTTGACGGGGTTTGCATATTCCCAGATCGACATGGGGCCTCTGCTCTTTGATCGCCTCTCTCGGGCGTCTCTATCATGTTTCGCGCGGATGGCTCTAGCGCAGATTGACGCGGATTGCGGCGGCAGCCGCAAAGGGGATGAGAGCGACGCTCGCCGCCGTAATACCAGCCAGCATCAGGAGCGGGATCTGCGTGGCCATGCCCTGCGCCCCGCGGCTCACCAACTCTGCGCCGAAAATCAGGGTCGGGACGTAGAAGGGCAAGACCAGCAAGGACAACAAAAGCCCGCCCCGTTTGAGCCCGACCGTCAGCGCCGCCCCAAACGTGCCCAGCACCGAGAGCGCGGGCGTGCCCAGCAACAGCGACAGCACCAGCCAGCCCTGCGCATCCCCCGGCAGATGCAGCAACAGCCCAAAGACCGGCGCTGCGATCACCAAGGGCAGCCCCGTCGTCAGCCAATGGGCCAAAGCCTTCATCACGACCACTCCCTCAAGCGGGATCGGCGCGCTCACCAGAAGATCGAGCGAGCCATCCTCGTAATCCAGCGCGAAAATGCGATCCAATGAGAGCAGGCAGGCCAGCAAAGCGCCCAGCCACAAGATCCCCGGTGCAATCCGCGCCAGAATATCGCCCTGCGGCCCGACCCCGAACGGCACGAGCGTCACCACGATCAGGAAAAACGCAAGCCCCAGCCCAAAGCCGCCGCCCGCGCGCACCGCCAGCCGTAGATCCCGGATCAACAACGCGATCATGCCAGACCTCGCGCGGCCCAGAGCGACCGGAGGGCGCTGCCCCCCTCGGACAAACCCCGCAGGGCTTTGCCAGCCCCCCCCGGGATATTTGGCTCAAGAGGACGGAAGGCGTCCTGATCTTCGACTTGATATAAATATCCCCGCCGGAGGCTCCCCAGCGTGCAGAGGCGCTGAGGGGCGATCACGAGAGCACCTCGTCAAAGGCGCCAGAGATGCCGCCCGCCTCGGGCGCGCGGGCTTTGTAAGGGGTCAGGTCAAGATCGCGGGAAGACACCAGCCCGAGATCGATATGGGTGGCCATAAGTGCCGATCCGCCCTGCCCCAGATGATCCGCGATCACGCGCGCGAAAAGGGCAACGGAGTCCGTATCAAGCGACACCGTCGGCTCATCGAGCATCCAGATCGGGCGACCGGTCACCAGCAAACGAGCCAAACCCAAGCGGCGTTTCTGGCCTGCCGAGAGGCTGTTTGCGGGGCGTTCGGCCAAGGTCTCGAGGTTCATTTGAGACAGCGGCTCCGAGATATCACGCGTGCCATGGACCGCGGCCCAGAACCGCAGGTTCTCGGCCACGCTCAGCGTCGCTTTGATCCCGTCGGAATGGGCGGCATAGGCGATGCTTTCGGGCGGCACCGAGACCTCGCCCGCGAGCGCTGGTTGCAGGCCTGCCAGCGTGCGCAGCAAGGTGGTCTTTCCGATGCCATTGGGGCCGCGCAGCACCAGCGCCTCACCCGGTGCAAGCGCAAAGCTTACCCCTTCGAGCACCGCAAGACCGCCACGCGCCACGGCGAGGTTCTCGACGCGGAGACCGCTGGCCGGGTCCGCCGCCATGGGCTCAGCCCGCCTCCGGCATGGCAAGCAACGCGCAGCCGATCCGGCGGCCTTCGGAGAGCAGCACATTGTAGCTGCGCGCGGCTGTGGGCGTGGCCATCGCCTCGCACATGATGCCGCGCTCCTCGAGTGTATCGAGCATCTCATGCGGCAGGTGCGACAGCTCGGCTCCCG
Organism: Thioclava dalianensis; assembly: GCF_000715505.1. Lineage (GTDB taxonomy): Bacteria > Pseudomonadota > Alphaproteobacteria > Rhodobacterales > Rhodobacteraceae > Thioclava > Thioclava dalianensis. The sequence continues at coordinate 111,760 of NZ_JHEH01000001.1, forward strand.
TGCCGATGAACAGAAGGTCAATCTGCCCGGCCAGCGCCAGCAGCGCTGCGGTATCGTCAAAGCCGCCCCAGACGCCTTTGCGATCCGCCATCAGCCACAGATTGCCCGAATGCACCTCTCCCGCGACCCGGAAAAATCCCGGGCCATATCCGTCGATCGGCAGCGAGTTGCCGAAATTGGCCTCAGTCAGTAGCGACATCCGTTTTCTCGAAGAACTTCTCGGAAGGGTCCTTCTTCTCCTTGTTGCGATCGAGACCGATGAACAAAACGATGTTCTTGGCGACATAGACCGAGGAATATGTCCCTACGATCACGCCCCAGGTCATTGCGAAGACGAAGTTACGGATCACGTCGCCGCCCAGCACCAAAAGCGCAATCAGCGCCAGCAGCGTCGTGCCACTGGTCATCACGGTGCGCGAGAGCGTCTCGTTGACCGACACGTTCATGACATCGCGCAGCGGCATCTTTTTGTACTTCACGAGGTTTTCGCGCAGCCGGTCAAAGACGACCACGGTGTCGTTGATCGAATAGCCCAAGATCGTGAGCAAGGCCGCGATGATCGACAGATCGAACCTGAGCTGGAAGAGCGAGAAAATGCCAACCGTCACCGTCACGTCATGGATCAGTGCGGCAACAGCCCCCAATGAGAACTGCCACTCAAATCGCAGCCAGACATAGATCAGGATCGCCGCGACAGCCGCGAGCACGGACCAGACCGCCGTCCAGACCAGCTCTCCCGAGACCTTCGGGCCGATGGATTCGGTCGAGGTGATCTTGACGTCCTTGTTGACCTTTTGCAGCGCGCTCAGCACATCTGCTTGGGTCTGGGGCGAGATCGCCTCCTGCCCGTCCTGCGCCTGAATGCGCACGGTGGCCACGTGCTGATCGGCCCGGAAGTTCGGATCAAAGACCTGCGTGATCGCGACATCGCCCAGCCCCAGAGGCGCGATTGCTTCGCGATACTGGCCGACATCGACGGGAATATCGCTCTCGGTGCGGATCGTGGTGCCGCCCCGGAAGTCGATCCCGAGATTGAGCCCCATGGTCAGCACCAGAACGATCGAGGCCAGCACCATGAAGACCGAGAAACCGAACGTGGCCCTCTGATGGCGGAAGAAATCGAAATTGGTCGTATCCGGGACCAGTTTTAGACGGAATGCCATGTGTCTGCTCCCTTACAGGTTGAGTTCTTTGGGCCGCTTGCGCGCGAACCAGATGGTGACGAACAGTCGGGTGACCCAGATCGCGGTGAAGACCGAGGTGATGATACCGATCAGGAAGGTCACAGCAAAGCCCCGCACCGGACCTGCGCCCAGCACGAACAAGATCACAGCCGTCAGGAAGGTAGTGACGTTGGCATCGACAATCGCCGACATCGCCCGTTCATAGCCCAGCTCGATGGCGCGGGCGGCCTTGCCCTTCTTGGTGTTTCGCAGCTCCTCTCGGATCCGCTCGAACACAAGCACGTTGGCATCGACCGCAGTGCCCATCGTGAGCACGATCCCCGCGATCCCCGGCAATGTCAGCGTGCCGCCGATCAGCGACATGATCGCGAAGATCAGCGCGATGTTGATCCCCAGCGCCAGCGAGGCGAAGAAGCCAAAGAGGCCATAAGAGGCGATCATGAAGCCCACGACCGCGACGGCACCCACGACGGCGGCCAGCTTGCCGGCCCGGATCGAATCCGCGCCAAGCTCTGGGCCGATGGTGCGTTCTTCGAGGAAGGTCATCGAGGCGGGCAACGCGCCTGCGCGCAGCAAAAGCGCCAGATCGGTTGCTTCCTTGACGGTGAAGCGCCCCGTAATGATCCCCGAGCCGCCTGCGATATGCGATTGGATCGTGGGGGCCGAGATCACCTTATTGTCGAGCACGATGGCAAAGGGCTTGCCGATATTGGCCTGCGTGTAATCGCCAAAGGTCCGCGCCGCCGAGACGTTGAAGCGGAACGCCACCGCCGGATAGCCGTTTTGATCGGTATCGGGGCGCGCATCGGTCAGATCCTCGCCGCTCACGACGGGCGTGCTGTCGAGCACGTAATAGAGCCCCTTCTGATCGGACGACGGCAAAACTTCCTGCCCCGGGCTCACGGTCGCGTTCGGGTTCGATGTGGTCGAGATCACCGAGTTGAAAGTGAGCTTGGCGGTTGTCCCGATGAGCTGCTTGAGCTCTTGTGCCGATTTCAGACCCGGCACCTGGATCAGGATCCGGTCGCCACCCTCGCGTACGATGGTGGGCTCACGGGTGCCCGCCGCATCGATCCGGCGCCGCACGATTTCGAGCGATTGCTGCAAGGTGCGATCATCGGTCGCGGCTTTCTCGGCATCCGAGAGCTGAATGACAAGCTGGTCATTTTGCACCGTGATCGAGAGCGTCTTCTGGCCAACACCGGTCAGAGAAGAGACCGGATTGTTGAGCGTCTCTGCAATCTGAAGCGCCTTTTGCATCTGATCGGCATTGCCGATGCGGATGCGCAGCACGCCCGGATCGGCCTTAATGCGGCGGATCGCGCCCAGCGTCGAGCGCTGCTCGGACAGCGCCTTGCGGAATTCCGGCCAGAGCGAATCCACGCGGCTTTTATAGACATCGGCCACATTGACCTGCGCCAGAAGTTGCGCCCCGCCCCGCAGATCCAAGCCAAGATTGACCAGCTCAGAGGGCATCCAATCGGGCCATCCCGCCTGCGCCTCTTTCTGCGCATCGGTCTGCGCTCCGTTCTTGGTCAGGGCCGCGAGTGCGTCATTATGCCCCTCGACCCGGTTGTAAAAGACGTTCGGCAACGCAAAAACGATCCCTGCCAAGATAATGGCAAGGATCAGCACGCGCTTCCACAGCGGGATCTGCAACATGGGCGATAGGCTTTCGGTTTGTTATTCGGCGCTCTTGGCGGGCTCGGTCTTGGAGATAACCTGAACGATGGTCGATTTGATGACACGGACCTTCACGCCCTGAGCGATCTCAACCTCGACTTCGCCATCGTCGCGCAGATGCGACACTTTGCCAAGAATCCCGCCTTGCGTGATGACTTGGTCACCGCGCCGAAGCGCCTCAACCATCGCTTTGTGTTCCTTGACCTTTTTCTGCTGCGGCCGGATCATCAGGAAGTAGACGATCACGAAAATCAGGATCAGTGGCAGGAATTGCCCGAAAGCTGCGATCGGGCTGGCGGAACCGCCAGCGGCTTGGGCGAATGCGGGAGTTACGAACATTTTGTGGTCCTTTGTCGTTGGGCCTTGGGGGCGATTGCCCCGAACTGTCGGCGCGCACACTATCCGTGGCCTCTGCGCTTGGCAAGGCGATGGCGGGGCCTGTTTCAGCCTATTCACGCCCCGATGATGCCCGGTGTGGTGGACTTTGGGCGCCGACCCCGTCTAGGGTCCGCGCGTCCTCAGCCTACGGAGCGTGATCCATGCCAAATTATGACCCCGATCTGATCTTTGATGCGCAGGGCGGCTACCTCCGCCAGTTCGAGCGTCTGGTGGGGATCATGGCGGCCCTGCGCGACCCAGAGCATGGCTGCCCATGGGATATCGCGCAGGATTATGCCTCGATCGCGCCCTACACGATCGAGGAAGCCCATGAAGTCGCGGATGCGATTGCCCGACAGGCTTGGGACGAGCTGCCCGGAGAGCTGGGCGATCTGGCGCTTCAGGTGATTTATCACGCGCAGATGGCGCGCGAGGACGGGCATTTCGACATCGCCGACGTGCTGGGTGCAATCAATGCCAAGATGGTCGCGCGCCACCCGCATGTGTTTGGCGATCAGAGCCGCGACAAGAGCCCTGAGCAGCAGACCGCCGATTGGGAGGCGATCAAGGCCGCAGAGCGCCGCGCTGCGGGCAAATCCGAGCGTGTGGGCGTGCTCGATGGGGTGGCGCTCGGCCTGCCCGCATTGACCCGCGCGATCAAGCTGCAAAACCGCGCGGCGCGCGTGGGGTTTGACTGGCCCGCGACCGATCAGGTGCTCGACAAGATCACCGAGGAGGCCGCCGAGCTCGTCGAGGCGCGCGACGATCTGGGGCCCGAAGAGCTGGCTGAGGAATATGGCGACCTGCTTTTCGTCATGGTCAATCTGGGCCGCCATCTGGGGCTGGACCCGGAAGCAGCCCTGCGCGCAGCCAATGCGAAATTCACTCGCCGTTTCAACTACATCGAGGCCGAACTTGAGACGCGCGGCAAGGTGCCGTCGGACAGCGATCTGGCCGAGATGGACGCGCTTTGGGATCAGGCGAAGGCGGCGGGCGTCAAGTAGCGCGCCGCCCGCCGGGATGCGCAGGTCCGGGCTGGAGAGCCCGGACCCGTCTCACTCAGGCGCTCTCGAAAAGAGCCCGGCGCCGCGCCTGCCGCGCCCGGATCTTCTCTATATCGGCAACCGGGGTCGCGGCCAGCAGCGTGCGCGTATACTCATGCTGCGGATCTGCGAAAATCGCATCGCGCGACGTGTGCTCGACGACCTCGCCATCTTTCATCACCATCACCTCATCGGCGAAGTAGCGCACCACCGACAGATCGTGGCTGACAAAGACATAGGTCAGATCAAACTCGTCCTGCAAATCCTTGAGAAGGTTCAAGACTTGCGCCTGAACCGACAGATCCAAGGCCGAGACCGGCTCGTCGAGGATCAGGATTTTCGGATTGAGCATCAAGGCCCGCGCAATCGCGATCCGCTGACGTTGACCACCCGAGAACATATGCGGATAGCGGTTGTAGTGCGCCGCCTGTAGCCCGACCTTCTCCAGCATCGCCTCGGCGCGCGCGCGGCGTTCGGCAGCGGGGATCTTGGTGTTGATGATCAGCGGCTCGGTCAGCACCTCGCCCACCTTCTGGCGCGGATTGAGCGAGCTATAGGGGTTTTGAAACACGATCTGGATCTTGGCGCGCAGATCGGGCGTGACCTTGCGCGCGGTGATGTCGATCTTTTGCCCCTCGATCAGCAGATCGCCGGAATTGGCCGGATCGATCAGCGTCAGGATGCGTGCCAGCGTCGACTTGCCGCAGCCGGACTCGCCCACGATGGCCAGCGTACGCCCCTCTTCGAGCGCGAAAGAGATCCCGTGCAAGGCGCGGATGACGCGCGCGGGCCGCATGAAGCCGCCCGAGACGATATAGTCACGCGTCACATTGCGGGTTTCGAGAACAACGCTCATAGCTGACCCTCCCAACCATCGGCCACGGTCAACAGACGGTCTCCGGTTGCGTTTTCCGGCAAAGCCGCCAGCAGAGCCCGTGTATAGGGATGTTGCGGATTTTCAAACAGCTGCAACACATCGGCCTCCTCGAGCTTCTTGCCCTGATATTGCACCGAAACCCGGTCGGCGGTCTCGGCCACCACGCCCATATCGTGGGTGATCATGATCAGCCCCATGCCTTGTTCTTCTTGCAACGCCATCAGCAGATCGAGGATCTGCTTTTGGATCGTCACATCCAGCGCGGTCGTGGGCTCATCTGCGATCAGCAGCTTGGGTTTGCACGCAATCGCCATCGCGATCATCACGCGCTGGCACTGCCCGCCCGAAAGCTGGTGCGGATATGAGTTGAGCCGCCGCTCAGGCTCGGGGATGCCCACGGAGTCGAACAGCTCAAGCGCACGGGTGCGCGCCGCCTTCCCCGAGAGCCCCAGATGGCGCGCCAGCACCTCCTCGACCTGATAGCCGCAGGTGAAAGAGGGGTTGAGCGAGGAGATCGGCTCTTGGAAGATCATCGAGATGTCATGGCCGATGATCGCGCGACGATCGCGCGCGCTCATCGTGAGCATATCGCGCCCGTCGAACATCATCTCATCAGCAGTGATCCGGGCGGTCGGAGGCAACAGCCCCATGAAGGCCAGCATCGAGACCGATTTGCCCGAGCCACTCTCGCCCACGATGGCCAGAACCTCGCGCTGCTCGACATCGACATCGATACTGTCAACGGCGCGGAACAACCCCGTCGCAGTTTCGAACTCGACCGTAAGATTGCGGATTTTCAATAGCGCCATGATATCAGCTCCGCTTCAGTTTCGGGTCGAGCGCATCGCGCAGGCCATCACCCATCAGGTTGATCGCAAGCACGGTGATCAGGATCGCAAGGCCGGGGAAGGTCACGACCCACCACGCACGCAAGATGAACTCGCGCGCCTCCGACAGCATCGTGCCCCATTCGGGCGTCGGCGGCTGCGCGCCCATCCCGAGAAAGCCAAGCGCTGCCACATCGAGGATCGCGTTGGAAAAGCTCAGCGTGCCCTGCACGATCAGCGGTGCGAGGCAGTTGGGCAAAACGGTGCGGAACATCAGCCGTGTATTGCGCGCGCCCGCCACTTGGGCAGCCATCACGTAATCGCGGTTCTTCTCAGACAGCACCGCCGCGCGGGTCAGACGGGCGAAATGCGGCTGATAGACGATTGCGATGGCGATCATCGCATTGATCAGCCCCGGCCCCAGCACCGCCACGAAGACCAGTGCGAGCAGCAGCGACGGGAAGGCGAGGATGACATCCATCACGCGCATGATCACCGTGTCGATCCAGCCGCCAAACCAGCCCGCAACCAGACCAAGGATCACCCCCGCGCTGAGCGCAAGCACGACGACGAAGAAGCCCACGAAGAGCGAGTAGCGCGCGCCGAACAGGAGCCGCGCGAGGATGTCACGCCCGACCGCATCCGTACCAAGCCAGAAATGGCCATGTGCGGTATCGGTTAAAGGCGGCGCAAGCAGCGCGTCGCGATATTGCATATCGGGGGCATGGGGCGACAGAAATTGCGCGAAGATCGCCGATAGGAGGATCAGAGTGAAGACCACAAGCGCAATAACAGCGCCGCGGTTCTCTTTGAAATAAAACCAGAATTCGGCAAGCTGCGCGCGGCGTGTGCCGACTGGAATCGAGGATTGGGTTTGCTCAGTCATCGCGCTCACCTATGCCGGATACGAGGGTTGATTAGACCGTAAAGCAGGTCGACGATCAGGTTCACGAGCATCACGATCACAGCGATCAGCAATAGCCCGCCCTGCACCGAGGGGTAGTCGCGCCGAGAGATCGAATCGACCATCCATTTGCCGATGCCCGGCCAGCTGAAGATCGTCTCGGTCAGGATCGCGCCTGCCATCAGCATACCGACCTGAAGGCCGATGGTGGTGATCACCGGGATCATCGCATTGCGCAACGCATGGACGCCAATCACGCGGCGCGGCGGCATCCCCTTGGCACGCGCGGTGCGCACGTAATCCTCGCCCAGCACTTCGAGCATGGCCGAGCGAGTCTGGCGGGCGATCACGGCAAGCGGAATAGTGGCCAACACGATGGCGGGCAGCACGAGGTGGCTCAGCGCCGAGGTCAGCGCACCCTTTTGCCCCGAGGCAATCGCATCCCAGATCATGAAATTCGTGCCATTGGGGAAGTAATACATCAGCGAGATCCGCCCCGAGACCGGCGTCCAATGCAGCACGCCCGAGAACAGAATGATCAGCAACAGGCCCCACCAGAAGATCGGCATCGAATAGCCCACGAGGGCCGCGCCCATCGAGATCTGGTCGAACCACGAGCCGCGCCGGATCGCGGCCAGCACGCCCACCGGCACACCGATGACGATCGCCAGGAACATCGCACAGATGCCCAGCTCCAAAGTGGCGGGAAACAGGGTGAAGAATTCGTGCAGAACCGGACGGTGGGTCACAAGGCTGTTGCCCAGATCGCCATGCAGCACCTTCCAGACGAATTCGAGATATTGTTGCCAGATCGGCCGGTCAAAGCCGAGGGCGGCGGCGAGTTCGGCATGGCGCTCGGGCGTGAGCCCATGCTCGCCGGCCATCAGCAGCACCGGGTCGCCGGGCAGAACCCGCACGAAGCCGAAGGCCACGATGGTGATCCCGATCAATGTCGGTATCAGCCAGAGAATTTTTCCGATGAAGAATCTGATCATGTCTGCTCGTTTTCCAGGCGCAAGGAACGGTCGAGGCGCCCGGAAACCTCCGGGCGCCTCATAAAGTGTTCTAAGAGTACGGATTACTCAGAGATATCAACGCCGTAGAAGTCGTGACCGCCCAGCGGGCTCATCACATAGCCGGTGACTTTCTTCGACATCGGCATGAACACGGTCGAATGCGCGAGCGTGTCCCACGGAGCTTGCTCTTTGAAGACGACCTGCGCCTGTTCATAAAGCTTCGCACGCTCGGATTGATCCGAGACCTGCTTGGCCTTGTTGATCAGATCGTTGAAATCCTTGTCGCACCAGAAGGCCCGGTTGGCCCCGGTCTCCGCGCCCGCGCAGCTCAAAAGCACGCCCAGGAAGTTGTCCGGATCGCCATTGTCGCCGGTCCAGCCGAGGATCACAGCGCCATTGCGGTTCGGATCTTTCGACTTTTCGAGATACTCGCCCCATTCATAGGAGACGATATTGGCGGTCACGCCCACTTTGGCGAGATCGGATTGCATCAGTTCGGCGGTCCGGCGCGCGTTGGGCATGTAGGGACGCTGAACGGGCATCGCCCAGATGTTCATCGTCAGATCCTTCACGCCCGCATCGGCGAGCATTTTCTTTGCGGCTTCAGGATCGTAGGAGTCGTCCTTGATGTCTTTGTTATAGCCCCACATGGTCGGCGGGATCGGGTTCTTGGCGACTTGGCCCGCCCCTTGGAACACCGCGTCGATGATCGCTTGCTTGTTGATCGACATGTTGAGGGCCTTGCGGACCTTGGGATTGTCGAACGGCGCCATCTTGGTGTTATAGGCGAGATAGGCCACGTTCAGACCGGGCTGTTCCTCGACCTTGAGGTTCGGATCGGCCTTGAGCGCGTCGATATCTGCAGGCGTCGGATAAGGCATGATCTGGCACTCGCCCGCCTGCAATTTCTGCATGCGCACAGCCGGATCGGGCGTGATCGCAAAGATCAGATCGTCGATCGGCGCTTTGCCCTTGAAGTAGTCCGGGTTCGCTTTGTAGCGGATCACGGCGTCTTTCTGATAGGCGACGAATTCGAACGGACCGGTGCCCACCGGCACGTTGTTCAGCTCGGCCTCTTTGCCTTCAGAGGCCAGCTTGTCGGTGTATTCCTTGGACATGATCGAGGCGAAGTCCATCGCGAGATCGGCGAGGAACGGGGCATTCGGCTCGTTCAGCGTGAACTTGACCGTCATGTCATCGACCTTCTCGACCGATTTCAGGATCTTGGGCAGGTCCATCGCGTTGTAATATTCGTAGGAAATCCCCGGCGCATATTGATAATAGGGGTTATTCTTATCGGCCTGACGGTCGAACGAGAAGACCACGTCATCGGCGTTGAAATCGCGAGTGGGCGTAAAGCCCTGGACCGAGTGGAATTTGACACCCGGGCGCAGGTGGAACGTGTAGGTCAGCCCGTCATCCGAGATATCCCAGCTTTTGGCCAGACCGGGCTCGACCTCGGTGGTGCCGGGCTTGAACTCGACAAGCTGGTCATAGACCGGATGCGAGGACGCATCGAACGTCGTGCCGGAAGTGTAGGGCGCGGGATCGAATCCCTCAGGCGATGCCTCGGAGCAATAGACCAGCGTTTTGGCCCCGGCGGCACCGGCAGTCATCGCGACCGCAGCAGCCCCTGCCAGAAGCATTGAGCGAAGTTTCATGATTTATCCTTCCTGTTAGCTTTAGCCAGATTGTGTCGCCCCGCCATTTTCATCGGTCGGGTTTCGACGCAAACTTGTCACAGAGTTAAACTGGGTTTGATCCGCTGGTCAACAAATGCCGTAGCGTTGCCGTGAGCGTCCCGTGACAAAAGCCCTCACTTTGTCGTGGATCGCGCGGGAAAACAGGGCGCTCTTACGCCTGCGGGATCACATCGACCGCCTGAGCGCTTTCCTGACCGCCCGCCCCGCGCATCGCCCCGCGCAGGGGTGGCACGTCATCATAGTCACGCCCGTAACCCACGGTGATGTAATCCTCGCCCGCGCTTTGATTGTTGGTCGGATCGAACTCGACCCAGCCCATCTCGGCTCCGGCCCAGGCCCGCACCCAAGCATGCATTGCATCGGCCCCCTCAAGGCGCGGCTGGCCGGGCGGCGGATAGGTGCGCAGGAACCCCGAGACATAGCCCGCAGGCACCCCAATCCCGCGCAGCGCGCTGATCATGATATGTGAAAAATCCTGACAGACACCGTGGCGCTTGGCGAAGGCTTCGGCCGCGGGCGTGTTCACATCGGTGGCCTGCGCATCAAAGCTCATCTGCGCAAAAAGCGCTTTGCCGACGGCGGTGATCGCCTCATAGACCGTCATGCCGGGGCGCAGTTGATCGCGGGCAAACGCAGTCATCTCCGGATCTGGCCCGGCGCGCCCCGAGGCTGCGAGGAAATGATGCGGGCTTGCGGGCTCAAGGCTGTGCTGGGCCGCCAGCTCGCCCGGCAGATCCGAAAGCTGGCGCGAGAAATCAAAGGTCGGGGGCGCGGTCTTGCGCTCGACCTGCGCCGTCATTTGCACCGAAATCTCGGCAATCGGTCGATGCCACGCCGCCGATGTCAGCGCAGTGCCGAAGAAATCCACGCTTTCATAGCGCTCCGAAGGGGCCGGGTCGAAGGTCAAAAGCCGCGCGCGAACGACCTGCGTGCCCGCAATATCCGAGGGCAACAGGCGCAGTAGGTTGCGCGCGTGATCGGTCGGCGAATCGTAGCTATAGGTTAATCTCAGCTTCACCTCATAGAGCATTGATTTACCTCATGTATTGATCTGAGATGAGGTCAGAGAGCTGAAAGAGCTGTGTGCGCAGACGCGCCAGAAACTCCGGTGTAACCGAGCGCGGCTCGGCCACCATCAACTCCGTGCGCAACGGCAAAAGCGCGCGCAGGATCGGCCCGGGTCGGCCGGCACTTTCGGCATTGGGAAGCGCTTCAAGATTTGCTTTCAAATCATTGATCAAAAACAAGATTGCGCGCGGATTATCGGCGTCGAGGACCAGCAGATCCAGCACGGTCTCGGGGCTTGTGGCCACGCGGTAGCGCCGTTGATGGGTGATCACGCTATCACCCACCTCGACCACCAGATCGAGCGCGCCCTCGGGGGCTGTCTCATCGCAAAAGCGGATCAACAGAGAGGCGGTCGCGGCTGAGCGCTCCAGCGCCCGCCCGACCGATAGGAAACGCCAGCCCGCAAAGCGGTACATGTTTTCATGCACAAGGCCGGTAAACCCTGTGATCTTGCGCAAAAGCACGCCCATCGCGCGGGCGGTATCATCGCCCGGGCGCGCGGTTTCCGTCATTTCCCGGGCTGTCTTGGCCAGATCTTGCAGTGCAAGCCAGCCATCGGTGGAGAACCGGTCGCGCACTTTCGAGGCACAGATCCGCGCCGCATCGAGCCGCGCGATCAGCCCTGAGGGCACGGGTTCGGAGACATCGATCCCCACATCATCGAGAAATTGCGCCAACCGTCTGAGACGTTTCTCGTCGATGCTGCCGGTCGCGGCCAGTCGCAGGTGGTAGGCCCGGATCAGGCGTACCGCATCTTCGCAGCGCTCGATATAGCGGCCCAGCCAATACAGGTTATCGGCGGCGCGCGCGGGCAGCGTACCGGGGCTGCGACGGCGAAAGCCGCGCGCGCTGTCGGGCGCCATCGTGAGCGGCGGCACCGCCCGGTCAGAGACGACCCAGACATCGGCCACAGCGCCGCCACTTTGCATCGACAGCGCGGTGGCATCGCCCTGCGGGCCGATCCGGGCATAGCCCCCCTTCATGAAGCGCCAGCCCTGCGGCGTGCGCGCGGCAAAGACCCGGACCGTCATCGGGCGCGGCTGGAGCGAGCCGCCGCCCGGTGCATCTTGCCATGCAGGCGTGGTCGAGAGCGTCACCGCCTCTTGACCGACAAGCTGGCCGCCCTCAGCCTCCAGCCACTGCGCGATGGAGCTGCGCGCGACACCGCGAAACGCCCCGCCAAGCGCCGTGGTGGCATCGAGATCAAAGGGCAGATCTACCGCCATCGCAGGCCCGATCATCATCTGATCGGCATGCGCGCGCACATGCGCACGCTCGCGCGCTGCGCCGCACCACCATGTCGCGATATTGGGCATCTTCAGCGGCTGGCCGTGCAGCACCCGCGAAATATGGGGTAAGAAGGCCATCAATGCGCGGGTCTCCAACACGCCCGCGCCAAGCGCATTGACCATCGCGATATTGCCCAGCCGCACCGCCTCCATCATCCCCGGCGTACCGATCTGGCTATGCGGAGAGAGCGCCAGCGGATCCATGAAGCCCGCATCCATCCGACGCCAAAGCGCCCCTAAAGGCTGCGGCCCCTCGATGGTGCGCACCATGGCCTGACCGTTCTCGACGAGCAGATCCTCGCCTTCCAGCAGCGGCAGACCCAGATAGCGCGCGATATAGGTATGCTCGTAATAGCCATCGCTCGCCGGGCCCGGCGTCAGGATCGCGGCGCGCGCGGGGCGCTCACGCCCCTGCCCGCTCAGGTCCTCAAGCGCGTTGCGGAATTCGGTGAAAAAGCCCGCCAGCTTGTGGATACGGTCGCGCGGGAAGCGTTCGGGGAAGATCCGCCCCGTGGCCATCCGGTTTTCCAGCGCAAAGCCCGCGCCCGAAGGCGCCTGCGCCCGGTCGCCAAGGACAAACCATGTGCCATCGGGCGAGCGTCCGATCTCGAAGGCGAGAAAATGCAGGTAATGCCCACCGCGCGGCGGCACGCCCACCATCGGACGCAGCCAGTGGCGATTGCCCGCGATGAGTTCGGGCGGCAGATGCCCGTCCGAGACCAGACGCCCCGGCCCGTAGAGATCCGCCATCACCGCTTCAAGCAGATCGGCGCGCTGCGCCAGCCCCTCGCAGATACCCGCCCATTCCCGCTCGTGCAGGATCACCGGGATATGGCTGAGCGGCCATTCGCGCTCGGCTAGCACATCATTGGAATAGCGCCGGTAATAGACGCCCGCATCGCGCAGATATTGATCGCCACGTTCGAACCGGCGCGGGATCTCCTCCGGCTCCAGCGACAAGAACCGCTCGACGAAGGGCCGCCAGACGGGCCGCATATTGCCTTGCGCGTCAAACAGCTCATCGGCGACGCCGGGCGCTGGCTGGTAGCTCTCCAGCAGGCGGTGGCGCGCGAAGGGGCTTGGCTTGGACAACATGCGGGCTCCGGGATCTTCTTGGGTCAGCTCAGCCCGATTGGCCTACGCAGGTCAAGCGTATACGGGAATTCCGGGTGTGTGCGCTCGGGTTCCGGGCGATAATTCCCCGGCGTATAGCCATGGCCCTCAAAGCGCGCAAGCCTGCGTGCCTCGGCCTCGTTGCCATTGATCGGGAAGGTGTCATAGCTGCGCCCGCCCGGATGGGCCACGTGATAGACACAGCCCGCAATCGCCCGCCCCGTCCAGCTGTCATAGATGTCGAAGGTGAGCGGCGCATTGACCGGCAAAGTGGGATGGAGCGCCTCAGCCGGCTGCCACGCCTTGTAGCGCACGCCCGCCACCGATTTGCCCGAGATGCTGGTTTTCGTCAGCGGCACGGGGCGGCGATTGCACATCACCTGATAGCGGTCTTGATGCAGCGAGGTCATTGTGACCTGCAACCGCTCGACCGAGCTGTCGGTATAGCGCACCGTGCCCCCGATCGCGCCGGTCTCGCCCAGCACATGCCACGGCTCCAACGCTTGACGGATCTCCAGATGGACGCCCTCGGCCTCGATCTGGCCGCAGAACGGGAAGCGGAACTCGGCCTGCGCCTCGAACCATTGCGGATCGAGGTCAAAGCCGTGATCGCGCAGATCGGCCAGCAAATCGAGAAGATCTTCCCACAGGAAATGCGGCAGCATGAAGCGGTCATGCAGCACCGTGCCCCAGCGCACCGGCTTGCCCGAAATCGGCGCATTCCAGCACCGCGCAATGATCGCACGCAGCAGCAATTGCTGGGCCAGCGACATGCGCGGATCCGGCGGCATCTCGAAGCCGCGGAACTCCACCAGCCCCAGCCGACCCGTCGGGCCATCGGGCGAGAACATCTTGTCGATGCAGATCTCGGCACGGTGGGTGTTGCCCGTCACATCCGTGAGCATGTTGCGCAACAGCCGATCCACCAGCCATGCGGGCGGCACCGCGCCTTCGCTCGGCGGATTGATCTGGCTCAGCGCGATTTCCAGCTCATAGAGCGTGTCGTGGCGGGCCTCGTCGATGCGCGGCGCCTGCGAGGTCGGGCCGATGAACAGCCCCGAGAACAGGTAGCTCAGACAGGGATGGCGCTGCCATGTCAGGATCAATGATTTCAACAGATCGGGGCGGCGCAGGAACGGGCTGTCGAGCAATGTCTCGCCGCCCACGACCACATGGTTGCCGCCGCCGGTGCCGGTATGGCGACCGTCGATCATGAATTTATCCGCCCCCAGACGCGACTGGCGGGCCTCTTCGTAGATCGCCTCGGTGGTGGCCACGCATTCCTCCCAGCTATGGGCGGGATGGATATTCACCTCGATCACGCCGGGATCGGGGGCCACGCGGATCACGTTCATTCGCGGATCAGAGGGCGGCGCATAGCCCTCGATATGGATCGGCAAGCCCACGGCCTGCGCGCTGTGCTCGGCTGCGGCCAGAAGCTCCAGATAATCCTCCAGATCCTCGGTGGGCGGCATGAAGACACAGAGCCGTCCATCACGCGGCTCAACCGAGATCGCGGTGCGCACCACGCCATTGATCGCGTTGAGATCCTGCTCGACGATGGTTTGGCCGGGCTCTGCGCTTTGCGCCTCGGACACGGGCTGGCTGTGCTCGCGCGTGGGTGCTGCGACCAGATCAGCCTCTGGCTTTTGCTCGTGGAAGTCGGGCAGCTCGCCCTTGGGCAATGAGGTGTCGGTCTCAAAATGATAGGGGTATTGGCTGGGCGGCACATGCGGCAGCGCGCCCAGCGGCAAACGGAACCCCGCCGGGCTGTCGCCGGGGATCAAAAACAGCTTACCGCGCCGGGTCGTCCATTTCTCGGAGCGCCAGCGGTTGCCGGGCTGCGCCTTGGATTGCCAGCGCTGGATCGGCAGGATGAAGCCCGTGGGCTTGTCCAACCCGCGCGCAAAGACCCGGGCGAACCGCGCGCGATCCTCGGGGTTTTTCAGCTTGCTGTCCTCGGGGGTGACATTTTCCGGCAGGTTGCCCTCTTTGAGCATCCATTCGGCGGGATCTTCATAGGCGGGCTGGGCGTGCTCTGGCTCAAGACCCAATTGCCGCGCGATGCCGCGCATCAACGCGCCGGCCTCATCAGGGCCAGCCCCGGTCTCGGTGCCTTCGCGCGCAATCAGCGCCTCGTCGCGCCAGACCGGCTTTTCGTCGCGCCGCCAATACAGCGAGAACGTCCAGCGCGGCAGGCTCTCGCCCGGATACCACTTGCCCTGTCCGTAATGCAAAAAGCCACCCGGCGCGAAGCGATCACGCAGACGCCGGATCAGCTCATCGGCCAGTTTGCGTTTTTGCGGGCCGACGGCGGCGGTGTTCCACTCTTCGCTTTCGAAATCATCAATGCTCACAAAGGTCGGCTCGCCACCCATGGTGAGGCGCACATCGCCCGCAGCAAGACTCTCATCGACCTTGCGCCCCAGCGCATTGAGCCGTGCCCATGCCTCATCCGAGAAGGGTTTGGTGATGCGCGGATGCTCGGCCACACGGGTCACCGACATGTCGAAATCGAATGTGACCTCGGGCGTGCCGTTGGAGGAATAACCCCCTGAAATCGGGGCGGCATTGCGGTAATGCGGGGTGGCTGCCAGCGGAATATGGCTCTCGCCGGTCAGCAGGCCCGAGGTCGGATCAAAGCCGATCCAGCCCGCGCCCGGCAGAAACACCTCGCACCACGCATGCAGATCGGTGAAGTCGTGATCGGTACCCGATGGCCCGTCGAGCGCCTGCAGATCGGGCTTGAGCTGGATCAGGTAGCCCGACACGAACCGCGCCGCAAAACCCAGATGCCGCAGCGCTTGCACCAGCAGCCATGCGCTGTCGCGACACGAGCCAGACCCGATCGCCAAAGTCTCTTCGGGGGTCTGCACCCCCGGCTCCAGCCGGATCGTGTAATTGACCGCGCGCGAGACCTGCGCATTCAGAGAGATCAGGAAATCGACCGTGCGCGAGGTGCTGCGGTCGATCTGCCCCATGAACTGCGCAAGCAACGGCCCCTCAGCCTCGGGCCTGCGATAGATCGACAGATCCTCGCGCAGATCCTCGGGGTATTCAAAGGGCCACTCCTCTGCCCCTTCCTCGACGAAGAAATCGAACGGGTTATAAACCGTCATATCGGCGGTCAGATCGACCTCGATCTTGAACTCGCGGACCGGCTCGGGAAAGACGAAACGCGCGAGCCAGTTGCCATAGGGGTCTTGCTGGTGGTTCACGAAATGCCCACCCGGGCTGACCTTGAGCGAGTGCGAAATCACCCGTGTGCGCGAATGCGGCGCGGGCCGCAGACGGATCAGCTGCGGACCCAGCGTCACGGGCCGATCATAGATGTAATGGGTCAAGTGGTGAATGCTGGCATGAATCGCCATGAGTTTCGGCCCCGCTCGTTGTTCACATCAAGACTAGCGCCGATATGCACGGGAAAAACCCGCAAAACGTCGGTATGCGGGCAATTGCTGTTCAACTGCAGGCAATTGCGCATAATTTAGGCATGGGCAGCGCGGGCGATCTGCTGGGATCGGACCGTGCCACGCGCTGTTTCAGGCTTTATCCCAGCAACTCATTGCACAGCTCAAGCGCTGAGACCAGCGCATCGGCCTCCGCACGGGTGTTATACATCGCAAATGAGGCCCGCGCGGGGGCCGACACGCCCAGCCACTCCATCAGCGGCCCCGCGCAGTGATGGCCCGCGCGTACGGCCACGCCGCGCTTGTCGAGAATCGTCGAGATATCATGCGGATGCGCCGGTCCGCCCAGCGTCATCGAGAAGATCGCGCCCTTGCCCGGCGCGGTGCCCTGCACGTTGAGCCAGTTCAGCCCCTGAAGCTTGCTGGCGGTATAGTCGCGCAGATCGGCCTCATGGGCTGCGATGTTGTCCATGCCGATGCCCATCAGATAGTCGAGTGCTACGCCCATCCCGATCTGCTGAGCAATCCCGGGTGTGCCTGCCTCGAATTTCATCGGCGGCTTGTTATAGGTGACCGCATCGCGCGTGACCGTGTCGATCATATCGCCACCGCCCAAGAAGGGGCGCATCTCGGCCATCCGCTCGCGCCGGATATGGATCGCCCCCGACCCTGAGGGCCCGTAAAGCTTATGGCCGGTGATGGCGTAGAAATCCGCGCCGATCTCTTCGAGATCAACCGGGCCATGCACCGCCGCCTGCGAGCCATCGACCAGCGTGGCAATGCCCTTTGCGCGCGCGGCATGGGCAATGGTTCGCACATCGACCTTGGTGCCCAGCACATTGGACATATGGGTGATGGCGATCAGCCGGGTCTTGTCGGTGACGGCCTCCAGCACTTTCTCGGGCGGCAGCGAGCCGTCCACATCGGGCTCGACCCATTTGAGCACAACCCCCTGACGTTCGCGCAGGAAATGCCACGGTACGATATTGGCATGGTGCTCCATCACGCTGAGCACAATCTCATCGCCCGGCTGAAAGCGCGGCGCGGCCCAAGCGTAGGAGACCAGATTGATCCCTTCGGTCGTGCCGGTGGTGAAGACGATCTCTTCTTCATCCTTCACGCCGAGGAAGCGCGCCACTTTCGCCCGCGTGCCCTCGTATTTCTCGGTCGCGATATTGGAGAGCGTATGCAGCCCGCGATGGACGTTGGCATAGTCATTCTCATAGAGGTCGCGCACCGCGTCGATCACCACGCGCGGCTTTTGCGCCGAGGCTCCGCTATCGAGATAAACCAGCGGTTTGCCGTTGATCTGACGCTGCAGGATCGGGAAATCGGCGCGAATCTTTTCGATATCAAACATAGTCGCTCCTCACACGCCCGCAGGCATTTGCACAAGCCCGGTCGAGACCAGGATCAGCCCGGCGACAACCGCAGAGCCGATGAAGCCCAGCAATACGCCCACAGCCACAGCGAAGGGGTTTTCAAACCCGTGCAGCACCATCGTGAACTGCACCAGCAGGAAAAACAGCAAACCGATCAACAGCACCGACATGATCGTCGCCGAGATCGGGAAAAACACCATCAACAGAACTTGGATCATCTGGCCGATCATCAGAACGAATTCTATCCAGCTGATCAGCACCACAGCATCGGAAAACCGCCCCGTCCCGCCAAAGCGCTGGCCGATAAAGCTCAGCACGGCTGCGCCGTAAAGGATCAGCGCGGCCTGAAGGCCGACCACGGCGATCGGAGACGTGATCTCTCCCATATCGACCTTGGTGATCTGGGTGAACACGATCTGAGCGAGCGTGCCCAGAAGTGCGGTCAGGATCACCACGATCATCATCGCCAGAAACCGCGCGCCCATCGGCAGGTTCAGCGCGAGAATGTCGCGCGCCACCGATTGCGGGTCCGAAAAGCTGCGCGCAAGCATATCCCTCAGCTCGGGCATCAGGCCGGCTCCCTCTCGAATTCGGCCACGCGAAGACCCGCGAACCAAAACACCACAAACCCCGCAAAAACGAGGATCGACACGACGCTCAGCTGAGTGCCCGGGCCGATCAGCCCCGCCACCAGCCCTTGCAGCAGCATCAAGGGCGCAATCGCCAGCATCGTCCAAAACAACGCGACACGCGCGCCGTACCAGTCACCCTGCCCGCCGACAAGCCGCGCGCCAAGGTGACCAAGCGCCGCAAGCAGGTAGAATAGCGGGACCGTTGCCAGCAGCGCCAGCATCGTGCCCATCATCAGACCGACCATCGGCTGATCGGGATTGTCATGGGCCAGCCGCGACAGGCGCGGCCATTGGCCAATGAAAATCATTGCCAGCGCGATGAGCAAAAACATCAGCGCACGCGCCTCCGAGCGCGGTCGCGCCAGATGCGCGCGCATCACCGCCCGAGGGCGGCGATAGCTGCGCAGGATGTCATCGGTGGCGGACATCGCTTAGCCGCGATGCCGCGCAAGCCAGCTTTCAAGCCGGGTGACGATCTCGTCGCGGAACTGCTCATCGGCGATCTCTTCGATCGCATCGGCCAAGAAGGACAGAACCAGAAGTGCGGTCGCCTCCTCATGCGGCACCCCGCGCGAGCGCAGATAGAACAGCGCCGTCTCGTCGATCGCACCGGTGGTCGAGCCGTGGCTGCACACCACGTCATCGGCGTAGATCTCAAGCTCGGGCTTGGCCAGAAACTCGCTGTCTTCGTCAAGCAGCAGCGACTGGCTGATCTGATAGCCATCGGTCTTTTGCGCGCCGGGTTTCACCAGGATCTTGCCTTGGAAAATCCCCTCGGCGCCGTTCTTGAGCACCTTCTTGAAGACCTGACGGCTCTCGCCGCGCTCGGCCCCATGGGTGATGAAAACGGTGTCGTCATGGTGGAACGGATCGGATTTCGCGTCCCCAAGGGCCGCGCCTGCGACATGAGCATTGGCATCATCGCCCACGATATCGATCACGCATTCATTGCGGGTGAGCGCGCCGTTCGACGTCAGCGTAAAGCTCTTGAAGAGCCCGTGCTCGGCCACCCGGGTGAAGATCCCGGTCACGGCACGGCGCGCATGATCGCGGCCCTGCACGCGGATATGGTGGAACTGCGCGCCCTTGGCGACATCGACTTCCCAAAGCTGATTGGCCCGCGCGCCTGCCGTTCCGGTCTCCAGAACGGTGATCTCCGCGCCCTCTTCCAGCTTCACAAGGTGATGCAGGATCGGGTCGCAAACCTCTGAGCTGTAATCATAAATCACATTGACAGGCTTCGAGGCCCGTCCGGTGACGCGGATCAAGATCCCATCGGTTGCCGAGGCCGTGTTAAGCGTGGCGAAGGGGCGCGCAACGGGGGTTTGGCCCGCCGCCTCAAGCGTGCCGTAAAGCCCGCTCGCCCAGTTCACATCGCCCGCCTCTGCGAGCCGCAGGATCTCGATCCCCTCAAGGGCCAGATCATCGGAGGCTTCGGCGTCGAACACACCATCGCGAAACACGATCTTGAGCCGATCAATATCGCCAAACAGCTCGGGCTCGTCATCGACGAAGGGCGTGGCCGGAACCGGCTCGGGCGCGATCAGATCGGTCGGGTTGGTCCAGCGCCAATACTCGTCGCGCCGCCCCGGAAGCCCCATCGCGTTCAAGCGGTCGCGCGCGTCGCGGCGGGCGGGGCCAAACCCGTCTGGCAAGCTCACGCGGGCCAGCCGCGCCTCGGCGGGGGTCATTTTCTCGACTGCCGACATTACGCCATCTCCTGCGCGATACCGTGCTTGGCGAGCAGATCAGCATAGCCGTTCTTCTCGACCTCCATCGCCAGATCCGGGCCGCCGGTTTCGATGATCCGGCCACCGGCCATGATATGCACCACATCGGGTTTGATGTGATCGAGCAGGCGCTGGTAGTGCGTGATCACAAGGAAGGAGCGCCCCGCATCACGCAGCGCGTTCACACCATCGGCCACCAGACGCATCGCATCGACATCAAGACCGGAATCGGTCTCGTCGAGGATGCACATCTTCGGCTCGAGGATCGCCATCTGCAGGATTTCGTTGCGCTTTTTCTCACCGCCCGAGAAGCCCACATTGACCGGGCGCTTGAGCATATCGGCATCGATCTTGAGCGATTTCGCCTTTTCGCGCACCAGCTTGAGGAAGTCGCCCGCCGAGATCTCGGCCTCGCCGCGCGCTTTGCGCTGCGCGTTGAGCGCGGTGCGCAGGAAAGTCATATTGCCCACACCGGGGATCTCGACGGGATATTGGAAGGCCAGAAACAGACCGGCTGCGGCGCGCTCTTCAGGCTCGGCCTCCAGCAGATCCAAACCGTTGAGCGAGGCTTCGCCCTCGGTGACCTCATAGCCGTCACGACCCGAGAGCACATAGCTGAGCGTGGATTTACCCGAGCCATTCGGCCCCATGATCGCGTGAACCTTGCCAGCCTCGACGCTCAGATCGACGCCTTTGAGGATTTGCTTGTCCTCGTCTTCAAGTTTGACGTGCAGGTTTTTGATTTCCAACATGATTCGGTCCTTCAGGAAGCGGTGACAGCGGTGCCGGAGGCCGACACCATCAACATGGATTGGCCGACGACTTCGTAATCGAGATCGACGCCGACAACGGCATTGGCGCCCAAGGCCCGGGCGCGCTCTTCAAGCTCGCGCAGCGCGGTGGCGCGCGCGTCTTGCAATTTGGATTCGTAAGCCCCCGAGCGACCACCGACGATATCGGTGACCTGCGCGAAGAGATCGCGCACGATATTGGCGCCCATGATCGCCTCGCCCACAACGATGCCGTGATAGGCCGAGATCGGGCGCCCCTCAATGGTGGGCGTGGTGGTGATGATCATCGCAAGGCTCCTTCACGCTCGGACTGCTCGGCGGGCGCGGCGCGCAGCGCATCGGGGAAGGCTGCGACCAGATCGGCCTGCACCTGCGCCACCACGGCCGGATCGGCTGCGCGCAGCTGCCCGGCCTCGGCTTGAGCTACCGCCTCGGACAGGCTCAGCGGTGCGCGCAGGTTGCGCCCGACGGAATAGAAATAATCGTGGAACTTGAAGCGCCCCGCGCCCGCGATCCACGCATTCGGAATCCCATAGGCATCGGCCACGATCAGCCCGTGCAAACTGGTCGAAACCACGGCCTCGCACTCTGCGATGGCGCGCACGACCGCCCAAGGGTCGGGATCGCGTACGTCGATGATCCGGTGTCCGGTCGCTGCGAAGGCGCGCATCGTATCCGCGTCGTCCCATTGCTTGATATGCGGGATCAAGCCGATGCTCTTGCGCGTCGCGGGGCTGGGTTCTACCAGCGGTGCCAGCAGGCCGGGATCGCCGAAGACACCTTCGAAACCGGACAGATGCAACGCGGTCAGAGCGCCGCGCACGGCGCGAACCTTTGGCATGGCCTGCGCACTGATGCGACCCTCAGCGAGCCACCCCAGCCGATGATCGAGAATCCCCGAGCCCCAGACATAGGGCGCCCCCTCGAACGGGCCGCTCAGCCGCTTGCCATTGGGCCGGAAGCCCAGAACCGAACCGATGCAGAGCAGATCGCACACAGCCATCGGCGCCCATTCGACCGAACGGCCCGAGACATGCGCAACGATGCGCGCACCAATGGCATCGCCGAAATTCGGCGTGTCCTTCCACCAATAAGCGCGAAGCGGCGCAGTCATGCCCGACCCTCCCGCGCAGTGGCGCAGCCCGCCATGCACCCGCCCGCCGCGCAAGGCGCGACGCTGCGGGCAGCATTCGGTAGGCAATGCGCGACCCGGCTCATCAGCCGACCGAGCCTTCGAGCGAGATCGCCACGAGGCTTTGGGCCTCCATCGCGAATTCCATCGGCAGCGCTTGCAGCACCTCGCGGCAGAACCCGTTCACGACAAGCGCCACGGCCTCTTCCTCATCCATCCCGCGGGCGCGGCAATAGAAGAGCTGGTCGTCATCCACCTTGGAGGTGGTGGCTTCGTGCTCCACCCGGCTCGAGTTGTTCTTCACCTCGATATAGGGAACCGTGTGCGCGCCGCATTCCGAGCCGATCAGAAGGCTGTCGCATTGCGTATAGTTGCGGCTCTCCTTGGCCTTGGGATGCATCGAGACCTGACCGCGATAGGTGTTTTGCGCATGCCCCGCCGAGATCCCCTTGGAGACGATCCGCGAGCGCGTGTCGCGGCCCAGATGGATCATCTTGGTGCCGGTATCGGCCTGCTGGTAGTTATTCGCAATCGCGATCGAGTAGAACTCGCCCTGGCTTTCATTGCCGCGCAGGATGCAGGACGGGTATTTCCACGTGATCGCGGAGCCGGTCTCGACCTGCGTCCACATCACCTTGGCCCGGTCGCCGCGGCAATCGGCGCGTTTGGTGACGAAGTTGTAGATCCCGCCTTTGCCGTTCTCATCGCCCGGATACCAGTTCTGCACCGTGGAATATTTCACCTCAGCGTCTTCCTCGACGATGATCTCGACCACGGCTGCGTGCAACTGCGCGATGTCGCGCTTGGGCGCGGTGCAGCCCTCAAGGTAGCTCACATGGCTGCCCTTGTCGGCGATGATCAGCGTGCGCTCGAACTGCCCGGTGTTTTCGGCATTGATGCGGAAATAGGTGCTCAGCTCCATCGGGCAGCGCACCCCCGGGGGCACGTAGACGAAAGAGCCATCTGAGAAGACCGCCGAGTTGAGCGCGGCGAAATAGTTATCCGCCTGCGGCACGACGCTTCCGAGATATTTCTTCACCAGCTCGGGATGGTCCTGAATGGCCTCCGAGATCGAGCAGAAGATCACGCCCGCCTCGGCCAGCTTGTCCTTGAAAGTGGTGCCCACCGAGACGGAATCGAAGACCGCGTCGACGGCGACCTGACGCTGGCTCGGGTCATAGTCTTCCGCACCTTCAACACCGGCGAGAACCATCTGTTCTTTCAGCGGAATCCCGAGTTTCTCATAGGTGGCCAGCAGCTTGGGATCGACCTCGTCGAGCGATTTCGGCTTAACTTCCATGCTTTTGGGGCGGGCGTAGTAATACTGATCCTGAAAATCAATCTCAGGCACATCGAGCAACGCCCAATGCGGCATTTTCATATCCTGCCAGCGCGCATAGGCCTGCAGACGCCATTCGGTCATCCATTCCGGCTCTTTGTTCTTGTCCGAGATCAGGCGCACGATATCGGTGTTCAGGCCCTTGGGGGCGTAGTCCATCTCGATTTCGGTGTTCCAGCCGTATTTGTAGGTGCCCATGTTCTGGACAGCTTCGACCGTTTCGCGGTCCACACCTTCACGTACTTCCATCTGATCCGTCTCGGCCATCTGAGCCCCCTGTTCAACCGCGCCGCGCGCGGTGTTTCTCTTCGCATTTCAGCCAGTATTCGGCGAAACGCATCACATCTTCTTCGCGCGTGTCGGGCCCCAGTGAGACCCGCAATGCACAGGCGCCCTCTTCGGCCCCATAGCCCATCGCGCGCAGCGCATCGCTGCTGCGGACCTTGCCGCTGGAGCACGCAGAGCCCGCCGATACGGCAAACCCGCCCAGATCTATCTGCATCACCTGCGTCTCGCCCTTCCAGCCGGGCGTGATGAAACAGGAGGTATTGGGTAGCCTGCGCGATTCATTCCCGACAAAAATAGTTGCTTTCGCCCGATCCGCAATGACCATTTCTAGAATGTTTCTAAGTTTTTCGACTTCCTGCCAAATCCCGCCTTCAAGATCACGCGAGGCGGCCTCGGCGGCAGCACCGAACCCTGCGATGCCGATCAGGTTCTCGGTCCCGGCCCGGCGGCCCATCTCTTGCCCCCCGCCGCGCAGCTGGGCTGCGATGTCGGTGCCCCGCCGCACGATCAGCGCGCCAATGCCCTTGGGCCCGCCCAGTTTATGGGCCGAGACGATCCCGGCGGTCAGCTCCAGCCAGTTGAAAGCGAAGGGGATTTTGCCAAAACCTTGGGTGAGATCGCTCACCGCGAGCCCTGCGGGCAGCTCCTGCACGACGCCGGTTTCGGAATTGGCGATCTGGACGGAGGACTGGCCCGGATCCTCCACCGTGATGCGGCCCGCCTGCGAGACCGAGAGATCCTCGCGGCACCAGCTTCGGATCGCGTCATGCTCGACGGCGGCGCAATGGAGATCGCGCCCGCCCAGCACCAGCGCTGCCGCCTCGGTGGCGCCTGAGGTAAAGATTACATCCTGCCCTTCGGCACCAAGCGCGCTGGCCACCTGCGCGCGGGCGCGCTCCAGCAGCGTCTTGGCGGCGCGCCCCTCGGAATGGACCGAAGACGGGTTGCCCAGCACATCCATCGCCGAGATCATCGCCGCGCGCGCCTCGGGGCGCAGCGGCGTGGTGGCGTTCCAGTCAAGATAACTGCGTGTCATGAAAAGGGCCTCGCAATCAGGTCGCTCTAGATAGGTGACTTGGGACAAATCTCCCGCACCCCAAGCCAGATCGGGGCGCGCAGGCGGTCTAAACCGCCGCCGGGCCGTGCGGAACGCAACACGGCGCTGATCTTCAGATCTTCGGGTCGGCGTCCCTACTCATCGACCACCGAAAAGAGATGCGGGACTGCCGGACAGGGTTTGAGACCGTTTTGCACGACATCTTCCAGCGAGGTCTGATGCAGGAAGACAAAGACCTGTGCGCTGAGGCTTTCCCAGAGGCGATTGGTCAGCGACTGCGCGCGTGAGCCCGAAATACCGCCCGAGGCGCCCGCGCCCACATGCATCGCAGAGACCGTCTCATCGACCGCCTCGAAAATCTCCGACACCCGGATTTCGGAAGGCAGGCGCGCCAATTTGTAGCCGCCGCCCGGACCGCGCACTGACGTGACCAGCCCCGCGCGGCGCAGCCGCACGAAGAGTTGCTCAAGATAGGGCAACGAAATGTCCTGACGCTCCGAGAGGGCGGCAAGAGAACTGCGCTCACCCGGACCGACCATCGCCAAATCGACCAACGCGACCATCGCATAGCGGCCTTTCGTCGAAAGTTTCATGCGACTCTCCTGCTACAGCCCCAAAACCCGGGGCAAAAACGACCCAATGCCAAGCACAATGCCCGCTAAAGCATTGACGCAAGCCCTGGGGCCGATTACCTCCAGCTTTACCCGATCCCCCAGCATACCGCCGGGGGTGGCTTCCTCCTAGGGCAGCCGCGCGAATGCGTCAAGAAAGCCTGTACGCTTCGCGCCGCCCCGAAAGATAGCTGGCGCAACAAAAACGAGAGACAATGCCCGAAGTCATTTTCCCCGGTCCCGAAGGTCGCCTTGAAGGGCGCTACCACCCCCAGCCCGCACCCGACGCTCCGATCGCCATCATCCTGCATCCCGATCCGCAATTCGGCGGCACGATGAACAATCGCGTCGTTTATAACCTGCATTATGCCTTTTACAAAATGGGCTTCACGGTGTTGCGCTTCAACTTCCGGGGCGTGGGCCGCTCGCAGGGCGAATATGATCAGGGGATCGGTGAGCTGAGCGATGCAGCCTCGGCGCTCGATTATCTGCAAACGATGAACCCGAATTCCAAGCATTGCTGGGTCGCGGGTCACTCCTTTGGCGCGTGGATCGGCATGCAGCTTTTGATGCGCCGTCCCGAGATCACCGGCTTCATCTCGGTGGCGCCTCCCGGCCCGTCTTCGCCCGGGCCCGGCAATTACGATTATTCTTTCCTCGCGCCCTGCCCGTCTTCGGGCCTGATCATCAATGGCTCGCACGACCGGATCGCCCAGCCCAAAGAGACCGAACAACTGGTTTCCAAGCTCCATGAGCAAAAGGGTATCACGATCACCCATGATGTCGTCGAGGGGGCCGATCACTTCTTCAAAAATGAAGAAGAGCACATGAAACCGATGATCGAGACGGTGCAAACCTATGTGCGCCGGAGGCTTACAGAAGGCAGCCGCTAATGGCGTTGATTGACGAGCTGGCCGAGAAACTGGCCCATGAGGTGATCGCCGCCCAGCAAGAGCTGGACGAGGATCGCCTGTTCATGGAGGTCGGCAACTATATCGGCACCTCGAGCCCGTCGCTGCAGGAGGCCTTCATGACCGCCTGCCGCCTGAAGATGGCCGAGATCCGTGGCCGCACATTCTTCGAGAAACGACTGGGCGAGCTGCGCAAGGCCAAGATAGACAATGCCGAGCACGGCACGCAGGACTAGATGGACAGGGGCGCTTCGGCGCCCTTTTCCATGCCCATATACCCGGAGGCCCCGCGCGTCCGGCCCAAGACGGAGAGCGCAATGCCCCAGACCCTCGATCAGCAAATGGCCTTTCTCGCCGAGATCGAAAAGCTCAAATCGGTCACGCGCGCCACGCCAATCCACGATGCCTCGCGCCCCGAAAACTCGGCCGAGCATAGCTGGACGCTGGCGCTTTATGCGGTGATCTTGGCCGATCAGGCTCCTGCCGGGGTCGATATCTTCCGCGTCGTGCGGATGTTGCTGATCCATGATCTTGTCGAGATCGATGTCGGCGATGTGCCGATCCACAGCCAAAACGGAACCGCGCATGACTCGACGGCCATTCAAGAGGCCGAGGCAGCAGCGGCGGCGCGGATATTCGGATTACTTCCCAAACCTTTGGGCGACGATCTTCATGCACTGTGGACCGAGTTCGAGGCCCATGAAACCCCCGATGCGATCTATGCCAAATCGCTTGATCGCGCCCAGCCCGTGCTCCTCAACCTGCAAGCGGGCGGCGGCTCGTGGATCGACTATGACGTGACGCTCGCGCAGGTCGAAGAGCGGGTCGGCACCAAGGTCGCACGGGGCCTGCCCGCCTTGTGGGATTGGGTGCGCGCGCGCATCACCCCGTGGTTCGAGGCGCGGGGCTGAGGCACCGCTCGGCACAGGCTTCGTATACAACGGCATACCGTCTAGCCAAACCCGCCGCTTTGGGCTAAAGAGGCGGCAATCCCGAGTCACCCAATCCAAGAGGGCCTTCATGACCAAGATCAAGGTAGAGAATCCCGTCGTAGAACTCGACGGCGACGAGATGACCCGCATCATCTGGGACTTCATCAAGCAAAAGCTGATCCTGCCCTATCTCGATATCGACCTGAAATATTACGATCTGGGCATCGAGTCCCGGGACGCGACTGACGACCAGATCACGGTTGATGCAGCCGAGGCGATTAAGAAATACGGCGTCGGCGTCAAATGCGCGACCATCACCCCCGACGAGGCCCGTGTCGAGGAATTCGGCCTCAAGCGCATGTATCGCTCGCCCAATGGCACGATCCGCAACATTCTTGGCGGTGTGATCTTCCGCGAGCCGATCATCTGCAAGAACGTGCCGCGTCTTGTGCCGGGCTGGACCCAGCCGATCGTCGTCGGGCGTCACGCCTATGGCGACCAGTATCGCGCCACCGATTTCCGCTTCCCCGGCAAGGGCAAGCTGACGATCAAATTCGTCGGCGAAGACGGCGAAGTGATTGAAAAAGACGTGTTCGACGCACCCTCCGCGGGCGTCACCATGGCGATGTACAACCTTGATGACTCGATCCGCGATTTCGCCCGCGCCTCGATGAATTACGGTCTCGTTAAGGGCTGGCCGGTTTACCTCTCGACCAAGAACACCATCCTCAAAGCCTATGACGGGCGCTTCAAGGATCTGTTCCAAGAGGTGTTCGATCAGGAATTCGCCGACAAGTTCAAGGCCGCTGGCATCACCTATGAGCACCGTCTGATCGATGACATGGTGGCCTCGGCGCTGAAATGGTCGGGCGGCTATGTCTGGGCGTGCAAAAACTACGATGGCGATGTGCAGTCGGATACCGTCGCGCAGGGCTTCGGCTCGCTTGGCCTGATGACTTCCGTGCTGATGACGCCCGATGGCAAGACCGTCGAGGCCGAGGCCGCCCACGGCACCGTCACCCGGCATTACCGCCAGCATCAGGCGGGCAAACAAACCTCAACCAACTCGATTGCTTCGATCTTTGCGTGGTCGGGCGGGCTCAAGCACCGTGCGAAACTCGACGACAACGCCAAGCTCCTGGAATTCGCCGAAGCGCTCGAGAAGGTCTGCGTGCAGACGGTCGAAGATGGCCATATGACCAAGGATCTCGCCCTGCTCGTCGGACCCGACCAGAAATGGCTCACCACGATGGGCTATCTCGAGAAGGTCGACGAATATCTGAGCAAGGCCCTGCAGGGCTAAGCCACCGATTTTATTGGGTTGCAGCGGGCCGGGCGAGAGATCGCCCGGCCCGTCGCATTACCGGATCATGCTCCACGGTTTTGGCGGAGGCTCTGCGGGCCCCAGGCCGATATCTTTCCGCACATGGTCGCTGAGGGTATCGATGCGCGCCGGGCGCGGCCCCTTCACAACCAGTGCGATCAGCGCGTGGCGCAGCATAGCTCCGGCCCCGAATTTTGCGATTGCGGCCTCGATGGTGAACCCGTCGGTTTCGTGTTTGACAACTTGGATCATAAGTATCTTCCGGCGCAGGACATCTGGGCCCGCAACCGGCCTTTCTTTGCTGTGAGTAAGACAGAGTCCTAGCCGACGCATAAGGCGCAGACGGCCCGAAAACGGGCGTCGACTTCAGATCTGAGGTTGCGGGAGGGGCAAAGGCCCCAAGAGGTCAGCGGGTGCTTTTAAATCTTCTGTCGAAGAGCATGTGCGGCGCTGGCCGGTACTTCACGACGCGTATAGAGAGCATAAGATGTTGTCATAATCGCCCTCCTGTTTTCATAGCGTTGCGAATGGCGCCATAAGGCCCGAGCGCCCCAGACCGTGCAACTCACGCGCGCGTGACCACACGCCCTGCGTCATAAACTGTTGCAAAAAAGAACCAGCCACCTCCGCGCCTTACGCATCGGTATCATGGCACCTCGCCCGCAAGGCGCGCGCCCGGCCTCTTGCCCATGTCCAGACTGCATAGCGGATTTGCGCTGGGGCGGCTTTGCAGAGGCGCGAAAATGCCCCATTACTTAGGTCATGAATATTGACCTTAAATCCGACCCTACCCCGCGCTATTCTCATTTCGAGGATCTGCAGGGCATCTTCGTGGCCGCCGCTCAGGCCGCCCTCGGTCTGCATTTGCTGCGTGCAGCCGGGCTTGTCACCGGCGGGACGGCAGGGGCTGCCCTGATCCTGTCCTATCTCACAGGCTATAGTTTCGGCGTGGTGTTCTTCACGATCAACATCCCCTTCTACGCTTTCGCCTATTACGCCCGTGGAACGAGCTTTGCTCTCAAGAGCCTCGTCACCGTCACGCTGGTTTCTGCGATGGCAGAGGCGCTCAAGCCGCTTTTGCATGTCGATCAGATCAACCCGGCGGCGGCAGCGGTGCTGTTTGGCATTTCGGCGGGCGTGGGGCTGCTGGGGCTCTTCCGGCATCGCGGCTCGCTCGGCGGCGTCTCGATCGTGGCTTTGATCTTGCAGGATAAATTCGGGTTTCGCGCGGGTTGGACGCAGCTTATCCACGATCTGTGCCTCTTCGTGATCGCAAGCTTCATACTGGTCCCGGACCAAGTTCTCTGGTCGCTGCTGGGGGCATTGGTGCTAAATTTCGTCATCGCAATGAACCACCGGCGCGACTGGTATGTCGTCACCTGATCTGGCAAATTGCGCCCATGATGAACACATATATCTACCTCCTGATCGCCGTCGCCTTTGAGGCTTTTGGTTCGGCCTGCCTGCAGGCGAGCAATCAGTTCACCCGGCTCTGGCCAAGCATCGGTGTGTTCGTGGGCTTTGGGGCGGCGTTTTACTTCTTCACCCTCGTGCTCAAGGTGCTGCCGCTGGGCATCACCTATGCGCTTTGGTCGGGCATCGGGATGGTCATGATCGCCGGCGCGGGTTGGGTGCTTTTTGGGCAAAAGCTCGATTTTTGGGGCTTCATTGGGATCTCTCTGATCATCTGCGGCATTCTCGTCATCAACCTGTTGTCGAAATCCGCCACTCACTAGCCCCGCAGGGCTAGCCAAGCCTGCGCTTTTCCCTTATGGGCGGGGCAACTCTGAACATAGGCAGTTTCTCATGGACCTTCGCAACATTGCGATCATCGCTCACGTGGACCACGGCAAGACGACTCTCGTGGACCAGCTCTTGCGCCAATCGGGCGCTTTTCGTGAAAATCAGGCCGTCGCGGAGCGCGCGATGGACAGCAACGATATCGAGCGCGAGCGCGGCATCACCATTCTCGCCAAGGCGACCAGCGTTGAGTGGAACGGCACTCGCATCAACATCGTCGACACCCCCGGCCACGCCGATTTCGGTGGCGAGGTTGAGCGCATCTTGTCGATGGTCGACGGGGTTTGCCTGCTGGTGGATGCGGCCGAAGGCCCGATGCCGCAGACGAAATTCGTGACCTCCAAGGCGCTGGCGCTCGGGCTCAAGCCGATTGTCGTGCTCAACAAGGTCGACAAGCCCGCAGCCGAGCCCGACCGCGCGCTCGATGAAGTGTTCGACCTCTTTGCCAATCTTGGCGCCAGCGACGAGCAGCTTGATTTCCCGCATGTCTATGCCTCGGGTATCGGCGGCTGGGCAGATAACGAGCTGGACGGTCCGCGTGAAAACCTCACCGCGCTGTTCGATCTGATCGTGAAACATGTCGAGGCACCCAAGCAGATTGCCAATGACGACAAACCCTTCCGCATGCTGGCCACCACGCTGGGCGCCGACCCGTTCATCGGGCGCATCCTGACGGGTCGCGTTGAGGCGGGCACGCTGAAAGTCGGCGACACGCTCAAGGCGCTAAGCCGCACCGGCGAGCGGATCGAGAGCTTCCGCGCCACCAAGATCCTTGCCTTCCGTGGCCTTGGTCAGCAGCCGATCGACGAGGCCCATGCGGGTGATATCGTCACCGTCGCTGGCATGTCAAAGGCGACCGTGGCCGACACGCTCTGCGCGCCCGAAGTGGAAGAGGCGATCCCGGCCCAGCCGATCGATCCGCCGACGATCTCCGTCACCTTCGGCATCAATGACAGCCCGCTGGCTGGCAAGGACGGCAAGAAGGTGCAAAGCCGCGTGATCCGCGAGCGCCTGATGAAAGAGGCCGAAACCAACGTCGCAATCAAGGTCGAGGACACCCCCGGCGGCGAGGCGTTCGTGGTCTCGGGCCGCGGCGAATTGCAGATGGGCGTTTTGATCGAGAACATGCGCCGCGAAGGATTCGAGCTGTCGATCTCGCGCCCGCGCGTCATCTTCCGCGAGGAGGACGGTGTGCGCGTCGAGCCGATGGAAGAGGTCATCGTCGATGTGGATGACGAATATTCCGGCGTCGTGATCGAGAAGCTGACTTCGACCCGCAAGGGCGAGCTGACCGAGATGCGCCCCGCAGGCGGCGGCAAGACGCGCGTTGTGGCCTTGGTGCCTTCGCGCGGGCTAATCGGCTATCAGGGCGAGTTCATGACCGACACGCGCGGCAATGGCGTGCTCAACCGGATCTTCCACAGCTGGGCCCCCTATAAGGGGCCGATCGACGGGCGTCGTCAGGGCGTGCTGATCTCGATGGATAACGGCGTGTCTGTGGCCTATGCGCTGTGGAACCTCGAAGATCGCGGCAAGCTGTTCATCGGCGCGCAAGAGCAGGTCTATACCGGCATGATCATCGGCGAGCATTCGCGCGACAACGATCTTGAGGTCAACCCGCTCAAGGGCAAGAAGCTGACCAACGTGCGCGCCTCGGGCACCGATGAGGCCGTGCGCCTCACGCCCCCGGTGCGGCTGAGCCTCGAAGAGGCCATTGCCTATATCAACGATGACGAGCTGGTCGAAGTGACGCCCAAGGCGATCCGCCTGCGCAAACAACATCTCGACCCCCATGAGCGCAAACGCGCCGCCCGCGCAGGCGACTGAGGGAACTGAGACCGGATTATGAAAAGGGCGCCGCGAGGCGCCCTTTTTCGTGACTGGGGATATTGACCATCTGGTAGCCCCAGCCAGAGCCGCTGATCTCGCTTGCATGTGGCGACTTCCCATCGAAGAAAGTGCTCGGCAAGAGGCACGCACCAAAGGTTTGAGGCCGCGACGGATACGACGTGTCAGGCACCGTGCCCTTAGTCCCGGTAATCCTCGGGCCGAAGACCGTGCCGGGTGAGTTTGTCGTAGAATGTCTTGCGGGGCAGTTTCAGCGCGACGGCGGCTTCGGTGGCGTTGCCACCTGCCCGGCTCAGCGCTTCGGCCAGAAGGGATTTCTCGACCGCCGCCATGCGCTCGGAGAGGCCCAGGCTTTCCGGCGGGGCCGTCCCCGCGCCCAGCCCCATCGCAAAGCGCATCGCCTCGGACATAAGCGCGCGCGAATTGCCCGGCCAGTCGCGCGCCATCAGCTCTGCGGTCAACTGCGGCGGGATCTGCGGCATCGGCAGGTTCGATTGCTCGCATGCGGTGGCGACGTAATGGCGGAAAAGATCGGGGATGTCCTCGGGGCGTTCAGACAGCGAGGGGATGCGCAGCGAAAGCGCCTCAAGCCGCCAGTAGAGATCGGGATGAAACCCGCCCGCGCGCGACAGGGCCGCAAGGTCGCGATAGGTGCCCGCAATCGCGCGCGTCGCGGGCCGGGTCTCCAACAGCTCGATGAGCGCGAATTGCGCGGGCTGCGGCAAATCGGAGACCTCATCGAGATAGAGCGTGCCGCCCTCGGCCTGCGTGAACCCATCGGCCAGCGCAGAGGGCGTGAGCCCGGCTGCCGCAAGCTTGACGAAGGGACGACGCGCATTGGCCGATAGAAGGTGAATGACCTCGGCAATCTTGGAATTGCCCGCCCCCGGCGCACCGGTGATCAGCACTTCGGCGCCCGAGCGCGCGGCCCGCCTTGCCCCTTCGCGCAGGGCCTCTGCCACAGGCGAATGCCCCACCAGCATGCGCGCCGCCGCATCGCCGCGCTTACCCTCACGGCGAAACAGCCGGGTCTCCATGACGCGTGCTCGGGTCTCCAGCGCCTTCTCGACCACAGCCAGCAACGCCTTGCCCGAACAGGGTTTTTCGAGAAAATCAAAAGCACCGCCCGCCATCGCGCGCACCGCCATCGGCACATCGCCCTCGCCCGTGAGCAAGATCACCGGCAGCTCGGAATCGGCGCTCTGGACCAGATCGAGCAGCGCAAAGCCGTCCTTGCCGGGCATCCGGATATCGGTCACCACGACCCCTTCAAAGCCCGGACCGATATGGTCCTTGGCCTCGATATAGCTGCCCGCGACCGTGGGGCTTAGCCCGGCCAGCTCGAGCGTCTGACCAAGCGCCTCGCGCACCGCGCGGTCATCATCCACAAGCAGCACCCGCCGCATCATGCGCTATCCTCCCCGTCCGGTGCTGCGCGCAGCTCTATGGTGAATCGCGCCCCGCGCCCTTCGGGCAGGTTTTCCCCGCGCAAGGAGCCGCCGAAGCCCTGGATCAGACCATAGGAAATCGACAGGCCAAGGCCAATACCTTCCGCGGTGCCGACCTCTTTTGTCGAATAGAACGGATCAAAGATCCGCGAGGGATCGGCAATGCCGGGGCCGCTATCGGTAATCGACAGGCAGATCAACGTGTCAGCTGGGCGGATCACGATCTCAATTTGCGGATCGGGGCGGCCCTCCATCGCATCGAGCGCGTTGGACAGCAGGTTGAGCACGACTTGGCTCAGCCGGACCTCACCGCCCAGCACCACCGCCGCAGTTTCGGGACGCTGCCAGATCAGGCGCACACCGGCACGCTCGATCCGCGTCTCAAGCATCTCCAGCGCGCGGTCCACGACTGCGGCGAGTTCGACGGGCGTGGCAGGCGCGCTTTCCTGCCGGGCAAAGGCGCGCAGGTTGCGGATGATACGGCCCATACGATGGGCCATCTCGGCGATCCGGGTCAGGCTCGCGCCCGCCTCTTGCGCGCGCCCGCGCTCCAGCAGCAACTCGGCATTCTCGGCATATGAGCTGATCGCCATCAAAGGCTGGTTCAGCTCATGACTGATCCCCGCCGACATCTGCCCCAGCGCCGAGAGCTTGCCCGCCTGCACCAGTTCGGCCTGTGTGCGATGCAGCTCGGCATTGGTATCGCGCAGCTCGGCGGTGCGCTCGGTCACCCGAGCCTCAAGCGCGGCATTGGCCTCGGCCAGCGCCCGCCTGCGCTCCCAAAGCGCAAACAGCACGGCCCCCACCGCGAGAAAACCCGCAGCGGTCGAGAGTGCCGCCAAGCGCGCCGCACGCGTCACAGAGCCCGTGACAGCCAACGCATGACCGGTCATCTCGATCACCGGAAGATGGCGCGAAATCTCCAGCCCCGGCCCGCGCAGCGAACCCTCCCCCGAGACCAGCACGCGCCCAAGAAGCTCGCGGCGGGTGAAAGGCTCGTAGGGGGTGGTCGAGCCGGGCGGGTAATGCGCAGGATCGGGGGTGACGCCCTGCGGCGCCAGCAGCACGAGATCGGTACGATTGGTCAGAAAGCTGACCCCATCGGCATCGGTGAACCAGACCGGCACCGGATTGCCGCGTCCCTCCGCCTCGACATTGCGCGCATTCAGACGCAGCTGGACAATGCCGATCACACCGCCCTGCGGGGCAAACACCGGGGTGGCAAAAGTGAAAATCCGCTGGCCATTGGCCGGATCGATGCGGTGATCGAACCCCGTGGCCCCTTGCTCTGCCCGCGCCAAGGCGCGGGTGATCGCGACCTTCTGGGGACCGTCGGGCGGCCCCGCCAACACCGTGCCATCCGTTCCGATCAGGCGGATATCGCGCGCGCCCGCATGATCGGCCAGACGCTGCAATGTCAGGCTGACCTTTGCGTCGCGCCGCGTGTTGGTGCCCGCGTCTTTGTGCCGGTATTTCCGCGCCAACGCGACCACTTCGGGATGACCGGCGGCCAGCACAGCGACCTCGCGAAACTGCAAAAGCGAGCCGACCACGCGATCCGAGGCCAGTCGCAGATCCGAGACGCCCTGCGCCTCGACCCGGGCCAACCCATCGCGCGCCGAGATCCGCCATGCCGTCACCGATGCCGTAAGCGTCAGCGCGATCCAGACCAGCAAAAGCGCAACCCTTAACGCCATGCTATGTCGGGAAAGTGTAGAGGATAAAATCGGATGCCGGGGCAAACTGGTCATAAAGCCTGCGTGCAGTGGCATTGCCCTCTTGAGTGGCCAGCCGCACGGCCCCGGCCCCGGCTTCACGCGCGGCGCCTTGCACATGTTCGATCAGCGCCCGGCCCGCGCCTGTTCCGCGCGCCTCCGGATCGACGAAGAGATCATGGATATAGCAGATCGTCTCACCCTTGAGCGGGCGCAGGATCACCTCCCAATGCACAAGTCCCAAGGCCCGGCCCGACGCATCGCGGGCAAGCGCGGCGCGCAACCCGCTTTGCGGATCGCAAATCCAGCTCCAGACAGGCGCGATCGCGGGCTCCGGATCGCTCTTGTAAAAGGCACAGTAGCCCCGAAACAATGGCTCCCACGCAGCGCGGTCTGTCTGTGTGATGGGTGTGATCTTGAGCATGCGCAGTTCTCCCTTGCGCATAGTCGTGACCCGAGCCGCGCAAAAGTGCAAGCGCGCGGCTTGCGCGCGCCCCCCCGATCGGTCCAATTTGCGGATCAGACCAACCGGAGCGCCTATGCAGACCCTGACCCAATCCCCGCTCGATCCGGGCTTCGTGCAAAATCCCTACCCGTTTTACGACCGGGTGCGGCAGGGCGGCCCTTTCGTGATGTGGCACGAATACAAGATGCCCGTGAGCGCGCGGGCCGCGGTCGTCACGATGGCGCTGCGCGACCGGCGTCTGGGACGCGAGGCCCCGCCCGAGATGGCGCGCCCGGCCCCTGCACATCTTGAGGCCTTCTACGCGGTTGAGCGTCATTCCATGCTGGAGCTGGAGGCGCCGCGCCACACCCGTCTGCGCAAGCTGGTCGCGAAAGCCTTCACGAGCGCGCGGATTGCAGCCCTCGCCCCCGAGATCGCAGCGCTGACCCACCGGCTGATCGACGCGATGCCCGAGGGCGGCGGCGATCTGCTGGAACATGTCGCAAAGCCTCTGCCGGTGATCGTGATCGCGCGGCTGCTGGGTGTGCCCGAGAGCGATGCCCCACAGCTTTTGGCATGGTCCAATGCGATGGTGCAGATGTATCAGGCGCGGCGCGAGGACAGCCATGAGCGCGAGGCGGCGAATGCCGCGCAGGAGTTCACCGATTATCTCGATGCGCTGATCGCGCGCAGGCGCAAGGCGCCGGGCGAGGATCTGCTGTCGGTGCTGATCGCCGCCGAGGAAGATGGCAGCCATCTGAGCCGCGACGAGCTGATCTCGACGGTGATCTTGCTGCTCAATGCGGGTCACGAGGCCACCGTGCACAGCCTTGGCAACGGGGTGAAGACGCTGATCGAGCAGGACATCTCGCCAATCTGGCTGACGCCTGAGCGCATTGACGGCACGCTCGAAGAGATCCTGCGCTTCGATCCGCCGCTGCATCTGTTCACGCGCTGGCTCTATGAGGATGTGGAGTTTCAAGGACAGGTGATGCGGGCGGGCTCTCAGGTAGGTTTGCTGCTTGCGGGTGCCAATCGCGATCCGGCGGGATGGGTTGAGCCGGAGGTCTTTGACCCCGCCCGCCCGATCCGCACCAATTTCGCCTTTGGCGCGGGGGCGCATTTCTGCATTGGCGCGCCGCTGGCCCGGCTTGAGATGCGCATCGCGCTGCCGATCCTGTTCGAGCGCCTGCCCGCGCTGAGCCTGACGCGCAAACCGCGCTATGCCGATCTCTATCACTTCCACGGGCTGGAGCGGCTCGATCTGCGCTATTGATGCGCCAGATGGGTTTTCTTGCGAGATTTTCTTGGGTATGACGCGGCCAAGCCGCGTCTGCCTCCGCTCAAGCCCCCGGTCACTGGCCTCTCGCCTGTTGGCCAATTGACCGGAACGCGACGCCCAATTCAACGAGAGACGCCCCCGTGACCGATATCCCCAAGCTCAAGACCCTGCCCGACGCGCAGAGCGTGACCGCCGTCACCCATTGGACCGATACGCTGTTTTCCTTCCGCGTCTCGCGCCCGCAAAGCCTGCGCTTCCGCTCGGGCGAATTTGTGATGATCGGGCTGATGGGCGATAACGGCAAGCCGCTTTTGCGCGCCTATTCGATCGCCTCGCCGAATTGGGACGAAGAGCTGGAATTCTACTCGATCAAAGTGCCCGACGGGCCGCTGACCTCCAAATTGCAGCATATCCAGCCCGGCGATGAGATCATCTTGCGCCCCAAACCCGTGGGCACTTTGGTGATCGATGCGCTGCTGCCGGGCAAGCGGGTGTGGTTTCTCGCCACCGGCACCGGGATTGCGCCCTTCGCCTCGCTGATGCGCGATCCCGAGACCTACGAGAAATTCGACGAGGTCGTGATGATGCATACCTGCCGCACGGTGGCGGAGCTGGATTACGGCCGCGAACTGGTCGAGGGGCTGATCAACGATCCGCTGATCGGCGAGATGGTCGAGGGCAAGCTGAAATACTACCCCACCACGACGCGCGAAGAGAGCCCGCATATGGGGCGGATCACCGACAACCTCGCCAATGGCAAAGTGTTCAAGGATCTCGATCTGGCGCCAATGGACCCGACCACCGACCGCGCGATGGTCTGCGGCAGCCTTGCGTTCAACAAGGACGTGATGGCGGTGCTCGAGGGGTTTGGGCTGCATGAGGGCGCAAATTCCGAGCCGCGCGAATATGTGGTGGAAAAGGCCTTTGTCGGCGACGGCGTGTGAACGCCGCCGCATAACGCTCTGAGATCGTAAAGCTTATTGCCCTTACGAGTTACGTCCCTAGTGGATGACCTGCGGTGTGTCGCAGCTCCCAAAGGCAATCTCTGAGCGATAGCCCTCCGGGCGCATCGACAGCGTCGCATCGCGCGAGCCCTTTACCAGCGTCAACCGCATCGCGATCAGCGGCGCGAAGTGGTTGATATTGGACGTCATATTAGTGAATTTCCAACCAAAGGTGATCCGCTTTGGGTCATCGGTCGTGACACGCGCGTGATCGGCAGTGTGGTGAATGCGATAGGTCATCGTATCGAGCGCCAGCCACTTGCCATTCGGTAGATGCGCCATCTGCACCTTCTCGGGCAAAATATAATCATGCGCGGCCTTGTGGAAACGACAGGCAAACCACTTAGTGCCAATTGGTACGTTTACCGTCTCTCCGGCCCACGCATGCGCAGGCAGGCCAAGCGCCAAGGCGAGCCCAAGCGTCTTCACCACTCTATACATTTTCATCCCCCCGAATATCCCTATGAAAGCAGCGGCCCGCAAAACTGTGCAGCTGTTGCAAGAGGTTAGCCGTGATCGGGGAACACGCGAAGACAACTCGTCGTGTCGGGGGCGTGATGCGGCAAGGCCGGACTCGCGCCCGCGCCGTGACTGAATTTTGAGAGGATCTTAGTCGAACTCTTCGCGGATGATCTGCGCGTTGCTGATCCCAAAGGAGACGAGTTCCTTTTCCACGTCATCCACCATCTCGTCGGGACCACAGATATAGAACGGTGCGGCCTCTGCGGTGGCGTATTGGCGCAGGAACCCGTGATCGAGGCGCCCCGCATGAACGCCCTCTCCCGGTGCGTCCTGATCGGTCACGAGAAAGACCGTCTTCAGCCCCTCCATCGCTTCGAACTCCTCGCGCAGAATGATGTCTTCGGCGCGTTTGTTGGAGAATATCAGCGTCGTGCCCTCAAGCGTGCCTTCGCGCTCAAGCCGGGCGCGCAGGATCGCGATGAAGGGCGTGATGCCCGCCCCTCCTGCGATGAACGTGCCAGGTCCTGCATCGTGGATCGCGCCCCATGGCTCGGATATCTGGATCTGCTCGCCCGGCTCCAGCGTCGCGATCTGGCGCGTCACACCGTCATGATCCGGGTAGCTCTTGATGATGAAATCAAGCGTGCTCGCCTCGTGGCTGTTGACGAAGGTGAAAGGGCGCGCCTCGTCCCGCCAGCCCTCGCGCAGAAGCGTCACATCCACGGCCTGACCGGGGGTGTAGCGAAAGCCCTCCGGGCGCGGAAAGCTCAGATGATAGGTGTCGTGGGTGACGGGGTGGATCGATTGCAGGGTGAGATCATGGGTCACGGCAGCGCTCCTTGGATCGTAAATCTCTTTGGGTTCTGTGACAGAACGCGCGCGCTGCAACCTGCGTTCCAAAGCCCCAGGGTGTGAAGACGCGCCCGCCCTGAACCGGACGGGCGCGCCTCAGGCTTACTCCCGCACTACTTACATCCCAAGTGCCGCACGGACCTGATCGACAACCCCGGATACAAGCTTGGGATTGGTGCGCGCGCTCTCGACGGCGGTCTGAAGCTGGGTCTTGGTTGCATCGGGCAAAGCTGAGTTGTCGATCATCGTCTCCAGCTCATCCGCGTTGAACCCTTGAACGGTGAGCGCGCTGGCCGCCTCGCTCGCGCCCGGCTCGCTACCCTGCCCGGTGATCTGCGCATTGGCCTGGGCATTGGCCTCGGTGCTTTGCGCGGTCTGATTGGTCGTTTGTGCGGCGTTGGTCGCAGCCGATGCCGCATCAGAGGCCGCATCCGCCGCCTGTGTCGCGGCCTGAGCGGCCGATTGCGCGGCACTCGCAGCCCCTTGGGTCGTGCTGTTATCGGCATTGTTGGTCGCCTGAGCGGCGGCATCTGCAGCGGCATTGGCGGCATCAGTTGCCGATTGCGCGGCTTTGGTGGCGGCGGCGGCGGCCTCAGATGCAGCCTGCGTGGCCTTGTCGCTCGCCATATCGGTGGTCGCCTGCGCCGCCTCGCTGGCTGCGCGCTGGGCGTCATTTGCCGCGGTGCCGGCCGCCTCTGCCGCCGTCTTGGCCTCCGAGACCGATTTGTTGTCCGAGGCCTGTACGGAATCGCTGGCCGCGGCTTCGGCATCCGTCGCCTGCGCTACCGCGTTGTCGGAGTCGCTGGTGTCGGTGCTCGCGGCGGTGGTGCTGGCGGTATCGGAGCCGCTCGCCGCCGCTTCTTTTGCCTTGCTGGCCGCATCGTCAGCCGCAGCACTCATGGAACTCGCATCGCTGGAGGCGGCGGTCGCATCATTGCCCGAAGAGGCCGCTTGCGTCTGCTCCGAGCTGGATTGTTCCGCTGGGGCCGTGTTGGTCAACGGGTCCTTCGATGTCGTCAGATAAATCGCGCTTGCTGCGACAAGGGCGAGGACGACCGCGAGAGCTGCATTCTTGTTCATGGCTGATATCTCCTTCATGAAACGCGCGCGGACCGTTGCCAGACCGATCTGCACCTCTTTAATTCTCCGCGCCAAAACGCAGCGTCTGCGGTCCTTTGACAACGCGCGCTAAAGAGCGCGATTTTCGATAAATGAACCTGCGGGTTGGAACGCGCGGCGCCGTATCTCGGTTCCACGCGCTTTGCGGTTGAAAGCGCGCCCGTGCAGGCTTATGTTTCGCGCCAGAAATATCGTTTGGCTACATAAGGATTCCCACCATAGCCCGCAGACCTCATAACGCCCCGCCGACCCGTGATACCGGACCCCGAGTCAACGGTCGAATCCGCGCTAACGAAATCCGCCTGATTGGGGCGGAGGGCGAAAATGTCGGCGTCGTGACGCCGCAAGAAGCCATGGGCATGGCCGAGGAAGCCGGGCTGGACCTGGTGGAAATCTCGCCCAATGCCAATCCGCCGGTCTGTAAGATCATGGATTTCGGCAAGTTCAAATATGAACAGCAGAAACGCGAAGCTGAAGCGCGCAAGAAGCAAAAGATCATCGAAATCAAAGAGGTCAAGTTCCGGCCCGGCACCGATGTGCATGATTACGAAGTGAAAATGCGCAACGTCATCAAATTCCTCGAAAATGGCGACAAGGTGAAGGTCACCCTGCGCTTCCGTGGTCGTGAGATGGCGCACCAGAATCTGGGCCTCGAACTGCTCAACCGCGTCCGCGACGATGTGGGCGAATTGGGTAAGGTCGAAAGCATGCCCCGGCTGGAAGGCCGCCAGATGGTGATGATGATCGGCCCGACCCGCTAGGCGTCTCGCATCTTGAGACCAGATCGAACCCTCCCTGACTGGGGAGGGTTTTTTCATGCCCGCCGCATGAGCCTGGTCCGGACATGGCCGAGCGGACACCTGCTGCGCCGAATCGCTCGCATCAAAAAGCTCGGGCGCCATATAAAAGCGCCGCAGGTGGGAGACCTGCGGCGCATTGGGGAGAGACGAGGGAGATCGTCAATCCTCGGTCGGGTTCGCTTGGCAATAGCCACGATTGGGAGATCTCGAACCCGCTGCACGTTTTGATATGGGAGTATCTTTGTGCTGCCCTTGATGTAGGTCAAAATTCGAACCGAGGAAACTGCGACAGACTGTCCTCGGGGTCACGTTTCTGGCAGCGTTTGGTGAGACCGGCGTGAGGCGCTGCGGCGCGGCATTGGCGGTGCGCTCAGTCCAGATCGCGCATCGCAAGACGGATCGCACGATTTTCGCCCTGCGCCAGCACCGCCGCCCCCATCCGCCGCGCAAGTCTCTTATGCCCGGCCTTCACGGCGCGCTGGAACAGCTCGCGCTGGTAGCGCGGAAATGTCCGGCGCGCGCGCAGGGCACGGTGAAAGCTTGCCTCGCTCAGCGTGCCCTCCAGCGCGCTCAGAAGGATCGGCGTGAGAATACCCATCTGGTGTAGCGACGAGCCGAGCCTGTGGCCCAGAAGCGGCGTGCGCAGCTTCATCACATTGGCCCCGTCGAACCGCGCGACATGGCCCGCATCAAGCGGCTCATAGGGATCGAACAGGATCGTCACCCGTCGCGCCGCGAGCGAGGCCTGCGCCGCATCGCCATATTTGCCCGAAAAGTCACGATCCCATGCCACCTTGTAGCGGGTCTCCCAAGGCACAACCGATTTATCGAGCGTGGATTGCGGCGAAATCGCCACCACATCGGCCCCCGGACAGGCCGCCGAGAAGGCCGCCGCCGCATAGCCGCCCATCGAGGCGCCATAGAACACCACGCGTTT
Organism: Thioclava dalianensis; assembly: GCF_000715505.1. Classification (GTDB taxonomy): domain Bacteria; phylum Pseudomonadota; class Alphaproteobacteria; order Rhodobacterales; family Rhodobacteraceae; genus Thioclava; species Thioclava dalianensis. Next base: position 154,096 of record NZ_JHEH01000001.1, read on the forward strand.
GAACTGCGCGAAGAAGCCCTCCTGCGCCAGACGGTCAAATTGCGCGCCAACCCAATCGTCGCGATACCATGTCCAGCCGCCCGCCATCGCGCCCAGCATCGACCAGCCCTGTTTCTCGATGAACTCGAAGCCCCAAGGCCTGCGCGTGTCGCGCTTGTTCATCGCGATATCGAGATTGTCGAAGGTCACCACCAGCGTGTCGCGCGAGCGCGGCATGTAGAGAAAACTATGCGCCCCGTTGTCGATATAAAAGCCGTCCGGCCCGGCCAGCTTTGTGGCCAGCACCGCCCAATCCGGGTCGCTCACCTGCTCGGCGGGCGGTGTGGGCGTAAAGACGATCCGCGTGGTCTTGCCACCGCCGCCATCAGAGCTTTCCTCCAGCGGCTCATTGGTGCCAAACTCCTTGAGGAAGGGAAATGCCCCCGAGCCTTTGCGAATATCCATCAGCATGTGGCTATCCGAATGAAGCGATTCTTGAAGAATGGGCCTCAAGTGCTTGACCTTGTTCACATCTCCAAAGCCTGCAATATTGAGCAACAGATCCACTGGCCGCAAATCGCCCGGCGCTCCGACCCGTTTGATCCGCGCAGGATCGACGCCGTGCTCCTCCAGATAGGCGCGGTATTGCGCCACCCAATCCGAGGGCTGCTCGGGCCATGTGCCATCGCCCAAAAGATCGATCAATGTGATGTCGCAATCCCAACGGTCATGCGCCCCAAGCACCAGCCCCGGTGCCGTCCCCCCCAGATCGGCAATCGATGACAACGTGGAGATGCCCGCGCTCTCAAGCAGCGACAGATCCGGGCCTTTCTGATCGAAAACCAGTCTCGCACGCCCCTTGATCGGCGCAAAATCGGGTCGAATGGCGTGTTTTTTCAAAAGCTTGTCGAGGAAACTTCCCGCAGGCGGAATGCCGTCATAACGCAAGCCCAACTCGCGTTTGTTAGAGGCCCAAAGATGCAGCGCGGTGGTCTGATCGGTGATCGCCCCTTCGACCTTAGAGGCCTCGCGGATCATCATCGTGCGCTCGCGAAAGGTGACCGGGTAGAACGCCTCAAGCGGCTGCACCCGGTCATGCAGGCTAAGTTCTTCAACGAAATGCGAGAGCATCATCGGCCCCCAAACACCCCAAGGCTGCTGGCTGACATGGACCGGATTTCCGGCGCTGGCCGCGGCCTCGTATTCGGCGCGGTGCTTTTTCTTCAAGAACGACGGGATCGCGTAACGATCAGACATAAAATCAATCATTTGCGAGACGATCTTCGAGTCATGCGGCAGCCCCAGAACCGCGTTATTCACCCGTGACTCACCCGGCAGTTCATAGCCCAGAACATAATCGCTCTCATAGGTCATCGGCGCCCAGCAATAGACATCGGTATCGACCCAGATCATCCCCGGTATCTGCGCGATCATGTGGATGCGGAAATAATCGGCAAAGAGCGCGAAACTGTCCTTCTTCTCATATTTGATGAAGTCATCCGTATCGAGGATCTCGCGCCCGTCGCGCCGAATGACACCCTCGGGGACATTGGGGATATCTTCGTAGGAAAACAACGTGATGCGTTGCCCGGCATCAACAAAACTTTTCAGACAGAGCTGCTCCATCCAGCTCAGGGCACCGCCGATCCAAAGCGTCCCGACTTCCCGTTCGCGTGCCATTCCTGCCCCCGGCTGAGCGGCCTTGCGCCGCATTTCCATGATTTCGCCGCATCCTGCCCGAGCCTTTGCCATTTTCCAATGGAAATCAGGGACAAACCGAACGGGATCGTTTCCCGGGCGTGCACAGCCGTGCTAGAACGCCCCCGAGGCAGCAGGAGAGCGAACCAATGGCCAAGCAAACGGTAATCCGGCGGCAGATGAAAGCCAGCCAAGCGCAGGCGCCCGGACAGCTTGATGCCTTGGGCTGGAGCGCCGAGGGCCGTCATCATCTCCGGGTTTTTCTGTCCAATCCCGGACAGGCCGCGCAATTCGCAACCCCCTCGCCAGAGGGGGCCGCTCGGTTGATCGAGGCGCGCGATGTGGCCGGTGGCGCAATGGGGGTATTCGAGACCGACAGCCCCGGCCCCGCCCAGATCGCGCTACTCGATGCCTCGGGAACGCAATCGCTGCGCGCCGTGTATCCCGACGCCCCCGATTGGGATCTCTTTGCCGGGCGGCATTGCCTCTTTGGCCAGCGCCTTGAGGAAAGCGTCGAGACCGTGCTCGATTGGCTGAGCTGGCACCACGATCACCACGGCGCGGATGGCGCGGTGATCCTCAACCGTGCCCCGCCCGACAGCCCGAGCGGCACCGCAGAGGCCTTCGCCCAAGCGCTCGATGCGGGCATGGCGCTGCGCGAATTGGACCTTCCCGTCATCCTGCTCGAATGCCCGATCCCGATGGGCAAGCCCGATCTTGGACCCGAGAGCCATATCTACCTTGCGCCCGATGCGCCGGGCAAAGACCGGATGACACCGCCCGCGCCCGATCCGTGGCGCGCGCCGCAGGGTCAGGGGCTGATCTTCGAGCTGGTAAAATGGCGCTTCTTCGTGAAGGCCGCCTCAGTGCTGGTGCTGGATGTGACCGATCTGCTGACCCCGGTCGAACCCGGCACCCCCACCGCCTTTGAGGCCGCAGCGGCAGCCGAGACAGGCGTGATCTTGCTGGTCGGCCATCGGATCTATCCGTGGCGGATCCGCGAGGGCCATCCCGAGCGCTTCCCCGATCACATCTGCCGCCCCTTCGATATCCGCCGTGGCATCGCCCGCTGGGGCTGTGCGCCTGCGCGCGCGGGGCTGGAGAACACATGGCGGATGCTGCGCGTGAGCTATGCCAAGCCCGACCAGCGCCATCCCTACACGTTCTGGCGCGCGATGGCGCTGCGGGTGCCCGGAACCTCGGCGGCAGAGCTTGCGCCAAAAACCTCGCTGATTGAGGATCCGGCGCTGTTGAAGCTTTCGCGCAAGGTCTGGGGCTATAAGCCGATCCGCCCGCCGGTCTCCAAGCTCAAGGCCGCACCGAAAAAGGCGATCCATGCCGGGCGCACCGCAATTGTAACCACGATGAAGAACGAAGGCCCGTTCATTCTGGAATGGCTGGCCTATCACCGTGCCATCGGGGTCGATGATTTTCTCGTCTATACCAATGATTGCACCGACGGCACCGATACGATGCTGGATCTGTTGCAGTCCAAGGGGATCGTCCAGCATCGCGAGAACCCGTTCCGCTCGATGGTGGATATGAAGCCCCAACATGCAGCACTCGCTGCCGCCGAGAACGAACCCGTGATCCGCGATGCGGGCTGGTCGATCTGCATGGATGTGGACGAGTTCATCAATATCAAGATCGGCGATGGCACCCTGCCCGCACTCTATAAGGCGATGGGCGAGGCGAATATGATCTCGCTGACATGGCGGCTCTTTGGCAATAATGATGTACATGCTTTTGAAGATCGCTTCATCACAGAACAATTCACCCGCTCCGCCCCCGAGATCGTGCGCAAACCCCATCAGGCCTGGGGCTTTAAGACGCTGTTTCGCAATATTGCGCTCTACAAAAAGCTGGGCGTACATCGTCCCAAAGGGCTGGTGCCCGACCTCTGGGATCAGGTGCGCTGGCTCAACGGCTCGGGCCAACCGATGCCGCGCGAGATGTTTCGCAATGGCTGGCGCTCGACGCTTGAGACCTATGGCTATGACTGGGTCCAGCTCAACCATTACGCGGTGCGCTCGGCGGAGAGCTTCCTCGTCAAGCGCGACCGCGGCCGCGTCAATCACACCGACCGCGATCAGGGGCTCAACTACTGGTTTCGGATGAACCACAATGCCGAGGAAGATACCTCGATCCTGCCGCGCCTGCCCGCCGCGCGCGCAGAATATGAGGCGCTGATGGCCGATCCGGAGATCGCCTCCGCCCATGCCCATGCGCTCGCGTGCCACCGCGCCAAGATCACCGAGTTGATGGCGCGGCCCGATCAGCTGGAATTCTACCAGACCCTGACCTCGGCCCGCTTTGAGGCGCTTTCGCGGATGCTATCGCATTTCGGCTCGGCCGTGTTCAACTCCGGCCCGCATGTGATCCCTGAGGATCTGCACACCCGCACGCTGCCCGAAAATTTCTTCTTTACCGTCGAGCAACCCGACGCCGCAGAGCATTGAACGACTGGCGTGCCGCGCTGCAGACGTCGGATGCCTCCGGCGGGGATATTTAGATCAAAAGAAGGCAAAGTTCCTCGCTTCCTCTTGACTTAAATATCCCCCGCGGAGCGTCCCCACTCCGCCACATGCGCGTCGATGCGGCCTTTCGCGCTTGCCTGCGGGGATGGCTCGGGCCAGAGTGCCCCCATGCGAGCGCTGGCGATTACATCGGTCAAGAACGAGGGGCCCTTCCTGCTGGAATGGCTCGCCCATCATCGCGCGGTGGGCTTTACGGATTTCCTCGTCTTCTCAAATGATTGCGATGACGGCACGGATGCGATGCTGGACCGTCTGGCCGAGCTTGGCTGGCTCACGCATCTGCCCAATCCCGGTCCGTGGAAAGAGGGGCCGCAATGGGCGGCGCTCAAGCGGGCTGATGCCCATCAATTGGTCGCGCAGGCCGATTGGATCGCGGTGATTGATGTCGACGAATTCGTCACGGTCAAAACCGGCGATGGCAGTTTGAGCGCCCTGATCGCGGCCTGTGCGCCAGCAGGCGCGATTGCGATGACATGGCGGTTGTTTGGCAATGCCGGACGGGTCGCGTTCGAAGACCGGCCTATATCCGAGCAATTCACCCGCTGCGCGCCCCCAGGCATGATCTGGCCGTGGCGCGCCTCGATGTTCAAGACGCTGTTTGCCAATCGCGGCGCCTATGCCAAGCTCGGCGTGCACAGGCCACGCGCGCCGGTGGCCGAGCGCATGGGCGAGATGCTTTGGGTGGACGGCTCGGGGCGCAAACTGCCGCGGATCTATCAGCGCCAGAAGCTATTCTCGCCGCTGGGTCAAGACCCCTATGGCTTGGTGCAGCTCAATCACTATGCGCTTGGGTCGATGGAATCCTATGTCGTGAAATGTGACCGGGGCCGCTCAAACCGGCAAGCGGGGCCGTTCGACATGTCCTATTGGGTCGAGCGCAATTTCAGCACGCAGGAAGATCGCTCGATTGCGCGCTACACGGATCAGGTCGCAGCCAGCACCGCCTCCCTACGCGCAGATCCGGTGCTGGCCCGCCTTCATGCCCGCGCAGTGGCCTGGCGCAAGGCGCGCTTCGCGACGCTGATGCTAAGCGAGGAGTACCGCGCCCTCTTCGGCAGATTGCTGCTGAGCCCGCCCAGCCATCCCTTGTCGCCGGAGGCCACGCAGCACATGATTGCGTTGGGATTGCGGGCCAATGCAGCGGCGCAGGAAACAATCGCAGATGGGGCGCGGGATTAGGCCGCCTCCTTGAACAAACCGCGACATTTCCCTGCTTCCCCCTCATTTCTGACACGGTGAGGTTATGTTAACGTTACAGGCAAACGCCCCGCTTCCGACCCTCGGGAGCGCGGCAGGCACATCGACCGAAACGGGCAGGCGATCATGGCACATTTGAACGAAACCGACTGGGCCAAAGGGCTTGCGCAAACGGTCGAGGAAACCGGGTATTTCGAGCCGCTGGGCCCCTCCCATTGCGCGGCGTTTCACGACGATTCGCCGGTGCTTCTTGTCAGCTTCGAATCGCAGCAGATCATCGAGGCCAGCGGCGATGGTGCGCTCCCGCGCGGGCTCCGGATCGCGCAGGAGAACGGTTGGTCCTCGCTCTCGCTGATTTGCGAGCGCGACACATGGTTTCGCGACCCGACCGTCTTTGCCTATTTCGACCGTCTGGTTGATGAGGCGTTTTTCGAGGATTTCGACCGCGTGGTCTTCTACGGCGCTGGCCCCTGCGGCTATGCAGCGGCGGCCTTTTCGGTCACCGCGCCCGGTGCCACGGTCATCGCAGTTCAGCCACAGGCCACGCTCGACCCCACGATCACGGGCTGGGATGAGCGGTTCCGTGCGATGCGGCGTATCTCCTTCACCGATCGCTACGGTTTTGCGCCAGAGATGCTGGATGGCGTGGGCGCCGCGTTCATCCTCTACGACCCGTTCCAGCCACATGACGCGATGCACGCGGCGCTTTTTGCGCGCCCGGCCGTCACCTTGCTGGGCTGTCGCAATCTGGGCGACAATATCGAGCGGATGTTGCGCGACATGGATGTGCTCGACGAGATCCTGATCGGCGCCTGCAAAGGCGCCTTCACGCCCGCGATGTTCTGGGCGCTCTATCGCAGCCGCCGCAATCTGCCGCGCTTCATGCGCCAGATCAATGCCCGGCTCGCAAACAAAAAGCGCCCCTATCTGGAGGCGCTGGTGTGTCGCAACGTCGCTCTGCGTCTGAACGGGCCACGGTTTAGGGCCCGCTACGAGGCGCTGGAAACGCAACTTGCCGAAGAAGGCATTCAGCTGCCCCAGCCGCTTGAGATGGGCACCGCCTGAGCGGGGCGGCGCGGCTGATATGCATATGCACATCGCCGCCGCGCCGAATGCCGCTTAGATGTAGAAGCGGTCGCGGAACACGTGATGGATGATGCGGTCGCGCGTGATGCCCATCTGGGCCAGCTCTGCATCGGATTTTGCGTGGAGACGCTCGATTTCCGACTGACGCGACTGGCGCTCCATATAGGTTGTCAAACCGTCGAGAACGGCAGCGCCGAGACGTGCGAATACGGATTTTTCAGCGCGCTGTGCGTGAGCGGTGGTGATGTAAGCCATTGGAAACCTCCTGAGGGTCCGTGATCTGGTCAGGTCGTTTCCTCCCTTGGGTCAGAACATAGGGGAGGCTTGCTGCCCTAACCACAGCCATTCCCTCAAACCCGGCATGCGTTTATTGCAGTGCAGCATCGAAGAGCCATGCGGCAGGGCCGCTTTGGCACCGGCCCTGCGCCAAAGCTCTGGATTTGCCCCCCGCGCCGCGCTATTGGCTGTGACATGAGCACGATCACCATCCCCCGCCCCGACGATTGGCACCTGCATCTGCGCGACGGCGCCATGATGCACGCAGTGCTGCCCGAAACCGCCCGCGACTTCGCGCGCGCCATCATTATGCCCAATCTGGTGCCGCCGGTGACGCGCGGATCCGATGCGGCTGCCTATCGCGACCGCATTCTGGCAGCCCTGCCCGAGGGCGCGCGGTTCACGCCGCTGATGACGCTCTATCTGACCGAAGAGACCGACCCCGATGATCTGGCCACCGCCGCGCAATCGGGACTGATCACAGCCGTTAAGCTCTACCCTGCAGGGGCGACCACCAATTCAGCCTCTGGCGTGCGCGATTTCGACAAGATGCGCCCGGTCTTTGAGCGGATGGCCGAGATCGGCCTGCCGCTTTGCGTGCATGGCGAGGTCACCAGTCCCGAGGTCGACATCTTTGACCGCGAGGCCGTGTTCATCGACACCGTGCTCGATCCGATCCGCCGCGCGACCCCCGGCCTGCGCGTGGTGATGGAGCATGTGACCACGAAAGACGGCGTCGACTATGTCGCAGCCCAAGGCGATGATATGGGGGCCACGATCACCACCCATCACCTGATCATCAACCGCAACCATATCCTCGTGGGCGGGATCAAACCGCATTACTACTGCCTGCCCGTGGCCAAGCGCGAAAGCCACAGGCGCGCGCTGGTCGAGACCGCAACCTCGGGCAATCCGCATTTCTTCTTGGGCACGGACAGCGCGCCGCATGCAGATCCCGCCAAGGAAAGCGCCTGCGGCTGTGCGGGCGTGTTCTCGGCCACCAATACGATGCCGCTTCTGGCGCATGTGTTCGAGGCCGAAGGGCGGCTCGACGCGCTGCGCAGCTTTGCCTGCGAAAACGGCCCGCGGTTCTACGGCCTGCCCGTCAATTCCGAGACCCTGACGCTTGAGAAAACCGACACCCCCACCCAATGGCCCGAAAAGCTGCAAACCGGCGCAGGCCCGGTCACTCTTTTCGATCCGGGCTTCCCGGTCTATTGGGCTGTAAAGAAATGAGCTTCGAGTTCGTGTAAATATCCCCGCCGGAGGCACCTGCCTTCTGCGTTGGACGCTCCGCGGGGGATATTTGAGCGAAATCGAAACCCTGCGCAAAAGGACAAAATCATGATCCCCAGCTCTTACCCCGCAAAAGAAGAAATGGCACGGCTTACCGCGCGGATGCTCTTGGAAATCGAGGCGGTGCATTTCAACGCCGAGACGCCCTTCACGCTGGCCTCTGGCCTGCCCTCGCCGACCTATATCGATTGCCGCAAACTGATTTCCTATCCGCGCATCCGCGCGACCTTGATGGATTTCATGGCCGTGACCGTGATGCGCGAGGCTGGGTTTGAGGCGTTCGACAATATCGCGGGCGGAGAGACGGCGGGCATTCCCTTTGCGGCGATGGTGGCCGAGCGGCTGGCGCTGCCGATGACCTATGTGCGCAAGAAGCCCAAAGGCTACGGGCGCAATGCGCGGATCGAGGGGGTGATGACCGAGGGCCAGCGCGTGCTCTTGGTTGAGGATCTGACCACCGATGGCGGCTCCAAGCTGAGCTTTGTCGATGCGATCCGCGAGACCGGGGCAACATGCGGCCATACGGCGGTGATCTTCTATTACGGCATCTTCCCCGAGACCGTGCCCAATCTGCGCGAACATGGCGTGGAGTTGCATGCGCTTTGCACCTGGTGGGACGTGCTGGCCGAGGCCCGCGCGCAGGAGAGCTTTAGCCGCGAGACTCTCAATGAGGTCGAAGCCTTCCTGACCGCGCCGCGCGCTTGGCAAGATGCTCGCAAACCCTGAGTGACGCAGCGACAGCGCGTTTTTCTTGTGGGTAACTCTGTGGATGGGGTGGGGGTAAAAGCCCCGCCCTGCGCGCAACCCTCGCGCGTCCACCCAAAATGTGGTAGCCTGCTCACTAGAGATACCTCTATCTAGCGAATTTTGACGCGCAAACGCCGTCTTATCCACAGAGATATCCAGATATCCAATTCGAATGCCACTCGCTACAAGACGCGCAGAGATCAACCGTCATGATCCGGGGAGAGACAGGCTATATGAACGACCAGACCAACCGCCCCGACGAGCGCGCGCCCGGCAATGAGGCAGCTCCCGCCCTGCCCCATAATATCGAGGCCGAACAACAGCTTCTCGGCGCGATCCTGACCAATAACGATATCTTCGACCGGGTCGCCTCGGTCATCAAACCCGAGCATTTCTACGAGCCGGTCCACCAGCGAATCTACGAAGTGGCCGCCGCCAAGATCCAGAAGAACGCGCTGGCCTCGCCGGTGACGCTCAAAGCCTATCTGGAGGACGATACAGGTCTCAAGGAACTGGGCGGGCCTGCCTATCTCGCCCGTCTGGCAGGCGCTGCAATCTCGGCCCATGCGGCGCGCGACTACGCGGTGATGATCTATGAGATGGCGGTGCGGCGCGGCTTGATTGAGCTGGGATCGGATATCTCGGCCCGGGCCGCACGCCCGACAATCGATGATGACGATCCCAAGATCCAGATCTCCGAGGCCGAACAGCGGCTCTATACGCTGGCCGAAGAAGGTCAGGCGCAAAAGGGCTGGACCTCGTTCCTCTCGGCGGTGACCGGCGCCGTGCAATCGGCCAACGCCGCCTATCAGCGCGATGGCGGTCTGGCGGGCGTCTCGACCGGGCTTGTCGATCTCGACAAGAAACTGGGCGGGCTGCACGCATCGGATTTGCTGATCCTCGCGGGGCGTCCCTCGATGGGCAAGACCTCGCTTGCGACCAACATCGCCTTCAACATTGCCAAGGCATATAAGCGCGGTCGCCGGCATGATGGGACGGAGGGCGCGGTCGAAGGCGGCGTCGTGGGGTTCTTCTCACTCGAGATGAGCTCGGAACAGCTCGCAGCCCGTATTCTGTCGGAAGCCTCCGAGGTTCCCTCCGAGCGGATCCGCCGCGGTGACATGACCGAAGAGGAATTCCGCCGTTTCGTCGAGGCCGCGAAATCGCTTGAAACCTGCCCGCTCTATGTCGATGACACGCCCGCCCTGCCCATCGGTCAGGTCGCCGCGCGCTGCCGCAGGCTCAAGCGGACGGCCGGGCTCGACGTCGTGATCGTCGACTACCTGCAGCTTCTGCGCGGCACCGGACGCGGCGATAACCGGGTGCAGGAAATCGGCGAAATCTCGATGGGCCTCAAAGCCATCGCGAAAGAGCTCAACATTCCCGTGGTGGCCCTTTCACAGCTCTCGCGGACGGTGGAGAGCCGCGAAGACAAGCGCCCGCAACTCTCGGATCTGCGCGAATCCGGCTCGATCGAGCAGGATGCCGATGTGGTGATGTTCGTCTATCGCGACGAATATTATCACGAGCGCCTGAAACCGCAGGAAGACGATCCGAAATTCGCCGAATGGATCCAGAAGGCCGAGCGCGTGCATGGCCGCGCCGAGGTCATCTTGGGCAAGCAGCGTCACGGCCCCATCGGGACGGTCGAGCTGTCCTTCGAGAGCCAGTTCACCCGCTTTGGCAATCTCGCGCGCGCTTATCAGGGCGAAGGCGAAGACGCTTTCTAAAGCGTCTGGCCAATAGCTTGAGACAGCCGACTATCACGTTTCGGGTTCGACCGAAGAGAGGCTGCGAACGCGTGATCCGGGTATTTGGCTGGACGCTTTGGCAAAAAGGGGGGCTCTGCCCCCCGTCCTGCGGACTCCCCCCGGGATATTTTCGCGAATTCGAAGGCCGGTGTCTGGCTTCCTCTGGATCGAAATATCCCGGGGGGAATTTGGCGTCAGGCGAACGGGGGGCCGCGCCCCCGCTCACGCCGTTTTTGTTATTTGGCCGAGACGGTCTCGCGCATCGTGCTCTCGTCGTCGCGCATCCGGGCAAAGACATTCGCCAAAATCGCGCCCGAAATGTTGTGCCATACCGAGAAAATCGCGCTCGGAACTGCGGCCAGCGGCGAGAAATAGGTGGTGGCGAGCGCAGCCCCCAGACCCGAGTTCTGCATGCCGACCTCGATCGCGATGGCCTTGCGCTTGGCGAGGCTCAGGCCGAAGGCCCGCGCGGCGCCAAAGCCGATCAGGTAGCCAAGTCCGTTATGCAAGATCACCACGGCGAAGATCATCAGCCCGGTCGTTGCGATCTTGGCCTGGCTTGCACCGACGACGGCCGCCACGATCAACACGATGCCTACCACCGAGACCAGCGGCAGCACCGGCACGGTGCGCGCCACGACCTTGGGCAGCAGCTTTTGTGCGATGATCCCGAGCGCCAGCGGCAGCAGAACGATCTTGAGGATCGAGATCACCATCGCGCTTGCATCGACGGGCAGATATTGGCTGGCCAGCATCCAGACCAGCCACGGGGTCACCAGAGGCGCCAGCAGCGTTGTCACCGAGGTACAGGCCACCGAGAGCGCGAGATCGCCCTTGGAAAGATAGGTCATCACATTGCTCGACGTACCACCCGGGCAGCAGCCGACCAAAATCACACCGGCGGCCACTTCCGGCGACATCGGGATCACGCGAGTCAGCGCGAAGGCCAGCCCCGGCATCACCACGAATTGCGAGATCACGCCGATGGCCACCTCATAGGGGCGTTTGGCAACCTCTTGAAAATCCGCGAGTTTCACGGTCAGGCCCATGCCGAACATGATCAGACCCAGAAGCGGGACGATCCACGGCACGAGCTGTTTGAATGTTGCGGGAAAAAAGAACCCGAGCACGGCGAAAAGCAGCACCCAGATGGCGAATGTCTTGCCGACGAATTGTGACAAGTTTGTCAGAGCTTTCATTGTCCCCCCCTTGAACTGGAATTATGTTGCGTCAAACGAACTACGCCCGCACTGCCGCAGGGGCAATGCTGTGCACACGCGCCATCACGAAGTTGTGCAAGGGGTTTGGTTTAGCGCTCGGTGAGTTTCAGCTCGATCCGGCGGTTCTGAGCGCGGGCTTCGGGCGTGTCGGCGGTGTTGACCGGGTCGAATTGGGCAAAGCCTGCGGCCGCCAGTCGTTGCGGCGGGAAGCCCAGGCTGTCGACCATATATTTGACCACCGAGAGCGCGCGGGCCTGACTGAGTTCCCAGTTATCCTTGAACTGGCCGGTCCCCGAGAGCGGCGTATCATCGGTGTGCCCGTCCACCCGGATGATCCACGGGATATCGGAGGGAATTTCCGAGCGCAGATTGTTGAGCAGCGAAGTGACCTGTTCAATCTGCGCCTTGCCCGCATCCGACAGCGTGGCAGAGCCGGGCGGGAACAGCACTTCGGAAGAGAAGACGAAGCGATCGCCCTCGACCTTCACGCCAGACTTGCCGCGCAGCAGTGTGGAAAGCTTGCCGAAGAATTCCGAGCGGTAATTCTGCAGATCCTTCGCCTCGGCCTCGGCCTTTTTGCGCGCGGCCTCTTCCAGATCGGCGCGCTTCTTTTCTTCCGAGGCGGCACGGGCCAAAGCGGCGTTCAGCTGCTGTCCGAGATTGTCGATCTGCACCTTGGATTGTGAGTCTTTCTGCTTTGCGTCATCGAGCACGTTTTGCAACTGGCCAAGCTGCGTGCGCAGCGCTGCGACCTGCTGGTTGAGCAGCGCCACCTTCTTCGCCGCATCGTCGGAAATCTGGGTCTGTTCGGCCAGCGCCTTTTGCGCCGTGGCTTTGAGAGCGGCCTGTTTCTCGGCCTCGGAGAGTTTTTGGTCGAGCTGAGCCTGCAGGTCTTTCTTGTCGGTCTGGGCGGCGGCCAGCAGGGTCAGCGTGTCCTCGGCCTTCTTGCGCGCCTCTTCCAGTTGAAGCGTCATGGCCGCAACCGCATCGCCCGATTTGCTCAGCTTGTCACGCAGATCGGCGATGGTCTCTTTGCTCAGGCGAATTTCATCGGCCTTGGCGCTCGCATCCGATTGCGCGGCATCGCGCGCCCCGATCAGTTGCGCCACGCGCGCCTCAAATTCAGTGATCTTCTGGCGCGCGCCCGCAAGGTCGGCCTTGCGGTCCGCCAGTTGAGAGGTCAGCGTCGCGATCAGCGAGCTTTGCTGATCGGCCTGATCTTTGGCATCTTCAAGCTGCCCGGTCAGTTGCTGGGTCCGGGTCTGTTGCAGCGACAGGGCTTGGGCCAGATTGGCCACCTGTGCATTGAGCTGAACCAGCTCGCCCTCTTTCGTGGTCAACTGATCGCGCAGCACCGATTGCACGATCATGAAGATCGACAGCACGAACATCAGCACCAGCAACAGCGCCGTCATCGCATCGACGAAGCCCGGCCAGATATTGGCCGAAAAACGGTTCGAGTTGCGGCGGGCGAGCGCCATGATCAGTCCTCGCGATGCGGTTTATAGCCAAGAATGGCGCGCGTAAGCCCTGCGAAATCGTGGCGCAGCTCGGCCATGCTTTCCTGCCGGCCCACCGACACCTCTTCGAGCATCCGCATCATCTGCTGATCAATCGAGCGCAGGCGCATCCGGGTTTCGGCCATCGATTCCGCCTCGGGCGTGCCCTCGGCGGTGCGCGCCGAAAGCTGATCGAGCGCATAGATCAGCCGCTCTTGCCCATCGGCCATCTGTTGCAAGGCGCGGGCCTGCACGGCGCGGGCGTCGATCTCGGCCCCCATGCGCTCGGTCAAATCATGGATCGCGTTAGACAGATGCGCGAGGCGCGCCTCAGTCTGGACCCGCCCCGCGTCAGAGCGCACGAAGAGGGTCTGGATCCCCTCCATCTGCTCGGACATGTGATCGAGCACCCCCGCCACCATCGAGCCTTCGCCGTCTCCCCCTTCAAGGGCGGTGAAGGACAAGCGGGTGATCGAGGAAATCCACTCTTCCAACTCGCGGTAGAAGCGGTTCTGGCCATGGCTGGCAAAGAGTTCCAACAGCCCCACCACCAGCGAGCCCGCAAGCCCCAGAAGCGAGGAGGAGAACGCCGTGCCCATGCCGCCAAGCTGCGATTCGAGCCCTTTCATCAGGTTGTCGAACACACCGACCGCGCTTTCGCCCTCTTTGGGGGCCAGCGCGCGGATCGTCTCGACCACCGCAGGCACGGTCGTGGCAAGCCCGTAGAACGTCCCCAACAGACCGAGGAAGATCAAAAGCCCCGCGATATAGCGCGTGATGTCGCGCGCCTCGTCGATCCGGGTTGCGACGGATTCGAGGATCGAGCGGCCCGAGCTGGAAGACACCGCGCGGCGTGCCTCGCGCGAGCCCAGAAGCGAGGCCAGCGGTGCCAGCATCGAGGGCGCTGTTACCTCGGGACGGCCCGGACGGTCAGCGGCAAAGCTCTCGATCCAGTTGACCGCTTTGACAAGCTGCACGACCTGCCAGAAACAGGCCAGAATGCCAAAGACGAAGACACCCGCGATCACCCCGTTGAGCCACGGATTGGCAAGGAAAATCGGGAAGATACGGGAATAGGCGAAATATCCGCCAATGCCCACCAGAACCAAGACCAGTACCATCAGGATCACCTGACGGACGGGTTGTGAAAATTGCGGATCCAACCGCACCGGCTCGTGCATGCCCTGCCTCTTTTGCCTGTTCGTGCTCAGCCTAGCGAGGCGCGCGGCCTGCGCCAAGGGCTTAAGACGTTAATTCGCGTACCCGTGCCGCAAGTGCATCAAGCGCGGAGTCCGGGATGCCCAATTCGCCTAAATGCGCGGATGTATTGTAAAGATAGTCCCGGTTCGGGCCGCGCCCGCCGGTCGATTGCGCGATGATCGCGGCCTGTTCCTCGGCGGTCAGCCCGCCGCAATATTGATCGTGATGACGGTCAATCACATAGGTGACAGCCGTAACACGCCGCCCGTCTTCGAGATCAACCGGCACCCAGCGTTCGAGATAGGCCGATGTGACCAGCTCGCGCGCGCGCAGATACGCCATGACGTCGTCTTCCTGCCCCTTGCGCACCGAATAGGCCACGCCCGAGCATCCGCCCGGCCCCGCATCAAGCGCCAGCACCAGACCCGGTGCTTCAGGCGTGCCGCGATGCACCAGCGAGCGCAGGCAGAAAGAGCGTTCATAATCGGGCAGTCGCGCCAAGGCGCGCTCGGCCGGATCAAAGCCCGGGTCCCAGATCAGCGAGCCGTAGCCGAAGATCCAGATCGTGTCAGTGTCAGACTGGTCGTTCATGATCCAAGGGATTACATGGGGAGGAATGTGAATGCAAAGAGGCTTTTGGCGATGCGCAAACTGATCGGTCTCGTGGTGGTTCTTGTGCTCGCCTATTCGGGCTATTGGTTTTATGGCTCGCGTCAGATTTTGCACACGGCCAAAAGCGTCGTCCAGCAGGCCCGGCTTGAGGGCTGGGGCGATGCGCAGGATGTCACCATCGCGGGCTTTCCCTCGCGCTTCGATCTGACCCTCGATCATCCGAGCCTGCGCAGCCCCGATGGGCTCTGGTCGTGGACGGCACCGCTCGCGCAGCTCTTTGCGCTGGGATATGCGCCCAATAAGCTGATCGCCTATGTGCCCTCGGGCCAGACTGTTACGCTGGGGCGCACTGCCTATCGCCTCGATCAGCAGGATATGCGCGCCTCGCTCAGCGTGGGCTATGCGAGCGATCTGCCGCTGAAAGACGCGGTGGCGGTGCTCAAAGATCCGGTGCTCACGCCCGAGCAAGGAAGCGCGTCCGCGCTCAAGGCCGATCAGATCCGTCTGGCTGTCGCGCAGGAGGACAAAGCGCAAGGCGCGCTGCCCGATCCGGCGCTCAAGGGCCAGCTTATCATGCCGGGGGCGACCTATCGGCTGGGGGCCGAGGCCGTGAACCTGACCCTGCCCCATGCGCTGGTCGAGAAAATCGCCCCCGGCGCGGATCTGCCGCCGACGGTCGCGCGGCTGCATTTCGACGCGCTGGCGGGTCTGAGCGGTCCGGTGGCACTGAGCGCATCTCAGGCCGCACCGCCGCAGCTGATGACATTCGCGCTGTCGGATCTTTCGCTGAGCTGGGGCGGCAATGACCTCTCGGCCAAGGGCAACCTGCGGATCGATGCCAATGGCCAGCCCGAGGGCACGCTGAAGATCCGCTCGGCCACATGGCGCAACTGGATCTCGGTGGCGCAAGGCATGGGGCTGATCGGCGGGCGCGAGGTGAGCCTGATCACGGGCGTGGCGCAAATGCTGGCTGCAAACGATCCGCAAGGCGCGCTGGAGGTGCCGCTGGAATTCAAAGATGGCCAGATGCGGCTTGGACCGATCCCGCTCGGCCCTGCGCCCAGCCTAAGCGCATTGCGGCAGGGCTAGGCGTTTAGCGGCAATAGGGACCGCTGCGATAGCGGGCCGTGTCGACATGGATATGGTCTTGGTGGAAGCGGTCCGATTTCGGTCCAAGCACCGTGCCAAACGTGCCGCAGGCAGAGGCATGCATCTTCTTCATCACCCGGCCCCGACGCCAATCGTCTTTCACCGTCAAGACCTTACCATTGCGCAGCTCAATCCCCGACACGTCAATCGCATGGCCCAAAGCATGCTCGCTCAGCTTGGCGCCCGATTGCGAATTGCGCGGACGGCAGGCATAGGAGGCCGCAATCTGGATCGTCTTGACGCGCCCACGCCAGCGCGCCGCAGGCTTGATCCCGTGATCAACCCAGTTCTTGAAGGCAATCGCGGTAGGACAATCGACGCGCACAGGCGTGCTCAACGCAATCCCCGACACCGAGGTGATCTGCACCGGATCGGCAATCCCGCAGGCGCCCGGCCCGTCAATCGGCGCAATCACGCGCCCCTCGATGCCGCGCACGCCGCAAAGCGCATTCGATGAGGAAAAGCGCGCCTTTGGCTCTTGCGACCGGCCGCAGGACCCAAGGGCGATCAGCGCGACCAGCCCGATCAGGCCCGTGCGCTTCATGGCTCTTTCTTCGCTGCGCGTCCGAAATCGGGCGCGTCGGTATCCTGCCCGGCCTCCACGATGCCGCGCCGGATCGCGCGGGTGCGGGTGAAATAGTCGTGCAGCATGTCGCCATCGCCCATCCGGATTGCGCGCTGAAGAGTCAGCAACTCTTCGGTGAAGCGGCCCAGGATGTCGAGCGTGGCATCCTTGTTGGTCAGGAACACATCGCGCCACATTACCGGATCAGAGGCCGCGATCCGAGTGAAATCGCGAAAGCCGGAAGCGGAATATTTGATGACTTCCTCGTGGGTTACGCGGCGAATGTGATCTGCCACACCCACCATCGTATAGGCGATCAAATGCGGCGTATGCGACACGACCGAGAGCACCAGATCGTGGTGATCGACCGCCATCTCATCGGCATTCGCGCCAAAGCCCGTGACAAGGTTCTTGAGCCGCTCCAGCGCCACCGGATCGGTGCCCTCAAGCGGCGTGAACAGCCACCAACGGTTGTCAAACAGAGAGGCAAAGCCCGCGCGCGGACCCGATTGCTCGGTGCCGGCCACCGGGTGGCCGGGAATGAACTGCACGCCCTTGGGCATATGCGGGGCGACCGCGTCGACCACCGCGCGCTTGACCGAGCCAACATCGGTGACGGTGGTGCCAAATTCCAGATGCGGGCCGATTTCCTTGGCGACAGCCTCCATCGCGCCCACCGGCACGCAAAGCACAACCAGATCGGCCTCGGCCACGGCTTCGGCGGCGGTCTCGAACATCTCATCGACCAGACCCAGCTCAAGCGCCGTGGCGCGTGTCTCGGCCGAGCGCGCAGTGCCCACGATCTCATGGGCCAAGCCCTTTTCGCGGATCGCCAGCGCCATCGACGAGGCGATCAGCCCCATGCCGATCAGCGCGACCCGTTCATACAGCTCGCTCATACACCCGCCCCGGCCTGGCTGGCCTTGAACACACCGATCAAATGGGCGACCCGGCGGCACGAGGGTTCATCGCCCACGGTGATGCGCAGGCAGTTGGGCAGGTTGTATCCGCCCACCAAGCGCACGATCACGCCTTCGGATTTCAAAAACGCGTCGCAGGCGGAAGCCTCTTCCTCGGATGCCATCCGCGCGAGGATGAAGTTCGCGGTGGAAGTATCTGACGGAACACCCTTTTCAGCCAAAGCCTCGGCAAGCCACGCACGCAGGCGCGTATTGTCATCGCGGCATTTGGTGACCCAATCCTGATCGCGCACGGCGGCCTCTGCGGTCTCAAGCTGCGCTGTCGACATGTTGAATGGCCCGCGCACCCGGTTGAGCACATCGATCACTTCGCGCGACCCGTAGCCCCAGCCGATGCGCAGCCCACCCAAGCCGTAGATCTTCGAGAAGGTCCGCGTCATGAAGACATTGGGCAGGCGCGTGGCCAACTCGGCCCCGCCATCATAGCCCTCGACATATTCGGCATAGGCCCCGTCGATGACCAGCAACACCCCTTTGGGCAGACCACCCGCCAGCCGCTCCAATTCGGCCAGCCCGATCATCGTGCCGGTCGGGTTATTGGGATTGGCGAGAAAGACCAGTTTGGTCTTTTTGGTGCAGGCCGCCAGGATCGCATCGACATCGGTCGTGCGCTCGCGCTCGCGCACCTGCACGGGCGTGCCACCCGCCGCTTGGGTCGCGATGCGATACATCAGGAAGCCATGTTCGGTGAAGATCACCTCATCGCGCGCTCCGACATAGGATTGGCATAGCAGGTGAATGATCTCATCCGAGCCCACGCCGCAGATGATCCGGTCAGGCTCCAGCCCGTGGACATCCCCGATCGCCTGACGCAGCCGCACGTGATCCGTCGAGGGATAGCGGTGCATCGTATGCGCGCATTTGGCAAACGCATCCTTAGCCTTGTCCGACGGCCCGAACGGGTTCTCGTTCGAGCTGAGCTTGATCGCATCGGTGCGACCGGCGACATGGGAGGCCCCGCCCTGATAGAGAGCGATCTCCATGATACCGGGTTGCGGGCGAATGTGACTCGTCATGGTGTCTTCCTCGAATTGCCCCCGAGTTCTAACGGGGCGCGACGCGCAGGGCTAGGGGCAAGATCACCCGGGCCTGCGCGCAAGAGGCCCGGCGCGGCGACTATGCAACGCTGCGCATTGCACACCATCCGGACATGAAAAAGGCCGCACCCAACGGGCGCGGCCTTTCGTAAATCGCGGCGAAGACTGAAAGATCAGTTCTTCGCGTAGAATTCGACCACGAGGTTGGGTTCCATCTGAACCGCGTAGGGCACGTCACCCAGAGCCGGGGTGCGCACGAAGGTCGCGGTCAGTTTGTTATGGTCAACGTCGAGATAGTCGGGCACGTCGCGCTCGGGCGATTGCACGGCTTCCAGCACCAGAGCCATCTGACGCGACTTCTCGCGCACTTCGATGACGTCGCCTTCTTTGACGCGGTACGAAGGGATGTTGACCTTCTTGCCGTTCACCAGCACGTGGCCGTGGTTCACGAATTGACGGGCCGCAAAGACGGTCGGCACGAATTTCGCGCGGTAGACCAGCGCGTCGAGGCGGCGCTCCAGCAGACCCACCAGGTTCTCACCGGTGTCGCCCTTCACACGCTCGGCTTCGGCGTAGATGCGGCGGAATTGTTTCTCGGTCAGATCGCCGTAATAGCCCTTGAGCTTTTGCTTGGCGCGCAGCTGGGTGCCGAAATCGGACATTTTGCCCTTGCGGCGCTGGCCGTGCTGGCCGGGGCCGTATTCGCGGCGGTTGACCGGCGATTTTGCGCGGCCCCAGATGTTCTCGCCCATGCGGCGGTCGATCTTGTACTTGGCAGAGGTGCGTTTGGTCATCTCTGATCTCCTTCTTTCGTGTTTCGAAGGGCGTTGTCCTCCTCCGGGTGATAAGCCCGGCGACAGGTTTCCTCTTGCGAGGTCCACCAACACCAATAAAGCACCCGGCAGCTTGGGCTACCGGGATGGCGGGCTTATAGGAGGCGGATCGAGGCGTGTCAACGCGCCCCGGCACGGTTTTTGTGCAGGCTGATCGCGATCCCGCCCAAGACCAGCAGGCAGGCCCACCAGAACCGCCCGGCCGGGATCTCTCCCAGCAGCAGCGCCCCGCCAAGTGCGGCCAGAAGCGGCACGCTGAGCTGCGCGATTGCGGCTTGTGCTGCAGGGATTTGCGGCAAGACGCGATACCACAGCGCATAGCCCAGCCCGCTGGTGATCGCTCCCGAGGCCAGCGCCGGTCCCCAACCCCAAGACGCGCCCTGCCCCCAGTCCTGCGCCAGCACCAGCCACAGCAGCGCCAAGGGTGTGGTCACCGCGAAATTGAGCGCGCTTACCACCAGCGGATCGCGCGCCTTCGCGCCCGCCAGCGAATAGAGGCCCCAGCCGATCCCCGCCAGCGCCATCAGCGCAAATCCGGTCGGGTCGATCCGCGTGGGCGTGCCGGGTGCCAGCAGCACGACAAGCCCGGCAAAGGCCAGCCCCGCCCCGATCCAGCGCCAGCGCGAAATCGGCTCGCGCTGAACAACTGCACCTGCAAACATCGTAATCTGGACCATGCCAAAAAGCGTGAGCGCCCCGATCCCCGCATCGATCCGGCCACTGGCAATCGAGAAACCGTACATATAAAGCGCAAGCGTCGCGACGCCCATGACAAGATGCGCCGGCTTCACGCGCAGCCCCGACCATCCGCGAGCGCGCAGGGCAAGGATCACCAGCACCAGCGCGCCCGATCCCAGCCGCACGAACCCGGTCGCAGCCGGCCCCCAGCCCGCCCCATGCACCGCCATCCGGTTGAGTACGGAATTGGCGGCAAAGGCGATCATGACGAGGGCTGTGAGACTTAGGAGGCGCATCGCTCATGGGTGACCTCAAAGCCGCGCCATGTCCAGAGCGATGCGCAACGGCGCTCCAGCAGCGCCTGTGGGGCCGCGCCAATCGCCGAGAGCGCGCGGCGCGCGCTGAGCACTGCGCGACCTCTCAAAACGGGCCGCGCAGCGGGTCTTTATCGGCCAGCGCAGGTCTCAGCCAATCGCGCGCGCCACTGCAATATCGAGCGGCGTCGTTGAGCGGCCCAAAAGCTGTGACAACTGCTTGCCATCATCGAACAGCACGTCTTTCGCGGC
This sequence comes from Thioclava dalianensis, assembly GCF_000715505.1. Taxonomy (GTDB): domain Bacteria; phylum Pseudomonadota; class Alphaproteobacteria; order Rhodobacterales; family Rhodobacteraceae; genus Thioclava; species Thioclava dalianensis. The sequence goes on from NZ_JHEH01000001.1 coordinate 175,002, forward strand.
TTCCACGTCGCATTGCGCCAAGAATCCCGCCAGCCCCTCGGGAAGCCCCGCTTGAACCAAGGCAGCCGCATACTCTGCCGGGGGCATGTCGACATAGGGCACCTCGACGCCTGCCTGGTGCGACAAGAGCGCCGCCAGATCGCTCAGCGTGTAGCTGTCATCCCCGGCCAGTTCATAGGTCCGGCCCTGAAGCGTTTTATCCGTAACAACTCTCGCTGCCGCTTCGGCGAAATCCTCGCGGGTGGCCGAGGAAATCCGGCCCGTGCCTGCCGAGCCGATCAGCGCCTTATGCTCCAGCGCGGCGGGCAGGCCCATTGTGTAATTCTCGGTATACCAGCCATTGCGCAACAGCGTATGCGCAAGCCCAGAGGCGCGTAGCACCTCTTCGGTTGCGAGATGCTCGGGCGCGAGGCCCAACGTGCTGGTATCGGCATGCAGCAGGCTCGTATAAACGATATGGCCCACGCCTGCGGTCTTGGCGGCGGCGATCACGGCCTCATGCTGGGGCACGCGCCGCCCAACCTCGCTGCCAGAGATCAAAAGCAGGGTTTCCACGCCGTCCAGCGCAGGGGCCAGCGTGTCGGGTTGGTCATAGTCAAAGGGCCGGACCTCCACGCCAAGTTCGCGCGCTTTCTCCGGGCTGCGCGCCAGTGCGACAACGGGCTGTGCGGGATTGAGCGCTGTGAGTTTCTCGATGACGAGCCGTCCGAGCTGCCCAGTCGCGCCTGTGAGTGCAAGTGTCATGTGTGCCGTCTCCTATGCTGAATGTCAGACATAGATTTGGCGCTTGCAAAAAGTAAGTACGTACATAAATGTAAGTGTAAGCTTTTTTCCTAAGCCCCTAGTTTTGGAGATTCCATGCCCAAACTCAGTGACGCGGTGCGCTCGGGGGCGTTGACCGGCAATGTGCTGGCGCAAGACTGCCCCTCGCGCAACATCTTGAAACATGTGACGAGCCGCTGGGCCGTGCTGACGCTGATCGCGCTTCAGGGCCGGACGATCCGGTTTGCAGCGCTGCGGCGGATGATCGGCGGGGTGAGCGACCGGATGCTGACGCAAACGCTCCAGACGTTAGAGGCCGATGGCTTCGTGCATCGCCGCGCCTTTGATGTCGTGCCACCGCATGTCGAATATTGCCTCACGCCGCTGGGCCAAGACGTGGCCCAGCATGTGCGCGGATTGGCGGATTGGATCGAGGATAATCTGCACCAGATCCTTGTTGCGCGCCCAGAAGAGACGCTTCAAAGCGCGGACCGCGAGGCGTGAGGATGTAGTGAAATCGGCCGCGCGTCCCTCCCCCCCGCAACTCGCGCTTTGGGGGTTCGGGTGCGCGTCTAAACCTCAGTCTTGGCTGTACATGCCTTCGTAGATCGGCGTCAGCGTCTCGGTCTCGAAGAGCGAGCTGACCGAGGTGCCCGACCACGTGTTGAGGATAGCTTGGGCAAACATCGGCGCGGTGGGCACGATGCGGATATTGGCGCAGCCTTTGACCGCATCCGTGGGCTGGATCGAGTCGGTGATCACCAGCGACTTCATCACCGATTTGCTCACCCGCTCAACCGCAGGCCCCGACAGGACACCGTGGGTGATATAGGCGTGAACCTCGGTCGCGCCGGCCTCCAGCAGCACCTCGGCGGCTTTGCACAGCGTACCCGCCGTGTCGCAGATATCGTCGACGATGATACATTTCTTGCCGGTGACATCCCCGATCACCGTCATGCCCGCGACCTCGCCCGCCTTCTCGCGGCGCTTGTCCACGATGGCGAGCGGGGCCTGAATGCGCTTGGCCAGCTCACGGGCACGCGCCACGCCGCCGACATCGGGCGAGACCACCATCACATCGTCCAGCTGGCCCTTGAAGTGATGCAGGATATCAAGCGCGAAGACCGGCGAAGCGTAGAGGTTGTCCACGGGGATATCGAAGAAGCCCTGAATCTGCGCTGCGTGCAGATCGAGCGTGAGGATGCGCTCAATCCCGGCCTCGGTGAGCAGGTTCGCCACCAGCTTGGCCGAAATCGGCGTGCGCGCCTTGGAGCGGCGATCCTGACGGGCATAGCCGAAATAGGGGATCACGGCGGTGATGCGGGCTGCCGAGGACCGGCGCAGCGCGTCGGCCATGATCAACAGCTCCATCAGATTGTCATTGGCCGGGTTCGAGGTCGGCTGGATGATAAACATATCCTCGCCGCGCACATTCTCGAAGACCTCGACGAAGATCTCGCCATCGTTGAAGCGCTCGACGCGGGCATCGACAAGCCCCACCGACATGCCGCGATGCATCGACATGCGCCGCGCGATGGATTGCGCCAGCGGCCGATTGGCATTGCCGGAAATGAGTTTGGGTTCGGTGACGACGGACATCTGGCCAATTCCTCGAGAGATGTGCCGGGTCCCCCCGACAAGATTCGGTTGATTGCGCCTGCCTTAGCACCGGGGTAGCGTGGCGGCAATTTCCACGGTCAAGAAAGTGTTTCAATGGCGCGGATCGACTACTTTTTCAGCGTGTTCAGCCCATGGTCCTATCTCGCGGGCCTGCGGCTTGAGGAAATCGCGGCGCGCCATGGTGCGTCCATCACCTATAAACCGGTCGATCTTCTGGCGATGTTCGCGGCCACGGGCGGCACCGCGCCCGCGCAGCGCCCGGCCTGCCGGATGGAATATCGCATGCAAGAGCTCAAGCGCTGGTCCGACCGGCTCGGGATGGAGATGGTGTTTCAGCCCGCCAATTATCCGCCCAACCCCGCGCCCGCCTCCTATGCCGTGATCGCGGCGCAAAAGGCAGGCGGCGGCGATATCGGCGGTCTGGTCCATGCGATCTTGCGCGCGGTCTGGGTCGAGCAGCGCGATATCGCGAGCGACGAGGTGTTGCGCGAGAAACTCGAGGCAAACGGGTTTGACGGCAATCTGGTCACAACGGGCCTCTTTGACGGCGCGATCACCTATGAGCGCAATCTCGAAGAGGCCAAGGAGCGCGGCGCCTTCGGCTCGCCCTTCTATATCGTGGCTGAGACGGATGAGCGGTTCTTCGGTCAGGACCGGCTGGAGTTTCTCGACGCGCATCTGGGGACGCTTTGAATGCCGCGCGATATCCGACAAGGCGCAGAGGTGGCATGGCAGAGCTTTGGTGCGGGCGCGCGGCCCGCGCTTGCGATCCATTGCACGCTGGGCTCGGCCAAGCTGTGGACCGAGGCCTTGCACCCGCTGGCAGACCAGCTCTCGACGGTGGCGTTCGATCAACCCGGTCACGGGCTCTCAGCCCCGTGGCGCGGCGATCCTGCGGAGCCGGGCGCGTTCCAGACCCTCGTCACGCGGATCGCTGCAAGCTTCATTGAGCGCCCCGTCGATCTGATCGGGCACAGCTTTGGCGCATCGGTGGCGCTTCGCATCGCCGTCGGCGCGCCCGAGGCCGTGCGCTCGCTCACGCTGATTGAGCCGGTGCTGTTTGCGGCCCTGCCCGAGACAGATCCCGAGCTGACAGCCCTGCGCGACAAGCAAGAGCATTTTCAGCAGATGATGGCTGAGGGCGATTACGCATCGGCGGCGCGCGGGTTCTTGCGCGAATGGGGCACCAGCCAGCCATGGGAGACCTATACCGAGGCACAGCGCGCCCGCTTCATCGACGCGATGCCGATGGTCGAGAATATCTCGCGCGCGAATTTCGCGGACCCCGCCGGGATCGCCCGGCCGGATGGAATCGAGCAGATCGACGCGCCTGCGATGATCATCCACGGGGATCGCTCGCCGCCCACCATGCCGCGCGTGGCCGAGGCGATCGCGGCGCGGCTGTCGGATGTGGGCGTGGCCTGCATCAAAGGCGCGGGCCACATGATCCCGGCCACGCACCCTGCGCAATGTGCCGATTTGATCGCAGCCAATCTGGAGCGGAGCTGAGCCCCGCAGCACCCCCGCTCTCACCTCTCTGACAAGAAAGCATCATGGCCAAGAACGCACCCTCCTTCCGTTGCTCCGATTGCGGCGCGCTGCACTCCAAATGGTCGGGGCGCTGCGATGCCTGCGGCCAGTGGAACACGATCGTCGAGGAAAGCCCGCTGTCGAAGACGCCGGGCTCGGGGATGGGCGGGGCGAAGGGCAAGCTGATCCAGCTCTCTGCGCTCGACACCCAAGAAGCCGCCCCCAAGCGGGCACTCGCGGGGATGCCCGAACTGGACCGGGTTCTGGGCGGCGGGCTGGTGCAGGCCAGCGCAATCCTTGTAGGCGGCGATCCGGGCATCGGCAAATCGACGCTCTTGCTGCAAGCAACAGCCGCCTTCGCGCGCAAAGGTCTCAAGACGCTCTATATTTCGGGCGAGGAAGCGGCCAGTCAGGTGCGGATGCGCGCCGCCCGGCTGGGGCTGACCGATGCGCCTGTGGGCTTGGGCGCCGAGACCAGCCTGCGCGACATCCTGACCACGATGGAGGCCGAGCGTCCCGATCTGGTGGTGATCGACTCGATCCAGACGATGTGGTCGGACCGGGTGGAGAGCGCGCCGGGCTCGGTCAGCCAGCTGCGCGCCGCCGCCCATGAGCTGGTAAGTTTCGCCAAGCGGCGCGGCACGGCGGTGATCCTTGTGGGCCATGTCACCAAGGAGGGCCAGATCGCAGGTCCGCGCGTGATCGAGCACATGGTCGACACCGTGCTGTATTTCGAAGGCGAGCGCGGCCATCAGTTCCGCATCCTGCGCGCGGTCAAGAACCGGTTCGGCCCGGCCTCGGAGATCGGCGTGTTCGAGATGACAGGCACGGGGCTCGCCGAGGTCGCCAACCCGTCTGCGCTGTTTTTATCGGAGCGCGGTCAGCCCAATCCCGGCTCTGCGGTCTTTGCAGGCATCGAGGGGACGCGCCCGGTGCTCACCGAGATCCAGGCACTCGTTGCCCCCTCGACGCTGGCCTCGCCCCGGCGCACGGTGGTGGGGCTCGACTCGGGGCGGATCTCGACGATTCTGGCGGTGCTGGAATCACGCTGCGGCATTCCCTTTGCCGGGCTCGATGTGTTTTTAAATGTCGCAGGCGGCATGAAAGTGATCGAACCGGCCGCCGATCTGGCCGCAGCCGCCGCATTATTGAGTGCCCGAGAAGACACAGCTTTGCCCGCAGATATGGTGATTTTCGGGGAAATCAGCCTATCTGGTGCGCTCCGGCCCGTGGGTCAGGCGGAAAACAGGTTGAAAGAAGCGGCAAAACTTGGTTTTTCACAGGCAATCGCGCCGGCGGGAACAAAAGCCCAAGGCGCAACCGGGATGGCTTTGCGCAAGCTGGGTGATCTCGTGACTTTCACAGGCGAGATGTTCGGCGCGGGATAGCGCGGACCACTTGAGGAGCGCAAATGGACGGGTTCACCATCGTTGATGCCATCGTGGCGATTGTCATCATTCTCTCGGCGATCCTCGCCTATTCGCGCGGCTTCGTGCGCGAGGGGCTTGCCATCATCGGCTGGATCGCCGCGGCCATCGTGGCCTATATGTTCGCCAATCAGGCCCGCCCGATGGTGCAGCAGATCCCCGGTCTCGACCGGTTCATCGGCAATAGCTGCGAGCTGGGCATGATCGGCGGCTTTGCCGTGATCTTCGCCATCGCGCTGGTGATCTTCTCGATCCTGACGCCGCTCTTTGCGACCGCCGTTCAGCGCTCTGCGCTCGGCGGGCTCGATCAGGGTCTGGGCTTTCTCTTTGGCGTGCTGCGCGGTGTTATCCTCGTGGCCGTGGCCTTCGTGGTCTATGACCGCGTGATGGGCAATGACCCGGTGCCGATGGTCGACAATTCGCGCTCAGCCACCGTGTTTGCCCGGATGTCGGGGCAGATGGACGAATCGATGCCCGCCGATGCGCCGGGCTGGATCGTTGCGCGCTACGAAGAGCTGGTTTCGAGCTGCCCGGCCACGCCTGCCGAAACGCCTGTACCGGCGCGGACCGATGAATTGACGCCCGATACCGCGAATTGATGTCAGCCATATGACTGTTTTACAGGCGCGAGGGGTTAACACCTCTCGCGTTTGTCTTTAAATGGGCGCCAACGCCCCTCTCTTTTCCGCGTTCATCGGAGCTGCCAGCCATGTCCTGCCCCGCCCCCTCCAAGACTCATTTCGCCCACCCGTTCGACGATGACAAACTGCGAGAAGAATGCGGTGTCTTCGGCGTGGTGGGTGTGACCGATGCCGCGAATTTCGTAGCCCTCGGTCTGCACGCCTTGCAGCATCGCGGCCAAGAGGCGGGCGGCATCGTCGCCCATGATGCGGAATACGGGTTCAACTCGGCGCATCGTTTTGGCTATGTGCGCGACAACTTCACCAAATCGAGCCTGATGGAGACCCTGCCCGGCGATGTCGCCATCGGCCATGTGCGCTACTCCACCGCCGGGTCGAAAGGCGCTGTGATCCGCGATATCCAGCCCTTCTTCGGCGAGTTCTCCATGGGCGGCTGTGCGGTCGCGCATAACGGCAACCTGACCAATGCCGATGCGCTGCGCCGCGAGCTGATCGAACGGGGCGCGATCTTCCAATCCTCCTCGGATAGCGAATGCATCATCCACCTGATGGCGCGCTCCATCCAGCGCAAACATGCCGACCGGATCGCCGATGCGCTGCGCCGGGTCGAGGGCGCGTTCTCCATCGTGGCAATGACGCGCACCAAGCTGATCGGCGTGCGCGACCCGCTGGGCGTGCGTCCGCTGGTGCTGGGCCGGATCGGCGAGAAAGGCTATGTGCTCAGCTCCGAGACCTGCGCGCTCGACATCATCGGCGCGGAGTTCGTGCGCGAGATCGACCCGGGCGAGATGGTCGTGATTCAGGACGGCAAGATCGACAGCTCGCGCCCCTTCGGCCCCTCCAAAGGCCGGTTCTGCATCTTCGAGCATGTCTATTTCTCGCGCCCCGACAGCGCCATCGGAGGCCGCTCGATCTACGAGACCCGCCATGCGATCGGGGTCGAGCTGGCCCGCGAAGCGCCTGTCGACGCCGATCTCGTCTGCCCGGTGCCCGATAGCGGCACGCCCGCAGCCATCGGGTTCAGCCAGGAAAGCGGCATCCCCTTCGCGCTTGGCATCACGCGCAACCAATATATGGGCCGGACCTTCATCGAGCCGACCGAGCAGATCCGCAACATGGGCGTGCGCCTCAAGCTCAACGTCAACCGCTCGCTCATTCGCGGCAAGCGGGTGATCTTGGTCGATGACTCGGTCGTGCGCGGCACCACCTCACGCAAGATCAAGGATATGATCCTCGATGCGGGCGCCAAGGAGGTCCATTTCCGGATCGCAAGTCCGCCCACCGCTTGGCCGTGCTTCTATGGCGTCGACACGCCCAATCGCGACAAGCTGCTGGCCGCGCAGATGTCCGAGGACGAGATGCGCGACTGGGTGGGCGTGGACAGCCTGAAATTCATCTCGCTGAACGGGCTTTATCGGGCCGTGGGCGAGGCGGATGGGCGCGACAATGCCTGCCCTCAATATTGCGACGCCTGTTTCTCGGGCGAATATCCCATCGCGCCCTCGGATCAGATCGAGAAGGGCTTTGAGATGAAGGCGGCTGAGTAATCATCTGATTTAAAACAAATATCCCCGCCGGAGGCATCCTCGCGGCGGGGATATTTTTGACGGTCAAGACGACGCAGCCACGACCGCATCTCTCACAGCGGGTTAGTCATCCTCAGTATGACAGGCCGAGAGGATCGAGATCACCTCGCCATCCTCGGAGCGCCATTCAAGCATTGCGTCAGCCCCCTTGGTCCACCAGATGTAACCCGCCTCACCCTCGCCGTCTTCAGCATAGCGCGCACCATCGGCCGAGCGCACATGATCGAGGACAACCATCCGTCCGCCAGAGAAGATGATCGCACGCTGGGGTTTGGAATCATTGATATAAACCGCCGGAATACGCACGCCACGTTCGCATAGATAGTGATATTGCACAAAGCCAGTATCGGGCATATCGGCCTGCGCGCCGGAGGCGGCCACGACCGGCCCGGCCATGCCAAGGCATCCCGCCAGCGCGGCCCCATAGATCAAAGCGTGTCGCATCAGGCTTGCTCCTCTACCCGGTCGGCCAACGCCTCGGTGCGCGCGGCGATCTCGGCCAGACTTTCGGCAACCTCGACGGGCACCACCGGCACTTCGACCCTGGCGGGATTGGATTGCAGATCGTCGAGCTGGGCTTGAAGCTCGCCGGCGCGGTCTTGCGCGGCGCGCAGCTGATCCTCAAGCCCTGCGGCTTTATCGGCCAGCATCAGGCCCGACATCAGCAACATGCGCGCCTCCGGCAGCCGCCCGATCTGGCCGAGCAGCACCTGCGCCTCGCTATCGAGCATCGCCGCTGCGGTGCGCAGGAAATGCTCTTCGCCCTCTTGGCAGGCGACCTGAAAATCGCGCTGGCCAATCGTGATCGTTACTTCAGGCATCCTGTGCCTCCTCGTCCATCTTCTCAAGCAGCGGCGCGATCCCGTCGAGGATCTGGTGCAGCTCGGCGGCCTCGCTCGCCCGTTCAGCGCGCAGCGCGACCAGTTCGGCCATCAGCGCCTCGTCGGAGAAGGCCACGCCCTCATCCATCAGCTTGCGATTGGAGGCGATCAGCCCGGCATTGGCCTGTTTGAGGGCAGCGACCTCTTTGAACGCGGCTTCCTGCGCGCGCACAGCGGCACCGTATTTGCGCTCCATCGCGCCCAGCGTGCCGTCTTGCTTTTCGCGGATCGCGCGGACCCGTTCGGACAGCTGCGCATTGGCCTCACGCTCGGCGTCAAGGGCGGCGCGCAGCTGCGCGATCTCTTCGGCGGCCCCGGCATCGGGCATTGGCTGGGCCGGGGTCAGGTCCGGCGCGGGTGCAGCCTCTGCCTCGGGACGCTCCGCAAGCGCGTCGCTGATAGGCGCATCGGTCTGGTCGGGCGCCGCCTCGGGGGCGGGCCTGCGGTTGGCCAGCAACTCCACGCCGCGCCCGATCCGTTCGAGCGCAAAAGAGATGCGGCGTTCGTATTCGGCAATCTCGCTCATACACGCCTCCTCAACTTATCAATATCTTATCTATCCCTGCCTTACCCCGGCGCGAATCGCACCGAAGGGCAGGATTTCGCGCAGTTTAACCCCGAGCGCCCCGTCAAGCCCACCCTTTTACCCCAAGTGCTTGGGAGCCGCGCTTGATCTCGCCCCGATCCCTGTTATCAGAGACAGCGACCCTATTTGCGCTGACCATCAGGAGACCGCCATGGAGATCGAAGAGATCCGCAAATCCCACCCCGAGCACTGGAAGCTTGCCTCTGCCATCCGCGCCCTGAGCATGGACGCCGTGCAGGCCGCCAATTCGGGCCATCCGGGCGCCCCAATGGGGCTTGCCGATATGGCGACCGTGCTGTTCTCCAAACATATGAAATTCGATGTGAAGGCCCCGAAATGGGCCGATCGCGACCGCTTTATCCTCTCGGCCGGTCACGGTTCGATGCTGATCTATTCGCTGCTCTATCTGATGGGCGATGAGCAGGTAACGCTCGAGCAGATCAAGAATTTCCGGCAGATGGGCGCGCTGACTGCCGGTCACCCCGAGAACTTCCTGATCGATGCGGTCGAGACCACCACCGGCCCGCTGGGTCAGGGGATCGCCACCTCGGTCGGCTTCGCGCTGGCCGAAGAGGCGCTGCGCGCGCAATGGGGCAAGAAGCTCGTCGATCACCGCACTTGGGTGATCGCAGGCGACGGCTGCCTCATGGAAGGTATCAGCCACGAGGCCATCGGCTTGGCCGGGATGCAAGAGCTGAGCAAGCTCGTCGTGATCTGGGACAATAACGACATCACCATCGACGGGCGTGTCTCGATGTCGGACAAGACCGATCAGCGCGCGCGGTTTGCCGCAGCGGGCTGGAGCGTGCTGCATTGCGACGGCCACGATCCCGAAGATATCGACCGCGTGCTGACCGAAGCCAAGACGCTCAAAGGTCCGGTTCTGATCGATTGCAAAACGATCATCGGCTTTGGCGCGCCCAATAAGGCCGACAGCTATCAGGCCCATGGCTCGGCGCTTGGCGATGAGGAAATCGCACGCACCAAGGCGATCTACGGCTGGGATCACGGTCCCTTCGAGATCCCGGCGGATGTGAAATCCGCATGGGAGGCCATCGGCACGCGCGGCGCCGCTGAGCGCGACGAATGGCAGGCCCGATTCGACAAGCTCTCGGACAACAAAAAGGGTGAGTTCACCCGGATCATGGACGGCGGCGTCTCGAAAAAGCTGACCGGCGCGATCCGCAGGTTCAAGAAAGAGCAGGCCGAGGCCCAGCCCAAGGTCGCGACCCGCAAAGCCTCCGAAATGGTACTCGATGCGGTCAACCCGGTCGTGCCCGAAACCATCGGTGGCTCGGCGGACCTGACCGGCTCGAACCTGACCAAGGGTGCGCTTGAGGTGTTCAACCCCGCCAATCGCAAGGGCCGTTACATTCACTATGGCATCCGCGAACACGGGATGGCGGCTGCGATGAACGGGCTTTACCTGCATGGCGGCGTGCGCCCCTATGGCGGGACGTTCTTCTGCTTCACCGACTATGCGCGCGGCGCGATGCGCCTGTCCTCGCTGATGGGTGTGCCCACCGTCTATGTCATGACCCATGACAGCATCGGTCTGGGCGAGGATGGCCCGACCCACCAACCAGTCGAGCATCTCGCGATCTGCCGTGCCACGCCCAACACGCTGACCTTCCGGCCCGCCGATGTGGTGGAGACCGCCGAGGCGTGGGAACTGGCGCTGAGCCAAGAGCACACGCCCTCCGTGCTTGCTTTGTCGCGTCAGAACCTGCCGACGCTGCGCACGGAGTACAAACCGCAGAACCTCACCGCGCGGGGCGCCTATGTCATCGCCGAGGCCGAAGGCAAGCGTCAGGCGATCCTGATGGCCACCGGCTCCGAGGTTGAGATCGCGATGAAGGCGCGCGATCTGCTTCAGGCCAAGGCGATTGGCACGCGGGTCGTCTCGATGCCCTGCATGGAGCTGTTTGCCCAGCAAGACGAGGCCTATCGCAAACGCATCCTGCCGCCCAATTCGGTGCGCGTGGCGGTCGAAGCCGCCGTGCGCCAGCCCTGGGATCGCTGGTTGCTGGGCGAGCGTGGCCGCGAGGCCAAGGCGGGCTTTGTCGGTATGGAGGGCTTTGGCGCCTCCGCCCCGGCGCCCGAGCTGTACGAGAAGTTCGGCATCACGCCGCAGGCCGTGGCCGACAAGGTCGCATCCCTGCTCTGATGGCCCTGCGCGCCCGGAAACGTATTGCGAAGGGGCCCCTCGGGGCCCCTTCGTCGCTTTTGCCTCCGGTCACGCCGGAGGCCAGCGATACCGCACGCGCCATGCTGTTTGCGCTGGGGGCGTTCTTCTTTCTGACCTTGATGGATGCTTTCGCCAAGGCGCTTGGGCATCGCGGCTATGATCCGATGCAATCGGTCTGGATGCGCTACGCGGTTAATGCAGCGATCCTCACGCTGATCTATGCGCGCCACCTGCCCCGCCATTTCAAATCCCGCCATCCGGGTCTGCAACTCGCACGCGCGAGCGCGCAGATGGTGGCGGCGACCTGCTTTTTCTTTGCAATCCGCGAGATCGGGCTGGCTGAGGCCACGGCGCTGGCCGATCTCAACCCGGTCATCGTAAGCCTTGGCGCAGGGTTGTTTCTGGGGGAGCGGCTTGGCCCCCACCGGATTTTCGGCATCGCCTTGGCCTTTGCGGGCGCGATGATCATCCTGCGTCCCGGAACCGGCGTGATCGCACCGGGCGCGATCCTTGCCCTTGTCACCGCCGTCTCCTTTGCGACCGGCATGCTGATCACGCGCAAGGTGCGCGGCGATTCCACCGCGACCTCGCTGCTCTGGGCCAGCTATATCGGACTTGCAATTGCCAGCCTCGCCCAACCCTTCGTCTGGCGCACGCCTGCGCCTGCGGATCTGTGGCTGTTTCTTGCCATTGGGCTTGCGGGCACGATGGGCCAATTCCTGATGATCCGCGCCTTCACGATGGCCGAGGCCAGCACGCTTGCCCCCTTCGGCTATACCGGGCTGATTTTCGCCTCGCTCTGGGGGTTTATGTTCTTCGGATCGCTGCCCGATGGATTCACGATCCTCGGCGCGCTTGTGATCATCGGTGCGGGGCTCTATGTTTGGTGGCGTGAGCGCCGCGCGGCGCAATCCCTACATAAAAGCCCGCGATGAAGCACGACACACCTTCCCTGCCCGACCGTCTCTCCAACATGGCCTTCCTTGTTGCGATGAAGCTGGTGCAGATGCTGCCCTATGAGCGCCGCGTGCCGCTCGCGGGGAGGTTGGTGGCGCGTGTGGCGCCGGTTCTGGGCTTTACCCGCCGGGTGCGCGAGAACCTTGCGCTGACTTGTCCCGAGCTGCCCGAAGATGAAGTGCGGCGGCTGGAGCGCGCGGTGCCTGACAATCTGGGCCGGATGCTAGCGGAGATCTATTCGGGCGACGAATTTCTGGCCCGCGTGCGCGATCTGCCCATCGAGGGACCGGGGGCCGAGGCCTTGGCGTGCGCCCATGACGAGGGCCGTCCGGTTGTGCTCGCAGCCGGGCATTTCGGCAATTACGACGCGTGGCGCGGGGCGCTTTCGGCACGGGGCTACCGGGTCGGCGCGATCTATCGCCCGATGAACAACCAAGCCTTCAACGCGCAATATGTTGCCACCATCTCGGCGATTGCGCAGCCTTTGTTTTCGCGCTCGCGCCGGGGGCTCGCCGATATGATGCGCTTCTTGCGCGATGGGGGCATGGTGGCCTTTGGCTTCGATCAATATTTCGGGCAAGGCGCGGATCTGACGTTTTTCGGCCAGACCGCGCGCACGCCGCTTTCGGCGGCCGAAATGGCGCTCAAGATGGAGGCCGATCTGATCCCGGTCTATGCGATCCGCCAGCCTGACGGGCTGAATTTCCGGATCGTGGTCGAGCCGCCGGTGCCCCATAGTGACGCCGAGACGATGACGCAGGCGCTCAACGACGCGCTGGAAGCGCGCGTGCGCGATCACATGGAACAATGGCTCTGGATTCACCGGCGCTGGAAGCAGCGGCGCCGCTAAGCGGGCGCCGCGCGCTTTAGCTTACTCGAGACGGCCCGCCGCGACGATGGCGCCCGGCAGTGGCGTCCGCGCTCCGGGCTTGAGCATCTGCACGATCACCGCCGCCTTATCCTTGCCCGTGAAGCGCACGTTCAGCTGCGTCGGCGTCTTGCCATCCCATTCCGCAACGGTGCGCCATTCGGTGACAATATTGCGGTAATCGACGGTCTGACCGGCATTCTCGCCGCGCAGGATATCCACCCGCGCCTCGGGCAGATAACGCACGATCTGCACCACTGCGGGTTGCGATAGCGGCGGATCGGCTGCGAGCGCGAGCTGATAATCGCCCTTGCTGCCCGAAATATCGAGCGTGACCGGCTGCGGCGCGTCCAGATCATCCTTGATCGCGGCCTTGAGCTCGTCGTGCTGCACGCCGACAAGCGCCTGCGTGCCCTCGATCATCATTTGAGGTGTATAGATCGTGCGCTCGCCTGCCGCACGCGCATAGGATTTCTGACGCGCGGTAAATTCAGCGCGTCCAAAGGGGTCTTTCCAGCCAAGATAGTCCCAGTAATCCACATGCAGCGCCAGCGCGAGCACGTCATCGCGATCCGCATATTCACTGAAAAGCGCATCGGCGGGCGGACAAGAGGAACAGCCCTGCGAGGTGTAAAGCTCAACCACGATGGGATCATGGGCGATCTCGGTGCCGGTCTGCGCGGCCATCGTGTCGAGCATCGACTGCGAAGCCTGATGGCGCATCTCGGGCGGCGCATCGGGGGCGAGTACACCAGAGCTGGCCGAGTCGCCCTGCCCCTGTGCCTGAGGTTGCTGCGACGAGCTGGTGGCGGTTTTCGGAGCCTGTTGAGCATTGGCTGCAATCGGCTGCCACAGGGCACCCGACGCCAAGCCAAGGCAAACACTAACCGTAACGCTGAGCGATGCGCGTGACATTGATCCCCTTCCGAACACCTCCTTCTACACTTACTGTGCCCGCGTGATCCAGTACCAATCAAGGTTTTGCGAGATTTCGCCACACGGTTGAAACAGTTCCATGTTACCGCGCGTGGCTCTCCGGGTTCGCCTGTGCAACGCAATGAAAAGAAACCACTTTCGAAATTCAGTGTGCAATGGTATACAAAAACCCGCATCCACCCCTTGATCCCCCGCCCCGCATGGGGCAAATACAGACGTAGCGACACCCTTAGGACCCTTGAAGGGAGGCCATCTCATGCCCATCGTCACCGGCAAAGACACTGCCAAAACCCGCCGCGAGCTTTCAGTAGGCGGCGCCAAATTCGCCTATTACTCGATCCCCGCCGCCACCAAGGCGGGTCTGGGCGATTTCTCCAAGCTCCCCGCTTCGCTCAAAGTGGTTCTTGAGAACCTGCTGCGTTTTGAAGATGACGGCTTCACCGTGTCGGTGGACGATATCAAAGCGTTCGGCGAATGGGCTGAAAAGGGCGGCAAGAACCCGCGCGAAATCGCCTATCGTCCGGCCCGCGTGCTGATGCAGGACTTCACCGGCGTGCCCGCCGTGGTCGATCTGGCCGCAATGCGCGATGGCATCAAGGGTCTGGGCGGCGACGCGCAGAAGATCAATCCGCTCGTGCCGGTTGATCTGGTGATCGACCACTCGGTGATGATCGACAATTTCGGCAATCCGCGCGCCTTCCAGCTCAACGTGGACCGCGAATATGAGCGCAACATGGAGCGCTACAAATTCCTCAAATGGGGCCAGTCCGCCTTTGAAAACTTCCGCGTGGTTCCGCCCGGCACCGGCATCTGCCACCAGGTGAACCTCGAATATCTCGCCCAGACCGTCTGGAGCGACAAGGATCAGGACGGCGTTCAAGTCGCCTATCCCGACACGCTGGTCGGCACCGACAGCCACACCACGATGGTCAATGGCGCAGCCGTTCTTGGCTGGGGCGTGGGCGGTATCGAGGCTGAGGCCGGAATGCTGGGCCAGCCGATCTCGATGCTGATCCCCGAAGTCGTGGGCTTCAAGCTGACCGGCGCCATGGTCGAAGGCACCACCGGCACCGACCTCGTGCTGAAAGTCGTCGAAATGCTGCGCGCCCATGGCGTTGTGAGCAAATTCGTCGAATTCTACGGCGACGGCCTCGACAACCTGCCGCTGGCACAGCGCGCCACCATCGCCAACATGGCGCCGGAATACGGTGCGACCTGTGGCTTCTTCCCGGTCGATGCCGAGACGCTGCGCTATCTTGAGCAGACCGGCCGCGACAAGGACCGCATCGCGCTCGTGGAAGCCTATGCCAAGGAAAACGGCATGTGGCGCGACGAGAATTACGATCCGATCTATTCCTCGACGCTCGAGCTGGACATGGGCGAGATCGTGCCCGCGATTTCCGGCCCCAAGCGCCCGCAGGATTACCTGCCGCTGACCACCGCATCGGCTGCCTTCGAAGACGTCATCACCGAGTTCCGCGGCAAGGACAATTCCGACGCCGCACAGGATATGGCTGCCGAAGGTCCGATTGCGACTAAGACTGTTTCGGCCAAATCGGCAAAGGTTGATGGCGAGGATTACGAGATCCGCGACGGCTCGGTCGTGATCGCCTCGATCACGTCTTGCACCAACACCTCGAACCCTTACGTGCTGATCGCCGCCGGTCTGGTGGCGCGCAAGGCACGCGCGCTTGGGCTCAATCGCAAGCCGTGGGTGAAAACCTCGCTTGCACCCGGATCGCAGGTCGTGTCGGAATATCTTGAAGCCGCAAACCTGCAAGAAGACCTCGACGCTGTGGGCTTCAACCTCGTGGGCTATGGCTGCACCACCTGTATCGGCAACTCCGGCCCGCTTCAGCCCGAGATCTCCAAGGCGATCAGCGACAATGACCTGATCGCAACCTCGGTCCTGTCGGGCAACCGCAACTTCGAAGGCCGGATCAGCCCCGATGTGCGCGCCAACTACCTCGCCTCGCCGCCGCTCGTGGTGGCCTATGCGCTCGCCGGTGACATGAATATCGACATCACCTCCGAGCCGCTGGCCCAAACGCCCGATGGCAAGGATGTCTATCTCAAGGATGTCTGGCCCACTGACAAGGAAATCGCCGATCTCGTGCAGGAAGTCGTGACCCGCGACAAGTTCATCGAGAAATATGCCGACGTCTTCAAAGGTGACGAGAAATGGCAGGGCGTGGATATCTCGGGCGGCGAGACCTATGACTGGCCGGCAACCTCGACCTATATCCAGAACCCGCCCTACTTCACCGGCATGTCCGAAGAAGCAGGCACGATCTCGGATATCAAAGGCGCGGGCATCCTTGCCGTGCTGGGCGATTTCGTGACCACCGACCACATCTCGCCGGCAGGCTCGTTCAAAGCCGACACCCCTGCGGGCAAGTACCTCACCGATCGTCAGGTCGCGCCGAAAGACTTCAACAGCTACGGCTCGCGCCGCGGCAACCACGAAGTCATGATGCGCGGCACCTTCGCCAATATCCGCATCAAGAACGAGTTGCTCGATGGCGTTGAGGGTGGCTACACGCTCGGCCCGGATGGCAAGCAAACCTCGATCTACGATGCCGCGATGGCCTATCAGGAGCAGGGCAAGCCGCTCGTGATCTTCGGGGGCGAGCAATACGGTGCGGGCTCCTCGCGCGACTGGGCGGCCAAGGGCACGAACCTGCTGGGCGTCAAGGCCGTGATCGCGGAGAGCTTTGAGCGTATTCACCGCTCGAACCTCGTGGGCTTTGGGGTGATCCCCTTTGAGTTCACCGAGGGCCAGACCCGCAAGGATCTGAACCTGACGGGCGAAGAGGAAATTGCAATCGACGGTCTGGAAGGCGACATCAAGCCGCAATCCATCGTGACCTGCACCATCACCTACAAGGATGGGTCGACCAAGGAGATCAAGATCAAGAGCCGGATCGATACCGCGGTCGAGATCGAATATCTGCGCAATGGCGGCGTGCTGCATTACGTGCTGCGCAACCTCGCCAAAAGCTGATAGTGCTTTGATATGATAGGAAAAGGCCCCGCCGATGGTGGGGCCTTTTTCGTGGAGACTGGGCGGCATCGTAGGAGAGAACGATGCGGGCGGCGCGGGCGCGCGGCTCACCCGGTCTCGCGCGGCTCCCATTGCGCGACGGAGCGGTTCAACTCGTCCATCAACCAGCCCTGAAACCGGCGCACGGCAGGTTTGCCCGCGCTATCGGGGTTGATCGCGAACCAGTAGCGCTGGCCGGTGGAGTAGCGCCCCGGAAGTGGCGCTGCGAGCTGGCCCCGTGCCAGCGCGTCACAAGCCAACGTCTCCCACGCCATGAACACGCCCTGCCCGGCCATCGCCGCATCCAGACACATCCCCGCATCGCCATAGGTCGGACCGGGGGGAAGTGTCGGCAGCGCGCGCCCCTGCGCACGTAGCCAGACATCCCAACCCAACATACGGTCATTCTCGCGCAGGATAGGTTGACGCAGCATCTCGTCGATAGAGGTGATCCGCGCGGCGAGTTCCGGCGCGCAGACCGGAAAGACCTTTTGCTCCAACATATCCGAGGCGATGACGCCGCTGCCCGGGCTTGTGCCCACGCGCAGCCCGACATCGATCTCGGAGCGCCGCAGATCCAACACCGAGACACGCGGATCGACGCGGATATTGATCGCCGGTTCCAGCTCATAGAATTTCTGCAGCCGCCAGACCAACCAGCGGCTTGCGAAAAGCGGAGCGACCGACACCGTCAGGCTGCACCTATCCGCCGTCTCGATCTGGGTGACGGCAGACGAGAGCATCTCCATTCCCTGCGTAAGCCCCGGCAGGACGCGCGCGCACAGATCGGTCGGGACGAGCCCGCCGGGCGCGCGGTGAAACAGCGTGATCCCGAGGGCCGCCTCAGCCTTGGCGAGCCGTTGACTGACCGCGCCGGACGTCACACCCAGCTCTGCTGCCGCCTCTGACAACGAGCCGCACCGCCCGATCGCCTCGATCGCACGCAGGTAAGACGGGGGAATACGGTTCAGGTTTTGCATTTAGTTTCTCTAAACCAACGAGATCGAAAAGTCGATGGATAGCGCGATATCTCGCGACTACCTTTATCGAATGTTAAAGATCATCCTGTCATATATCGTCCCGCAGCTCGGGCCCCACAGCGTCCCACCGGCCACACCCGATTGGGCGCGCGACCCGCTCAGCCATCCGGATCTTCGGCGCATGTCACTGCGAGAACTGGCCGATTTGCCCTTTGATGCAAACGCTTTGGAGCGTGAGTAGCGGTCCGCCTGCGCATCGCGGAGGCACCTCACATCACGCCATGAAAAAGGCCCCGCGAATGCGGAGCCCTTTTTCATCAGCACACTGCCGCACGCGGCGGCTGGGCGTTATGTCGCGTCGGCCTCCGGGCCGTTTTCTTTCGCAGGTTTGACGGTCGCGTCTGCCTGCGATGTCGGCGCAGGCTGGGACCGAAACCCTTGACGCTTCGCGCCACGCGAGCGCGCCTGACCGCGGGGGGCAGGCTCTGCGAGGAATGCAGCGAGATCGAATTTCGGCTTCATGGAGAACATGGTCATCAGGGATGCCTTTCATTGGCGCGAGAGAAATCGCACCTCTGAATGCAATATGGGGTCTGGCCCGGGAACTTGTAAGACGCGCGGGAGGTATTACTTCACTAAGTTACGTCTTTTGCCCAGCGACGACGCGCATTGCGTGCGACCGCGCCTGCCTCAATCTGCCACCCGGATCGGGAACCGCGCGAGCGCTTCGGCCTGCTCATCGCTCAGCGCCTCGGGCCGCACGATCTGGGTGTGGATCGAGAACACCACCGCGCGGGTCTGCGGCAGGCGGATCAGGCATTGCCGCTCGACGCGGATGAATTGCGAGCGGGCGGTGCCGTGGACGTAGTCATATTCCGAGCGCGGATCGGCGAGAAACGCATCCGAATGCGAAGCCGTGCCGCGCATCAGCCCGCGCCCCGGCTGCACCCCATCCATCAGGCGTTGCACGCGTTTGCCAAGCTCGGATGTGTAGATCTCGATGGGGGCATGAATGCGCATCATCGGGCGGCGGAATTTCTCTGTGAGCCGCCAACCCGAGGGGAAACAGAGCACGCCCCCGGTCAGCACATGCTCGCTATGGCCGGAACCGAACGGGTCGGATTGCAAGATCAGCAGATCCTCTTGCAAGAGCCGCCCCAAGGTCATCAGCGGCACGCCCGGATCGAGCGCCACGCGCTGGCCGTCGGGGCAAAGCGCTGTGTCCCCCTCAAGTGCGAAACCAAGCCCGGGCAGCAGCGGCAGGACCAGCGCATATAGCTCATCTGCCGCAGCGCTGGCCACCGGGTCAAGCGCGTACACCTCCGCTGCGCGCTCTGCCAGAAGCTGGCGACGCAAGCCCATCTGCCCGACATAAGCGCTGTCGATCTCCAACCAATCGGCCAGTGTCACCGGCACCACGCCGGGCAACTTGCGCGTGGCGGGGTGGACCCAAGGGGCGAAGGTCAGGGCGGTTTGCAAGATCGGCATCATCGCGCGACCATGCCCCGGGATCGCGCGGGCCCGCAAGAGGGCATCCCGCGCCGCCACATCTGCCAGACGCGCGCAATCGCCCGACCCTATTGGAACTCCCGGCCCCCCGTCGCGCGTTGAGAGAGCAACAGGGGGAGGACTTCGCATCACGCGCCCCCCCGCTCACACCGCTTGAAAGGACTTAGTTCATATGGCTCATGCCGCACTTTCCGCAAAGGACCTCAATGTCACCGATCATGGCGGCCCGGGGCGTCCGGTCGTGCTGATCCATGGCTGGCCGCTTTCCAGCGTGGCTTGGAGCAACCAGATCGAGCCGCTCAAAGCGGCCGGTATGCGCGTGATCACCTATGACCGGCGCGGCTTTGGCAATGCGCTCAAGCCCGAAGCCGGATTCGATTACGACACGCTGGCGGCCGATCTTCATCAGGTGTTGGTCGATCTCGATCTGCACGAGGTGACGTTGGTGGGCTTCTCGATGGGCGGTGGAGAGGTCGCGCGCTATATCGGCAATCACGGGGAGGATCGGCTGCATTCCGTGGTGTTTGCCGCCGCCGTGCCCCCCTTTATGCTGCAAGGGCCTGACAATCCTGACGGCCCGCTCACGCAAGAGGCCGCTCAGCAGATGGAAGACGGTCTGCGCGCCGATCGGGCCGGGTTCTTTGATAGTTTCGTGACGCAGTTCTATTCGGTCGACGGTGAGATGAAGGTCTCGCAGGGCGAGCATGAAAAGGCCGTAGCGCTGTGTCTGCAAAGCGATCAGGCGGCGGCACTGGGCTGCATGGAGGCCTTTGGCACCACGGATTTCCGCAAGGATCTGGAGAAGATCACGGTGCCCACGCTGATCTTGCATAGCGATAGCGATGCGATCGTACCGCTGGAGGGCTCGGGCAAGCGGGTCTTCGAGACGGTGCGCAACAGCGAGTTGTTCCTCATCGAGGACGCCCCGCATGGCTGCAATGTCTCGCATGCGGCGCGGTTCAACACGACGCTGATCGACTACCTCACCCGCTAAGCGGAGCGTCGACCAAAGAACGGGGCGGCGCCGAAAGCCGCCCTTTTCGCATTTTCGCGCCCCGGTTGACGCAAGGTGCGCGCCTAATGGCCATGCCCTCTTGTATCCGCTTCCTGCCTCCCCATATCGGGTTGTGAAAATGTAACGAGGGTTAACATGACACGTGACGACTCCCGCGCGCTCTATATCGAACAGCGCGTCGCCAATGAGAAGAAATCCGCCCTGCTGGGCTATGTGCTGTGGTTTCTCCTGCCGATGCTGGGCGTGCACCGGATGTATCTGGGCCGGGTGTTTTCCGGTGTCGTAATGCTCTTGATGACCGGTCTGGGCACGCTCTTTGCGCCGATCCTGATCGGGTATATCCCGCTGGCACTGGTCGGGCTTTGGTGGCTGATCGATGCGCTGCTGATCCCCGGTATGGTCGCGCAGGACATGAACGAGACGCGTTGGCGGCTGATGCAGGAATAATCTGGCGCTAGCGGTCCAGCTCGGCCTCGATGGCAAGGCGCTGCGCCTCTGTATCGATCGCGGTTTCCTGCGTGCCCGAGCCAAGCGCTGCGAGTTGCGGATGAAACAGTCCCACCAGCGCCGAGATCCAGAGATTGACCGCCCAGTTGGGATAGGCCAACTCAACGGAGAAGGCATCCAGCTGGCAGATACGCGCGGCGCTGACCTCGCCCTGCGGCCCGGGGTTATTCAGATCGCGGGCCTGCGCATCGCTCAGAAAGACCCGCCGCGCGCGCCCCTGCCCATCAAGGCCAATCGTGGCAAGATAAGGCGCGGGCGAGTTCGCCTCTGACGGGGTCGCCCTGGCATCGCAATAGAGATCGATCTGACAGGCGTCCTCCTCTGGCCCGCCTGTATCGAGCACACGAAACACATAGCGGCTACGGGTCTCGGGATCGGTGATTTCACAGCGCGCAGGCCGCGCCCCCGCGCAGGCCCGGAGCCATTCCGACACCACGCTCATCCCCGATTTGGACAGCACCGTCTCACATTCGAGAACCGTTTCGGCGGCGTCATGCATCTCTTCGAGGCGCGCGCGCGCAAGGCGCGTCAAATCCGGGGTCGTGAACGTGCCGCGCCTGCCCATAGGTGTCATCCCTGCCCTTTCCCTTGGTCCCCTCAAGAGGCCCGCTCATAGCCCCTGCTTCACACTACACCGCGCGCGGCCTCCGACAAGCCCTGGGCGGAGGCGCCGAGACACCCAGCGAGGATCCGCCTGAGCGCGTACACGGCGCGCCCACATTTGCGAGAGAGCCGATTTGGCAGGCTAGGCAGATTGCGCGGGCAGCTTTATCTTGGAGAGGTCGATGCGCGGTGGCGTTGATCGGCGCCGTCTTTGCGAAAGTGCGATCTCATGACGACAACCTCCTCCCGAGCGGCCCCCTCTCAAGCGACACTCGCGGCGATCCGCTTTGGCTACGGGCTTTCGCCCGATCAGCCCGCGCCTCGCGGTCCGGCTGCGCTTCTCGATCAGCTCAAGGGCCCCGACACCGCTGCGCAGCAATTTCCGGTGCCAGATACGGCGCTGTTCCTGACCCATTTGAACGCGATGAAGACGGCCCAACGTGCGCGGCGCCAGAAGGAGCCCGGCGCCGAAGAGGCTGTAAAGACGGCCACGGGCGATCTCAGCCGGACATGGCTTGCCGGAATGCGCGGACAAATGGCGCGCGCGGCCTTTTCCGATCAGGGCTTTCGCGAGCGGCTGGCGTTTTTCTGGTGCGACCATTTCACGGTTGTGTCCAAAACTGGCCCCACCCTGCTGGGTCCAGATGCCTTTGCCGAGGACGCGATCCGCCCGCATCTCGCCACCACCTTCCCGCAGATGCTGCGCGCCGCCGTCACCCATCCGGCGATGCTGCTCTATCTCGATCAAAACCGCTCGGTCGGGCCGCAAAGCAAGTTCGGGCTCAAGCGCCATGTGGGGCTGAACGAGAACCTCGGGCGCGAGCTGATGGAATTGCACACGCTTGGCGTGGGCGCGCCCTACACCCAGACCGATGTGCGCCAGCTTGCTAAATTGCTGACCGGGCTGGGCTTCAACTCACAGCAGGGCTTTGTCTTTCATCCCAACTGGGCACAGCCGGGGGCCGAGACCGTGCTGGGCAAGCGCTATGGCGGCGAGACGCCCGCGAAGCTTTCGGATATTTATGACGCGCTCGACGATATCGCGCTGAACCCGGCCACGGCCCATCATCTGGCCCATAAGCTTGCGGTGCATTTCGTGTCCGACAGCCCCGATCCTGCGTTCGTGGCCCATATCGCTCAGCGCTACAGCGCGACCAAGGGCGATCTGCCTGCCACCTATGCCGCGCTCTTGGAACATCCCGCAGCCTGGGCGCCACGGAGAGAGAAGACCCGGCAGCCATGGGATTTTCTGGCCGCAAGCCTGCGCGCGATGGCCCCACCTGCCGATCTGGTGGCCCGGCTCGACGACAAGAAAACGCGCCAGTTTATCCGCAACCCGCTCACCGCGATGGGGCAGCGCTATCAATCGCCAAACGGCCCCAATGGCTGGGCCGAGGATGCCAGGGCCTGGATCACCCCACAGGCGCTGTCGGACCGGATCAACTGGTCGATGCGGATGTCGTCCTTTCTTGAGCGCTACCTGCCCGATCCGCGCGTCTTCTTGCACACAGCCCTTGGCGATGCGGCAAGCCCCGCGCTGATCACGGCTGCGGCGCGGGCGTCGAACAAACGCGAAGGCAACGGGCTCATCCTTGCCTCTGCCGATTTCAACCGTCGCTAGGAGATCCCAGATGGCTGACGATCTGACCAAAGACAGTCCCGCACAGCGCCTCCTGTCACGGCGGCTGTTCCTGCGCGGCTCGGCACTGATCGGCTGCTCGGCGGCGGCATGGCCGATGATGAGCCCGGTGACCTTCGCCGCAGCCCCCGGAGATGAGCGCCTTGTCGTCATCATCCTGCGCGGCGCGATGGATGGGCTCGACGTGGTACGCCCGATTGGCGATCCCGATTATGCGCGCTACCGCAAGGACAGCCTGACGGGCGGCGAGACAGGCCCCGCGCTCACCGATTTCTACGCGCTCCATCCCGCGCTGTCGGATCTGATGCCGCTGTGGCACGCGCGCGAGCTGGGTTTTGCCCATGCGGTGGCGACGCCCTATCGCGACAAGCGCAGCCATTTCGACGGGCAGGATATCTTGGAGGCCGGGACCGGGCTTGACGTGCCACAGCCGCAGGTTCGCGATGGCTGGCTCAACCGGATGCTGCAAGCGGTACCCGATCTTCATTCCAACACAGCCTATGCGGTGGGGCGTGACGAGATGAAGGTGATCGAAGGCGCGGCCCCGGTGATGTCTTGGGCCCCCAACACCCAATTGCGGCTGAGCGATCAAAGCCAGCGGCTGCTCGAGCAGGTCTATGCCGAGGATCCGCTGTTTCACGCAGCCTCGCAGGAGGCGATTGCGATTTCAGCCAAGCTGGAATCCGAAAAATCCGGGCGTTCGATGCGGATGAGTGCCGCGCCCAAGAGCGAAGGCGCCCAGCTTGGTGCCTTCACCGCCGGTCGCCTGCGTGAGGAGACGCGGATCGCAAGCTTCTCGCTCAGCGGCTGGGACACCCATCACAACCAGCGCAGCGTGCTGTCGGGTCGGCTGCGCGAGCTGTCCGCGACGCTGCTGGCGCTCAAATCGGGGCTCGGCCCGGTCTGGGGCAAGACCACGGTGCTCGCGATGACGGAATTTGGCCGCACCGCGCGCGAGAACGGCACCACTGGCACCGATCACGGCACGGGCGGCGCGCTCATCATGGCGGGCGGCGCGATCAAGGGCGGGAAGGTCTATGGCCGCTGGCCGGGCCTGAGCGATGCCAATCTGTTCGAGCAGCGCGACCTGATGCCCACCGCCGATGTGCGCGCCTATGCCGCCTGGGCGATGCGCGGGATGTTCGGGTTCGACAAGACGCTGCTGGAGACCAAGGTATTCCCGCGACTCGATATGGGCAATGACCCAAGGATTATCGCCTGAGGAGGCGGCGTCGCGGGTTCTCGGGTGATGTGAAGGTTTTGGGGGCGGCGCATTTGCACCGCCCCCAAACCTTGCGCGTTATACGCCTGCATCAATCGGCTCGAACGCCTCTGAGCGCGCGCGTTTCCAGCGCTTGAGATAGCCCATATTGTCTTCCTCCTCACGCAGCAGGAAGCCCTCGGGCAGGTAGGGATAGACCTCGTCGCCGACTTTGAAATCGCGGTCGGTGACGCGCACCAGCAGGTGATGGGGCAGGAACTGGCCGGGATGGGTCAGACCGGCCGCCCCCGTCATCTCGGAAAGCGCCTTCATCGTGTTGCGGTGGAAATTCGACACACGCGTCGCCTTGTCGGGCACCACAAGCGCGCGCTGGCGGATCTTGTCTTGCGTGGTCACCCCGGTCGGGCAGCGGTTGGTGTGGCACGACTGTGCCTGAATGCAGCCGATCGCGAACATGAAGCCGCGCGCCGAGTTCGCCCAATCCGCCCCAATCGCCAGCGTCTTGGCGATGTGGAAGGCGGTGACCAGCTTGCCGCTCGCGCCGATCTTGATCCGGTCACGCAGCCCTGCGCCGCGCAGGGTGTTGTGCACAAAGCTCAACCCCTCGACCAGTGGGAAGCCCATATGGTTGGCAAATTCCAGAGGAGCTGCCCCGGTGCCGCCCTCCTTGCCATCCACGACGATGAAATCGGGGGTGATCCCGGTCTCGAGCATCGCCTTGACCATGCACATGAATTCGCGCCGATGCCCAAGGCACAGCTTGAACCCGATGGGCTTGCCGCCCGACAGCTCGCGCAGCTGGGCGATGAACTGCATCATCTCAATCGGCGTATCGAAGGCCGAATGCGAAGCCGGCGAGATGCAATCGACGCCCATCGGAATGTCGCGCGCCTCAGCGATCTCGGGGGTGATCTTGGCGGCAGGCAGCATCCCGCCATGGCCGGGTTTGGCGCCTTGGCTGATCTTGATCTCGATCATCTTGACCTGCGGATCGGTCGCGCGCTTGGCAAATTTCTCGGGGTTGAAGGTGCCATCATGATTGCGGCAGCCGAAATAGCCCGAGCCCAACTCATAGATCAGGTCGCCACCCTCGCGGTGATAGCGCGAAATCCCGCCCTCGCCGGTGTCATGGGCAAAGCCGCCCGCTTTCGCGCCGCGATTGAGCGCCATGATCGCATTGCCCGACAGCGCGCCAAAGCTCATGGCCGAGATGTTGTAGATCGAGGCCTGATAGGGTTGCGTGCAGTCCGGCCCGCCGATCTCGACGCGGAAATCGCTGTTCTCGATATGGCGCGGCTTCACCGAATGGGTGATCCACTGATAGCCCGATTCCGAGACCCGCATCCTTGTGCCGAAGGGTTTGGCATCCTCGACATCCTTGGCGCGTTGATAGACGATCGTGCGGGTGGCCCGCGAGAACGGCACCTCGTCATCATCGCTCTCGATCAGATATTGCCGGATCTCGGGGCGAATCTCCTCAAAAAGAAAGCGCAGATGCGCGAGGATCGGATAGTTGCGCGTGATCGCGTGGCGCGATTGCATGATGTCATAGACACCGACAAGCGAGAGCAGCCCGAACAGGACCGCGCCAAGGGCGAACCAGTCGTTCCACACAAAACCTATAAGGCAGGCCAAAGTCAGAATGATGCAGATAGCAAGCGGCGAGAACCGGATGAATCGCGTGTACATGCCCCCTCCTCGGGAAATTTGGGCCAATACGACCACACAGGCGTGACGCGAGGTGGCGTTGAGTCTTCCTAGGGTTATCTCACTGCACAATAAAGCGCCACCTCCAGCGCGCCTTCCGGCGCGCGCGCGAGCGCACAAACGCGGGATGGCCCGCCCTTTAGCGGTGCAGGGTCGAGAGCGGCTGAAAGACCGGCCCGTCGGGCGTGGTCATGAACCGCGCGCGAATGTGGAAGACATCGGCCAGAAGCTGCTCGCTGAGCACCTGATCAGGCGGACCATCGGCCACCAGCCGCCCGCGATCCATCACCCAGATCCGGGTGCAATGGCGCGCGGCCAAGCCCAGATCATGCAGCGAGCACAGCACAGCGCCGCCCGCGCCTGCATGGGCGGCAAAGACCTCCATCGTGTCGATCTGCGCCGCCGGATCGAGGCCTGCAATCGGCTCATCGGCCAAGATCAGCGGGCTTTCCTGCGCCAGCGCCCTTGCGATCAGCACACGGGCCTGCTCACCGCCCGAGAGCCGGGTGGCCGGGCGCGCCCGCATCGCCTCCAGCCCCATCCGGTGCAAGGCCTCGTTCAGCGCCGCCCGCCCGGCTCCGGTCTGATCGCGGCCATGCGGCAGACGCCCGAGCCCCACCAGCTCTTCGACCGAGAGGCCCCAAGCGATTTCGCGCGCCTGTGGCAGCCAGGCCGCCGCCCGCGCCCGCGCCATCGGATCAAGCCGCGCCAGAGAGCTGTGCCCGCGATGCGCCAGCAGCCCCATCGCCGCGCGCATCAGTGAGGTCTTGCCCGCGCCGTTGGGACCGATCAGCCCGATCAGCTCGCCGGGGCTTACCTGCGCGCTCACCGCATCGACGACCGGGCATTCGCCGCGCAACACGCTCAGATCTTGCAGCTCCAGTTTCATGTCTCGCGCCCCAGTTTGCGGATCATCGACAAGAAGAACGGCGCCCCCACGATCGCGGTCAGCACGCCCAGCTTGAGATCGCGCTCGGGGGCAATCACGCGGGTGGCGATATCGGCGGCCAGCAGCATCACCGCACCACCAAGTGCGGAGGCCGGCAACAGGCGCGATGGGCTCGCGCCGACATGTTTGCGCAGCAGATGCGGCACCACGAGCCCCACAAAGCCCACAGCCCCCGCAACAGCCGTGGCCGCCCCCACCATCAGCGCGGTGCCGAACACGATCTGCAGGCGCAACCGGCTCAGCGAGATCCCCATCGAAGCCGCCGCATCTTCGCCCAGGCTCAGCGCATCGAGCCCCGGACCCGCGCGCAGCAAGATCACAGCGCCAAGGATCAGGAAGGGCGCGGCGAGCGCCACATGCGTCATCGAGCGGTCCGCCAGCGAGCCCATCATCCAGAACACGATTTCAGCGGCGGCATAGGGCGACGGCGCGAGGTTGAGCACCAGCGCCGTGGCCGCCCCCGCCAGCGCCGAAACCGCGATGCCCGCAAGGATCAGCACCAGCGCACGCGCCTCGCGTCCCGCCAGCGCCACGATCAGCACCACAGCCAGTGCCGCCCCCGCCAGAGCCGCCAGCGGCAGCGCCAGCGCGAAGGCCGCGTAAAGCCCGGTCTGGATCGCCAGCACCGCGCCCAAGGCTGCCCCCGCAGTGGTGCCGATCAGCCCGGGCTCGGCCAGCGGATTGCGCAAAAACCCCTGCATCGCGGCACCCGACAGTCCCAGCGCAGCCCCCACGCCCACACCCAGAAGCGCACGTGGCAGGCGCAGCTCGCGCATCACCAGACCCGGCGCGCCTTGCCCCGTGATCAACGCTCGCAGCCCCTCAATCGGGCCGATGCCCGAAGGGCCGATCAGCAGAGAGGCCAGAAACAGCCCGGCGCAGGCCAGCGTCAACCAGATGAGGAGCGCACGATAACTCATTGACCTAATTTCTCTTTTTTTGAATTTTACGCCCCAAGGCTGCAAGCTCGGAGACCGCCCCCAGCACCGCCGGATCGCCGCAGGACCAGCGCGCATCGCGCAGACCGCTCACACGCGGCAAGGCGCGCAGCACGGGGTGGTTGAGCACCGCTTGCGCGCGGCTCGTGCCCATGCCCTCCTGCGCGCCCGCGCCGATCAGCAGGTCGGGATGATCCATCACCAGATCTTCCAGCGGAATGCGGCCGCCATAGTCCAACCCCGGCCCACTCACGACATTGGCGATCCCCGCCATCGAAAGGATCTGCCCGTCCAGCGTATGCGGCCCGTAGCCATAGCCGCCCGGCCCGATCACCGCCGCGCGCAGCCCCGGCTTGGGGCGCTTGATCGCGGCCAATCGCGCGTCGAAGGCCTTGATCATCCGCGCCGCCCGGTCGGGATGGCCCAGCAGCGCGCCCGCTTGGGTGATGCGCGCGCGGATCTCGTCGGGCGAGGTGCCCACGGGCAGTTGCGCGACCCGGATCCCGAGATGACGCAGCATCCGCAGCGTGTCCGGGTTCGACCAGGTATCGGCCAGCACGAGATCGGGTTTGAGCAGAGAGAGCGCCTCCGCCCGCCCGTAATTGGCGGGATAGGCCTGTGCCTGCTTCCAGCGCACGGACATGGCGGGATCGGTTGCGAAATGGCTCAGCGAGACGATCTGGTCGGGATCTGCGAGCGCGAGCAGCAATTGATCTGTGCACAGGTTCATCGAGACGACACGGGCGGGGACTTTGGCCTCGGTCTCGGTCGACGTCACCGCCGGCCCGGATACATCCCCCCGTGCCGGGACCGCCCCCAAAAGGGAGACGGCCAGCGCGGCGGCGCAAAGCGCCGTGAGAGGATCAGAAGGTCGCACGCAACCCAACATAGGCCGCGCGATCCGAGGTGCCATAGCCGGGCCACAGTTCGTATTGCTGGTCAAACAGGTTCTCGACCCGCAGATAGACCTGCTTGCCCGCGCTCAGATCATAGGTGATCTGGGCATTGGCCACACCGTAATCCGGCAGGGTCTGACGGTCTGCAACAAAGCGCAGATCGCCGCCCACGGTGATCCGGTCGGTCAGCTGGGCGTCAAGCGCCGCCGTCAGCGTGTGCCGCCCGAACGAGGCATTCCAGGTCGAGCCCGCAGACAGCCCGGCAGGGTTCTTCGGATCGATATAGGTATAGCCCAGCTGGTAGTCGATCTTGGGCGTGAGCGCGCCTTTAAGGCCCAGCTCAAGCCCCTGCCGCGTGGCGGTGCCGGAGGTCTGGTAGTAGCTGGGGTAGCTGTAATCGATCAGATTATCGACATCGATGCGGAACAGCGTGGCCGTCAGCGTCTGCTCCCCGAATTTCTGCTCCAGCCCCAGATCGAAGCTGCGGGATTTCTCGGGGCGCAGGGTCGGATCGCCGTAAACTCCGTACAGCTCATAGCCCGAAGGGGCCCGGTAGCCATTGGCAATCGAGCTGCGCAGCAGCAGATCCGAGTTGACCTGCCACGTCACGCCAAGACGCCCCGTGGTCTGATCGCCATAAGAGGAAAGACTATCATGGCGCAACGAGCCCACGACGCTGACGCCGTTGCGAAGATCCAGCGCATATTCGCCAAAGACCCCGGTCGTGCGGGTCTGCGCTTGGCCGCCGCCATAGGTCGAGTCGCTTTCGTAATTCTCCAGCGTGCGATCTAGGCCCAAACTCGCCTTGCCCTGTCCCAACTGAAAATGGCTCACCCATTCCGCTTTGCGCCGGGTGCCGTCGTAATCATAGAAGGTCGCGCCAAAGCTGTCCGAGCCGGTATTAGACCGCTTGATCTTGAAATAGCTCAGCGAAAACTCGTTAGAGAGCGCTCCGATATCGAATTTCGCAAAGGCGCGTGCCCCACGCGTGCGAGCATGCGCAACCTCGTCGGGCGTGCCATCGACCGGATAGGAGCCGTTCGGCCCGAAGGCTGTCTCATCATATTCCCCGGTGTCGTTCTGCGCAAATCCCGCAAATCCGATCAGCAGGTTCGGCGCGACGCGCTTTTGACCAGTCATGCTGATGCGGTCGGCCTTATAGCCGTCGGCTTCCGTATTGCCATTGATCTCATCGGCGGCGGAGAAGCCGCTCGTGTAGATCTTGGAGATTTGCACGGCCAGCTCATCCTCGCCCTGTTTCCAGCCGAAATTATAGGCCGCATTGGCGGTGTGATAGCTGCCTGCCTCAAGCTGGACGCCCTGCGAGATACCGTCCTTGGTGGGGCGCGGCGTGTCGAGATTGATCACCCCGCCCACGGCCTGCCCGCCATAGACCGCCGATTGCGAGCCGCGCATGATCTCGACGCGCCCGTAATTGAACGTGCTGAACCGGCCCAGATCGGCCGCGACCTGCGTGCCTGACGGGTCCGAGACATCGATCCCGTCGACCAGAACCTTGACGTAGTTTTGCGACACGCCGCGGATCGTGAAGCCGGTCTGCGACCCCATCGGGCCGCGCGACAAGATCCCCACGCCGGGCGCTTGTGCGATCAGGGCGGCAAGCCCGGTATGGCCATGGGCCTCTAGATCGGCAGTGGAGAGCACCGTCACCGATTGGCCCGTGGTATCAGCGCTGCGCGGCTCAAGCGCACCGTGATAGATCACGATCTCATCGAGATTATAGGTGGGCGCCTCTTGGGCGAATGCCGGGGCCGACAATGCGGTGCCCAGCAGAAGAGTGGCGGTGAAACGGGGTGTCATAATCGTCCAAATCCTTCGCATCGCAGCGCGGACACTGCATCAACTTCGTCTTGCAAGTCTTTGGAAAACAAATATTCCCGCCGACGGTGATAGTGTCACCACTGACGGAAAACCGCCTCGCCCGCACGCCCCGCGCAGGCCGAAAGGATGAGCGCCTCGGCAGGTCTCCTGGCTCGCGGATCTCAGCTTTGGCTGGCCTTCCCAGGATCTCTCCCAGTGGCGAAAACAGCCATCACTCACCGCTTACAGTTGCGGGGGCAGCCCCGGAGTGAGCTTGCGCCGCACCGGGTTCCCTTTTCATCCGCCCGAGGGCGGAACCGAAGTGCGCCCGATGTGACGCAGACGCCGTTTCAAGTCAAGAAATATTCAGGTTTCGTGAACCAATGCCCGGTTCTTGCGCCGATCTCGCAGCGAGGCGACCAGCGCCGCGCCGATCATCCCCGCACCCAGCAGCCCGGTCACGGCCTCGGGCACATGGATCAGCGTCTGGGCAAACATCACCAGCGACAAGAGCAGGATCGACCAAAACGCGCCGTGCTCGAGATAGCGGAACTCCGTGAGCGTCTGGCGCTCCACCAGCATGATCGTCATCGAGCGCACATACATCGCCCCGACCCCCAGCCCAATCGCGATCAGAAACAGGTTCTGGGTGAGCGCAAAGGCCCCCACCACGCCATCGAAACTGAAGGAGGCATCGAGCACTTCGAGATAGAGAAACGCCCCCAGCCCGGCGCGCCCCGCCGCCTGCGCCACGCTGATCCGGTCAAACACATGGCCCAACCCCTCGACGCAAAGAAAGACCCCAAGCCCCGAGAGGGTCGCTACCAGAAAGGTGCGACGCTCAGCCTCGGGCACGATCAGCGCGAACGCGGCAATCACCAGACCGACAATCGGGATCTGGACAAAGCGCAGCCGCCCCAACCGGCGCAGCGCGGGTTCGATCCCACCGATCCAGTCGTCTTCCTTGCCCGCATCGATGAAGAACCGCAGCGCGACCATCATCAGAAACGCCCCGCCAAAGCCCGCTATCGAGAGATGCGCGCCCTCGATGATATGGGCATAACGCTGCGGATCGCGCGCGGCCAACTCCAGCGCCTCCCACGGGCCAAGGCCCGCCGCAATCACGACGATCAGCAAGGGAAACAGCACCCGCATCCCAAAGACCGCAATCAAAATGCCCCATGTGAGAAAGCGCCGCTGCCATTTCGGCGTCATCCGCTTGAGCGTGTTGGCATTGACGATGGCATTGTCGAAGCTGAGCGAGATTTCGAGCACCGCGAGAATGGTCGCGATCAGCAAAAAGCCAACCGCCCCCTCCCAGCTGCCCGCAAAGGACGCCCCCAGCGCGAAGGCGGCCACAAGCCCCAGCACAGTCACGCCAAAGGCCCAACGGAAATAGTGCATCGCGATTTTCATAGGGGCTCCCGGTCGCCTCACCGCGAGATAGGGCGTGCCCGGTCAACCTACAAGGCACATCCCAATATCGCAGCCGCAATCGCGCGCAATTCGGCCCTAGGCGCGGGCCGCCGTCTCGAACCGCTCCAGCGCCTCAAGCCAAAGCGCCTCGGCCCGACCCATCGCCTGATGCGCCTCGGCATGTTTTTTCGACCATTTCTCGGCCTCGGCGGCACGTCCCGGCTCATAGAGCGTGGGATCGGCGAGGATCCGGTCGAGCTTCGCGATCATCTCGGTCAGCTTCTCGACGCGCAGCTCTGCCTCGCGCAGCTCGCGCTTGAGGGTCTGGCGGTCGGCGCGCGCAGGCGGGGCCGCGGGCTCGGGCGCGGCGGGTGCGGGCGCCGTGCCCTTGGCCGCCTTCACACGCTTAGCCTTCTTGCCCGCTTTCTCGCTGGCAGGCGGCGCCAGCAACTCCGCCCGGTAGCTTTCCAGATCGCCCTCATAGGGTGCGACATTGCCCCCCTTGACCAGCCACAGCCGGTCGGCCACCAGCCCCAATAGGTGCATATCGTGGCTCACAAGGATCACCGCGCCGCTATATTCGGTCAGCGCGCTCACCAAAGCCTCGCGGCTTTCGATATCGAGGTGGTTGGTCGGCTCGTCGAGGATCAGCAGATGCGGCGCATCGAGCGTGGCCAGCAGCAGCGAGAGCCGCGCCTTCTGCCCGCCCGAGAGCTTGCCCACCGCCGTCTCGGCCTGCTCGGCCCGCAGTCCGAACCCCGCCAGCCGCGCGCGCAGCTTGGCCTGCCCCTCATTCGGACGCGCCGAGATCAGATGCTGCAAGGGCGTCTCGTCGAGGATCAGCTCATCGACCTGATGCTGCGCGAAATAGCCAATGCGCAGCTTGGAGGAGCGCGTGATCTTGCCCTCCATCGGTGCGAGCTTGTCGGCCAGCAGTTTCGAGAGCGTCGATTTGCCCTCACCATTGCGGCCCAACAGCGCGATCCGGTCGTCCTGATCGATGCGCAGATTGAGGTGATGGAGCACCGCCGGTCCGCCATATCCCACAGCCGTGCTCTCCATCGAGATGATCGGCGGTGAGAGCTGCTCGGGCTCGGGGAAGGTAAAGACCTGCTTGGCGGCCTCTTCGGGCGCGGTGATCGGCTCCATCTTCTCGAGCATCTTGACGCGGGCCTGCGCCTGCTTGGCCTTGGAGGCCTTGGCGCGGAAGCGATCCACGAAGCCCTGAAGATGGGCGCGGCGGGCATCTTGTTTTTTGGCCTGCGCGGCCTGCGCCTCGCGCCGCAGCGCGCGGGTGCGCGCAAACGTGTCGTAATTGCCCTGATAAAGCGTGAGCTGACGTTCCTCGAGATGCAGGATCGAGCCCACGGCGCGGTTGAGAAGCCCGCGGTCGTGACTGATCACGATCACCGTATGGGGATAGCGCGCCAGATAGCTCTCAAGCCAAAGCGCGCCTTCCAGATCGAGATAGTTCGTAGGCTCATCGAGCAGAAGCAGATCGGGTTGGGCGAACAGAACCCCCGCCAGCGCCACGCGCATCCGCCAGCCGCCCGAGAAATCCGAACAGGGCTGCGCCTGCGCCTCGGTATCAAAGCCCAGACCTTTGAGAATGGCACTCGCGCGCGCCTCCCCCGACCACGCATCGATATCGACGAGCCGGGTCTGAATATC
Organism: Thioclava dalianensis; assembly: GCF_000715505.1. Taxonomy (GTDB): domain Bacteria; phylum Pseudomonadota; class Alphaproteobacteria; order Rhodobacterales; family Rhodobacteraceae; genus Thioclava; species Thioclava dalianensis. Next base: position 208,900 of record NZ_JHEH01000001.1, read on the forward strand.
GGCGATCCGATGCGGATCGGTCGCGGTCTCGGATTCGCTCAGCAGCCGGGCACGCTCTTCATCGGCGGCCAGCACCGTGTCGAGCAGCGATGTCGACGAGGACGGCACTTCCTGCGCCACGCCCCCCACCTTGGCCCGCGAGGGCAGCGACAGATCGCCGCCGTCGAGCGTCAACTCGCCCCGGATCAACCGGAAAAGCGTGGTCTTGCCCGCGCCGTTGGGCCCCACGAGGCCCACCTTGTGGCCCTCTGGGATCGAGGCCGAGGCGCCCTGAAACAGGGGCCGCCCTTCGACCGAATAGGAAATATCGGATATGCGCAACATGGCGCCTGACTTGACGCAGCCCCGCGCCCTAGTCAACGGCCCCTGCTTCCTCTTGACGATAAATATCCCCGCCGGAGGCTCCCGGAGGTGCAATATGCGCCTCTCACCCCGTCCTTGCGCGCGCCATCGCCACCTGTCCAAAAGCGCAGATCGCCGCTCGACGCGCGCGTGAGGGCTTTTCAACCCCGCCCCTGCGTGATAGCAGGCGCGTGATATTTTCGGCCCGGCCCCCGGGCTGTGCACCATGAAGGAAAGGGTCTCAAATGGCCACCGAACGCACGCTGAGCATCATCAAACCCGACGCCACCCGTCGCAACCTCACCGGCAAGATCAATGCCAAATTCGAGGAAGCCGGTCTGCGCATCGTCGCGCAAAAGCGCATCAAGCTGTCCATGGAACAGGCTGGCACCTTCTATGCAGTCCACAAAGAGCGCCCCTTCTATGGCGAGCTGTGTGAATTCATGGCCTCCGAGCCGGTCGTTGTTCAGGTGCTTGAGGGCGAAAGCGCGATTGCGAAAAACCGCGAAGTGATGGGCGCGACCAACCCGGCAGACGCCGCTGACGGCACGATCCGCAAAGAGTTCGCCCTCTCGGTTGGCGAGAACTCGGTGCACGGCTCCGATGCGCCCGAGACGGCTGCCGAAGAAATCGCTTTCTTCTTCTCGGGTCTCGAGCTGGTCGGCTGATCTAGCGCCGCGCGATCAGACCTATCTCATCAAGGGCCGCTTCCAGCCGGGAGCGGCCCTTTTTGTCAGCCGATCCCTCTGGCGGGCGCGCGGTGGCGCAAAGCGCATCGAAACTCTTGCGCAATGTGGCTTTCTCCGCCCCGCGGCAATCGTTCCACGGGCGGCCCTGCAGCGCCATGTGCAGCGCGTAATATCCGATGAAATGAGGCGGGTTTCCGGCTGCGATCCATGCGCCATAAGCGGCATGCGCGCCCATCTCGCGCAGCTGATCGGCATGGGTGATGCCTGCACGAGCAAAGCCCTCTGCGCTGGCCGGGCCAATTCCGGGAATGCTGGTGATATCGCTCATCTGCTCTGGCATCCCGGCTGCGTCACTCTCGCGCTCAGGATGACAATCGCCAAAGGGTTTCGCAAGTCATCCCTGCCCGGGCTGCCTGCGCCTTGTGACGCTTAGCTGTGGCGAGCGCCCCCGAAGGGGCGCGCCATATTTTTTATCTCAGCCGGGATCTGCAAGGATCAGATCGATGCCCAGTCGTTGAAGACCGTGCCACCTTGCTGGGCGGGGGTCGATGCGCCGCCTTGTTGCTGAGAGGGGCGCGGGGTGGCGCCTTGCTGTTGTGAGCCCGATTGGCTGCCCGATTGCTGTTGCATGTCTTTGCCTCATACTGAAACGCTGCGCGCGGTTTGTCCGCGTTCGATCGCCATGTAAAGTTAGCGTTTGACAGGCGTAAGTGCGGATCAAGGAAAACTGATAATGGATCTCACGCGCGTGATCGCGCCCCGCTAATCTGTGGCGGGCGCGCCACAGAGTTTGGCACCACCCCGCCAATAAAACGCTCAAATCGCGGCGCAGCGGTGTCAGGCGCAAGATGGCCCCGATCCGCGCTTTGAAACGAATCAGCTCAACCGCGCGCGCCGCAGGCCGATGTCATCCGGGGCGCGCAAAGTTGGAGTATCTGCGCGAGCGGCACATTGTCTTGGGTGAGCGATGCCAGCGTGTAGCCATCCAGAACACGATAAAACGCGTTGAGCGCCTCACGCAGCGCGTCGCGAAACAGGCAGGCCTCGATGAGCGGGCAGGTGTTAGTCTCAGGACTGAAGCATTCCGTGACGGGAAGGCCGCGCTCAAACGCACGCATCACATCCCCCACACTGATCTCTTCAGGCGAACGGGCGAGTTTCAACCCGCCTGCCCGGCCTCGAATGGTATGAATAAAGCCATGCGTGGAGAGTAAATTGATCACCTGCGCCAAATGATTCTCGGAGGCGTTGCAGCTTTGCGCGATCTCGAACTTGCGCACCAAGCGCCCCGAATTCACGGCACAAACCATCAAAACGCGCATCGCGAGGTTGGTCCGAGTTGTCAGGCGCATAATATCACTCCATATAAAATGCGATCACATAATTGTGACTTATGTCGCATGTAAAGATGGGCGTGAGATGTCGATTTGATCTGGGTCAAGGTTCGGCGCGAAAAGCACAGTTGGGCGCGCGGCGCCCGCCTTGAGGCTGGCGCGCCATTCCACCGCTTGACCTTGCCCTGCGCAGCCTCCAGATTTCGCGCGCACCACGGGGACACCCGACGTGACGCGCAAGCCGTGCGACGCAACTTCCCTTGCACGCCCCGCTCTGATGCCACAACTACACGCACTACCCCGTTCTCAGGCCCGGAGGAGATATGAAAGTGGTTCTTATCGTTGCGGCAGTTCTTATATGCGTGATCGGCGCTGCGGATGCCTATATCCGGCTCGCCCCGATCAACCCGGACCGCTACGCAGTGGACGGGCTTGCCAAACCTGCCGGGAACTATCCCGAGACGGGCGGTTTTCAGGCCGCGCGCACGCTTGATGACCCGCAGGCTGAGATGGAAGCACTCGACGGCATCATCGCAGGCACGGCGCGCACGACCCGGGTGCGTGGTAGCGCCAAAGACGGCTATGCCGCCTATGTCACGCGCTCTGCTCTTTGGGGCTTTCCCGATGTCACCACGGTCTGGGTCGATGGCGACAGCCTGCAAATCCGGGGACATCTCGTCTTTGGAAAAAGCGATCTCGGGGTCAACAAGGCCCGCATTGAGGGCTGGCTCGATGAGGCGGGATTGTAAGCGAGATTTAATTCCCGATTGTTTCACTCAGACATTGACGTGTTTGTGATCTCCCGTTACCTCTGGCCCGTCCTCAACCGATGGAGCCTCTTTGATGACCAAGACCCTCCCCCTCGCGTTCTGTGCGCTGATTGCAACGCCCGCTTTGGCCGATGTGAATGTCTATTCGCACCGCCAGCCCGAGTTGATCGCGCCGCTCTTTGATGCCTTCACCGAGCAGACGGGTATCCGCGTCAACACCGCCTATGTCGACAAGGGCATGGTCGAGCGGTTGCGCGCCGAGGGCGACCGCAGCCCGGCCGATCTGGTGATGACCGTCGATATCGCGCGGATCGAAGAGGTGGTCGCAGCCGGCGTCACCCAAGCCGTGGACGACCCGACCCTGAACGCGGCGATCCCGGTCACTTATCGCGACCCGGCGGGGCACTGGTTCGCGCTGACCTCGCGCGCGCGGATCGTCTATGCCTCGAAAGAGCGTGTGGGCGCGGATGAGGTCACAAGCTACGAGGATCTGGCCGATCCGAAATGGAAGGGCCGGATCTGCACCCGCCCCTTCACCTCGGATTACAATGTCGCGCTGACCGCCGCTTATCTCGCCCATCACGGTGCCGAGGCAACGACCAGCTGGCTTGAGGGGATCAAGGACAATCTCGCGCGCCGCCCCGAAGGCAATGACCGCAGTCAGGTCAAGGCGATCTGGGCGGGCGAATGCGATATCTCGCTGGGCAACACCTATTACATGGGTCAGATGCTCGCCGATCCCGATCAGCAGGCTTGGGCCAATTCCGTGCGCATCGCCTTCCCGGTCTTTGAGAACGGCGGCACGCATATGAATATCTCAGGCGTGGCGATGACCAAGGCGGCCCCGAACCGCGAAGAGGCGTTGCAACTGCTCGATTTCCTCGTGTCCGACAAGGCACAGGAGATCTATGCCGAGACCAATCACGAATTCCCGGTCAAGCCCGGCGTGCCGCGCTCGGAACTGGTGCAAAGCTGGGGCGAGTTCACCCCCGACACGCTCTCGCTGGACGAGATCGCAGCGCTGCGCCCGCAAGCGCTCAAGCTGATCGATCAGGTCGATCTCGACGGCTAAGCCGCGCAAGAACGCGCGGCGCTACTGTGCCGCGATCGCATACTCGCAATCGGCGCCAATCCGGACCCCCGGCATCGCGCCGATTGCCTTCATATCCTGGCGGTAGCGACGACGCAGCTTGGCCGCATCCAGCGCATCGAAGGCCGCAATCGGTGCACCTTGCGGCTGGCTGTTATGAAAAGCCTGAAGACGGCGCAATTGCTGCGCCTCAATCGTCACATTGGCGCGAAACAGGCGCTGAATCATCGCAATCGCGCTCTCTGACAGCTCGCCTGCATCGGGGCCGACCTGCAGACGCGGCGCGAGAGACGCGCCGGGCACGAGCGCTGCAAGCCCTTCCTCCACCGTCACCGGCGCAGGCAGCACGACAATCTCGCGCGGCTGCAAGGCGCGTTGCAGATCGCCAATCACCTCGACCCAGCCGCGTGCGCGCTCGACCAGACGTTTGGTGGCACCCTCAAAAGGCTTGAGCGGTTGGCGCGCGGCGATCTGGCGCCACATCTTGGGATAATAGGTCTCATAGGGCACGGTCTGGATCACCAGTCGCGAGACCGGCGCGCCGAGCCTGCGGGCAAAGAGCTGCGCGCGGCCCTCGGCCTTGGCAAAGAAGTGAAACAGCCCACAATTGGCCGTCCCGATCAGCGTGGCATCCAGATGCACATGGCCTGCCGGATGCGGCCCCAGCACAGGCAACCCATACCCCGCCGCCTGAAGCTGCGCGTGACCGGCCGCGAGCGTGCGCGCCATCTGCGGCCCCAACCGGCCCGCGGCGGGAGAGGCGATGAAAAGGTGATGCTGACGGGCCATGATCCGCCCTCCATTCTGAAGGTTTCCCCCAGAGATTATTCAGAGATTAAGGCGAAATCGGGCCGGATTCAGGATGGTTTCACGGCGGATGGACAAGCCCCGCGCCCTGCCCCATCTTGGCGCGAGAACACGAGAGAGGCCCCATGACACGCAAGATCATCATCGATACCGACCCCGGGCAGGACGACGCCGTGGCCATCCTGCTGGCGCTGGCCAGCCCCGAGCTGGAGGTGCTGGGGATCACCTGCGTTGCGGGCAATGTGCCGCTCGCGCTCACCACGCTCAATGCGCGCAAGATCTGCACGCTGGCCGGGCGCACCGATATCCGCATCTTCGCAGGCTGTGACCGTCCGATGGAGCGCGCGCTTGTCACGGCGGAATATGTTCACGGCAAGAGCGGGCTTGACGGGATCGAGCTGCCCGAGCCCGAAATGGCCCTGCAAAAGGCGCATGGCGTCGATTTCATCATCGAGACGCTGCGCGCCCATCCGCCCGGCACGGTGACGCTGTGCCCGCTGGGGCCGCTCACCAATATCGCGACCGCCTTTGCCCGCGCGCCCGATATTGTCGAGCGCGTGGCCGAGATCGTGCTGATGGGCGGGGCCTATTTCGAGGTGGGCAACACCACGCCCGCCGCCGAGTTCAACATCCATGTGGACCCGCAGGCCGCGAAAATCGTGTTTGGCGCAGGCGTGCCGCTGGTGGTGATGCCGCTCGACGTGACGCATAAGGCGCTGACCTCGCGCGCCCGGGTCGAGGCGTTTCGCGCCTTGGGCACGCCTGTCGGGCAGGCCGTGGCTGGCTGGACCGATTTCTTCGAGCGCTTCGATATGGCGAAATACGGATCCGAAGGCGCGCCGCTGCATGATCCTTGCGTCATCGCCTATCTGCTGGCCCCCGATCTGTTCCGCGGGCGGCATATCAATGTCGAGATCGAGACCGTCTCGGAGTTGACGATGGGCATGACGGTGGCCGATTGGTGGGGGGTGACCGACCGGCCCGCCAATGCGCTCTTCATGGGCGATCTTGATGCGGCGGGATTTTTCGCGCTTCTGAGCGAGCGGATTGCGCGGCTGTGAGCGGGTGGAGGGGCGCCGCCCCGCTCCCTCCGGGAGCCCCCGGGATATTTAGATCAAGAGGAAGCCGGGATTGGATTTTGCCCGCGCAGGCATATCTTTGTGCCAAGGAGGCCCGATGACCCTGCCATTCGACAACAGCTATGCCCGCCTGCCAGAGGCGTTCTTTGTGCCGCAACAGCCCGAGCCTGTGCCAGAGCCCGCGCTGGTGGTGAGCAATGACGCGCTGGCTCTGCGGTTGGGGCTCGATCCCGACTGGCTGAGCGGCCCCGAGGGGCTCGCGATGTGCGCGGGCAACCAGATGCCGGATGGTGCCGAGCCTATCGCGCAGGCCTATGCGGGCCATCAGTTCGGCGGCTTCGTGCCGCGCTTAGGCGATGGTCGTGCGGTGCTTTTGGGCGAGATCGTGGCGCCGGACGGGGCGCGGTTCGATCTGCAGCTCAAAGGGGCCGGGCGCACCGCGTTTTCGCGCGGGCGCTCGGACGGGCGGGCCTGGCTTGGGCCGGTCCTGCGCGAATATGTGGTCTCCGAGGCGATGGCCGCCCTTGGCGTGCCCACGACGCGGGCCTTGGCCGCGGTGCGCACAGGCGCGCCGGTTGCCCGCGATGCGATGGCCCGACCCGGCGCGGTGCTCACCCGGGTGGCCGCGAGCCATATCCGCGTCGGTACCTTCCAGTATTTCGCAGCCCAAGGCGACGAGGCGGCGTTGAGCACGCTGGTCGATCACGTGATCGCCCGGCATTACCCGCAGGCCGAGGGGCCGCTCGGGCTGTTGCGCGCGGTGGTGGCCGCCCAAGCCGAGCTGATCGCGCATTGGATGTCGCTGGGCTTCATCCATGGCGTGATGAACACCGATAATATGGCCATCTCGGGCGAGACGATCGATTACGGCCCCTGCGCCTTTCTCGACGCCTATCACCCGCGCACGGTGTTTTCCGCAATCGATCAGCAGGGCCGCTACGCTTTTGGACAACAGGCGCAGATCGGGATCTGGAACCTCGCGCAGCTTGGCACATGCTTGCTGCCGCTGATGGGCGAGAAAGAGACAGCTCTTGAGCAGGCAAGTGCTGCGATTGACGATTTCATCCCGCTTTATCAGGCTGCTTGGCTGAAACGCTTTGGCGCGAAGATCGGGCTGGCCGCACCAACGGAGGATGACCTGCCGCTGATCCAGCAACTCCTTGAGCGGATGGCTGAACAGCAGGCAGATTTCACGCGTGTTTTCGGTGGCTTGCGCGGCGATCTTGAGGTCGCGCGCGCGGAGTTTGCCGAACCCGAAGCTTTCGATCTTTGGGCCAAGGACTGGCAGGCGCGGCTGGCCGATGAGGCCGATCCCAAAGCGGTCATGGCGCGGGCCAATCCGGTCCGTATTCCGCGCAACCATCAGATCGAGGCGATGATCGTGGCTGCCACGCAAGGCGATGACGGTCCACTGCACGCTTTGATCGAGGCGCTTGCGGATCCCTACAGCCCCGATCCGCGTTATCGGGCGTATGAGGCGGCGCCGCGTCCCGATGAACGGGTCATGCGCACCTTCTGCGGCACTTAAACTTCGGCCCTTAACCCATTGAGATTATGACACTTCGCATTGCCTCTTATAACTTGCATAAATGCGTGGGCTCGGATGGGACCTGCGATCCTGCGCGTGTGCTGGCGGTGATCAACGCGCTTCAGGCCGATGTTGTGGCGCTCCAAGAGGTCGACAGGCGGATGGGTGCGCGGCCGGCAGCCCTGCCGCTGCGAATGATCGCTGAGCACAGCGATTTCGAGCGCCACGACATGCCGCGCACCGGGCCGGACAGTCTGGGCTGGCATGGGCAGGTGGTTTTGGTGCGACGGGGCACGCGGGTGCTGGGGGTCGAGCCGATTACTCTGCCCGGGCTTGAGCCGCGCGGCGCGCTGGCTGTCAAGATCGCCCCCGATAGCGGCGCGCCCTTCTTGCTGGTGGGCGCGCATCTGGGGCTTCGGCGCGGGGATCGGCGCGCACAATGGGCGCGGATCGTGCAGGTGATGCGCGCCGCGCGCCCCCATCCGGCCGTGGCGATCGGGGATTTCAACGAATGGCGCTCCAAGCGCGGCTTTGAGGGTCTGAGCGGCTATCATATCCATGCGCCGGGGCCGAGCTACCCTGCGCGCGCGCCCTTCGGACGGCTCGACCGGATCGTCACCGCGCCGGGACTGCGCGTAGTGCGCGCGGGCGTGCTCGACACGCCGCTGTCGCGTGTGGCCTCGGATCACCTGCCGATCTGGGCCGATATCAGCGGTATCGTGACCCGCGCCCAGCATGACTGAGCCGCTTGCCCCGCACCCATCCTCCGGATAGGGAGGTGAAAGCCTCCTTGATCCCGAGAGTGTAATGGACCTGAATCGTGAGAATTTCCACGGCAGCTTGCTGATGATCGCCGCGATGGCGGGGTTTGCGCTGGAGGACATGTTCGTCAAGGCGCTGGGAGAGCGGCTTGCGGTTGGTGAGGTTCTGGTTCTGCTGGGCGTGGGCGGCGCGCTGATTTTCGGGGCGTTTGCCAAGGCGCGCGGCGAGACGCTGATCTCACGCGATCTGTTGAGCGGCTCGGTTCTGGTGCGCAATACCGGTGAGATCCTCGGCACGACGTGTTTCGTGGCCGCCGTGATCTTCACGCCGCTCGCGCAGGCCTCGGCAATCTTGCAGGCCACGCCCTTGGCGGTGACGCTGGGCGCTGCGCTGTTTTTCGGCGAGCGGGTGCGCTGGCGGCGCTGGTCGGCCATTGGGATCGGTTTTGTCGGCGTGCTGATCGTGATCCGGCCCGGCACGGAGGGGTTCTCGGTGCTCTCGCTCTTGCCTGTCGTGTCGGTGATTGCGTTGGCCGCGCGCGATCTGGCGACGCGACGGGTGCCCAAGGCGATCACCTCGCTGCAGCTTGCGACCTACGGGTTTGGCGTGGTGGTGCCGGCTGGCATCGTGATCCAGCTTGTCGCGGGCGATCCGGTGCTGATGCCCACCGCACGCGATTGGGCCTATATCGCGGGGGCGCTGATCGCGGGGCCAATCGGCTATTACGCGCTGATCGCGGCGATGCGGATTGGCGAGGTCGCGGTGATCACGCCGTTTCGCTATGTACGACTGGTCTTTGCAGTGCTGATCGGCTGGATCGTCTTTGCCGAACCGCCCGATGAATTCACCCTGTTGGGCGGCGCGGTGATCGTGGGATCGGGGCTATATACGCTCTGGCGGCAGGCGATCTTGCGCAGACGCAAGGCGCGCGGGCGCGCGTGATGCCCTGTCCTTCCCGGCGCGGGGTCGATTTCAGATCAATGTGAGCGCTAACATGAATTTTTCCTACGCCCCTTTTCGTGCGCCCTTCTCAGGGGTATAGACAGTGTGACTGCATTAGCCCACGCAAAGGGAGCGATATGAGCACCATCATCGACATTCACGCACGCGAAATTCTTGATAGCCGGGGCAACCCGACCATCGAAGTCGACGTGATCCTTGAAGACGGAACGATGGGGCGCGCCGCTGTGCCCTCGGGCGCCTCGACGGGCGCGCATGAGGCCCATGAGCGCCGCGATGGCGACAAGAACCGCTATTTCGGCAAGGGCGTGCTGGAAGCCGTGATGGCCGTGAATGGTGAGATCGCGGAAAACCTTGTGGGCGAAGACGCCACCGAGCAGGTCGAGATCGACCGCGCAATGATCGAGCTGGACGGGACCGACAATAAAGGCCGCCTTGGCGCGAATGCGATCCTCGGCGTGTCGCTGGCCGTGGCGAAAGCCGCAGCCGATGCCACAGCCCTGCCGCTCTTTCGCTATGTCGGCGGCACCTCGGCACGTGTTCTGCCGGTGCCGATGATGAACATCATCAATGGCGGCGAGCATGCCGACAACCCGATCGACATTCAGGAATTCATGATCATGCCGGTCAGCGCGGGCAATATCCGCGACGCGGTGCGCATGGGTTCGGAAGTGTTCCACACGCTCAAGAAAGAGCTGTCGGCGGCAGGTCTGAACACCGGGCTTGGCGATGAGGGCGGCTTTGCGCCGGAACTCAGCTCGACCACCGCGGCGCTGGACCTGATCCTGAAATCCATCGAAAAAGCAGGCTACAAGCCCGGCGAAGATATCTATCTCGCGATGGATTGCGCCTCGACCGAATATTACAAGAACGGCAAATACGAGATGAAGGGCGAAGGCCTCTCGCTCAGCTCGGAAGAGAATGTCGACTATCTCGAGAAACTGCTGGGCGCCTATCCGATCATCTCGATCGAAGATGGTATGGCCGAGGATGACTGGGCGGGCTGGAAGCTTTTGACCGAGCGTCTGGGCAACAAGGTGCAGCTGGTGGGCGACGATCTGTTCGTTACCAACCCCACCCGCCTCGCCGACGGCATCAAGCAAGGTGTCGCCAACTCGATGCTCGTGAAGGTCAACCAGATCGGCACGCTCACCGAGACGCTTCAGGCCGTCGATATGGCCCATCGCGCGGGCTATACCAACGTGATGAGCCACCGCTCGGGCGAGACCGAAGACGCCACCATCGCCGATCTGGCCGTGGCCACGAATTGCGGTCAGATCAAGACCGGCTCGCTGGCACGTTCGGACCGGTTGGCGAAATACAACCAGCTGATCCGCATCGAGGAAGTGTTGGGCGAGACCGCTGAATATGCGGGCCGTTCGATCCTGAAATAAACGGATACGCTGCAAATATCGGGTAACAGGAGACCGCCTGTCAGTGCCTCAGGGCGTACGGCACGCGTCATCCTGTTACCCTTTTTTATGGCCTGACGGCGGAGGGGACAGCGGGCCCTAATGCCCCCGATGCTCCCCCAATCGCCATTGGCACATTTCCGCCCCGCGCGCGAAACCTTGCCAGCACCCCCCATAATCGGCTCACGTTTGCGCGCATCGCAGGTTGCGGGGTTGAACGCGCGCCACTGCGGCGCGACATCGACCCCATGACGCACCGTTTTCTCCTCCCCCTGCCGATGCTGCTCACGCTTGCGGGCTGCACGGTTCCCGCCGACACCTCGCCGCTCATCCACGAGGCCTCCCCCGTGGCAGAGGCGCGACAGGAACTGATCGGGCTCAACAAGACCGATATCCGCATGTGCGCGGGCTTTCCCACGCGCACGCATGAGGCGGACCTGCAAGACGAGATCTGGAGCTATAATCGCGATGCGCGACGGGGTGGCTATAATGTCAGCCTGCCCACGCTGTCCGGCGGGCCGCTCACCGGCACGGCGGGCAGTGTCTCGACCACCAGTTCGGGCAGTTGCCAAGCGCAGATCCGGTTTCATGACGGAAAGGTTGCGCAGGTGGAGTTTGCGGGCGACAACAATTCGATGCGGCTGTCGAACCAGCTGTGCACGCCGATCATCGACGGCTGCGTCGAATATGCCCGCGAAGGCCGTCATGCGCCGCCACCGCCACCGCCCAAACCGGAGGAGCCCGATCCATGAGCGAGGCCGAAGAGATCATCGCGCGACTGCAGCTTGCGCCTCATCCCGAGGGCGGGCATTACCGCCAGACGTGGGTGGCCGAGGCCGAGCCGGGTGTGCGCCCCGCCGGGACCTGCATCTATTTCCTGCTGCGCGCGGGCGAAATCAGCCATTGGCACCGCGTCGATGCGACAGAGATCTGGCATTTCCACGCCGGAGCCCCCCTTATCCTGTCGCAGGCCGAGACCGAGGCCGGCCCCGCGCAGGCGGGCGTGCTAGGCCCCGATCTGGAGGCAGGCGCCACGCCGCAGATCCGCGTGCCGCCGCATCACTGGCAAAGCGCGCGAACGACCGGGGATTGGACCTTGGTGAGCTGTACCGTCTCGCCGGGGTTTCGCTTTGAGGGGTTTGAGCTGGCCCCGCCCGAGTTCGACATTCCGGGGGCGGAGCGCTAGCCCGGCACCGAGATCTGGCCGCCACCGATCAGCGCGGCAACCCCGGTTGTCGCAGGCCCCGATGTCGGCATGCCGCGCGCGACGCGGACGGCGAGATAGGCAAAGGCCTGCGCTTCGAGCATATCGCCATCGAGCCCGATATCCTCGATCGGGCAGACCGGCACATTCATCCGCGCTTGCAGCGCGCCCATCAGCGCCGGGTTCAACCGCCCGCCGCCGGTGACATAGATCGCGCTCGGCGGCACCGGGTAATGCTCGCCCCCGCGCGCCACGGCGGCGGCAGCACAGGCGGTCAGTGTGGCCGCTGCATCAGCATCTTCCAGCGTACCAACCCGAGCGAGCATGTCATGAAAGTCATTTCGATCCAGCGACTTGGGCGGGATCTTGAGGAAGTAGGGGTGGTTGAGAAAGGCCTGTAACGCCCCTTCATCGACGCGGCCTTGCAGCGCCAGCGCACCGCCCTCATCTTGATCCAGAGCGCGCCGCGCGCGCATCAGATCATTGATCGGCGCATTGGCGGGACCCGTGTCAAAGGCCAGAACCGCGCCCGCCACTTCCGCCGAGGGCTGGCGCGGATCGACCCAAGTCACATTGCCCACGCCGCCCAGATTGAGAAAGACGCAAGGCTCGGTCAGCCCGGCATATTTAGCACAGGCGAAATGGAAAAACGGGGCGAGAGGCGCACCCTGCCCGCCCATCTCGACATCGGAGCTGCGGAAATCCCACACCACCGTGCGCCCCAGAACCTCTGCCAGAACCGAGCCATCGCCCGCCTGATGGGTGCGGCGCGGCCCCAACCGCCCGTCCGGGTCATGCGCCAAAGTCTGGCCGTGAAAGCCCACGAGCTGCGCCTCGCCAAAGGCCGATAGCAGTTCGGCATGGGCGGTCTCGATCACCTCGCAGGCATCTTCCACGCCATCCTCGCCGGGCCAGCGCCCAAGAGCCTTATGCAAGATGCCGCGCTCGGCCTTGGTAAATTCGCGATACTCGCTGCGTCCGAAATCGAGAATACGTTCGCCATCGGTCAGCACGAGGGCTGCATCCACCCCATCGAGTGACGTCCCAGACATGGCGCCTGCCGCCCAGATCGGCCCCGGTTTCAACATGGCTTCCCTCTTGCCGCCTGCCCCGATATACGCACGACGTGAAGAAAGGAACAAGCACGATGACTTACCATCCCAAATCAGAATTCATGCGCGTGATGATCGAGCGGGGCTTTCTGGCCGACTGCACCGATTATCAGGGCTTGGATGAGGCCATGGTGAAGGGGGTCGTGCCGACCTATATCGGTTATGATGCCACCGCCCAATCGCTCCATGTCGGGCATCTGCTCAACATCATGATGCTGCGCTGGCTGCAAAAGACCGGTCACAAACCGATCACTCTGATGGGCGGCGGCACCACCAAGGTCGGCGATCCGTCGTTCCGCGCCGATGAGCGCCCGCTGCTCACCTCGGAACAGATCGATGCCAATATCAACGGCATGCAGCAGGTCTTCGCGAAATATCTCAGCTATGGCAGCGGCGCGACCGATGCGCTCATGCTCAACAATGCCGAATGGCTCGACGGGCTGAACTACCTTGAGTTCCTACGTGATATCGGGCGGCATTTCTCGGTCAACCGGATGCTGAGCTTTGAATCGGTGAAATCGCGGCTGGATCGCGAGCAATCGCTGTCGTTCCTCGAATTCAACTACATGATCCTGCAAGCCTATGATTTCCTTGAGCTGAACCGCCGCTATGGCTGTCTGTTGCAGATGGGCGGGTCGGATCAATGGGGCAATATCGTCAACGGGATCGACCTCACGCGCCGGGTGCTCGATCACGAGATCTATGGCCTCACCTCGCCGCTTCTGACCACGTCGGACGGGCGCAAGATGGGCAAGAGCCAAGGCGGTGCGATCTGGCTCAATTCCGACATGCTGAGCCCGTATGAGTTCTGGCAGTTCTGGCGCAACACGACCGATGCCGATGTGGGCCGATTCCTCAAGCTTTATACCGAACTGGACGTTGCGGAATGCGACCGTCTGGGGGCGCTGACGGGCTCGGAAATCAACGACGCCAAGGTCATTCTGGCCAATGAGGTCACAGCGCTGTGCCACGGTCGCGAGGCGGCACGGACTGCCGAGGCGACTGCGCGCGAGGTCTTCGAGAAAGGCGGCGTGGGCGAGGATCTTCCCAGCCTGACGCTGAGCACCGATGAGATCGGCGAGGGCATTTCGCTGGCCCAGCTCGTCGTGCGCTCGGGGCTTGCGAAATCAGGCAAGGACGGCAAGCGGCTGATCGCGGAGGGCGGGCTCAAGGTCAATGACGAGACCTGCGCCGATGCGGGGCGGATGTTCACCGCAGATGATCTGAGCGCAGCCGTCAAGCTGAGCGCGGGCAAGAAGCGCCACGCGCTGGTCTCGCTGGGTTGAGGCTGGAGCCGAACGCGCGCCCTAGGGCGCCAGCCCTTTGCGGGAGAGGAGACATTGCGTCTCAAAACACCCTGTAGAATAGCAGCCCCCGAAGACATCTTCGGGGGCTGCTTGCGTTGAATAAGCGCTATGCGGACTTAGCTGCTGTCCGCTTGTAGCCCAAGTGCCTCTATCAAGTCCGGCGAACCGATCCTGCTAAGAGCGAGCGATACTTCGAGCTGGTATTCGTGACCCGCAGACTGCAAATGGGCTGCAATTTCCTCTAAAGCTTTAATGTCATTATCTAAATCTTCTTCCGCTGTTCGACTTTCGATATATTTGACGGCAATCGCAACTGCCAATGCCAAGTCTTCCATTGCAACACCCCCACTCTCACAACGAGAAGTTTCTAACGTTCAACTGTTGGACACAATGGGCTGATGCTGTTGAAAAACTCGATGGCGACTTCGACTTAGTTTTCGCTCTTCGTGCATTTTCACTGAGATCTCACCACTTTGAACAGCCGCCAGATCGGTTTTCTCATCCGATCGGCGCCGATGGGACTGTTATCGGGCAGAGCTTGGCCAGTTTTCGGAGGTTTTGGGCGGTGGCGGCGAGTGTAAACTCGTCTTTCACCCCCAATGGACCTCTCAAACGCAGGCGGGTGAGGCCCAGGATACGTTTCAGATGCGCGAAGAGCATCTCGACTTTCTTGCGCCGTTTCTGGGCGGTCTCGTTGAATGGGGAGGCCACACAACTGCGGGCAAAATCACGCACCACCTCGTATTTCCCACGCTGGAGGCTGCGCGTGTCGCTGTTCGGGCAGCATTGCCCCTTCAATGGGCAAGCCTGACAGTCCGCCTTTGTCGCGCGATACTTGCGTGGCTTCACCTCGGTCGAGATGCGGTCAGGATCGGAATAATTCCGCCGCGTGTGCCGCAAATCTTTTCCCTCCGGGCATATATATCGGTCATTCTCATCATCCCAAGTGAAGTCGGAGCGCGACAAGGTCCCGTCCGTGCGCTCACCTTTGTCGATAACCGGGATGAAGGGCAGGATCTGCCGTTTCAGGACGAGTTCAACCAGGCTCTCCTCGGACCCATAGGCCGTGTCGGCAACAAGCCAATCGGGGCGCAGGTCGAAACGCGTCGCCGTGCGGTCCAGCATCGTGAGGGTGGAGCCCACCTCGGCCTGCCTGACCGATCGGGTCGCTTCCACATCCATGATGATCCCGTGATCGGTATCGATCAGGTAATTATCTGAATAGGCGAAGAAAGCGGGACCCTTGCGCGCGGCTGTCCACTGGCTGGCAGGATCGGCATGAGCCGTGAACTTGGGCTTTACGGGCGTGGCCGCGCCGAAGGCTTCTTCGTCGAGCGTATCGAGATATTCGCGCACCGCCCTCGAGGCATCGTTTGGATCAATGGTGGCCGCATCCCATTTATCCTGACGACTCGAGCTCTGCTTCTGGACATCGGCACTGATCAGGCTGGCATCAACAGCGAAGCCCTTGCCGCCGACCAGACCACGGGCGATGCACTGGGCCACCACGCGCTCGAAGACGAGGCGAAAGACATCGCTGTCGCGAAACTTGCCGTGCCGGAGCTTCGAAAAGCTCGAATGATCCGGCACTTTGTCCTCGAGTCCCAGACGGCAGAACCAGCGGTAGGCCAGGTTGAGATGCACCTCCTGGCACAGGCGACGTTCAGACCGCAGCCCCATGACATAGCCAACGACCAGCATCCGGATCATGAGCTCAGGATCGATCGAGGGCCGACCGGTGTGGCTGTAGAAGCTGCGCATCTCTTCGTGCAGACCATCCAGATCCAGAAAGCGGTCTATGCCCCGCAGGAGATGATCAGCAGGGATATGCGTCTCGAGATCGAACTCATAGAACAACCGGGCATGAACCTTCTGCGTTCCCAGCATCGCAAACCCTCCAAATCCCCATAATCCAATGGAATCAGAAGCCCTTGCCCCGATCAAGCACAGAGTTTTTCAACAGCATCGGCTCAAAACGGACATTCAGCAGTTCGCCCTTCTGGGGCTCACGCGCAGTGTGACGGCGCTAGCTGAGCTATGACAAGCGCCGCCCATCCAGCCCGGCGCGCAGCGAAAGCGGAGACGCGCCCCTACACTCCTAAATTCAGCGATTTCGCCTTGCGATAGAAGGTCGCGCGCCCGATCCCGAGATCACGGGCTGCGGCTGAGACATTGCCGCCGTTGCGGGCAAGGGCCCGCGCCATTGCGGCGCGTTGCGCCTCGGCCAGACCACCGCGCGGGCCCTGCCCGATCAGGTCGTTGGCCGGGATCTGGCCGATCTGCTCGGGCGAAAGGCCAAGATATTTGCGCGCAGCCCGCGTCGCTCCGATCACCAGATCATCGCGGTCGAGTGCCAGCAACATCACCCCTTGCGGCGCGTTCTCGCCCGGTCCCGCAGACAAGATCCGCGCGCCTTGGAAAGCGGTACGAAACAGATCGCCCTCGATGCGCTGCGCGGCGTCTTGGGCGGTGAGCGCAACAAGGCTCGCATAGCCCTCGGTCATGTCATCGCGCGCCGAAGAGACGTCGATCACGCCCGCCAGATCGCCCTGCGCCCCAAAGACGGGCGCGCCCATGCAGGTGAGCCCGGTATTGCCCGAGCGGAAATGCTGGCCGCGCCAAACGGTGACCGGGCGCCCCTCGGCCAGACAGGTGCCGATGCCGTTCGTGCCCTGCGCGCCCTCCGACCAATCCGAACCGGGCGCGAGGTTGGAGGCGTGAAAATCGCCCGCATCGCCTGCGCGCACACGCTCGTCGAGGATCAGACCGCCCGCATCCGACAGCAGCACCGTGCAGCCCGCGTCGCAAGCCGCCCGCGCCAACCGGTCGAGCACGGGGGCCGCGATCTGCAACAGCAGGCCTGAGGCTTCACGGCGCGCGCGGATCTCGGCTTCGGTCAGCCGCTCGTCATGGGGCATCGCGGCAGGGTCGATCTTGTGGTGGATCATCGAGCGCCGCCAGCTGGCCGCAAAGCCTGCCTGCCCCGCAGCCTTGGGCGAAGAGACCACCTCGCGCACGAGATCGGCATGGTGACGCTTTGAACTCAATGGCAGCGACATGCGAAAGCCTCCCTTCTCGCGCAAGTGCTCATGCGTTCAAGGGTAGACCGATTCGATACCACCGCAATAGAATTTCACGAGATTGCCCTGCCCGCCTGTCTCAACTCCGAGACAGTGCCGCGCCGCGAACCCCGCTCAGGCGAGGTCGTCCTCATCCATCTCGCCCGCCTCGTGACGGCGTCCGCGAAAGCCTTGGGCGACCACGAATTTCTCGGAGCTATCGGCCCGCGATGCCGGAGGCTTCACATTGGCCACCTTTTCAAAATTCTTCTTTAGCGTGGTCAAAAGCCCCTGCTCGGCGCCCCCGGCGAGCACTTTTGCAACAAAAACGCCGCCCTCTTCGAGCACGTCAAAGGCAAATTCCGCCGCCGCCTCGCACAGCGTGATGATGCGCAAATGGTCGGTGTTCTGGTGGCCCGAACTGGAGGCGGCCATGTCGGACATCACCACATCGGCCTTGCCGCCCAGCCAGGATTTGACTTTGTCGTCGGCACCTTCTTCGAGGAAATCGAGCTGGTGGAATTCCGCGCCCGGAACGTGATCGACATCTTGCAGATCGATCCCGAGCACCGTGCCCACACGTTTGCCCGACTTCTCGCCAAGCGCATTGACCCGCTTAACCGCGACTTGCAGCCAGCCACCGGGTGCGCAGCCCAGATCGACCACCCGCGCGCCGGGCACGAGGAAGCGATATTTCTCATCGAGTTCGAGGATCTTGAACGCCGCCCGTCCGCGATAGCCTTCGGCCTTGGCGCGCACCACGTAAGGGTCATTGAGCTGACGTTCGAGCCACAGCGTCGAGGACAGCTTGCGCCCCTTGGCCGTCTTGACCCGCACGCGCAGATCGCGCTGTCCGCGCCCAGAGGTGTTTTTGCCGCTCGGTGTCTTTGCCATTATTCCATCTCTTCCAACATGCCGTCCCCGGCCATCTGCGCATATAACAGACCTTCGCGCAGACCGCGATCCGCAACACTCATCTGATCGGTGGGCCAGACCCGCATCAGCGCCTGCAAGATCGCAGCGCCCGACATGATCAACGTGTGCCGATCGCGCCCGATCCGCGGATCGGCCCGCCGTCCGGCCGGGCCAAGCTGCAGGAAGGTGCGGATCACCGCGTCGATCTGCGCGCTGGTCATCATCATCCCGTCAACGCGGTTGCGGTCATAGCGCTTGAGACCGAGATGGCAGGCCGCCACTGTCGTCACCGTGCCGGAGGTGCCGATGATCTGAAAGCCCTCCTGCGGGCTGCCCGAGGCATAGGGCGCGAAATCGGCGAGCTTTTCCTCAAAGAACCAGCTCATCAGCGCAAAGCGCGCGGCATCATCCTCGACATCGGCAAACTGGTCCTTGAGGGTGGCCACCCCAAGCGGCACCGAGATCCAGTCGACGACGCGTGCCGCCGGGATCGGCCCCTCGGGCTGGTTGAACCCCTCCGAAAGCCGCATGATGGCGCGGGCGCGGTCACCGGGGGGCACGTCCTCAAGATCGATCCAGACCAGCTCGGTCGAGCCGCCGCCGATATCGACCACCAGCACCTGTTCGGATTTCGGACTGACGAGCGAGGCGCAGGAGATCACGGCCAGCCGCGCCTCTTCCTCGGGGGCGATGATTTCAAGCGGCAGGCCGGTCTCGCGGCGCACATAGCGCATGAAATCGCGCGCATTCTTGGCCCGTCTGCAGGCTTCGGTCGCAACCAGCCGCATCCGTTTGACGCCATGCGTGTCGATCTTGCGGCGGCAGATTTGCAGAGCCTGCACCGTGCGCGCCATAGAGCTGCGCGACAAGCGGCCATAGGTTTCAAGCCCCTGGCCGAGCTGGACGGCCTTGGAGAAGCTGTCGACCACCTGAAACTGGCTGCCCTGCGGTCGGGCAATCAGCATCCGGCAGCTATTCGTACCGAGATCCAGAGCGGCATATAGCTCGTCTGGCTCGGCGGGTTGGGTCGCGGGTCGCTCGACCAATTTCGGCTTACCGACCCTGCCGGGCCGTGCCGTTTTCGGGAGCGCGCCCGCCGACCGGGGACGCCTGGGCGCCATGATCACGCCCTCCGATTTCAAGTTACCACGACGCTAACGCGTCCCGCCTGCCGGTTCAAGGGACCGCATGCGACAGGGGTCACGATTTGGCGATAGCCTAAATCTTGTGCATCGTCCGGACAAAAGAAAAGGCCGGTGATCCCACCGGCCCGTCCCTTCTGATTTGTTGCCCTGAGGCCGTCGCGTCAGCTATCTGCCACCAGCTCGGCGCGTTGCTGGCCCAGCCCTGCAATCTCGGTCTCGACCACATCGCCCGCGCGCAGATAGCGCGGCGGGTTCATGCCCATCGCGACACCTGCGGGCGTGCCTGTGAGGATCACATCGCCCGGGTGCAACGTCATGAAGTCGCTCAGATAGCTGACCAGTTTCGTCACGCCAAACACCATCTGCGCGGTGGAATCGTCTTGCATCACCTCACCGTTCACGCGGGTTTTCAGCACGAGGTCCTGCGGATCGGCCACCGCATCGCGCGTCACCAGCCATGGCCCGAGCGGGCCGAACGTGTCGCAACTTTTGCCCTTGGTGTACTGGCCCGCGCGCTCGCGCTGAAAGCTGCGCTCGGAGACGTCATTGGCCAGCACGAAGCCTGCCACGTAATTCAGCGCATCCGCCTCCGAGACGTATTTCGCAGCCGTCCCGATGACGATGCCCAACTCGACCTCCCAGTCGACCTGCTCGGCGCCGCGCGGGATCACGATCGGATCGTTGGGGCCCTGAATGGCGGAGGTGGCTTTCATGAAGATCATCGGCTCGGCGCTGACCGAGCCGCCCGATTCCGCGGCGTGCTCGGCATAGTTGCGCCCGATGCAGATCACTTTGCCGATCTTTGCCACAGGCGTCCCGATGCGGGTGCCTTGGGGCACGGATGGAAGATCGTTCAAATCGAGCGAGCCAATCGCGGCCAGCCCCTCATCGGAGAGCACATCGCCCTCGATATCGTCGATTTCACCGCTGAGATCGCGGATCACGCCTTGATCATCCAGCAATCCCGGTTTTTCAGACCCTTTTGGGCCGTAGCGCAGCAAACGCATCGCTTGTCCTCCTGTTTCCCGGCAAAGAAAACCATGCCCTGCGTCCGGCGCAAGGGGCAACGGACGCCGGGGTGAAAATTTCGCGCCTCAACCGAGCATCCGTGCCGTCATCTCGGACAGATCGCGGCTGAGCCCATCTTCGCCCATGATCCGCTCAAGCTGGCTGCGCACATGGGCTTGGCGGCCCGCATCATAGCGCGCCCAGGTCTCAAAGGCTGTGGACATGCGCGCGGCGACCTGCGGATTGAGCGCGTCGAGCTTCCACAGCCAGTCGGCATAGAACCGGTAGCCCTCGCCATCGGCCCGGTGGAAGCCCGCATGATTGCCCGAAAAGCCCGACATCAGCGCCCGAAAGCGGTTGGGGTTCTTCCAGTCAAACAGCGGGTCTTCGACCAAAGCCTCGACCCGCGCGAGCGCCTGCTCGGGGGCGCTGGCTGACAGTTGCGTTGTGAACCACTTATCCATGACCAGCCGGTCGCCGCTCCAGCGTGCGCGGAACGTATCCACCGGCCCCGCACCCACGCCCGCGCCGATGCATTGCGCCAAAGCGGCGAGGCTTTCGGTCATGTTGTCAGCACTCTCAAACAGCGCCCTCGCCCGTGCGCCACCATCCAGCCGGCTCAGGAAGGCCAAAGCGGCCAATCGCAACGCCCGCTTGCCCGCAGGTTCGGGATCGGGGCGGTAGTCGCCCGGCACCGCCATCGCGTCGTAAAGCCCTGCCAGCAGAGGCTCATGCGCCTGCGCCAGCGCTGTGATCATCGCCTCATGGGCGGTATGGATCGCATCGGGATCGGGCGTCATGCCGCGCTCATGGAGCGATTGCGCGATCTGATCCTCGGAGGGCAGATGGAGACAAAGTGCGCGGAACGCCGGATCGGCGCTCTCATCGGCCAAGAGCGCGCCCATCGCCTCGAGATAGCGCGCATCTGGGGCCGCAGCCCCCTGCGCCATCGCCACCGCATTGGCCAGCGACAGCCTGCGGCCAGCCTCCCAGCGGTTGAACGGGTCGCTATCATGCGCCAGCAGGAACGCCGGATCGGGGGCGCTGCCCTCAGCGTAATCCAGTACGACCGGTGCTGAGAAACCGCGCAGGATCGAGGGCACAGGGCATGTCTCGAAGCCCTCGAAGGCGAAACTCTGGCGAGCGAGCGTCATCTCGAGCGTGGTGGTCTCGATCAGATCATGCCCCTCGGGCGAGAGCAGGCCGACGGTGATCGGGATATGGCGCAGAGGTTTTTGCGGCTGGCCCGGTGTCGGCGCGGTTTCTTGCCGAAATTCAAGTGTGTAGGTGCCGTCCTTGTAGCTTTGAGCGACGGTGACGCGCGGCGTGCCCGCATCGGTGTACCAGCGTTTGAACTGGCGCAGATCGCGGCCCGAGCTGTCCTCGAACACTTTCAGCCAATCCTCGATCGTGCAGGCCTGCCCGTCATGGCGTTCAAAATAGAGATCAAGAGCCGCGCGGTAGCCCTGCTCGCCCACAAGCGTGTGCAGCATCCTCACGATCTCGGCGCCTTTTTCATAGACGGTCGCGGTGTAGAAGTTGTTGATTTCGCGGTAATGATCGGGGCGCGGCGGATGGGCCAGCGGGCCTCGGTCCTCGCGGAATTGGCGGGCGCGCAGCGTGTTCACATCCTCGATCCGCTTGACCGGACCAAGCCGCATATCGGCGGTGAAACACTGGTCGCGAAACACCGTCAGCCCTTCCTTGAGGCAGAGCTGGAACCAGTCGCGGCAGGTGATCCGGTTGCCGGTCCAGTTGTGGAAATACTCATGCGCGATGATGCCCTCGATCCGCTCGAAATCGGCGTCGGTCGCGGTCTCGGGGCTCGCGAGCACCCATTTCGAGTTGAAGATGTTGAGGCCCTTATTCTCCATCGCGCCCATGTTGAAATCATCAACCGCGACGATGTTGAACACGTCGAGATCATATTCGCGCCCATAGACCTGCTCGTCCCATGCCATCGCGCGCTGGAGCGCACCGAGAGCAAAGGCGCAGCGGTCCTCATCGCCCGGGCGGACCCAGATATTGAGCGCGACCTCGCGCCCCGAGCGGGTGGTAAACTGCCCCGAATGCGCGACCAGATCGCCTGCGACCAGCGCAAATAGATAGGCGGGCTTGGGCCACGGATCGACCCATTCCGCCCGGCCCGTTTCCTGCACGACCGGGTTGCCGTTCGACAAGAGCACCGGCGCATCCCCGGTAACTGTGACGTGGAACGGGGCCATCACATCGGGGCGGTCGGGATAATAGGTGATCTTGCGAAAGCCCTCGGCCTCGCATTGGGTGCAATACATGCCATTCGACATGTAAAGCCCATCAAGGGCCGTGTTCTCCTCGGGCGCGATCTCGACCTCGGTCTCCAGCGTGAAAGGCTGCGCGGGCAGTGCCGCCGCCCCGATCACCAGCCCCGTGTCGCTTAGAGAATATTCGTCGCGCGTGAGCGAGCGCCCATCAATCGCGATCCGGCGCAGCACCAACTGCTCCCCGTCCAGCTCAAGGGCGGCTGCGGCGCGCAGCGGGCGGATGGCGATCTGCGCGCGCACGCGGGTTGCCTTTGGGTCAAGCGCGAAATCGAGACGGACCATTTCAAGTTCGAACGGAAAGGCGCGATAGTCGGACAAACGCTTGGCCGGAGCATTGTGGGGCATGTTTTCCTCTGAACTGGTCGAAACGCATAAAAATTGCATTCCCTGAGGTAAAAGCAGGATTTAGATTGCGCAACCATGGCCAAGAACAAGAAAAGTTTATAGATACAGTAACAGCGCAATGACAGAAGGAGGCGTCATGCCTGCACTGAAAGCTGATATAGACGAAATTGACACCGATCGGCCCAACGGCACTTTGGGCTATGCTGTGATCGCAGCCTCGGTGAGTGTGGTGGTCGTATTGCTCGCACTTTCCGTGGACAAAATGGGCGCAAGCTCAAGCGCTGCCCCCTCACATGTGACAGCCGCCGCACAGAGCGAGACCGTCCGCTGAGCCCTGAGCTGCCACTATTTTAGACCCATCACGCCGGACTGGGCAATCTGGTTGCACGAGATGCGAAATTTCTGGACTCTCCTGGCGCGCGCCCACATTTATGGCACGAACCAACCCGGGAGGTACGCATGACGCAATACGTTGATCGCGCGGAGCTGAAGATCGCAGACGAACTTGCGCGCTTCATTGAAGACCAAGCTCTTGCGGGGACCGGAGTGGATGTCGACGCCTTCTGGGCCGGCTTCTCCGAGATGATCCACAGCCTTGGCCCGAAGAACCGCAGTCTTCTGGATCACCGCGAAGAATTGCAATCCAAGCTGGATGACTGGCATGCGCATCACCGCGCCGAAGGGTTCTCCGCCGAGGCCTATAAGAGCTTTCTGACCGAGATCGGATATCTGCTGCCCGAGGGGCCGGATTTCGAGATCGAGACCCCCCCCACAGACCCCGAAATCGCGCAGGTCTGCGGCCCGCAGCTTGTGGTGCCGATCACCAATGCGCGCTATGCGCTCAACGCCGCCAATGCGCGCTGGGGCAGCCTGTATGATGCGCTCTACGGCACAGATGCGCTTGGCGATCTGCCGAGCGGTGCGGGCTATGACCCAGAGCGCGGCGCCCGCGTGGTGGCCCGCGCCAAGCAGTTTCTCGACACAGCCGCACCGCTGGCCGGGGGCTCGTGGGCCGATGTGACCGCGCTGCGCGTCGAGAATGGCGTGTTCTTCGTGGAAAACGCGGTGGGCGAGACCGGGCTGGCCGATCCGGCGCAGTTTGCGGGGTTCAACACCGACCGGCAGGGCGCGCTGGCGCAGGTCTTGCTGCGCAACAATGGGCTGCATGTCTGCGTCGTGCTCGACCCTGACACCGAGGTCGGGCAATCCGACCCCGCCGATATCGCGGATCTGCTGATCGAATCCGCGATCAGCTCGATCATGGATTTCGAGGATTCCGTGGCCTGCGTGGATGCGCAGGACAAGGTTCAGGCCTATTCCAACTGGCTGGGCTTGATGAAGGGCGATCTGCGCGAAGAGGTTCGCAAGGGCGATAAACAATTCACCCGCAAGCTGGAGGACGATCTGCATTTCACCGGATCGGGCGGCGAGCCGGTCACGCTCAAGGGCCGCGCGCTGATGCTGGTGCGCAATGTGGGCCATTTGATGACCACGCCCGCGATCTTGTGCCATGACGAGCAGGAAGCCCCCGAAGGCCTGATGGATGCGATGATCACCACGTTGTGCGCGATGCATGATCTGGCCAAGACTGCGGGTCCGCGCAATTCCGAGACCAAATCGATCTATGTCGTGAAACCCAAGATGCACGGCCCCGAAGAGGTCGCCTTCGCCTGCCAGATCTTCGATCAGGTCGAGGCGGTGCTGGGGCTTCCGGCCAATACCGTCAAGCTCGGGATCATGGATGAGGAGCGTCGCACCTCGGTCAATCTCAAGGAATGCATTCGCGCAGCCTCCCATCGCGTGGCCTTTATCAATACCGGCTTCCTCGACCGCACCGGCGACGAGATCCATTCCGCGATGCAGGCCGGGCCGATGCTGCGCAAGGGCGACATGAAAAGCCAGCCGTGGATCGCGGCCTATGAAGATCGCAATGTCGATATCGGACTGGCCTGCGGGTTGGCGGGACGTGCGCAGATCGGCAAAGGCATGTGGGCGATGCCCGACCGGATGGCGGATATGCTGGAGGCCAAAATCGGCCATCCGCTTGCAGGCGCCAATTGCGCATGGGTCCCCTCGCCCACAGCCGCGACCTTGCATGCCACGCATTACCACCGCGTCGATGTGCCCAAGCGCCAGCGCGAAATCGCGGCGATGAATCGGCCCGCGCGGCTCGACGATCTGCTGACGATCCCGCTGGCGGGCGGCAAGAACTATTCCGATGCCGAGATCACTGCCGAGATCGAGAACAACGCGCAGGGCATTCTGGGCTATGTCGTGCGCTGGGTCGATGCGGGCGTGGGCTGCTCGAAAGTGCCCGATATCCACGATGTTGGCCTGATGGAGGATCGCGCGACCTGCCGGATCAGCTCACAGGCGATTGCCAATTGGCTGGAGCATGGTGTGGTCAACGAGACGCAGGTCATGGAGGCGCTGCGCAAGATGGCCGAGGTCGTGGACCGTCAGAACGCGGGCGATCCCGATTATCGCCCGATGGCACCGGGCTATGACGGCTTTGCCTTTCAGGCGGCCTGCGATCTGTGCTTCCTAGGGACGGTGCAGCCCTCGGGCTACACCGAGCCGGTTCTGCATCAGCGCCGCGCTCAGCTGAAGGAGGAACAGGCATGATCACGCTTGAACAGGCGCAACAGATGATCGCGGTGGCGCTTGCCCATGGCACTGATGCTGGCTGGAAGCCGCTCTCGGCGGTGGTGCTCGATGCGGGCGGCCATCCGCTGGCCTTCGCCCGCCCCGAGACCGCCTCGCCCGGACGTTTTGAGATTGCGCGCGCCAAAGCCTATGGCGCGGTGATGCTTGGCATGGGCGGCAAGGCGCAGATGGCCCGCGCCGAGGCGCAGGGCTATTTCATGGCCGCGGTCAACGGCGCGTTTGAGGGCAAGGTGCTGCCGGTGCCGGGCGGCGTGCTGATCCGCGATGACGCGGGCGTCGTGATCGGGGCGATGGGCGTCACCGGCGACAGCTCGGACAATGACGCGCAGGCCGCACTTGGCGGGATCGCGGCGGCAGGGCTTTCGGGCGAGGCATAAGCCCTCGCCCCCCGCGCACCCGCTCCTTTTGGGGCGGGCATTTCTGCCGACACCTTATTTTTCTCGAAAATTGATCGTTTGGGGGATTCCCTTGGCGAATCAGCTGTGTCATGATTCTCGCAACGGTCCAGAGAGACCACGGTGCGCCGGGACAGGCCGCCATGAGTGCGAGGCAGAACGATGACAACGAAACGACCCACAATCGGGCCGCTTATCTTTTTTACCATCGCAGTCGTGTTGGGTGCCTATTTCGCCTTCGCCGCCGTGCAAGGCCGCTACGGCATCTTGCAGCGCGCCCAGATCGAAGCCGAGATCGACCAGAAACGCGCTGTGCGCGATAATTTGCGGGCGCAGGTCGACCGGATGGCCAATCTCACCCATCGCCTCTCCGACAACTATCTCGATCTCGATCTGCTCGACCAACAGGCGCGCGATATTCTGGGCGAGATGCGCTCGGATGAGATCGTGATCCGCTGAGTTGACGCTTTCCTCCCGATAAAAAGCCTGTGCAAAGGTCTTTACGGCCCTAGTTGAAACGTGAATGATCGTCTTGCCCGCGTTGTGATGCGGGAGTCATTGCCAACGATGCGGCTTTGTTATAGACGATGGTTTAACGTTGAACTATTCCGGCCAAGGGAGGTCTAGCCATGGCAGCGCGGAAAGGATCGGCGAGCAGCACCAAAGCAGGTGCGAATGTCTCTGCCGATGAACTTAAGCAATATTACCACGACATGCTGTTGATCCGGCGCTTCGAAGAGAAGGCAGGTCAGCTTTATGGCATGGGGCTGATCGGTGGCTTCTGTCACCTCTATATCGGTCAGGAAGCGGTTGTTGTGGGCCTTGAGGCCGCAGCGAAGGAAGGCGACAAGCGCGTCACCTCGTATCGCGACCACGGCCATATGCTCGCCTGCGGGATGGATCCCAAAGGTGTCATGGCAGAGCTGACCGGCCGCGAGGATGGCTATTCCAAAGGCAAGGGCGGCTCGATGCACATGTTCTCGAAAGAGAAACATTTCTACGGCGGGCACGGGATTGTTGCAGCTCAGGTGCCAATCGGCGCGGGCCTCGCCTTCTCCGACAAGTATAAGGGCAATGACAACGTCACATTCGCCTATTTCGGCGACGGCGCTGCCAACCAAGGCCAGGTCGCAGAGACTTATAACATGGCGCAGCTTTGGGATCTTCCGGTCGTCTTCGTGATCGAGAATAACCAATACGCAATGGGCACGAGCGTCCAGCGCGCCACCAAATCCCCCGATTTCTACGAGCGCGGCCTCTCTTACGGGATCGCAGGCGAAGCGGTTGACGGCATGGATGTGCTGGCCGTGAAGGAAGCGGGCGAAAAGGCGGTGGCGCATTGCCGCTCCGGCAAGGGTCCGTATATCCTTGAGATCAAGACCTATCGCTATCGCGGCCACTCGATGTCGGACCCGGCCAAGTACCGGACCCGCGAGGAAGTGCAGAAGATGCGCGACGAGCGCGATGCGATCGAACATGTCCGCCAGCTTCTTCTGACCGGCAAACACGCGACGGAAGACGACCTCAAGGCGATCGACAAAGAGATCAAGAGCATCGTTAACGAAGCGGCCGAGTTCTCGAAAGAAAGCCCCGAGCCGTCGCTGGACGAGCTTTACACCGACATCTACGCCGACGCGGCGCCGCAAAACGCCTGAGGGGGAACAACAATGGCAACGAAGATTTTGATGCCCGCGCTGTCGCCCACGATGGAAGAGGGCACGCTGGCAAAATGGCTCAAGAAAGAGGGCGACACCGTGTCGTCCGGCGATATCTTGGCCGAGATCGAGACCGACAAGGCCACGATGGAATTCGAGGCCGTCGATGAGGGTGTGCTGGGCAAGATCCTGGTCGCCGAGGGCACTTCGGGTGTGAAGGTCAATGACCCGATCGCCGTGATGCTGGAGGAAGGCGAAGACGCCTCCGCCGCTGATGAGGCCGAAGCGCCCGCAACCGCCGACGACGCGGGTGACGCGCAAGAGGCCGAAAAGGCCCCCGCAAAGGCGAAATCCTCGGATGAGGGCGACGACGTTCCGCGCCCCGATACCAGCCCCGACTGGCCCGAAGGCACGCCGATGAAGACGCAGACCGTCCGTGAGGCGCTGCGCGATGCGATGGCCGAAGAGATGCGGCGCGACGACAGCGTGTTCCTGATGGGCGAAGAAGTCGCCGAGTATCAGGGCGCCTATAAGATCAGCCAAGGTCTGCTCGACGAGTTCGGCGACAAGCGCGTGATCGACACGCCGATCACCGAGCACGGGTTTGCCGGTCTCGGCGTTGGTGCGGCCTTCGGTGGTCTGCGTCCGATCGTCGAATTCATGACCTTCAACTTCGCGATGCAGGCGATGGACCAGATCGTCAACTCTGCCGCGAAGACCCTGTATATGTCGGGCGGTCAGATGGGCGCACCGATGGTGTTCCGGGGGCCGAACGGGGCTGCCGCCCGCGTGGGCGCTCAGCACAGCCAGGATTACGGCGCATGGTATGCTTCGGTTCCGGGTCTGAAAGTTGTGCAGCCCTACTCGGCCGCTGACGCCAAAGGTCTGCTGAAATCGGCGATCCGCGATCCGAACCCGGTGATCTTCCTCGAAAACGAGATCCTCTACGGGCGCAGCTTCGATGTGCCGGATCTCGAGGATTTCACCATCCCCTTCGGCAAGGCCAAGATCTGGCGCGAAGGCTCGGATGTGACGATCGTGAGCTGGGGCATCGGGATGAGCCACGCGCTCGAAGCCGCCGACAAGCTGGCCGAGGATGGGATCGAGGCCGAAGTGATCGACCTGCGGACCCTGCGCCCGATCGATTACGACACGGTGCTCGCCTCGGTGCGCAAGACCAACCGCGTCGTGACCGTCGAGGAAGGCTTCCCCGTCGCCAGCTTGGGCAATCACCTCTCGTCGGTGATCATGGAGCGCGCCTTCGATTATCTCGACGCACCGGTGATCAACGTGACCGGCAAGGACGTGCCCATGCCCTACGCGGCAAATCTCGAAAAACTGGCGCTTGTGACCTTCGAAGACGTGGTCGAAGCCGTCAAAAAAGTAACCTACCGGTAAGGAGACAGAGCCATGGCTACCCAAATTCTGATGCCCGCCCTGTCGCCCACGATGGAGGAAGGCACGCTTGCGAAATGGCTGGTGAAGGAGGGCGACACTGTCTCCTCCGGCGACATTCTGGCCGAAATCGAGACCGATAAGGCGACGATGGAATTCGAAGCGGTCGATGAGGGCACGATCGGCAAGATCCTCGTGGCCGAGGGCACCTCGGGTGTGAAGGTCAACGACCCGATCGCGGTGCTGCTCGAAGAGGGCGAAGACGCCTCCGCCATCGAAGAGGCGAGCGATCCCTCGGTCGCTCAAGATGCGGCCGCTGAAGACGCCAAGGACGAGAAAGCCGCCGACAATGCCCCCGCGGGCAAAAGCGGCGCCTCGAAGTCCGACAGCGGATCGAAAGCGCCCGCCGCTCCGAAAGGCTCGGACGGCAAGCGCATCTTCGCCTCGCCGCTTGCACGCCGGATCGCCGCCGATAAGGGCATCGATCTCGCCTCGCTCTCGGGATCGGGCCCCAAAGGCCGGATCGTGAAAGCCGATGTCGAAGGCGCGAAAGCAGGTTCCAAGCCCGCTGCCGCAGCCGCATCCGCGAAATCGAATGCGCCCGCCAGCGCCCCTGCCCCGCAGGTGTCCTCCTCTGCCATCGCCAAGATGTATGAGGGTCGCGAATATGAGGAGATCGAGCTCAACGGGATGCGCAAAACGATTGCCGCGCGTCTCACCGAGGCCAAGCAGACCATCCCGCATTTCTACCTGCGCCGGTCGGTCAAGCTCGATGCGCTGATGAAGTTCCGGAGCCAGCTTAACAAGCAGCTCGAAGGGCGTGGCGTGAAGCTCTCGGTCAACGACTTCATCATCAAGGCCTGTGCGCTGGCCCTGCAAGCGGTGCCGGATGCCAATGCGGTCTGGGCCGGGGACAAGGTCTTCAAGCTCAAGCCCTCGGATGTGGCCGTCGCGGTCGCCATCGAAGGCGGTCTCTTCACCCCGGTGCTCAAGGATGCCGAGAGCAAATCGCTCTCCAGCCTGTCGTCGGAGATGAAGGATCTGGCAGCGCGTGCTCGCGACCGCAAGCTTGCGCCGCATGAGTATCAGGGCGGCAGCTTCGCGATTTCGAACCTCGGCATGATGGGGATCGAGAATTTCGATGCGGTCATCAACCCGCCGCATGGGGCAATCCTCGCGGTCGGCGCGGGCATCAAGACGCCTGTCGTCAACGATGCCGGCGAGATCGAAGTCGCGACCGTGATGTCGATGACGCTTTCGGTCGACCACCGCGTGATCGATGGGGCGCTTGGGGCGGATCTGCTCAAGGCGATCTGCGAGAACCTCGAGAACCCGATGCTGATGCTGGCCTGAGGCCGATCGAATTGAGATTGCAGCGGCCCCTTCGGGGGCCGTTTTGCATTTGCACCCCTAGCTGTCTGCCAGATGGGTCCGCAGCTTGCGCAGGCTCGTCTGCAATTCCTGCGCCTCTTCCAGCGTCAGCCCCGTCGCACGCCCGACGCAATCGCGGATCTCGTCGAGATGCGTCCGCGCCACCTCGCCGCGCGGCGCAAGCGACACCTTCACCCGCCGCTCATCTGACGGATCGCGCTTGCGCGTGACGAACCCTGCCTGTTCGAGCCGTTTGATCAGGGGCGTCAAGGTGCTTGTCTCTAATCCCAATGCACCAGCGATCTCTCCCACACTGCGCGCATCCTTGCGCCAAAGGAGATAGAGCACGAGGAACTGCGGGTAAGTCAGCCCAAGAGGATCCAGCACTGGCTTGTAAACACGGCCGAAACTCAGATTGCTGGCATATATTTCAAAACACAGGAACTCATTTAACTCGGGGATATCCTGATCCATCGGCGTCGCCATGTTATTTATATCGCACACAACTTAATCGCATCGCTTGACGGATTCAATTCTCTCACTATTTATATCGCACACGATACAATCGCACGAAAGGAATCATCATGAAGCCGACGAAAATTGCCTATTCCACCAAAGCAACCGCAACCGGTGGCCGCGACGGTCGCGCAACAACGCAAGATGGTGCGCTCGATCTGACGCTTGTGACCCCAAAAGAACTTGGCGGAGCAGGCGGCGACGGCGTCAATCCTGAGCAGCTCTTCGCCGCAGGCTATGCCGCCTGCTTTCTGAGCGCCCTGAATTTCCTTGCCGCACAGAAAAAGCAAAAGCTGCCCGAGTCGACCCATGTCAGCACCACCGTGGGAATCGGCCCGACCGCCGAGAAGGGCTTTGCCCTGGACGTGCAAATCGAGGTCAGCCTGCCGGGCCTTGATCGTGAGATCGCGCAAGAGCTGATCGACGGCGCTCACAAAGTCTGCCCCTATTCGGATGCGACCCGCAATTCGCTTGAAATCACGCCGACCCTCGCCTGATTACATGAAAAGGGCGGGCCTGCTCAGGCCCGCCCTTATTCTTCCGGCGATGTCGCGCGTTACAATCCGTCGCGGCTCAGCGTGACACCATGGGTCTTGATCTCATCCGAGATCTGCGCGCCCGAGACGATCAGAACGCCTGCGCCGTCGCCGTCCTGCGCCACCTTGATCCCGGTGCCGCCATCGTCGTTGCCCATGCTCTTGCCACCAAGAATGGCGACCTCGACGTCGCCTTCGTCCTCTTGCTCAAAAGTCGCACCCGTGCCGCCATTCTGCTCCAGCGTTGCGTCACTCAGCACGGCAGACACGCCACCCGCGCCCGCTTCCGACATCTTGATCGAGTCATCGGTATTGTCGCGTGTTTCGACCTTCGAAACATTCAGCACGATATCACCCGCATCCTCTTCGTCGAAATCAAGCCCCTCATCGAGATTGCCAATGACGGTAGAGCGAGTCACGCTCGCGCGGATCGAACCCGCCCCGGCCTCGTCGATATCGAACCCGTCATCCAGATCGAGCCCGAACTCATAGGCCTCGACCGATCCGTCGTCATAGGTGCTGACCTCACGTTCAAAGCAGGCATCATCGGGCGAGCCTTTGACGGGACCGGGAATGTTCGCCTCTTGCATCGCGCCCGCCTCGAACTCTCCCTCAGGCATCTCGGGCATGAACGCGGCAAGAACTGCCGGGTCGCAATAGCCGCCGTTTGTATCGAAATGCGTGCCGGTCACATCGGTCCAGACATTGCCATCCTGCCCCTCGTCCAGTTCGACCCCATCGGCGCCGACATTGGTGAAGGTCGAATTGATCGCTGTGAAGCGGATATCGCCGGGTCCGCGCTCATCGACCCGCACGCCATCTGCGTCAAACGCACCGAACCCCAGATCGCGGACCATGACGTTCTCAAGATAAACCTCGATTCCGGCCGCCGAGCCCTCGCCCGCGCCACCGCCGCCCGATCCGCATTGCTCCGCCAAGGTGCAATCGGACACATGCACGCCCTTGCCAGCCACCCCCTGCACGGTGACATCGCGCAGGCTCAGCCGGACCACCCCAGTCTGATCATCGCGCAGATCGACGAAAATCCCTTTTCCCGGGGCGCCGGTCTTATCGCCGCGCGCTTTGATCGAATACCCGCCCGGTCCCGAGAGCGTGACGCCCGACAGATCGAGATCCGCGCCCGCGCCGATCTTGAGCAAGGTCGCGTTGCCCGCCATCGTGATATCTTGTCCCGAGCCCACGATTACCAAAGGCGCGGTGCCCTCATAGTCGAGCGTGCTTTCAAGCGCGATCGGCCCTGCATGGCTCAACACGATCCGCGTCGTCGCATCGGATTGCGCGGCCTGCGCCAACGCGGCGCGCAGCGAGCCTGCGCCGGAATCAGAGGCAGAGGTCACGGTGATCATCTCATCGGCATGGGCCGGAGCGGCCAATGCCGCCGCCAGTGCCAGCGTGGCGCAGCTCGCAGTCAGAGCGCGGGTCGAAAACAGCATTTCGAGGTCCTTTCATGGATGTCGCTTTGCGCGGTCATCCATGAAACGCCAACATCACCCTTTCGTGACAGTTTCCGAAAAAACTGTGAGCGATCACCCGTTGCGCAGGATCTGGTCCATTTCCGAGGCCGGTCTATCGCATCCCGCCTCGCCCACGACCTTGGCTGGCACGCCCGCCACGGTCTTGCAGTCAGGAATATCGGCCAGCACGACGGAGCCCGCCGCGATCCGCGAATTACGGCCCACGCGAATATTGCCCAGCACCTTGGCCCCGGCTCCGATCAACACGCCATCGCCGATTTTGGGGTGACGATCCTCGTCTTCCTTGCCGGTCCCGCCCAGCGTCACCGAATGCAGCATCGAGACATTATCGCCAACGACCGCAGTCTCGCCAATCACGATGGAATGGGCGTGATCCATCATCACGCCGCGCCCAATCCGCGCGCCGGGATGGATATCGACGCCAAACAGCTCCGAGGTGCGCATCTGCACGAAATAGGCCAGATCGCGACGGCCCTGAACGAAAAGCCAATGCGCGATGCGGTAGGATTGCAGCGCCTGAAACCCCTTGAAGAAGAGAAGCGGCTGAAGCAACCGATGGCAGGCCGGATCGCGGTCATATACTGCCACCAGATCGGCCCGGGCCGCTTGCCCCAGATCGGGCTCGGCGCCATAGGCCTCATCAGCGATCTCGCGCAGGATCTGCTCGCTCATCTCCCCCGAGGCCAGCTTCATCGAGAACCGATAGGCCAGCGCGCGCTCCAGCGAGGAATGGTGCAAAAGCCCTGCATGAATCAGCGCGCCCAAAAGCGGCTCATCGCGCACTGCCGCCCGCGCCTCGTCGCAAATACGCGTCCAGACCGGGTCAACTGTCGCCATTTTCGGCATCGATTTCGTCATAGGGCTCTCCCTTTCGCACTTGAGCCTAACACATAGGTGATTGGCCCGGTAGAGAAAGAGCAAATCTCTAATTTCGCGCCGATTGATATGCAAGAAGCGCCGTGCAGACCGCGCGCAGGGCCTCAAGATAGCAGGCATCATTGGGATCGCGCGGCCCGGCCGGTTGATCGAGCGCCCATGACATCAGCGACCCGTTGCCCCATTTGGGATGTATGCGGCCCCGCCGGATTCGGTGCCAATCGGCGGCATCCGCCTGCGCAAGCGCCCGCTCCAGACGCGCGGCACGGCGGGCCTCGGGCCAGAGCATGGCCACCCGCGCCAAGGCGATCAGATCGCCATCCTGAACGGGGCGCATCGCCCTAGCCTCCCACCTGAATCTGCGCAAACAGCCCCGGCCCGTAGACATCCGAAAGCTGCGCCACGGCCAATGTGAAGCCCCCCGAAATCCCGTCAGCCATCCGCGCAGCCTCAGGGTAGATCCAATGCGCATCGCTCACCGTGACTTCGCGCCGGATCGCGGCCCCCTCTATCACACGTATAAGGTAGCGCTCGCGGACCTCGCCCAAGGGCACGTCATAGCCCGACCAATCATCGCCCCCGATCCGCGTGCGCCGGATCCACCCCAGCTCCCAATCGCCCCCCACGGCCTGCGCGCGCAGATGACACGGGGCCAGCGGGCGCAGCCCGATGCCGGAGAAAGCCTGCACCGTGTGAACATAGCTCGGATCGTCATAAGGCCGCCCCGCCGCCCCAATCCGGTAATGGCGCGCCTGATTGCGCAGGTTCGGCGGCAACACGATCTGCTCGGGCGCGCCGTTGAGCAGCACCACGACCGAACCCTCCGGCCAGACCTCCGGCATCAGCGCATCACTGCCCAACTGCCCCCGCAGACGCCCGCTGAGCTCAAAACTGCGAGCGCCCACAGGCAGAACCTCGGCGAATTGGAAGATCTCCCAACGATCCGAACTGCCATCGCCAATCGCCATCACATTCGCGCCGTCCAGCACGGCCTGTTCACTGGCACTCGACAAGGCACCGCTGGCGAGCTTCACCCGCAGCCCCGGGCCGCGATCCCAAAGCCCCGGTCGCGCCCGCAAAAGCGGGCTGAGCGTCTCACCTATGATGGCACGTCGTCCGATCACCGTGTTGCGCGCGTAGCCCGCATCCTCGGGCGCATCGTAAACCGCGACCGCGCCGGGCCAAGGCCGCGCACTGACCGCCAGATGCGGCGCATAAGGATCTTCCGCGCCCGTCAGCAGCGGCAGATCGAGAAATACCGGCGCGACCGGAACCGGCGGTTCAAAGGGTTTGAGCACGATCTCCCCCTCCGCCTCGTCCGACGCCTCGTAAACCCCCGGCTCGACGCGGACTGCCTCGATCGCTAGCGCCTCGGCACGCTCCACCCGGTCGATCCGATAGCGCCCCGGCAGATCGGCCAGCTCAAGCCAGACCACATCGCCCGGCCCCAGCCACCCGAATGATGGCGGCAGCGAAAACCGCACCGTGTCGCGCGCCACCCGCGCCTCCGACAACCAGCGCTGCGTGATCCGCACCCCTTCAGCGCGTGTCAAAGCCAAAGGCACTTCGCTGGCCGAGGCCGCAGTTGAGGTCTCATCCGGAAACACAGCCTCCGCCGTGCGGGTCTCGAAACTGCCATCCGCCTCGACATAAGACAGACGCACCCGCCCCGACATCTCCGCCTCGCTCGCGCGACGCGCCTCAAGGCTCTGCGCATCGTCATCAAGCGCCATGTGCGACGGGGCCAAACGCGCATCGACGCTCGCATCGCGCATCTTGAAAACCAACAGCCCATCGCGTTCCACCGCGTCAAACCCATAAGCAAGGCTTAGAGATTGCAGCGCCCCACGCGCGGTGATCGCACCATCGACCCGGTAGCCACGCACCACTCCCGCCAGACCGTGCGTATCAATCGCGGACAAACCGGCACGCGCGCAGATCTCGCTGACCACATTGGACAGCGGCTGCGCGGTGGCCCGCCCCGAGATCCAATGGCCGCGCGCATAGTTACCCCCATCCGACCAGATCGCCTCAAGCGCTGGAAATTGCGGATAGGGCCGCGTGTCCCACGCCCAGACATGCGCGCGCGCCATGTCAATCATCGGTGCGCCGTAAACATCCGAGACCGGGTTGCGCGCGCCCTGATCCCAATAGCTCACCATCGCGCGCAGATATTGCATCTGCATGAAGTCATCGCGTCGCCCGTCGGAATAATGCGGCAGGCTGCTTTCCGAGCTTTTCGGATCAAGGAATTTGTTGGGCTGATTGGTGCCCTTGTCGACCGCCGCACAGCCCATCTCGGTGAACCAAATCGGCTTGGAACGCGGAATCCATGCCGTCGGCGCCTCGCGGCGAACGCCCCCAACGCGCTCGTGGTGATCATTCTCCCACCAGCCGCGCAGATCCTTGTAGCGCCAGACCCAAGGCTCGTCATACGCGCCATCGGTGATCGGCGTGCGGATCTGCGCATCGCGATGCTCGGGCGAGGCATAGAACCAATCATAGCCCTCGCCGCCTTCGATATTGGAGCGCAGATAATCCAGATCATAGATCGCGCCCCAATGGGCATCCGCGTGATGCTCTCCCTCGCGCCAATCCGACATCGGCATGTAATTGTCGATCCCGATGAAATCGATATTGTCATCGGCCCAAAGCGGATCGAGATGAAAGAACCGATCGCCATTTCCAGGCTGATAGCCGAAGTATTCCGACCAGTCGGCTGCATAGCTGATCTTGGTCGCAGGCCCGAGGATAGCACGCACATCGGCGGCCAGCGCGCGCAATGCGGCCACCGCGGGAAGTCCGTCCCCCGGCCCGCGGATCTGGGTCAAGCTGCGCATCTCGGAGCTGATGCAGAACGCATCCACCCCGCCTGCCATCGCACATAGATGCGCGTAATGCAGGATGAATCTGCGCAGCGACCATTCCGCGGGCCCCGAATAGTGAACTGTGTCCCCGGCTTGCGTGAAATCCCCCGGCGCTGCCTGCCCGAAGAAGGCAGAAACCTCTGCCTCAGCCGCCTGCGTGCCATCGGTCGAGCCTGCACGCCCCGGGGCTTGCGACAGCGTGATCCGCCCACGCCACGGCAACTCGGGCTGATCAGGCGCCCCACTCCAGGGATCGACCCGGCCATTGCCCGCCAATTGCTCCATCAAAATGAAGGGATAGAACGTCACCGTCTTGCCCGCCGCGCGCAGCGCGCCGATCGCCTCGATCACCGCCCCATCAGCAGGCGTGCCGCCATAAACCGTGCGCCCGTCCAGCTTGACGATCTCGGAGGCATCCGACCGCCCAAGCCCAGACACGCGCCACGGCATCTCGCGCCCATCCACCAGCTTGCTCGCCACTTTGGGGCGCAGCGCGCAGGTACCGCAGCGCAGATCATCCCCGAACCACGACACCACCAAGGATGTGGCACCGCATTCGGGTAGCTCCTCATCAAGCGCCTGCAAAGCCTGCGAAAAATCGGTGAGGCTGCCCGGCGCGTTTTGATTGACCGCCGCCATCTCCCCTGCCACGCCGACGCCGTTATAGCCCTCCAGAGACGAGCCTGCCGGGTAGGCCGCCGCCGAGCCCAGACCGACCTCAAACACCCGGGTCGTGGCCAGCGCATATTCCCCGGTCCCCGGGATCAGCGCGACCCCGCGCACCCCGCGCGTCAAATCGGGCTCGGGATCGAGCACCGGACCCTGAGCCGCGCGCACCACCTCAAAGGTGAACTGCGGCACCCGGTTGCCAAATTGCCCCAGATCGAGATCTTCGAACACGACATAGGCAATCCCGCGATAGGCCGGAGCCATCTCGGCCCCCTCCACCGCTTCGATTTTCGGGTCGGGCAGTTGATCCTCGCTCCCGGTATAGATCCGCAGGTTGAGAAGATCGGGATCGACCTCGGCGCCATC
Organism: Thioclava dalianensis; assembly: GCF_000715505.1. Taxonomy (GTDB): domain Bacteria; phylum Pseudomonadota; class Alphaproteobacteria; order Rhodobacterales; family Rhodobacteraceae; genus Thioclava; species Thioclava dalianensis. The sequence continues at coordinate 246,880 of NZ_JHEH01000001.1, forward strand.
GGCCCAGATCCGCCCCACGCGCAGGATTTCGCCCTCTCCCAAGGCCACGGCAAGGCTCACCGAGTAACTATATTCGACATAGGTGGTCTTGGGCTGCCCCTTGCCTCCGCCGCTGGTCTGGCGCTGCTCGGTCTCGACAAAGCGCGTGGCCCAGATCACCTGCCCACCCACGCGCATCCGGCCCCAGACAAGGCTCAGCCCGTCGCCCTCTGACGCCCCCGTCAGCCGCAGCCGCTCCAGCCGCGCGCCCTCGACCCGGCGCGACCCCGATCCCAGAAGACGCTGATCAATCGCTTGGCCCAGAGTCGCCCCGACGGCGCGCCCGATCACCGCGCCCGAGAGGCCCAGAACTGTTCCCCAAACCCGCCACCGATTGCAGCCCCGGCTGCCGAAAGCAAAATCGTCGCCATTCATCTGGCTCCCTCTGGAAATTGAAACCGCGCCACGATCCGCCGCCGCCAAGGCCGCGTCAGCGCACTCTCGACAACACCGTGACCGGAAAACGCGTGGATAAAGGCGGGGCGCGCACCCAGCTCCGAGACGATCCCCAGATGCTTGGCCACAGCCCCTGCGCGCATCCGAAACAGGATCACATCGCCCAAAGCCTCGCCCTGTGCTTGCGGGAGATGACGCGCCACGGCCCGCCACAACAGCTCTTCGCGGGCGGGCTCGGACCAATCCGCACTATAGCGCGGCACCGTTTCAGGCTCACTGCCATAAAGCGCGCGCCAGACCCCGCGCACCAGCCCGAGACAATCTGCGCCCACGCCACAGTACGCGCCCTGATGGAGATATGGCGTCCCGATCCAGCGCCGCGCAATCTCAACCGCACGCGGCCCGACCGGCGCGCTCACGAGAACAGGCTCCCGCCATCATGCGCACCGCCCTGAACCGGATATGAGACCAACCAGTCCTCACCCGGAACATGAGGAAAGCCTCGGAAATTAATGAAATTGCTGAACTTCTCACGGCAGGTGACGGCCCGCTTGTCGCATCCCGCCTCAAGCCGGACCAGATCGCCTGCCACCACGGGCGCGCCGATCGCCTGCCAAAGCTCGATCTCACGACCCTCCGCGCCAAACAGGTGATCGCCCTTGATCAGCCCGACGAGCCCCGCCGCCTCACCGCTGAGCACACGAAACCGCCCCTTCTCGAACCAGCGCGGCTGAAAGCCCGCCACGGCGACCAATTCAAACACCACGCGGTCGCGCGTCCTTGCCACCGGCCCCTCAAAGGTGAAGCCCGGCTGCGCAAGATCGAACCGGCACGCGCCATCGCCCAGCACCGCCGCGCAGCGCGGGTGATAGACCCGGCCCCGCTCGACCGACAGCGCTTCGGCCAATCCGCGCAGCTCGGCCGTGAAAGCCCCCTCTTGCCGCGTAAGCTCCCCCAAGCTGCCGCGAAAGATCAGTGCATGTTCATCCGGCTCCGCCCAGTTCACGATCCACGCCCACAGTTCGGCCCCGTCATAGCGCCCAGCCAGAATATCAGCCTCCGTGATCGCCTCGGAACTCAGCGCGCCGTAAACTTCGCTATTATCGACCGCGAGACCGGTCCCCTGCGCCAGCGCCTTCGCGGTCATGCCGCTTTCCGGGGCAAACCTGATCCCGGCAAACTCCAGCGCCCGGTCATGATCGGTGAAGCCCAAAACCTCACCATCGCTGCGCGTCACCGCCCAAGCCCGTGCCACCGTGCTGGACCCGCTCGCCAAATGCGCCTTCAAAGCGTCCGAATAGGTCATCAGATCCGCACCTCCACAATCGGAACCTGCGGCATCTCGCCCGCCTGAAAGCTCTGAACCGAGACTTGGATCGCATCCGCATCGAAGCGCACCGGCACATCGAACTCGAACCCGGCGGTGATGATCGCACCCTCGCCGGGTGGGTCGTAAAACGTCACGATCCCGCTGCCCGTATCAAGCTCCCAATCCACAGCCTCGGCCTGATAGGCGCCCTGCACCCCGGCTTTGACCGTGCCCGCAACCGGCTTGAGGATCGGGCGCGTGTAGCGCACCCCGCCGGACTCATAGGTCTTGGCAAGCTGAAAGCGCCGCGTGACCCCGTCGCCCTCGCCAAGCGGCTGATCCTCGTAATGCACCTCGCTCGAGGGTGCACAGCTTTTGTAATCGGCCCAGTCTTTCCAGCGAAACCCATGCAGCTGCCCGCCGCGTGCCTCGAAAAACGCCAGCAGCCGCGCCACATCGTCCAGCGAGCGCAGACCGACCCCCGCGTCATAGCGCCTGCGCGAGTGCGCCCATGGCGAATTGCGCTCTTCAAAGCCGTTGCTCAGCGTCACGATTTCAGTGCGCCGCTCCGGCCCGCCGACCGAGCCGAAGCTTAGATTGGCGGGGAATCTGATGTCGTGAAATGCCATATCCTGCCCTCACCGGTTACGATCGCCGCGCGCCAGCGCGCGATTGAGTTGAGCGGCGATCTGGCTCGACGACCGCGAGAACCCCGCCACATCGGGTGTCGTGACATTCATCACCACATGGACCGCGCGCCCGCCCGGCGCGGCCACCCCCAAACGTCCGTCGGGTCCACGCGCGAGCGGCATGATCGCCTCTGGCCCTGCCTCACCCATCAGACCCGCACCGCCGCGCATCGCAAAACCTGTGGGCTGCGTGACCACCCCGCCCTTGGCAAAGGCCGTCACCCGTCCCTGCGCGAAGGCCGCACCATCGGCAAAGGGAAAGACCCCGCTCAACAGCCCGTTCATCCCGCTGGCCAATGCCCCGCCCACGGCATTTTGCACCGGGCGCATCGCGGCATTGTAGACGCTGCCAGCCATGCTTTGGGCCACGCGCTCAAGCGCATCCGACAACCGCATCCCGTCGAACACCACGCCATCAAAGGCGCTCTTCAACGAACGCCCGAACGACCGGCTCAACGTATTCACCTCGCGCCCGGTAAAGATCAGGCTCTCGCGCATCTGCGACAGCTCCGCATTGAACGCCTCCGCCATCGCGCCTGCGCCGCCCAGGCTCTTTTCCAGATCCGCAGCCTGCTGGCCCAGACCGTCCAGCCCATCCACCTCGATCATTCATCGCTCCTTTCGCCTGTCTCATCGGGAAACCGCGCCATCAGCTCGGACAATCCCGCCCGCGCCAAAGGCCGCGCCCCGCCGCTGGTCCCGCCCAGCATCAAGGCCAGCTCCGCGGGCGTGAGCGCCCAAAACGCGGCGGGCGTCAGCCGCAACTGATGCAACCCCGCGCGCATCAGTCCCGGCCAGTCCATCCCGCCGCGCGCGCTCACGCCCCGTCTTCGCCGGGCACGCTAAAGGCGCGCGCCAGCAACTCCGCAGCTTTGGCCGCCGCCGCCAACGGCCCGCCGCCGATCTCAACGCAGCGCAGCCCGGCCGCAGCGCCTTCCGCGCCAGCAACTCCGCAGCTTTGGCCGCCGCCGCCAACGGCCCGCCGCCGATCTCAACGCAGCGCAGCCGGGCCGCATCGCCTTCCCAGCCGCCGCCGCGCAGCCCCGCGACGATCAGCGCCAGCACATCGCCGCTCGAGAAGCGGTTCTGATCGAACCGCTCGACCAGCGCGATCATCCCGCCGTTTTCACCAATCGCCGCCTCCAGCTCTGCCAACGCGCCCAGCGTCAGCTTCGCGCGATGGGGCTCACCGTCGAGCATGATCTCGACCTCGCCCGCCCAAGGGTTCACCATGCTCACCCCCTCAAAGCGCGGTGAAGGCGAGCGCGCCCGCAGAGGCCAGCGCCAATTCATAGGTTGCCTCGCCATCATGGCTGCCCGCATATTCGATCGAGGTGATCATGAAGGCCCCCTGCACAATCCCGAAATCCGGGATCACGACCTGAAAATCGGGCACTTCGCCCTCAAAGAAGATCTGACGCGCGCGCTCATCCGTGCCCTCATCCTTGAACACGCCCGAGCCCGAGATCTGCGCCGAGCGCACCCCCGCGCCGCCCAGCAACTCGCGCCACCGCCCCGTGCTCTCCAACGAGGTCACATCGACCGTCTCCGCGTTGAACGAGATCCGCGTGGCGCGCAGCCCCGCAATCGTCTCAAAGGTCTGATCGCCATTGATATCGAGCTTGATCAGAAGATCTCTGCCGTTTTGCGCAGCCATAGCCCATTCTCCTGTAACTGAAAGAATTCACGCTCTGACGCGAGATCGAGCCAGAGAAATGTTGAATTTGTGCAAGAAAGTCAGCTCTCGACGCGCGCGCGAAAACTCATATCGATGCGTCGCGTCTCGCCCTTATCGACCCGTCTGGCCTTGGCTTTCACGAACCACAGCCCCACAAGATGGCCCCGCGTGAGAGCAAGATCACCGGGAGCAAGCGCATCCGAGATCGCCTCGGCCACCTGCTTTGCAAGCTGAAATCCGGCCTCATCCGTGACCACCGAGACGATGAAATCATGCACCGCCCCGTCCCCGGTCTTGTCGGAGGCATCGCGCGCATCCTCGGGCCCAAGGCTCACGAAAGTGCCTGTGACCGTGCCTGCGGGCACCGCGTCGTAAATCGCATCTCCCACCAGCGCGCCCAGCTCAGCATCCTCTTGCAAACGCTGATAGATCGCGGCCTGCAACGCCGCTGCGATTGCGTAGCTCATGCCACCACCTCCTCACGGGCGAAACAAGTCAGGTACAGCCCCGCGCGATCCGACTCGGCGATGGCCAGAATGCGAAAGATCCGCCGGCCCGCGCGAAAGCGTTGTTCGGGCTGAGGACGGCGCGGCGAGGTCTCGGGCGCGGCCCGCACCACGATCTTCCACGGCACCGAGGCGAGCGTGACGAACTCACCGGCCCGCTCGACCCCGGTTCCGGGCGTCATCTGTGCCCAAAGCGTGCCGAGCGCGACCCAGCTATGGGTGAAGCCGCCCGCCCCGTCGGGCACCGCCTCGGGCGCCTCCAAGACCAGCGCATGGCTGAGAACCGGCACGCTCATGCGCCACCTCCCAACATTCGCACGGTGCGCCAGCGCTCGATCAGCGCCAGCACCCCAAAGGACATCTCGGCCTGTGCGCCCGCCCCATCGTGACGCAGCTCGAAATACTGCGCCGCAAGCAGGAACACCGCCTGCGCCAGATCCACCGGCAGATCGGCCCAGACCGGACCGAACCCGCCGGTAAACGCGATCTCCGCCGCCCCGCCGCTGGCAATCGCAGGCAGCGGCCCCCCGCGCCCTTCAAGCCGCGGCCTCTGCAGATCGGGCACCAGCCTGTAGCGCTCAGGCGCGACCTCAGTCGCCACGCCGTACGGATCGAGCACGCGCAGCGCATCGATCGAGACCACAGGCGCCACCGGCAGCGCCACGCCACCTGTGCGCCAATGCGCCAGCCGCAGGGTAAACGCGCGGCTCAAAAGCACCTTCGCCGTGCGCCCCTCGATTGCGGCAAGTGCGGCGCGCAAATAAGCCTCAAGCCCGGCATCCAACGCGCCCAGATCTTCAAACCCGGTGCCAAGCCGCAAGTGATCACGAAACTCGGCCAGGGGCAGCACGCCGCTCGCAACGGCACTCTCTTCTGTCAACATCATGAAGTTTCTCCGCAAATGCCTTTGCAGGCATCGCATTTCCCGCGCGATGCATGCCGTCATGTCGGACGCAGGCCCCGCCGCCACTCGAACGGAGGGGAGCAGCTAGGCAGCGACTGCGGACCCGCGCCCGCCTTGCCCCGGTCACCCGACGCAAGGACCGGAAGACACACCGCGCCTTCCGAGCCCGCTCTCAGATCTTAGCTGATGGCGAATTTCAGCAGCTTGATCGCCGCGTAATCGCTCACATCGCCGCCCACTCGTTTGGAGGCATAGAACAGCACATGCGGCTTGGCCGAGAAGGGATCGCGAAGCACGCGCAGATCGGGACGCTCAGCCACCGTGTAGCCCGCGCCGAAATCGCCAAACGCGACGGCATAGCTGTCCGCGGCGATATCAGGCATGTCCTCAGCGATCAGCACCGGATAGCCCATCAGCCGCGCAGGCTCGCCTGCCGCCAGCCCATCCGTCCAAAGGAAGCGGCCATCCGCATCCTTCATCTTGCGCACGGCCCCTGCGGTTTTCGAGTTCATCACGAAGGTCGCATGGGCGCGGTATTCCGCCTCAAGCGCATAGACCAGATCGACAATCGCATCCGACGGGTTGGCACCCGAGAAATCGCCATCCGCTCCGGTCGCGACATAGCCCAGCGAGCCCCAGGACCAGCCCTCATTGCTCACCATCGGATGGGTCAGGAATCCGGTGGGCTTGTCCATCCCATCGCCCGAGATAAAGGCCTGCGCCTCGGCCCGCGCGAATTTCTCCGCGATCCGGCGCGCAAGCCAGGTCTCGATGTCAAAGGCGCTGTCATCCAGCAGACGCTGGCTTGCCTTGGGCATCGCGGCCAACTCAAACAGCGGGATCGAGATCCGGTCAATCTGCGGCGTCGCGGTCTCGGTCAGGTTCGCAGTCTCGGTCGCCCAGCCCGTGCCCATCTCGCCATGATCGACCAGCACGTCAAACGAGGTCGCCTCGACATTCACGACATTGGCGATCCGGCGGATCGAGGCGGTGGAGCCCAGAACCGAGCGGATCGTATCGGAGGTCTGCGGATCGACGAGATAGCCCCCTTCGGCGGCCACAGCCGTGTTGAACCCCTTGCCCTCAAGGCTCAGGCCGCGCAGCGCATCGTCATCGCCCGAGCGCAGATAGGCGGCAAATGCCTTCTGATGGGGCGCCTCGTCATGGGCTGCGGAAAGGGCGGGACGCCCGGCGGTCATGGTTTTGCTTTGAAGCATGGTCAAACGCTCATCTTGTTGTTGCATCCGTGTCGTCACTTCGTCTCGGAAGCCTTTGACTTCCTTAACAAACCCGTCCAGCGCGGTTTTCACCTCGGCGGTCGGATCGGGGCCGTCGGACAGACCTGTCCCGGCCCGAGCCCGTGTCTCGGTCTTCATCGTCACACTCTCTCCTGAGATCAAAGGGCCGCGCGCTCAGCGCCCGGCCAGTTCCGCCGCGGCCCCCTCAAGCACCTCGGCCAGATCACGCAATACGCCGTCCAAGGCCTCACCCTTGGCCGCCACCCGCGCCTCGCGGAGCATCGGGAAGGTCACAAGCGACACTTCCCAAAGCTCCAGTTCTGCAAGAAGACGCTCGCCTTTCGCGCCACGCTCGGCGCGCAACGTGCGATAGCCGATCGACAGCCCGTCAATCGCACCGGCGGCAATCAGCGCTGCCGCCTCGCGGGCCCGCGCCACGTCCGGCAACAGCCGCCCCTTGACGTAAAGCCCCCGCGCGTCTTCTCGAATTTCTTCCCAAACGCCAATCGGCTGCGCCGGGTCGTGCTGCCACAGCATCTTGACGCTGCCCCCGCGCGCAGCCAGCCGCGCCAGAGATGCCGCATAGGCCCCCTTGCACACGACATCGCCCCCCTGATCGGGCTGGCCAAACAGGCTCGCATAGCCCTCAACCCGCGTACCATCACGCACGGTGACCGGGCTCACCTCGCCAGAGCAGAACTTCAACTCCAGCCCATATTCATCTGTATTCATGTGATTTTCCCTATTTCGGCGCATAGTCCAAAACCCCTTGGACGGCCTGTGTGAGCACCACCGTGACCACGCCATAGACCGTGATCCACAACCGCCGCTCCAACCCTGCGATCATCGCCTCGATCCGGCCAAGCCGCTGATCGACCTGCGCGAATTGCAGCTCCATGATCCGCTCGGTGGCTTCCAGCCGCTCGGCCTGAACCGCGAAAGGCTCCTTGAGATAGCGCGATCCGCCCGCCGCCATCTCACCCCTCCGCCTGCGCAGGCAGCCCCAACAGCACGCGCTTCTCAGCAGCACTCAGGAACTCCGCACGCCCCACACGCTGCCATTGCTGATCGCGCTCAGAGGCCAGCGCCGGGATCTGATCGAGATCGGGCTTGAGCTGCACCCGCGCGCCCAGATGGGTCGAAAGCCACCACGCCAGATCCGCCGCCACGCGGGTCGCAAGCGGCAGAACCGTCAGGCGGTAGAACGCCCGATGCGCCTCGGCATAATTGGCGTAGGTCGCATCGCCCGGTATCCCCAGCAGCATCGGCGGCACCCCGAAGGCCACCGCGATCTCGCGCGCCGCCGCCATCTTCGTCTCGTGAAATTCCATATCCGACGGGCTGAACCCCATCGGCTTCCAGTCGAGCCCGCCCTCCAACAGCATCGGTCGGCCGGCATTGCGCGCGCCCTGATGATGGCTTTCCATCTCGAAAACCAGCCTGTCATACTGATCGGGGCTGAGGCTGCCCTGCCCATCAGCGCCCTTGTAGATGATCGCCCCCGAGGGGCGCGCTGCATTGTCGAGCAGCGCCTTCGACCAGCTGGAGGCGGAATTATGCACATCGAGCGCCACCGCCGCCGCCTGCAACGGACTCAGCCCATAATGGTCATCCTGCGGATGGAAGCTTTTCAGATGACAGATCGGATCGGGCGCCCCCGTCATGTCGAACCGATGCTTGCGCCCCGCCACCGTGTAGTCATAGGCCACCGGCCAACCGTCGCTGCCCGGCACAATGCTCATCCGGTCCGAGCGCAACACATGCAACTCGCGCGGCAGGCCGGGCTCGGCGGAGACCGCCTCAATATAGCCATCCCCAGACAGCATCATCTGCCCGTAAAGCGCCTCGAGGAACGCGCCCTGTCCTTGCCCGGAATTAGGCCGCCCCACCAGATCGAGCAACGGGTGCATGTCATAGCGCCGCTCGGCATCCTGACAGACCAGCGGCACCGCCGCCGCCGCCTCTGCGATCAACTTCACACAGCGAAAGCCGATCGGATTGCCGGTAAAGCCCTGCCGCGTCAGGCTGGCCGTGTCGCGCGGGCTCCAGACCACACGTCCCGAGCCCGAAGCCATCGCCACGATACGCCCTGTGACCGAGGCCTTCTGCTCGGGCGCGCCGCCCGCGTCGGATCTGCGAAAAATGTTCCAACCCATTCCCGTCTCCTTCTTGCGATCGCGCAGGCACGACCCCTTTGTGGCAAAGACAAAGGGCCGGGGAATGCCCCAGCCCTGCGCCGCAGTTTCATCTGTCCGGTTCATCTGGGGCTCTGCCCCACCTGCCAAAGCCCAAGGCTTTGACAGGCTCCCCTGGGATATTTGGATCAAGAGGAAGCCAGCCCACTCAGAGCCGTCTCATCTGCGGACGGCGCCAATGCGCGGCAGGCTCGAGGATCAGCTCATGTAAGGCCCAGACCAGCGCATCCACACGGTCGGGCGAGCCCTTCCCCTGAAAGCCCTGCAAGCTCATCTGCGCCATCTGATCTTCCAGTTGGCCCAGATTGCCCGATCGCAGATGGCGCACCCGCTCTTGTTCATAGAGCGCGGCGACCGGCTCGGCGCGAGCCGACTTTCCACGGCTTGCACGCAGCGCCTTGAACGGGATCAGCGGGTCGATCTGGCGCAGCACCCCCTCGATCAGATCGCCACCCTGATTGACCTCTGCCACCAGCTTTTCGGCCCCCCATCGCTCCATCGCCGCAATCGCGGCGCGCGCCCAATCGGTGGGCCTGCCGCGCGTGCTGGCATCTTCAAGCACCACCGCGCGCCAATCCTGCACCGGACCGCTTGTCTGCGCGCCCACCACCACGATGCCGCATTCATCCGAACCGGCCGTCGCACTGACACTGGGATCGAGCGCCACCACGATCCGGTCGAGCGGACCGGGCACCTCACAGCGCGCCGCCTCGATCATCTGGCCGCTCCACAAAGCGCCCTCGACATCGTCGAGCAACACACCGTCCAACTCCTGCCGCCCGAGCCGCGTCCCGGCATAGCGGCTTTGAACCTCTTGCAGGAAGCTCTCGGCCAGATAAGCACGGTTGGCCTCGGTCGGGGCGTGGGTCATCACAGTTGAAGGGGTGTTCAGGATCGTCTTAAGCACGGCCACATTGCGCGGCGTCGTCGTGATCACCTGTTGCGGATGACGCCCCAGTCGCAGCGCGAATTGCAGCATATCCCATGTCTCTTCGGCCTTTTTCCACTTGGCCAGCTCATCGACCCATGCGGCATCGAATTGCGGCCCCCGTAGCGCCTCTGGCTCATGCGCTGAAAACACCTGCGCCACCGCGCCATTGGGCCAGACCAACCGCTTGCGCCCCGCCTCCCAGACGGGGCGCCGGTCGGGCGGCGCGCAGGCCAAAAGCCCGCTCTCGCCAAAGATCATCACCTCGCGGACCTGATCGAAGGTCTCGCCCACGAGCGCGACCCGCTTGGCACGCCCCGGATCCAGCGGCATCGCCCCCTCGACCATCGAGCGCACCCACTCAGCCCCCGCGCGCGTCTTGCCAGCCCCACGCCCCCCCATGATCACCCAGGATTTCCAGGCGCCCTCGGGGGGAAGCTGATGCGGCAAAGCCCAGAATTCGAACACCCAAGGCAAAGCCAAAAGCGCGTTCTCGTCCAGACTTTCGATGAAACGATCAACCTCCTGCTGCGTCGCGCAGGCAAGCCAGGCGGCGCCCGATTTCAGCCCGGGCGGCGTCGAAATCGAGCGCGCCTTCTCGTCCGGCTGCGACACCGGCAATTTGCTTGCGGAGTTTCTCGACACGAGACCTCTCCTCCATCACCAAATGAAAAGCGGTGCGGAGGTCCTTGACCGCCTGCACCGCCGATTTTGCTTCTGAAACCTGACCCTGCCGCACCGCTTGCAGCGCAGCCCCCAGCTCGCAGGCCACGTCATTGTAAAGCGCCTCGGTCAAATCCAGAAGATCGACCGGAGCACCGCCCCCATCCGTATTGTCTGCATTCATATTGTCCGAACCGCCCTTGATTGTGGGTCCGTTCGAGAGACATGAAAAAAGCGCCAACGGGTTTCCCCGTGACGCTTGCCCACTTCTCCTAGCATGCATTTCTTCTACTTAGAAGCGTTCGCAAAGTCAATAGCTAAATCTTGGGTTGTGCCACCCGCGAAAAAGAAACCCCCCGCACGAACCGAGGATTTCTAAATAAAATCAGTTCCCTGAGGACTGATCCTGCCGTTGCTTTTCGAGCGCACGCCACTTCGCGACATTGCGATTATGCTCCGCGATAGTCTTGGCAAAGGCATGCCCGCCCGTCCCATCGGCCACGAAAAACAGGTAATCTGTCGAATCAGGATGCACAGCCGCCTCGATGGCAGCGCGCCCCGGATTTGCAATCGGCGTCGGCGGCAGGCCATCGATCACATAGGTGTTGTAGGGCGTGGCCTTGCGCAGCTCGGACTGGCGCAAACCGCGCCCCAGAACGCCCTGCCCATTGGTCACACCGTAGATCACCGTCGGGTCCGTTTGCAGCTTCATCCCCTTTTCGAGACGATTCACGAAAACGCTCGCAACCTCTGCGCGTTCGCTCGGCACACCGGTTTCCTTCTCGATGATCGAGGCCATGGTCAGCGCCTGTTCAGGCGTGTCATAGGGCAGATTGTCGGCACGGGTCGCCCAGGCATTGGCGAGGATCGTGCTCTGGCGGCTCTCCATCAGATCCAACAGCGCCTGACGATCGGCACCGCGGTTCACCTCGTAGCTGTCGGGCGCCAATGAACCCTCGGCGGGCACGTCGGCAATCTTGCCCGACATGAAGCTCGCCTCGCGCAGCCCCTGCACGATCTGCCAGCTCGTCACGCCATCCACCACGGTCACACGGGTGCGCACATCGGGGCGGTCGGCCTTCTGCTCGAACCCTTCCGGGGGCTTTTCGGTCTCGGGATCATATTCGGCGGTCTTTTGATACTCGCCCGTGGCGGGATCCAATTCGCGCAGCAAAACCTCATTGCCGTTCACGCCGATCCGAAACACCAACTCGGTGCCGCAGGTCGAGGGACCGCCCGAGGTGATCTGATCAATGATCCCCGACATCGTCGCATGCGGCTCAATCAGATACGAGCCGAATTTCAGCGCGCTCGCCTTATTCTCGTACTGGGCCCCGGTGCGGAAAATATACGAATTGCTGACCGCATCCTTGTCCGACAGCTCTTGCGAGACGTCACGCAGGCTCGCGCCGGGGGCCACGCGCAGACACATCGCCTCTGCCAGCGGGCCGGGCTCGACATATTCGCGCTTGGCCCAGGCCACCAGCCCGCCTGCCGCAACCAGCAGAACGATCGCCAGCGTCAGGAAATTCGAGACGATATTGCGCCACATCAGCCGTGCACCTTACCCAGCACGAGGCTGGCATTGGTTCCGCCGAAGCCGAAACTGTTGGACAGTGCGATGTCGATCTTGCGCTTCACGGCAGTCTTCGGGGCAAGATCCATCTTCGCGGCCTCGGGCAGCGTCTCAAGATTGAGCGTCGGCGGGGCGATCTGATCGCGGATCGCGAGCACGCAGAAGATCGCCTCCACTGCGCCAGCCGCCCCCAGCAGATGTCCGATGGCAGATTTCGTCGAGCTCATCGTCGCAGTTTCGACACCCTCGCCCAGCAGGCGCTGCACTGCGCCCAGCTCAATCGTATCGGCCATCGTCGAGGTGCCGTGGGCATTGATGTAGTCAACCGTCTCGGGCGCGATATCGGCGCGCTCAAGCGCTGCCTTCATCGCACGGAAACCGCCATCGCCATCCTCAGAGGGCGCGGTGATGTGATAGGCGTCGCCCGACAGGCCATAGCCCAGAACTTCCGCATAGATCTTCGCGCCGCGCGCCTTGGCGTGCTCATACTCCTCAAGCACAACGCACCCCGCGCCCTCGCCCATCACGAAACCGTCGCGATCGGCATCCCACGGACGGCTGGCCGCCTGCGGGTTATCCTCGCGCTTCGTGCTCAGCGCCTTGCAGGCGTTGAAGCCGGCAATGCCGATTTCCGAGATCGGGCTTTCCGCGCCGCCTGCGACCATCACATCGGCATCGCCCAGCATGATCAGCCGCGCCGCATCCCCGATCGCATGCGCCCCGGTCGAGCAGGCGGTCACAACCGCATGGTTCGGCCCTTTGAAGCCAAAGCGGATCGAGACCTGCCCCGACACCAGATTGATCAGCGCCCCCGGAATGAAAAACGGGCTGACCCGACGTGCGCCGCGCTCCTTAAGGAGCACCGCCGTCTCGGCAATCGTGCTCAACCCGCCAATCCCAGAGCCGATCATCACCCCGGTGCGCTGGCGATCTTCCTCCTCAGTGGGCGTCCAGCCCGAATCCTCAACCGCCTGCGTCGCCGCAGCCATCCCGTAGAGAATGAAATCATCGACCTTGCGGCGCTCTTTCGGCTCCATCCAGTCATCAGGATTGAACGTGCCGTCGCTGCCGTCGCCCATCGGGATCTCGCAGGCATATTTCGTCGTTACACCGGAGGGATCGAACCGCGTAATCGGTCCGGCGCCCGAGCGGCCCTCCAGAAGACGCGACCAAGTCTCCTCGACTCCGCAAGCCAACGGCGTGACCATCCCCAGACCTGTAACAACAACCCGGCGCATCCCCGACCTCATTCTCTGAAAACTCTGCAGAACCTGATACACGCGGGGCACGGGCGGTGCAATCATCGAGACACAATTCCGCCGGAGCCCGCAATATTCAAGCAAAGCTTTGCCAGCCGCGTGAACGACCGGCACACGTCCGCGCCCTTGGTTGCGTGGGGAAACAGAGCCGCGCGAGGCATGAGGACGCGACCGGCACGGGCAGTGGGCGGGCACAGGTCAGGCGACGGGTTGGCCGGGCGGCGACACAGAGGCCGCGCACCCGATCCATCTGCGGCGCTGGCATGCCTGCTCTCAGATACCCTATTTCAGAACAGGCATCCTCTGCCAGATATGAGCAGCATTTAAAGCGCCGCTGCCCCCCCCCGCCACCACGGTCCGACCGAAACGCTACGACCTCAGCGGGCGGCTCGCAATGCGGCTGTCACCGCGGCACGGAGCACCAACCACGCGCGGCGATCACTCCGTCTCATCAGATCTTAGTCGCCCTGTCGAGGGCCGCGAGCTCAGCGTGGCCCTTTCGGATTTTCGCATCACGGGCGCGCCCAAAGGCTGAGCCACGAGGACCGCGACATCATGCGGGACAAGGGGGCGTTGCGGATCCTCGGCCACAACCACGCGATTGCGCCCCTGAGCTTTCGCGGCATAGAGCGCCCTGTCCGTGCGGCTCGAAATCTCAAGCATGCTTTCGTGACGACACCATTGCGCAATCCCGATCGAGGCGGTCACAAGCTGGATCTCTCCGTCACCCCCAAGCGAGATACGGATCTCCTCAAGCGAAAGACGCAAACGCTCGGCGACCTCATAGGCCGCCTCCAGCGTCGCCCCTGGCAGAACCACCGCGAATTCCTCGCCGCCGATCCGGGCCAGCGTATCTTCCATCCGAAGCCGCGCGCGCATCGCGAGCGCTGCGCGCTGCAAGACCCGGTCGCCCAGCTCATGGCCGCCCAGATCGTTGATCGATTTGAAGTGATCGAGATCGATGATCAGGAACGAAAACGGCACATCGAACCGCTCCGCAGCCGCAACCGCACGCTTGAAGCGCCGATCCAGCATCACCCGGTTGAACACTTTCGTAAGCCCATCGCGCAGCGCCAGCTCTTGCATCTGGCGTTCCAGCTGGCGCCTCTGATGGTCGGCACGTTCCATCTTGACCGTCGTGACGACGATCACTGCAATATTGAACGCACTGAGCGCCATGATCATCAACATAATCTCGACGCGGGTATCTTCGACAACCGGAAAGGCGATGAAGACACATCCCAAAGCGACCGGTGTCAACATCCCCAGCAAAAGCTGGAGTCGCGCGTAGCGGCCCGTGGCGTAACCGCTCAGGATCACCCGCATGATGCCACGGTTCGAACGGCTCAGCATGACAGCGATAGACAGGGCGAGGCTGCACAATGCCGTGACCGGAGACATCATGCCCAAAAGCGCACTGATATCCGTAAAAAAGGCCGCCAACATCAGGCCACCATAGCTTGAGACGAACAAGCAGATCATAGCCGCAACCGAATGGTGGGCATAGCTCTTGAGCAAAACGGCGACGGCAATCGCGGACAGAACCAGCGCAGTGTTCATCCCCATCGCATAGCCCACATGCGCCTCGAAATATCCCGCCAAACCGGGCGCAAACCGCGACAGAGATATGCTGAGTGCCAGCCCTGCGGCCCCGCGTGCCAGCGCCGGATACGATTTCTCCGCGAATGCCGCAGCAGTAAGAAGGATAATCACAACCGCCGTTGTTTCATGCATCTCATTGAGCGACGGCAACGCGACAAAGATCCAGTCCAACGCACCCCAATGCCCAACCAAAGACAGGGTCGCCAAGGCAAATACCGCGGCAAGTAGCGGCCGGATGAAAAACTGCGAAAGCCGAAATGCGCTCACGTCTCATGCTCCAGGCCGGCCCCCAAAAGCGACAGGATCGTCACCTCGGACCGGATACAAGCATGACGCTAGGCCGATATGCTGAATAAAATCTTAACAGCTCTCGGGCCCGACCGAGACCAGCCCCGCGCATAAGCAAAACGGCGCCCCGAATGGAGCGCCGTTTGCAAATTCAGCCGTTTCGGCAAGATGCCTCAGGCAGCTTCCGTGATGAATTTCACCGCGTCACCGACGGTCTGGATGTTCTCAGCGGCGTCATCGGGGATCTCGATGCCGAATTCTTCCTCGAACGCCATAACCAGCTCGACCGTATCGAGGCTGTCTGCGCCCAGATCGTCGATGAACGACGCGCTCTCGGTGACTTTGTCTTCTTCAACGCCGAGATGTTCCACGACGATCTTCTTCACGCGGTCTGCGATGTCGCTCATGTCAATTCCTCAAAGTTTCGAGGGCCTTCGCCCTGTCTTCGCCCAATCAATGCCCGGTTGGGCACCTCATTCCGGCTCCGAAATATCCTCGGGGCCACAAAAGACCCCCACGCGGCCTGCGTGTGGGGTCACCTGTTGCGCTCTTAGCGTTTGGTGTTGCACATGGCAAGCCGTTTTTACCCGTTCAAAACCACGTAAACGCGCGGGCCTCATGCGAATATCACAGCCCCTCTGCTCAGATCATCGCCATCCCGCCATTCACATGCAGCACCGCGCCGGTGACATAGCCCGCCTCGGGGCTCGCAAGGTAGCGCACGGCTGCGGCGATCTCTTCGGGCGCCCCCATCCGACCTGCGGGAATGCCGCTCAGAAGGCCCGCTTTCTGCTCGTCATTGAGCTTGTCGGTCATCGCCGTCGCAATGAACCCGGGAGCCACGCAATTGACCGTCACGCCCCGGCTCGCAACCTCTTGGGCGAGCGATTTCGACGCGCCCACAAGCCCGGCCTTGGCAGCGGCATAGTTCACCTGCCCCGGATTGCCGGTCTGACCCACGATCGAGGTGATGTTGATCATCCGCCCCCACCGCGCCTTCATCATCGGCCGCAGACAGCCCCGCATCAGCCGGAACGCCGCCGTCAGGTTCACATCGATCACCGATTGCCAATCGTCATCCGACATCCGCATCGCGAGCCCGTCGCGCGTGATCCCGGCATTGTTGACGAGGATGTCCAGACCGCCCATCGCAGCCAGAGCCGCCTTGGGCAGAGCCTCGACGGACTCGGGATCGCTCAAATTCGCCGGGCACACATGCGCGCCCTCGCCCAGCTCAGCGGCCAAGGCCTCAAGCGGCTCAACCCGCGTGCCTGACAGCGCAACCACCGCGCCCCCGGCATGCAAGGCGCGCGCGATCTCGGCGCCGATCCCACCGGACGCGCCGGTCACCAAAGCTGATTTGCCTTTGAGATCAAACATTTTCGTACCTTTCTTCACCCCGACCTTCACCTGGTCGGAAATACCTCGGGGGTCCGGGGGCCGCGCCCCCGGCTCTGTCCTCAGCCTTTGAGCGCGGCGATATCTTCGGGCGTGCCGACCGCGCGGCAGGTCACATCCTTGGCAATCCGCCGGATCATCCCCGAAAGCGCCTTGCCCGCACCGATTTCCCAGATTTCATCGACGCCTTGGCCCGCCATCCACGCAACGCTCTCGCGCCAGCGCACCGAGCCCGTCACCTGAGCGACCAACAGCTCGCGGATTTCATCGGGCGCGCTGACCGCGCAGGCGCGCACATTCGACACCAGCGGCACGGCCGGGGCCAAGATCTCGACCTCGGCCAGCGCCTGCGCCATCGCCTCGGCGGCCGGCTGCATCAGCGCGCAGTGGAACGGCGCCGAGACCGGCAGCATCACGGCGCGCTTGGCCCCTTTTTCCTTGGCGAGCACCGTCGCGCGCTCCACCGCATCTTTATGGCCCGAGATCACGACCTGCCCCGGATCATTGTCATTGGCCGCCTGACAGATCTCACCCTGGGCTGCCTCTTCGGCCACGGCGGTCGCGGCTTCGAAATCGAGGCCCAGAAGAGCCGCCATCGCGCCCACACCGACCGGCACCGCCGATTGCATCGCGGTGCCGCGCAGGCGCAGCAGACGCGCGGTATCGGCCAAGCTGATCGAGCCCGCCGCGCAGAGCGCCGAATATTCGCCCAGCGAGTGGCCCGCCACGAAGGCCGCATCGCGCACCGAAAACCCTTCGGCCTCCAGCGCACGCAGCGCGGCAATAGAGGTCGCCATCAGCGCGGGCTGCGCATTGGCCGTCAGCGTCAGCGCCTCGGCCTCACCCTCCCAGATCAGAGCGCTCAGCTTTTCCCCAAGTGCGGCATCCACCTCTTCGAACACGGCGGCAGCGGCGGGATAGGCCTCCGCCAACGCGCGCCCCATGCCGATGGTCTGGGCACCCTGCCCGGGAAATACGAATGCTCGGCTCATCTTGGCCCTCCTGCGTTTTTCGTTGGAAAGTGCATACAGCGCACACGCCGTTGGGGCAACCTGAGCGATGCGCAAAGGAAAAAGGGGCGCGAGGTTTCCCCCGCGCCCCTCAACGGTCTTGCAAAGCGGCCCCGTCGCTCAGGTCAGCTCGAAATGCGCCACCCCGTCGGACCGCCGCCCGACCGAGCGCCCATCCGCGCCAATCGTGGCGCGCACCCGCCGCCTGAGCGCCGAGAAGGCCGGGCTCGTCACGACATCGACAGGCTTATCAAGCGCGATCTCCAGTTCAAGATACTCCGCCCCCTTGCGCCGCAACGCATGGACGCGCCCGCTCACCGGTTGGCCCATATAGCGCCCGCGCACGCAATCCCCGAGCGCGAGCCCCTGCCCGACCGGCCCTTTGAGCGCGGCCACCATCGTATTCCAATCCGCATGCCCTGCCGCCTGCGCGGTCAGTTCATAGGCACGCGACAGGCTGACCGGCTGGCCCGCCCGTTTGAGAGCCTCGGCCAGACGATGTGCCTGTGCCTTGGTGTCTTTGAGTAGTTTGGTCGTCATGATCCGTCTCCACGGGGGATGATCCCACCGCTCCGGTCGCCCGCATTGCCGTAACGCCCCCGATCAGGAGAGCTTGCAGAGCCGGATTTCACCAAGGGTCTCCCCGCGGGCGGCAGGCATCCGGCTGGCCCAAGGCGTCTCAGATGGGCAAGCGGGCGCGGTCTGTCAAGAGACGGGTCACCGGCTGCGCATGGTGAGGGTACGTGAGACACATCGCCGCCACACAGACCAAACGCCCCCGAGCTGACGGGTTCCGAGGTTTCAGCCACCCGCAACAACGCCGCACCGAACCGCTCATACGTGCATCTTGCGACCATGGCGGCGGGTAAAGGGCAGCTATGCGGGACATTGCTGCCGTTCCCATCTTCTCCTAACTTCACGGCACGCCGCAAAATGCTGGGTGTTGAAACGTGAATTTTCGTGCTGGCCAACCGTCTGACGCTGCGGCTCTCGCCGCTATCTCGATTGAGGTTTGGCTGGGAACTTATATCCGGAAAGGCGTGAACGCGTTGTTCGCTGATTATGCTCTGAATGAGTTTACAAAACCCAAGATGACTGCCGTGCTCCAAGGGTTGAACGAGCATGTGGTCGTGTCAGAGAACGACAACGGCATTGATGGGTTCATCCGTCTCACTCAAGGCAAAGAATCCCCTGTGTCAGGATGCTCCACCATGGAGATCTCGACCCTATATTTTCAGCCACGGCACCACGGAAGGGGGCTGGGAAAGGCGCTTCTCGAGCAAGGGTTCGTCTACGCGCGCAGTGTAGGTGTCCGATCGGTGTGGCTGACGACTAACTCCGAGAACACGTCTGCGATTGCTTTCTATTTGAAACAAGGTTTCGAGAAAGTCGGCACCACACATTTCACAATCCAAGACCAAGCCTACCTAAACGATGTGTTCAGTCGGGCCATTCCTGTGTAGCCCTTCGACGGGCAACTGAGCACTCAAAGCCGCCAACGGCAGCGTCGCTGGATGCGCCAATTCCGATATGATATGACCTTGCGCAATGGAACTCACAGACACTCATCGCCGCGCGCTTGACGACATCCTCAGATGGCGCCGCGACGTTCGGCACTTCAAACCGGACCCGGTCGATGAGGCTGTGCTGGAGCGGCTCCGGCGTCGGATGGATCTTGCGCCCTCTGTCGGCAATGCGCGCCCCTGGCGGATCGTGCAGGTTGAGACCGCGCGCATCCGCGCACAGATCATCGAGAATTTCGAGGCCTGCAATGCAAAGGCCGCGCGCCTCTATGATGGCGAGACGCAAAGCAAATACCGGGCGCTCAAGCTCGCCGGGCTGCGCGAGGCCCCGGTTCATCTCGCGGTCTTCACCGAACTGGATGTCTCGGAGGGGCACGGGCTTGGGCGACAGACCATGCCCGAGACGCTCGCCTATTCCACTGTTATGGCGATCCACACCCTATGGCTGGCGGCGCGGGCCGAAGGGATCGGGATCGGCTGGGTCTCCATACTCGACCCGGTCGCCGTGGCCGCGGCCCTTGAGACCCCGCCCAATTGGTCGCTCACCGCCTATCTCTGTCTCGGCCATCCAGCGAGGGAGACGGACACGCCGCTGCTCCATGAATTGGGCTGGCAGAGCAATACGCGCACCAACTGGCGGATCGTCTGAAAGCGCCTCAGGCTTTGGGGACATAGTCGGACAGGAACGCGGCCAAGGCAGAGACCGCCTGCCCCATATCGCCTGCGCTCGCATATTCTGCCGGGTTGTGACTGATCCCCCCCTTGCAGCGCACAAACAGCATCGCAATCGGGCAAAGATCGGCCATGGCAGAGGCGTCATGCGTGGCCCCCGAGGGCAGCTCGGGCGCGGCCTCGCCGGTCGCCTTGCGAATGGCGGCCGTCAACCCCTCTCGCAGGGCGGCATCACAGGCTTGGGCGGGTTGGGCATAGGTCTTCTCGATCTCGACCTGCGTCGCCGTGGCCGTGGCAATCCGTGCGCAAAGCGGGCCGAGTGCTGCGCCCATCGCGGCGCGGGCCGGATCTTCGGCGGCGCGGATCTCAATCGTCAGATCGACCCGTGCGGGGATTGCATTGACCACATTGGGCGAGACATCGAGCTGCCCGACCGTCGCCCGGATCCCGTGAGCGCGCGCCATGTCATGCACCCCGCGCACCAGATCCGAGGCCGCCAGCAACGCGTCATGGCGCATCTCCATCGGCACGGTGCCCGCATGCCCCGCCTCGCCGATGATCGTGACGCGGTGCCGCTCGATCCCGGAAATCGCGGTAACGACGCCCAGCGGTTTATCGGCGGCCTCAAGCACCGGGCCTTGCTCGATATGCAGCTCCAGATAGCCCGCGATTTGGGCCGGATCGCGCGCCAAAGCCGCCGTGCCCTCAGGATCGCCCCCGAAGGATGTGAGCGCCGCACCGAGGCTGACGCCCGCTTTGTCCTGCATTGCGAAGACGCCCGGATCAAGCGTGCCTGCCAGCGCGCGCGGCCCGATCAGCGCGGTCGGGAAACGCACGCCCTCCTCATCGGCAAAGGCCAGAACTTCGACGGAACAGGGCAGCGTTTGATCGCCAAGCGCCTCGAGCGCGAGGCATCCCAGCGCGACCCCCATGATCCCGTCAAACGCCCCACCAAGACGCACGCTATCTTGATGCGAGCCGATCAACAGGGTCGGCGCACCTGCTGGCCCTTCGCGCCGCCCGATCAGCGTGCCCGCCGCATCAAGCGTGACGTTGCAGCCCGCCGCCGTCATCCATTCCGTCATGATTTCCAGCGCGGCTTCATGCTCGGGCCCGAAAGGGAGCCGGGTCACGCCGGGACCGGGCTCGGAGGCTTTCGCGATGATCTCCAACCGCTTTGCGGCCACTGCCCCCCAGTCCTGCATCACAGCCCCCTATTTATCATGATAAATAGATGTCTACTCTTTTGATGCGAACTCGTCTAGGAGAAACTCCTGCGCATCTTCCCCACACGAGACCCCATGCCCCGCAAACCCGCCACCGAACCCAAACGCTCCCGCCCGGTCCGCGTGGCCGATCAGATCAAGGGTTGGGTGGTCGCGCAGCGCCTCAAGAAGGGCGACCGCCTGCCCGGCGAGAGCGAGATGATCGAGCGGTTCGGCATGGCCAAAGGCACGATCCGCGAGGCGATGCGGCTGCTGGAGGCGCAGGGCCTCGTGACCACGCGGACGGGACCGGGTGGCGGGTCTTTCGTGGGCGAGGTCAGCGAAGAGCGCGCCCGCGCGCTTCTGGGCAATTACTTCTACTTCAAGGATCTCACCGTCGCCGATATCTACCAGATCCGCCGCGCGCTGGAGCCCGAAGTGGCCGCAAGCCTTGCGGGCAAGCTCTCGGAGGCGGATCTGAGCGAGCTGGAGGCGCTGATCTCACAATATGCCGCCCCCGCCGCGACCCCCGAGGAAGAGCGCGAGCAGCATGTGGACTCGCTGAAATTCCATGCGGTGCTGGCGCGGCATTCCGGCAATGCGCTGCTTGCCTTCTTGATCCGCTTCATGGCGCAGATCCTGTCGGATCTGACCGTCTATCGCAAACTCTACGCGCCCCATAACCGCGAGCTGTGGGAGAGCGGGCGCAACCACCAGATCGCCCTGATCGCCGCGCTGCGCGAAGGGCGCGCAGGCGACGCCCGCCAGATCATGGCCGATCACATGGCGACCGCCCAACGCTTCATGGAGACGCAAGAAGCCGAGGTGATGAAACGCTTCATCGAGGAGTGAGCCCCCTCGCATGAGGCGTCATCGCCCCGCTCACTCCGTCCCGGTCTCGGGCAGTGGGAGCGGCTCGGGCGCGACCAGATCAGGCGCGCGATAGGGATCATCGAGTGTCGGCACGACGCGGGTCCAGCCGTAATAGGGCTCGGTTCGCGCGGCGGCGAGCAACGCGCCCAGATCCTCCAGCGGTCTGGCCGAGCGATCAATGCGCAGCGTCAGCGGTGTGGCGGCCCGCGAGGCAACGAGCAGCGCCGCCGACAGGAGCCCGCGACTGTCGCCCCCCGCCCGCGCGCCTGCCATCAGCGCCGCCATCAACCGGTCGGGCATCGCTCCGAGCGTCGACAGGTAGCTGTCGCGCACGGCCCGAATCACGGCCCAATCGGCCAGCATATTGCCCGCAACGACGACCCCCGGCCCCTCAAGCGCGCCGCAGACCGGCACCGACATTTCGCCGGTGAAATGGCCCGTGCGCCCGCGCAGATCGATCGCAGCAAGCTGGCGATGCGCGCGCCCGATATCGGGCGCGGTCACGGATGTCACGGCCTCATCCGCCGAGGCCCCGGCCTTCATCGCCGCCAGCACATCCTCGCCCCAAAGCGTCGAAGGCGCCGTGCCCTGACTGGCCGAAAGACCTGAGTCGGCGCCCCCGCGCAGCACCCATCCGCCGACGCAAAGGCTGCCTGTCATGGCTGCCCCGCCAAAGGTGCCTGTTTTTTCGTCATACGCCAGAATTGATACCGTCACGGCGACACTCCGTTCATCTGCCTCTTGCATTTATCATGATAATTTGCCCTCATGCAATCATCACCAATAAAAATCAGCCATGCTGGACAGGAGAGGTAACATGACGAAATTCACTCTTACGCGGCGCGGACTTCTGATCTCGGGCGTGGCGACGGGCGTCCTGATGGGAACGGGTCTGCCCTCGATGGCCGAGACGCCGCCCGGCGTTCTGGTCGTCGGTCAAATCGCGGAACCCAAGGCGCTCGACCCCGCCGCGGTCACGGCGGTGAACGATTTCCGCATTCTGATGAACCTGTATGACGGGCTGGTGCGCTACAAATCAGGCACGCTTGAGGTCGAACCGGCACTGGCGAAAAGCTGGGACATCTCGGAAGATGGCAAGACCTACACCTTCCACCTGCGTGAGGGCGTGAAATTCCATGACGGGTCGGATTTCGACGCCGAGGCGGTGAAGTTCAACTTCGAGCGGATGCTCGATGACAAACACCCCTTCCACGATACCGGCCCCTTCCCGCTGGCCTTCTTCTTCTCGAGCGTGGACACGATCGATGTGAAGGATCCGCAAACCGTGGTCTTCACCCTGAAAGAGCCCTATGCGCCCTTCCTGTCGAACCTCGCCTATCCGACGGGGCTGATCATCTCGCCCACGGCTGTGAAGAAATTCGACAAGGATTTCGGCCGCAACCCGGTGGGCACCGGCCCCTTCACCTTCAAGGAATGGCGCCCGAACGAGGCCGTCGTGGTCGAGGGCAACCCCGATTACTGGGACACGCCGACCACCCTCAAGGCGGTGATCTTCCGCCCGATCACGGATGCCAATACCCGCGTGGCCGAGATGCTTGCAGGCGGGATCGACCTCATGGTCGAGGTGCCGCCCGTTGCGCTCAAGGAATTCGAGAACAACACATATCACCTCGTCGAGCAGGCCGGGCCCCATCTGTGGTTCCTGATCCTCGATTGCGCCAAGGGGCCGTTCAAGGACAAGCGCGCCCGTCAGGCCGCCAATTACGCGATCAACAAGGAAGCGATCGTCAACAACGTGCTCGAAGGCACGGCGACGGTGGCGGCAGGGCCCACGCCCGCAGCCTTTGCCTGGGCGCATGATGACAGTCTCAAACCCTACCCTTACGACCCGGAAAAGGCCAAGGCGCTGCTGAAAGAGGCAGGCGTGGCCGAGGGCACGCAGGTCACCTTCTATGTGACCGATGGCGGCTCGGGGATGCTCGATCCGGTGGCGATGGGCACGGCCATTCAGGCAGATCTCAAAGCCGTGGGGCTCGATGCCAAGATCGAAACCTTCGAGTGGAACACCTTCCTCGGCAAGGTCAATCCGGGGCTCGACTCAAAGGGTCAGCATGTCGATATGGCCGAGATGGCGTGGATGACGAACGATCCCGACACCCTGCCCTATCTGGCGCTGCGCACCGATGCCTGGCCCGACAAGGGCGGCTTCAACTCCGGCTATTACTCGAACCCGGAAGTCGACAAGCTGCTCGAAGAGGCGCGCACCGCGACCGATCAGTCCAAGCGCGCCGAGCTTTACAAGAAGATGCAGCAGATCGTGCATGACGACGCGCCTTGGGTCTTCGTGGCGAACTGGAAGCAGAACGCGGTGACAAATGACAAGGTGAGCGATTTCACCTTGCAGCCGTCTTTCTTCCTGCTCCTCAAGGACGTGAAGAAGACGTAACTCGAGCGGGGGCGGATGCGGTCCGCCCCCCTTTTTCATCCTGTTCTCAACTTGCGCGCGAACCATTGGAGGGATGATGGGCGGCTACATCCTCAAACGGCTATTGCTGGCGATCCCGGTGATCCTTGGGATTACGGTGATCGTCTTTCTGATCATGGCGATGATCCCCGGCGATCCGGCAACCGCGATCCTCGGGAGCTATGCGACGCCCGACAACGTGGCGCGGATCAACCGCGATCTGGGCCTCGATAAGCCGCTGGTGGCACGCTATTTCATCTGGCTTTGGAACATGCTGCATGGCGATTTCGGACAGAGCTTCTCGCTCAACCGTCCGGTGATCGACGTGGTGCTGGAGCGGTTCAACAACACGCTGATCCTTGCGGGCACATCCTTCGTGCTCTGCACTGTCTTTGGCATTCTCGCAGGTGTCATCTCGGCTGCGCGCCAATATGGCTTGGCCGATAAGGCGATCACGTTTGCCGTGCTGCTGGGTATCTCGATCCCGTCTTTTTTCCTTGGCATGATGATGATCCTTTTCTTCGCGGTGGATCTGCGCTGGTTCCCGGTCTCGGGGATGACGGCGATCTATGGCGGGGGCGATCTGGCCGATGTGATCCACCATCTGACGATGCCCGCGCTCGCGCTGGCGGTGGTGGCCACAGGCGTGGTGGCGCGGCTCTCGCGCTCGGCGATGCTTGAAGTGCTGCGACAGGATTTCATCCGCACCGCACGCGCCAAAGGGGTCCGGGAGGGCCGCGTGATCTGGGGCCATGCCCTGCGCGCGGCAATGGTCTCGATCATCCCGGTGCTGGGCATTCAGGCGGGTTTCGTGCTGTCCGGCGCGGTCTATATCGAGATCGTCTTCCAATGGCCCGGCATCGGGCGAATGCTGGTCGATGCGATCTTGCAGCGCGACATCTTGCTGGTGCAGGGCGGCGTGGTCTTCGTGGCCAGCTGCTATGTCATCTTCAACATCATCGTCGATGTTGCCCAAAGCCTTCTCGACCCGAGGATCAAGACATGAGCGCGTTTTTCAAACTTCTCGCGCGCAACCGGCTCGCGCTGGGTGGGCTGATCGTGATGGGGCTGGTCGTCGCGCTCGCGCTGATCACGCCGCTTTTGCCACTGGCCGATCCGGATGCGACGGATACTGCCAACCGCTTCCTGCCGCCGCTCTCGGATGGCTATCTGCTGGGCACAGATGGGCTGGGGCGCGATCTGCTCTCGCGGCTTTTGTGGGGCACGCGGCTGTCGCTGGCCGTGGGCTTTGCGGCGGCCCTCTTCGCCGCCGTTGCAGGCGCTGCGGTCGGGATCATCGCGGGTTTTTATGGCGGGCGGACCGACAATATCATCATGCGCGGCGTCGATATGCTGATGGCCTTCCCCTATATCCTGCTGGCGCTGGCCATTGTGGCCGCCCTCGGCCCCGGCCTCGTGAATGCGCTGATCGCGGTCTCGGTCGTCAACATCCCCTTCTTCGCGCGCAACATTCGCGGCATCACCGTAGGGCTTGCGCATAAGGAATTCGTGGATGCGGCAAAGCTTGCGGGCATGTCGAACCCGCGCATCATCCTCTCCGAGATCCTGCCCAATGTGGTGCCGGTCATCGTGATCGCGATGTCCACCACGATCGGTTGGATGATCCTCGAGACGGCGGGTCTGAGCTTTCTCGGGCTCGGCTCGCAGCCGCCGCAGGCCGATCTTGGCAGCATGCTGGGCGAGGCGCGCTCGGCGCTGATCACCAACCCGCATACTTCCGTCATTCCCGGCATCATGATCTTGATCATCGTGATGAGCATCAACCTGCTGGGCGATGGCGTGCGCGATGCTCTCGACCCACGTCTGAAATCGGGCGCGCTGAGCCGTCCCATGGCCGCAACCCGGGTGGAGCGTAAGGAGCGCCCTGCGCCCGAAACCTCGACCGACGCCATCCTCAGCCTTGACGACCTGCACACGCAGTTCCACGTCAAGGATCGCATCTACAAGGCGGTGTCCGGCGTCTCACTTTCGGTAAAGCCGGGCGAATGCCTCGGGGTGATTGGCGAGAGCGGCTCGGGCAAATCGGTCACGGCGCTGTCGATCATGGGGCTTGTGGCCTCACCGCCCGGCATCATCACCGCAGGGGCCGCGCGCCTTGAGGGGCGCGACATGCTCAGCGCGCGCTTTGGCGAGTTACGCCGCCTGCGGGGCCGCCGCGTCGCCTATATCTTCCAAGACCCTCTGGCCACGCTGCATCCGCTCTACAAAGTGGGCGATCAGCTCATTGAGGCGATCTCGTGCCACCGCGCGATCTCGAAATCCGAGGGCCGTAAGAAGGCCATCGAGCTGTTGAAATCCGTGCGCATCCCGAACCCGGAAGAGCGCATCGACATCTACCCGCATGAGATGTCGGGCGGTATGCGCCAACGTGTCGGCATCGCAATGGCGCTGGCCAACGATCCCGACGTGATCATCGCAGATGAACCCACCACCGCGCTCGATGTGACGGTGCAGGCGCAGATCCTGTCGTTACTCTCTGATCTGCGGCGGGAACGCGGACTGGCGATCATCTTTATCACCCATGATTTCGGCGTGGTGGCCCAGCTCTGTGACCGGGTGGCGGTGATGTATGCGGGCCGGATCGTCGAGGAAGGCCCGACGATGGAGATCCTGCGCGCGCCCGCCCATCCCTACACATCGCGACTGATCGCCTGCGTGCCCGAACTGGGCGAGGGTAAGCGCAAGCTCGAAGCGATCCCGGGCTTGCCGCCATCAGTCGACAATCTGCCTGCAGGCTGTGCCTTCGCGGATCGCTGCCTGAAGGCGCAAGACAGCTGCACAAAAGGCGAGATCGGGCTTGAAGGGAGCGGTTCGCGCGCCGTGCGCTGCCTCTTCCCCGAGCCCGGATTCGCGGAGGAAACCGCATGAGCACCGCCCTGCAAATCACCGATCTTTCAAAGACTTTTCCCGTCGGCAAAAAGCTTTTCGGGGGTGCGACCGGCGCGGTGAAGGCCGTGCATCCGATGTCGCTTTCGGTCCAGACCGGCGAGACGCTGGGGATCGTGGGCGAGTCGGGCTGCGGCAAGTCCACGCTGGCGCGGATGCTGGTGGGGCTTTTGCCGCCCACCACCGGCTCGATTGAGATCGAAGGCGCGGCACTGGATAACGCAGATCCCGCCGCGTTCGGCAAACGCATCCAATATGTGTTTCAGGACCCGATCTCGAGCCTCAACCCGCGCAAGACGATCCGGCAGATCATGGATGCGCCACTGAAACTTTTGCACGGGATGGACCGCGCCGCGCGCGAAAAGCGCATTCTCGAGATTTTCGACAGCGTGAACCTGCGCGCCGATTTCCTCGACCGCTACCCGCATGAATTCTCCGGCGGTCAGGCGCAGCGCATCGGCATTGCCCGTGCGCTGGCCGCACAGGCGCGCATCCTGATCCTCGACGAGCCGGTCTCCGCGCTCGATGTCTCGGTACAGGCGCAGGTGCTCAACCTCCTTGCCGATCTCAAGCGTGAATTCGGACTGACCTACCTGTTCATCAGCCACGATCTGGCAGTCGTCGAAGCGGTCAGCGACCGGATCGCGGTGCTCTATTTCGGCTCGGTGGTCGAGGAAGGCCGGGCCGAGGAGATTTTCGCCCATCCGCGCCACCCCTATACCAAACTGCTGGCCGATAGCGCGCCGGTGGTGGGCCGCCCGCTCTCGGATCCCGAGCATGGGCAGGCTGAACTGCCCAACCCGCTCGACCCGCCACCCGGCTGCGCCTTTGCAAAGCGCTGCCCCTATGCGAGCGCGCAATGCCGCAGCGCCCCCCCGCCCCTGACGGAGATGGGCACGGATCAACGCGTCGCCTGCTACCACCCCCTCCCCGCCCCTGAGCAGGTCTGAGACGGGCGCGGGAAGGAGAGGTGGGTGGGGCGTTGTGGGAAGATGCTCAAGCCTTGGTGTTTGTTTGTCGGCTTCCAGCCCGAAGCGGACCCGAGGCCCCAGTCGCGAACTTGAGATAGCTGACCTTCGCCGTGAGGGTCGCGAACTGGTAAGATTGGGACATTCCTGCCGTTCTTCAGATGGGCTTTTCGAAGAACACGCGATTGAAACCGTCTTCTGTCTTTCGTTCAGTCTCTCGATAGCCAAGATGGGGGTAGATAAAAAGATTTTCGATCATTTTCTCATTCGTATAGAGTTTGATCGACTTTGCGTTGGATCGTTTTGCTTCTGCCTCGCAAAAAGCTATCAGGCGCTTGCCAACACCCTGCCCCTCTGCGTCTGGACGCACCGCAACATTTTCCAGAAGAACGTGTTCACCCATATGATAAAAGACGATAAATCCGAGCACTTCGGCATCCCGCTCAACGGCGACATGCACAACCCCTGAAGCGATCATCGAGGCAAAATCGGCAACCATCGGGGCGGGCTTTTTACCCATCGCCGCCACGTAGCGTTCATAAGCACGTTCGGCACATTCTCGAACAGCAATTTCATCCGCAGCCTGCGCCAGCCTGATGTGGAAATCCTTGCCCATCACTCACTCCAAATTCTTTGTTAATTGATACTACTGCCGCCAGGCAACTATGAGCAAGAAGGGCTGATTGTGTTGAAAAACTCGAAAATTCGGCTCCCTCGATTTTCCGCCAAATTCCATTGCGCCAGCAAAGTTAACGCCACCAGCCCAGAACGTGCCCATGGCAGCCTCTCACATCGCTAAACCGGTGCTTTGGCCGACCCCCTGGCCAAAAACCCCGACCGCCTCTCAATGGGCAAATTTTTCACGTGTTTTTGGTAAATCTGGAGTTTTTCAACAATATCGGCTCCGAGCCGTCGTTCGCCCCACGCTACACGAAGGTCTGCCGTCGGGAAACCGGCCCGACTCTGCAAAGTCCTCTGTCTGCGCATCGCTGCCGTTCCTGCGGCGTGCAGGGAACGACCGCTCCCCCCAACCCAACAAAAAGGGGCGCATCGCTGCGCCCCTTTCTTGATCTGTCCCTCGTCCTGTCTTTTAGCAGGAATAGTACATTTTGTACTCGATCGGGTGCGGGCAATGCTCGTAGGCATAGACCTCTTCCCATTTCAGAGCCAGGTAGCCCTTGATCTGGTCCTTGGTGAACACGTCACCGGCCAGCAGGAAATCGTGATCTGCTTCGAGGTTCTCGAGCGCCTCGCGCAGGCTTGCGCAGACAGTCGGGATTGCAGCCAGTTCCTCGGGCGGCAGGTCGTAGAGATCCTTGTCCGAGGACGGGCCCGGATCGATCTTGTTCTTGATGCCGTCAAGGCCAGCCATGAGCAGAGCCGAGAACGCCAGATAGGGGTTGGCGGACGGATCGGGGAAGCGGGCTTCCACACGTTTCGCCTTGGGGGATTCCGCCCACGGGATACGGACACAGCCCGAGCGGTTGCGGGCCGAATAGGCGCGCAGAACCGGTGCCTCAAAGCCCGGGATCAGGCGTTTGTAGGAGTTGGTCGACGGGTTGGTGAAAGCATTGAGCGTTTTCGCATGCTTCAGGATACCGCCGATGAAATACAGCGCCTCTTGGCTCAGATCGGCATATTTGTCGCCTGCAAAGAGCGGCTTGCCGTCTTTCCAGACCGACATGTTCACGTGCATGCCGGTGCCGTTATCGCCCGAGATCGGCTTGGGCATGAAGGTGGCCGACTTGCCATAGGCGTGGGCCACGTTGTGGATCACGTATTTGTATTTCTGGATGTCATCGGCCTGCTTGGTCAGCGTCCCGAAGATCAGACCCAGCTCGTGCTGGCACGAGGCCACCTCGTGGTGATGCTTGTCGACCTTCATGCCGATGCGCTTCATCGTCGAGAGCATCTCCGAGCGCAGATCCTGCGCGTCGTCGATCGGGTTGACCGGGAAGTAGCCGCCCTTGATGCCGGGACGGTGACCCATGTTGCCCATCTCATAGGCGGTATCGGTGTTCCAGGCCGCGTCATTGGCGTCGACCTCGAAGGAGACCTTGTTCATCTCGACCGAGTAACGGACGTCGTCGAACAGGAAGAACTCTGCCTCGGGGCCGAAGAAGGCCTCGTCGCCGATCCCCGACGCTTTGAGATAGGCTTCTGCCTTCTCAGCGGTGCCGCGCGGATCGCGGTCATAGGGCTCGCCGGTGTCGGGCTCGACCACGGTGCAATGCACGCACATCGTCTTTTCGGCATAGAAGGGGTCGATATAGACCGAGGCCGGATCGGGGATCAGTTTCATGTCGGACTGATCGATCGACTTCCAGCCGGCGATCGAGGAGCCGTCAAACATGAAGCCTTCCTCGAAGAAATCTTCGTCGACTTCGGTATGCATCAGCGTGACATGTTGCAGTTTGCCGCGCGGATCGGTGAAGCGGACGTCGACATATTCGACCTCCTCGTCCTTCATCAGCTTTACAGCGTCCTTGACCTTGCTCATATCGTCAAATCCCTTTCGTTGAGCGTTGGGAAGGCCCTGCGCCCAGAGGGGCGTCCGGGGCCAATTGGGAAATCTTCAAAGCGCATCATCACCGGATTCACCGGTGCGGATGCGAATGGCTTGTTCCATCGGGGACACGAAGATCTTGCCGTCGCCGATCTTCTCGGTGCGCGCCGCCTGCGTGATGGCCTCGATGGCGGCATCGACGAGATCGTCGGGCAGCACCATCTCGATCTTCACCTTGGGCAGGAAATCCACGACATATTCGGCACCGCGATACAGTTCGGTATGGCCCTTTTGACGCCCGAACCCCTTGACCTCAATCACCGAAAGACCCTGGATACCCACTTCCTGAAGCGCTTCTTTCACTTCATCGAGTTTGAAAGGCTTGATGATCGCCTCGACTTTTTTCATGCAGCCGACTCCCCCGTCAGGTTCGTGTTTCCGCACCCCTCAGACCACTTTCCGCACAGGCCCGCAATCGACGACACGGGCGCAACCGAGCCATGACCCGGGAAACCGAAAGCCGCGCGCTTATTTTGTGCATGTTGCACAATAAGTAGTCATTGTGAAAACTTTGGGCGGAAGTCACCGCGGCGAAAGCGGAGGGGGCCGACATCTGCCCAAAATCGCCGCTCTCTCCTTTCGCTTGAAGCGCCCCCGGCTTATCTGAGATTAACCAATTCTCCAGCCTTGCATGCGACGCTGCCCCGAAAATCCGAGTTGAGAGCCGACGGAGCCCCCCGATGACCCGCCCGATCACGCTGAGCGAGACGATGCGCGCCGCGCTGTCCAAAGACCCGGGCGCGCATAAATATGGCCATGGCCATGCGCTGGTGCTCTCAGGTGGGCCCGGTCAGGGGGGCGCGGCGCGGCTGGCCGCCCGCGCGGCGTTGCGGGTCGGGGCGGGGCTGGTGACGCTGGTCGCACCGCCCGCCGCGATGGCCGAGCACGCCGCCCAGCTCACCGCGATCATGCTACGCCCCCTGCCCGACAGCTACGCGCTGCGCGGCCTGCTGCGTGACGACCGGATCAGCGCGCTCTGCCTTGGCCCCGGCCTCGGGATCCAGCGCGCCGCCGATATGGTGCCGGCGGCCCTTTGGGGCGCGCGCCCGACCGTGCTCGACGCCGATGCGCTCACCGCCTTTGCCGAAGACCCTGAGCGGATTTTCTCGCAGATTCACCAAGATGTTGTGCTCACGCCGCATCCGGGCGAATTCTCCCGGCTGTTTCCCGACATCGCAGAGGCGGCCTTGGGTGAGACGCCGCGCCTGTCTTTGCAGGCTGCGACCCAAACCGCGGCGGAGCGCGCGGGCTGCGTGGTGCTACTCAAGGGGCCGCGCACCCATATCGCCACGCCAGACGGGCAAAGCGCGTATCACGATGCAACGGGCGACATGGCCGCACCTTGGCTGGCAACGGCCGGATCGGGCGATGTGCTGGCAGGGTTGATCACCGGGCTGATGGCGCGCGGCATGGCCCCGTTCGAGGCCGCCTGCACCGCAACATGGCTTCACGCCGCCACCGCGCGCAGCTTCGGCCCCGGTCTGATCGCCGAAGACCTCCCCGAGCATCTGCCCCGGCTGTTGCGCGAGATTGGCGTGACCTAGCACGGGTTCGGGCTGCGGATGCGTGCGGCTTCCGGCGAGCCACAGCGTCCTCAGACGCGCACGGTCTCCGGCGCCATCGCGACCTCGACACCATCGACGGTGATCACCTCGGGCGTGTCAAATGTGAGATGGAACAGGCGCGCGCGGCCCTGCATCGAGGTCACATATTGCCCATCGACCAGAGCGCTCGCCTGCACAAGCGCTTCTTTAGCCCCGTAGATCACCTCGCAGCGCCAGTCACGCAGCAGCAAACGGGCCTCCGGATGCATCAGCAAGGGCGCGCCCGGGCGATCATGCCCCAGCGCACCGGGTGCCACGTGGATGAGCGGCCCGACGTAATCAACATAGCGAAGCTCTCGTAGCACGCGCGCACCCGAGCGCGTGACGATCCGATCTCCGGGTCCGAGAAATTCGACTGGCAAGACACCGTCCAGCGTGTAGATGCGTGCGCCTTGCGAGACCACACCTTGCACAGCGTGACACGCCATGTCGCGCGTGTGATCCCTTTCGATCAACTCCTGCAACAGGGTCGACGCCCCGCTACCCCCACTGGATTTATCCATGGTGCACCTGCCCTAATGCCTCAAATCATGGCGTCTTTTGCGCCTTTGAGAAAAGTTTGCCGCCAGCCACCGGGAGATGCGAGCGAAAAATCGCGTACCCTCTTCCCTCCGCGCAAAGCTGTTGCTATTACGCCCCGCATGCGGGTGTGGCGGAACTGGTAGACGCACCAGATTTAGGTTCTGGCGCCTTTGGCGTGGGGGTTCGAGTCCCTTCACCCGCACCATCTTGATTTCGCGGCGAAAATTTTCATCATATTTCCCTGCCATCGCAGGCCCGGTGTGGCGAGTGACGGCGCGAATTCCGCGCATTTCGACCCAGGCGCCAGGATCGCGATTGCTACACTGCAGCCAAGCGCACCGTATATTTCAGGCAATACCGAAAGCGAAAGAGCGCCAAGGGCGAGAAACGTCAGCCCGAGAGGCGGACCTCGCGACGCGCGAATGCCCGGATCGGTTGCGCCGCGGCGCGCCATGGCCTTGTAAGAAATTGAACTCTAACGATTCTCTCTTTGATTGACTTGTCCGGGTCCGCTTAGGTTACGACCCCGACACCCATGCCTCAGGCAAACTATTGCGCAATGCCTGCCGAATGATTGTCGCGAGATGTGTGCTGATTTCATTATCGGGCGTGCCGGAGCCTAGAAGGCTGAGACCGAGCGAAGGCAGGCGGGGCAGATTGTGCTGACCAGTCTCCAAGACCTGCACACCAGACGGGCAGCCAAACGGCGTGCGAAGCGCTACGCCCAGGCCCGCCGAGGTTGCCGCCCATAGCCCAGCCAGACTCGGGCTGACGAAGGCAATGCGCCAAGCGATGCCAGCGCGATCGAGATGGGTGCATGCAAGCGTGCGAAGCAGACAGGGCGCTTCCAGGACGGCAAGCGGCAGTGGCTCGCCACCACTCGCGTGCCACAACGGGTCCTCTTCTGCGGGACCAAGCCAACAAAGCGGCAGAGAGGCGATCCTTTCGGCATCCGTTGCTGTGCCATCGTCCCAGGCAAGCGCGAGATCAAGCTGACCCGACGCGATCTTTTCCTTCAGTTCCACATTCCGGCCAATGCGGCCCTCGATCCGCACCTTGGGATGCGCCCGCGCAAAGCGTCCCAGCACATGTGACAAGAGGGTTTCGCCGAAATCCTCCTGAACGCCGAGACGAACCCAACCTTCGAGGTTCGGACATTGAACGGCGCTGACCGCTTCGTCATTGAGGCTCAAAATCCGCCGGGCATAAGAGAGAAGCGCCTCCCCACCATCCGTCAGCGCCAGACCGCGCCCCGATCTGCGCACCAATGCCGTGCCCGTCTGATCTTCCAGTTTTTTCAGCTGCGCGCTGATCGCGGATGTCGAGCGACCCAGCCGGTCTGCCGCCTGCGCAAAGGAGCCGGCCTCGATGCCGATCATGAAGCTGCGCAGGGCATCCATGTCGAGATTGGTCGGGCGCATCGAAACCATCCCAAAAAGCAGGATATTTAATCCCAAATAATCTGATTATCAGCACGATCGTGCCGCGTCATACTGTGCCTGTCAATGAATTTTGAGGGAGCACAAACATGCCTTTCACGCGAATTTCCCTATTGACCGGCAAGGCGGTCGAATGGTTCGGCCCAGACCAACAGGAAAGAGCTCGGCAATGATCGCGATGCAATACAGCTTCACCCTGCCGGCCGACTACGACATGGCGATCATTGATCGGCGCATCCGTGACAAAGGCCCGATGCTCGACGGCTTTCCGCGTCTGCGATTCAAGGCCTATCTTTCGGCGAAAAAGGAGGACGCTGACCTAACAAGCGCCGAAAACCTTTACGCCCCCTTCTATCTCTGGGACGAGCCGGAGGGCATCGACAGTTTTCTCAGCGGCGCTGGCTTTGAAACACTCACGCGGGATTTCGGCTGGCCATCCGTGCAGACATGGCTGATCTGGCAGACGAAACTCGGTCCTGACCTGAGCGCTGCGCGCTATGCCATCCGCACGATCGAGACGATTGCGCCCTACGCCAATCTGGCTGAACTGCGCGAGCGGGCGGACGCAAAGGCGCAGTCCGCCATGCAGGCGGGTGCGCTGGCGGCAATTGTCGGCTTCGATCCAACCGCTTGGCGTCAGTTGCTGTTCAGCCTCTGGCCGAAGGTGCCCGTCGCCGCGGAGGTCGCACAAATCTACACGGTGGGTCACGTCTCTCAACCGAGGTGAGAGCTCTGGCGAACAAAAGCGAGACGTCAGAGGCATCCGCTCTCAACGGAGGTCGATCGCCTGTGCGGAGAGCCTCGAAAAACCGGTGGCGTTCGGTTTCAGAGCGCGCGTCTCTTGCGCTCAAATATTTGCCGTAAGACGAGGTTGCGGCCGGTGTGGTGGGAATGCCCCCAAAATCCGGGCCCGCGTGTTCAAATCCAAGCGTCCCGCAATGCGCTCATCTGCAGATCTGGCGTATCTCGTATTTGTCTCTTGGAGGGGCGGGAACACACATAAGGGCGGCGATTCACATCACCGCCCTCACGAAGAAATTTCGCTCAACTCACAGGAAGAGCTGCGCCACTATGGCCGAGCCGACATAGGTCCCGGTCATCACGAGAACTGCGACGACCGCGATCTTCCAGCCCGAAGTTTTGGCAATTGCGATTTCGCGCTTGGCAATCGCGATCCCGGCATAGGCCAAGCACGGCGTCGCCAAGGTCAGGAAGTTTACATGGCTTACCGTCTCGACGACCCAAGCGCTGCCCGGCGTCCAAGGCAAGGTCGCGACGATTCCAACCAGTGAAATCCAAGCCACAGAGGGCAGTTTGAACGGTACGACCGCAGTCAGCACGAGCCCCACCATGCAGAGCCCCCAAAGAACGATCAGCCCGACAAGGCCCTGCGGCACGCTGTTTTCGGTGGCCACCGTATTTCCCACCAGCGCCACGATGCAAACGACAACCAGCGCCGCGGCATGCGCCCCAAGACCGAACTTGGCTTCTTCGGTCGGATCCTCAAAAGTTTGCGTATCGCTCATGCTCACTCTCCCGCGCTCGGAGCCGGGGTGCTTTTCGGACCCAGCCAGTCATACAGTTTTTCGGTCATCGGCAACGCCACGAAGACACACAGATACATTCCCGTCGCATAGGTCAGCACATTGCTGGCGCCAGCAAGAGCCAGGATCTGTTCCTTCATTTCGGGCACGGCACTGACCAGCGCCCCCGAACAGGCCGCCATCATCGAGCCAGAGCCAATGCCACATGCCATGGCCAGTGCCTCAACCGAGAACAATCCGGTGGTGGCAAAGATCGAGGCAAGGATCGCGAAAACAAAAGTGCCAAACAGCGTGCCAATCACGTAGACGCCCATCACGCCGGCGCCCTCCTGGCTTTTGAGGCCATATTTGTCAGCGATGATCGCGATGTTGGGTTCACGGGCGACCGAGAAACAGGCACCGATCGATTCCCGCCCCATCCCCAGCGCCAACACGGCGACCGGGAACGCAAGGATAACCGTGCCGAGATTGCCCAGCTCCTGTAGGATCAGCGCGGGGCCGGCATCGATGATGGTCCGCATCGAGGGGCCGATGATCGTACCGAATTTCGCGATGAAGGGCATGATTGCGATCACGATCATCGGCGAGGCCGCCTTGACGTCGCTGGGCTTGATCCAGACCTTGGCCGCGCGGATCACGTTGGGGTTGATCAACAATCCCATCACGAACGCATAAAGCAGCGGCAACAGCAAGATCGCCCCGATCCCGATCGGCACCTTGATGACACCGATTGCCTCGGCGATCACTGTGATTGCCAGCGTGCTCAGATGCAGCCGCCAATCCAGCAGAATTTCTTTCACATACATGGTTAAACCTCTCTGTTGGTTTCCTTGCGCCCTTCTTTGTGAGGGCGGTCCTTGTTGCGTAAGGGACATTGCGCGCTCTGCCCCTGACGCAGTCGCAGTCGTCAACCTGGTGCGTAGCCAAAGCCCTGAGCGGGGTTTTCAGCGGTTTCGACCCAGACCGATTTCGTTTGCGTGTAAGCGGCAAGGGCCTCGCGCCCTGACGAGCGGCCATACCCCGAGCGGCCAAAGCCACCGAAGGGCGACATGACATTGATCGTCTTGTAGCTGTTGACCCAGAACGTGCCCGCACGGACCTGCGCGGCCATGCGATGCGCGCGTCCCACATCACGCGTCCAAACCGCGCCGGCCAGCCCGTAGGGCGTGGCGTTTGCCAGCGCAATCGCTTCGTCCTCCTCATCGAAGGCAAGGACCGACACGACCGGGCCGAACACTTCCTCGGTCGCGATAGTCATCGACGGCGCAACCGCGTCGATAACGGTCGGGGCGTAGAAAAAGCCGCCGGTCTCAGCCAGCGCCTCCGGTTTTGCCCCGCCGCTGGCGATCGTTGCGCCTTGAGCCACCGCCTCCTGCACCATCGCGTCGATCTTGGACCATTGGCGCAGGTTGTTGACCGGGCCGACCTGAGTGGCCGGGTCCATCGGCGCCCCCACAGGGATGCGCGCAGCGGCGGTTGCAAGCTTCTCGACGATTTCGGCCTGCACCGAGCGGTGCACCAGCAGACGCGCGCCTGCAACACAGCTTTGCCCGCAAGACGCAAAGATCGCGGCCTGAGCGCCGATCACCGCCCGGTCGATATCGGCATCGTCAAACACGATATTCGCCGATTTTCCGCCCAGTTCGAGTACGGACGGGATCAGGCGTTTTGCCGCCGCCCCCGCGATCACGCTTCCAGCTTGCGCAGAGCCGACAAAGACCACCAAGGCGGTTTCGCTGTTCTCGATCATCGCCTGACCCGAGCTTGGCCCGTCGCCCGCGATCACATTCACCAAGCCTTTCGGCGCGCCCGCCTTTTCGCACAAAATCCCGATCACGACGGAGCTGAGCGGCGTCAGTTCGGACGGCTTGATCATCACCGCGTTGCCCGCACAAATCGCCGGGGCGACTTGCCAGCAACAGGTGAAAAGCGGTGCGTTCCAAGGCGTGATCTGGGCGACAACGCCCAGCGGCTCGTGACGCGTATAGTTGAGATGGGTCGAGGGGACCGGGATGACATCGCCGGAGATCTTGTCACACCAGCCCGCGTAATATTCGAACATCTCCGCCATCCGTGCGGGTTCGCCGCCGGTGTCACGGATCGGACGACCCGACGAAAGCGCCTCCAGTTCCGACAGAGCTGCGGCATGAGCGCGGATTATGCGCCCGATCTCGAACATGACGCGGCCTCTTTCTGAGGCAGTCTTGGCAAACCACTCCTTTTGCGCCGCTTTTGCGGCCTGCGCCGCGCGCTCTACCACCTCGGCCCCCGCGTCGCGGTAGCGTGCAAAGACACGTCCCGTTGCCGGGTCGGTCAGCTCCAGCGCGCGACCGGTGCCGGGCACCAACGCGCCACCGACCCAAGATTGCACATCGGGTGCGCCCGTCAGCTCGGTCAGCAACTCTGCCACCCGGCTTGCGGTATCGATCATATCCTTGGCCATCAGTGGGTCTCCTTACGGCTCAGGCGGTCCAGCTGCGGATCGCCCATCAGAGTGAAATCATCTGTGTCGCTCAGACCCGAATTCGTCTCGGCCCA
The DNA here is from genome assembly GCF_000715505.1 of Thioclava dalianensis. Classification (GTDB taxonomy): domain Bacteria; phylum Pseudomonadota; class Alphaproteobacteria; order Rhodobacterales; family Rhodobacteraceae; genus Thioclava; species Thioclava dalianensis. Next base: position 285,344 of record NZ_JHEH01000001.1, read on the forward strand.
AAGCGTCGCGGCCAGATTGGCCATCGGCGTCGCAACCCCTGCCTCGAGAGCCAGTTCGCGCGCCAGACGTAAATCCTTGCGCATCAGCCCGGTCGAAAATCCGCTGTCGAAACTGCGCGGCAGCACCCAGTTCGGGAAATGGATCTCGGAAATTGCACTGCGCCCGGTGGCCGAATTGATCACCGTAAGCGCCTCCTCGGCACTCACCCCCGCCGCTTCCGAGAGGCGGAGCGCCTCAAGCGTCGTGATCACATGATTGGCCACCAGCATGTTGTTCACAAGCTTTGCGACATTGCCGGCTCCGCTGGGGCCCACATGCAATATCTTGGCCGCCATCGCCTCAAGCGCCGGACGTGCCAATGCGACCCATTTTTCCTCTCCCCCGAGCATTACGGAGAGCTGCCCCGAAGCGGCCCCGGCGGCGCCGCCACTGACCGGCGCATCGAGAAAGCCATGCCCTTTTGCTTCCAGAATAGCCGCCAGTTTGCGACTGGTGGCGGCCTCGGATGTCGAGGTGTCGATCACCACTTTGGGGGCGGCGTCCGCCAGCAAACCGGCCGCCGCAGCTTGCGTCACCGTGGCGTCTACATGCGATGCGGTGGGGAGCGACAAAACAACAAGATCGGCCGCTGCGAACACGTCTTCAGGGCTGGAAACGAGGGTGACCCCTGCATCAGCGGCGCGTGCGCAGGCCACCTGAGCCGGGTCATAGCCCGTCACCTCGAATCCTGCCCGCACAAGGCTGGAAGCCATTCCAAAGCCCATTGCGCCGAGGCCGATCACCCCCACTGTTTTTCTGTCTGCCGCGACCATTGTCATTGCCTTCCTATCGTATGGCGCCCACCACGAGGCTGTTGCCACAAGATAGCCCCAGTCAGGGCGATCACAGGAAGATACCCATTGGCGCACATCGCGTTGCGTCGAGAGCAACGCCTAGTCGCGAAACGCCACCATGCGTTCCGACAGGAAATTGGCCACGGTTTCGACCGATTTCGGCAACCGACGGCGGGCGCGCACCATCAGATGGGTGTTCACCTGCTGCAGCGAACTTTCCTCGATCTCAAGCACGACCAGATCGCCGCGCTCGGCCTGACTGGCGGCCGAAAAGCGCGGCAGGAAACTGACGCCAACGCCCGCGCAGACATAGCGCAGCAAGAGTGCGATCGACGCGGTTTCGACCTGCACCCGCAGCGCCAGACCGCGATCAGCCGCCGCCTGCCCGACGAGGTTGCGGATCCCGTAGGCCTGACTCAGCATCGCCAAGGGTTGGGCGAGCATTTCAGCCAAGCTCACGCTTTTGCGCCCCGCCAAGGGCGAGTCGCGCGGCACGATCCCGCAAAGCGGCTGGCGCGACTGGGCAAGGGAGCGCGTCGCCTCGGTCATCAGCGTGTTATAGGCGATACCGATATCCGCCTCCCCCTCGATCACACGGCGTTGCAATTCCTCGGTCCCGGCATGTTCAATAATGAAACGCAGGTGCGGGTGCACATGGGTCAACTCCAGAAGGCCGTTTTCCATCAGATCCGAGGTGAACCCCTCGCCTGTCGCAATCCGCACGATCTGGCTGCTGCCATCGCTGTAATGGCCGATCTGATCGAGCAAATAGGTCCGCTCGTCATGCAGGTGCTGGGCGTGTTCGCGCACCAGTTCACCGGCCTCGGTCAGGATCACGCCTTTGGAGCTGCGCTCAAACAAGATCACGCCAAGGCGCGCCTCCGCTTCGGCGATCTTACGCGAGATGGCCGAGGGCACGACATTGAGCCGCTCCGCTGCACGCCGGATCGAGCCCTCATGCGCGACGGCGAGAAAATCCCGCAGGAACCGGGTGTCAAGGGGATCCATCAGGCCCCCAAACAGCGGCGCACCAGCCGCACCCAGAATTCCGCGCCATCCGGCAGAACCTGGTCGTTGAAGTCGAATTTCGCTGAGTGCAGCCCCGGATTTTCGCCCGCGCGCCCCGCCCCGAGCCAGAGATAGGCCCCCGGCACCTCGCCCAGCATAAAGGCAAAATCCTCGGCGGCCATGCTCGGGGGCACAGGCGTGGTATCGAGGCCCATCGCCGCGGCCACCTCGCGTGCAAGCGCGGCTTGCGGCGCGGTGTTGATCGTGGCCGGGTAGCGGCGCTGATAATCGACGCGGGCGCTGCACCCCTGCGCCTCGGCAAATGAACGGGCAATCCGGCTCAGGCGGTCTTCGATGATGTCACCGGCTGCGGCATCGAACCAGCGCGTCGTGCCGCGCAGAAGGGCGCGATCTGGACAGACATTCCAGGCCGAGCCGGAATGGATCTGCGTAACCGAAACCACGCCGGGCTCGAGCGGAGACAGCGCGCGGGCCGGAATTTCCTGCAGCGCCCCGGCCATCGCCGTCACCGCCGCGATCACCCCGTCCGATTGCTCGGGCATCGCGCCATGGCCACCCCGCCCGGTCACCTCGATCTCGAAGACGGCAAAGGCCGCCATCATCTTGTCATCGCGCGCCACGAAACGCCCCGGCGCGAGCCCCGGCCAGTTGTGAATGCCAAAAACCTGATCCATCGGGAATTTGCGAAACAGCCCGTCCTCGATCATCACCCGCGCGCCGCCATCGTTTTCCTCGGCGGGCTGGAAGATCAGTGTCACCGTGCCCGTCCCTACGCCTTCTTGCGCGATCTGGCGCGCGGCCAGAAGCAGCATCGCCGTGTGTCCATCATGGCCGCAAGCATGCATCTTGCCGGGCGTCGTCGAGGCGTAAGCCAGCCCCGTCGCCTCGGCAATCGGCAAAGCGTCGATATCGGCGCGCAACCCGATCACCGGGGCCCCTTGGCCCATCTGCGCGACTACGCCCGTGCCCGCCAAACCGCGATGCACACGCCACCCCCAACCGCTCAGCAGCCCCGAGATGATCTCAGACGTGCGGTGCTCCTCAAAGCCCAACTCGGGGTGGCGATGCAGGTCGTGACGCCAGGCGATCGCTTCGTCGATATGGCTCTTGTCAAACATCGTATCCTCTCAGTCGTCGTTGGTCTCGCGAAAGCGCAGCAAGACGCCTCCAAGCCGCGCAATTTCGGTCAGAACCAGCGTATCGTCGAGCGCGCGGCAGGCAAACGCGCTCTTTTCGATGAAGGGACGCAAGGCAGACAGGTCACGGCACTTGATATCGAGCGAAATCACCGAGGGCGCGCCATCACAGGCCAGATCGCTCGGCAGCGGGCCAAACAACGCGGGCGCGGTGGCACGGCTGACCACCTGCCACACGCCATTTCCGGTTCGAGCGGTGAAACCCCAATCGGTATCACGGAGCGCATCTGCCCCGTGCAGCGTTGCCAGCCAGTCGCGCACGGCGGGCTGATCGGCGGGCTCGGCCAAGATCGTCGCTGAGGCAAAGCCAAAGGCGCTGTTGGGGTGATCCATCCAGGCGGGAAACTCGATCAGGTCGCGGCGATGTTGCTGGCAGGCGAACATGCTCAGGCGCGGCAGCCCGTCACGGGTGAATATCTTGAGCGTGGTGCTGGTGCGATCGGGCGTGCCGTCGTCGCGCACGACGTTTCGGCCAAATTCGATGGTGCCCTCACATCGGCCACCGCGCGCGATCACCGCCGCCTCATCCGCATCGGCATCTGATGAGTTGAGCGCCGAAAGGGGCACGCCTTCGCGCTCGCTCAGCCAGCGCTGTATGTGGCGACCAAACAGAAAGCGGCCCGCCGGATAAGTGTCAAGCAGCGCTTCATCCCCCACGCCTACCAGCTCCAGCAGTTGATCGCGAAAAATCACCAGCGCGGTCGAGGTTCCCCAGGGGTGAAGCCCCGGCGGTTTCATCAGAAAGCCCAGAGACATGTAGGTCTCGCGCGCCCTGTCCAGATCGCGGACGCAAACGAGCGGGTGGTCGATACCAAGTGATTTCATTTTGGGCCCCGTTTCAAAGCCTGCAACGCCACGAAACCACCAAACCGCCCGGCTGCGCGCTCGGTGGCGCGTGGTGCGGTCATGACATGTCCCGGCGGCACATCGCACGTCACGATGGCCCCGGCGGCGATGGTTGCGCCAGCCCCCACCTCGACCGGGCCAAGTATCACAGCGCCCGCACCCACGACCGAGCCCTTGCGCAGCACCGGATGACGCGCCGCGCCCATATCGACGAAATTCGATCCCAGCGTCACGCCATGCCAGAGGCTCACATCGTCCTCGATCACCGCCGTCTGGCCGATAACGATCCCTAATCCGTGATCAAGCCATACCCCATGCCCGATCTGTGCCTGCGGCCAGATCTCAACCGAAAGCGCGCGGGTGAACTGGCTCTTGATTGCAAGGGCCAAGCTATCGCGCCCGGCCAGCCAAAGCGAGCGCGTCAATCGATAGGATAGAAGAGCGTGATATCCATGAGCAAAATGCAAGACCTCTGCCGCGCCCCCCGGAGCCGCGTCACGCGCGGTTGTTGCCAAGAGATCATTAAGCGCAGCCTCCAGAGCCTCTGGGTCACGCTCGAAGACCTCGGACGCAATCGCAAGGACCTGAGAGCGGGCGCGCCCCTCAGGCAGCAGAGATGCCAGCACCGCAGCAAAGAGGTGCGAAAGCTCGCAACTCTGAGCCGGATCATAGCCGAACAGTTCCGACAAGGTGGGCTCGCCCGCAAATAACGCGCGCGTATCTGGCAATAGTGTCGAGGCTAGGGGATGGGGGCTCATTTGATCCTCAAGCGATGCTTGTTCGCCTAGCCTGCACTGACAAAGGTGATCTGCACAAGACAGCATTCGGCACCTCCGTGTTGCCCAGACAAGAACGCCACCAAAGCGCAAACCTCGCATCCGATTTCCGCGGCGCAAGCCGACGCCAGAGTATGCGGACCCAGAGTCCTCAAGACGCCATGTGAGTTGCATTCTGTGTGGCCGCGTGGCCGCTCCGCGCATCTCTCCGCCTGAAAACATCGAATTTATTAGACAATCACCGAATTTAGGGACCGGCATCTTTGGCGTGAGGGACGTATCCGTTCCCCCGTACCCTCTTGATTTCACCACGCCTGTGCGGCGCCGCGATCGCAGGCGCGCCGTCATATTCGCGCGCATCGCGTCAAGATCGGTCAGCTACGTTGGAAAACCTGCCCATGCGGCTTGGCCTGTCGTGATCTTCGTTCCGAAGCTGTGCCTCACGAAAAAATAGGTTCCTGATTTAAACGCAATTTTGACCAGGCAATCGACATTTCGTCGCAAATCGCTAAATACAGGGCCAGTCGCGCCTTATCCCTTTGGATCGGCGCTTTCCCTCATCATAAAGGTCGCTCGGATGAAACCTGTTCGCACGCTCATTGCCATCGCCACTCTCGCCGCATTCGGAGCCGGTGCCGCGCAGGCAGCAACTCTTGCTGAGATCCAGAAAGCTGGCGTGTTCCGCGTTGGCACCGAAGGCACCTACCCGCCCTTCACCTATCACGATGCCTCGGGCAATCTGACCGGCTTTGACGTCGATATCGCCCGCGCGATTGCTGCTAAGCTGGGCGTCAAGGTCGAGTTTCTGGAGGGCCGCTGGGACGGTCTGATCGCGGGCATCGATGCCGACCGCTATGACGCCGTGATCAACGAAGTGGGCATCACCGACGCACGCAAGAAGAAATATGACTTCTCCGAGCCCTATATCGCCTCGAAAGCCGCGCTGATCGTGCGCAGCGATGATGACACGATCAAGAGCTTTGCCGATCTCAAAGGCAAGACCGCCGCGCAATCGCTCTCGAGCAATTTCGGCCAGATCGCCAAGGATAACGGCGCCGATCTGATCGGCACGGACGGGTTTGCCCAGTCGATCGCGCTGGTGATCCAGCACCGCGCGGATGCGACGGTGAATGACAGCCTCTCCTATCTCGATTTCAAGAAGCACAAACCCAACGCCCCGGTGAAACTGGTCGCGACCCTGCCGAACGCGGATTATTCCGGCGTCATCATCGCCAAGAACCAGCCCAAACTGCTCGCCGCGATCAACACCGCGCTGGACGAGATGAAGGCGGATGGCACTTACCTGAAGATCTCGCAGAAATATTTCGGCGAAGACGTCTCCAAATAACACATGCATCGGGGGGGCTTGGCCCCCCGGTTTGCAGAAAGGATCTCGCGTGTCCGACTGGCTGCCCTTGATGTGGAGTTCGCTTGCGCCGCTGTTGCATGCGACGGTGAGCTTCACGATCCCCCTTACCCTTATCACCTTCACGCTGGGGCTCGCGCTCGGGCTGCTTTGCGCCATCATCCGACTGTTCGGGCCGCGCCCGCTGGCGTGGATCGTGCGCTTTTATGTCTGGGTGATCCGGGGCACACCGCTGCTGGTGCAGCTGTTTTTGATCTTCTACGGGCTGCCGAGCCTTGGAATCACCTTGGACGCGTTCGTGGCGGGGTTGATCGGGTTCACGCTCAATGTCGGGGCCTATACTTCCGAGATCCTGCGCGCGGTGATCTCATCGGTGCCCAAGGGGCAATGGGAGGCCTCTTACTCGATCGGGATGAGCTGGCGTCAGGCGATGTGGCGCACCATCGTGCCGCAGGCCGCGCGGGTGGCCGTGCCGCCGCTCTCCAACAGCTTCATCTCGCTTGTCAAAGACACATCGCTGGCCGCCGCGATCACCGTGCCGGAGCTGTTTCAGGCCGCGCAACGGATCGTGGCCACCACCTATGAACCGCTCGTTCTCTATGTCGAGGCGGCGTTGATCTACCTCGCGCTCTGCTCGGTCCTGACCGCGCTGCAGTCGCGTCTGGAAAAACGCCTCGGCCAATATGGCGGCTTTCTGGAGGACCGCTCATGATTGCGCTTTCCAATATCACCAAGCGATTTGGCGACAACACAGTGCTCTCCGATGTGTCGCTGTCGATGCCGGAAGGCTCGGTCACTGCGCTGATCGGTCCGTCGGGCGGCGGCAAGAGCACGCTTTTGCGCTGCATCAACCTGCTTGAGACGCCCTCAGGCGGCACGCTGCGCATTGGCGAGGCGTCCGTGACCTTCTCCGAGCGCGGACGGCTGTCGCGCGCCGAGACGCAGATGATCCGCCAGCAAACCGGCATGGTATTCCAGAATTTCCAGCTTTTCCCGCATCGCACCGCGATCGAGAATGTGATGGAGGGGCTGATCACCGTGCTGCGCTGGCCGCGAGAGAAAGCCCGCGCACGCGCCGTTGCTTTGCTCGAAAAGGTCGGCATGGCGCATAAGGCCGATGCCTGGCCCGCGACGCTGTCGGGCGGGCAGCAGCAGCGCATCGCGATTGCGCGCGCGCTGGCGCCCTCGCCGCGCGTGCTGCTCTGCGACGAGCCGACCTCTGCGCTCGACCCGGAGCTCGCCGCCGAAGTCGTGGACGTGCTGGCCCAGCTGGCTCGCGAAGGCACAACGATGGTGATGGCCACGCATGATCTGCGGCTCGCCTCGCAGATCGCGCAGACGGTGATTGTGCTCGATGGCGGTCAGGTGGTTGAGACCGGCCCCGCGCGGCAGGTGTTCGACGCGCCTGAGCGCGAGCGCACGGCACGCTTCATCGCCACGCTGAAATCCGCAGGCGAGACCGACCAGAGCGCCTGAACGCTCGCGCCACGAGGCCGCGCCGCGCGCGTGGCCTCAAGCTTGCGCGGACGGACGAGATTACGGCTGCGCCATGCGTGGATCTTGCGCATATTGCCAAAACGGCGCAGTCTATGCGCATGATCGATCAAACAGACAAACGCCTCCTTGCGGAGCTTCAAGCCAACGCCCAGCTCACCGCGCAGGAGCTGAGCGAGCGGTTGAACCTGTCGGCCAGTCAGATCGGGCGGCGACGCCAGAGGCTGGAGGCCGAGGGGCTCATTCGCGGCTACGGGGCGAAGCTGGACCCGGCGCGGCTGGATCTCAACGTACAGGCTTTCGTGCAGGTGCAAATGACCACCCATGGTGCGGAGTCCACGCGGCAGTTCTCCCGGCTGGTCTCGATGCAGCCCGAGATCGTCTCGGCATGGACCCTGACCGGCGAGGCCGATTACCTGCTGCGAGTCTATTGCCCGGATCTGGCCGCGCTCAACCGGCTGATCCATCAGATCCTGCTGGCCCATCCGATCGTTGCGCGGGTGCAAAGCCAGATCGTGATGGATCAGTTCAAGCCTGACGCGCCGCTGCCGATCTGAGGCGCGGCGAACACCCCTGTCAGAAGGCCGCCCGCAAGGCGCGCAGCCCCGCCCCCAACACGCCCACATCCGAGCCCACGGCCAGAAACGCAACACCCAGATCGGCATAGCTTTGCGCCAGCGCCCGATCCGAGGTCAGAATACCCGCCGCCGTGCCGCAGGCTTGAATGCGCCGCAACGCATCGCGCACGGTTTCTTGCACAGGCTTAGCCTCTGGCTGGCCCAGATAGCCCAGATCAGCGGCAAGATCGGCAGGCCCGATAAAGACCCCATCCACCCCATCAAGCGCTGCGATTTCGTCAAGCGCCTCAAGCCCCGCCCGGCTTTCGACCTGCAACAAGAGGCAGGTCTGCGCATTCGCCGTTTCCAGATACTCCGGGCAGCTATTATAGGCCGAGGCGCGGGCCAGCGCCGCGCCTACGCCGCGCACGCCTTCGGGCGGATAGCGCATCGAGCGCACCACCGCGCGCGCCTGCGCGGCGCTCTCGATCATCGGCACGAGGATCGTCTGCGCGCCGATATCGAGCATCTGCTTGATCTCGGCACGGTTGTCATCGCGCACCCGCACGACCGGATGGGTCTCGGTGCGCATGGCGCGCAGCTGCGCCAGAATATCGCGCAGACCGTTGGGCCCGTGCTCGCCGTCAATCACCAGCCAGTCAAAGCCGCAATGGCTCGCCAGTTCCGTCACCGACGGGTCGCCAAGGCCCAGCCAAAGGCCGATCTGGGTCTCGCCCCTGCGCAGTCGGGCTTTGAAACGGTTTTCGGGGGCGGGCATCATGTCACCTCATGCAAAATCAATGGAAATCTGGCCGAACGGGCCGTAATCCGCCGCGATGGCCGTGCCCGGCGGGCATTCGATGGGCGCAATGAACGAGCCCGAGAGGATCACCTGCCCCGGCTCGATGCGCTGCGCATATTGACCCATCCGCCGAGCGAGCCAGACAAGGCCCGTCACCGGATCATCGAGCACCGCAGCCCCAAGCCCTGTCGCCTCGACCGCGCCATCCTTGCGGAGGATCGCCCCGGTCCAGCGCAGATCGACCGCATCGGGCGCGTGGCGGGTCTCTCCCAGCACGATCCCCGCATTGGCGGCATTGTCGGCCACGGTGTCAAAGATCTTGCGCGCGGTCCCGGTGGCCGGGTCGTGGCGCAAGATCCGCGTGTCGAGGATCTCAAGCGCGGGCGTGACATAATCGGTCGCCGCCAGCACTGCCTCGCGGGTCACTGAGCCGCTGAGCGGGCCCTTCATCACAAAGGCAATCTCGGCCTCGATGCGCGGCTGGATGAAACGGCCCGCAGGCACGGTCGCGCCACTTTGAAACAGCATATCGTTATAGAGCACGCCGGAATCCGGTGTGTCGATCCCAAGCGCTGCCTGCATCACCTTTGAGGTCAGCCCGATCTTCCAGCCCAGAATGCGCCGCCCCTGCGCAAGCTTGCGCGCCATCTGCGCGCTCTGGATCGCATAGGCATCCTCAAGCGTGATCTGCGGATGGCGCAGGCTCAAAAGGCCGATCTGGTGACGCCCGCGCTCGGCGTCGAGCAGATCATCGGCGGCGGCGGTGATTTCGGCGGCGCTCAGCATGGCTCATCCGCAACGGTGTTGCGCAAACAGCCGATGCCCTCGGCCTCGACCTCGATCACATCGCCCGGGCGCAACCAGATCGGCGGATCGAACCGCGCGCCCGCGCCGGTCGGCGTGCCGCACACGATCACATCGCCCGGCACCAGCGTCGTGAAGGTCGATACGTAATTCACGATATAGCGGAAATCGAAGATCATTCGCCCCGTGCGGTCGTGCTGACGCAGCTCTCCGTTCACCCGCGTGCTCAGCTCGATATCATCGAGCTGCGCGGCCTCGCGAAACGGCACGAGCCACGGCCCCATCGCGCCCGAGCAGTCCCAGTTCTTGCCCTGCGTGACGTTGAACTTGGCGTGGCGCACCCAGTCGCGGATCGTGCCTTCATTGCACAGGCTCAGCGCCGCGATGTGGTCATAGGCATCGGCCTGCGCGATCCGCCGCCCGCCTTTGCCGATCACGATCACCACCTCGCCCTCATAATCAAGCTGCGGGCTTTCGGGCGGACGGATCAGCGGTTGATCATGTCCGGTGAAGCTGCGCGCAAAACGGATGAACATCGACGGATAGGGCGGGGCAGCCTGCCCGTCCTTGTATTCCGCGTTTCGGTCGGGAAAATTCACGCCGATGCAGATCAGCTTTTCCGGCGCGGCGATCGGGATCAGGAAGTCGACCTCATCGCTCCGCCAATCGGGCGCGCGGCCTTCTGCCGCCGCGATCACCTCTTCCAGAGCGCCCGCCTCCACGACCTGCTGAAGCGTCGCAAACCGCGCGCCGAACTCTGCGCTCAGATCGACGATGCCGCCCTCCAGCACGACGCCGTAGCGATCCGTACCACTTTTGCGAAACGCCGCGATGCGCGGCAGTGTCGGGCTCATGATGCCCCCTCCTGTCCAAGACCCAGACCATCGAGAATGGCACTATAGGCGATGTCGATGTCGGACGCGCTCATCGCAAAAGACCCAGCCTGAAAGCGGATCGCAAGCCCGGAGCCCACCCGCGTCTGCGTGAGATAGATCCGCCCATCCTCATTGATGGCGCTCAGATGCGCGATGGTGTCTTCCTCCGAGGCCCCCGCGCGGCGAAACGAGAACAGCGAGAGCACCGGCGCGGTCACGATCTCCACCCCCGGGGTTGCGGCCAGCCGGTCATGCAAAACTCCCGCCCAACGGACGTGATCGCGGATCATCGCGCGCAGCCCTTCAAGCCCGTGAAAGCGCAGCAAGAACCACAGTTTGAGCGCCCGGAAGCGGCGGCCCAGCGGGATCGACCATTCGGAATAATTGACAATCCCGTCCTGCCCATGGGTCTTGAGATATTCGGGCTGGATCGCCAGCGTGCGCACAAGCATCTCGGGGTCGCGAATGAAATGGGCCGAGCAATCAAAAGACGCGCCCAGCCATTTATGCGGATTGAAGACGACGGAATCCGCGCCTTCAACCCCGTCCCAAAGCGCGCGGAACTCAGGACAGATCATCGCCGAACCCGCCCAAGCCGCATCGACATGCACCAGAAGATCATGGGCATGTGCGACCGCAACCAGCGATCCGATATCGTCGCAGGCCCCGGTGCTGGTCGCGCCGACGCAGCCGATCACCCCGGCGGGCTGATATCCGGCTGCCAGATCGGCGCGGATCGCGGCCTCCAGCGCCTCGGGCGGCAGCGCGCCGCTCTTCGGGTCAGCGGCCAGTTTCACTAGGTTCTCCTGCCCGATCCCCGCAATCCAGATCGCGCGGTCAATCGAGGAATGCACCTGATCGGAGCAATAGATCCGCAGGCGCGGCGCATGGCTGAGCCCTGCGCGATTGCCCTGCCAATTGAGCGCGCGCTCACGCATCATCAAGACTGCCGCCAGCGTCGCCGAGGAGGCGCTGTCCTGAATGACCCCCGAGAATGTCTCGGGCAGCCCCAGCGCATCGCGCAGCCATTCCATCATCCGGGTTTCCAGCTCGGTTGCTGCCGGAGAGGTCTGCCAGAGCATGCATTGCGCGGCCATTGCGGTGACCAGATATTCCGCCACCACAGAGACCGGGGCTGCATTGCTCGGAAAATACGCAAAGAAGCGCGGGTGCTGCCAATGCGTCATGCCCGGCTCGATCAGAGCCTCGAACTCGTCGAAGATCTGCGCCATCTCGCAGCCGGTCTCGGGCGGATTGGGCGGGATCGCGCGGTAGATCTCACCCGGTTTGGTGCGCGCACGCACCGGGCGAGCCTCAAGCGTTTCGCGATATGTCACGCCCCATGACGCGGCGCGCTGCGACCATGTTTCAAAATCCTGAGCGTCCATCCTGTCTCTCCTGCAAGGGTCTTGCGTGCCGGGGCCGCGCTCAGGGCGCGATGATCGGCGTGGCCTTCATGTCGCTTTGCACCGGGGTTACGCCCGCAAAGCACGCGCCGTTCTCGAACCAGCTGCGCGGCGCAGGCGCCCCCCACAGCGTCTGGCGCTGCGGATCCTTGAGATCCCATTTGATCGGCTCCAGATCGGGATCGACCGTCTGGTAATCCGAGCAGTAAATCTCGATACGGTGGCCGTCCGGGTCGAGAATATAGAGGAAGAATGCATTCGAGATCCCGTGCCGGCCCGGCCCGCGCTCGATATTGGCGACATAGCCGGTCGTGGCCATCAAATCGCACAGATCGATGATGTTGAGCGGCGTGGGCACCCAAAAGGCCGTGTGATGCAGCCGTGGCCCGGTCCCGGAGGTGAAAGCAATGTCATGCACGCCGCCCTTGCGATGGGTCCATGCCGCCCAAAGACGCCCGGTGTCCTCATCTTCGGTATATTCGGTGACGCGAAAGCCGATCTGGTTGTAGAAGTCCACCGCGCGGTCCACGTCGCTCGCAAAACAGTTGAAATGGTCGATCCGCAGCGGCTTGACGCCCTTGTAGAGCGCATATTTCTGGTGGATCGGGGGCAGACGGTCCATCTGGAAATAGAACTCGATGGGCATGCCGAAACAGTCCTGCGTGCGCAGCGTCCGGCCCTGATAGGCGCGCTCGACCCATGCGACGGGCAGACCTTGGGCTGCGAACCAGTCATGCGCCTTGTCGAGCTCGGCCTCGTCAAAAACCTTGAAGGCCAGCGCGCGCACATCCGGGTCTTCGGATTTCACCAACACCATGCAGTGATGGCCACGCTCCTCCATCGCGCGCAGAAAGATATGCCCGGCATCCTCATCCGTGACCTGAAGCCCCAGCGTATCGACATAAAACGCACGGCTCGCGGCCAGATCCCGCACACCAAGGATGACATGGCTCAGGCGCAGGATGTTGAAGGGCGGGTACAGGTTCGGGGCCGGAATGGGCATGTCTCTCTCCCAGAGATTGGATCGGACCGGGCGCCCCTCCTCGGCCGCCCGGAAAATGTCTCAGCCGAGCTTCGGCACGGCGTGGATCTTGCGCGGAAAGGAGACGTTCACCGTCTCCATGTAGAAATCGAACGACCAATCGCCGCCATCGCGCCCGATCCCGCTGGCCTTCACCCCACCAAAAGGCGCGGGCAGATGGCGCACATTCTCGGAATTCACCCAAATCATCCCAGCCTCAAGCGCGTCTGTCATCTGCATCGCGCGGTCGAGATCGCGGGTCCAGAGATAGGCGGCGAGCCCATAGGGCACGTCATTGGCCAGCGCCAGTGCCTCGGCGTCGTCGTGAAACGGGATCGCACTGAGCACCGGACCAAAGATCTCCTCCTGCGCAATCGCCATGTCGTTGCGCACATCGGTGAACAGCGTCGGCGCGATATAGCAGCCGGTCTCGCCCAGCTTCTGGCCGCCTGCGGCGATGGTGGCCCCTTCAATGCGCGCCCGGTCGAAATAGGCCAGCACCTTGGCCTCGTGCTCGGGATGGATGAGCGGGCCCACCACGGTTTGCGGATCGAGCGGATGGCCGACCTTGAGCCCCTGCGCCACTTTGGCCACGCGGGCGGTGAAGGCCTCATAGATGTTGTGATGCACCAAAAGCCGCGAGGATGAGGTGCAGCGCTCGCCATTGAGCGAATAGATCATGAAGCTCGCAGCGTCGGCGGCGCGATCCAGATCGGCATCCTCGAAGACAATCACCGGGTTCTTGCCGCCCAGCTCGAAATGGACCCGTTTGAGCGTGTCGGCACCTTGGCGCATGATCATCGAGCCGGTGCGGCTTTCGCCCACAAAAGCAATCGCCTTGATGTCGGGATGCTCGGTCAGGCGCTTGCCCGCATCCTCGCCAAAGCCGTTCACAAGGTTCAAGACGCCCTTGGGCAGCCCCGCCTCTTCCGCGATCTCGACCAACAGCTTGGCGGTCATCGGCGAGAACTCGGCGGGTTTATGCACCACCGTGCAGCCCGCCGCGAGCGCCGGGGCGATCTTCCATGTGGACAGCATGAAGGGCGTGTTCCACGGCGTGATCACGCCTACCGGACCGATGGGACGGCGCGAGGTGACATTCATCTGATTGGCGTTGCGCAGGCTTAAACCATCCTCCGCCGAAGGCGCCTTATCGGCGAAGAAACGGAAATTGGCCGCTCCGCGAAGCGCCGCCTTGGACATGAATCGCAGCGCCTGCCCGGTGTCGAGACACTCGGTAAAGGCGATCCGCTCGGCATTGGCCTCGATCGCCTCGGCCACCTGAATGAGGATCCGGCGGCGCTCGGAACCCGGCGTCTTCGACCAGCTCGGGAAGGCCGCTTTCGCCGCCGCAACGGCCGCGTCGATGTCCGCAGCCCCGCCCTTGGCCACTTGCGCCAGCGGCGCCAGATCGACCGGCGAGAGCGTCTCGAAGGTCTCGCCCGATTGCGCCGCCACGCTTTGTCCGGCGATGTGATTGCACACGCCCGTCTTGGCGAAATGCGCGATATAGCCCTGCGCGCGGGCCAGATTGTCGCTCAGATCACCCATGGGCCGCCCCCTTGGTTTGGCCCGCCAGACGGGCATGGATCGAGTTCTGTTTCCAACTGAGATCTGGGTTGATCTCGCGGATCTCGAAGGAAAGCGTGAAATGGGGCGTGGCCAGAGGTTCGGCTAATGCTTGCCTCGCTGCGGCAAAGATAAGATCGCCCGCCGCGCGCAATGCCTCGGGGCTGCGCCCGGAGGCCACCGCGAAACCGAGCGCGGCAAAGTCGTTCTCGGGCAGACCGTCACCGACAATCGCGTGATCGGCGCAATAGGCGCGCACCCGGATGCCGCCCAGCGGAAAGATCCCGGCCTCGCAGATCGCGCTATGCAGCGCCCGGCAGAGCGCGGGAATATCGGCCCGAGCTGCCAGACCCGGGGAATATTCGAGTGTCAGATGGGGCATGGCGGTCCTCCTCACGACGCATTTTAATTAACATGTTAATTTTAGTCCGACTTGTCAACTCGGGAAAATCTCGTGATGTTGCGGGCATCCGAAACAGGAGCCAAGCCGCATGGCCGAGACATCCCCCCCGCCCCCGCTTCGTGACGGGCTTGAGTTGCATGCGCCGCACCGCTCGCTGCCGATTGCGCTGTTGCGCGCGCGCGAGCGGGTGATGGAGCGGTTTCGTCCCCTGCTGAACGCCCATGATGTGACCGAGCAGCAATGGCGGGTCATGCGGGTGCTGCGCGAAAGCGGGCCGCTCGATGCCAAGACGCTGGCCGAGCGGGCCTGCGTTCTGGCCCCCTCGCTCACGCGGATGCTGCGCAGCCTTGAGACGCGCGGGCTGATCTCGACCCAGCGCGATGCCGAGGACCGACGACGCACGCGCGTCGTGCTCAACCCGAGGGGCGAGGCGATCTTGCACGCCGCCGCCCCGCAAAGCGCCAAGATCTACGCACAGCTTGAGGCCGAACTTGGCGCGGAGCGGATCGAGCGGCTTCTCGACGAACTCGATGCGTTCATGCAGGTGCTTGAGCCGCGCGACCCGCCGTCCGGGGCTTGACGGAGATCGTTTCATTGCGAATGAAACTCTTTTAGACTGTCGCTGCAGATCGGAGCCCGCATGAAGCTCGAAGAGTTCTTTCCCTATCGCCTCGCGATTGCCGCGGATGCGTTTTCGCGCAATCTGCAGGATGTCTATGCCCGCGAATACGGGCTCACGCGGGAGGAATGGCGGCTCATGTCGATCCTCGACGGGGTCGGTCGGATCAGCTCGCTCGACATTGCGCGGCGCACGACGCTCGACAAGGTGCAGGTCAGCCGCGCCGCTGCCCGCCTTGAAGCCAAGGGGTTGATCATACGCCATATTCCCGACAGCGACCGGCGGTTGCGCGAATATGAATGCACGCCGCAGGGGCGCGAGATGTATCAAGAGGCGCGCGGCAAGGTGAATGCGCGCGCCCAGTCGATGCTGGAGGCGCTGCCGCCCGGCGGGCGCGCAGCCCTTGAGACAGGTGTGAACGCGCTGATCGAGACGATGCGCCTCGATATCGAGACCCGCGCCCAGAGCGCGCCCCCCTCCGAGGCGCGCCCGCCCCGGAGTTGAGGGCACGCCGCCTAGCCGCCCACCAGCCACAAGGAGATCGCCGGGAAGGCCACGATCAGGCTGATCCGCACGATATCGGCCACCCAGAACCACAGGATCCCGCGAAACATCGTCGCGAGCGGCACATCGGGCAGCACAGAGCGCAGCACAAAGACATTCATGCCCACAGGCGGGGTTATCAGCGAGATCTCGGTCGCGACCACGACAATCACCGCGAACCAGATCAGCGCATTATCGGGGTTCGACAGCACGCCCGAGCCGAAATCGAGCTGATAGATCAGCGGGTAGAAGATCGGCACCGTCAGCAAGATCATCGACAGGCTTTCAAGCACCATGCCCAGCACCATGTAGATCAGCACGATGGCGATGATCACCTCATAGCCGCCAAGGCCCAGCGTATTGACCAGATCGGCCAGCGCATCAGGCAGGCCTGCAAAGGTGACGAAATTGCCAAAGATCTCGGCGCCGATCACGATGGCAAAGATCATGGCCGAGGCAATCGCGGCATCGATCAGCGCAACCCAAAGCACCTTTGCCCGCAAGCCGCCCACCGCCAGGGCGATCACGACGGCGGCCGCAGCCCCCATGCCCGCCGCCTCAATCGGCGTGAAGAACCCGCCGTAAATCCCCACCATGATGAAGATAAACAGCGCCAGCGTCGCCAGCACGCCGATCATATCGCTGCGCGACATCGACTGGGGCCTGCGCACCTTGGGCGCCAATTCGGGCTTGAGGCGCACCGCCACCATCACCGCGACCAGATAAAGGCAGATGCCAAGGACGCCCGGCAGGATACCCGCGATGAACAGCTTGCCGATATCGCTTTCGGTGAGCAGGCCGAAGATGATCATGATGACCGAAGGCGGGATCAGGATGCCCAGCGTGCCGCCCGCCGCAATCGAGCCTGTGGCAATCGAGTCGTCATAGCCAAAGCGCCGCATCGAGGGCATCGCGACCTTGGACATCGTGGCCGCCGTGGCAAGCGATGAGCCACAGACCGCGGAGAAACCACCACAGCTCAGAATCGTGGCCATGGCGAGCCCCCCGCGCATCCGGCCAAAGACCCGATCCGCGCCGTTGAACAAGCCGCTCGCAATGCCCGATCCGGCCAGCACATTGCCCATGAAGATGAACAGCGGCACGACTGAGAGCGAATAGTTCATGCCGGTCTCGAAGACGGCATTGCCGACCATCGCGCCCGCAGCCTCGGTCCCGCGCATCGCGGCAAAGCCCGCCCCGCCCACGAGCGCCATCGCAAAGGCAATCGGCACGCGCACGAAGACCAGCACCAGCAGGATGGCAAAGGCTATCAGGGAAATCGTCATTCGGGTCTCCGAAGCAGGGCCACCACCGCCGAGACGGCAAAGCTGAGCACACCAATCGCGCCGAGATACCAAAGCCTGATCCCGAGCCCCGATGTGGCGATCTGTGTGTGAAACTGGTCTTGCGTGAGGCTGATCAGCCGCCATGCGAAATAGGCCATGACAAGGGCCGCAATCGCGCCCCCGATCCGGGCCAGTGCGCGCTGCATCACCTTTGGCAGAAGCGGCACCAGCAGATCGACCTCGACATGGCCGCCCCTGGCCGTGGTCAGCGGCATCGCCACGAAAACCAGCGCGCCCAGCAGGACTTGGGTGATCTCATAGGCACCGGTGAGCGGGTTGTTGAGGAGGTAGCGACCGATCACATCGGTGCAGGTGACGAGGATCAACCCCGTCACCAACCCAGCCGCGATCGCCTCCAGAACGAAGCGCGCGCGTGCAATCATACTTTGACGCCCGTCATTTTGCGGAACTCGGCCAGAGCGGCGCGCCCGTCATAGCCCGAGGCGAGACTGTCAGACCATTGGCCCTCGAAGACACCCGCCTGCGTCTTGATCGCATCAAGCACTTCGGTCGGTGCGACCTCGGCCACCATGCCGCCCTCTTTGGCCGCTTTCTTGCCCCGGTCATCCGCGCCGTTCCATGCCTTGCCCACGCGGGTGGCAAAGGACAGGCCCGACAGATCGCTGATCGCCTTTTGATCGGCGGGCGAGATCGCGTCCCATTTGCCCGGGTTCATCACCAAGAACCATGTCGTGTTATAGATGCCACCGGGGATCGTGCTGGTGTATTTGAGGTATTTCGCAAGGTTGAACGAGGCAATCGCGTCATAGGGGAAGGTCACCCCGTCAACGACCCCGCGCGAGAGCTTCTCATAGACCTCGCCCGAGGGGGTAAAGATCGTCTCGACGCCGAAATGGCTCATCAGATCGGCGATATAACCGCCCGGCACGCGCATCTTGAGGCCTTGCAGATCCTCGATCTTGTTGATCGGGCGCTTGTTGTTATGGATCATCCCGGGGCCGTGGTTGAACAGGCCCAGAAGATGGGTGCCCGCATGTTCCTTCGCCGCGCCGAGCTTCTCGGTATAGACGGTCCAGAACGCCTCGGACATCGACACGGCGTCATTGCCCAGAAAGCTGAACTGACCGACGCGGGAATTCTTGAAACGGTCGTCCTGCGTGAAGCTGTGCAGCCCGTAGGTGATATCGGCAATCCCGTCGCGCGCCATGTCGAAATGCGCAGGCGGTGAGCCCAGAGGCTTGGCCAGCACCCGGATGCGCACGCGGCCCTCGGTGGCTTTCTCGATATCCTTGGCCCAAGGCTTGATCGCATCGACCACGATCGGGTGGCGCGGCGGCAGCCAGCTGGACAGGACAAGATCGACGCCGGCGGCGCGCGCGGGAATGGCGGGCAGCGCAAGGGCGGCACCTGCCGCAGCGGCCGTGCCAAGGAATGCGCGCTTGGTATAGGTTGTCTTCATGAGATCCTCCGTTGAGTGAGATGGCCGCGGGTCTCTCCTCCCCCCAAGCCACAGCTTAACACGTTAATGAGTGTTCGAGATCGGACGCGCCTGCGCAAGCCCTTCCTTCGATCCGGCCCGGGTTGCGAGATCAAAGGCCGCCTCCAGCACGTCGCGCTCGCCGATATGGTTCATCAAGATCAGAACCAGCCGGGCATTGAGCGCGGCGCTCTCGGCCTCTGACAGCCCCTCATGGGCGGCGATCAGCCGTTCATAAAGCGCGTCGTGGTCCTTGAGATTGAGGTGCGTGATCAAACTCATGCCCGGCCCTCCCGGATCGCGGCGTAATGGGTGGCGATGCTTTGTGCATTCGCCTGTTCCCAGCGCGCGGCCACGACCTGATCGGGGCGGATCAGATAGAGCCCCTGCCCGGCCTGACCCAGATAGCGCGTGCGCAGCTCGGGCGTGATGTCCAGCTCGACCGCTTGCAGCCCCGCGATGTCCGGAGCCTGCGTGCCGATGGCCAGCAGGCAAAACCTGCCCGCAAGCCGCGACATCAGCCAGTCATTGCCCAAAGGCGCGTCCTGCGCCACCGATCCGGGCCGGGTTGCGCGCGGCATGGCCTCGCAATCGGGGGCGTCGGTGAGCGGATAGGTGCAGGGCACGCTCAGGCGGCCCGAATTCACCATCGGTCGCGCGAAACCGGCATGTTCCGAGAGCGCAAGAACCGCGTCGCGGAAGACCCGCTCAGCGCCCGCGCGCGGCGACATGAAGCGCGTCGTACGGCTGGAATTAGCGATATTTTCATCCGAGCCATAGGTGCGCTCGAGATCATAGCGCTCAAGCAGCGCAGGCCCGCCCTCGCCCTTGACGATAGCGGCCAGACGCCAGCCAAGCGCGTCGACATCTTGCAAGCCACCATTGCCGCCCCGCGCCCCGAAGGGCGAGACGACATGAGCGCTGTCGCCCACGAAAATCACCCGGTCATGCACGAATTTCTCAAGCCGCCGACATTGGAACGTGTAGATCGAGGTCCAGTCGAGCGTGAAATCGGACCGCCCCAGCGCCTTCTCGATGCGCGGAATGATCCGCTCGGGCTTGCGCTCCTGCTCGGGATCGGCCTCCCAGCCAAGCTGCAGATCGATGCGGTAGATATTGTCGGGCTGCTTGTGCAGCAGCGCCGATTGGCCCGCGTGAAATTCCGGCTCAAACCAGAACCAGCGCTCCGAGGGGAAATCCGATTGCATCACGATATCGGCGATCAAGAAGCGCTCTTCAAAGAGCACGCCTTCGAAGTCCAGCCCCATCATCGTGCGGATCGCAGAACGCGCCCCGTCACAGGCCAGCAGATACTCGGCCTCAAGGCTGTAGGCGCCATCGGGCGTCTCGATCTCGATCTGCGTGCAATCGGGCTTTTGTTGCAGCCCCGTGACCTTGTTCTTGAAGCGCAGATCAATCAGCGGATTGGCCTGCGCCTGAGCGGCCAGATATTCCTCGACGTAATATTGCTGCAGGTTCACGAAGGCGGGCATCTTGTGACCGCCTTCGGGCAGCAGATCGAAGTTGAAGACCTCGCGCGCGCCGTGATGGGTGCGCCCGACCTTCCATGTCACGCCCTTCTGGACGCAGCTCTCGCCAACGCCCAGACGGTCGAGGATCTCAAGCGAGCGTTTCGACCAGCAGATCGCCCGGCTGCCCACCGAGACGACATTGTTATCATCGAGCACAACCGAACCCACGCCGTGATTGGACAGCTCGATCGCGGCGGCAAGCCCGATCGGGCCCGCCCCCACGATGATCACTTTGTGGCGGGCCTCCGGCGCGCTCAGCCCCGGAGGTGCGACATAGTCGAATGGCTTGTAATCATAGGGCATCGGTTCCTCCTCCCTTGCCGTTGGCTGCGCGATCAGCCCTGAAGCGCGTCCCACATTTCGCGGTCGCGCTCTGCGGTCCAGATCCGCGGCGTGTCGATCCCGCGGGCCTCGTCATAGGCACGCGCCACGTTGAACGGCAGGCAATGCTCGTAGATTGCGTAATCGGCGAATTTCGGGTCGCAGGCTTCGCGCACCGCATCCCATGCCTCTTTCAGGCTGCCGCCACGCGCCACGACGCGTTCGACCGGCTTATAGGTCGAGCGGACGAAATCGGCGGTGTTCTCGAGCGCCTGCGCCACCATCTCTTCGCCCACCAGCGCATCGCCCCGGCCCGGCGCAATCGCGCGCGGCTCGAAGGCTGCGATATTGGAGAGCGTGTCGGCCCAGTCGCTGAAATGCCCGTCGCCGCAATAGCAAGCGGAGTGATATTCGACGATATCGCCCGTGAACATCACCTCTTGATCGGGCACCCAGATCACCGCATCACCTGCGGTATGGGCGCGGCCCAGATGCATGATGTCGACCCGGCGCTTGCCCAGATAGACGGTCATCGAGTCCGAGAACGTCGTGGTGGGCCAGGTCAGACCCGGGATCTCGTCATGCCCTTGGAAGAGGCGCGGGAAACGGCCAAATTCGCTGTCCCAATCCTCTTGGCCGCGCTCTGCGACCTGCGCACGAGACACGTCGGACATGATGATCTCGCGCGCGCCATAGGCGGAGGCGCCGAGCACGCGGACGGCGTGGTAATGGGTGAGAACCACATGCGAGATCGGCTTGTCGGTGACCGAGCGCACGCATTCGATGACCTTGCGCGCCAGACGCGGGGTCGCCTGCGCCTCGACGATCATCACGCTCTCATCGCCGATGATGACACCGGTATTGGGATCGCCCTCGGCGGTGAAGGCGTAAAGCCCCTCGCCGACTTGGGTGAAGCTGATTTTCTTGTCCGCCATGTCGCCTTGCGATGCGAATGCTTTAGCCATGAGACTTACGTCCTTTCGTTACTCTTGCGCCCAGTCGGGCAGTTCGACGGCGGGCAGGACTTGCCCGGCACAGTCGCCAAATCCAATGCGGTAGCCATCGCCCTTGGCGGCCCCGCGCAATGTCAGCGTATCGCCATCCTCGACGAAGCTGCGGGTCTGACCATCGGGCAACTCCAGCGGCTCCTTGCCGCCCCAAGACAGCTCCAGCAGCGAGCCACGGCTGTCCTTGTCAGCCCCCGAGATCGTGCCCGACCCCAGCAGATCGCCCACCCGCATCGCACAGCCCGATGTCGTGTGATGGGCCAGTTGCTGGGCTGCAGAATAGTAGAGATAGGCGGTATCGGAGCGCGAAATCACGTATTCCGCGCCGCTTTTGGGGCGCAGCGCGACCTCCAGATCGATCTGGTAGTTCATCGGGCGGGGCTCGCGCAGATAAGGCAGCAGCGGGCGCTCACGCTCGGGCGTGCCCACGCGGAACGGCTCGAGCGCCGCGCGGGTCACGATCCAAGGGCTGATCGTGGTCGCGGTGGCTTTCGCCTGAAACGGCCCGAGCGGCACATATTCCCACGCCTGAATATCGCGCGCCGACCAATCGTTGAGCAGCACATAGCCAAAGATCATCTCATCAGCCTGAGCCACCGAGACCATCCCCTGTGAGGGCTGGCCGACGATTGCGCCAAATTCCAGCTCGATATCGAAGCGCTGGGAGGGAGAAAAGCGCGGCAGATCCTCGTCCGGGCCTTTCACCTGACCCCAAGGCCGGGTCACGGGCGTGCCCGAGACCACCACCGACGAGGCACGGCCATTATAGCCGATCGGGACCGACAACCAGTTCGCAGGCAGCGCGTTCTCCGCCCCGCGAAACATCGTGCCGACATTCGTTGCGTGGTGCTTTCCGGCATAGAAATCCGTGTATTCGGCCACGCGAAACGGCATCAGCATGCGCGATTTGGACTGCGCGACCAGATGCGGCTCGACCGCTGCGCGATGGCCCTCGTCCGAGAGCAGCTCGGTCAGACGCGCACGCAGCTGCGCCCAGACCTGCGGCCCGGCCTCCATCACGCGGTTCCACGCAGGCTCGGCCAGAAGCGCCGGGTCGAGCCCGTGATCGACCGCGCCAAGATCGAGGATCATCGCGCCAATCGCCACCCCCATCCGGGCGCCGCGCCCGTCGTCGAAGACGCCGTAAGGCAGGTTCTGGATTGGGAAATCGGTGTCGCCATTGGCAGAAGACACCCAGCTTTTCATCTCGGTCATTTGACCCCCGGTTTTCCGTCGAATTTCTTTTCGATGCTGTCCCAGCAATCGATGTAATCGTCTTGCAGCGGCGCCTCATTGGCCGCGAAGGCGGTCAGATGCTGCGGGAAGCGCGTCTCGAACATGAACTGCATCGTGTTGTCTTGCAGCACCGGCACCATCGGCTCGTTGCTCGCTTTCTCGAACGCCGCGCGGTCCGGCCCGTGGGGCAGCATCATGTTGTGAAGGCTCATGCCACCCGGCACGAAGCCCTTGGGCTTGGCGTCATAGATGCCGTAGATATTGCCCATCATCTCGGACATGATGTTCTTGTGATACCATGGCGGGCGGAAGGTGTGCTCGGCCACCATCCAACGCTCGCGGAACAGCACGAAATCGATATTGGCCGTCCCCTCCTGCCCAGAGGGTGCCGTGAGCACGGTGAAGATCGAGGGGTCGGGATGGTCAAACAGGATCGCGCCGACCGGGCTATAGGTGCGCAGATCGTATTTATAGGCGCAGTAATTGCCGTGCCATGCGACCACATCGAGCGGGGAATGATCGATGAAGGTCTCGTGGAACTGACCGCACCATTTGATCACGACCCGGCTTTTCGCGTCGCGATCCTCAAAAGCCGCCACCGGGCATTTGAAATCGCGTGGATTGGCCAGACAGTTCGCGCCAATCGGGCCGCGGCCCGGAAGGTCGAACTTCTGCCCGTAATTCTCGCAGACGAAACCGCGTGCGGGGCCCTCGAGCACTTCAACCCGGTAGACGAGCCCCCGCGGGAGGATCGCGATCTCTTTGGGCTCCAGATCAATCACGCCCAGTTCGGTGCAAAACCGCAACCGGCCCTCTTGCGGCACCACGAGCAATTCGCTGTCGGCGGAGTAGAAATACTCGTCCTGCATCGACTGCGTGACCAGATAGATGTGGCTCGCCATACCGATTTGCGTGTTCACATCGCCCGCCGTGGTGATCGTGCGCATCCCCGTGATCCAGGTCTGGGCGGCTTCTGTGTGGGGCACGGGATCCCAGCGATACTGCCCAAGGCTGATCACGTCCGGGTCAATATTGGGCGCGGATTTCCAATAGGGCACATCGATCTTGGTAAAGCGCCCGGTATGTTTCACCGACGGACGGATGCGGTAGCACCAAGTCCGCTCGTTCTGGCCGCGCGGCGCGGTAAAGGCGGTGCCCGAAAGCTGCTCGGCATAAAGCCCATATTCGCATTTTTGCGGGCTGTTCTGGCCCTGCGGCAAGGCGCCGGGCAGCGCTTCGGTCTCAAAATCATTGCCGAAACCGGGCATGTAGCCTTCATGGGTACCGGTTGTATGACCGGCGCGGATCATCCCCTGCGGCAAGCTATGGTCCGTCATCTGAAATCCTCCGTCTCTGCGCCCGACTCCCCCGAGCACGCTTGGGAGTATATTTTGTTGCATTCGCAACGATGTCAAGATTTTTCGTTGCAAATGCAACGTGTTTCCTGTTCACATAGGAAAGGCCGCAGCGGATACCGATACATAAAAAACATGACACAAAACATTGAAATAGAAGTGAAACTTCCAGATTTTGAGCTGGATCTCTTTTTGCCCTACCTGCTGACAGAGGCGGCGGAGAAACTCAGTCACGATCTGGCAGCGATCTATCGGGACGCAGGCCTGAGCACGCCGCAATGGCGCGTGATGGTGCATCTGTCCTATTCGGGACAGGTCTCGGTGCGCGATATCGAACGGCGTGTCTCGATGGAAAAGTCCAAGGTCAGCCGGGCGGCGGCGCGCCTCGAGCTGGCGGGGCTTGTGGCCAAGCGCGGCGATCCCGACGATGGCCGCCTTGTGGCGCTGGGTCTGACCGAAGCGGGCCGCGCGCTGATGGCACAGCTGCTGCCGCGCGCCATCGATTACCAGCGCCAGCTTGAAGCCACGCTTGGCGCCGATCTGCCGCTCTTTCACAAAGCGCTGTCGCGATTGCTCAACAAAGAGGCCCCCGAATGATACGGCTTTATGATTACTGGCGCTCCTCGGCGAGCTACCGGGTGCGCATCGCGCTGGGGCTGGCGGGGCTCACATGGGAAAGCGTGCCGATTGATCTGGTCGCAGGCGCGCAAAGCAGCCCCGAGCATCTCGCACGCAACCCGCAGGGTCTTGTGCCCGCGCTTGAGATCGACGGCCATCTGCTGACCCAATCGCTGGCAATCCTCGAATATCTCGACACGACGCGCGGGCTGGGCCTGCAACCGCTCGATCCGCTCGCCCGCGCCCGTGCCCGCGCGATGGCAGACGCGATTGCGATGGATATTCACCCGGTCTGCAACCTGCGCGTGGCGACATTCGCAACCGCCCAATCACAGGGCACGCTCACGATGAAGGACTGGATGCAGCATTTCATTGCGCCGGGCCTCGCAGCCCTTGAGACGATGGTCGAGAGCGAGGCCTATTGCTTTGGCACACGGCTGTCGCTGGCCGATCTGTGCCTTGTTCCGCAGATCTATAACGCGCGGCGCTGGGAGATCGATCTGGGCGCGATGCCGAAACTGACCCGGATCGCGGCGCATCTGGAAACCCTGCCCGCCTTTGCCGCCGCCCATCCCGAGCTTGCGCCGCATTAGATCGCGCGCGCCCACAGCGCGGCACACCTGTTTTCGCCTTGCGCGCAAGGCCCGTCCTCACTAGAAGGACGGCTGAAATTTCGAGAACTGGCCGCGATCCGGGCGGCGCCAAGAAAAAGGATATCCTATGCAGGTCACCGAGACCCTCAATGACGGACTCAAGCGCGGTTACGAGATCACCATCACCGCCAGCGAGCTCGACGATAAGGTCACTGCCAAGCTCACCGAAGCGCAGCCCGAAATCGAGATGAAGGGCTTCCGCAAGGGCAAGGTTCCGATGGCGATGCTGCGCAAGCAATTCGGCCCGCGTATCTTGGGCGAAGCGATGCAGGAATCGGTCGATGGCGCGATGAGCGAGCATTTCGAGTCGACCGGCGACCGTCCCGCGATGCAGCCCAAGATCGAGATGAAGGGCGGCGAAGAGTGGAAAGAGGGTGACGACGTGGTCGTGACCGTCGAGTACGAAGCCCTGCCCGAGATCCCCGATGCCGATCTGTCGGATGTCACGCTGGAGCGTCTGGTTGTGAAAGCCGAGGACGCCGCGATCACCGAAGCGCTGGAAAGCCTTGCGGCCACCGCGAAAAACTTCGAGGCACGCGCCGAGGGTGCGAAATCCGAAAGCGGCGATCAGGTCGTGATCGATTTCGAAGGCTTCGTCGATGGCGAAGCGTTCGAAGGCGGCAAAGGCGAGGGCTACCCGCTCGAGCTGGGTTCGAACTCGTTCATCCCGGGCTTTGAAGAGCAGCTGATCGGCACCAAAGTGGGTGACGATGTCGAGGTCAAGGTGACCTTCCCCGCTGAGTACGGCGCGGAGCATCTTGCGGGCAAAGAGGCGCTGTTCAAGTGCCATGTCCACGAAGTCAAAGAGCCCAAAGCCGCAGAGATCAGCGACGAGATGGCCAAGCAATTCGGCGCCGAGGACCTGTCGGGTCTGAAGGGTCAGATCGCAGAGCGTCTTGAAGCCGAGTACCAGGGTGCAGCGCGTCAGGTGATGAAGCGCGGCCTGCTCGACCAGCTCGACACCAAGGTGAAGTTCGACCTGCCGCCCTCGCTCGTCGAGGCCGAGGCCAAGCAGATCGCCCACCAGCTCTACCACGAAGAGAACCCCGACGATCACGGCCATGACCATGGCGAGATCGAGACCACGGATGAGCACAACAAGCTGGCCGAGCGCCGCGTGCGTCTGGGTCTCCTGCTGGCTGAAATCGGCCGCAAGCAGGAAATCGAGGTTACCGATGCCGAGATGACCCAAGCGATCATGAACCAAGCCCGCCAGTATCCGGGTCAGGAACGTGCCTTCTTCGAATTCGTGCAGCAAAACCAGCAGATGCAGCAGCAGATGCGCGCGCCGATCTTCGAAGACAAAGTCATCGACTACATCGCGGGCGAAGCCAAAGTGACCGACAAAGAGGTTTCCAAGGAAGAGCTGCAGGAAGCCATCGAGAAGCTCGACGAGATCTGAGCCGCTCTTTGATTTGGATTGGGGGCCGTCCTTTGGGGCGGCCCTTTTTCATGGCGGGTCGTGATGGTGTACCTGCGCCGCGCGGCGCTCAATCGGTGGGCGGGCTCAGTGACGGGCGCGCCTCCACGAACCGCGCCTCGGCCACGGGTTTGCCGTTGAAGTGCCGGGGCGGAGCTATGCCCTGCGGGACCTGCGCGCGGGGCTGAGCGCTGCGTGCGGTCCTCGTGTCAGCGGCGGGTGCCACAGCCTCACCGCGATCCGCGCGGATGCGGTTTTCCGCCTCTGCGATCAGCGCCGCCTCCAAAACGCCGCGCACGCGATCAACCCGCGCCCACCACGCTTGCGGGTCGTGCAGATAAAGCAGCCCCGAGGTGACCAGCACGGTCATGTTCAGCGAAGAATACAGGATCGAGAGAAGACGCATGAGGCCCCTGTCTGACGTGAGTGTCAGAGCAGTCTCGCAAGGAAAAGGGGCGAAAAGAGGGCGTCAGGCCACACTATCGGCCACCCTCGCATTGCGCTTGCCCAGATTCTTCGGAGGCCCTTTCGTGCTGTCGAGCGCGGTCTGGCGCTCGGCCTCAGCGTTCAGCTCGGCCCCCATCAGCACCGAGATCGTCGAAAGCCAGATCCACATCATCAGCACCACCACGGCGCCAACCGAGCCATAGGTCGCCGAATAGCTCGCGAAATGCGTGGTATAGAAAGAGAACGCCGCCGACACGCCCAGCAGCAGCACCGCGCCCAAAATCGCGCCCGGCATCACCCAGACCATCCGGGGCGCGCGGCGCGAAGGCCCGAAGCGGTAGAGCAACATCAGCACAGTGAACATCACAAGACACATCAGCGGCCAACGCGCGAACAGCACGAGCGTATCGACCCCGGGGGCGGATGGCAGCAAATGCACCACGGCGGGCAACACGGCTGCGGCAAGGATCAGCGTGCAGGCGATAGCGATGCCCGACACCGTCATGCCCAGCCCGAAGACGTTGAGCCAGATGAAGGAGCGGCCCTCGCGCTCGCCATAGGCCACGTTGAGCGCTTGGATCATCGCTTTCATCCCGCCATTGGCCGACCAGATCGCCAGCACGATGCCAAAGAGCGAGGCCAGTCCAAGCGCCCCGGAATCCGATCCCACCAGCTTTTCCAACTGGCTGCGGATCAGGCTGAGCGCTTCGGGGGGGACGACATTGCTCAGGGCGTCGATATCGGCCAGCATCGTGGCGCGATCCGCAAAGAGCCCGTAGATCGCGACCGTCGCGGTCAGCGCCGGAAAGAGCGCAAGGATCGCATAGAAGGTCACGCCGGCTGCCACAGCCATCACGCGGTCCTCGCCGATCTGGTCATAAACACGGCGGGCAACGGCCCACCAGCCCTTGCGCGGGATCGCAAACGGACTGCCCGCGCGCCGCCCGAGTGCCCGGTCGGGCTCGCGGTCATAGACGCTCGGATCGGCGGGCATGGCGTCCTCCGCTGCGCGCGGCGGATGGGGCGCGTCGAGATCGCCAGAGCGGCCCTCCCTGCCCGTCTCGCGCCAAGTCGTGACCGCAGCCATGGCCGCCATCGTGGCGCGGGCCAAAACGGAGTTACGGGCCTCGTCATGTCTGTTGCCTTGCGACCCCATGCCTCTCCTTCCGGTACACTGCACACGCATAGTCTCTATGCGCAACGTCGCCTCATGCAACGGGTTCCGTAAGACCTACGATCAGCTAAAGCTTTGAGTCACAACGTCCCAGCTCAGCGGCGCGCTCACACCTTGCAGCACGACCCACGGCGCATCGGGATCTCCAAAGCTCAATGAAGTCCCATCCTCCGAGACTGTCTGGGTGACATTTGCGGGATCAAACTGATCGTCCCGCACACTCTCTCCGAAAAGTTGCAGCATATCTTGACCCGGGGTGAAATCGGTCACGACGACCGCCGCATCGCCGGGGGCAAATTCAAACAGGTCATGCACGCGCAGCGTATCTGTCCCAGTTCCGGTCGTGACCTGCGCCGCATGGGCCAGATCAATCAAATCGGCGTCCGCACCGGCGTCGATCTGCTGGAGCCCCGGATCGCTCCAATGCGACCCGCTCATGATATGGTCCGCGCCATCCCCACCTTCTATCGTGGCGGCACCGTTCACCTTGATCAGATCGTCACCCGCGCCACCGTCGATAAAGTCTCCCTCAGATCCGTTGAAAGATTCGATGTAATCGTCCCCGACACCGCCCAGAAGCGTATCGGCGGCGTCTTCTCCACTGGCGAGGATATAATCGCTGTCCGCGCCGCCGTCGGCCAGATCGCCAACACTGTCAGCGCCAGTGTACAGACTGTCGCTATCTGCGCCACCAAGCAGCGTGTCGGCGCTGTCCGTCTCATCGAGGGTCGGGACAAATCGCCCGGCATGTATCCAGTCATTGCCCGAGCCGCCGTCAAGACTGTCGCTCCCATCGCCACCAAATAGCGTGTCATATCCGTCTCCGGCCAAAAGCGTGTCATCCCCACCATTGCCCTGAACAAAGTCCCTGTACCGCGTCCCATTCCACAGATCATTGCCCGGCCCCAGGTCGTCGGCCCCCGGCTGCCCCATCGGGAATTCCTCCGCGCTCAGCTCCCGGCCAGGCCCTCGAATGATGGCATAGGGGGAATCCGTATCGCCGAGGATCAGATCGCCGTTTTCGGTCACGGTCTGCTGAATATCAAAAACCGGTGGATGATCGTCGGTTTCATCTCCGATATTGCGGAAGATGATTTGATCCTCATCGGGATTGAAATCTGTGATAATCGCGGGGCCACCGCCGCCCCCGTATATATTCACATCGAAGGAATCCGCGCCCGTTCCACCGGTCATCGTATCGCCCAGTGAGCCCATCAGCAGATCGTCCCCGTCTCCGCCATCCATAAAGGCCGGGTCGTCATCGAGCAATGTAAGATCCTGAAAGTTCTCGGGTTCGATCAACCCATCGCTGAGCGTATCATTGCCCTCGCCGCCCAAAAGCGTATCGGTCCCTGATGTGGCATGGAGGTAATCATCCCCCGCCCCACCGACCAGCAGGTCGTCCCCGGTCGGGCGTCCCCCTATCGGCGCACCACTCGCGTCGACCGCCTGAATGTTGAAGTCATAAAGCCGATCATCGCCCGCGCCGCCCAGCAACACATCGCTCTCATCCGAGCCAGAAAGCCGATCATTGCCGCCCTTACCATCCAACAGCGCCGCGCGATGGCGATCCGTCGTCAGATAGTCATCGCCCTCGGTGCCCTCATTGAGGCTCAGATCCGCGGGATCGATCGCCAGCAGGTCCTCCCAAGGTGCGAGCAGTTCGGCAACCTTATCCGGGCTTTGCGGGTCGGTGTCGCCGCCTGTGTCGCCGCTGGAATCCCCCCCCCCAGAGGTATCGCCTGTGTCGCCGCCGGAGCTATCGCCCCCGTGATCCGGGCTGTGCTGATCGGGGTCTTCATGATCGCCGGGCATGTCCTCCATATCATCGGAGCTGTTAGGCATTAACATCGACCCAAATATCGACAGGCTCAAAAGCATCAATATCGACGGAAACATGGCGCACCCCGCTAAAATTTATCGCTTGGAATGCGCAAACCGTTGCAGAGCATTAACGTATGGTAAAGAAAATTCACACCCGCGCGAGATTTTGTGAAGACACAGCCAAAGCGCTGTTTCCCTTTTGCGGTCAATCGCAGATCCGGGCCCGAAACGCACCGCATTTCGAAACGACCGCGCCTCTCCCCCGCGCATGAAAAACGGCGCGGAGGGATGCTCCGCGCCGTTGCAATGTCCAAAGGACAAAGCCTTACTTGTCGTCGTCTTCGGCCTCAGCGGCCTCCGGGGTCGCGACATAGCCGTTGTCGTCGTCATCAGCGGCACCGCCGATATCGTCGAACAGCTCGGAGATCTCGAACTCGGCCGCCGCTTCTTCCTCGGCTGCCAGATCCTGGATCGACTTGCCGGTTGCCTGCAGCTCGGCCTCTTCGGGCGAGCGCGCAACGTTGAGCGTGAGAACCGACACGACCTCGGGATGCAGGTGCACCTCGACCTCGTGCAGACCCAGAACTTTGATCGGCTGACGGATGATGACCTGCTTGCGGTCCACCGTGAAGCCCTGCTCGGAGGCGATGTTCGCCGCGTCGCGGGTGGTCACGGACCCGTAGAGGTTGCCACCATCGGATGCCGAACGGATCACGACGAATTGCTGACCGTCGAGACGCGCGGACAGAGCCTCGGCCTCTTTCTTGGTCTCGAGGTTGCGGGCCTCAAGCTGAGCCTTGCGCTCCTCGAAGGAGGCAATGTTGCCCGCATTGGCGCGCAGCGCTTTGCCCTGCGGCAGCAGGTAGTTGCGACCGTAACCGTCCTTGACGGTGACGACATCGCCCATCTGGCCCAGTTTGGCCACACGTTCCAGAAGGATCACTTCCATGGGTCGGTCTCCTTATTTCACGGCATAGGGCAGAAGCGCGAGGAAGCGCGCGCGCTTGATCGCACGGGCCAGTTCACGTTGCTTCTTGGCCGAGACGGCGGTGATACGGGCGGGCACGATCTTGCCCCGCTCCGAGATGTAGCGCTGCAAAAGACGCGTGTCTTTGTAGTCGATCTTGGGCGCGTTATCGCCCGAGAACGGGCAGACCTTGCGGCGGCGGAAAAACGGTTTTGCCATGGTTTTGCTCCTATCTGACGATCAACGGCGCTCGCGACGGGTGTCGCGTTCGTCGCGTTTCTGCATCTGGGCCGAGGGGCCCTCGTCATGGGCGTCGACCTTGATGGTCAACACGCGCATCACGTCATCATGCAGACGGCACAGACGCTCCATTTCCTGCACGGCAGCCGACGGTGCGTCGGTGCGCAGGAAGGCGTAATGGCCCTTGCGGTTCTTGTTGATCTTGTAGGCCATGGTCTTCACGCCCCAGTACTCGTGCTCGACGACTTTGCCGCCGTTATCCGAGAGGACCGTGGAGAAATGTTCGATAAGGCCTTCAGCTTGCGTGTTGGACAAGTCCTGACGCGCAATGAGAACATGCTCGTATAGCGGCATGCGAACTCCTGTTTCAAGGCGGCTTCATAGCTGGGCAAATAACTTCCGCACCCAACACGAGAGGCTCCGCCGGTTCAATACAAACGCGGAAGATGGGGCCTTATAGTCAAACCAGCCCATGATGCAAGGGCAAACCACCCCCGCGGGGCCTGCAGTGAATTGCCCCCCTTCATCTTGGCCACAATACCTCGGGGGTGAATTCGGCGCAGCCGAAGAGGGGGCAGCGCCCCCGCCCCCGCGCCCGCGCGTCAACGCGCCTGACGCTTAGAGCCGTTACCCTTCGGCGTTGATCCGCGCCATCACCTGCGCGCCGATGCGGAAGCTCTCGCGCCGGGCTGTCTGATCGAAGATATGGCCGGTCAGCAGCACCTCATCGGGGCGGTAACGGGCGATCAGCGCGCGCAGCTGCGCCTCGATTTGCGCCTCATCGCCCACAGCTGCGATGCGCAGTGCGCGGTCCGCCATCGCGATCTCTTGCGGTGCGAAATGCGCCTCAAGATTGCCCTCGGGCGGCGGCAACGGCCCGCTCATCCCGCGGCGCAGATTGATGAAGCTTTGCAGCATCGAAGATCGCAGCAGATGGCCCTCGGCCTCGGTCGCGGCGGCAAAGAGGTTCACCGCAAGCATGAAGCGCGGCGCCTGCGTCACGGCGGGCTGGAAGCGCTGGCGATAGACCTCGACTGCCTCATCGAGCATTTCGGGGGCGAAATGCGACGCAAACGCGTAGGGAAGGCCCAGATGGGCCGCCAGCTGCGCGCCAAAGAGCGACGATCCCAGCATCCAGAGCGGCACCTGCGTGCCCATCCCCGGCACCGCGCGCACCCGCGCGCCCTCCTGCTCGGGACCGAGATAGCCCAAAAGCTCGACCACGTCTTCGGGGAAGCGGTCACCACCGCCCATCCCGCGCCGCAGCGCCTGCATGGTCTGCGGATCGGTGCCCGGCGCGCGCCCCAGCCCCAGATCAATCCGTCCAGGGTAGAGCGTCTCAAGGGTGCCGAAGGCCTCGGCCACCTGCAAAGGCGCGTGGTTGGGCAGCATGATGCCGCCTGCCCCGACGCGGATCTTCTGGGTCTTGCCCGCGACATGGCCGATGACGACGGCGGTCGCCGCACTCGCGATCCCGGTCGAATTGTGATGCTCGGCCAGCCAGAACCGATTATAGCCCAACGCCTCGACATGCTGGGCAAGGCCCACCGAATTGGCCAGCGCATCCGCAGGCGTGGCCCCTTGCGGGATCGGTGAAAGATCAAGAACGGAATAGGGGATCATGGAAAGCTCCTGTGGTTGCCCCTGATCTAGGCGGCTTGCGCGCAAGGAAAAGCCCCCGCTCCCGCAAGGGAAAGCGCAAAGCGCGACCCCCGTTTACCGGAGGCCGCGCTCAGAGGGGGGCGCGGGAGATGGTGGAAGGTTTCCCACCGCCCCCCCCCGCGCATCAGAGGTTTATGCAGGCAGAGGGCTTAGTTGCCCGCCTGAATGCGCTCCATCAACGCGCCGGTTTCCTCGGCGGGCAATGCGGCCCGCAGGGCAAGCCAGATCACCACGAGCGACCAGATTGCCACCAGAAGCATCCCATCCCAGAAGCCCACAATGCCAAAGCCGTTGCCCGTCGATCCCAAGGCTGAAAGCACCCAGATCCCGCCGAACCACGCAGCCAGCCAACCGATATTGCCCCAGCCGAAATCGCTCGCGCTGTGTTTTTGCACGACATGGAAGATGAAGGCATAGATCGCAAAGCCCACCAGCAGCATCGCAAACAGGATCGAGTCGGTGTAAAATCCGGTCCAGTAGATCACGAGGTTCGAGCAGACAAAGGCCAGCGGCGCGAGGATCTCGGCTCCGCGCAGGCGGAAGGCGCGCGGCGCATCGGGCTGCGAGCGGCGCAGCACCATCAGCACGATCGGACCCAAGCCGTAGGTCAGCACGGTGATGGAGCTGATATAGCCCACCAGCAATTGCCATGCCGGGAACGGCAGCAGGAAGAACACGCCCACAGCCCACATCACGATGACTGCAAGCCACGGAACGCCCGTCCCGGTCGTTTTGGTCAAAGCATTGGGGCCACTATCGGTATCGCCCACCGCATAGAGGATCCGCGAGCCGCCGGTGATGTAGATCAGGCCGGTGCCGCCGGGCGAGATATAGGCGTCGACGTAAAGCAGCATGGCCAACCAGCCCATACCCAGCGTCGCGGCCAATCCGGCAAACGGACCTGCGGAGCCCACGAAGTTCAGATGCGACCAGCCGCCTTTGAGGTCATCAGGCGACAGCGCCATGATGAAGGCCACCTGCAACAGCACATAGACGACCGCTGCGAGCAGCACAGACCCGATCACCGCCATCGGAATGTTGCGGCCCGGATTTGCGCTCTCCCCGCCAAGGTCGATCGCCGTGCGAAAGCCCAGGAAGGAGAACACGATGCCCGCCGCCGGAATGGCTGTGAACACGCCCTGACTGGAATAGGTGCCCGGTGCTGCATGCCACACACCCCAATGGGTCGAGGCCACGACCAGCCCCACCACGGTCACGAGCGGCACTGCGATCTTCCACCATGTGACGGTGTTGTTGACCCGCAATAGCGCCTTGATCGCAAGCAGGTTGAGCAAGGCCAGCACGCTCAGCAGAACCGCTGAGGCGAGAAAGCCCATCGCCGTCAGCGTGCCGGACCCATCCGCCTTGATGAAATATGGCAGGTAGTTATTGGCATATGTGACGATCCCTTCGGCCTCGACCGCAGGCACCGGCGCATAGCTGAGAAACAGCATCCAGCCCCAAAGGCGGCCCAACGTCGCGCCGTGGCTCGCATGGCTCATATGCACAAGCGCGCCCGATTTGGAAAACATCGTCGAGAGCTCGGCAAAGCACAAAGCGATCAACATGATGATCGCAGCCCCGATCAGCCACGACCACACGCTCAACGGTCCCGCGATCTTTGAGGCATGATAGGCCCCGAACAGCCATCCCGAACCGATCATCGAAGTGGTCGAGGCGAAGAGCAGGCCGATGACCCCCGCATCTCGTCTTAGCTTGCCTGTTGAGGCACTGGTATCTGTTGCAGCCATTGTACAAATCCCCTGCTGGCATTGTTATTGATACAATTATCCTAGCGCGGGGATGAGCCTTGGTGGAGGCGCCACACGCGCTTGTGCGCGGATGCGACGGGATGTGAGCGCGCGGATCTTGAAATGACAATGCCAGTGGCGTCAGCGGCCAAGGATCCGCGTCATGATCTTGGTCAATCGCTTGCGAGACCCTCTATAGGGCGGCATTAACAGGCGCAAAGGCGCAAAGCGGGTCTCAAGGATCGCCTTTTCGTGACTGAAGGCGCGAAAGCCCCATTCGCCATGCGCCGCCCCTTGCCCCGAGCGGCCAATCCCGCCAAATGGCAGGTTGAGATGCAGAAAATGCGCCAGCACCACATTGATCCCCAGCGCCCCCGAGATCGCGCGGCTAGCGACATGATCGATCACCGCGCGGTCCCGCTCGAAGATATAAAGCGCAAGCGGGCGCGGCCCTGCCTCGATCCGGTCGAGCACCGTGTCGAGACGTACAAACGGGATCACCGGCAGCACCGGCCCGAAGATCTCCTCGCGCTCGACCGCCATATCGGGATCGGTGCCCATCAGGATGGTGGGCGGAATATAGCGGGTCTCGGCGTCACTTGGCCCGCCGGTGAGCGCACGCGCGCCCGAGCCCTGCGCCTGCGCGATCATCTCGGTGAGCCGCGCGAAATGCTTGAAGTCGATAATCCGGGCGAAATCGCGCGAAGCCGCCTGAGCCGCCTCGTCACGCCCATACATCTTGGCCACCGCCGCCTTCAGTTCCGCCAGAAACGGCGCCTCGATGGATTTGGCCACAAACACATGATCGGGTGCGATACAGGTCTGTCCCGCATTGGCGAATTTGCCCCAGACGATCATGCGCGCCGCCTGTTTGAGATCGGCATTTGGCCCCACGATGACGGGCGATTTGCCGCCCAGCTCCAGCGTGACCGAGCCAAGCCTGCGCCCGACCCGCTCTGCCACCAGCGCCCCCACGCGCGGCGAGCCGGTGAAAAAGACGTGATCGAAAGGCAGATCAAGCAAACTCTGCGCAATCTCCGGCCCGCCCTCAAGGCAGACCGTGAGATCCTCAGGCAGCGCATCGGTCAGAATTTCCGAAAGGATCGCCGCGCTTGCGGGTGCCAGCTCCGAGGGCTTAACAACCGCCGCACAGCCTGCCGCGAGCGCCGAGACCAACGGCCCCAGCGACAGCGCGAGGGGATAATTCCACGGCGCGATGATCAGCGCCGTGCCTTTGGGCTGGGGCAGGATGCGCCCCCGCGTGCCCAGCATAGCCCGCGTCGTACGGACCCGGCGCGGACGCATCCAGCGGCGCAGATTGCGCAATGCATGCGAGATCTCGGTCTGGACCGGCAATATCTCGGTCAGCCGGGTCTCGCTCGGGGGTTTGCCAAAATCGCTGGCGAGGGCGTCGATGATCTCGCGCTCATGCGCGCGGATTGTGCGCCGCAGCGCAAGCAGTGCCGTGCGCCGCTCGGCCAGACCGAATTGCACGCGGCGCGTGGCATTGCCATTGGCCAACCGGGCGAATACCCGGCGCATCCCGATCATCTGCGCGCTGCTTTCGCCGTCCATTGCGGTCCTCCTCAGGCGCCCATTTTTCGCGCCCCCGCCCAAATGACAAGCCCGAAACGCGCAAGCGGCATTTCCATTCCTGCACAAAGGATCACCCTAAACCACATTCTCGGTGCAAGAATGCCCAGACCGTTGCGCGCGATTGTCGGCTTGTTCCAAGCCCGAAACTCTTGCAAGACTTCAGGTCCAAATGACACGGCGTTCAATTAATCGGATCGGGGGGAGACGACGATGGACTTCATGCTCAGCGAGGAACAAAGCGCCATATTCGACATGGCCTATGGCTTTGGGCAGGACGAGATCGCCCCGCATGCCCGCGACTGGGAGGCGCAGGGCACGATCCCGAAGGCGCTTTGGCCGAAGGTCGCAGCACTCGGGCTTGGCGGGCTTTATGTGCGCGAGGAACATGGCGGCTCCGCGCTCTCGCGGCTGGATGCGACGCTCGTATTCGAGGCGCTCGCCATGGCCTGCCCCTCCGTTGCGGCGTTCCTGTCGATCCACAACATGTGCGGCGGGATGATCGACAAGTTCGGATCAGACGCGGCCCGCGCGCGCTGGCTGCCGGGGCTGGTCTCGATGGAGACCGTGTTTTCCTACTGCCTGACAGAGCCCGGATCGGGCTCGGATGCCGCAGCCCTGCGTGCCAGCGCCCGGCGCACAGAGGCGGGCTATACGCTCAACGGGACGAAGGCTTTCATCTCGGGCGGCGGCTATTCGGATGCCTATCTGACGATGGTGCGCACCGGTGCGGCGGGCCCCAAGGGGATCTCAGCCGTGATCGTCGAGGCCGGGACCGAGGGGCTGAGCTTTGGGGCGCCCGAGGACAAGATGGGCTGGCGCGCCCAGCCGACCGCGCAGGTGCAGTTCGACGATTGCGCCATCCCAGGCGACAACCTGCTGGGCGACGAGGGGCGCGGCTTTGCCTATGCGATGGCCGGGCTCGATGGCGGGCGACTCAATATCGCGGCCTCCGCACTTGGCGGCGCGCAATCGGCACTGAACCGCACGCTAAGCTATATGGGAGAGCGCCGCGCCTTCGGGACATCGCTCGATCAGTTTCAGGCGCTGCAGTTCCGCCTCGCCGATCTGGAGGTCAAACTGCAATCGGCGCGCATCTTCCTGCGCCAAGCGGCTTGGAAGCTCGACACCGGCGCGCCCGATGCCACCAAGTTCTGCGCGATGGCGAAACTCTATGTGACGGATGCGGCCTTTGATGTGGCCAACCAATGCCTGCAACTGCATGGTGGCTACGGCTATCTTGCCGATTACGGGGTGGAAAAGATCGTGCGCGATCTGCGGGTCCACCAGATTCTGGAAGGAACCAACGAAATCATGCGCCTGATCATCTCCCGCAGCCTTTTGACCGAGCGCGACCAATGAGCGACGCGACAATGCAGGCCCGCATTGAGGGGCGCGCCGGTCGGCTGACCTTTAACCGCGAATCCGCGCTCAACGCGCTCTCGCATGAGATGGCTATGGTCATCGAAGAGGCGCTCGACACATGGCGCGACGATCCGGCGGTCGATCTGGTGATCATCGATGCGAAAGGCACGCGGGCCTTTTGCTCGGGTGGCGATATCGCGGCGGTCTACCGCGCGGGCATTGCCGGCGAATTCGCGCCAGGGCGCGATTTCTGGCGCGACGAATATCGGATGAACGCCAAGATCGCGGAATATCCCAAGCCAATCGTGGCCTTCATGCAGGGCTTCGTGATGGGCGGCGGCGTGGGGGTCGGCGGCCATGCCAGCCACCGCATCGTAGGTGAGAGCACGCAGATCGCCATGCCCGAAAGCGGCATCGGGCTGATCCCCGATGTTGGCGGCACCCTGCTTTTGGCCCGCGCGCCGGGACATATCGGCGAATATCTGGGGCTTACAGGCACGCGGATGAACGCAGCCGATGCGATCTATACCGGATTTGCCGACAGCTTCCTGCCCGAAGCCGAGTGGGACGAGGCCAAGGCGCGGCTGATCGAGACCGGCAATATCGAGACCCTGCCCTTTGCGCGCACGCCCCCCGAGCCCGGCCAGCTTGAGCGCCAGCGCCCGGAGATCGACCGGATCTTCTGGGCTGATGATCTCGATTCAATCGTGGCCAAGCTCGAGACCGCAGGCTCCGATCTGGCCGCACGCACGCTCAAGACGCTCTATCGCAACTCGCCGCTTTCCATGGCTGCGACGCTGAAACTGGTGCGCATGACACGGGCGGAAAACACGATCCGCGCGGCGCTCACCCATGAGTTCCGCTTTACTTGGCGGGCGGCGGAATGGGGCGATTTTCTGGAGGGCGTGCGCGCGCAGATCATCGACAAGGATCGCAATCCGCAATGGAAACATGATCTGGCAAGCCTGCCCGCAAGTGATGTGGACCGGATGCTGGATCCATTGGGCCCCGAGGCGGCCATTTGGGAGGAGACGACATGAAAATCGCATTTGTAGGACTTGGAAATATGGGCGGGCCGATGGCCAGCAACCTTGTCGCGGCAGGCCATCAGGTGGTGGGATTTGACCCGGCCACGGCCCTGCCCGAGGGGGTCGACAGCGCGCCGGATGCGGCGGCCGCTGCGCGCGACGCGGAGGTCGTGATCTCCATGTTGCCCAATGGCCAGATCCTGCGCTCGGTCGCGGCAGAGGTGATCCCCGCGATGCAGGCGGGCGCTGTGTTTTGCGACTGCTCGACCGTGGATGTCGACAGCGCCAAGGCGGTTGCCCAACAGGCGGGCGACGCGGGTCTGGGCTTTCTCGACGCGCCGGTCTCGGGCGGCACTGGGGGGGCTACCAACGGCACGCTGACCTTCATGGTCGGCGGCGATGACGCGGCCTTTGAGACGGTCACGCCCTTGTTCGACATCATGGGCCAGAAGGCGGTGCATTGCGGTGCGGCGGGCGCGGGTCAGTCGGCCAAGATCTGCAACAACATGATCCTCGGCGTGACGATGATTGCCACCTGCGAGGCTTTCGCGCTGGCCGATAAGCTGGGTCTTGATCGCGCCAAGATGTTTGACGTGGTCTCAACCTCGTCGGGGCAGAGCTGGTCGATGAACACCTATTGCCCCGCCCCCGGTGTCGGCCCGCAAAGCCCCGCCGATAACGGCTAAAAA
>NZ_JHEH01000002.1 GCF_000715505.1 Thioclava dalianensis
CCCCAGCGGATCGGGCTTGCCACCGATACCGGCGGCGGATCGAGCTTTTCGATGCTGCGCACGATGGCCGCCACCTATGAGATCGGCCAACTGACCGGGCAACCGCTGCATCCCGCTCAATTGTGGTGGCTGGCGACCCAAGGCTCGGCCCGCGCGCTGCGTATTGAGCACAAGGTCGGCGCGCTGGCCCCCGGCATGGAGGCCGATTTCATCGCCGTGGATCTGGCCTCGACGCCCGCGATTGCCCAGCGTCAGGCCCGCGCCGAGGATATTTGGGAGGCGCTTTTCCCGACGATCATGATGGGCGATGACCGCGCGATTGCAGGCACTTGGATCGCCGGGACGCGCCAAACCATCGGCTGAGATCGAAATCGTCTCGACCCGCGCATGCCCCCTGACGGGACGCGGGTCGTCTTTCACCTCATGGAAAACGTGCGGGCGCTAAGGTGCAGATGTCACGCCGCCTGCGCGCAGCACGCCGTGTCGTCGCGGGTTTGGCGCTTGCGCCAGCCGATCAGCACGAACAGGCCAAGGGCTGCCAGCATCATCCAGATCGTGGGCGGCAGCGGCACAACGGCGGGCGTCTCAACCATCATCGAAATATCGTCGAGCGTGGCGCTCATCGAATAGGTCTGCGCCTCAAGCGAGAACTGCACACCAAGCACTGATCCGGCATTGGCCTGCATCAGCGATGTCAGATCAAAGCTCAGCGTGGAGGCCTGCCCCTCGCCCAATTGAAGCCCGGACTGCGCGGTCGAATAGACCTGCGAGATCACCGCGCCCACGGAATTGACGATCGAGGCCTTAAACTGCTGGCGCGGCACGTTGAAATAGCCAAAGAGATCGATCTTCTGCGTAAAATTAAGCGTCGCGTTGACCACAGCATCGGGCACGGTGAAAAACTGTGTGAGCGTCGACACCCCGGCATAGCGCGGATCGTATTGCACATCGTAGCGCCCGTTCATCGCCCTTTGACCAAAAAGCGAATTCGAACCACGGACGGTATCGAAATGCTCCCCCCTGCTATTGGAGGTCGTGCTCCACCCCGAGAGGTTGCCTGCCTCAAAGCCGCCATTCGAAATGAGATCGACCGTCACGGCGCGGGCCGCACCCGTGCCCAGCCAGCCTGCCAGCACCAGCGCAATCATTGCCAAGATAGACTGTTTTACGGTCATTTCGCTTTACCTTGCTTGTCCTGCCTGTGCGACGCGGTCTGGTCTGCCGGGCGCGATTCATCATTCGTTAGCCATTTTTTCTAAGTATCAAATGCGCTCAGAATGAGGCGGAGAGGTGGCAGATCCGGTCTCATTTTGCGATCACGGCGAAAAGAAAACGCGCGCATCCCAAAGAATGCGCGCGCCAAGTTTTGCTATGATTTGAAAGCCTTGGTTAAGAAATCCGGTCCCACTGCACCGTGAATTCGCCCAAGACCTGACGCAGCTTGGCATCCTCGCACGCCGCATTCGCCTCGATATTTGCCACAAGGCCACGCTTCTTGTCCTCGACGACTGAGGCCACATGCGCCTCGAGCCCCGCCTCTTTCAGCGCACCGTTAAGCACCCGCGTGATCGCGCTTTTGCGCAGCGCAGGTTTGAAGATCTTGCCCACGGCGGTTTTCGGCAACTCGTCCATGATCTCAAGATATTTTGGGATTGCCGCGCGCTCGTGGATGTTGTCGCGCGCGTGAGCCAGCAAGGCCTCGACGCTGATCTCGGCGCCGCCCACCAGCTCGACATAGGCGCAGGGCAGCTCGCCCGAGAAAGCATCGGGCTGACCGATAGCGCCTGCAAACGCAACCGCCGGATGGCTGAGCAGCGCATCTTCGATCTCGGCGGGATCCAGATTATGCCCGCCCCGGATGATCAGATCCTTGGCGCGCCCGGTGATCCAGAGATAGCCTTCCGCATCGATGCGCCCCAGATCGCCGGTCCGCAAGAACCGCTCCTCGGCGAACAGATCGTGGTTCTTGTCGGCCTCGGTATATGTCGAGCCCTCGAAGACGCCGGGATTGGCCACGCAGATCTCGCCCACCTCATCGGCGCCGCATTCGCGAAACCCCTCGGGCGATTTGAGCAAAATGCGCACATGGCTATAGGGCAGCGGGATCCCGACCGAGCCCACTTTCTTCTTGCCATCCACCGGATTGACCGAGACCAGACAGGTCGCTTCCGTCAGCCCGTAGCCTTCCGCGATCTCAACCCCGGTTGCCGCTTTGAAGCGGTTATAGAGCTCGATCGGCAAGGGTGCAGAGCCCGACAGCGCGGTACGCAGGCTTGAGATATCCGCATTGACCGGACGCTGGACCATGGCGGAGACGGCGGTGGGCACGGTGATCAGGAAGGTCACCTTCCAGCGCTCGATCAGCTTCCAGAAATTGTCGAACACCCCATCACCGCGATAGCCCGCAGGCGTCGGGAAGATGACATGCGCCCCCGAGGCAATGGCCGACATCAGGATCGGATAGGCTGCAAAGACATGGAAGAGCGGCAACGGGCACATCATCACGTCTTGCTCGTTGAACAACAGCCGCCCGCCCAGCCAGCCATTATAGATCATGCCGGAATATTTGTGCTGGGCGACCTTGGGCATGCCCGTGGTGCCGCCGGTGTGGAAATAGGCCGCGACCCGGTCTTCCTGCACATCCTCGAACATCAGCGTGTCGCCGGGCAGCTTGGCCGCCTCGGCCTTGAGGTTCATGACCTTGGCGTTATGCGTCACTTCAAGCTTCGGACGTATGAAGGGCACGATCCAGCTTTTGGGTGGCGTGAGATAGCGGTTGAGATCGATCTCGAGCACCGTCTTCACATTGGGTGCCAGCCGGACCGCCTCGGCGGCCTTTTGCGCGACATCGGTCTTGGGGAACGGCTTGAGCGTGACCAGCACCTTGGCCCCCGTCTCGCGCAGGATCGCCGCGACCTGTTCAGGCTCCAAAAGCGGGTTGATCGGGTTCACGATCCCAGCGGTTGCGCCGCCCAGCAAGACCACCGCCGTCTCAAGCGCATTGGGCAACATATAAGCGACCGTGTCCTTGGGACCGATTCCCAGATGGCGCAACAGATTGGCGCATTGCGTGACCTGCGCATGCAATTGCTGCCAGCTCAGCGTCTCGGCCTTGTCGGTCGGACCCGACAGAATCTGAAACGACAGCGCCGGGCGCGAACCATGGGTCTTTGCCACCTCCGAGAGAAACCCGTAGAGCGTCACCGGGCGCTTGCGCGCCTCCCACGGTTTTTCGGCCTCCACAGCGTCGCGATCGGCGACTGTTGCAAATCTCTGCATCTCTTGATCCTCCCCGGGGCTCGAACCGCTTCCTCCAGCGCCTCTCTGACCAAGATGGTTCAAAAGCCGCCATCACGGCAAGAGGCGCGCTACGTTGCAACGCCACGTCACAGACCTCGTGACGCGAGGATACACCCCTTGGAAAACCATGAAAAAGGGCGCCCGGCAAGGCGCCCTCCCTCTCTTTCACCGATCTTGCGGCGATATGACTTAAAGACCGTCGGTGAATTGCAGCCGGGCCAGTTCGGCATAAAGCCCCCCCGCGGCCACGAGGCTGTCATGCGTGCCCTGCGCCACGATCCGACCTTCTTCGAAGACAACGATCCGGTCGGCCTTTTTCACGGTGGCGAGCCGGTGGGCCACGATTACCGTGGTGCGGGTGCGCGCGAGCTGGTCGACAGCGGCCTGCACGGCGCGCTCGGAGGCAGCATCGAGCGCCGATGTGGCCTCGTCGAGCAGCAGGATCGGCGCTTCGCGCAGGATCGCCCGGGCAATCGCGATCCGCTGTTTCTGGCCTCCTGACAGCATCACGCCGCGCTCGCCGACATAGGTGTCGAGCCCCTCGGGCAGGGCTGCAAGGAAGTCATAGGCATGGGCTGCGCGGGCGGCCTCTTCGACCTCTGCGTCCGAGGCATCGGGGCGGCCAAAGCGGATATTGTCACGGGCGGAGGCGGCAAACACCACCGGATCCTGCGGCACGAGCGCCACCGCTTGGCGAAAATCGACCCGCGCCATCTCGCGCAGATCATAGCCATCAATCGTAACCCGGCCCGTCTCGGGGTCCCAGAACCGCTGGATGAGCTGGATCATCGTGGTCTTACCCGCCCCCGAGGGGCCGACCAGCGCCACGGTCTCGCCCGGTGCGATCTCAAGATCGACATGTTCAAGCGCAGAGGCCTGTGGCCGCGACGGGTAATGGAATGAGACATCCTCGAAACGGATCGCGCCCTTGGCGGGCATCGGCAGCGGCACCGGATGCTCGGGATCGAGCACGGTATCCGTGGCCTGCAAAAGTTCCACCAGCCGCTCGGTCGCGCCCGCCGCACGCTGCAATTCCGACCAGATCTCGGAAAGCGCGCCCACCGAGCCCGCAACCATCACCGCATAGATGACGAACTGCACCAGCTCGCCCACCGACATCTCGCCCGAGCGCACATCGCGCGCGCCGATCCACAGCACGCCCACGACGCCCGCGAAGACCAGAAAGATCACGATCATCGTCATCACCGCACGGGTGCCGATGCGCTTCTTGGCCGACAGGAACGCCTGCTCTGTCACATAGGAAAACCGCTCGCGGGTGATCGGCTCATGGGTGAAGGCCTGCACGGTTTGCGCGGAGAGAAGTGATTCCGAAGCCGAGCCCGAACTGTTGGCGATCCAGTCCTGGTTCTCGCGCCCCAATGTCCGCAGGCGACGCCCCAGCACGACGATCGGGATCACCACCAGCGGCACGACCAGCAGCACCAGCCCGGTCAGCTTGGCCGAGGTGAACAGCAACATCACCATCCCGCCCACGAGGATCAGCAGGTTGCGCAACGCCACCGAGACCGACGAGCC
Source organism: Thioclava dalianensis (assembly GCF_000715505.1). Lineage (GTDB taxonomy): Bacteria > Pseudomonadota > Alphaproteobacteria > Rhodobacterales > Rhodobacteraceae > Thioclava > Thioclava dalianensis. The sequence goes on from NZ_JHEH01000002.1 coordinate 4,837, forward strand.
GATGACCGACAGGATCAGCGTCGTGTCGGTGGTGATGCGCGAGATGATCTCGCCGGTGAGGATCCGCTCGAAAAAGGCGGGGCTCATGGTGATAACGCGGGCGAAGACCGCCTTGCGGATATCGGCCACGACCCGCTCGCCAAAGCGCGTCACGAGGTAATAGCGCGCGCCCGTTCCGATCGCGAGAAGCAATGCGATGAACAGCGCGGCGCCAAAATACTGATCAAGCAGCGCGGCCCCCTTCTGGAAGCCATCGACCACCCGGCGCACAGCCAGCGGCAGGATCAGCGAGATCGCAGCCGTCGCCACCAGAGCCGCAAGCGCACCCGCCGCATAGCCCTTATAGGGGGCCACGAAAGGCGCGAGTCCCCGAAGTGCACCGATTTTCTTGGTCTTGGGCCGATCATCGGCCGGTCCGGTAGGTCTGCGCGCCATGGAATTCCCCTCGTTACCGCCCAAGGGTTTAGGGGCCATCCCCCCATGGGGCAAGCCTCGAATGGGGTCCGCGACCGCCCCGGAGGGCGGCTTTGGCCTCACAAATGCTCACTTTGCAGTGGTCAGAAGGAGTGGTACGGGCGGCCGGACTTGAACCGGCACGGCCTCTCGGCCCAGGGAGTTTAAGTCCCATGCGTCTACCATTTCGCCACGCCCGCAGCGGTGCCTTGGCTACCGCGCCGCGCGGGCGCTGACAAGCCTCAACGGCCCTCAAAGCGCGGCGCACGTTTCTCCAGAAACGCCATCACGCCCTCGCGGAAATCATGGCTCTTGCCCAGTTCGCCCTGCAAGGCGGCCTCCAGTTCCAGCTGGGCTGCGGGATCGTTGCTGTAGCTTTCACGCAAAGCGCGCTTGACCGCGCGATAGGCCACCGTCGGCCCGTTCGCCAGATGCGCCGCGCGCGCACGCCAATGCCCGTCGAACTCGCTCTGCGGCACGGCCTCCCAGATCATCCCCCAATCGAGCGCCTGTTGGGCGGTGATCGTATCGGCAAAGAGCGCAAGCCCCATCGCACGCGCGAATCCCACCTGACGCGGCAGCCAATAGGTGCCCCCGGCATCCGGCATCAGCCCGATCCGCGTGAAGGCCTGCACGAAGACCGCCGTATCCGCGGCGATCACCACATCGGCGGCCAGCGCAAGATTGGCCCCTGCCCCTGCCGCCGCTCCGTTCACCGCCGAAATCACCGGCACCGGGCAGTCATAGATCGCCTTGAGAAGCGGCTCATATTCCTCGCGCAGCACGCGTTCCAGATCCAGCCCGGCGGCGGACACCCCATCGCCCAGATCCTGACCTGAGCAAAACGCCCGCCCCGCGCCGGTGATCACGATCACCCGCGCCTCGGTCTGCGCGCGCGTAATCGCCTCATGCAGCTCGGCGCGCATCTGCGTGTTGAGCGCATTCATCACGTCCGGGCGGTTGAGCGTGATCTGCGCCACGCCCTCTTCAATCGCGTAGCTGATGGCCTGAAATGTCATCGCGTGCCTCCCTCATCTGGTTGGCCGCAGGATACCGACCGCCGCCAAAAGCGAAAGAAGAACACTGCGTCACCTCGCCATGCGGCCCGCGCATAGAGAGACACCGGACCTTTCGGCCCGGTGCCCCGTCATTCGCTCAGGCCGTGCTTAGCGCGCGACGCAATCGGCAAAATACGTCAACGTCCCGTCTGCCGCTTTTTCGGTGACCAGACCGTGGATATCGGTCTCAAATCCGGGGCATTCGCGCGCGAAATCGCGGTTGAAGCGCAGATAATCCACGATCTTGGCATTGAACACCTCGCCCGGGATCAACAGCGGAATGCCCGGCGGATAGGGGGTGACAAGGCTCGTGGTGATGCGCCCTTCCAGCTCGTCAATCGGCACCCGCTCGGTCTTGCGCCGGGCGATATGGGCAAACGCATCCGAGGGCGTGAGCGCAGGCATATGATCGCTGAGATAGATCTCGGTCGAAAGCCGCGCCACGTCGTATTTCGCATAAAGCGTGTGGACATGCTGGCTGAGATCTTTCAGCCCCATCTGCTCGTAGCGCGCATGTTTGGCCGAAAACTCCGGCATCACGCGCCAGAGCGGCTGGTTGCGGTCGTAATCATCCTTGAACTGCTGGAGTGCGGCCAGCAGCGTGTTCCAGCGGCCCTTGGTGATGCCGATCGTGAACATGATGAAGAAGCTGTAGAGCCCGGTCTTCTCGACCACAACGCCATGTTCGGCGAGGTATTTCGACACGATTGAGGCAGGGATCCCGCTGGTGTCAAACCGTCCGTCCAGATTGAGGCCGGGCGTGATGATCGTGGCCTTGATCGGGTCGAGCATGTTGAAGCGCGGCGCCATATGGCCAAAGCCGTGCCAGCTGTCAGAGCCGCCGCTTTCCAGCCCCTCGGCATCGGTCTTTTGCAAAATCCAGTCGTTTTGCTCGCCCATGCCATCCTCGACATGATCGAAATCGGCCGGACCCCAGACCTGGAACCACCAGTCATCCGAGCCGTATTCCTCTTCGACCTTGCGCATGGCCCGGCGGAAATCGAGCGCTTCAACGATGCTTTCCTCGACCAGCGCCGTGCCGCCCGGAGGCTCCATCATAGCCGCTGCGACATCGCAGCTTGCGATGATCGAGTATTGCGGGCTGGTGGAGGAGTGCATCAGATAGCTCTCGTTAAAGAGCGGGCGGTCCAGCGCCACCTCTTCACTGTCTTGCACCAGCACATGGCTCGCCTGCGAGATCCCGGCCAGCAGCTTGTGCACCGATTGCGTCGCATAGGTGATCGACTTGGTCGTGCGCCCGCGCTTGCGGCCCATCGCGTGGAACTGGCCGTAGAACGGGTGGAAGGCGGCATGGGGCAGCCAAGCCTCGTCGAAATGCAAGTTGTCGATCCACCCATCGAGCATGCCCTTCACCACTTCGGTGTTGTAGAGCACGCCGTCATAGGTCGATTGGGTGAGCGTCATGATGCGCGGGCGCACCGTGTCGGCGTCGTAATCCTTGAGCAGCGGGTTGGCGCGGATTTTCTCGCGGATCGTCTCGGGCTCGAATTCCGAGCGCTGGATCGGACCGATGATGCCCCAATGGTTGCGCGTGGGCCGCAAGAAGACCGGGATCGCGCCGGTCATGATGATCGCATGCAGGATCGATTTGTGGCAGTTGCGGTCCACCACCACGACATCGCCGGGCGCGACCGTGTGGTGCCAGACCATCTTGTTGCTGGTGCTGGTGCCGTTGGTCACGAAAAAGCAGTGATCGGCGTTGAAGATCCGCGCCGCGTTACGCTCAGACGCGCCAATGGCACCGTTATGATCGAGCAGTTGCCCCAGCTCTTCGACCGCATTGCACACATCCGCGCGCAGCATGTTCTCGCCGTAGAACTGGTGATACATCTGCCCGATCGGCGATTTCAGGAAGGCCACGCCCCCCGAATGGCCCGGGCAATGCCACGAGTAAGAGCCATCCTCGGCGTAATCCAGCAACTGCTTGAAGAAGGGCGGCTGAATGCCTTCGAGATAGCTCTTGGCCTCGCGGATGATGTGCTTGGCCACGAAATCGGGCGTGTCCTCGAACATGTGGATGAAGCCATGCAGCTCGCGCAGGATGTCGTTGGGCAGATGGCGCGACGTCTTGGTCTCGCCATGCAGGAAGATCGGCACATCCGAGTTCTTCCAGCGCACTTCCTCGATGAAGGCGCGCAGCTTCTCGACCGCCGGATCCAGCTCGGGCCCTGCGGAAAACTCCTCATCGTCAATCGACAGCACGAAGGCCGAGGCGCGGCTTTGCTGTTGGGCGAATTGCGACAGATCGCCGTAACTCGTGACCCCGAGGATCTCGAACCCCTCTTCCTCGATGGCCGAGGCCAAGGCGCGAATGCCAAGCCCGGACGTGTTTTCGGAGCGGAAATCTTCGTCGATGATGACGATTGGAAAACGGAACTTCATCGCGCGTCCCTTTCTGGCCACGTCATGGCCTTTGCAAGCATAAGGCGTGTTTCAAGCACCGCGCGCGCCCCGTCAAGGCCTAGGCAGAGCGAGCCGCGTGCGCAACGCCCCCGCGCGGTCCGGCCCGGCTCAGGCGTCGTCGCCCATCAATTCATTGAGCCGCGTCTTTTCCGCGTCTGATAGCGCGGGCGCGCGTGCGGTGTCGTCCTCTTCGCGGCGCGAGCGGATATAGGCAAAGCCCCCGATCAGTGCGATCAGAAACACCGCAGGCCCCAGATACCACAGCACGAGATTGGCCCCGGTCTTCTCGGGGTTAAACAGAACATATTCGCCATAGCGCGCCGTGATGTAATCGATCACCTGCTGATTGGTATCGCCTGCGCTCAGCCGTTCGCGCACCAGCACCCGCAAATCGCGCGCCACATCGGCATTCGAATCGTCGATATTCTCGCCCTGACAGACCGGGCAGCGCAGGTCTTTCGAGATCTCACGGGCCCGCGCCTCGAGGGCGGGATCCTTGAGCATCTCTGAGGGCTGCACCGCAAATCCGGGCGCGGCCCAGATAAGCAAAACAAAACTGAGCAGGAGTGACCTAAGCATCGCTTATTCCGCCGGTGTTGCGTGATGGGCCGAGAGCTGCGCCTTGCGCGCGCCCGCCGCGACCCGGTAGCGCCGGTCGCTCAGGCTCAGCAAGCCGCCCAGTGCCATCAGGATCGCGCCGCCCCAGATCCAATCCGCGAAGGGCTTGATATAGGTCCGCACCGCGTAACCGCCATTGTCCTGAGGATCGCCGACCACCAGATAGACGTCGCCCCAGAACCCCGCATGGATCGCGGCTTCCGTCGTGGGCATGCGCTGCACCGGGAAGACGCGCTTTTCGGGATAGAGGGTGGCGATCGGTTTGCCGTCACGCGTGACCGTCATCTTCGCGCGGGTTGCGGTGTAGTTTGGGCCCTGCACGTCATTGACCGAGTTGAGCGTGATCTCATAGCCATCCACGCCAAAGCGCTCGCCGATCTGCGCCACGCGGATATCCTCGACCTGCCCCGCCAGCAAAAGCCCGACCCCGATGAAGGTGATACCAAGCCCGCCATGCGCCGTGGCCTTGCCCCAATCCGCACGCGGCAGGCGCAACAGGCGCGCAGGCTTGCGCGCCGCACGCAGCCACAGCTCGGTGGCCGCACCAAAGACCAGCCATGCGCCAAGGAAGGTTGCGATCAACGCGAGCAGCGAATTGCCCGTCTCCATCGCCCAAGCCAACCCGCCCAAAGCGAGCGCCAGCACCAGCGCGGGGATCAGGTTGCGCAGGCTCCGCCCCAGTTTCGCGCGCTTCCACGGGATGAGTGAGCCCACAGGCAGCACTAATGCGAGGATCACCATAAAGGGCGTGAAAGCCTGATCGAAGAAGGGCGCGCCGACCGAGAGCTTGCGGTCAAAGGCCATCTCGGCCACGAGCGGCCAGATCGTGCCCACGAACACCACCAAGGCCGCCACCGCCAACAGGATATTGTTCAAGACCAGCGCGCTTTCACGCGAGACCATCGAGAACACGCCCTTGGCCTGCATCGCGCCTGCGCGGGCGGCATAAAGCGTCAGCGCTCCGCCCAGGAACACCCCGAGGATCGCCAGAATGAAGATACCGCGCTTGGGGTCCGAGGCAAAGGAATGCACCGAGGTGATCACGCCCGAGCGCACGATAAACGTCCCGATCAGCGAGAAGCCGAAGGCGAGGATCGCAAGCAGGATCGTCCAGCTTTTGAGCGCCTCACGCTTCTCGACCACGATGGCCGAATGCAAGAGCGCACCCGCCAGAAGCCACGGCATGAAGGAGGCGTTCTCGACCGGATCCCAGAACCAGAACCCACCCCAGCCAAGCTCGTAATAGGCCCACCAAGAGCCCATCGCGATCCCGATGGTCAGAAAGATCCACGCCGCGAGCGTCCAAGGCCGCACCCAGCGCGCCCAAGCCGCATCGACACGGCCCTCGATCAAGGCCGCGACCGCGAAGGAGAACGCCATCGAAAGGCCGACATAGCCGAGATAAAGGAAGGGCGGGTGGAAGGCGAGGCCGGGATCTTGCAGCAGCGGGTTCATCCCCTGCCCGTTGAAGGGCGGCTCGGCAAGGCGCAGAAACGGGTTCGAGGTGAAGACTATAAAGATCAGAAACGCGACGCCAATCGAGCCCTGCACAGCCAGCACACGGGCGCGCAGGCGCGGCGGCAAGGCGCTTCCGAACCACGAGGCCGCAGCCCCGAACAGCGACAGGATCAGCACCCAGAGCAGCATCGAGCCCTCATGATTGCCCCAAACCCCGGTCACCTTGTAGAGCATCGGCTTGTCGGTATGCGAGTTCGCCCAGACCAGCTTGAGCGAGAAATCCGAGACCACGAAGGCATGGGTCAGCGCCGCAAAGCTGATCGCGAGAAGCAAAAACTGCGTGGTGGCCGCGGGATCAGCGACAGCCATCCAGCCGCGCCAGCCCTTCTGCGCGCCGATCAACGGCACCACCGTCTGCACAACTGCGACTGCAAGCGCCAGAATCAGCGTGAAATGCCCGAGTTCGTTGATCATGGGAAACATCCTTTTGGCCCGCGCAGACCGCACCATAAAGCGAACCGCCACGCGGGCCAAGCCGGATGCGCGCCGATGTCGCATAGAAAACATGGCGGGCGGCTGGCGCGCGCCGGGCGATCCCCCTAAAAGATCCCATGTGCACAGTCTGCCTGAGGCAGGCCGCCTGCAGGACGACCTGCCGATCAGGCGCGAAAAGGAGAGAGCGATGCGACACCTCTGGACTGGGATGGCAGCGGGTGCGGCCCTTGCGCTGACGCTTGCGGGCTGCAAATCCGACCCCACCGATCCGCTCGAAGCGGTCGCGCCCAATGCGGTCTGGGAAGTGGTCGAGATCGCCGGAAAGCCAGTGCCCAAGGATATCGAGGTGACGCTCACCCATCCCGAAGCCGGGCTGATCGCGGGGCGCTCGGGATGCAATCACTATAACGGGCGGATCTCGGAGCAGGACGGCCGGGTGCGCATTGGCGAGCTGGCAGGCACCCGGATGGCCTGCCCGGGCCCCGTGATGGCGGTCGAGCAGGCCTTCCGCTCGGCGATTGCGCGGGTCGATGCCGTGGAGATCCGCGACGACCGGCTGGAGCTGATGGCGGGCGGCAAGCCGATGGTGATCGCCACGCCCTGAGGCTCGCCTGAGACCCCATCCCCCGGACTTGCGCTGTGCGGAGCGCTATGCTTGAAATCGATCCGGGCACGCTTTGGGCAGCCTTCCGCGCGCGCTAGACCGTCTCGCGGCTTGCGGCCCGTGCGCCGCCCCCTCTCTCAGATCAGGAGCCCCCGATGACAGTACCAACGCTGCAGACGCCCCACCCGTTTTCATGCCATTGCGGCGCGGTGAAGATGGAGGTCACGCTGTCGGACGGGCTCGCCACTGCACGGCGCTGCGATTGCTCATTCTGCCGCAGACGGGGCGCGATTGCGGTCTCGGCGCCGCTCTCAGGCATCCGCATCGTGCAGGGCGCGGACAATCTGAGCCTTTATCAATTCGGCACAGGCACGGCGAAGCACTATTTCTGCAAGACCTGCGGGAATTACACGCATCACCAGCGCCGCTCGAACCCAGAGCAATATGGTGTCAACGCAGCCTGCCTGGAGGGCGTGAACCCGCGCGACCTCGATCCCGTGCCGTGGAATGACGGGGTCAATCACCCATCCGATCAGCCGCGCTAGACGCGGGCTCCGGCACCGGCTCAAAGGCACCAAGCCATGTCTTGAGCAAAGCATCGAGCGCTTCGCGCTGGTCTGGATCAAGCGCTGCCAGCAACCGGTGCTGATTGGCGACATGCGCGGTGACGACCTGCTCGATCACCGCAAAGCCCGGCTCCGTCAGCGCCACGACCGAGCCGCGCCCATCCTGAGGGTTGCGCTTGCGCGCGATCAAGCCGCGCGCCTCAAGCCTGTCCAGCCGGTTGGTCATCGTGCCCGATGTCACCATCGTCCATGCCATCAGATCCGACGGGCTGAGCGCATAGGGCGCGCCCGAGCGCCGCAAGGTCGCCAGAACATCAAAGCTTGCCGCGTTGAGCCCATGGGCGCTGTAGAGGGCCGCAAGCTCCGCCAACAGCGCATCATGCAGGCGCTTGAGCCGCCCCAGCACCCCCATCGCGGAGACATCGAGATCGGGGCGCTCGGCCCGCCATTGCTCCAAAATTCTATCGACCTGATCCATGAAAGACATTGCATTGGAAATTTATCTTGACGTCAAGATGTCGCGATATATCTTGACGTCAAGATAAAAGGAGTTCCGATGCCCCGCCAACTCGACGTAGTCCTGACCGCCTCGGCCCCCGTGATCTGGGGCAGCACCTATATCGTCACGAGCCAGTTGCTGCCGCCGGGTTATCCTCTCACCGCCGCGATGCTGCGCGCCCTGCCCGCCGGGCTGATCTTGCTGCTGGTTGTGCGCCAGCTGCCCGAGCGGCGCTGGCTGGGCCGGGTCTTCCTGCTCGGCGCGCTGAATTTCACGCTGTTTTGGGCGGCGCTGTTTGTCGCGGCCTATCGCCTGCCGGGCGGGGTCGCGGCGGTGCTGGGCGCGGTGCAGCCGCTGATCGTACTGCTGCTGGCGCGGGGGTGGCTGGGCACGCCGCTGTCACGCGGGGCGCTTGGTGCGGCGGGTTTTGGGCTCGTGGGTGATCGTACTGCTGCTGGCGCGGGGGTGGCTGGGCACGCCGCTGTCACGCGGGGCGCTTGGTGCGGCGGTTTTGGGGCTCGTGGGTGTGGCGCTGCTGGTCTTGCAGCCGCATGCGAAGCTCGATCCGCTGGGCGTGGGGGCGGCGCTGATTGGCGCGGGCTCGATGGCGGCGGGCGTTGTTCTAACGCGCAGATGGCAGCCGCCTGTGCCCGCGTTGACCTTCACCGCGTGGCAGCTCACGGCGGGTGGCCTGCTGCTCGCGCCATTGGCCTTCGCGCTGGAGCCCGCCCTGCCGCCGCTCTCGGTACGCAACATCGCGGGCTTTCTCTGGCTTGGGCTGTTCGGGGCGGCGATCAGCTATTTCTTCTGGTTTCGCGGGATCGCCCGGCTGGGGCCCGCCGCCGTCACCAGTTTTGGCTTTCTCAGCCCGCTGAGCGCGGTCGTGCTGGGCTGGCTCGTGCTGGGAGAGCGGCTTGGGCGGGTGCAAACCTTGGGCGCGCTGATCGTGCTGGGCAGCGTCTGGCTCGCGGGGCGGATCAACCGGGGCCAGACGCGGATCGCGCCCCCTACCACCCCCGAGACCCGCGCGCTGTGAGCGTCAAACAAAACAGGCCCCCGCGCGCAGCGGGGGCCCTGTGATCTGACAGGCGTGCGGCGCTTAGCTGCGCAGGCTGCCGCCCGTGGCCTTGCTGACCTTATCCACGATCTTGCCGCTGACGGTCTCGATCTCGGCCTCGGTGAGCGTGGCATCGCGCGGCTGCAGGCGCACCGACAGCGCGATGGATTTCTTGCCCGCACCCATCTGCGCCTCGGCTTTGGGGCCGGTGAACTGGTCAAAGACCTGCACGCTCTCGATGAGCTTCTTATCCGCCCCGAGTGCGGCATTCACCGCCGTGATCGCCTCAACCTGCGCATCCACGACAAAGGCGAAATCGCGCTCGACGGCTTGCAGATCAGAGCTGCCCAGAGCCGGGCGGGCCGCGCCTTTCTTCTTCGGGAAGGGCACGTTCTCCAGCCAGATCGTGAAGGCCACGGCAGGCCCTTTCACATCCATCTCGCGCAGGATCTTGGGGTGGATCTCACCGAAGCTCGCCATCACGTTGGGACCAAGCGCCAGCGTGCCGGCGCGCCCGGGATGCCACCAGCCATCGAGTTTGCGATTGATCTGGGCGCGCGCGGGCGCACCGATGGCGCCCAGCACGGCTTCGAGATCGGCCTTAGCGTCGTAGAGATCGACCGGGCGACGCGAGCCCCACGGATCGCGCGGACCCGCCTGCCCCACCAACAGCCCCGAGGCCTGGATCACCTGCTCTCCGGGCTCACCGCCCTGAAATGCGGGGCCCACCTCGAACAGCGCCAGATCGGCAAACCCGCGTGCCTGATTGCGCGCCGCTGCCTGCAAGAGGCCCGGCAGCAGATCGGGGCGCATATGCGTCATCTCGGACGAGATCGGGTTTTCCAGCCGCGTGGCATCGGAACCGCCCCCAAAGAGTGCCGCCGCCGCCCCATCGATGAAGGAATAGGTCACGCATTCATTGTAGCCCAGCGTCGCGATCGTGCGCCGCGCCATGCCGGTGCGGGTCTGAAGCGGCGTGAGGATCGGCTCGGGCACGCCGGTGGTCTCGCGCGCCATCGGCGTCGCTTGCAGCCGGGTGAGCGAGGCGATGCGGGCCACTTCCTCGACCAGATCGGCCTCACCGCGCACATCGGGACGCCAGCTTGGCGGGCTCGCCATATCGCCATCGAGCGCAAAGCCCAAAGCGGTGAGCGTTTCGCGCTGTGTGGCCTCGGGAATCTCCATCCCCACGAGCGAGACCACCCGCGCCGTGTCCAGCCGATAGGCGCGCTGCGTATCGGGCACGGCGCCATCTTGCACCACATGCGAGGGCTCACCGCCGCACAGATCCAGCACCATCTGCGTCGCCAGCTCCAGCCCGGGCCGCGTGAAGGCCGGGTCCACGCCCCGCTCAAACCGGTAGCGCGCATCGGAGTTGATCTTGAGCGCGCGGCCCGTTGCGGCAATCGTGATCGGATCCCAATAGGCGCTTTCGAGGAACAGATCGACCGTGTCCTCATCGACGCCCGAGCTCTGCCCGCCCATGATCCCGGCAAGGCTCTCGACGCCTGCATCATCGCAGATCACCATATCGCCCGCGCGCAAGCTGTAGCTTTTCTCGTCGAGCGCGGCGAAACGCTCGCCGCCCTCGGCGGGCTTGATCACCAGATCGCCCGTCACCTTCGCCATGTCGAACACATGCAGCGGGCGGTTCAGGTCATAGGTGAAATAGTTGGTGATATCGACCAGCGCCGAGATCGGGCGCAGACCGATGGCGCGCAGACGCTTTTGCATCCATGCCGGGCTGGGCCCGTTCTTGACGCCGCGAATGACGCGACCGGCGAAAAGCGGCGCGCCCTTTTGCTTCAGCGCATCCGCGATGCGCACAGCCACCGGCGAATCGAACGTACCGGGCACCACGGTCTCGGCCAGCGGCTTGAGCGTCCCCAAGCCCCGCGCCGCCAGATCGCGCGCAATCCCACGCACGCCCAGCGCATCGGGGCGGTTGGGGGTGATCGAGATATCGATGATCGGATCGACCGCTTCGGGACGGTTCTGCGCCAGCCAGTCGGTGAACAACTGACCGACCTCGCCCGAGGGCAGCTCGATGATGCCGTTATGCTCGTCCGACAGCTCCAGCTCGCGCTCCGAGGCCATCATCCCGTGGCTCTCGACGCCCCGGATCTTGCCGACAGAAAGCGTGATATCCAGCCCCGGCACGTAATCGCCCGGCTTGCACAGCACCACCGTGATGCCTTCGCGCGCATTGGGCGCACCGCAGACGATTTGGCGCTCGCCCTCATCGGTGGCCACGGTGCACACGCGCAGCCGATCTGCATCGGGATGCTGAGACGCCGCCGTCACCTTGGCCAGAGTAAAGCCCGCCAGACGCTCGGCCGGATTGACGACCTCCTCGACCTCAAGCCCCAGATCGGTCAACGCATCGGCGATGTCCTCGATCTTGGCGTCGGTCTCGAGATGCTCCTTGAGCCAGGACAGGGTGAATTTCATGGGCTTCCCTCGGGGTTACTTGCGCTGCGCGACGTCCTTGTAATCGCCCATGCGCAGAAGTTTCAACTCCCGCCAGAGCCGGATCGAGGGTTTTGCTGCGAAAAGGATCGAGCCTATGAGGAAAAGCCACGTGCCGGGAATCATCAGGCTGTCGTAAAAAAAGAAGATCGAGCCCAGCACGAAACAAAACGCCGCGCCGAAATCGACAGTGGTATAGGCAACCTCCGTGAGGGCGACAAAGCGGCGCTGCTCGGGGGTCTGCTCATGTTTGGGGGTGTCGAAGAGGCGGGTTTGGTTCGTCATCACTTGGCTCCTTTTAGGTCTTCTACCAAGCGAAACCGTTCGCAAACCAGTTCCATCTCCGGGGTAAACCCTCCGTTACGCGTGAAATAGGCCTGATGCGCGCGCCGCCAGCCTTCCAGCGTGTCATCCTCGCCCTCGGCCAGCGCGAAATCCTCGTCCACATCGCAAAAGCGCCGGATCGTGACCTCGATGGTCTCGATCTTGAGCGCCGGGTTGCCATCCCAATCGAGCGCAATGTCCTGCCGCCCCACAACCGGCATGTCCTCTCCCCCTTCGGTGAAGTAAGCGAGCGCGCCGCAGGTCGCGGTCTTCTTGCCCGCGCGGATCAGGGCGAGGAGCTGGTCGCAGAGCGCGCGGTTGTCGCCGAAGGTGAAGGTGATGGGGGTGGGCATGGGGGGTTAAAGCTTCAGTCCAGTCCGCTCCTCGATCTGCTTTCGCAATAGACCGGTAGCGAGTTCTTTCAGAATATCGAGCGTCGCACTTCCGCCCTCTCTTGCAACGACTTCCTTGGTCTTCGCCCAAATTCCTGCGTCACGCGTCGCTTCCAAAAAGTCGTGCCCCGCACTCGTAATACGATAGGTCGATTTGGCAACTGGTGCCAGCAATTCTGCGTCGCACAACAGCAGCACGTGATAATGCCTGCGACGTTCATCAGCAGACATGTTTAGATGCTCCGCGACCACAATCAGCCAATCATCGCGTGCTTCAAACTCGACAAGAAGCTCACGAAGATATTCGTCGTCCCTCTTCACCTATTCAACCCGCCAAACACCGTCGGCAGCTCCAGCGGGTTGAACCCGTAATGCTTCAGCCAGCGCAGGTCAGACTCGAAGAACGCCCGCAGATCGGGAATGCCATATTTCAGCATTGCGATCCGGTCGATCCCCATGCCAAAGGCAAAGCCCTGCCATTCGCTCGGGTCGATCCCGCCCGATTGCAGCACCTTGGGATGCATCATGCCCGAGCCCAGCACCTCCATCCAGCCATCGCCTTCGCCGATGCGCAGCTGACCGTCGACCCATGAACATTGGATATCGACCTCGGCCGAAGGCTCGGTGAAGGGGAAATGCGAGGCGCGGAACCGTGTCTTCACCTTGATCCCGAAATAGGCCGAGAAGAACTCCTCGAGCACCCATTTCAGATTGGCCATCGAGATATCGCGGCCAATCGCCATGCCCTCGATCTGGTGGAACATCGGCGTATGGGTCTGGTCCATATCCATCCGGTACACCCGCCCCGGCGCGATCACGCGGATCGGCGCGCCCTGATCGAGCATCGCACGGATCTGCACCGGCGAGGTATGGGTGCGCAGCACATGCGGCGGGCGCGGGTCATCCTCGGCGCGATGCATGAAGAACGTGTCATGCTCTTGGCGCGCGGGATGCTCGGGCGCGATGTTGAGCGCGTCGAAATTGTGCCAGTCATCCTCGATCTGCGGACCCTCGGCCACGGCAAAGCCCATATCCGCAAAGATCGCTGTGACCTCATCCATCACCTGAGAGACCGGGTGGATCGTGCCCGCGCGGCGCGGACGGCCCGGCAGCGTCACGTCGAGCCATTCCTCGCGCAGGCGCGCATCGAGTGCGGCATCGGCGAGTGCGGCTTTCTTGGCGCGCAGGGCGGCGTCGATCTCATCCTTGAGCAGGTTGAGCGCCTTGCCCGTGCTCTGGCGCTCCTCGGGGCTCATCTTCCCCAATTCGCGCATCTTCAGGCTGATCTCGCCCTTCTTGCCCAGGGCCGCGAGGCGGATCTCCTCGAGCGCGCCCTCGTCAGATGTCTCGGCAACGGCGGTGAGATATTTGTCGCGAAGCTCTTGCATGTCTTTCCCCGGAAAAATCGTCGCATATGGGTTAGCCGCAGGTGGACGCCAATGCAACCTCGCGCAGGCCCCGGCAACGCGGCAAAGGGGCTCTGCCCCCGGCTGCGCGTGCCGCACAGCCTCCCCTTGGGATATTTCGCTCAAGAGGAAGCGCCCGGTCAGCTGCCCGCAGCAGGGCCCGGACCCGGGCGTTTTTCTTCATCTTGACCCAAATACCTCGAGGGTGAATTCGGCGCAGCCGAAGAGGGGGCAGCGCCCCCTGCCCGGTTTCGACAAGCGCAATTGCAACGCGGAACGCGCTTCAAAAGATCGCGGGTGCAGACCTGAAATCGCCCCGCAGGGCCTAGTCGCGAACCACCAGATCGGCGGCGCGGCCCTCGCGCAGCATCACCCGGCCATTGGGCAGGTCGTTCTGCTCGACTTTCTTGGAGATGATATCGGGGGCGAAACCCTGTTGCTGCCAGCGCCGGATCAGCCGTGCGCGCAGCTCGGCCTCGGGCACCTCGATGCGCACCGAGAGGTCGAATAGCGGGTAGAGATCGCGCCAGCCCGGTTGAGTCAAAAGCAGGTAATTGCCCTCGATCAAAATGTAGCGCGCACGCGCGGGTACCGTGTCGCCATCGGGGACCACTGCATCGATGTCACGATCAAAGATCGGCACCGTGCAGGGCTCGCGCGCGTCGCGGAGGCGCTCAAGGCAGGCATGGAGCGCCGCGACATCGAAGGTCTGGGGGGCACCTTTCACGGCGCGCAGGCCTCGGGCGTCGAGCCATGCATTGTCCTGATGAAAGCCATCCATCGGCACGATGGCGGCCTCATCGCCCAGCGCCTGCGCCAATTGGCGGGCGAGATACGACTTGCCCGATCCGGGCGCGCCGACCAGCGCGATCAGATTGCGCGGCCCCTCTAGCTGGCGAATATGGGCCGCCAGATCGGCGCGTGGCACTTGCAATTCGGAGTCCATGAAGGCCCCGTGATCGCCCATCGGCCCGTCGCCATCTCCCAGCCAACCCGTCATCGCTTACCCCATTGCTGCAATATAACGCCCCAGCGCGGCTGCCGGGTCATCTTCACGCCAGATCTCTTCGCCCAGAGCGAACCAGTCCGTCACCGGGGCGAATTTCGCCACCAGCTCTTCGGTCAGCGCGCCCTCGGCCACGACAGGCACCTCGATCACTTCGGACCACCAAGCGAACATCTCATGCTCGGCCGGCTCGGAGGTGCCAAGGCTGGTCGCCCCGATCGGACCGAAACAGACATAATCTGCCCCCGCCTCGCCCGCGCTCATGCCGTCATGGCGCGAATTCCCACAATAGCTGCCCACGATCGCTTCGTCACCAAGCGTCTTGCGGCCATAACGGATCTGTTTCGGGCCATCGGTAAAATGCACCCCGTCAAGGCCATGGCGTTCGACCAGTTGCACATGGGTCTCGAGTACCAGCGCCACGTCGCGGGCATGGGCCTGCGCGCGCAGCGCATCGGCAACGCGCCCGATCTCCAACTCGTCCTTGAGCGCGATCGACAGCCGGATGCAGGCGATCTCATGGGCATCAAGCACGGCGCCCAGTTTGGGGGCAAATGTCTCCACCTCGAAGGCGGGCGGTGTGATCAGGTAAATCTGCGGGCGATCCTCGGCCATGTACGGCTCCTTTTACGGCTTGATCCGCGTCTTAACGCAACCGCAGCGCCCTTGCCAGAGGCCACGCGCGCGCCTATTGGAGGCGCCAAAGGAGTTCCCATGCCTGCCAAACCCGCCCCCAGCCTGCCCGATCCGGCCCAACCCGCCTTCATCCTCGTGCGTCCGCAAATGGGCGAGAATATCGGGGCGGCGGCGCGCGCGATGCTCAATTTCGGGCTGCGCCGGATGCGGATCGTGGACCCGCGCGATGGCTGGCCCAATCCCAAGGCGGTGGCGATGGCTTCGGGGGCGGCCGGGCCGGTGCTGGATTTCGCGGGCGTGTTCGCGGATGTACCCGCCGCTGTGGCCGATTGCGACTTCGTCTTTGCCACCACCGCGCGCGGGCGCGAGCTGCCCAAACCGATCTACACGCCCGAGGCTGCGATGACCGAGGCGCGCCGTCGGATCGTGGCGGGCGAAAAGGTGGGCATCCTCTTTGGCCCCGAGCGGACCGGGCTGGAAAATGACGACATCACCCGGGCCAACGCGATCATCACCGTGCCGGTCAATCCCGATTTCTTCTCGCTCAACCTCGCGCAGGCGGTGCTGCTATCGGCCTATGAATACTCGCGCCATACGCTCGAGTCGGTGCCGCTCGATCCCGGTCTGGCCGGGCATGAACCCGCGACGGCGGTGGATGTCGAGAAATGGGGCGATCATTTCGAGGGGCGGCTTGAGGAGGCCGGGTTCTTCCACCCGCCTGAGAAGGCCCCGATGATGAAGCGCAACCTGCGCAACATGTGGACGCGGTTTGCGATGACGCGCTCAGAGGTGCAGATGCTGCATGGCGCGCTCAAGCAATTGATGCGCCCGCGCGGATGATCGGGACCGCCGCGCTTTGGGCTTGACCGGGGCGGCGCGTGTACAGAAGAAAGAGACCATGACACAAGCAGTTTTGAGCATTGATCTTGAGGCGCTGGTCGCGAATTGGCGCGCCCTCGACCGGTGCTCTGGCACCAGCACCCGTACGGCGGCGGTGGTCAAGGCAAACGGCTATGGGCTGGGGGCGGCCCGCGTGGCGCAGGCGCTTTCTCAAGCCGGCGCGCGGGAGTTCTTCGTGGCGCAGGCCGAGGAAGGCGCGGATCTGCGCGCAGCCCTTGGCCCCGAGGCGCGGATCTTCGTGCTGGGCGGGCATATGTCGGGCGATGCGCGGTTGATCGGAGAGGCCGGGCTGATCCCGATGCTCAACTCTGCCGAGCAGATCGCGCGCCAGATGGCGGCTCTGCCCGATGCGCCCTTTGGCGTGCAGCTCGATAGCGGGATGAACCGGCTCGGGCTTGAGGCCGATGACTGGGCAAAGGCAGCGCCTGCGCTGCTGGCCAAATCGCCCGCGCTGATCATGAGCCACCTTGCCTGCGCCGATGAGCCTGCGCATGAGATGAACGCCCGTCAACTGGCCGAGTTCACCCGGATGACGCAGGGCCTAGATGTGCCGCGCTCGCTGGCGGCAACCGGCGGCACATTGCTTGGGCCGGGCTATCATTTCGACATGACACGGCCCGGCATCGGGCTTTATGGCGGGCGCCCCTTTACCGAGGCCCGGCATGTCGCGACCCTGTCGCTGCCGGTGATCCAGACGCGGATCGTGCAGCCCGGCGAGCCGGTGGGCTACGGCAATACATGGCATGCCGAGCGGGTCACCAAGATCGCGACGATCTCGGCGGGCTATGCCGATGGGATTCACCGCGTGCTCTCGAACCTCCCCCATCTCTACGCGGGCGAGACCCCCTGCCCGCTGCGCGGACGAGTGTCGATGGATCTGCTGACGGTGGATGTCACCGATCTCGCAGAGGTCCCCGAGACGCTGGATCTGATCGGTCCCCATCAAGGCGTGGATGCGCTGGCCGATCTGGCAGGCACCATCGGCTATGAGATCCTGACCGGGCTTGGGCCGCGCTATGCCCGCCACTATCGCGAGAGCCTCGGATGAGCAGATGGACCGCCCCGCTCGCAGCCCTCGGACGCGCCACGCTCGGCGCGTTGGGCGCGACCGGGCGGGTGACGCTCTTTGCGGGCGAGACGCTGTCGCATCTTGTCCGCCCCCCGTTCTATTTCAATGAGTTCTGGCGCGCCTGTCTCAATATCGGCTGGCTCTCATTGCCCGTCGTGGGACTGACCGCGCTGTTCACGGGTGCCGCACTCGCTCTGCAAATCTATGCGGGCGGCGCACGGTTCTCGGCCGAGCAGGTCGTCCCCTCGATCACCGCAATCGGCATGGTGCGCGAGCTGGGCCCGGTGCTGGGCGGCTTGATGGTGGCAGCCCGCGTGGCCTCCTCGATCGCCGCCGAGATCGGGACGATGAAAGTGACCGAGCAGATCGACGCGCTCACCACGCTTTCGACCAATGCGATGAAATATCTCACCGTGCCGCGGGTCTTGGCCGCCACGCTTTGCGTGCCTTTGCTGGTGGGCGTGGGCGATATCATCGGGATCATGGGCGGCTGGGCCGTGGGCACAACGCGGCTGGGCTTCAACTCGACCACCTATCTCAAGAACACGTGGGACTTCCTGCAATTCTGGGATGTGGGCTCGGGGCTGGTGAAAGGCGCGGCCTTTGGCTTCATCGTGGCACTGATGGGCTGCTATCACGGCATGCAATCGGGGCGCGGCGCGCAGGGCGTGGGTCATGCGACGAAATCGGCGGTGGTCGCGGCCTCGGTCGCGATCCTCGCTGCGAATTATCTGCTGACGGAGGCGTTCTTCTCGGCATGATCGAAATCTCCGGCCTCAGCAAATCTTTCGGCGCCAAGCAGGTGCTGCGCGGCGTCGATCTGGTCGTGCCTTCGGGCCAGTCGACCGTCATCATCGGGGGGTCGGGCACGGGCAAATCGGTGCTGCTCAAATGCATCCTTGGCTTGGTCCAGCCCGATGGCGGCACGATCCGCCTGGACGGGCAGGACATTCGCAACGGCGCGCGCGATGCGTTCCTCGCACGGTTCGGTATGCTGTTTCAGGGGGCGGCCCTGTTTGACAGCCTGCCGGTTTGGCACAATGTCGCGTTTCGACTGCTGCGCGGAAGTTTGGCGCGCCCCAAGGCTGAGGCGCGCGCCATCGCCTTGGACAAGCTGCGCCGGGTCGGGCTGGATGCGGATGTGGCCGATCTCTTTCCCGCCGAGCTGTCGGGCGGCATGCAAAAGCGGGTCGGGCTTGCCCGCGCCATCGCCGCCGATCCGGAGATCATCTTCTTTGACGAGCCGACGACCGGGCTCGATCCGATCATGGCCGGGGTGATCAACGCGCTGATCCGCGAGATCGTCTCGGAGATGGGCGCCACCGCGATCACCATCACCCATGATATGAGCTCGGTGCGCGCCATCGCGGACCGGGTCGCGATGATCCATGCGGGCAAGATCCGCTGGGAGGGGCCAATCGCGGATCTGGACACGACGCCGGACCCGTATATCCAGCAATTCATCCATGGCCGGGCCGACGGGCCGATCGGCACTCTGCGCTAAGCCCACCCAAGATCCCGGCGCGAAGCCCTTGATCTCTAAACAAGAGTTGATTTTGAGCGGATTTTCGCCGACACTTGATCATGGGTTGAGGCATCTGGGGGATGGCCAATGGCGAACGATTTGGGCGGCACCGCGGCCGTATCGCGGATCTATGCACTGACCGGACAGGCGTTGAACGCACTGGTGTTGCTCTGCGCTCTGGCGGCGCTGTGCTGGATTGGGGCGGCGCTGCTGGGGCTGGCACCTTGGCTCGAGATCGACGCAAGGTTGGGCGATCTGCCGGTCCCGAATTTCGGGATCTGGCTTCAGGGCGGAGTTGCGGCGCTGGCGCTGATCTTGCTGCTCTATCTGCCAAGTGCCAGCCGGGTCTCGCGGCTTGAAGGCAGCCATCGCAATTTCAAGATCTCGATGACGGATGTGGCGCAGGCCTACCGCGCCGCCCATGACAGCGACCGCTCTGCGAGCTTTGCGCTCTCGGGCGAGTTCGACGCGATGCGCGAGCGGATGGAGTATCTGCGCCGCCATCCCGAGCTGGGCGATCTGGAGCCCGAATTGCTGGAGCTGGCCGCGCAGATGAGCCTGCAAAGCCGCGATCTGTCACGGATCTATTCCGACCAGAAGGTGAGCCGCGCCCGGACTTTTCTCAAGCAGCGCCAGCAAGAGACCGACCGACTGGCAGAGCAGATTGCGCTGGCCCGCAGGACCTGTGACGAGCTGCGCGAGTGGATCACGGATGTCGAGGTGGAAGAGCGCAAAGTGAGCGCCGAGCTAAAGCTGCTCGAGCGCGATCTGCGTGACATTCTGCCCGCGCTCGGCTACGAGTTGGAAGATGGCACACAGCCCAATGTGGTGCCGATGCCCAAGAAGTAAGGCCGCCCCGTTGCGCAGGTTGCGATGCTGAAATTTGCCAATCTGACGCTGTTGATCCTGTTTCCGATCGCTTGGTCCGCGCCTTTGCTGCGTGCGGGCCTGCTGCCGTTTTTCTCGCTCGACACGATATCGGTGCTCTCGGGGCTGCAAAGCCTGTGGCAGACCGATGTGTTTCTGGCCGTGCTGGTCACGTTTCTGGCGCTCTTTGCCCCCTATCTCAAGGTGATCGGGCTGGCGCTGGTGCAGTTCGGGCTGGCCTCGGAGGCGCTGCGCCCCGCATTGCGCGTGCTTGGCAAGCTCGCGATGGCGGATATCTTCCTGATCGCGATCTATATCGTGGTGGCCAAGGGGATGGGGATGGGGCGGATCGAGACCGGATGGGGTCTCTACCTGTTCACCTTTTGCGTGGCAGCGACCTATGCGCTCTCAGCGCTGGACGCGCGCCGCAGC
Organism: Thioclava dalianensis; assembly: GCF_000715505.1. Lineage (GTDB taxonomy): Bacteria > Pseudomonadota > Alphaproteobacteria > Rhodobacterales > Rhodobacteraceae > Thioclava > Thioclava dalianensis. The sequence goes on from NZ_JHEH01000002.1 coordinate 25,095, forward strand.
GCGCGTCTCTAAGCATATAGTCCGCCGCGATCGGTGTCAGTGCACCGAGACGGGCGCGTAGTCATATTCCCGCGCCACCGAGAAGGCGAGCTTGCGGTCCTTGAACAGGGCCAGACGCTCTCCGTTCATGTCATGGGCGGCGTAGAGATGATCGACCTCGCCCAATTCGTCCTGCACTTCTTGCGGCAAATCGGCCACCGAAACTTCGCGGATATAGACGATGCGATCTTCCGTTTCGCCGTCAAAGTCGAATTTCGTATCCATTTTCGTACCTCCTGCCTCAGGGTCTCTTGATTGGGATGGTCTGTACCACCGTGTCGGGCTGGGCCCGGATCAGGTCGATATGCAGCAGCCCGTTTTCCATCGCGGCGCCCGCAACATCGACACCATCGGCCAGCACGAAACTGCGCTGGAAGGCGCGCGCGGCAATCCCACGATGGAGATAAAGCCGCTGTCCCGCCTCTTCCGATTGCCGTCCGCGGATCACCAAAGCGCGGTCTTCTAGCGTGATCGAGAGGTCTTTATCGCCAAACCCCGCCACAGCGAGCGTGATGCGGAAGGCGTCTTCCCCGCGCTGTTCGATATTATAGGGCGGATAGGCGTCAGAGCCAGATTTCGCTGTCCGCTCTACGAGGCGCTCCAACTGGTCGAACCCCAGCAGGTAAGGATGCGCGCCAAAACTCAATTTCGTCATCAGGCAAGCCCTTGTCCAAGCGACGTTGCAATTTACGGGCCCCGATATCTCAGCAACCCTCTGGTAAGAAATATGGGCGTACAATCACGGCCCCGCAAGAGGGGGCGCGGCAAAACGCCCGGAGGATTTTTCCCCCGCAGCGTTCGGATTTTGCTATATTAAACCCAAGATGGCGTGGCCTATGAGTCGGGCCGGTCAGCCCCCACATACGGAAAACAGACCTATGAACGCTCATATCGAGATGGATCACGAGGAGGTGCTGCGCGTGAAGCTTGGCGTCCTCAAGCGCGAACATCGCGACCTCGACGAGGCAATCATTGCCCTCACCCAAACGGTCCATTCCGACCAGCTTCGCCTTGTCCGGCTGAAAAAGCGCAAACTCGCGCTCAAGGATGAGATCGCGCGGATCGAAGACCAGCTCACCCCCGATATCATCGCCTAAGACAGAAGATCCGCCTGCGCGCAGGGCTTGCCGCCACGGCACAGATTTCTATAGTGCGCGCTTCAAACGGCGAGAGGGGGCCTTATGGGCGTGAAAGTGGGAATCATCATGGGCAGCCAGTCGGACTGGTCCACGATGAAAGAGGCGGCAATCCTGCTCGACGATCTGGGCGTTGCCTATGAAACGCGGATCGTCTCGGCGCATCGCACACCCGACCGGCTGTGGGAATATGGCAAGAGCGCGGTCAGCCGTGGTCTGCATGTGATCATCGCAGGCGCAGGCGGGGCGGCACATCTGCCCGGCATGATGGCCTCGAAGACCCGTGTTCCGGTGATCGGCGTGCCGGTCCAGACCCGGGCGCTTTCGGGCGTCGACAGCCTCTATTCGATCGTGCAGATGCCCAAGGGCTTCCCGGTCGCGACCATGGCGATCGGATCGGCCGGGGCTGCCAATGCCGGGCTGATGGCGGCGGGCATTCTCGCGTTGAACGATCCGGCTCTGGCGCAACGGCTAGATGCGTGGCGCACCGACCTCTCCGCCTCGATCCCACAGGAGCCGCAAGATGACTGAGCCCCTGCCCCAAGGCACCGTGATCGGCATTCTGGGCGGGGGTCAGCTTGGCCGGATGCTGTCGGTCGCGGCATCGCGGCTGGGCTTTCGCACCCATATCTTCGAGCCCGGCGCCAACCCGCCCGCAGGCGATGTGGCCCATCGGGTGACCACGGCGAGCTATGAGGATGCCGAGGCCCTGCGCGCCTTTGCCGAGACGGTCGATGTGATCACCTATGAGTTCGAGAACATCCCGACCTCGGCGCTCGATCTGCTGGAAACGCTGCGCCCGATCCGCCCGGATCGCCGCGCGCTCGCAGTCAGCCAAGACCGGCTGGTCGAGAAGGCTTTCCTGACCGATCTGGGCCTGCAAACCGCCCCCTATGCGGCGGTGGATGATGCAGAGGATCTGGCCGAGGCGCTGGCCGAGGTCGGCACGCCCGCCATCCTCAAGACCCGCCGGTTCGGCTATGACGGCAAGGGACAGGCCGTGCTGCGCACACCCGAGGACGCAACCGAAGGGCTGGCCGCCATGGCCGGTGCGCCCGCGATCCTTGAGGGTTTCGTGAACTTTACCAAAGAGATTTCGGTGATCGGCGCGCGCGGGCTCGACGGCTCGGTCGCTTGCTTCGATCCCGGCGAGAATGTGCATCGCGAAGGCATCTTGCGCACCACGACCGTGCCCGCGCAGATCAGCGATGCGCAGCGCACCGATGCGGTGCTGATCGCCGCTCAGATCCTCAACAAGCTGGATTATGTCGGCGTCATGGGGGTCGAGCTGTTCGTCACCCCGACTGCGCTGATCGTCAATGAAATCGCCCCGCGCGTGCACAATTCCGGCCATTGGACGCAAGGGGGATGCGCGATTGACCAGTTCGAACAGCATATCCGCGCGATCGTGGGCTGGCCCTTGGGCGATGGCGCGCGCCAATCCGATGTCGAGATGGAAAACCTGATCGGCGCGGATATGGAGCGGCTGCCTGCGCTGACCCGCCAGCCCCGCACCCAGATCCACCTTTACGGCAAGACCGAGGTGAAGCCGGGTCGCAAGATGGGGCATGTAAACCGCATCTTGTAACCTCGTGCGGTGCGGCCCTTGCTCGTCTTGGTGCAGAGTGCAGCGGGGGCCCTGCCCCTCGCGCGCAAGCGCGCGTCCCCCGAGGTATTTGGGCCAAGATGAAGGGGACGAGAAAGCGCGCTCCAGCGTTCCGGGATATGAAAAAGGCCGCCCCGAGGGGCGGCCTTTCGCAAACTCTGTCAGTCGAGACCTATCAGGCAGCGACTTTGGCCGAGGCGGCTTTCGCCTGCTCAACGATGGCGGCAAAAGCTTCGGGCTCATGCACGGCCAGATCGGCCAGAACTTTGCGGTCCACCTCGACGCCGGCAAGTGCCAGGCCGTGGATGAATTTCGAGTAGCTCAGATCCGCATCGACGATGCGCACCGCAGCGTTGATCCGCTGGATCCACAGGGCGCGGAAGTTGCGCTTGCGGGCCTTACGATCGCGGGTGGCGTATTGGTTGGCCTTGTCGACCGCCTGGGTGGCGGTGCGGAAGTTGCGCGAGCGCGCGGAGTAATAGCCTTTCGCCTTTTTCAGCACCTTCTTGTGCGCGGCGTGGGTGACTTTACCGGATTTAACGCGAGACATGGTTCAGAACTCCGATCAGCGGTTGTAGGGCATGTATTTCTTCACGATCTTCGTATCCGCTTCGCACAGCACCATGGTGCCGGCGGTGTCGCGGATGAATTTCGTGGAGCGTTTGATCATGCCGTGGCGCTTACCTGCGTGACCGACTTTGATCTTGCCGGAGGCGGTGAACTTGAACCGCTTCTTGGCTGCGGATTTCGTCTTCATCTTGGGCATTTACAGCTCCTTTTCAGGGTGTGGATACGCGACTCGGCATGCCACTTTGGCCGGACGCGCGGGGTTAGAGCGGGCCTGATAGACGGGCGGGGGCGGTTTGGCAAGATGAAACTTGCGAATTCAGCTGCGTGCGGGAGCTGCTGGGCTCAGTCGAGCACGCTTGCGATGGTCCGGGCGACCGCATTGGGCACCTGATCCATCGTATAGCCACCGGGCTTGGCGTAGACGGCGAGCAAAATCAGCGCGCCGGAGATCACCAAAGAGACGGTTGCTGCGCGTGGCGGGCGGCTGTCGGAGAAAGCCGAGACAAGCGCGGGGATCGCGAAAATCGCGATCCCCAGCCCGATCGTCAGGATCAGATCGGTATCGAGCCAGGACAGATCCACGGCAGAGTTCCCAAGTTATACGCCCGTTCGAGAGCTTACTCAGGGTCGGTGCTGTAGATCAATCGCTCATCGCAGGGTGCGACGCGCAGAATGTTGGTCGTGCCTTGCGTGTTGAAGGGCACACCGGCGGTCACAACGATCTGCTGGGTCTCATCGGCAAAGCCGTAATCGCGCGCGGCGCGGGCCGCGTTGACCACGCATTCCTTGAAACGCGTCAGCTCGCCGCAACGCACCGCATGCACACCCCATGTCAGGGTGATGCGGCGCAGCGTCGACTCGAGCTGAGACAAGGCGATGATCGGCACGCGCGGACGTTCCCGCGCGGTCAGCACCACCGTCTTGCCGGATTGAGTATAGGCGCAGATCGCGGAGATATCCGTGGTCTCGGCGATTTCGCGGGCCGCAGCCACGATCCCGTCCGCGACGGTTTCGCGTTTGGCGTAGCGCGAGGCCTCAATCACTTCGCGATAGGTCGGGTCGCTTTCGACCGAGATTGCGACCTTATCCATTGTCTCCACCGCCTCGACCGGGAACTGGCCCGCCGCCGATTCCGCCGAGAGCATCACCGCATCGGTGCCCTCGTAGATCGCGGCTGCGACGTCGGAGACCTCGGCGCGGGTGGGCATCGGGCTTTCGATCATCGATTCCAGCATCTGCGTGGCCACGATCACCGGCTTGGCGGCGGCGCGGCATTTGCGGATGAGCTGTTTCTGGATCGGCGGCACGGCCTGAACCGGCAGTTCGACGCCCAGATCGCCACGGGCGACCATGATGCCATCGCTGACCGCGAGGATCTCATCGAAGCTGCGCACGGCAGAGGGTTTCTCGATCTTGGAGAGCACCGCGGCGCGGCCCTTGGCGAGGTTGCGCGCATCGAGCACATCCTCGGCGCGCTGCACGAAGCTGAGCGCGAGCCAGTCGACACCCATCTCGCAGGCAAACTCAAGATCCTTGCGGTCTTTTTCGGACAAAGCGGCGAGCGGCAGAACCACGTCGGGCACGTTCACGCCCTTGCGGTCCGAGATCGCCCCCCCGACCGTCACGGTGCAATTGGCGAAATCCTTGCCGCACTCATCGACCGTGAGCCGGATCTTGCCGTCATTGACCAGCAGTTCCGAGCCCGACTCGAGCGCGGCGAAAATCTCGGGATGGGGCAGGCAGGCGCGTTTGGCGTCGCCCGGCGTAGGGTCAAGATCAAACCGGAAGGCATCGCCCACCTCAAGATCGACCGGACCATCGGCAAAGGTGCCGACGCGCAGCTTGGGACCCTGCAAATCGGCAAGGATCGCGATCGGGCGCTCGAATTCGGCCTCGATCCGGCGGATGATCGCGTGGCGCTCGCGATGCTCGTCATGGCTGCCATGGCTCATATTGAGGCGGAACACGTCGGCACCGGCGACAAAAAGCGCCTTGATGCTCTCGTAATCCGAGGAGGATGGGCCCAACGTGGCCACGATCTTAACATTGCGAAGGCGTCTCATGCGTCCTCGTCTCCTGATCAAATTGGTGTCATTTCGTGGGCCAGCTCCCGGTATGGCGCAAAATTTCCCGGGCTGCAACTGGCCCTCCCGCGATGTTTCGGTCTATCTAGGCGATATCGACCCAGCGTGAAGAAATAATGACTCTGACTTCCTCTTATACCATCACCGGCGAGACGCGCGGATCACGTTGGCTTGTGACTTGCGATCATGCCCGAAACACCGTGCCCGATTGGGTGGCGGAGGGCAATTTGGGGATCGCGCCTGCGGATATGGGACGCCACATCGCTTATGACGTGGGCGCGCTGGGGCTGTCTGAGGCGCTGGCGGCCCATCTGGACGGGCCGATGATCGCCTCGGATTTCTCGCGGCTGGTGATTGATCCAAATCGGGGCGAGGATGACCCGACGCTGGTGATGCAGCTATACGATGGCACGATCATCCCGGCCAATCGGGCCGCGACGCCTGATCAGATCTCACAGCGTCTTGAGCGGCTCTACCGCCCCTACCACACGGCCTATGAACAGCTTGCCGCCCGGCGCGCCGATACGGTGATCTGCGCGGTGCATTCTTTCACGCCTCAGCTACGCGGACGCGCGCCGCGCCCGTGGCAGGTGGGGGTGTTGCATGCCCCGGGCGACCGCCGCCTAGCGCTGCCGCTGATCGCCCGGCTGCGCGCCGAGCCCGATCTGTGCGTGGGCGATAACGAGCCCTATACCGGCCATCTGACAGGCGACTCGATCGACCGGCACGCGCTGCAGGCCGGTCGGCCCAACGTGTTGATCGAACTGCGCAATGATCTGATCGAGACCCCTGAGCAGCAGGCCCATTGGGCGGCGCGACTCGCGCCAATCCTGCAGCAGGTGCTCACGGAGAGCAGTCTCTAGCGCGAAACAATCGCCAGTTGGGCCGGTGCTTTGTTTCCCGCCCGGTAAACTTTTCTCCCTGAAGGATCAAACTTATTGACAGGACCGTGATGCGACGGGATATCTCCGTTAACCTTTCAACGGAGATTATTCATGCTCGGCCTATTGTTCATGGCATTCTTGCCGCTCGCTCTCGTCATTGGTCTTAACGACAATTCAGACGACGACGATGATCGCGCCTCCGACGAGACCGAGATGGATTCGGATAATACCAGTGACACTGGTGGCGACCTTTTGGACGACCCCAGCGATACCGGTTCCGGCGACGAAAGCGATCAAGACATGAATGCCGGTGCCCCCGGCGACAGCTCGGGTCAAGAGACCCCTTCGAGCGGTACGGATGACAGCTCGGATGAGGATCCAACCGCTGCCGGCACCGGCGATAAGATCGGTCAGGATACCACCGCTGGCGGCAATAGCGATACGTCGGGGCAAGATACCACCGCAGGTGCTACAGATCAGGGCACGCGTCTGAACGGCTCAAATGGGCCGAACAATCTCGTAGGGACTGATGGCAGCGATACGATCCATGGCAATGGCGGCGACGACCATATCTGGCTCAAAGGCGGCGACGACATTGACGAAAGCGCAAGAAGTCAGTTGGCGACTGCGGCGGGAAGGTCGTATTCGACGCAAGCTATGATCGACACATTCGAGGCTTCAGACTTCTTTGGCGCCAATGGCGGCGCGGGCGACGATTGGATTGATGCTGGGCCCGGCGATGACGCGATTACCGGTGGCTATGGTGATGATACACTGCGCGGGAATTCCGGAGATGACTTCTTGATGGAAGTAACAGGACGGGATTCGCTGGATGGGGGCTACGGCAATGACACGCTCTTTGCTGCCGGCTTCAATAGAGGAGAACCCGATATCCTGGACGGGAATGCGGGCAACGATGAGCTGACGGGGGATGATGGCGACACTCTCACGGGCGGTGAGGGAACCGATCATTTTGGGGCGCTCTATGTCTCTGGCTATGACCCGGTAACGATCACCGATTTCGACACAACAGCTCCGGCGAACGATGATCCGACTACTCTTGATGATAACGAAACCCTGCTGATCACGGTGGAGCGCTATAGCGCTTCGCAAGATTTCTTTATCTCGCAGACCGGATCAGACGTAACAGCGTTTCTCGACAAGGAGCCTGTGGCGGTGCTGCAAAACGTGAAACTGGATGACATACATCCTGATTCTGTTTTGTTGCGAGACGATTTTTTAGGTTGGTATCACACGCCCCGCGTGGCTTGATTGCTGCTCATATACATCATGAAACAGCCGCGCACTGCGCGGCTGTTTCATGACCGGCGATAAAGCTGCCGCACGGCAGGCGCTGCGCCAATTTTTTGTCGACAGTCGACACCCGCGCCGCTTCCGCCACCCTCCCACAAAAAAACCAACTGATGCCAGAGCGCGGGGCAATCTTTCCCAAGCTCACCCACTGTTCAGGAAGCTGGCAACAATGCCTTGAAATGACCCCAATGGCAGGGTTGAAGCCCCGGCCCCGTGGCGGCAGATTGGCGCCAACCACGGAGCTTCCATCGATGATCGCGCTATTTCTCGGAGTCACAATTGCCCTCGGCCTTCTCGCTTGGGCCGAATGGACTCCTCGCACCCAAAGCGGCGGCGTTGCGGCCTCGCAGAGCCGCGCGAAGACGTCTTGGAGCGCGCGCATGGGGCATGTGATGCAGGCGTGGATGCCGGTGCGTGGGCGGGGCACCGCGACGCTCGGTGACGACCCCGCGGTCCTACCTCTGGATGAAGTCTACAGCCCGACCACCGCCGAGGCTCAGACGCATGCGCGCTCAGAGACCACGCCCGATGCCGAGATCATGGCCCGGGTCGCAGCGACGCTCACGGATGCGCAAGACGCGCCCGATGAGGAGCTGTCGCTACCCCGGATCACCGGCTTTTCGCTTGGCGATACGATCGCGCTAGAGCTGGATGGGCCGCCCCCTGAGCGGGCCGATATCCGGTTCATTCCCGCGCGCGGCGGGCCGCATGCGATTGCGCTGATCGAGGGCGAGCCCAGCCTGCTGATCGAGAATGTCGAGGCAGGTCAGCTCTCGCCCGAGATCGTGAGTTTTCACCCCCACACCGCGTAGCGGCGCGAAGGCAGAGACCGTCTTAGATCGCCGATTTCAGGCTTTCATCGAGATAGATTTCACGCAGGCGCGCGGCTACCCGTCCGGGTGTGCCATCGCCAATCGCTGCATTGTCGATTTCGACCACAGGCATCACGAAGGCCGAAGCCGAGGTGAAGAAGGCCTCATCGGCGCTTTGCGCCTCTTCGATGGTGAAGGGCCGCTCTTCGATCTCCATCTGCGCCTCGGCTGCGTATTTCAGAAGCGATGCGCGGGTGATGCCGTGCAGAATGTCATGGCTGAGCTGGCGGGTGATGATCTTGCCATCTTTGACGATATAGACGTTGTTCGACGAGCCTTCGGTCACAAAACCGTCCTCGACAAACCACGCATCATGCTTGCCCTGTGCTTCAGCGGCCATTTTCGCCATCGACGGGTAGAGAAGCTGCACCGTCTTGATGTCGCGGCGATGCCAGCGCAGATCGGGCAGTGAAATCACCTTGATGCCCGTCTTCGCCTTGGGATCATTGGCAAGGTTTTGCTTGGCTTGGGTATAGAGGACAACCGTCGGCGGCGTGCCTTCGGGGGGATAGTGGAAATCGCGATCGCCCGCATTGCCGCGGCTGACCTGCAGGTAGATCAGACCCTCGTCAATATTGTTGCGCGCGATCAGCTGGCGGTGGATCTCGACCCATTCGTCGCGGGTCAGATCGCAGGTCATCTCAAGCTCGGCCATCGAGCGGGCAAGCCGGTTCATATGGCCTTCGAATTCGAGGATCTTTCCGCCCAAAACGCTCGTCACCTCATAGACGGCATCGCCCATCACGAAGCCACGGTCAAAGACCGACACTTTCGCCTCGGCTTCGGGCAGATACTCCCCGTTCAGATAGACAGTCCGGCTCATCTCGATCTCCTTGCTATGCTGTTCAGCCCCAGAGCGCGGGCTCTGGCGGGTCCACTTTGCTGCCCTCGTAGCGCAGCGGCACGGGGCGGTCTTCGGCCAGAAGCAGCGGCCCGTCAAGATCCACGAAATCGGCTCCTTGCGCGACCAACATCGCAGGTGCCATAGCGAGGCTCGATCCGACCATGCAGCCGACCATGACGCCAAAGCCCTCGGCCCGCGCCAACTCGCGCAGGCGCAGCGCCTCGGTCAGACCGCCGGTCTTGTCGAGCTTGATATTGATGATGTCGTATTTGCCGCGCAGATTGGTCAGCCCCTCGCTGGTGTGACAGCTTTCATCGGCGCAGAGCGGCACCAGCCGCTCGATCCCCGAAAGCGCCTCATCAGCGGCTGCAGGCAAGGGTTGCTCGACGAGCACGACACCGAGCCGCTCCAGCTCGCCCTGAATATCGAGGAAGGTTTCCAGCTCCCAGCCCTCATTGGCATCGATGATGATCCGGGCCTCAGGCGCACCTTCGCGCACGGCGCGCAGGCGGGGCAGATCCTCGGGCGTGCCGAGCTTGATCTTGAGCAGCGGGCGATGCGCCTGTCCGGCGGCCGCCGCGCGCATTTTCTCGGGCGCTTCAAGCGAGAGCGTGTAAGCAGTGGTCTGCGCCACTGGGCGCTCCAGCCCGGCCAACTCCCAAACAGCTTTGCCCGCAGTTTTCGCTTCAAGATCCCAGAGCGCACAATCGACCGCATTGCGCGCAGCCCCGGCGGGCAGCGCCTCTTGCAGCTCCATACGCGAAATCCCCGCAGGCAGCCCCTCGATCTGGGCGCGCACGCTTTCAAGGCTCTCGCCATAACGGGCATAGGGTACGCACTCGCCCTGCCCGGTGACGCCGTCCCGCTCTATCGTCACACTGAGCACCTGCGCCTCGGTGCGCGAGCCGCGCGAGATCGTAAAGGCCTGTGCCAGTTTGAATGTATCATGTTGCACGCGGATCATGCGCGACCTCCTATCGTTAGGCTCAGGGAGGCCGGGGCGCCTGCGCCACCGGCCTTCGAGAGTTGATCAGATCGCTGCGAGCGCGTCCACCATCTTGCCCGCGCCGAAGCGGTAGGGATCGGTGGCAGGCAGGCCCATATCGGCTTCGAGCTTGGCAAGATAGGCCAGCGCCTCCGCCTGATCCATGTTCTGCGTGTTGACCGAAATGCCCACGACCTGACAGTCGGGATTGGCAACGCGCGCCAGATTGAGGGCGGTGTCGCGCAGCTGCTCAAGACTGGGCAGCTTGTAGCCGGGAAGTCCGCGCATATGCGGGCGCGTCGGCTCATGCGCGAGGATCAGCGCATCGGGCGCGCCGCCATGTATCAGCGCCATCGTTACGCCGGAATAGGAGATGTGGAACAGGCTCCCCTGCCCCTCGATCAGATCCCAGTGGTCAGGATCATTGGGCGGCGTGAGATATTCGATCGAGCCTGCCATGAAATCGGCGATCACCGCATCGAGCGGCACACCGTCGCCGGTGATCAGGATGCCGGTCTGGCCGGTTGCGCGGAAACTGGCCTTCATGCCCCGCTCGCGCATCTCACGCTCCAGACAGAGCGCCGTGTACATCTTGCCCACCGAGCAATCCGTGCCCACCGCAAGGCAACGTTTGCCCCCGCGTTTCTCGCCATTGGCAATCGGGTATTTCACCGAAGGGATGCGCACGTCATGCAGTTGACGCCCGCAGATTTCGGCTTTCGCCACCAGCTCGGGCTCATCGCGCAGAAGGTTGTGCAGGCCAGAGGCGATATCCATCCCGGCTTCAAGCGCCTCGATCAGAATGCGCTTCCACGCCTGAGAGATGACGCCGCCGCGATTGGCCACGCCGATCACCAGCGTCCGGCAGCCTGCCCGGTAGGCCTCGGTCAGGGTCATGTCGGGCAGCCCCATATCGGCGCGGCATCCCTCCATGCGGAACTGACCGAGCGCGAATTCCGGGCGCCAGTCCCTGATCCCTTGTGCCACCTTGGCGGCCAGCGGATCGGGCGCATCGCCGAGAAAGAGCAGATAGGGGGTATTGATCAACGACATATCGGTCTCCTGTTGCGAGTTAACGGTGAGTGTAGTGCGTCTCACAGAAATTTCTCGGGGAATTCCTTGCCCATTTCAGGAGATTTGGCAATTCTATCCCGAGAAATTCGACGACCATCGAAGATCCTTCTCTCAACTGCTGCATCTCGCTGCATTGCGGCTTCTTTTCTGCGCACGCAAAATTCGCCTTGCAAGCAATGGCGCAAGAATATACCCAAAGTACGACTAAAAACGTAACTTCATTGCGAAAGGGTCTCCATGAGCTTCCGCATCCAACCCGCCGCCCCGGCCCGCCCGAACCGTTGCCAATTGTTCGGCCCCGGCTCGCGTCCCGCAATCTTCGAAAAAATGGCCGCCTCCGCCGCCGATGTGATCAATCTCGATCTCGAGGACTCGGTCGCCCCCGATGACAAGGCGCAAGCCCGGCGCAATATCATCGAGGCGAGCCATTCGCTGGATTGGGGCACAAAGCACCTCTCGGTGCGGATCAACGGGCTCGACACGCCCTATTGGTATCGCGACGTGGTAGAGCTGCTTGAGGAAGGCTCCGAGCGGATCGACCAGATCATGATCCCGAAGGTTGGCTGCGCGGCGGATGTCTATGCGGTGGATGCGCTGGTCACGGCGATTGAAACCGCTAAGGGGCGGCAAAAGAAAATCGCCTTTGAGGTGATCATCGAAAGCGCAGCCGGCATCGCCCATGTCGACGAGATCGCAGCCTCCAGCCCGCGCCTGCAGGCCATGAGCCTCGGCGCTGCGGATTTCGCAGCCTCCATGGGCATGGCCACGACCGGGATCGGCGGCACGCAGGAAAACTATTACATGCTGCGGGAGGGCACGAAATTCTGGGCCGATCCGTGGCATTGGGCGCAAACGGCGATTGTGGCGGCCTGCCGCACCCATGGTGTCTTGCCGGTCGACGGCCCCTATGGCGATTTCTCCGACGATGAAGGGTTTCGCGCGCAGGCCTTGCGCTCGGCCACGCTGGGTATGGTCGGCAAATGGGCGATCCACCCCAAGCAGGTCGCCCTGTGCAACGCGGTCTTCACGCCCTCAGAGGAAGCCGTGGCCGAGGCGCGTGAAATTCTAGCCGCGATGGACGCCGCGAAGGCGCGCGGCGAAGGCGCAACCGTCTATAAAGGCCGTCTCGTGGACATTGCTTCAATAAAACAGGCAGAAGTGATTGTAAGGCAGTCCGAAATGATTAAAGATTAAGCCGCGTACGAACGAATCGCGCTATAATCAGTGATTCCCGGAGCGGTTGGGAGGGGAGGCCCGACTGCATGAGGGATCAGGGACGCCTCGGCTACTTGCCGGGGCGTTTCCGTATTTAAACGCCCGACATGACATCCTCGTGACAGTGTCGTGACACTTTTGCGCAGCCCTTCCCCGCAAGCCCTGCCCCCTTTTTGCCCGCGACGGCAGCACAGCGCCGGATGTAGAGTTCAGCAGACGCGCCGATCATCGCGCCCGGTTGCATTTCTTCCCCGCGCGCTCCATAGACAGAGACAGTTTCCGATACGGGGTGATCCATGACCTATCTCGAGTTTGAAAAGCCATTGGCAGAAATCGAAGGCAAGGCCGAGGAGCTGCGCGCGATGGCGCGCCAAAACGAGAAAATGGATGTCGAGAAAGAGGCCGCGGCCCTCGACAAAAAGGCCGACGCGATGCTGCGCGACCTCTACAAGGATCTGTCCGCCTGGCGCAAATGCCAGGTCGCGCGCCACCCCGAGCGGCCCCATTGCCTGTCCTATATCGAGCAGCTTTTCACCGAATTCACGCCGCTTGCAGGCGATCGCAACTTCGCCGACGACCATGCGGTGTTGGGCGGGCTGGCCCGGCTGGGCGACCGCCCCGTGGTGGTGATCGGCCATGAGAAGGGCCACGACACCGCCTCGCGGATCGAGCGCAATTTCGGCATGGCGCGCCCCGAGGGCTATCGCAAGGCGATCCGCCTGATGGAGCTGGCCGATCGCTTCAACCTGCCCGTGGTGGCGCTGATCGACACGCCCGGCGCCTATCCCGGCAAGGGCGCCGAAGAGCGCGGCCAATCCGAGGCCATCGCGCGCTCGACCGAAAAATGCCTCCAGATCCGCGTGCCGCTGATTTCTGTCATCATCGGCGAGGGTGGCTCGGGCGGGGCTGTGGCCTTTGCGACCGGCGACCGCGTCGCGATGCTGGAACATTCGGTCTACTCGGTGATCTCGCCCGAGGGCTGCGCCTCGATCCTGTGGAAAGACGCCGAGAAAATGCGCGAAGCCGCCGAGGCGCTGCGCCTGACGGCTCAGGATCTCAAGAAGTTGGGCGTGATCGACCGGATCATCAAAGAGCCGATCGGCGGTGCGCAACGCGATGCACAGGCAACAATCGCAGCCGTGGGCAGCGAGATCGAAGCGCTGTTGAGCGAGCTCGACGCGCTGAAACCGGCCGAGCGTCTCAAGGCGCGGCGCAAGAAATATCTCGACATGGGCAGCAAGGGCCTCGCGGCCTGATCACAGGGCCGCCGGATCCGGCAAAGCGCGATCACCACATCGTCTTTGCCGCCCGCCCCGGCCAATCGCGATCATAGGCGGTGCCGTCAAACGTGCCGTCGCTGATCTCGCGCAGCATATCGCCCACGCTTGGCAAGCCCTGAGACTGATCGCCCTCCCGCCAGATCCCCGCGCGCATCAAGGCGCGGGCGCATTGCGAATAGACCTCCGCGATCTCGATCACCACGACACTGCGCGGCTGCTTGCCCTGACGCTCAAAACCGCCAAGCACGTCCGGATCGGCACTGATCACGGCGCGCCCGTTGACCCGGATCACCGTCGTGCTTCCCGCAATAACAAACATCAGGGACACGCGCGGATCGCGCACAATATTGCGCAGAGAATCGATCCGGTTATTGCCCTTCCAATCAGGCAGCCAAAGCGTGCGATCATCGACGATACGGACGACCGGACCGTCATCGCCGCGCGGGCTGGCATCCGTTCCTTCAGGGCCGACAGTGCTCAGGATGCACAGGCGCGACCGCGCGACCCACGCCCGATAAGCCTCGGTGAGCCGGGGCGTGACCTTGATCCGCGCAGCTTCGCTGGGCGTGCCGTAAAGCGCCTCTAGCGCCTCCAATGTCTCGACGCGCGTCATCGCATCCCCCCTCTTCCTCTTGATCCAAATATCCCCGCCGGAGGCTCTTGCCCGCGCCACAGGCTCAGGGGGCAGGAGCTGCGAACCCGGCCTCGCCCATGAGCGCATCCGAACGCGTCTCCACAAGCATCTCCAACTCGCTCACAAGGGCTGTGGCGGATTGCGCGGGCCCGATCGGATCGAGAAAATCCACAACCCCCACGCCCGAGCGGATCGGCCAGCCCTTCTTGCTCCAGAACATCCCGACATTGGTCGCGACCGGCACGACTGGCAGATGCGAGGCCACCGCCACCGCCCCGATGCCCTGTTTGTAGCGCCGTTTCTCACCGGGCAGCGTGCGCGTGCCTTCCGGATAGATGATCAGCTGACCAAGGCCCTCACTCTGTTGTGCCGCACGCACCGCGTTCAGCATATCCTTCATAGCCTCGGAGCCGCGCGCGCGGTCAATCGGGATGCAGCCCGCCTTATGAGCGAACCACCCCATGATCGGCACGCGCAGCAGGGATTTCTTCATGATAAAGGCGCGGCGCGGCATGTGATGGGCGATGATCAGGATATCAAAAAAGCTCTGATGCTTTGCCCCGATCACACATTCGCCCTGCGGCAATGTCCCGCGCAGCTCGTAGCGTAGGTTCAGATAGACCCGCGCCATCGAGAGCAGATGCCCCGACCAGATCCCCGCGACGCGATGCACACCTTCGCGCCCATGCGGCAGAACCTGAAACAGCACGCCCCAGACCCCAAGCACCAGCGTCGCAAGGCCGATATGGATGTAATAGGCGATCGTCCGCAGATAGGTGACCGGGGTTATCGGGCCGGGCGAAGTTGCATGCGGGGCAGTCATCAGCGAATTCTCCGAAGCATACGGGCAGCGGCAAAACGTGTCGCGGTATAGGCAACGATGGCCGCGATCGGCGGAATGATCAACGGCCAGAACCAACCGACACCGGTAAATCCAAGGCCCGTCAGGAAGCCCCCGGCGGCATCTGGTGAGGGCAGCAGCGCGACGGCGGCGGTCCCGAGCGCCATGCCCAGCGTCGCCCCCGCCAGACCGCGCAGCGTGAAGCGGCGCACGAAGGCCCGCGCGATATAGGCGTCACGCGCACCCACGAGGCGCAGCGTGGCGATCACCTGTCCATTGGCCGCAAGGGCTGCCTGTGCGGCCAGCGTGATCATCCCCGCCATCGCCCCGAAAATCAGCAAAAGCGAGGTCAGGCCAAGAAAGCGGATGCGCTCGGCTGCGGCCACCAGCGGACGGCGCCAGCGGGTGTGATCGTCAAATACCGCGCCCGGGGCCGAGCCTTGCAGCCGTAGCCTCAGTCCCTCTTCATCCACACCCTGCGCCGTCTCGGTCACCGCGATCAGCTTGGGCAATGGCAGCGCATCGACCGGAAGATCGGGGCCAAACCACGGCTTGAGCAGCGTCTTCATCTCGTCATTGCTCAGCACCCGCTCTGAGGCCACGCCCGGCGTCGTCTTGAGCACCTCCATGACGGAGGCGACCTGCGCATCCATCTGCTCGGGCGGCGCTGAGATGCGGATCGTGGCCGAACGCGCCAGACTGTCGGCCCAGCGATGCGCAAGCCGCCCCGTTGCGAGCGACAGTGCCAGCGCGAAGACCGCCAGAAAGGCCATCGCGGCGGCGGTGAAAAGCGTGAGCCTTGCGGTGAACCCGGTGGGCGGCACGACATGATCTGCGCCCGGACGGTCGGGATTGAGGAAAGGAAGCCGCATCACAGATCTGCCCCGGCTGCCTGCAATCGGCGATTGGTGATCCGCAGAACGCGGGCCTGAACCTGCGCTTTGGTCTGGCGGATCAGATTGAGGTCGTGGGTCGCGATCATCACCGTCTTGCCCATCCGGTTCAGCTCGACCAGCAGCGATAGCAGGCGCAGCGACATCTCGTAATCAAGATTACCCGTGGGCTCGTCGGCCAGGATCACATCCGGCGAGGTGATGATCGCACGGGCCAGCGCCGCGCGCTGGCGCTCACCGCCCGAAAGCTGTGCGGGATGCGCGGTGCGCCTATGGCCCAGCCCTACCCAGCCCAGCAACTCGCGCAGCTCGTCGGGATTGACCGGGCGATGCGTCACCGTCAGCGGCAACGCGACATTCTCTTCGAGCGTCAGATGCTCGAGAAATTGACAGTCCTGATGGACAACTCCGATCCGCTGGCGAATGCCCGCAATCTCGTCACGCCCCATCTCGGTTGCGTCCTGCCCAAACAGCATCATCTGCCCCGCGGTAGGCAGCAACTCTGCATAGCACAGCTTGAGAAATGTCGTTTTGCCCGCGCCAGAGGGGCCCGTCAGGAAATGGAACGATCCCGGCGCAACCGAGAGCGACATATCCGTCAACAGCTCTTTGCCGCTGTAACTCATTGCCACATGTTGCAGTTCGATCACTGCCAAGCCCTCTATTTTGTTGGATTTCAGGCCATTAATGGCCAATTTTCTTGGACTTTCGTCACGCGCTTGCTACAACATTGCAAAGCGGTTGGCCAGAAGAGCAAAAGGCTGACGCGGGCAGGGACGGGAAATAATATGCGCTTGGTTTGCCCCAATTGCGGCGCGCAATACGAAGTTGACGACGCGGTGATCCCGGAAAACGGGCGTGACGTGCAATGTTCCAATTGCGCGCATAGCTGGTTTCAGCCCAGCCGCGCGATGATCGACACCGCAGCGCAGACGACCACCCCCGCCGTGTCACAAGACGCTTGGGAGGCCGAACCCGCCCCGCCGACCGAGACGCCCAGCCGCTCTGAGCCCGCGCAAGACAGCGCCCCTGCGCCGGGCGAGGATGCGGATGAACCGGCAGAAGAGGACGCGGACGATGCGGCGGATGACGATCTGATCGTCGCGCCCTCCGAGGGAGATGAAGCGCAATCCGGTCTTGAGGCTGCCGCAGCGCCCGCCCACGACGCAGCGCCCGAGGCAGACACCGTGCCCAAAGACGCGCCCCCGCCGCAAGACGCGGACAGCTTTGATGAGGATCTCGCGGATGATGACAGCCCGCTGGGGGCCGCCCCCACCCCGGGCAAAACGCCGCGCCGCGCGCTTGATGACAACCTGTTGTCTGTGTTGCGCGAAGAGGCCGAGCGCGAAGCGGCGCAACGCCGTGCCGAGGGGCTCAGCGAGATGGCGGTTCAGGACGAGTTGGGGCTGGAGGACACGGCCTCTTCGCGCCAAGCGCCTGAACGCCCCGCCACCCAGCTTGCCCAGCAACGCCGCGCGGTTCCCGATTTCTCGGATCTCAACGACCCGGACAGCGAGATTGAGGAAGACGACCGCGTGGCCGATATCACGGGCGTCGAGGATGACGACCCCCAGCCCGCGCGTGGCCATAAACGCCTGCCCAATATCGACGAGATCAACGACTCGCTGACCGCCACGAGCGACCGCGCGGGCGAGGCCATCGCCGAAAGCTCGCCCGAGATGATGGCGCGGCGGCGGTCAGGCTTCTCGATGGGCTTCACGGCGGTGGTCCTGCTGGCCGCAATTCTGGCGCTCATCTACAGCTTTGCACCGCAACTTGCCCATCACCTGCCCGCGGCAGAGGATACGCTGGCGATCTATGTGTCGCTGGTGGATCAGGGGCGGATCTGGCTCAACGATCATATGACGGCGCTGACCGAGACGCTGCAAGGCAGTTCCGCCAAGCAATAACCGCCGCATCGGAGCCTGCGGGACGGCGAGACCCCGCGTGCGCCCGATCGATCCCTAGCCCGCATTCCCGAACTGATCGAGCAGGCGCTTGAGGTAATCCAGCTCCTCCTCCGGGCGCAGCCTGTCGGCAGAGCGGCGGCGGATCTCGTCGAGCAGGTTTTGCGCCCGACGATAGACATCCTCTCCCTGCAACATGTCCTGATTGGTGCCCGCCTGCGATCCCTCGCCCTGCGCGCGGCCCAGCGGATCGCGCGGCATCTCGCGCCCGCCCGGCTGGCCTTGGCCTCCGGCCTGCTGATCGCCGCTTTCTCCCGGCTGGCCCTGCTGGCGCGCCTGCTCGCCGCGCAGTACCTCACCCAGCGCACGCATCCCGTCGCGCAGGGCCTGGATGGCATCGGCCTGCCGGTCGATGGCAGCGCCGTTATCGCCCTGACGCAGAGCCTGTTCAGCCTGATCCATCGCGCGGCCTGCATCGTCAAGGCGACGCTCGGCCTGCTTGCCTTTCTCGGAATCAAAGCCGGGGATCAGGCCTTTCTGGCGGTCCAGCTCACGACGCAGCGCGCGCTGGCGCTCCGCGAGGCTTTGGCCCTGCGTACCGCCCTGCCCGCCTTCAAGACCGGGCTGATCACCCTGGCCCTGACCGTCGCGATTGGCCTGACCGTCTTGGCCCTGCCCGGTCTCGCCCTGACCTTGTCCGTCCTGACCCTGACCCTCTTCACCTTGGCCCTGACCTTGCCCCTGCTGCGCTTGATCTTGCCCCTGAGCGCCCTCGCCCGATTGCCCCTGCTGGCCGGGTTGCTGCGCGCCGGGTGCGTTTTGGCGCCCGCCCGGTTGCTGACGCTGGCGCTCCTCGGGGGTCATGAACTGGTCTTGCAGGTCGCGGAAAGATTGATCCGAAAGATCTTGCTGCTTGCGCAGCGTGTCTTGCAGATCGCGCATCGCTTGGCCGCCGGGCGTGTCGCCCTGCCCGCCTTGGCCCTGCGTGACCTTGAGGTTCTCCATCATCCGCGAGAGTTGATCGAGCAGCTCCTGCGCCTCGGCCATCCGGCCTTCTTCCATCAGCTTCTGGATCTGGTCCATCATCTGCTGGATCTGATCGCCGGTGATCTGCTGGCTGGGCTGATTCTGCTGTCCGAATTGCGGGCCCTCGTCTTGCTCTTGCGCGCGCTCGGCCAGCATCCGGACGTAATTGTCGGTCGCCTCTTTGAGCTCCTGCATCAGCTTGGCGATTTCATCCTTGCTGGCACCGTTGCGAATGGCCTCAGAGAGCTTCTCTTGCGCCTTTTGCATCGCGGCCAGCGCATCGGACAGCCCGCCATCCTCGACCAGTTCCGCCATTTTCCAAAGCGCCTCGGCAATCTCGTCGCGCGCCTCGGGCGTCAGATCGCCATCCTCAAGCCGCCCGATCACGAGGCGCACCATCAGATAAACCTCCTCGCGCTTGATGAACCCCTGATGCCGGTTCGAGATCGCGCGCAACAGCTCGGCCTCGCGCGGCGCATTGGCCCGCGACCACAGCAGATCGCGGCGCACTTCGATGAGGGCCGCGGCCAGCGGATCGAAAAAGCGTTTGCCCGGCAGGATCATCTCGCGGACACCTGTCGTGCCCGTCTGGCCGCGCCCGTCGACCACCTCCAGCTTGATCTTCACGGGCAGGTTCGCCCAAGGGTGCTTGGCGGCATCCTCGATCAGATTTTCAGTAAAATCGGCACGCGAGCCGGTGATCGGCATGGGCAAATCATAGATCAGATCGGGGCGCTTTTCGGGGTCTATCGCGAGCCCGTAGCGGCGATCCACCTTGGCCAGATCGAGCGAGATCACGGCATGGCCCTCGGTGACCGCGTAGTCATCCTCGGCATGAAACGGCTGGCTCAGCTTGCCATCGGCGCGCCGCTGGGCTGCGGCCTCAAGCGTGACCTTGGGCGCGGAGTCACTCGCCACTGCGACATGGAACACCCGCCCCGCAGGCCCGTCCAACGTGATCAGCCCGTTGCGCTCGGCCTCAAACTCGCGGGTCTCGACCCCCTCGCCACTTTGCGCCGCACCCTGCTGGGGCAGTGCGGCCGGGTTCGACACGCTCTCGGAGAATTTGATCGCACCGGCCGAGCCATAAAGCCTGATCGAGAACCGCGTGCCCTCGGGCACCGTGATCGTGTCGCCCTCGACCTTGTTGAGATACAGCCCCGGCTTGCCGGTATAGCGCGGCGGCGAGGCCCAGCCTTCCCAGCTTGGCCCCATTGCCGCCTGCGCCGATCCGCTCGCGCCCGGATTCAGTTGGGAGGGGTTCCAGATCCGCGCGGGCACACCGAAAATCACCGCCACGACCAGCGCGCTCAGCGCCGTCATACGCAATGCGTAGGGATCGCGGCGGGCCAGATCGGGGTTCGGGCGCGGCGGACGCGCGCTCTGTGCCTGCTCTGCCATACGCCGCAGATGGGCCGCCCAAAGCGCACGCGCGCCGGGATCGTCCCCGCCCAGAGCCATCTCATCGGTGAGCGCGGCAAGCGGACGGCCGGGCAGCGTCGCATCCAGCCGCGCAATCGCCTCGGCCCGGCGCGGCCAGCGCATCTTCCACAGGCCCCAGCCGAGCCCCGCAAGCAACACGACAGCCGCCGCCCACCAGAACCAGCGGCTCTGCGCGCCCAGCTCAGCGGGAAAATTGAAAGCGAGCGCTGCCAACAGCACAGCCAATACCGAAAGAAGCGGCCAGAAGGCCCGCAAGGCGCGTTCCAGCACCATGCCCGCCCAAGTCAACGCGATGGCGCGCGCAAGGGGCGTGAGCGGCCCCGCATCCGAGCGCTCAGAGCGGCGTGAACCGATCGCTTTGGCAAACCAGCGTTTTACCGGCATGACTTCCTTTCGAACCTGTCTGCGCGCGCCGATTCCCGCAGATGCGGGTCAGAGCCACTCAGGTATCGTATCGCGCGCCAGCATTTCCTCAAAGCTCGGTCTTGCCCGGATGAGTGCGAATTCGCCGCCCCGCACCAGAACTTCAGGGATCAGAGGGCGCGAATTATACTCAGACGACATTACCGCGCCATAAGCCCCGGCAGAGCGGAACGCCACCAGATCGTCCGCGGCGAGCGGCACCATGTTGCGCGCCTTGGCAAATGTATCGCCCGTCTCGCAGACCGGACCCACGATATCATAGGGCTGCGCCACCGTGCCGGGCTCGGCCTCGATCACGGGGACAATGTCATGATAGGCGCCATACATCGAGGGCCGCACCAGATCGTTCATCGCCGCGTCCACGATCAGGAAATCGCGCCCCTCCCCCTTTTTGAGATAGATCACCGAGGTCACGAGCATCCCGGCATTGCCCGAGATCAGGCGGCCCGGCTCGATCTCGATCTCGCAGCCCAGATCGCCCAGCGACTCCTCGATCACCTTGCCATATTCGATCGGCAGCGGCGGCGCGGAGTTCGAGCGCTCATAGGGAATGCCCAAGCCGCCGCCCAGATCGAGACGGCGAATGTCATGGCCGTCTTCGCGCAATTGCAGCGTCAGATCGCGCACCTTGGCAAAGGCCTGCGCAAAGGGCTCCAGATCGGTCAATTGCGAACCGATATGCACATCGACGCCGATCACCTCGATGCCCGGCAGATCGGCGGCCTGCGCATAGACCGCACGGGCGCGCGCAATCGGAATGCCGAATTTATTCTCGGATTTGCCGGTCGCGATCTTCTCATGGGTTTTGGCGTCGACATCGGGGTTCACCCGCAAGGCGATAGGGGCGCTCACCCCCAGCTTTGCCGCGATCTGCGAAATCGCCAGCAGCTCAGGCTCGGATTCGACGTTGAACTGACGGATGCCCTGTTCAAGCACATAGGCGATCTCTTCGCGCGTCTTGCCGACGCCCGAAAACACCACGCGATCCCCCGGAACACCGGCGGCGCGCGCCCGACGATACTCGCCCCCCGAGACCACATCCATCCCGGCGCCCAGATCGCCCAGCAGCTTGAGCACCGCAAGGTTCGAATTGGACTTGATGGCAAAGCAAATCAGGTGATCGGTCCAGCCCAAAGCCTCCTGGAACAGCTTGAAATGCCGCTCCAGCGTGGCGGAGGAATAGACGTAGAACGGCGTGCCAACCTGCCGGGCAATCTCGGGCAGCGGCACGTCCTCGGCATGCAAGATGCCGTCGCGATACAGAAAATGGTCCATGGGCGATCCTGGGCTTTACGGAGTGGCGCTGTCGGCCTGCGCGGGCGGAACGGGCGGACCGTCGACACCGCAGGCGGCAAGGGCGAGTAGAACGAGAGAGAGCAAGGCTGCGCGTTTCATCCGAGGATCTCCCGCCAGCGCGCGACCTGCGCGCGCACCTGATCGGGCGCCGTGCCGCCATAGGACTGGCGCGAGGCCACGGAATTATGCACGCCCAGCACGTCGAAGACAGCCTCGGTGATGCCAGGATGCACCGCATGCATCTGCTCTAGGCTGAGATCGGGCAAATCGCAGCCCGCAGCTTCGGCCATCGCGACCAGCGAGCCCGTGACATGATGCGCCTCGCGGAAGGGCAGCCCTGCCTCGCGCACCAGCCAATCGGCCAGATCCGTCGCCGTCGAGAAGCCCGAGGAAGCGGCGGCTTCCAGATTGGCCTGATGAACACTCAGATCGCCGATCATGCCCGCCATCGCAGCCAGCGCCAGCATCAGGTTGTCGGCAGCATCGAAAACCTGCTCTTTATCTTCCTGCATGTCCTTGGAATAGGCCAGCGGGAGGCCCTTCATCACGGTGAACAAAGCCACCGAGGCACCCAGAATCCGACCGATCTTGGCACGGATCAGCTCGGCTGCATCGGGGTTACGCTTTTGCGGCATGATCGACGAGCCGGTCGACCATTTGTCCGACATCGACACGAACCGGAACTGAGCCGACGACCAGATCACCAGCTCTTCCGCCAGACGCGACAGATGCACCGCGCAGATCGCAGAGGCGGAGAGGAATTCCAGCGCGAAATCACGATCCGACACGGCATCGAGGCTGTTGGCCATCGGCCGGTCGAAGCCCAGCGCCTGCGCCGTGGCGAACCGGTCGATATTGAACCCGGTGCCCGCAAGCGCCGCAGCCCCGAGCGGGCTTTCATTCATCCGCTTGCGCGCATCTTCAAAACGCGACTTGTCGCGGGCGAACATCTCGACATAGGCCATCATGTGATGCCCAAACGTCACCGGTTGCGCCGTTTGCAAATGGGTAAAGCCCGGCATCACCCAATCCGCGCCCTCTTCGGCGCGTGCCACGGCCGCGCGGATCAGCGCATCGAGGCCCGAGATGGCGGCATCGCATTGCTCGCGCACCCAAAGCCTGAAATCCGTCGCGACCTGATCATTGCGCGAGCGCGCCGTGTGCAGACGGCCCGCGGGCTCGCCCACCAGCACCTTGAGGCGCGCCTCTATATTCATGTGAATATCCTCAAGGGCGGCGGAGAATTCGAACTTGCCCGTTTCGATTTCTGACAAAACCGTTACCAGCCCTTCCCCGATCGCTTCGGCATCCTTATCACTAATGATGCCTTGTGCGGCGAGCATCGCGGCATGAGCACGGCTGCCACGGATATCTTGCGTGTAGAGCCGCTGGTCAAACCCGATCGAGGCATTGATTGCCTCCATGATCGCATCGGGCCCCGCGGCGAAACGCCCGCCCCACATCGCGTTGGAGGCTTGACTGTCTTTGGTGCTGTCGGTCATGGTACGAGCCCTTTTTACGGAGGCGATATGTTGCGGTTTCTAGTCCTTTATACGGCGCTCGCGCTGGGTGCAAATGTTGCGCAAGCTGCCGATCTCGATGCGCTCAAGCAAGGCGAGATGGCCTCTCTTGTGACGTACTCGAAACCGCTCCCCGTCCCGCCCTTCACCTTTACCGATGATAAAGGCGGCAAGCACAGCCTTGAGGACTACAAGGGCAAAGTGGTTTTGGTGAATTTCTGGGCCACATGGTGCCCGCCTTGCCGCGAGGAAATGCCCGATCTCAATGCGCTTGAGAAAAAGCTGGGCGGCGACAAGTTTGCCGTGGTCACGATCGCGACCGGCGGATCGAACTCGCCCGCGAAGGTCGACAAATTCTTTGACAGTGAGAAGATCGACGCGCTGCCGCGCTACTACGACCCCGCCTCTTTTGCGGCGCGCGCGATGGGCGTTTTGGGTCTGCCGGTATCGGTTCTGATCGACGAGAACGGGCACGAAATCGGGCGCATGATCGGCGGCGCCGTCTGGAATTCTCCTGATGCGATCCACCTGTTCAAGACCTTGATCGAGGAATAAAGCCTGCGTCTGCGGCGATTTCTTCCGACTGCGTCGATTAAGACGGTCGACTGTGTGCTTGCTCTGGTCGCGCGGCTTGCTCTGGCGTTGCCGCGTGCTCTGAGGCCATGGCTTGAAAATGCGGGGCACGGCCGATGGCATTGGCGAAACCGGCCTCGATCTGAAGGGCAAACCCCACGAGCTGGCGTCTCAAGCGCGATCAGACATGTCTTGCCATAGGCTGCGTTCCCCGCGTCACGCAACACGCCCCTACGCCACATCGCGTTTCTTGCTTCACGCCGCGCAGCCTACCGCGGCGCAGCTCGGCGCGGAGCGCACCTAAGACATCGCGTGCGTCTGCACCCCCTTCGTCCTGCCTCCCTCGTCGCCTGCGTCGAAGCCCGCCAGAAACAATAGGTTTATGCCGCGTGCGCACGGCGCAGGTAGCTGGTCAGCGCTTGTTCAATGTCTTCGGATAGGCTCATTATCGCCTCAAGGCGCCCCTTGATGTCGTCATGAAACTCATCAAGCTGATCAATCGTCGCGCTGAGCCCTCCGGAATTGTCCCGCATTCGCCCGCATTCGACCCGCCCCAGAACGCGGATCGTGTCGAGCCCAAGCATCTGACGGCGAATATCACGGCTTTGCTGGGTGAGCTGCGCTGCAATCTCGGCTGCTCGTCCCATCGCAAGACGCGCATCATTGGCCGATTTTTGGTGCAACGCGGTCAGCAGGGCGCGTTCGTGGTCCCAATCGATCCCCTCGACAGGATCAGTCTTGAGATACTTCGCCGTCATCTCCGAGAGCAGCCGACTGCTACCAAGCAAAAAGAGTGACCGCGCCATTTCGCGTGACATCGTATCGCAGATATTTCCGTCGCCTGCCACGAAGCTGCGCAGCCGAGCCGAAATCACCACGGAAGAAGCCTTGTAATTCTCTGAGATCGCAGAGATCGGACCGCCCGAAGGCTCCAGACGCGAGGCCACGATGCGCATGTTATTGGGCACCGATTGCAGCGCGTCGAAACTGCGCAGAAGCCCGACCTGCTCTCTGGCGACGCGTGCCATCACGTCATTCATTTCGACCAAGATTTGGGTGCGCGGATCGTCGGGGCGTCGCAGATAGCGATCACGCTCCGCCAGTTCGCCACCAAGCGCATGCGCCATGAAACTGATATAGCTCGAGAAGCCCAGCGAATTGGCATGCTGGCGCAACAATTCGCTCGAACGCTCAGGATCGAGCTTTTCGCGGCGCTCCCGCTCGGCAAAACTCGCATAGAATTGGAGCATCTGCGTCGATAGCGCGCTCATCGGTTTGAGGCGAACCGACAGATAGCCTCCATCGATCGGCAGGATCACCGCGAAAACCCAGTACCAGCCCCCGCCCTTTGCCCGGTTTTTGACATAGGCCCCCATCGGATGGCCCTGCTGGATCGCCTCCCACAGCATGTGAAAGACGCCGCGCGGCGTATCGGGATGGCGGACGATCTTATGCGGCGCCCCGATAAGTCCTGGCCATTCGAAGCCCGAAACGCGACGGAACACCTCGTTCCCGGCTTCAATCACGCCGCGCGTATCGGCGCGTGAATAAAAAAGCTCTTCCAGTCCGAAGGGGACCTCCCCGGAATGTCGGTCTGCCGTGTCCACGTGCTGGTTCATCGGATCCTCGGATATCTGCGATTCCCCCTCACGCTAAGGCTGAAACCTTACTGAAGCGTTGATGGTCGTCCTGTCGTAGCCTCACATTCATCACGCCGATTTTCCGCGCATCTTCACGGATTGTTAGGAACTGTCCCCCAGTTTTGTTTCACTGGCGATGGAGTGAGCCGATGACGAATCTTGAGGAACGTGATCCAAATCCGGTGAATGCCGAGCTGTCCAACCCGCTTGCATTTGCCGTCGCCGAACAGGATCGGCATGTCATCGAGCTCGTGCGCGACGCAATTGCACGGCGCGATGTCGTACTGGCCTATCAGCCGGTCATGCAGACTGCCCGCCCCGACCGCCCGGCCTTCTATGAAGGCCTGATCCGCGTGCGCGACGAAACCGGCCGCATCATTCCGGCGCGCGACTTCATTGAAACGGTCGAGCTGACCGAACTGGGGCGCAAGCTTGATTGCCTCGCGCTCGAAATGGGACTGGCTGCGCTGATGGAGAATGCCGGATTACGCCTTTCGATCAACATGTCGGCGCGCTCGATCGGCTATCCTGGCTGGATGAAGACGCTCAATCGTGGACTTGCGGTAGATGAGACCATCGCAGACCGGCTGATCCTCGAGATTACAGAGAGTTCGGCGATGTATTTGCCCGACCTCGTCACCGTTTTCATGGAAGAATTGCAGGCACGTGGCGTGACCTTCGCGCTAGATGATTTTGGCGCGGGCTACACGTCATTTCGATATCTGCGCGAATTCTACTTCGATATCATCAAGATCGACGGTCAATTCGTGCGGGGCGTGGCGCAGCATCCCGACAACCAAGCCCTCATGAAATCCCTGCTCGATATCGCGCGGCATTTCGAGATGTTCACGGTCGCGGAATCGGTCGAGACCGCCGCCGATGCAGAGTACCTCACGAAGATCGGTCTTGACTGCCTTCAGGGCTACTACTTCGGGGCCCCGACCGTCATGCCGCCATGGCGACGTCCGTCATCGGCACAGCGGCGCAGCGCCTAACTCCACGCGTGACAGACGAACAATCTGCGGCGATCTACCGCTGGTTCCAGCGGTGTTTGCCCCATCAACACAAGGTAACTTTCTCCATACAGACCCCTTTCGACTTGACCTGAACACGACAGGTTGCATGCTGTCGAAAAGAAGGACGGCGTGATCGCGCGCCGGTTCGTGATTGGAGGATCTACATGACAAATGTCGTTATCGTCTCGGCCGCGCGTACCGCAGTCGGCTCTTTCAACGGAGCGTTCGCAAACACGCCCGCCCATGATCTGGGCGCGACCGTGCTGGAGGCCGTGGTCGCACGCGCCGGAATTGAGAAAGGCGAAGTCTCGGAGACGATCCTTGGTCAGGTTCTGACCGCCGGACAGGGCCAGAACCCCGCGCGTCAGGCCCATATCAATGCAGGCCTCCCGATCGAATCCGCGGCTTGGAGCATCAATCAGGTCTGTGGGTCGGGCCTGCGCACCGTGGCGCTCGGCGCCCAGCACATCCTCCTTGGCGACGCGGACATCGTGATCGCTGGCGGTCAGGAGAGCATGTCGCTCAGCCCCCATGTTGCGCATCTGCGCGCGGGTCAGAAGATGGGCGACATGAAGATGATTGACTCGATGATCCGCGACGGTTTGTGGGATGCGTTCAACGGCTACCACATGGGCCAGACGGCAGAAAACGTCGCCAATCAGTGGCAGATTTCGCGCGAGCAGCAGGACGAGTTCGCACTGGCTTCGCAAAACAAAGCCGAAGCGGCGCAGAAAGCGGGCAAGTTCGCAGACGAGATCACGCCCTTCACGGTCAAGACCCGCAAGGGCGAAACCGTCGTGGACCAAGACGAGTATATTCGGCACGGCGCGACGCTCGAGAACATGACCAAACTGCGCCCGGCCTTTGCCAAGGACGGATCGGTCACCGCCGGCAATGCCAGCGGGATCAACGATGGTGCGGCTGCGGTCTTGCTGATGACCGAGGCTGAGGCCGAGAAACGCGGGCTCACGCCGCTGGCACGGATCGCATCTTACGCGACCGCTGGGCTCGACCCGTCGATCATGGGCTGCGGTCCGATCCCCTCCTCGCGCAAGGCGCTTGAGAAAGCAGGCTGGAAGCCCGCTGATCTCGATCTGATCGAGGCCAATGAGGCCTTTGCCGCGCAGGCCTGCGCCGTCAACAAAGACATGGGTTGGGATACGAGCAAGGTCAATGTGAATGGCGGCGCGATTGCGATCGGTCACCCGATCGGTGCCAGCGGTGCCCGTATTCTCAACACCCTTATCTTCGAGATGAAGCGTCAGGGTGCGAAGAAGGGCCTCGCCACGCTGTGCATCGGCGGCGGCATGGGGGTTGCAATGTGCATCGAGGGCCTGTGAGACCCATCTCATAAAGCTTCACAAGAGCCGTGCGCAACAATGTTGCGTGCGGCTATTATTTTTCATAACATAGTTACCGAAGGAAAATAGGGAGGAGACAGAATGTCCAGAGTTGCACTGGTCACCGGCGGATCGCGCGGCATCGGCGCCGCGATATCGGCCGCACTTCAACAGGCCGGATACACGGTTGTTGCAAACTATGCCGGCAATGACGAGGCCGCGCAGAAATTCACCGAGGAGACCGGGATCAAGACGGTCAAATGGTCGGTGGCCGATTACGAGGCCTGCGCGGCGGGAATCGCCAAGGTCGAAGAAGAGGTCGGCCCGATCGACGTGCTGGTCAACAATGCCGGAATCACGCGCGATGCGCCGTTTCACAAGATGACGCCGGAGCAATGGCATCAGGTGATCGACACCAACCTGTCGGGCGTGTTCAACATGACCCATCCGCTCTGGACCCGGATGCGCGAGCGCAAATTCGGTCGCATCATCAACATCTCGTCGATCAACGGCCAAAAGGGTCAGTTCGCACAGGCGAACTACTCGGCGGCCAAGGCGGGCGATCTGGGCTTCACCAAGGCGTTGGCACAAGAAGGCGCGCGGGCCGGAATCACCGTCAACGCGGTCTGCCCGGGCTATATCGCCACCGAGATGGTCATGGCGGTGCCCGAAAAGGTCCGCGATGCGATCATAAGCCAGATTCCCGTCGGACGTCTGGGTGAACCCGGCGAAATCGCACGCGCGGTGGTGTTTCTCGCCTCCGATGACGCAGCCTTCATCACCGGCTCGACGATCACGGCCAATGGTGGTCAGTACTTCGCCTGATTTTCCTCTTGGCAACCAAGCACGAGGCCCGCATTTTGCGGGCCTCACTCTTTGGAGGCAGCATGGCGCGCGGCAAGGCAACGGCAATCGGCTTCACGGCAGTCCTGCTTTGGGCGCTGCTCGCGCTGTTCACGGTGGGCTCAGCGCCCGTGCCGCCGCTGCAGCTCAACGCCATGTGCTTTGCCGTGGGCGGCATGATCGGGGTAATCTGGCTGGCGGCTACGGGCAATTTGCACGATCTGCGCAAGGTCGGCTGGCCGATCTATGTCGCGGGAACGGCAGGGCTCTTTGGCTATCATCTGCTGTATTTCTCGGCGCTTCGGCTCGCGCCGCCCGCAGAGGCTGGCCTGATCGCCTATCTCTGGCCGCTGCTGATCGTCTTGTTTTCCGGCCTATTGCCGGGTGAGCGGCTGACCGTCTGGCACGTTTTGGGCGCGCTTGTGGCCTTTGCGGGTGCCGCACTCATTTTGGGCGGCGGGATCGGCGCGGATCTTACCGCCCTGCCCGGCTATGCCCTAGCCGGGCTTTGCGCGCTGACATGGTCGAGCTATTCGCTGCTGTCGCGTCGCTTCGGACATGTGCCAACTGCCGCCGTGGCGGTCTATTGTCTGGCCAGTTCCGCCCTCTCCGCGCTCGCCCATGGTCTCTTCGAGCAGACCGTCTGGCCGCAGGACGTCCTTGGATGGGCCGCCGTTCTGGGACTGGGCCTTGGGCCGGTGGGGCTGGCCTTCTACACGTGGGATCTTGGCGTCAAACGCGGGGATATCCAGCTTCTCGGCACCGCGTCCTATGCCGCGCCTCTGATCTCTACGCTTGTGCTTGTCGGCGTCGGCATCGCGCCTGCGAGCCCTGTCCTGCTGGGTTCTGCGGCATTGATTGCCGGCGGGGCGGCATTGGCGGCGCTGGGGGCGCGAAGATCGGTGCCTGCGGTACCCGAGCCCGCACCGCTCGCTGGATCCGAGCCGCCGCACACGGCGACCCGGTAACTTGGGGGAGGGCCGTTAAGCCTGTTCGAGGCGGTGAATCTGCTCCTTCAGACGAAGCTTCTGCTTCTTCATGCGTGCAATTTCGAGATCGTCTACGCCCGGGCGACGTGCGGCCTGTTCGACCTGCGACGCCAGAGCTTCATGTTTCCTGCGAAGTTCGGTGATATGCGAACCAAGCGACATGGCAGTCTCCTCTCATGTTGTCAGCCCGTCAATTGCAGCACAGGTTTCGAGTCGTGTCACGAGTTTGTCGCAAAAAGACGGCACAACCGCAGGTTTGTCGCAAAATCTTGCGAAAGCCTTAACGCTGAATGAGCAATTTTTGACCGTTGCGAAGGATAGCGTGCGCAATCTCAGAAAAATCCTCCGCATCGCGTGTATGGTGCGGCCCCGCATGAACGATCAGCGGCGCGAGCAGCACTAAAGGCGCGCGCGCGCCCTTTCGCGCCTGCACGATCACCCGTCCCGCAGGACGCCCCACCCGCGCGGCAATCGGCAGAACGGTGATTGCGCCTGCGCGACCTTGCAGACCGGCCAGCACATCGCCCAAGCGGTCGGCCTGCTGAATGACTGTGATCCATCCGGAGGGCTTGAGCCTGCGCAATCCGGCGTCGATCCACTCCGCCAGCGGCGTCTGCTCCCGATTGGCCCGCTCGCGCTCCAGATCCGCCGCAGCCGTCCCACTATCGGGCGGGAAATAGGGCGGGTTGGCGATCACATGGTCAAAGCTGCAGGCGCGCAACTCGGACGGCATCTGAGCCAGATCCCCCTGCACCACGTCAAGCGCCACCCCATTGCTCTGGGCATTGGCCTGCGCGAGGGCTGCGTAGCGCGGTTGGACCTCAAGCCCGATCTGCGCAAGCCCCGGGACCCGCGCACCCAGACACAGACTCGCCACCCCGGCGCCACAGCCCAGCTCGAGCACCGATTGCCCCGGCCGCGCATCGCAGGCGGCCGCCAGAAACACCGCATCCATCGCCGAGCGGTAGCCCGCTTTGGGCTGGGAGATCCGCAATCGGCCGCCCAGGAACCCATCCTCGGTCAGATCCGAAGGCGCAAACATCAATCCGGCCCGATCTCATTATCGCTCAGCACCGCCTGCGCCATGAACAGCTCGTGGTCGCGCACCATCAGGCGCCGCGGCAATATGCCCAACGAGCCTTCGAGCACGCTCATATGGACGTCCATCTGGAACGCTTCTATACCCTCGCCCTTGAGCAAGGATGTCGCAAAAGCCAGTTTGACAGGGTCGGTGCTACGCAATAGCTCTTTCATGACACTCCCATACGGTTCCTGACACGGGCTGTCGAGATGGGGGGAAGCCGAAAGGAAGACAATGAGCCTCGATGATAAGTCGGTGAAACCGCATGAACAGCTGGCCAACGCGCTCGCCCAGGATCTGGAAGCGACCGACGCGCTGATCGCGCAGCGCATGGCGTCGGAAAATGCCCCGCGCATTCCCGAGGTAACCGCGCATCTCGTCGGTGCGGGTGGCAAACGGCTGCGCCCGATGCTGACAATCGCCGCGGCGCGGATCTGCGGCTATGAGGGCACGTTGCATCACAATCTGGCAGCGGCGGTCGAGTTCATCCACACCGCGACCCTGCTGCATGACGATGTGGTCGATGAAAGCAAGCAGCGCCGCGGTCGTCCGACGGCGAATCTCCTGTGGGATAACAAATCAAGCGTGCTTGTGGGCGACTACCTGTTTGCCCGTTCGTTCCAGCTGATGACAGATACGCAAAACCTGCGGGTGCTCTCGATTCTGTCCAATGCCAGCGCCGTCATCACCGAGGGCGAAGTGCTGCAACTGAGCGCGGCTGAGGATCTGGGCACCACCGAGGACACGTATTACAAGGTCGTGCGCGGCAAGACGGCGGCGCTGTTCTCGGCCTCTGCCGAGGCGGGTGCGGTTCTGGCGGGCGCAAGCGAAGATCAGATCACCGCGCTGCACAATTACGGCGAAAGCCTTGGGATCGCGTTTCAGGTCGTCGATGATCTGCTTGATTATCTCAGCGATGCCGAAACCATGGGCAAGAATGTGGGCGACGATTTCCGGGAGCGCAAGCTGACCTTGCCGGTGATCAAGACAATCGCCAAAGCCGAGGGTGACGAGCGCGCGTTCTGGATCCGGGTGATCGACAAGGGCGACCAGCGCGAAGGCGATCTGGAGCATGCGCTGGGGCTGATGCAGGCCCATGGCACGCTGGAAGAGACCCGGCAGGCCGCCATCGACTGGGCGGATCGCGGGCGCGCACAGCTCAAATCCCTGCCCGAAAGCGATCTGCGCGACATGCTCGATGCGCTGGCCGATTACGTGGTGGCGCGGCTGCGCTAAGCGGGCGCGGGCCCCATTGGGCCGCCCCCTCACCGGGGGCGGGCCACTCAGGCCTCCTGCGTGGCCATGGACGGGGCGCTCTTTTGTACCTGATCACCAAGCAAGCCTGAGGCGATCCACCAATCCGGATGGGCCGCACGCAGGCTGATCTCGGCAAACCGCATCGCCTCGGTATCGTCAAAAAGCGCAAAGCAGGTCGCCCCCGAGCCGGACATCCGGGCAAGCCGGGTTCCCGGCAGCGTGTGCAAGGCCTCCAACACCACCCCCACGGCAGGCGTCAGCATCATTGCCGGAACCTGCAGATCATTGCGCTG
Source organism: Thioclava dalianensis (assembly GCF_000715505.1). Classification (GTDB taxonomy): domain Bacteria; phylum Pseudomonadota; class Alphaproteobacteria; order Rhodobacterales; family Rhodobacteraceae; genus Thioclava; species Thioclava dalianensis. The sequence goes on from NZ_JHEH01000002.1 coordinate 58,013, forward strand.
CGTGGCCAGCCAATCGATGCAATCCGAGCGATCCGCAAATTTCGGCAACGTCTCGGGCATCGGCGGGTTGGTCTTGTCGCGGAGCGCCTTGAAGACCGACGGCGTCGGCACGCTCACGCGCGGATTGACCAGCAAGGCGGGCAGTGACGGGATCGCGGCCACAGACAGCTGCTCGCCGATCCCCTGCACCCGCTGCGGGCGCGGTTTCATGCACATCGGCACATCCGCGCCAAGCTGCGCGATCTGCTCTGGCGGCACATCACGCCCCAGCGCGCGCAGGACGGCTGCGGCATCCGACGATCCGCCCCCGATCCCTGCGCTTGCGGGCAGCTGCTTGGTCAGGGTGATCTGGCCGCTCTCCTGCCCGGCCATCCGGGCCGCGCGCAACACGAGATTGGAGCCATCACTCGGCACGCCTGCCGCCTCGGGCCCATCGACCTGCAGCGACAGAGCCCCGTCGGGCGTGAGACGCAGCCTGTCGCCCACCGGAGCAAACACCACAAGCGAATCCAGCAGGTGATAGCCGTCATCGCGTTGGCCGGTCACATGCAGGGTCAGATTGATCTTGGCGGGGGCGAAAACGTCAGTTGCTGACATCGCTCGCTTCAATCGGCTTGAGTGGCGGGGCCCCCTCATCTTTCAGAACCTGATCGAGACCCACCGAAAGCTTTTCGCGCACCCGGTCGAGATCGAGATCTTCGGCAGTGCCGCTTTGGTCGTCCTGCGTGCCAAAGCTCAGCGCACGGCTCCACTGGAAGCGGGCTTCGCGCTTGCGTCCGACCGCCCAGAGCACATCGCCCAGATGGTCATTGAGCAATGGATCGCGGGGCTCGAGCGACACGGCGCGCTCCATCTCGGTCACGGCCTCTTTGTAATTGCCGGTCTTGTAGAGCGCCCATCCCAGGCTATCCACGATGAAGCCGGACTGGGGGCGCTCCTTGACGGCCTTGCGGATCATCGCGAGCGCCTCGTCAAGGTTCTCGCCCTTATCGACATAGGAATAGCCCAGATAGTTGAGCACCGCAGGCTGGTCCGGCGAGAGCTTGAGCGCTTCGCGGAAGCCCGCTTCGGCATTTTTCCAATCCCCCGAGCGCTCCTGCGCGATGGCGCGCGAGTAATAGACGAACCAGTCATCCTCCTGTGGCGTCTTGATCAGGGCTATGGCCTTGTCATAGGCCTTCGCGGCCTCGCCATAGCGCTGCTCGCGGCGCAGCGTATCGCCCAAAGCCGTCCAGACGCCGCGCAGTTGCGGGTCGCGCCGCGACAGGTTTTCAAGCACCTCGATCGCGGCATCGTTGCGATCTGCGCGCACCATCGACTCGGCGCGCCCGATTTCGGCAGCCTGATAGATCGGGCTATCGGGTTTCACCGAGGCATAGGCCGCAATCGCCAGATCATATTGTTTGGCTTTGTCGAGCAGCGCCGCCGTCATCAGCGTCGCATCATCCATATCGGGTTCGATATAACTGGCCATCCGCGTATGCATCAGCGTGAACGTATCGGGGGCATCGCCGATCAACGCCTGAGCGACCGAGTAATACACCTCGGCCACGCCATCGCTGGCATTGCGTACGATGGTAAAGGGCAGCGTCTCACCCTTCGCCAGCCTGTCCCGAATGCTCTGAAGCTGCGGGTCAAGATCGGGGCCAAAGCGGTCGTCGATCAGCGCGACCGCATCCTTGTCGCGCTCAAGCTGCGACAGGATCTCGGCCTGCGCTATGACACCACGGCGCGTGGCCGTGATCATCTTGCCATCCTTGCCCGACAAAATGGCATTGGCCCCCTCATAATCGCCCACAAGCGCCAGAGACAGCGCCTTGTGATAGGAGGCAAAGGCCCCGAGTGCCGGTTGCTTGCCCAGAGCGTCAAAGGCCTTGGCGGCATCAGAGATCTTGCCCTCGCCCACCAGCGCCCAGCCCTTGGCAAGCCCGCCCAGAAGCGGGCCCGGATCGGCGGCCTCGTCATCCACGATCTTGATCACGGCGGGCCAATTGCCCGCCTTCGCATCAGCGGCCACCACCGCCATCGCCGCGATCTGGCTGCCGGTCTGAGCCTCAACCATCTGGCGGGCCAGCGGCACGGCATGATCGTAATCCGCAATCGCGATTTGAGAGGCAAGCGTCGCCTCGGCGGTCTCGGCGCTCACGTCGCCCGAAGTCATCAGCTTGCGGTAGTAATGGGCGGCCTGCTCGAAATCGGATTGCTGCGAGGCGACACGCGCGGCGAGATAAGCCCCGGCGCCTTGGGGGCTCGGATCATTGGCCACGTCTTTGGCGTCGCTGGCATCAACCGCGTCGGCCGCAGCAGCGGCGGCCTCGGCGCTATCGGCGGCTGGGGCCTTCTTGTCTTTCGCAAAGGCCGGCGCGCTCGCCACAGAGCCCATCAGGACAGCGATCAACGCAAGGCGCAAAGCGGAGGCAGTATTCGACACGAAAAAATCCTCTCTCCAAGTTTGTACCGACCGTAACTGGGGCCATGAAACAAGGCAATGCAGGGGAACACCACCGCCTTATTGCAACGGGCGGAAACACGCCGTTTTGACTGCGATATCAATCGCCCAAGCACGCTAACATCGGCGTGATCTCCGTGCAAAATGGGACCCAGTGACAGTTTAGGCTTGCTTTTAGTGCGCAATAGCACATATAAAGCTGACAATCTGAGAAAGTCAGAGTGTTCCCTGTGGCTCGCGCCTTCAAGCCTGAGCTTTCATGCCGCTGCTGTGCACGGCGCCTCCATAATCGATATCCAGCCCGATGCGCAGGCGCAGGGTTGGCGATGCGGCAGGTTAATTTGCGACGTACAGGGAAGAAATTGGACGCAGACCGCCTTTTTGCGCCACGTCAGGGCTGCCCTGACCGTGCCTTGGGCTCTGTGCCGAACCGTGGCGGGCATCGGGCCCGGGCGGAACCGATGTAGAATGGAGAATATGACATGACCAAGAAAACCGTTGAGACTGCCGTCACCGGGAAAGTCATCCGCTTGGAAGACACCAACCGCGAATCCGAACGGGCCAACACGGCCGGGCCGGGTGAAGCGCATTGGGCCGACATGCGCCACGTCATGTTCTCGACCTCGGCCTGATTGGCCAAGGTTGCAGGCGCGCTGAACGCGCCGCAGTGACACGAATAGAAAAAGCGGGGGACATGCCCCCGCTTTTTGCGTCTTTAAGCCCGCGAAATGCGCCGCTTACATATTGGGATAGTTCGGACCGTCCCCGCCCTGCGGCGTAGTCCAGTTGATGTTCTGACTGGGATCCTTGATGTCGCAGGTCTTGCAATGCACGCAGTTCTGGAAGTTGATCTGGAACTTGGCGTCAGCCCCCTCTCCAATCACCTCATAGACACCTGCCGGGCAGTAGCGCTGCGCGGGCTCGTCGAATTTCGGCAGGTTGACCGAGATCGGGACCGAAGGATCCTTGAGATGCAGGTGGCAGGGCTGGCTTTCCTCGTGATTGGTGTTGGAAAAGCTCACATTGGTCAGCCGGTCGAAGCTCAGCTTGCCATCGGGCTTGGGGTAGTCGATCGGCTTGAACTTCGCGGCCTCACCGGTGGCGGCCGCATCCGATTTGCCATGCTTGAGCGTGCCAAAGAGCGAGAAGCCGAAGAGATCATTGGTCCACATATCGAGGCCGCCAAAGACCAGCGACGGCAAGAGCCCCCATTTCGACCACATCGGCTTGACGTTGCGCACCTTCTTGAGGTCTTCCGCGATCGGACCCGAGCGCAGATCCTCTTCGTATTCCACGAGATCATCGCCCGCGCGGCCCGCCTTGATCGCCGCAGCCGCAGCCTCCGCTGCCGCAATGCCTGACAGCATCGCGTTGTGGTTACCTTTGATGCGCGGCACGTTCACCAGCCCCGCCGAGCAACCCAACAGGACCGCGCCGGGCGCTGTGACCTTCGGGATCGACTGCCAGCCGCCCTCCGAGATCGCGCGCGCACCGTAGGCGACGCGTTTGCCGCCCTCCAGCAGCTCGGCCACCATCGGATGATGCTTGAAGCGCTGGAATTCCATATAGGGGTAGAGATGCGGGTTCTGGTAGTTGAGATGCACCACGAAGCCCACATAGACCTGATTGTTCTCGAGATGGTAGATGAACGACCCGCCGCCCGCATTCTTGCCCAGCGGCCAGCCCATCGTGTGGGTCACGGTGCCCTCGCGATGCTTGGCCGGGTCGATCTCCCAGATCTCTTTCATGCCGAGGCCGAATTTCTGCGGGCAATGGCCGTCCGAGAGGTTGAACTTCTCCATGATGACCTTGGCCAGCGAGCCGCGCACGCCCTCGCCGAGCATCACGTATTTGCCGCGTAGCTCCATGCCCGGCTCATAGCCCGGCCCTTCGGTGCCATCGGAGTTGCGCCCGAATTCACCCGCCACGACGCCCGCAACACGGTCTTGACCGTTCGCATCCTTGTCCCAGACGATCTCCGAGGCCGCCATGCCGGGGAAGACCTCGACACCCATCTCTTCGGCCTGCTCGGCCATCCAGCGGCAGACATTGCCCATCGAGACGATGTAATTGCCGTGATTGTTCATCAGGGGCGGCATCGGCCAGTTCGGCACGCGCAACGCCCCGGCCTCGCCCAGAACATAGAAATTGTCTTTTTTCACCGGCACCTTGATCGGCGCACCGCGGTCTTTCCAATCAGGGATCAGCGCATCGAGCCCCTTCGTGTCGAGCACGGCACCCGACAGGATATGCGCTCCCACCTCGGAGCCCTTCTCAAGCACGACCACCTCAAGTTCGGGGTCGATCTGCTTGAGTCGGATCGCAGCCGACAGACCCGCAGGCCCTGCGCCCACGATCACAACATCATATTCCATCGACTCGCGCGTGACTTCGGCCATATTTCATCCTCTGGCTGCTCGCTACAGGTTCAACGTCTGACGTAGCGCAAGCTGCGCAAGGAGGCAATTGTTACGCCGCGATGCCGCGCAACATTGTTTCGCCGATGGAGGCATATCTGCACGCGCCCGCCCCCTCGTTTCACACTGCTTTTGACGAAATTAGGGCGGAAGGCTTGACTTCTGGGGGGCAGAAAAGATTTAGATGCCCTGAATTGGAGTTTTCTCCGAGTTCAGGAGCCTTCCATGGAAAAAGTGCCTTTGACGCGCGCCGGGCATGACGCGCTTAGTCAAGAATTGAAAAAACTGAAGTCTCAGGAGCGTCCTGCGATCATCGCGGCGATTGCGGAGGCGCGTGAGCTGGGCGATCTCTCGGAGAATGCCGAGTATCATTCCGCACGCGAGAAGCAGGGCTTCATCGAGGGGCGGATCAAGGAACTTGAAGGGATCTTGGGCCGTGCCGAGGTGATCGACCCGAGCAAGTTTTCGGGCGGCGTCAAGTTTGGCGCGACCGTGACCATCGTTGATGAAGACACGGACGAAGAAAAGACCTACCAGATCGTGGGTGAGCCCGAAGCGGATCTCGAAAAGGGCAAGTTGAACCTGAAATCCCCCCTCGCCCGGTCGCTGATCGGCAAGGAAGAAGGGGATACGGTCGATGTACGTACCCCCGGCGGCACGCGCAGCTACGAAATCCTCACGGTCAAGTTCGCCTGACCGCCCTCACTAGCCGGAGCCCTCAATGGCCACGCCCTCGGATCGGACCAGCTTTTCCCCTGCCCCTCCGGGCGGGCCGCATAGCGCAGGCACGCGGACGCCCGATGCCCCTGCGATGCGCGGGCCGGGCTTCGTCGAGTGGGTTGCGCTGGCGCTCTCGCTGCTGTGGCTCGTCTTCGTCGTGGGCTTTTGGTTTTTCGCGCCCGGTGCTGCTGGCGCGCTGTCGCTGTTCAATACGGTCAGCCTTGTCGTGGCCATGGCGCTGCCGATCACGATGATCTGGGTGGCCGCGATCACCGCGCGCAACACCCGCGAGATGCGTGCCGAGGCGCAGGCGCTCAAGCAATCGATCGAAGCGATGCGGATGGCGTGGCTCAATCAGCAGGCGCTGCGCACGGATCAGTCGATGGAGAAAAAGCTCGACGAGATCGCCGCCGTCGCGCGCCAGACCGAAACCACAATCGCCACATTTGCCTCACGCCGGGATGCGCAGGCAAGCCAGCCATCGGCGGATCGCAAGGCCGCACTCGTCGCCCCGCCCGTGCGCAAGAGTGACGAGGCCGAGCCGATGCTCGCGCTTGGCACCCCCGCCGAAGAGCTGCGTGCGCCGATTTCAGTGAGCGATTTCATCCGGGCGATGAACTTTCCCGACACCGCCGATGATCGCGAGGGGTTCCGCGCCCTGCGCCGCGCGCTCGATGATCGCGCCACGGCGAAACTTCTGCATGCCTCGCAAGATGTGCTCAACCTGATGGCGCAGGACGGGATCTACATGGACGATCTGGCGCCGGACCGCGCCCGCCCCGAGCTGTGGCGCCGTTTTGCCAAGGGCGAGCGTGGGCGCGAGATCGCCAGTCTGGGCGGGATTCGCGATCGCTCGTCGCTGGCCCTGACGGCGGGCCGGATGCGTGGCGATACGATCTTTCGCGATGCCGCACATCATTTCCTGCGCCAGTTCGACCGCACCTTCAGCGAATTCGAGAAGAACGCCAGCGATCAGGATATTGCAGGGCTCGTCGAGACCCGCACCGCGCGCGCTTTCATGCTGCTGGGCCGTGTGACCGGCAGCTTCGACTAAGCCCTCTCGCGGCGCTTGCGCTAGAGCGCGCGGTTCAGGATATGCACCCCGTGGAAGGTGAAGGCCATCCTTGTGAGCATGGAGCGGCGCACGCCGATGGGCTCAAATCCCAGCCGCTCATAGAGCGCACGGGCGCGCAGGTTTTCGTCCACCACCTCAAGGCAGAGCGCGCGGTAGCCGAGGCTCTGGGCCAGACGCGACAGCTCTTCGATCAGAGCCGTGCCCACGCCCTGCCCGCGCGCATCGCGATGCACCGCGATCCCGTCGACCATCATCGTGCCCGGCGGCAGATCATGCGCCAGAAGACGCAGGCAGCCCGCGCGCCACGCGCCGCCGACCGGGCCATAGCAGGCGCGCAAATCCGGCCAGCCGCCGCCCACGAAAGAGCCGTGCTGCGTCCGAAACCCGATCACACCGACCAGCGCGCCGAAACGGTCGCGCGCACCCAATGCAAAACCCGGCGCAATCACCCTCTCGACGAAATTGAGCGCCAGCGGCTCGGGCCCCATGACCCGGCCCAGCTTGCCGCCGAAGGCCTGCCAGTACAGCGCCGCCGCCGCTTTGTGCTCGGTGCTGATCAAGCCGTGATGCAAGGTGATCCCCTCGCGCACGGCCTTCACGACGTATCTCGCAAAAGCGCCTCGGCGCGTATTAGATCGTCGGGCGTATTGAGATTGGTGAACGGATCGGGGAGCCCGGCAAAATCGAGTATCCGCGCATCGGGGGCGGCGGCGCGCAAGCGGCGCTCGCCCTGCGCGAAGAGCTCCGCGATCCGCGCGCGCGTGGCCACGGGCAGATACAGCACGCTGGGATGGGCGCGCCCCTGCGAGCGGGCCATTGCAGGCCCCGCGCCCGCCAACCGCGCAACCAGATCGCGCGGCAAGAACGGCACATCGACCGGGGCACAGACCAAGGCATCCGCGCCCTGAGCCTCGGCCCAGCCCAACCCCGCGATCAGCCCGGCCAGCGGGCCGGCCTCCCGATGCGCGGGATCATCGGGCAGCACGGTGCGCCCCGGGAACCGCGCCGGATCACCATTGGCCGAGATCGCAAGCCGCGCCACCTGCGGCCCAAGCCGCGTGCTGACATGATCAATGAGACGGCGACCTGCAAGCGCAAGCTGGGCCTTGTCGACCCCGCCCATGCGCACTCCTTGGCCACCGGCAAGGATCAAACCGAAAATCACCTCTGCCACCGCCCCGATTGCCTCCGATACAATCACACGCTTTGCCATTCTCTGCGCGTTTCCCTATCTGTTCCAAAAGAAATGCAAGGAGACAAGCGGGATGTCCGAGCCCTTATCCCTCACGGCCCTTTATTGGCGCGGGTTTCGCCACGGCGTCCCGTTCCTGCTGGTCATCGTCCCCTTCGGCTTGCTGTTTGGCGTGGCGGCCACCAAGGCGGGGCTCGATCTGGCCCATGTGATGGGGTTTTCAGTGCTGGTGATCGCGGGCGCGGCCCAGTTCACCGCCCTGCAGCTGATGGGAGACCACGCCCCGGTTTTGCTGATCCTCGCGGCCTCGCTCTCGGTCAATCTGCGCATGGCGATGTATTCGGCGGCGCTGACGCCGCATCTGGGCAAGGCCCCCGCGTGGCAAAAGGCTCTCGTGGCGTATTTCATGGTCGATCAGTCCTATGCGCTCTCGATCACCGAATATGAGGCCCGGCCTCAGATGAGTTTGGGCCAAAAACTGGCCTATTACGCAGGAGCCTGTTCGCCGATCTGTCCGCTGTGGTATCTCGCGACGCTGACCGGCGCATTGGTGGGCGCGCAGATCCCGCCGGAATTCGCGCTTGATTTCGCCGTGCCGATTACATTTCTCGCGATGATCGGGCCTGCGCTGCGCACGCTGGCACATGTGGCAGCCGCGATCACCTCGGTCGTGGGGGCCTTGCTGCTTGCATTTCTGCCCGCAGGTGTGGGGCTGATGATCGCAGCGCTCGCGGCAATGGTGGTGGGCGCACAGGTCGAAATCTGGACCGAGCGCAGAAAGGCGGTGCGGGGATGAGCGGTTATTCCAATGGCTTGATCTGGGCGATCATCGCAGCGCTGGGGCTGGGGAGCTTCCTGCTGCGCTATTCCTTCATGGGCTTTCTGGGGGACCGGCAATTGCCGGCTTGGGCCCTGCGCTATCTGCGCTACACGCTGGTTGCGGTGATGCCGGGGCTGGTGGCGCCGCTGGTGCTCTGGCCTGCGGCGACGGGCGGCACCCCCGATCCGGCGCGGCTGCTAGCCGCAGGCGCAGCCCTTACGGCAGGTGTGCTGACGCGCAACACGCTCTGGGCGATCGTGAGCGGGCTTGCAACGCTCTATCTCGGGCTGTGGCTTTTGGGCTAAAGCGTCCGCCCCGCGCAGATCTCAACCTATGAAAAGGGGCGCCCGAGGCGCCCCTTTTTTGGTCTCAGTACCCGCCCATCGGCGTGACCTGTTTGGGTTTGGGTTGCTGGATCATCAGCACCCCCGAATTGTCGTCTGGATCGTTGTCGTGGATCTCCTTGGTCACCACGCCGGGCAGTTCGCCGAACTGGCGCGACAGCTTGAGCGGCGAGAATGTGAAGGAGAACTTGCCCTTGAGCCACGGCATGTCGCGCAGCACCGAAGAGACGGAATCGGCGCAAAGCATCTTTCCGACCGAGCCGTTGCTTTCGACCCGCGCCATCAGCTGATCGGCCTGAGCCATCGTGATCGGCACTTTCTGGGTGCGCACATACCAGCTTTTGCGGCTGTGGTAGTCGATGTAGAATTTCCGCATCTTCTCGGTGATGCCATAATGCACATCGTTGCGCTCAGGTGCCCAAGGGTGGTTCCAAGTGCCCGCGGGATCAAAGATGATCCGCTCGCGCCCATTGATCATCAGCGCCGAATGGCCGCCCGCGCCACTGGTTACGCCGATCACGGTGAACAGTGTCATCGAGGGCGGTTCATCCGAAACATAGCGATATTTCGCGATTTGCGCATCGGATGCGTAAATATGATCCGCCCCGCAGCCAGCCAAAGCCAGCGGCAGCATCAGGCAGACGAGAAGCAGGCGCATCAACATCAGCCCGATCTCCCTTTTTTCTGGTGTGTGCCTTAGGCTGCGCCGTGCGCGTCAGCCCCCTACCAGAGCGAGAAACACCAGAAAGCAGATAATCACAACGACCGAAATCGTCACGAAGCGCGTAAATCCTGCGAATGTTCTCTCTTGGGCACGGATATCCATCTCGCCCGGTTTGTACTCTGCCATTGAAAATCTCCCATCTCATGCGAACTCCCGGGCCGAACCTAGCCCAGAGCCGCCGCCCTGTCACGCGGATGTTACCGCTATTCTTGGGGCTTTGTAGAAGCGGGATCCGCGGGTTGAGGATCTGCGGGCGCAGGCTCGGAGGCCGATTCCTCCAGCGCACGCGCGAGATGAAAGCCGATGCGCCGCGCGGGCTCTGTCTCCTGCGCTTTGGGCTGGGCCACGAGCATCACATCGAGCTTGCCGACATGTTGGATCAACTGGGTTCGAGCCCCGCCGGTATTGGTGCCGTAGAAGGTCAGGATGTCGGGCGCGAAATAGCCGATTCCCTCGATCTTGAGCACACCGGCCTCGCCGCCCGTCAGGCCCAGCGCGACTTCCTCATCTTCGCGCAATTGCTGCTCGAAATTCTGAACATAAAGCAGCAGCCGCTCATAGGCCCATTGCGCGGGGCTCTTATCCTCGGACCGGGTGCGCGCCAGCTCTTCGGGAAGCGGCTCGAACTCGCAGGTGCGCGGGGCTGTGGCATCGGTATGAACTGCGCGAGCGCGCGTCATCGCCGCGTTTTCAAGGGCTTCGGCGGTGGTCTCGATCTCGGTCATGCAAGGCTCCATTCCCAGACGCCGTCATCGCGCAGCACCCGTGTGACCTCTCCCTTGTGCCACAAATGGTTGAGATGGGCCATCGCCTCGACCAAGGCCAGCCCGTAGGTGGTCTCATCGATCTGACGCTTGAACAGGGGCGCAAAGCAATCGCAAGCCACGCGCGGCGTCTCGAGATGCGCGCGCAACCGATTGAGCGCACCTTCGTGGTTCTCGATCATCTGACGCAGCCGCAGTGGCAACCCGGTGAAGGGCAGCTTGTGGCCGGGCAAGACCAGATGGCGCGCCTCCGCGATCTCGCTGAAGCGCGCGCAGGACTGCAGCCATTCAGCCAGCGGATCGGCCTCGATCTCGGTCGAATAGACGCCCAGATTGGCCGATATCGAGGGCAAAAGCTGATCGCCGCCCAGCACCAGATCATCGCTGCGCGACCAGAGCGTCGCATGTTCGGGCGCATGGCCATCGCCCATCCGCACATCCCAGTCGCGCCCGCCGATCCGGATCACATCGCCCTCGACGATCCGGGTGAAGCCCAGCGGCAGCGGATGGACGCAATCGGCAAAGTTGAAGGGCCGCTCTTGCGCGCGCCGCGCCAGCAGATCGGGATCCATGCCCGCCTGCCGGTAATAGGCGAGCGTCTCGGGCGCGGGTCTCTCTTGACGATCAAGCACCAGCATCCGCGCGAGCAGCCATGAGGTTCGGGTGGTCACCAGCTCCGCCCCGCGCGCCTGAAACCAGCCCGCAAGCCCGATATGATCGGGGTGATAATGGGTGATCAGCACGCGCCGCACGGGTTTGCCCGCAAGCGGCCCATCAAGCGCTGCCTGCACCAGATCGCGCGCCTTCGGCGTGTCCATCCCCGGATCGACCACCGTCCAGCCATCGCCATCATCGAGCACGTAGCAATTGACGTGATTGAGCACCATCGGCAGCGGCAAGCGCAGCCAATGCACACCGGGGGCCAATTCGCGCAGCCCGCCGGGCTCCGGCGGCTCTGCCCACGGGTAACGAATGCCGTTGCTTTGCGCGTTCATGCTTCGAGATCTTCGACGCTGAGCGCATAGAGCCCCTCCGCACCTTCCTTGGCCTCGGCCAGAGCGGCGGCGTAAAGCGGCATCAATCGGCGGATATAGACAGCCGCGAGATGCCCGCGCGGGCTGTCGCGCCCGCAGGCCTTGGCCGCGCGCAGGTGGAAGTGACCGCCCAGCACCCGCGCAAACGCGTCCAGATAGGGCACGGCCCCGGCAAAGCGGTCCTGCATCCCCTGCCCGATCATCCATTCGGTATGCTCACGCAGCGCCTCGGCTGCGTGCCAGACATCCTCGGCGAGCACCGGAAAATCGCCGCGGGCGGCCTGCGCCTCGTCCTCGATCTCCTGCAACAGCCGGAAGGCGGCCGCGCCGTCATCCATCATCTTGCGCCCGACAAGATCCATCGCCTGAATGCCGTTTGTGCCCTCATAGATCGTGGTGATGCGGACATCGCGCAGGAATTGCGCCGCCCCCGTCTCCTCGACATAGCCCATGCCGCCATGGATCTGCACCCCGGTGCTTGCGACCCGGATGCCCATATCGGTGCCGTAAGCCTTGGCAATCGGAGTCAGAAGGGCGGCCCGCGCGCTCCAGCTCTCCTTGCCGGTGGCGCGCCCCAGATCAATGGCCACGCCGCAGGCCAGCGCAATCGCGCGTGCAGCAAAAATTTCGGCCTTCATCTCGGCCAGCATCCGGCGCACATCCGCATGCTCGATGATCGGGGCGAATTGCACCCGGTCGCGCGCATAGGAAAGCGCCTGCTGATAGGCCGCCTCCGCCACGCCAATGCCCTGCGCGCCCACGTTGAGACGGGCGTTGTTCATCATCGTGAACATCGCGGCCATGCCCTTGTTCTCACCGCCCACAAGCCAACCGGTCGCGCCCTCATAGCTCATGACGCAGGTGGGCGAGCCGTGGATCCCCAGCTTATGCTCAAGCGAGACCACCTTGAGTGCATTGGCCACACCGGGCTTGCCGCTTTCGTCGGGGAGGAATTTCGGCACCATGAAGAGGCTGATCCCCTTGGTGCCGGGGGCGGCATCGGGCAGCCGCGCCAACACGAGATGGCAGACATTCTCCACCATGTCGCTATCGCCCCAGGTGATGTAGATCTTCTGACCGGTAATCGCATAGGTGCCGTCATCATTGGGGGTGGCCTTGGTGCGCAACGCCCCCACATCCGAGCCCGCCTGCGGTTCGGTCAGGTTCATCGTGCCCGACCATTCGCCCGAGATCAGCTTGGGGAGATAGAGCGCCTTGATGGCGCCGCTGGCATGATGCTCCAGCGCCTCGATCTGGCCTTGGGTGAGCAGCGGGCAGAGTTGCAGCGCAAGATTGGCGCCCGACAGCATATCGTTGAACCCGACATTGAGCGCCTGCGGCAGCCCCATCCCGCCGAACTCCGGAGATGCGGCGATCCCGACCCACCCGCCTTCGGCCAATGCGCCAAACGCCTCCTTGAAACCGGGCGCCGAGCGCAGCACGCCGTTCTCAAGAACCGAGGGCGTCAGATCGCCCGCCCGGTTGGTCGGCGCGATCACCTCGTCGCAAAGCTTGCCGCCTTCGGTCAGGATCGCCTCGATCATATCAGGCGTGGCCTCGGAAAACAGCTCCGTCTCGGCGACCGGTGCAAGCGGGACGACATGATCAAAGATGAAGCGGATATCGGATACGGGCGCGCGATAGGTCATAGGTCTCCTCCGGGGCGGCTTGGCAAAAGCCCGGCCTGCGTCTATGTCGTGACGGGTCAATCTACCCTACTACGGCTCACCTCGCCTTCAACCTCAACGCTGCGTCACGATCCGCCATGTCAGACCCGACCGAGATCCTGCCCGCCGATGTCGGCGGTTTTGCCAAGGCCGCGCGGCTGCTCGCGCAGGGCGCGCTTGTGGCGATTCCCACCGAGACGGTCTACGGGCTGGCCGGGGATGCGCGCAGTGACCACGCGGTCGCGGCGATTTTTGCCGCCAAAGGGCGCCCGCAGTTCAACCCGCTGATCGTGCATGTGGCCGATCTCGAATTGGCCGAGCAGATCGCGGAGGTCTCGCCCGCCGCGCGCGATCTGGCGCAGGCCTTCTGGCCGGGGCCGCTGACGCTGGTGCTGCCGCTGCGCCCCGATGCAGGCATATCCGAGCTGGTGAGCGCAGGTCATGACACGGTGGCGATCCGCCTGCCCGCCCATCCGGTCGCGCGCGCCATACTCCGGGCCTTTGGCGGGCCGTTAGCGGCCCCCTCCGCCAACCCCTCGGGCAAAATCAGCCCGACCACGGCGCGCCATGTGCTCGATGGGCTGTCGGGCAAGATCGCGGCGGTGATTGATGGCGGGGCCTGCGCGGTGGGGCTGGAATCGACAATTATCTCGCTCGATCCGCCGCGCCTGCTGCGCCCCGGTGGCGTGCCTGCCGAAGCGCTCGCGGGCGCACTCGGCGCAACTCTGCCACAGGGTGGAAATGCCCAAAGCCCCAATGCGCCAGGCCAGCTCAGCTCACATTACGCCCCCGGCGCCGGGGTCCGCCTCGGGGCGGCAGCGCGCCAACCGGGCGAGATATTCATAAGCTTCGGCCCCGGACCCGCAGGCGATCTGTCGCTCTCCCCCTCGGGCGATCTGATCGAAGGGGCCGCAAATCTCTTTTCCACCCTGCGCGCGGCCGATGCGCTGGCGCAGGCGCAGGGCCTTGCCACGATCGCCTTCGCCCCGATCCCCGATCACGGGCTGGGCGCTGCCATCAACGACCGGCTGCGCCGCGCCGCCGCCCCCCGCAGCTAAAACGCCCCCCCTTTCATCTTGGCAAAAATACCTCCGGGGGCTGTCAAAACACCCGTTTTGACAGGTGGGGGCCGCGCCCCCCTTCTCGCGCTAAAGCCGGATCAGACCAAGCCGCGCCGCGCAGGCAACTGCCTCGGGCGTCGTGAGCGCTTCGAGCTTCTGGCGCAGGTTGCGCGCATGCATATCCACTGTCGGCATGGAGATATTGAGCTCAAACGCGATCCGGTCCCGCCGCAGACCCGCTGCCAGCAGATTGAGCACCGAGGTCTCTCTCGGGGTCAGCTTCGGGCAGGTTTCGCTGCACCGCGCCGGATCTGGGCAATCAACGAAGAACACAAGCCGAATGCGCCCGGGCTCCAGCGGCAAGACATTCACCTGCCGGACACAGGCGGCTTTCGCCCCGGCCGGATGCAGCACCGTGGGGCGCGGATCGACCGCGCAGTTCGCGGCATCAAGCGCATGGCGATAGGCCGCCTCGGGCGAAAGCGCAAAGACATCTCCCCGCTCGACCGGCCCCGCGATCAGATGCGCAATCGCGGGATCGCGCGACATGATGCGCCCGTCGGGCCCGACATCGAGCCAGGTCAGTGCCGGTTCGGCGGCGGGGGGCATAGGATCAAAGGTCATGCGCTTTTCCAAACTCTCGCTGACATCAGCTCTGTTGGAAAAGGCTAGACCGCTGCCGCCCCCCGCAGCGCCCCCCTATTGGGGGGTCAAATGCACAAAACACCCCGGCGCAGCGCTGTTGGGCGCGAGGTATCCACATGTCGTCCCGCAAAACTTGCGCGAGCAGCAAGATTGGCTATTGTTTTCAGCATAACAATCGACATGAGATTATGAACCGGCCCGCCCGCGCACAGCCAGACTCCCATTTCCTCGACACCTTGGTCTCGGTCCTTC
Organism: Thioclava dalianensis; assembly: GCF_000715505.1. GTDB lineage: Bacteria > Pseudomonadota > Alphaproteobacteria > Rhodobacterales > Rhodobacteraceae > Thioclava > Thioclava dalianensis. Next base: position 73,177 of record NZ_JHEH01000002.1, read on the forward strand.
CCGCCGATCAGGTAAAGCGCCTGCCGCGAGAGGAGGACCTTCTCAGCCGGTCCGAGCGCGACACGGCCAGCGAGCGCTTTTTTCACCGCCACTTCGCGCATTGCGCCCATCCGACCAATCTCTATGACCGCAGCGGCGCGCGGCAGGTTGAGCCTTTCATCGAGACCGAGGACAGCCGCTTTCCGGCGATGATGCTGATGCCTCAGGACTCGGCGGGGGGCTGCGCCTTCGTCGTGCAGGAGGAGACCTTGTTCTTCCTCTATGACCGGATCGAGCGCTGGGCCGACGCCCCCGCGCATCTGTCCTTCATCGCAGTGCGCATCGGCCCTGAAGAGATCACCAGCCTGTGCCGGACGGAGCTGCCCGGCACCCGGCTGTCGCGCAGCGAGTATCTGCTTCTCGCTTGGCTGCTAAGCGGCCACACGCTGAAAGACGCCGCCGCCGAACTGGGCGCCTCCTATGACACCAAGCGCAAGCAGGTGCAGCTTGTGCTCGATAAATTCGGGGCCGAAAGCCAGACCAGCCTGCTGCGCAAATTGGCGCTCGAGATCACCGCGCATCTGCTCGACGATCTGCTGCCCAAGGGATCGCGACGCGAGGAAGCCGCCCTTGTGAAACGCCAATACGGGCGCGATGTCGTGATCAACACGATCGCGATTGGCGAGGGGCTCGAAGTGCCGATCTGGGAGTTTGGCGCCAGAGGCGGGCAGCCAATCCTTTATTTCCACAACATGCTCTCGCCAATCCTCTTTCGCGAGGACATGATCGAGGTGCTGCGCGCGCACGGATTGCGCTGGCTGGTCGTGCCGCGCCATTTTCTGAGCACCGAGGCCCCGCATGATGCAGATCAGCGCATGGTGCATCTCACCCGCGCGCTGGCGGAGACGATGGACTATCTGACCGACGCGCCCCTGATCTGTCTGGGCGATAGCGCGGGGGTGTCTTGGGCTGTGCATTTCGCACGGCACAATCCGGATATGGTCGCGCATCTGATGCTGAGCGCCACGCCGCAGCCGGTGCAGACCCTCACGCCCGATCACCGGCCTACGATTTACGCCGAAATGTCCGACCGGCTGCGGCGCGACGAGCGCGTCACGTCGGGCATGGCGCGGGTCTATAACGCACTCGCCCGGGTACCGATGCTTGCGCGCAGGGGACTGCGTCATCTCTACCGGCAATCGCCCCCTGATCTCGCGACGCTCGATACGCTCTTTGCTCAGCCCCTGTTTTTCGACTGGCTGCGTTTGATCGCGAATGTGGCGACGCATAGCTCGATGGAGGAGATGCGCAACCTGCAACGCAACTGGCTCACCGATCTGCAGGGGCTCGATTGCGCGGTGACATTCTTGCATGGCGCGCAGGACACGATCAGCCCGTTTTCGGCAATCGAGACGCTGGCAGAGACGCTGCCCAAGGCCGATTTTCTGCGCCTCGAAAATGCCGGGCATTTCGTCCTGAGCCAGCACTTCGAGGCTTTCGCCGCCCATGCCGTCAATTTGCCCGAGGCTTGCAAGGCCAATCACCCTCCCCTAGCGTGATGTCAAAAGACAGATTTCGGAAGGGTTTGACATGGAATTGCATACTTGGCTCGGCTTTGCCTCGGCCTCAATCGCTTTGCTTCTCATTCCCGGTCCGACCGTGATTTTGGTCCTGAGCTATGCGATCAGCCAAGGGCGCCGGGTCGCTTTGGCGACGGTCGCGGGGGTGGCTTTGGGCGATTTGATCGCGATGTCTGCCTCTCTGGCCGGGCTTGGTGCTTTGGTTCTCGCCTCGGCCAAGCTGTTTGTCGTGCTCAAATGGATCGGCGCGGTCTATCTCGTCTATCTTGGCATCAAGCTGTTTCGCAGCGCTCCGGAGGCATCACTGGGCGCGTTGCAAGACGCGCCTCGGACTTCGGCGCGCAAGGTCTTTACCCATGCGACGGCGGTCACGGCGCTGAACCCTAAATCCATCGTTTTCTTCATCGCCTTCGTGCCCCAGTTCGTCACGCCGCACGCGGCATTGATGCCGCAATTCGGGCTGCTTATCGCTACTTTCGTGGGCTTTGCCGCAATCAATGCACTGGCCTACGCGCTGCTCGCGGATCGGCTGCGCGAGAAGATGACACGTCCCTCGGCTTTGCCGTTGCTCACCCGGTTGGGCGGTAGCGCGCTTGTGGCGATGGGGATCGCAACCGCGACGCTGCGCCGCGCCTGAGCCGATGATCTCTCAGAAATCGAGCTTGAGCGACAAGGCGCAATCCACCGTCTTCGTGCTGTAGAGCGCGACATTCGAATAGGTGCGCCGCGCCGTGCATCCCAGTTTCGGCACCTGCCCAAACACCCGCATATTGCTCAGCGCGACGGAGACGCCCAGGCTGATGCTCTGATCGCGGCGATGCTTGCCCACCACCGGAAACGGCGCGTCATAGAGGCGCTGCTCCAGACCAAGGTTCAGCCCGCCGCGCAGCCCCTTCAAGAGCGCGCGTTCATAGCCAAGCCGCGCACCAAGCGCGGTATAGCGGTGGTAGTCGCGGCGCGGCAGCCCGCGCTCCAGATGCAGGCCGTAGCTCACCCGGCCTTGCGCACCCAGCGGGTGCTGGCGGTCCAGATCCAAGGCGTAGCGCGGCCCTGACAAATAGGGTTTTTCGCGATATCCCTGATACTCTCCCCGCGCCTGAACACTCACCCAATCGCCGCGCCCCACCCGCCAGGTCTTGGCAAAATGCAGCCCGCGCGTGAGCACATCCGACGTCACATCGCCGGGTTCCCCATCATAGGCGCGTTTGCGCAAATACGCATCAAGCGCCCAAGGCGCGCGCCCGCCCAGATGCGCGTAGCGAAGCGAGAGCGAGGGCTCGGCATAGCGCAGACGCGCCACATCGAACCACGCCCCGGCAAGCCCCGCGCGCAGACGAAATCGATGGCCCGGGCGCGGATGTATCACCCAATCCGCCGCGAGCGAGGCGCCAATCCCCAACCCGGGCGTCTCATCGCCGCCATCTTGGATCAGGAAGGTGCCGAAATCGGTGACGAGAAAGCGCTCTGAGGCCACATGTTCGACATTGCTGCTGGGCAACAGCGCCACAGAGCCCGAGAACCGCAACGGATGGGCCCGATCGAGCGCTTGCCATGCCGTCAAAAGAGCGGCTTCATGGCGCGGCTCGACCGCCAGCGCATAGCGCAACAGACCTTCGCTGCGGCGCACATCCCCCAGCCGCTCAAAGATCCGCATCAAGCCGCGCTGCGCCGAGAGAGATCCCGGATCACGCCGGGCCAGCGCGCCGTAGACCACCAGCGCCGAGAGCGGCTTGCCGCGCGCCTCGAACCGCGCGGCCAAGGCGCTCCATCTTGCCTCCGAGGACCGCTCCTGCGCGCCCGCCACCGGCGCATGCCCAGCCCCCACCAGCACGCAGATGGCGACACAAAGATATCTGATCCACAAAAGGCGCAATGGGTTTGCTCTCGCCGAACTGTCTGAGAAAAGGCCGGGGACATCTGCCCCCGGCCCGTCATTCAGGCGCAAAGCGCCTCAGTTCTCCGTGGCGTAGAACCCGCCATCGACATTGGTGACATCCCCGCTGTCGTCATCGGTCACCGTCCCGGCCACCTCGCCCTGAACCAGCGTCGTGCCATTGTCGTCATAGAACGTCCCGTCCAACCCGACATCGACGGTCGCTGGCGACTCGCCATCGCTCACCGCGCCCGTCGCACGCGCCGTAAGGCTCGACCCGCTCACCGTTCCATCCACGTCGAGCGCGCCCGAGACACCGGCCTCGCGGGTCATTTCGTCCCCTGAGTAAAGCGCAAAATTCGACGCCTTGCCCGTTGTCGTCCCCGCATCGAAATCGACATCCATATTCAGCTCGCCCAGAGCGGTGAGTTCCCCGTCATCTCCCAGATTCCCGATACCCATATAGCCCGCCATCTTGGCCTGCCCGCTGGGCGAGGTCGGCGTCAGATCGCCATTGTCGATACGGCTTTCATATGCAGAATAGGCAGTATCGACCGCGCGCGCATCTGCGGCGCTCAATCCCCCCCCCGTTGCGCCGGACGACCCGCCGCTGCCGTTGCATGCGGCCAGCCCGAAACTGGCGGCCAGCGCAACCATCTGAAATTTGAAACGCATGAGATTCCCCTGCTGTGTAGATCTGCATCCTGTCGGTCCGCGCTCACGAACCGATCACAGGCAGTTGACACTTCCGGGCGCGCGCCTCGCAATCTAGAGGAAATCATAGGTTGTCCCGACAGACCGACCGGGCGCAGGATCGCGCATTCGGACCGCGCCAGCTTGCACGGCCCAAGCGAGATAGGTCTCAAAAAAACGAAGGCTCTGCCCCCCCTCCGATATTCAGATCAAGGGAAAGACGCCTCTTTCAGCTTGGCGCAAATACCTCGGGGGGGGAGCGGCCAAATCCGACAGGACTTGGCCGTGACGGGGGCAGAGCCCCCTCTCTCCAGCGCTCAGGCGTGGCCTGCCGTGGCCGATAAGGTGCGCGGGTCGATCCCCATGCCTTGAAGCGCGCGCACCCATTTCGAATCATAACCCGAGTCGAGGGCCAGATCGGCATCGCCATCGGCGGTCAGCCAGCCATTATCGAGGATCTCCGCCTCCAGCTGCCCCGGCCCCCAACCGGCATATCCCAATGCCAGCAACGCGCGTTCCGGCCCGCTGCCGCCTGCGATATCTTCAAGAATGTCGCGGGTTCCCGTCATCCGCAGCCGTTCCGAGACATGCATCTGCCCTTCTTCGGCGCCCCAATCGGGCGAGTGGAGCACGAACCCGCGCCCCGTTTCCACCGGGCCACCAAACAGGATCGGAGCATGGATAGTCCGGTCCGAGTTGGCCAGCTCGATCCCGAGGTTTTCCAGCAATTCCGAGAGGTTCGGCTTAGGAAGCGGCTTGTTCACGATCAAGCCCATCGCGCCCTCAGGCGAATGCGCGCAAATCGCGACCACCGCATGTTCGAACCGCTGGTCACCCATTCCGGGCATCGCGATCAGCATTTTTCCGGTGAGATCCATGACGTCTTCCCCTGACACGATAGGCATCTGGTCTAACGTGGTCCGACAGCCAGCCGGGTTCAAGTGCGCAAAGCGCTCCGCCGCCGATCAAAGCACTGTGCGCGCCAATTGCCTTATTTTTGCGCGCGCGTGCAGAGACGCTTGCATTACCCGGTCGGGTTTGTGACTTTGGCTCTGCACGCTGAAGGGCTAAAGTGGATTGATGAGCCGTATTCTGCCAGTTCTTGCGCTCAGCCTGATGAGCCATCCGCTGATTGCCTCGGCACAGGAAGGTGTCGGCTTGCCAAGCCTGCCGCCCCCGCCCGGGCTTGAGGAGGCGGTGCTGCTGCCGGGTTGGCAGCGCAAGGACGGGACGCGCATGGCGGGGCTTCAATTCAAGCTGGAGCCGGGCTGGAAAACCTATTGGCGCATCCCCGGCGATTCCGGCATCCCCCCGAGGATCAGCTTCACCGGATCGCAAAATGTCGCAAACCTGACCTTGCACTGGCCCGCGCCCGAGATTTTCACCGCTGCCGGTGCGCGCACCGTTGGCTATCACGATGCGCTTCTGCTGCCGGTCGAGATCACCCCGGTCGATCCGTCGATGCCGGTGATGCTGCGCGCGCAGGCCGATATCGGGATCTGCGATCATATCTGCGTGCCTGTCAGCCTTCAGCTTGAGACGACGCTGCCCGCGCCCGGCGCGGCAATGCCCGATCCGCAGATCACGCAGGCGCTTGAGAAGGCCCCGCGTGTCGCCTCGGTTCAGGCCGACTGCGTCACTGAGCCCGTGGCCGATGGCACGCGGCTGACCGCGCGGCTGACGCTGCCGCAGCCGATCGGCCCGGAGGCGACCCTGTTCGAGCTGGCGAAGACGCCGACATGGGTTTCAGAGCCGATCCATCGCCGCGAGGGAACGACGCTGATTGCCAGCGCCGAATTCGTGCCCCCCGAGGCTGCGCCTTTTGCCATTGAGGCGGATGATGTGCGCATCACCGTGCTCAGCGAGCTGGGCGCGCTTGAGATCCGGGGCTGCCACTCGATCTCTGGCGCATCGAACTAAGCCCTCGGTCTGAGGTGCCCGCGCAGCAGGCGCGGCGCAACAAGCCCTGCGCCAAGTGCGATCATTGCCGAGATCAGCGCAAAGCCTGAGAATGCCGGAAGCAGCGCGCCGCCCGTGGCCATTGCCCGCCCCAGCGTGATCACGAAGGCCACAGCGATCAGGCCCGCGCCCGCCGCCAGCACTCCGCGCAGCCGCACGACGCGCACACCATGGCGCAACGCCCCGAACTGGCGCCCGAAATCATGCTGGATCGCGAGCAGCGCTGGCACCACGACCAGCACCAGCACCATCCCAAAGCCCAAGCCATAGACCAACGTGATCACGGTGGGTTTGAGAAACAGAGCCGAGCTGGATTGCTCATAGAGCAGCGGCGCGAGACCCAGCACCGTCGTCGCGGTCGTCAGCAAGACCGGGCGCAGCCGGTCGCAAACTGCATCGACGATGGCAGGCACCAGCCCGCGCTGCTTTGCATATTCATCCACCGTCGAGATCAGCACGATCGCATCATTGATGATGATCCCGATCATCCCGATCGCGCCCACGATGGCGAACATCGAGAGCGGCAGTTGCCAAAGATAATGCCCCCAGATCGCGCCGACCGCGCCAAAGGGGATCACTGACATCACGACCAGCGGCCGGGTCCAACTGGCAAAGATCCATGCCAGCACGATGTAGATCCCGATCAGGCACATGATCAGCCCGATCAGCGCATCCGAGAGAAAGGCCCGTTCCTGCTCGGCCTGCCCGCCCAGCAGATAGGTGACGCCGCGCTCCTCGGCGATGCGCGGCAGGATCTCGTCGCGGATCTGAGCGGTGATCGCATTGGCGCGGGCGGGATCGTCTTCGGAGATATCGCCGGTGACCGCGACCTGACGCAGCCCGTCCTCGCGCCGGATCGTGGAGAACCCGGTCTGCGTGCGGACCGAGACGATATCGGCCAGCGGCACCCAGTGACCGCTCGGGCTACGCAGTTGCATCCGCTCGATGAAATCGGCGCGCAGCTCGTCATCGGGCAGTTCAACCCGGATCGTGGCCGAGCGCACACCGTCGGGGAAGCTCGCAGCCTCGGTACCATTGAGGCGGGCGCGCAACTCGCGGCTCAGGCTGGCCATGTCAAAGCCCAAAGCCTCGCCCTGCGGTGTCAGATCCAGCGTCAGCTCTTGCTTGTCATAGGCGAGATTGTCCTCGACCGCCGAGACTTCGGGGAATTGCGCCAGCGCGGTCTTGAGATCTTCCGCCGCCTCCTTGAGCACCCGCGTCTGCGCGCCTGAGAACTGCACATCGATCCCGTCACCCGCCCCGCCAGAGCGGAAGCGCCGGAAGCTGATTTCTTCGACCAGCGGCAGGCGCGGCATCGCATCTTGCAGGCGGGCGACGAAATCGGCGCTCGAATAGGGCCGGAAATCAGGATCGATCACCTCGATTGAGATCGAGCCCAGCAGATCGGCATCCTTGGTATCGGCCGAAGCCAGCGAGCGTCCCGGCGCGCCACCGATCTGGCCCAGCGCATATTCGACCGGATTGACGCCGTATTCCTGCTCGAACTGACCCGCGACGCGCTCAACCGTGTCTTGCATCGCAAGCATCATCGCTTCGGTATCGGCCCGCGTGGCCCCCTCGACCATCGAGAAAGCGCCATTCACCGTGGATTGCTCGGGCGGGTTGAAAAAGCGCCATTGCACCTTGCCCGAAATCACGAATGACACCTGCCATGCCAGAAGCGCAATCACCCCCGCGATCACCGGATAGCGCGCGACAATCACCATCCGCGTCAGCGGTGCCATCACCCGGCGACGGATGACATCAAGCCCGCCATTCACCTTGCGCGAGGGCCAGTCGTACCATTTGGCCTCCGAGACATGGCGCAGCGCATGGCTCATGTGATTGGGCAGGATCAGGAAGCATTCCACCAGCGAGGCCAACAGCACCGCAATCACCGTGTAAGGAATATCCACGATCAGGCTGCCCATTCGACCGCCGATCAGGGTCAGCCCCGCGAAGGCGATCACCGTGGTCAGCGTCGAGGCAAAGACCGGGGCTGCCATCCGTCGCGCGCCCCGTTCAGCTGCGACCAATGGGGGCTCACCCAAATGGCGGGCTCGGAAATCGGCATGTTCGCCCACGACAATCGCGTCATCGACCACGATCCCCAGCGTCAGGATGAGCGCGAAGATCGAGATCATGTTGAGCGTCATGCCGGTGAAATACATCGCCGCAAGCGCCGCTGCCATCGAGGTGGGTATGCCCATCGCCACCCAAAACGCGGTGCGCGCGTTGAGAAACAAAAACAGCAGCGCCAGCACAAGGCCAAGCCCCATAAGCCCATTGCCCACAAGCAGATCGAGCCGCTGGGTGATCCGGTCCGAGCGGGTGCGCACCAGATCCATCGTGGTGCCCGCAGGCAGGGTTGGCTGCATCTGCGCGATCACCTGCCCCACCTGTTTCTGGATCGCGATGGCATCGCCCGCCGCAGAACGCGCGACATTGATCACGACAGCCGGGTTATCGCCCACATAATAGGCCCGGCTGCGCCCGCCGCCCTCGACCCGGATCTGCGCGACATCGCCCACGGTCAGCTGCGAGCCATCGGGATTGGTGCGGATCACAAGCGCCGCGATCTCGGGCGCGGTGCGGCGCTCGGAGCCAGCGGTAACGCGAGCCGCGCCTCCCGCCACATCGCCCGCAGGCGCGGTCGCGGCCTCGGCTGAGATCACGTCGATGATCTCGCTCAGGCTCACATCATGGGCCATCATCGCGACGGTGGGCACCTCGACGACGATCTGCGGCGCCGCGATCCCGGCCAGAGAGGTCCGCGTCACCCCGTTTTGATAGAGCCGCACCACCGCCTCATCGCCCAGCCGCCCCAATTGCTCGGTCGAGAGCGGGCCGGTGATCACCAGATCGGTCACCGTATCGCGCCAAACGCCGCGCGTGACCTCGGGGGTCTCAGACCCTTCGGGCAGATCGCCAGCTGTCGCCAGCGCGGATTCCACATCGCTGACCGCGCGCGACATATCCCAACCCGGCTCAAACTCCAGATCGATCCGCGCCGAGCCTTGGGACGCGCGGCTTTGCGACTCCGCCACCCCTTCGACCGCGATCAGCGTGGGCTCCAGCACCTGCACGATGGCCCGGTCGACCTCCTCGGCCCCGGCACCCTCCCATTTGACCGAAACCGTCACTTCTTCTTCGATCGAGTCGGGGAAGAACTGCGCGCGCAGACGCGGCACTGCGAAAAGCCCGGCGCAGATCATCACGACGAGAACGATATTGGCCAGCGTCGCATGGCGCGTGAACAGCCCGATCAGGCCGCGCGCCGGGGGAAGCTCTGGACGCCCGTGATCGGCCATCTCAACCCCCGACCCGGGATTCGAGATTTGCAACTGTCGCGGCGGGGACCGCCTCTTGGCTCAGATCGGCAAGGAAACGCGCGCGGGTGCTGTCGGTCATCGCGGTGTTGCCCTCGACAAAGGCCACCAGCCGCGCGCGGCGCGCGGGGTCAAGCGCCACGGTGCGCGCAGGCGCAGGCGCGCCCGCCTGATCGGGCCGCATCGGGCGCAGCTTGATCCCGCCTCCCAAAAGCGGCGTGCGCTCGGCCACGATCTCGGTGCCCGGCGGCAGATCCGTCCGGATGATCACCGCATCGCCCTGACGGCGCAGCAACGTGACGCGCGCCTCCTCCAGACGGTCGCCCTCGCCCAAGACCAGCACACGGTCTTGCGCGTCGATGGCGGCGGCGGGGATTTCGGCCACCCCCTCCAGCGCGGGTTCGCGCAAGCTCACGGTCACGAAATCGCCCGGGCGCAAGGCCCCTGCCCCTTCGGTGATCGTGGCGAATAAAAGCCGCCCCGCCACCCCGCTTTCGACCGCAGCCGACACCCGCGAGAGCACGCCGCGCGCCTCAATCGCGCCGCCCGCAGTATCGAGCGAGACGCCCAGTTCAAGGGGACGCAGGGTGCCGTCGGGATTGGTCAGCCGCGCGAATTGCCCGGTGGAGACGCGAAACGCCACCTCAAGTGCATTGGGATCGATCAGCATGCCCAGCATTTCATTACTCGAGACAAGCCCGCCCTCCACCGCGTTGAGCTGCGCCAGACGGCCCGAGAATTCGGCGCGGATTTCCGTATCACGCAGGCGGCGCTCTGCCTCGCTCAGGGTGATTTTCGCGCGCGTCAGGCCCGTGCGCGCGGTATCGAGCTGCGCCTGCGCGGTCGACAGCGCCGAGCGACGCGAGAGCACAGCTTGATCCGCCGCAGAAGCCGCCAGCTCTGCGGTTTCGCGATTGGCAGCCGAGCCCACACCACGATCCGAAAGCGATTGCTGCCGCTCAAGCGCCTGCACCCGCAAGGCGGCCTGCCTGCGTGCGGCCACCACATCGTCTTGTGCAATCGCGAGCGCGCGTTCGCTTTGTGCCAGCGCCGCCTCGGCCTCTGAGACCTGCGCCTGCGCGGTGTCGCGTGCGGCCTGCGCCTCGGCGGGATCGAGGCGCACCAGCACCGTCCCCTTCGCCACAGCCGCACCGTCCTCGAAGGAGGGCGCCAGCGTCAGGATCGTACCCGAGACCGACGCGCGCAACTCCAGTTCGCGGGTTGATGAGACCTCGCCATAGGCCGTCAGGCGCGGCGTGATCGTGCCAAATTCCAACGGGACGACATTGGCCGCAAAGACCCGCTCGCGCATGGCGGAAGGACGCCCGCCATCGGCATTGCGGGCCTTGAACGCCTCGACGATGGAAAAGCCTCCCATCGCAAGCAGACCCAGCGTCAGTGCCAGTAAGAACAGCCCCATCAAGGACCGCGTCAAAAACCGCATATCGTCTCCAATATCATCCGCCCCTCACAGGACAGCACGCGCGCGTGATGCGATGTTAGCCTGCACAGGCAGGGCGTTGGAACGATAATCTATACGCAGGAGGGGAGAAGTTCCGTCACTTTTTCACGCAGGCGCGATCAGATTGCGCGCAAAGCGAGGTGCCGTGCCACTCAGACCGACGTGTCGAGCCGTGCCCGCAGCGACAAAAGATCCGCCCATGCGTCGCGTTTCGCGGCAGGCATGCGCAAGAGCTGACCGGGATGGAGCATCGGCAAGGCGGGACGCCCGAAGGCCTCGCTCCATGTACCACGCAGCCGGGTGATGCCGCGCTTGCCGAGCGCCGCCTCACAGGCGCCGTTGCCCATCAGCACGATCAGATCGGGATCGGCCAGATCGACATGGCGCGCCAGAAACGGCAGCATCTGCGCCAGTTCTTCGGGCTCGGGCGCGCGATTGCCCGTCGGGCGCCACGGCAGCACGCTTGTCAGATACAGCGCCGATTGCGCATCGGGGGCGTCACAGCTCAGACCAATGGCCGCAAACATCCGGGTGAGCATCTCGCCCGCGCGCCCCGCAAAGGGCAGCCCCGCCTGATCTTCCTCGCGGCCCGGCGCCTCGCCGATCACCATCACCCGCGCGCGCGGCTGACCTTGGGCAAAGACGGTGCTGCGCGCGCCCTTCTTGATGTCGCACAGATCATAGGCCTCTATGGCGGCGCGCAGCTCCTCCAGCGTGCCCACCTGCCCGGCCGCGGCTGCCGCCACCGCAACCGGATCGGGGCCCTGCACCTGCGCGGCCTGCGCCACCGGGGGCAAATCGGGGCGCGCAGCTTCGGGCTCGGATGCGCGCGGCTTTGCCTCGGCCCGCCGGTCGGGCAAGGCATAGCAATCGACGGGCGCATCTCCGATGGCCACATCCACGCCCATCTCGAGCTGCCATTCGAGGGCTGCGAGGGCTGCGTGATAATCCAGTTCGGGCGCGGGGTGAGTCTCCATAGCCGCGAAGCTACGCGCGCAAGGCTGCGCGGTAAAGCGGCTGGACGCCAGCCCCCCCGTTTGACATAAGCGCGAGGGAGATAAATCGGAGCAATCGCATGGCCTTCCGCCCTCGCCACCTTCTTGGGATCGAGCATCTGAGCCCTGAAGATATCCACAGCGTCCTTGATCTTGCCGAGCAATATGTCGAACTCAACCGCCGCACGGTGAAAAAGACCGATGCGCTGGCCGGCATGACCCAGATTAACATGTTCTTCGAGAATTCGACGCGCACGCAATCCAGCTTTGAGTTGGCGGGCAAGCGTCTGGGCGCGGATGTGATGAACATGTCGATGCAGACCTCGAGCGTCAAAAAGGGCGAGACGCTGATCGACACGGCACTTACGCTCAATGCGATGCATCCCGATCTTCTGGTGGTGCGCCATGGCAGTTCGGGCGCGGTCGATCTGCTGGCGCAAAAGGTCGAATGCGCGGTGATCAATGCGGGCGATGGCAAGCACGAACACCCCACGCAGGCGCTGCTGGATGCGCTCACGATCCGGCGCGCGAAGGGGCGGCTCCACCGGCTGACCGTCGCGATCTGCGGCGATGTGGCCCATAGCCGGGTTGCGCGCTCCAACCTGATCTTGCTGGGCAAGATGGAAAACCGCGTGCGTCTGATCGCACCGCCGACCCTGATGCCTTCGGGCGTGGCCGAGTTTGGCTGCGAGGTCTATGACGACATGCGCGCGGGCCTCAAGGATGCGGATGTCGTGATGATGCTGCGTCTTCAGCGCGAGCGCATGGATGGGGGTTTCATCCCGTCCGAACGCGAGTATTTCCACCGCTACGGGCTCGATGCCGAAAAGCTCGCCTTCGCCAAGGACGATGCCATCGTGATGCATCCCGGCCCGATGAATCGCGGTGTTGAGATCGACGGCACGATTGCCGATGACATCAACCGCTCGGTCATTCAGGAGCAGGTCGAGATGGGCGTGGCCGTCCGCATGGCGGTAATGGATCTGCTGGCGCGCAACCTGCGGGCCGAGCGTGGCCGCGCGCTCACCGGAGAGACCTATGTCTGAAATCAGGCGCGACCCGGTCCATGACTACCGCCCCGGCCCGCTAAGCGAAGCCCCGCTTGAGCCGGGCGAGCGGGTTCTGGCCCGGTTCGAACCCGATGCACGGCGCTACTGGAGCGATCACGCGATACTGGCCGTTCTGGGCGCGGTGCTGGTCTCGACGGCGCTGTTCTGGCTGGGCAAGCCCGGACAGGTCACGCTTGCCGCCTGCGCGGTCGTGCTGGGGATGATGGCGCGCGGGGCCTATTTCCGCTCCGAGGCCTTTGCCCGGCGCTGGCAGCTGACGGATCGGCGGCTGATCGGACCGCAGGGAAGACAGGTCATGCTGCTTGAGATCGCAGCGGTCCGCGCGCTGATGGGCGATGTACAGATCGTTACGAAATCGGGCGGCAAACATCTGATCCGCCATCTCAAAGAAGCAGCTCCCGCCATCACCCTCATCGAGCGTGCGCGCACCGCGCGTCAGACCCTTATTCACTGAGCGCGCCCGCAAGGCGCGCGCCCCCTCTGCACAGCAACAAGGCACGAGCGACCATGACCCTGTTTTTGCAAAATGCCCGGCTTATCGACCCCGAGGCGCTGACGGAGACCACGGGCAATGTGGTGGTCGATGCCGGGCGCATCGCAGCCATTGGCGATATGTCCGCCCCGCCCGATGCGCAGGTGATCGATTGCGAGGGCAAATGCCTCGCGCCCGGAATCGTCGATCTGGGCGTGAAGATCGGTGAGCCGGGCGAGCGGCACATGGAGAGCTTCCGCTCTGCGGCTTCGGCGGCGGCGGCGGGCGGCGTGACCACGATCGTGACGCGGCCCGATACCGCGCAGGCGATCGACACGCCCGAAACGCTGGAATTCGTCCGCCGCCGGGCCGCGGATGCGCGCGTGCGCATTTTGCATATGGCCGCGTTGACCAAGGGGCGCGCAGGCACCGAGATGACCGAGATCGGTTTTCTCAAGGATGCGGGCGCTGTGGCCTTCACCGATGGGACGCATGTCAGCATGCAGACCAAGGCGCTGGCGCGGGCCTTCAGCTATGCCGCAAGCCTCGGCGCTCTGGTGATCGGCCACCCGCAGGAGCCGAACCTGTCGCGGGGCGCCGCTGTCACCTCGGGAAAATTCGCAAGCCTGCGTGGCTTACCCGGCGTCTCTCCGATGGCCGAGCAGATGGGGTTGGAGCGCGATCTGGCCTTGGTCGAGATGACGGGCCTCTCCTATCACGCCGATCAGATCACCACCGCGCGCGCCCTGCCCGCGCTGCGCCGCGCCAAGGCAGCCGGGCTCGATGTCACAGCCGGTATCTCGATCCATCACCTGACGCTCAATGCGCTCGATGTGGGCGATTACCGCACCTTCTTCAAGCTGACCCCGCCGCTGCGCGACGAGGAAGACCGGCTGGCCGTGATCGCGGCGGTCGAGGACGGGCTGATCGATGTGATCTGCTCGATGCACACCCCGGCGGATGAGGAATCCAAGCGCCTGCCCTTCGAGGAGGCTGCCTCCGGCGCGGTCGGGCTGGAAACTCTGCTGCCAGCCGCGATGCGGCTCTATCACGCGGGCCAGTTGAGCCTGCCACAGCTGTTCCGCGCGATGGCGCTGAACCCTGCCCGCCGTCTGGGCCTGCCGCAGGGCCGCCTGAGCGAGGGGGCTCCAGCGGATCTCGTGCTCTTCGATCCCGATGCGCCTTTCGTCCTCGACCGCTTCAAATTGCGTTCGAAATCAAAGAACACGCCCTTCGACACCGCACGCATGGAAGGCAAAACGCTTGCCACATTCGTCGCGGGGGTGCAGGTTTATGCTAATGAAGAACAAAAATAACGCGAGAACGAGGCAAGAGCATGATCCCGGGAATTGAAAACGGAACCAGCTTGCTGGGTCTGGTCGCTGCGCTGGGTTACCTTTTGGGGTCGATCCCTTTCGGGCTGGTGATCACCCGCCTGCTGGGCCTGGGTGATCTGCGCAAGATCGGATCGGGCAATATCGGGGCCACGAATGTGCTGCGCACCGGCAATAAACCTGCAGCCCTCGCGACCCTTCTGCTCGACAGCGGCAAGGGCGCAATCGCGGTGCTGCTTGCACGCTATTTTCTGGGCGAAACCGCGGCGCAAGTTGCAGGGGCTGCCGCCTTCGTGGGCCATATCTATCCGGTCTGGCTGCGCTTTCAGGGCGGTAAAGGGGTTGCGACCTTTCTGGGCACGATGATCGCGCTGGCATGGCCCGTGGGGCTTGCGGCCTGCGCCTTGTGGCTGCTCACGGCGCTCATCACGCGGATCTCGTCGCTCTCGGCGCTGGTGAGCGCCGCTGCCACCGTGCCGCTGGCCTATGCGCTCGGATTTCGCGACCTGATGATGCTGGCCGCCGGTCTGTCCGTCCTGATCTTTTGGCGTCACCGAAGCAATATCGCCCGGCTGGCCGCCGGAAATGAGCCCCGGATCGGCAAGAAAGGCTAGCCGCCCCGGCCGCTTTCGCGCCTCTCTCTCCATCCTCGTTCAGGAGCCCCACCATGCGCTTCAGCACCAGCGTCAAAACCTGCCTTAAGGAGAAATACGCGGCTTTCGGGGGCCGTGCCCCGCGCTCGGAATTCTGGTGGTTCTACCTGTTCTTCGTCCTCGTCCAGATCGTGACCAACATCCTCGATACGGTCGTCTTCGGCACGGGCCGCGTCGTGCAAAGCCCCGGCTTCTGGGCCTATTCCAGCTCAGGCGGAGTGATCACCCTGATCGCCACATTGGCCCTTCTGGTGCCCGCACTCGCCGTATCGGTGCGCCGGTTGCACGACAACGGCAAGACGGGCTGGCTCATCTTGCTCACGCTGATCCCGCTGATTGGCGGGTTGATCTTGCTGTTTTTCTTCGTGCAGCGCTCGCAGGCAGGCCCCAATGCCTATGGCCCCGACCCGCTGCACCAGGCCTGAGCGCTTAAAAAACGCGCCCTGCTTCCTCTTGATCGAAATATCCTGCGGGGGTCGGGGGGTGCGAAACCGCCCGGGCGCGCTACCAGCCGCGCTGCGCGAGGTGGCGCAGACCGTGGGTTACATCGGCCCGCACCGCGAGCCTCAGCGCCGGCTCGTCGCCTGCGCGCAGAGCGGCCAAAATCATCCGGTGATGGCGCGGCGGCTCGTTGCGCTGCACCCGCCCGTAGAGCGCCCGCATGGTGGGCCCAAGCTGAAGCCAGACCGTCTCGGCTACCGCCAAGATCGCGGGCGATTGCGCGCGCAGATAGAGCGTGCGGTGAAATTCCAGATTGGTGCGGATATAGCCCACCGCGTCTTGCTTCGCGACCGCTTCCGCATTGGTCGTGTTGATCGCGGACAGCCGGTCGATCAGCGCGAAATGCGCCCGTGGCAGGGCGCGTGCGGCCAGTTCCGGCTCGATCATCGAGCGCAGCGCGGCCAGTTCCTCGATCCGCTCATTGGACAGCTCTGGCGTACTCACCCGCCCCGATGCGCTGAGCGTCAGCGCGCCTTCCGCAACCAGCCTGCGTAGCGCCTCACGCGCGGGCGTCATCGAGACCCCATATTGCTTGCCCAAGCCCCGCAAGGTCAGCGCCTGACCGGGCTGCAACTCGCCCACCATCACCTGCTGGCGCAGCTGGCGATACAGCCGATCATGGGCCGCCGTTTCGATGGGTCGGGTGGAAATCGTGGTCATTCTCGTTTTGTGATCACAAAGACCCGCGCCGTCAATCGCGAAACCGCACGGCGTGCAGGCGTGAGCCTTCACGCTTGAGCCATGCCCGTTCGCTCTTATAGCCCGGACGCAGCCGCGCGACCTGCGACCAGAAGGCTGCGGAATGGTTCATCTCGACCAGATGCGCCACCTCATGGGCCGCCACGTAATCGAGCACCTCCGGCGGGGCCATGATCAGCCGCCAACTGTAAGAGAGCGCCCCCGAGCTGCTGCACGAGCCCCAGCGCGAGCGGGTGTCACGCAAAGTGATTCGCGTGTAGCTGCGTCCGAGTTGCTCGGCATACTGCGCGCTGGCTCGGTGCAGGCGCAGACGCGCGGCATGTTTGAAAAACGCCTCGACAGAGGGACCAAGCCGCGCGGGGTTTTCGGGCACCAGCAGGCGGTCTGCGTCGCACTGGGGGCTTCTGACCCGGGTGGGCGTGATGACCAGTTCGCGCCCTTCAAACAGCACCGTGCCGCCCGCGCGCAAGACGCAAGGCGGCGCAATATCGGCGAGCGTTGCACGCAGCCATTCGCTTTGACTGCGCGCGAATGCCAGCGCTTCGCGTTCAGACGCGCCGGTTGGAATCGTAAGCGCCACCCGCCCGTCCGCGCGCGACACCCGAAGCGAGAACCGCCGGGCGCGTGCGGAGCGGCGCAGAACCAGCTCCACGTCGGGCAGTTCGGGGATCCGGGGCGGGCTGGACATGGTGGCTCCTGAGGCGGCGGGGTCGCGTTTGCGCGCTATCTGCGCGAAAGGCTTTGACACCCGGCGGGCAGTGTGGCAACTGGCTGCGACTCTGAGATCACCAGCGCAGGAGAATTCCATGCCGAAAGAGGAATGGGGCGTCAAGCGTCAGTGCCCGCATTGCGCGGCCCGCTTTTACGACCTGAACAACGATCCGATGACCTGCCCGGTCTGCGATAACAGCTTTACGCTGGAGAGCCTGACCGCGGGTCGTGGCCGTTCGCTGGTTTCGGAAAAAAGCACCGCAAGCAAAACCGACACGCCCGCGATCGAGGATGACGATATCGACAACGACACCAATGATGTCGAACTCGATGACGATCTGCTCGAAGATGACGATGATGACGACAATGTCTCGCTCGACGAGATTGCGGATGTCAGCACCGAGGACAAGGACGACACCTGAACGGGGTCGCCTGAGGGATCAAGACGGGCGCGGCGGGCTCTCCTGCCGCGCCTTTCTCATGGGCATGAGGAATCGTGTCGTCCCCTCCCAAGCACCTGCCGGATTTTTCGAGAGCCGGGTGAAAAATTCCCTCTTGCACCCGCCTGACGGTTTGCCTATACGCCTCCCACGCAACGGGCAACGCCACGTTGCAAGACTTGGAACGGGGCCTTAGCTCAGCTGGGAGAGCGCCTGCATGGCATGCAGGAGGTCAGGGGTTCGATCCCCCTAGGCTCCACCAAATCCTCCTGAAAAGCACCAGATAGCTCTGCCTTTCTCGTCAGAGGATTTGCCTCTGCCGCGCAGACCGGTGCTGTTTTCCCTACGAAAATCTAGGCTGCCTTGATCCGTGCCGTTAGGCCATGTTGATCCCGTCGCAGCCCTTCCCCTGTCAAAACCGAGGATGGCCCATGAGCGACCATTTCTTCGTCGTGACGGGCGGCCCAAGTGCGGGCAAGACCAGCCTGATCACCGAGCTCGCCCGCCGCGGCTTTCACACAATCCCCGAATCCGGCCGCGCGATCATTCGCGAGGAGATGGCCAGCGGCGGAGACGCCCTCCCCTGGGCGGACCGCATGGCCTATGGCGAACGGATGCTGGAGCGCGACCTGCGCGCCCGCGAGGACGCACAGGCGCTTTCAGGCCCCGTGATCTTCGACCGAGGCATTCCCGATATCTTGGGCTACCTGACGCTCTGCGGCCTCCCCGTGCCACGCCACGTCGCCGCAGCGGCCAAGACAGCCCGCTACAACGCCCGCGTCTTTCTGGCCCCCTACTGGGACGAGATCTTCACGCAGGACACCGAACGCAAGCAGACCCGCGCCGAGGCCGAAGCGACCTGTGCCGTCATGCGAGAGACCTACACCGCCCTCGGATACGAAATCACGGATCTGCCGCGCGCTGACATTGCAACACGCACCGACTTTGTCATGGAGCAGGTGCGTCTTTCGTTTACGCAGCCCTAGCCGATCAGAGCCCTGCGAAATGGAAAGCTTTGGTTTCGAGATATTCCTCGATCCCTTCTTGTGCCCCTTCACGCCCCAACCCTGAGGATTTCACTCCGCCGAACGGGGCCTCGGCGTGGCTGACCGCCCCGGTGTTGAGCCCCACGAGCCCGACTTCCAGCGCCTCGCCAAAGCGGAAGGCGCGTTTCATGTCGGTGGTGTAGAAATAAGCCGCGAGGCCGAAAGGCGTGCCATTGGCAATCTCGAGCGCCTCAGCCTCGGTCTCGAAGCGCAGGATCGGGGCGACCGGGCCGAAGGTCTCCTCTTGGGCAAAGCGCATCTGCATTGTCGCTCCCGACAAAACGACCGGATCGGCGAATTGTGCAGGCAGCGCGCGCGGCGCCGTCACACGGGTCGCGCCTTTCTCCAAAGCATCCGCGACATGGGCGTTGATCTTGTCCAGCGCCGCGGCATTGATCATCGGCCCGATCTCGACCCCGGCCTCGCGCCCATTTCCGACACGAAGCGCATCGACCCGCGCCGCCAAACCCGCGACGAAGCGATCATGGATGCCCGATTGCACGAGAATCCGGTTGGCGCAGACGCAGGTCTGCCCGCCATTGCGAAATTTCGAGGCCATCGCGCCTTCGAGTGCGGCTTCCAGATCAGCATCATCAAAGACGATGAAGGGCGCATTGCCGCCCAGCTCCAGCGACATTTTCTTCAGTGTCGGCGCGCATTGCTCGGCCAGAAGCGCGCCCACCCGGGTCGAACCGGTGAAGGACAGCTTGCGCACCACGGGCGAGCCGGTGAGCGTAGCGCCGATCTCTTCGGGACGACCGGTGACGATATTGAGCACGCCCTCGGGAATGCCCGCCCGCGCCGCCAGAACGCCCAGCGCCAGCGCCGAATAGGGTGTGAAATCTGAGGGTTTGATCACCATCGTGCAGCCCGCAGCCAGTCCGGGGGCAACCTTGCGGGTGATCATCGCATTGGGGAAATTCCAAGGTGTGATGATCGCGCAGACGCCTACCGGCTCTTTCAACGCGAAGATCTTCTTGCCCGGAACGGGGCTCGGGATGATCGACCCGTCGATCCGGCGCGCTTCCTCGGCAAACCAGCGCACGAAGGACGCCCCATACAGGATCTCGCCCTTCGCCTCGGCCAGCGGCTTGCCTTGCTCTGCGGTCAGGATCAGCGCCAGATCCTCGATGTGATCGTGCATAAGCTGATACCACGCCATCAAAATATCGGCGCGCTCTGCATGGGTGCGCGCCCGCCAGCTTGGCATCGCCGCAGCTGCCGCGTCGATCGCGGCGCTGGTCTCCTCGGCCGAACAGTCGGGCATATGGCCAAGCGTCGCGCCGGTCGCCGGATCAATCACCGCCATATCAGCGCGCGCGACCCACGCGCCATTGATCAGGGCCGCCTCTTGCAGCAGTTCCGGGTCGTTCAGCTGCGAACGCAGATCAAAAGCGTCTGTCATCGGTATTGTCATGCTTGGGGGCCTGCGCTGAGAGCGGTCTTGACGGCGGCTGTGATCTCATCGGTGCTGCTCGCACCCGGGCGGGTGCCGACGCCGCGGCGGGTGGTGGCTTCCAGCGCCGCCATCACCGCTTCGGAGGCCGCGGCTTCGCCCAGATGCTCCAGCATTTGAGCCGCCGACCAAATCGCGGCAATCGGGTTGGCGATATTCTGACCGGCAATATCGGGGGCCGAGCCGTGGACCGGCTCGAACATCGAGGGACCGCTGCGATCGGGGCAGATATTGGCCGAGGCGGCAAAGCCCAAGCCGCCCTGAATGGCTGCTCCCAAATCCGTCAGAATGTCGCCAAACAGATTTGAGGCGACGATCACGTCGAGATCCTGCGGGGCCATCACCATCTTTGCCGCCATCGCATCGATATGCATGTGGCTGACGGTAACATCGGGGTAGTCCTTGGCGACGAGGTCGGTCATCTCATCCCAGAACACCATCGAATATTTCTGCGCATTGGATTTCGTAACCGAGGTCAAATGGCCGCGTCGGGCGCGCGCCTGCTCGAACCCGAAACGGAGGATCCGCTCGACGCCCGCGCGGGTAAAGATCGCGACCTCGGTCGCCACCTCGTTCTCGCGCCCCTGATGGACGCGCCCGCCCGCCCCGGAATATTCGCCCTCGGTATTCTCGCGGATACACAAAATGTCGAACCCAGTCGCACGCAGAGGCCCCTCGATCCCGGGCAAAAGCCGATGCGGACGGATATTTGCATATTGATTGAAGGCCTTGCGGATCGGCAAAAGGAGACCGTGCAACGAGACGCTGTCAGGCACCGTCTCGGGCCAGCCGACCGCGCCCAGATAGATCGCATCGAAGCCGCGCAGGGTCTCGATCCCGTCGGCAGGCATCATCGCCCCGGTCTCGAGATAATATTCGCATGACCACGGAAAGCTGGTCTTTGCCATCTCAAAGCCGAATTTGGCGCCCGCGACGTCAAGCACCTCCATCGCCGCATCGGTGACATGCACCCCGATCCCGTCGCCGGGGATCACCGCCAGATTGTAGGTCTTCATAAATCTCTCCAAGGCTTAGAGGTCGATCAGCACGGATTTCGTGCGTCGGTTGGCATGGTAGGCCTCGCGTCCCAGATCCTTGCCAAGCCCCGAGGCTTTCCACCCCCCGGTTGGCAGGATGTGATCGCGCGAGCGCCCGTAGCGGTTCACCCACACGGTCCCGGCCTCCAGCCTGCGCGTCAGGCGCATCGCCCGGCTCAGATCCTTGGTGAAGAGCCCCGCGGCGAGACCATAGGTGGGATGGGCCGCGAGCGCCATCGCCTCATCCTCGGTGGTGAATGTCTGGAAGGTCGCGACCGGGCCGAAGATTTCCTCGCGCACGGCGGGGCTCGTCTCGGTCACATTGCCGATCAGGGTCGGGCGATAATAGCTGCCCTCGCGATCGAATGCGCTGCCGCCGCAGATCAGCTCTCCGCCTGCATTGCAGGCCGCCTGCACGATGCTGTCGATCCGGTTCATCTGCTTGGCCGAAATGATCGGCGAGAACCCGGCCTCGGCGGCCATCGTATCGGCGGGAACATGGGTGGCAAACCGCGCGGCGAGCTTTTCGCTCAGAACCGGCGCGACGCTTTCCTCAACCAAGATCCGCGACCCCGCGACGCAGAATTGCCCCGCATTGGGCAGGATGCCCCGCTCAAGGCACTCCGCGACCAGATCGAGATCGCTATCGGCAAAGACGACCATCGGGCTTTTGCCGCCCAGCTCCAGCGTCATCGGCTTGATCCCGTGGCGCGCGATGTTTTCCATGATCGCCCCGCCCGCGCGCGTCGATCCGGTGAAGGACACTTTATCGATGCCGGGATGCCCGGTGATCGCATTGCCCGTGACCGGACCATCGCCCAGCACGACGTTGATCAACCCCTCGGGAATACCTGCGCGCACCGACAGCTCTGCCAGATAGAGCGTCGTGTAGGGTGTCATCTCGGAGGGTTTGATCACCACCGCATTGCCCGCAGCCAAGGCCGGGCCAAGCTTCCATCCCGCCATACTGATCGGGAAATTCCACGGGGTAATCGCGCCGATTACCCCGTAGGGTTCGTCCGCGATGTAGCCAAAGGCAGTGTCGGCGGTGGGCACAAGCACCCCACCTTCCTTATCGGCAAACTCCGCGAAAAAGCGGATCTGCTCGGCCGTCACCATGACATCGCCGGCCCGTGCCTGCGCGTAGGGGCGCGACGAACAGATCGCCTCCAGCTTGGCAAGCGTGTCGACCTCCGCCTCCATCAGATCGGCCCAGCGATGCAGGGCGCGCAGCCGCTCACGCGGGGCGAGCCCCCCCCAGTTCGAGCGGCTCAGCGCCGCGCGCGCAGCGCTCACCGCCTGATCGACGACACTTGCATCCGCACAGGGGATCGCCCCGATCCGCGCCCCGCTCGAGGGCGAGATCACATCGATGACTTCGGTGTCTTCGAGATAGGTGCCCCCGATGAAATGTCCCTTCGGCAGCGGGATGTCGAATTCTCGCATTGCGTGCTCCTTCAAGCTCTTGCGTCAAACTTGCGTGGATCAGGCAATCAATGCTGCTGAAATGGCCGCGCTTGCGAAATTACCTGCGGTCCTCGTCCGGCTCGACGGTGAGATGATCTTGTCGTGGATCGCGCCTAAGCCATTGACCAACAGTGACCGGACGCGCCGGAGATTGGGCGCGCAGCCGCCCCGTTTGCGCGGGCGACCTCCCGGTCGTGGCCGCCAGAATTTCGGCTCCGGCCAGCTGGCAGTAGCGCCCCTGACACCGGCCCATCCCGACGCGGCTCAGCGACTTCGCGCGATTGGCGTCCCCGCCTGCCTCGCGCGCCAAAGCTCGCAAGGCCCGCGCGGTGATCCCTTCGCAGCGGCAAATGACAGCGCGATCGGGCAGCCCCCGCACCTGTTCTGCGGGCCAAGGAAAGGCACGCGACATCGCGGTCGCAAAGGCCTCCATCCGGGCCAGCGCGCGTTGCAGCGGCGCGGGATCGTCCTGCGACAGCTCGAGATCGTGCAGACAGGCGAGTGCGGCGAGTCGCCCCGAGAGCTCGGCCCCATCCGCCCCAAGCGGGCGCGCACCATCCCCGGCCAGATAGATCCCCTGCCCCGCGCGCAGCATCGCATCGCGCTTTGGCAGCCATTGCGCAAAATCGCTGGACCATTCGAAGGATGCGCCCGCGAGATCCGCGAGGATCGTGTCGGCGCGCAGGTGCCAGCCCATCGCCACCATATCGCAAGCCGTGACATGGGCCCGCCCCCGCCCATCCCGCCAATGCAGCGCGCGCACACCGCCGCTATCGCCGTCGATCCGCTCAAGCGACACAGCAGCGTGATAGCTTTGCCCCAGCGACAGGCGCATCCGCAAGCCGCGCAAGGTCACCCAAGGACGCGCGCAGGCCATCGCGAGCCCATGCCGGATCTGGCCCGACATCGGCGCGGTATCGAGAATCGCTGCGACCTCGGCGCCCGCATGGCGCAACTGGCAGGCAAGCAAGGTCAACAGCGGCCCGCTGCCCGCCAGAACGATCTTGCGCCCCAATGCCACGCCCTGCGCCTTGAGCGCGATCTGCGCCGCACCCAGACTATAGGTACCGGGCAGCTCCCATCCCGGTACGGGTGCCAGCCGATCGGTTGCGCCCGAGGCCAGAATCAACCGGTCGAATTTCAGCGTGCAACGCCCCTCGGGGCCCACGACCTCCGCCGCGCCGGGCCCCAGTGCCATCACCGTGGAGCTCGGGAGATAGGCGATCTTCTTTTGCGCCACCAGAGCATCGAAGTCCCGGTGCAGCCTGCGCGCTTTTTCTGCCTCGGACCCGTAAAGCGTGGTCGCGGGGCGCGTGAACCCCTCGGGCGGGCGGCGATAGATCTGTCCGCCCGCGCGCGCGGCGCTATCGACGACAACGGGCGAAAGGCCCGCCGCGACGAGCGCTTGCGCCGCGCATATGCCTGCAGGCCCCGCGCCGATGATTAAGACCCGGGACATCAGCTCTCATCCCCCGGCCAGCCCACAGGCTCGGAGCGCAGCCGCATCCCCGAGACCAGCGGCGTCGCGCAGGCCTGCACCCGCGCGCCGTCGTCTTGCCAGATCCAGCAATCCTGACAGGCACCCATCAGGCAGAACCCGGCGCGGCGCTCGGGGCCGAACTCGGCTTGGCGCAGGCTGCCTTTCGACAGCAAAATGGCGGTCAGCACCGTGTCGCCCTCGAGCCCGGTCAGCGCCTCACCGTCGAATTCAAACGGCAAAGGCGGGCGGGCCTTTTCCGCCAGTCGCACCAACCGCCCGCTCATTCCGCCGCATCCCGATAGACCAGAGCGCGCGGCAGATCGGGAAAGCTCTCGCAGGTCGCATCGAACGCGGCATCGACCGCGGTCGCCCCGCTGCCCTCGATCCGGCGGAAGATCTCGGTCTTGGTGAAAAAGCGCCAATGCACCGGCAGCGTCGCGAGGATCTCGGTCAGCCGGTCATAGGCCGCATCGGTCCAGCGCCGCTCATAAAGCTCGCGCTCGGGGCCGTAGTCGAAAAACGCCCCGGACGGCGCGGGCATGGCGGCGCGCAGGGCATCCGTCTGTGCCGCATCGACCTGACCGTCCACCAAGGCCACGCCGTAATCGCGCAGCGCAGCCTCAGCCGAGACATAGCCACGCTGCACATCCAGCGCCACGCGCCAAGGCTCGCGCGCCCGCGGATCACCGCGGCCACCACCGCCCGCCGAGCGCAGCTGCAGCACATCGCCGGGTTGCAAGATCGCGGTATCTTTCGAGCCCATGCGCCGCTCGCGCGAGGTGCCCGGATTGACCACCATATCCGCAAGCCCCGCCGCCTTGCCGCCCTGCGTGCCCCAAGGCCGGAAGATGCTGCGATCGCGGTTGCGCGCGGTGATCCGGCTATCAGGCGCGAAGACCTTGACGGCCAGTTCGGTTGCAAGCCCGCCGCGCCAGCGCCCTGCCCCGCCGGTATCCTGTGCCAGACCGTATTTCACGAATTCCACTGGCACTTCGGTCTCGGTGATCTCGATCGGTGTGTTCTTGAGATAGGCCGCATCAGCGCCGGACCCGTTGGTGCCATCGCGATGCGGCATCCCGCCGCCGCCGCCCACGACCGGGTTCACCGCCGCGATCACCGTGCGCTGCGTGCGCTCGTCGCGGGTCATGACGTTGAGGATGCAATTGTTGCCAGCAGGTGCCGCCGGCATCCGTTCGGGAAGCGCCTGTGCGAAGGCCCCGAAGATGACCGAGCGCAGCCGCGCGCAGGTCAGGGAGCGCATCCCCACCGCAGCCGGGCTCACCGGATTGAGCACACTGCCCTCCGGCGTGATGCAGGTGAAGGGCTGGGTCAGCCCGGTATTGAGCAAGATCTGCGGGTTGAGCGTGTAGAGCACGTAATAGACGCCCACGAGCAGGATCGTGTGACGCGGATCGCCGCCCGAGGGCACATTGAGCGACGAGGCCAGTTGCGGGTCCGAACCGGTGAAATCCAGCACCGCCGCGTCGTCGCGAATTTTCAACGTCAGCTTGAGGCGGACCGGGTTCGCCTCGTCGCTATCCTCATCGGCGTAATCGGCAAAGACATAGTCCCCATCGGGAATGTCGCGCAGGATCGCGCGGGCCTGTGCCTCGGCCTGCTCTTTGAGGGCCGCGACCCCTTGCAAGAACCCCGCCTTGCCGAAGCGCTCGATCATCGCATGAACCTTGCGCTCGCCAGTGCCAAGCGCGCCGACCAGGGCCTTGATGTCGCCCATGTTCAGATCGGGCTTGCGGACATTCGTGCTCATGATCCGCAGAATTTGCTGATCGAACTGCCCTTCATTCACAAGTTTCATCGGCGGGAAGCGCACGCCCTCTTGATGGATCTCGGTCAGCGAGCGCGAGAGGGATGCAGGGACCGCCCCGCCCATATCGGTATTGTGGATATGCCCACCGGTCCAAGCGACGATATCGTCGCCCGCGAAAACCGGCTTCCACAGATGCGTATCAGGCGCATGGGTCGCCACAAACCCCGAATAGGGATCATTGGTGAAACCGACATCGCCCGGGCGATAGTCATCGATCATGTCGATCGCGCGACCATAGGTCAGGCCGGGATACCACGTCGCACCGAGTTCGGTCGGCACGGCAAAGGTATCCCCACCATGATCCAGAAGTTGCAGCGTGAAATCCTGCGTTTCCTTGACGAAGGCCGAATGCGCGGTTCTGTGCAGCGTATGGGCCATATTTTCCGCGGCCGCGCGCGCGTGATTGGCGAGAACCTGAAGGGTCATCTTGTCGAACATGGCGGTTACTCCCCGAGGCTGAGATGGATGTTGAGCTTGTCGTCCACCTGCGCAACGGCCCCGGCGGGGATCGCGAAGGTCGTGTCTTCCTGCGAGACGATGCAGGGCCCCGCGAATTGCGCGCCGGGTGGCAGCGACGCGCGGTCATAAAGCGCAATCTCCTGCCACTCGCCGATATAGACCGGCACATGGCGCAGAGCCGCCGTGCTGACCTCTGCGATCTCGCTCAGCTCGGGCTTTTGCCCCGCGCCCACCGCCGAGAGCCTCAGATTCACGATCTCGATCTGGCCGTCGGGATCGGAGAAATCGTAGATCCGCGCATGGGTCTCGTGGAAAGCCTGTGCAAATCCGGGCAGGTCCGAGAGGTGATCGGGCGCAATTGCGACCTCGATTTCATAGCTTTGGCCGGAATAGCGCATATCGGCCGAAAGCCGCAGATCGATGGCCCCATTATGGCCCTGTGCCGCCAGCCAGTCGCGCCCCTCTCGCGAGAGAGCCTGAAACTGTGCCTGGAGGTCCGGCAGCCGCGCGGCCTCCAAGGGCGCAAAGACCGTTCGGATGAAATCGCCCTTCAGATCCGCGACGAGCCCGCCCAGTGCCGAGACGACGCCGGGCCTACGCGATGCGATCACGCGCGGCATGCCGAGCTCGCGCGCCAAGAAGGCGCCCAGCATCGGGCCACCCCCGCCGAATGGCATCAACGCGAATTCGCGCAGATCCACACCCGCGCGCGAGGAGAGTTTCTCGACCTCGACGAACATTTCCGACACGGCGATATCGAGGATCGCCTGCGCGGTTTCCTCAGCGCTCCGGCCCAGCTGGTCAGCCAGCTCTTGGACCGCCGCGCGCGCCAGCTCGACATCCATGCGCAGCTGACCGTAGGCCATCTCGCTATGACCAAGCCAACCGCAGACCGCCATCGCATCGGTGACCGTCGCGCGGGTTCCGCCACGACTGTAACAGGCGGGGCCCGGCGTCGATCCGGCGCTTTCGGGACCAACGCGCAAGACGCCCTGCGCATCGACGCTCGCGATAGAGCCGCCGCCGATCCCGATCGAGCTGACCGAGACCGAAGGGATATGCAGCGGGAACTCCCCGACCAGTTCATCCGAGCCGAACTGCACTTCGCCATCGATGATCAAGGCGAAATCAGCCGAGGTGCCGCCAATATCGAGGGTCAGGATGCGGCTTTCGCCCGCCTGCCGCGCAAGCCAAGCAGCCCCCGTCACCCCCGAGGCGGTCCCCGAGAGCAGCATCGACACGCAGTCGCGCCGCCCCTCGGAGGCGGTCATCACACCGCCATTCGACTTCGTCAGCATCGCGCGGGCGGGCACGTTGCGCAGTGCCAGACGCGCCTCGAGCGCTTCGAGATAGCCCGACACACGCGGATGCACATAGCCATTGAGGAGAGCGGTCGAACTGCGCTCATATTCGCGGATCACCGGCCAGACCTCGGCGGAGGTGAACACGAAGAGATTTGGCGCGATGGCCTCGATCTGGGCGCGGATCGCGATCTCTTGGCCCGGATCGCGCCAGGCATGCAGCAGCGCGATGACAATCCCTTCGGCCCCCGCGGCGCGCGCCTGCGCCACAGCGTCGGCCACGGCTTCGGGGGGCGGATCGCGGCGCTGACCATCGACACGCATCCGGGCAGGCAACCCAAAGATCCGGTCACGCGGCACAAGCGGTTCGGGGCGATGGCAGAACAGCGAATACATGTCTGGCATCCGCAGCCGCGCCAGCTCGATCACATCCTCGAACCCGGCATTGGTGAACAGCGCAAGCTGCGCGCCCTTGCGTTGGATGATCGTGTTGATGCCAACTGTCGTGCCATGCACGAAGCGGCTGATCAGCGCAGGATCCAGAGTCTCGCGCTCGGCCAAAAGATCCAATCCGGCTCCCAACTCTGCACCCGGATCCTCCGGCGTGGTCAGAACCTTGAGCGAGACGATGCGGCCCGAACGCACTTCGAGCGCGCAGAAGTCCATAAATGTGCCGCCAATATCGACACCGATCTTCCAGTCCTCAGCGGGGAGGTTTCCGTCCATGACACGCGCCTTTCCTTTTCCGTTGCCCTAATCGAGCAGGGAAAGCCGGCGGGGTCCAAGTCGGATGACGCGCCACGCCATAAGCGCGACTTATGCGATTGTGCAGGAGGCCCGGATTTGCGCCCGCATCAACTCTTCGGCGCGCGACAGGGTCTTGCCTTTCAGCGTCAAAAGCGAAAGCGGCAGGGTCGGGCCATGGGCCAGCGGGCGATTGACCAAGCCGTCGAACTGGTCCCAAGGCAAGAGCGCGTCGACGACCGCAACACCCAGCCCGGCCTGCACGAAGCCCACCGCCGAGATTGAACTGTCGATCTCCAATTCCGGCGCGAACTGAAGCCCCGCGCGCCGCCATGCTCGGTCGAGCTTTTCCCAAGGCCGGGTCGCTGAGCGGTAAGAAATTAGCTGTTCGCCCTCAAGCTGCTCCATCGTGACCTGATCTTTTCGTGAGAGCGGATGGTCCTTCGGCATTAGGCAACAAAAGCCGGTATATCCCAAAATCTCGAGGTCGATATCGGGCGGGAAACGATCCGACAATCCCAGCACAAGCGAGGCATCGCCCTCGCGCAGCATCACCAAAAGCGCGGCCAGCGGCGCCACACCCGAGCGCACGGCAATATCGGGATGCCGCGCCCGAAATGTCGCCAAAGCCTGCGGCAACAGTGACATCGCGGGCGGGGTGGAGCTGGCCACGCGCACGAGCCCTGCCCGCCCCAGACGCAGATCAGCGGTCTTGCGGCGCAACCCCTCGAGCTCGCCAAAAATGCGCTCCGCCTCTGGGAATAATTCCTGCGCCTCGGGGGTCGGGCGCAGCCGCCCCTTCTCGCGCTCGAACAGGGCAAATCCCAGATCATCTTCGGTATGGCGCAGCACCTGACTGAGCGCAGGCTGCGAGATGTTGAGCATCCGCGCCGCCTCCGTCACGGTTCCAGCCCGCATCACGGCGGTGAAAACTTCGAGTTGTCGCGCGCGCATCCTGCGCTCCATAGGCTTTACTTATGACCCTCGCTGATACCCGACTTTGACGGCTGCGCGCAAGCTTGCAAGGGTGAGGCACAAGAAAAGGGTAAGCGAATGGATGCAATCGTGCTCGGCGGCGGGTTGATGGGATCGGCCACCAGTTTCTTTCTCGCGCGGCGCGGCCTGCGAGTGCGCCTCATTGAGCGCGCAGCGATCGGGGCCGGGGCGACCGTGGCCTCTTTTGGCAATATTCGCCGCACCGGCAGGTATCTGCCGCAGATGCCGCTGGCGCATCGCTCGCTCGCGCTCTGGAGCCAGCTGCACCGCCTTCTGGACTGCGACGTGGAGTTTCGCGCGACCGGGCATCTGCGGCTGATCTTCGACACCGAAGCGCTGGCGCAGATGCGGCAGTTTCAGTTCGAGGCACAGAATTGGGGGCTTGAGATTGACGAGCTGACCCCCGCCGATATCCGACGTCGGTTTCCGGGTCTCGGGCCCGATGCCATCGCGGCCAGTTTCTCGCCGATGGATGGCTCGGCCAATCCACGGCTGATGGGCACGGCTTTTGCCACAGCCGCACAGCGTCTGGGCGCAGAGATCACCGACCGGGCCGGGCCGACCACGGTCACGGCCAGTCCTTCGGGCTTTCACGTGACCTGCGACAAGGGGCAGTTCAGCGCGCCGATCCTGATCAACTGTGCAGGCGCCGGCGGGCGGGCAATCGCTGCGCAATTTGGCGAGGATGTTCCGCTCAGCGTGCACGGCCCGCAAATGGGCGTCACCGAGCCGCTGCCGCATCGCATCGTGCCGGTTGTCGGGATGTGGGGCGCGGATGGTGCCTATCTGCGGCAGGTCGAGCGCGGCAATATCGTCTTTGGCGGCGGCGTCAAACGCACCGATGTCGGGCCAGACGGGTTCGCGCGCGTCGATCCCGCACGGCTTGAACCGCAACTGCGTCAGCTTGTGCGCCTGCTGCCGCAGCTGCGCAATGTCGCGATCTTGCGCCAATGGTCGGGGGCGGAAGGCTATCTGGCCGACACTCTGCCGGTCATGGGCGCATCGGGCACGACCGCGGGTCTGTTTCACGCCTTCGGCTTTTGCGGCCACGGCTTCCAGCTCGGCCCCGGCGTCGGCGACACGATGGCCGAGCTGGTCGCGACCGGGCGCTCCGAGACGCCCCTCGCACCGTTCAGCATAACCCGTTTCGCAAGTCGTCCGTGATGCGCTCAGAACTCCGCGATCTTGCCCCATTGGCTTTTCTCGAACCGCGCCAGCCGGTATTGCGCGACCGATGTGAGTGGCGCGCGGCCCAGCACCAGATCCGCAACCAGATGCCCGACGCCGGGACCGATCCCGAAGCCATGTCCGGACAGCCCCGCTGCCAGCGTGGCGCCCGGCAGGCCGATATCGCTGTCGATCACCGGGACGCCATCGGGCGTGCTGTCGATATAGCCCGCCCATGTCGCTTGCACGGGCAACTCCCGCAGCGCAGGCATCAGCGCGCGCGCCGCAGACAGTGTCTTTGCGATCAGCGCCTTCGAGGGGACAGGGTCGAGGATGCGCACGCGCTCCATCGGGGTCTCTTTGTCGAGCGCCCAGTGACGGCGCGTCTCGAACCCTGCGCGCCAAGCCTGCAACCCGCCCGGACGCAACACCCGCCAGCGTTTCAGGGCCATCGGTGCGAAATGCCGTGCCTCTTTGAGCGCGCCGGGCGTCAGATCAAGCGTCCCGCTCCCCGAGATCGCCATGGTGAACGCCCCGTCCGTCCGCCGCGTCACGGAGGCCCCTTTGGTGTGCAACGCGGGTGGCACCTCTGCCGCCGCGCCCGGCCCGACCGACAGGATCGAGCTGCGCACCGCGCTTTGCGGAAAGCGAATGCCGCGCTGATGCAGGAAGCTCGAGGCCCACGCGCCCCCGGCCATCACGACTTGGCGGGTGCGGATCGGACCGGCCTCGGTGACGACCGCGCTCACATGCCCGGCTTCCAGCTCAAGCCCGCGCGCTGCGCAGTTTTGCAAGACCACGCCGCCATGCTGCATCACGCCTTTCGCAATCAGCGGCGCGGCGCGTGCGGGATCGGCGGTGCCGTCGCTGGGCGACCACACACCGCCAGCCCAGCCTTTGCCGGTCGCCGCGCCGCGTGCACTTGCCTCGGGGGCGCTCAGCATCCGCGTGTCGACCCCCTCGCCGCGCGCGAAACGGCCCCATTTCGCCCAGCCCTCGATCTCGGCCTCATCATTGGAGAGATAGAGCAGACCGCATCTGCGAAAGCCCAGATCCTCACCGATATCGCGGCTCATCTCTTCCCACAGGCGCAGGCTTTCGGTGGAGAGCGGCAATTCGCGGGAATCGCGGTTTTGCTGGCGGCACCAGCCCCAGTTGCGCGAGGATTGCTCCGCCCCAATGCGTCCTTTTTCCAGCAGCACGACCTTCTGCCCGGCCCGCGCAAGCCAATAGGCCGCGCTGACCCCGACGACACCGCCGCCGATCACGACGCAATCGGCCTGTGCGGGAAGGGTGGAATGTGTTTCAATATGCATCAAGGGCGCGGGCATAGGGCCTCCGTTATCACGTTTTCTCTTGCCTACCACCCGCTCCGTAACCGCATCTGCCAAACTTATCTGCCGCGCAGCATTTCCTTCCGAATGCGATTGACACAACGGATGCAATGGACTTTTCAATTCAGCGTCCGAAGACTGGGGGAACCCTGCCAATGACCACCGCCTACAAGCTCGATCGGATCGATCTGAAGATCTTGACCGAATTGCAACGCAACGGTCGGATCACGAATGTCGAACTGGCCGATAAGGTCGCCTTGTCGCCCTCGCCTTGCCTGATGCGGGTCAAAAAGCTGCAACAGGCGGGCTATATCACCGGCTATGCGGCCCAGATCAACGTGGCCCGCTTGGGCGAGACGCTCACGGTGTTCACCGAATTCACCCTCAAAAATCACCGTCAGATCGACTTCGCCCGCTTTCAGGAGGCGCTGGAGCGCACCGAAAGCTGCGTCGAATGCCACCTCGTCTCGGGCGGCTACGACTATCTGGCGAAATTCGTCTGCGCGTCGATCTCGGATTACCAGACCATCATGGAGGCGCTGATCGATCGCCAAGACGTGGGCATCGACAAATACTTCAGCTTCGTCGTGATGAAGACCCCGTTCGAGCGCAATTCGCTGCCGATCAGCCTGCTCTTTGACGACAAGATCTGATCACCGCCCTCTTAGCGATTGGCAAAGCGGGCGATGAGTTCGGGATCTTGTTCCAGCCCATCGAGCCAGCCGGGGTCGAGCTTCGGGACGGACGAAATCAACAGCCGGGAATAGGGATGGGTCGCGTCGCTTGCCATCTTATCCGCAGCCATGCGTTCAACGACCTCGCCCTTATACATCACCAAGACATCATCGCAGATCGCCTCAACCGTCGAGAGATCGTGACTGATAAACAGGTAGCTCAGCTTCAATTCGCGCTGCAGCTCTTTCATCAGCTCGATCACCGCAGCCCCCACGACGGTATCCAGCGCCGAGGTGATCTCGTCGCACAGGATCAGGCGTGGCTCTGCGGCAAGCGCACGGGCTAGATTGACGCGTTGCTTTTGTCCGCCCGAGAGTTCACCGGGAAGCCGATAGCGCAGGGTCGCTGGAAGTCGGACCATATCGAGCAACTCGATCACCCGCGTCTCGGCCTGCGCGCCCTTCATCCCGTGATAAAAGGCGAGCGGGCGCGACAGGATCGCGCCGATCGACTGGGCGGGATTGAGCGCGGTATCGGCCAGCTGAAACACGATCTGCGTTTGGCGCAAATCCTCCTTGCGCCGCTTGGCCAGCTCCGGCGGCATTTGGTGGCCATCAATCAGAACGTCCCCGCGATAGGCAGGCAGGATCCCTGCGATTGCACGCGCCAGCGTCGATTTGCCCGAGCCGCTCTCACCGATCACGCCCAGATTGCGCCCTTCCATCAAAGAGAAATCAATGTTGCGCAACACCTTCGCCATGGGTTCGCCATTGCGCTTAGGCCCATAGCCTGCCCACAGGTTCTGCACTTTGAGGATCGGCGTTTTCTCCGCGCGCGCCGAGATCGGCAAGGCTTCGTGGCGCACCGGCTCGAAGGCGGCGAGAAGCTCTTTGGTGTAGGGATGTTCGGGCGCATCGAGGATCATCTGGGTCTCGCCGACTTCTTGGATCTCGCCACCTTTCAGAACAACGATCCGATCCGCGATCTGGGCCACCACGGCAAGGTCGTGGCTGACATAGATGCCCGCGATATTGCCCAGCTCCATCACGGAGCGGAACGCGCGCAGCACCTCGATCTGGGTCGTGACGTCAAGCGCGGTCGTCGGCTCGTCGAAGATCACGAGCTTTGGGTCGCCGATCAGCGCCATCGCCGCTGCAAGCCGCTGCAACTGCCCGCCCGATACCTGATGAGGAAAGCGGCTGCCGATCGTGTCGGGATCAGGCAGCTTGAGCGCCCGGAACAGCTCGACCGCCTTCGCCTCGGCCTTTGCCTTGGGCATCAGCTTATGGATCGCCGAGATTTCGATCACCTGATCGAGGATGCGTTTGGAGGGGTTGAAGGCCGCCGCTGCAGATTGCGGCACGTAGGAGACATCGACACCGCGCAGCGCGGCGCGGGCCCTTTCGGACATCTGCGCCACATCGCGGCCTGCGATCTCAATCTCACCGCCGCGAATTTCGCATCCCGTGCGGGCATGCCCCATCATCGACAGCGCAATCGTGGTCTTGCCCGAGCCGCTCTCTCCGATCAGTGCGACGATCTCTCCGGGGGCGATATCGAAACTCACGCCTTTGATGATCTCGACGCTGCGACCGGAATCGGTGGTCGCGCCGATCTTCAGGTCGCGCACCCGCACCAGCGGATCTGTCTGCGAAAGCTCTTTCATACGCTCAGCTCCTGTCGCGGATTTTGGTGGGCAGATTGTCGATGAACAGGTTCACCGAAATTGTCAGCGAGGCGATTGCGATACAGGGGAAAATGATCGCAGGAGCGCCAAGGCTGAGCCCCTCGACATTCTCGCGCACCAGCGCGCCCCAATCGGCATTGGGCGGCTGCACCCCGAGCCCAAGGAAGGACAGACCCGACAGGACCAGCACGATAAAGACAAACCGCAGCCCGAGATCGGCCAAGACCGGGCCAAGGATGTTCGGAAAGATCTCGCGCAGGATCAGATAGGGGGTCTTTTCGCCGCGGGCACGTGCGACCGTCACGAAATCCATCGTGTTCACATTGACGGCGAGCGCACGCGCGAAACGATACGATCCGGGAAGATAGATCGCCGCGAGAGTCAGCACGAGCACCGGGATGGACGAGCCC
This sequence comes from Thioclava dalianensis, assembly GCF_000715505.1. Lineage (GTDB taxonomy): Bacteria > Pseudomonadota > Alphaproteobacteria > Rhodobacterales > Rhodobacteraceae > Thioclava > Thioclava dalianensis. The sequence goes on from NZ_JHEH01000002.1 coordinate 108,014, forward strand.
ACCGCCGCAACCGCGACAAGACCGAACAGCAGCGAGGGAATGCCGTTGAACGCATCGAGGAGCCGCGAGAGGATCATGTCGAACAGGCCGCCCGCCACGGCTGCGATCATCCCGAGGATCACCCCGCCGGTACAGGCGAGAAAGACCGAGGCCAGCGCGATCCCCACCGTGTAGCGCGCGCCCATCAGCACCCGGCTGAAGACGTCATGACCCAGGTAATCAAGCCCCATCCAATGCTCGGCGGAAACGGGCGTGAAGATGTCGTAAGATGCGATCTGGCCGGGTGGATAGGGTTCGATCAGCGGTCCGAAAATCGCGATCAAACCCCAGAAGATTATCACGGCGAGCCCGGCGCGGCCCACCTTGTTGAAGGCATAGCCGTGATGCGCGTGAGAGATCAGCAAGAGCGGGTTGGATAAGGTTTTCATCAATGGCGCAGCCTCGGATTGGAGAGGATGGCGATCAGGTCAGCAAGCGTGATCAGCGACAGGTAACTGACGCAGAAGATCATCGCGCAGGACTGGATCAGCGGCAAATCCCGGGTCGAGACCGCATCGACCATCAATTTGGCCACGCCGGGATAGTTGAAAATCGTCTCGACGATGATGACACCGCCCACGAGATAGCTCAGCGAGAGCGCAATCGCATTCGCGATCGGCCCAAGCGCATTGGGCAGCGCGTGGCCCAGAACCATGCGGCGGCGCGACGCGCCCTTGAGCAAGGCCATCTCGACATAGGGCGTGTTGATCGTCTCGATCACGGCGGCGCGGGTCATCCGGATCATCTGCGCCGAGATCACGAAGGACAATGTGATCACCGGCATCGCATAGGCTTTCAAAAGCGCGGTGAACGAGCTGGTATCGGCCCCGTAGCTGAGTGCTGGCAGCCAGCCCAGCCAGACCGCGAACACGAGCACCGACAGGGTCGCGACAAGAAATTCCGGCACCGAGATCAGAGAAATCGTCAGGGTCGAGATTACCCGGTCGAAAATCGAGCCGCGCCACATCGCCGCCGCGATCCCCATCAGCAACGAGATCGGCACCGAGACCACCGTGGTCACGCCTGCCAGTTTCAGCGAGTTGATGAGACGGTCCCCGATCAGCTGTGCGACGGGCATCTTGTTGACGTAAGACGTCCCCAGATCACCATGCACGAGCCCCGCCAGCCAGCCGAAGAAGCGCAAGATCGCGGGTTCATCGAGACCCATCGCATGTCGCAGCCCCGCCACGGCTTCAGGCGTCGCGGCCTGCCCCAGCAGGATTTGCGCAACGTCGCCAGGCAAAAGCTCGGTGGCGAAGAACACGGCGAATGACACGATCAGCAAGGTCAGAAGGGCAATCCCCAGACGTTGCAGGACGAGAAACCAAAGCGTAAGTGATCCGGGCAATAGGCACCTCAAAGATTGAAGGTGAAGGCAGGGCTACCAGCGACCGCCGCACCAGATCTCGGTACGGCTGCGCCTTTGCGGCATCGCCCGGCCCCGAAGCTGGGGCCGGGGACAACCTATCAGCTCTCGAGCCAGACGTGGCGGGCGAAGTCATAGCCCATCATCCCGCCCAGCGGGTTCGGCTTGAGCCCGCCGACCTTGTCCGACAGCGCGTCCACGTTGGAGATGTAGACGGGGATCGCGGTGCCCGCCTCATTGGCGACCATCTCTTGCATCTCCCAGTACATCTGGGTCCGCTTACTATCGTCAAGCGCCCCGCGTGCCTCGGCCAGCATCTTGTCGAACTTGGCGGATTTGTACTGGCTCTCGTTCCAAGGTGCATCCGAGGCATAAAGCAGCGAGAAGAGAATATCCGGCGTCGGGCGCGGGTTGATATTGCCGAAATGCACCGGCGCCTTAAGCCAGTAATTCGACCAGTACCCGTCCGAAGGCACGCGATCGATCTTGAACTTCATGCCGATCTGATCCCCGGCCTGCTGCACGATCGTCGCCATATCGACAGAGGAGGTCGCGGCGTCAGAGGCCACGATCGGGATCTCGGTTCCCAGCACACCGGCCTTCTCAAACAGCGCCTTGGCCTTCTCGGGATCAAATTCACGCGCCTTCAGATTTGGATTGTGATAGCGATCCGCCGGGGAAATCGGTTGATCATTGGCGATCTCGGCCAGACCGCGGAACACCGATTTCTGAATCGCTTCGCGGTTGAGCAGATATTTCATCCCCTCGACAAAGCCCGCTTTGTCACCGGGGTTCAGATCGAGGCGCATATTGAGGTTGGTATAGTTGCCCGAGGTGCTGACTGAAGTCACGACCTTGGGGTCGCTCTTGAGGATCCGCATCGAGCGCGGATTGACCGAGGCTGCAAGCTGGATATCGCCCGACATCAGCGCATTGACCCGCGCATTATTGTCCGTGATTGCGAAGAACTCGAAACTGTCGAGATAGGGCCGGTTCTCTTTCCAGTAGTTGGGGTTCTTAGTGGCGAGGGATTTCACGCCCGGCTCAAAGGTCTCGCAGATGAAGGCACCGGTCCCGTTGCCTTTCGAGAAATCTGTCGTGCCTTCCGCCACGATCATGAAGTGATGCAGCGACAGGATCGTGGGCAAGTCGGCATTGGGTTGATCGAGCACGATCTTGACCGTCTTGTCGTCGACCTTCGATATCTCGGTCATCTGCTTGGCAATCGAGTTCACCTTCGAACCGACCGCCGGATCCAGATGCCGCTTGAGCGAGAAGACAACGTCGTCGGCCCCAAACGCCTTGCCATCATGGAAGGTGACACCCTCGCGCAGCTTGATCTGCCACGTCTGCGCGTCATCGGTTGCAAGCTCGGTGGCAAGTTCGTTTTCCACATTGCCTGTTTCATTGAGGAAGGTGAGCCGGTCGTAGAAAGCGCAGCAGCGCACATAATCGGTCGAGAGCGAGGCCTGCGCCGGATCGAGCGTGTCAGCCGTTGAGGACGACCAGCCCGCCGCACGCAGGTTGCCGCCCGATTTGGGCGTCGCAGCGACGGCGCGGTCTGCGCGCATCAAAAGCGACCCGCCAGCCGCGGCCCCCACACCCGATGCCATCAGCATCTTGAGCAGTTCCCGGCGCGTGGCGCCGCGACGGATCGCATTTTCGACCATCGCATCATCTTGGCCGGACCAGTTCATCGGTATCTTCTTCATGACAAGTCTCCATGTTGGCTTATGTGACTGCTGGGAGATCTTTCGTCGCCCTTCAGTTTCGTTCGTATTCAAGTTTCGGCAAAAGCACGATCTGCGGCGTCCGCCAGCTCCATCAGGCTATGGAAATGATAGTCGGGCTTGGTGAAGGCCTTCGGCGCGATCGTTCCGCCATAGCCGCTCTGCGCGTGGCGGCGCTCGATCCAGGCGTTGGTCATGCCGAGTTCGCGCGAGATCCCAATATCATGATATTGGCTTTGGGCCGTGTGCAGGATCGTCTCGGGGGCACCGCCCTGCTGTGCCACATGGGCGAACACTTGATGAAAGAAGGCCGGGTCCGGTTTCTCGGTGCCGGTGTCATCCGTCGTGAACCCCGCCCAGAACGGAAAGCCCAGCTTGGCCTCGTATTTCTCGAACGCCCAGCGGCGCGCATTGGTCATCGCGATCAGCTTGTAATGCCGCTCGAGCCGCGCCAGAGCGTCGACGCTGTCAGAGAAAGGCTCTGCCTCGCCCACGATATCGATCATAAGACGACGGTTGTCCGGCGTATCGGGCAGCCCGGTTGCGGCTGCAATCGCGCCAAAGCAGCGCCCGAGATCATCTGGAAAGCGCAAGGCTTGGGGTTGATAGCGCGCCTCGCGATAGACCGAGAGCGCCGCTTCAAAATCAATTTCTTGTCCTGCCGCCTGCGCGATCTGGCCAAGCCCTGCTTTGATCGCGCCTTCGAAATCGATCAGAGTGCCGACCACATCGAATGTCAGATACGCGGCCCGGGTCAGGGATAGGGGCAGTGTGGCAGTCGTCATCGTCGCAGGTCCTTGTGTTGATCACAGCGATCAGTTTACGGCTTTGGTCATCTCAGCTTCGCTCAATGCCTGCAGCTGCATGAGATCATTCTCTATAGCTACGACGGCATTTTCTCCTCTATTGCCCCGCTCCACAGCACATCTGACGCCATATCTCGGCGGGTTCAGTAGCCACGCTGCCGATCAACCTGACCTGGAACATCGATTCCGGCCTCCAATGCGGCGATGACATCCAGCGCATGACGCGCGCCTTCCTGCGCGTTGGTCTCAGCCCCGATATGGGGCGTCACGATCACCCGCGGGTCGCGCCATGCCCAATGCGTCTCGGGCAGCGGCTCGGGGTCGGTCACGTCCAGCATGGCACTCGCAATCTGCCCGTTCTCAAGCGCCGCACGCAGGTCATCAAGCACAAGTTGCGCGCCCCGTCCTGCCTGCACGAGCTTTGCACCGACAGGCAGATGCGACAGGAAATCGGCGTCGATCATACCACGCGTCTCTTCGGTCAGCGGTGCGAGGCAGATCAACAGATCGGTCTGGGCAAGAAACTCCGCCTGACGTGACGCATCAAAGATCTGCACCCCCGCGACCGCCTGCCCCGAGCGCGACAGCCCCGCCACTGGAAAACCCAGCGTGCCAAGGCTTTGCGCCACCAGACGCCCGATCCGTCCCATGCCAAGAATGCCGACCCGGCAGGTTGCGCTTTGCGCGACCGGATGGCCCTTCCAAGCCCCCGCGCCCGCCTGCGCGAGGTAGCGCGGCATATCGCGATGCAACATCAGGCTAGCCATCACCACCCAGTCGCGCACCATCTCCTCGATCCCGGGGGCTACGGCGCGGACAAGCGCGACACCGGGAGGAAGTGCGGGCATCTGATCGACGCCCGCCCCGGCCGAGATAACCGCGCGCAGATTGGGATAGCGCGCCATGTCTTCGGGTGGTTTCCAGCACGCGATCTCGGTGATCGCCGCCGGGTCGCGCACCTGTGCCTCGCCCCAGATCAGGGGGCGACCAGCGGCATCAAACGCCTCGGCCCATGCATCGGCGCGTGCTTTCGGCGAGATCAACAGCAACGCCATCAGGCAAGCACCGCACGAATCTCAGGATCTTCCAAGGTCAGATCCAGCACGCGGCGGGTGCGCTCGACGATCATGTCGATCTCTTCCTCAGTGCAGCAGAGCGGCGGCGCATATCCGAAAATGCCCTGCGCGAAGGAGCGGATGATCAGCCCCTGCTCCCATGCGCGATCAAACAGCCGCGTCGCGGGCTGCAGCTCGGCGGGGAGCGGCGTCTTCTTCTCTTTATCCGTGACCAGTTCGACCGCCGCCAGCATACCGCGCCCGCGCACATCGCCCACAAGGGGATGATCGCGCAGCCCGTCGAGACCGGCCAACAGCCGCTGCCCCATTTTCACGCCATTCTCCAGCAGCCCGCCCTCGTACAGCTTGAGCACCTCCAGCGCGACCGCCGCCGAGACCGGATGGCCCGAATAGGTGAAGCCGTGACCGACAGCTTTGGCCCCTGCCCCCTCCGCGATCGTCTGATAGACATGCTCGGTCATGAAGACCGCGCCCATCGGGGCATAGCCCGAGGTGAGCCCCTTCGCCGTCGTCATCAGATCGGGGACGATCTCTTCATCGGCACAGGCGAAAAGCGGGCCGCAGCGGCCAAATCCGGTGATCACCTCATCGGCCACGAAGAGCACGCCATAGTCCGAACAGACCGCGCGCATCGCCTTGACCCAGCCCTTGGGCGGCACGAGCACCCCGCCCGACCCTTGGATCGGCTCAAGGTAAAAGGCCGCGACCCGTTCGGGGCCGATTGCCTCGATCTTGGCGCGCAGCTCGGCCACCGACGCGTCGATAATCGCCTGATCGCCCTGAATCGGGTTGCGATAGACGTAATGCGAGGAAATCTTGTGCTGCCACGGATAGGGCAGACCGAAGCCTTCATGGAAGGCGCTCAATGCGGTCAGACCCGCGCCCAGCGTGGACGAGCCGTGATAGCCGCTTTCGACCGAGATGAACTGATCGCGCTCGGGCTGGCCCTTGGCGTGCCAGTAATAGCGCACGAAGCGGATCGTGCTATCGACCGAGTCCGATCCGCCAAGCGCGAAATAGACATGGTTGAGATCGCCGGGCGAACGGTCCGCGAGCTCTGCTGCCAGCCGGATCGGCGCCTCGGTGCCGAGATCGAAATAGCCCGTGGCATAGGGCAGTTTGCGCATTTGCGCAGCGGCGGCCTCGACCACGCTTTCATGGCCATAGCCCGCATTCACGCACCAAAGCCCGGCAAACCCGTCAATCAGCTCATGGCCCTGCGCGTCTGTGACCCGCGCGCCTTTCGCGCTTTCCAGCAGACGGACACCGCGCGCTTCATGGCCGTGGAAGGACGAGACCGGGTGCACCAGATGGCGACGATCAAGTTCGACGAGAGAATTCGTGAGCATGGGAAACTCCATTCAACCTAGCGCCTGAGACGCCAATGCGTAGCTACGATAAGAGGCGGCCGGAGCCGCGGGTTTGGGATGGCGGATCATCGCAATGCCGCCACCTGCGGGTGCCAGCCCCAAGGATTGCGCGCGCGGGCGCAAGGCTGTCGCTGTGTCGGGCAGATCGATGCGCAGGAACCGACCCTCGCAGATCCGGGCCGCCTTGATGAGAAGGGCCTCTGCGGCCTCATCGCTCTCTGCCACGATCGGCCCCAGCACCGTCCCGCGTCCGAAATCACGCAGACAGGCGTAGCCGCCCTCAGTGCACAGCAAGGTGCCGCGCGCGAAGATCCGCTCGAGAAGTGCACGACGCTGCGCCCCGAAGGCTGCGTGATCCGCCGCGACGAAAGCCTCGAAATCCGCAGCCCCGCCGCGCCGCACGGCAGGCAAAGCGTCCGCGTGCGCCTCAGCGGCCTGCGCAGTCCCTTGATGCTGAAACACTTCACCCGTCGCCGTAAAGCCCAGATTTTCATAAAGCGGCAATCCATCCGCAGTCGCGCATAGCCGCTGCTCGCAGCCCTGCGCGCGCGCCAGCACGTCTTGCATCAGCCGACGGCCAAAGCCCTGCCCGCGCAGGCTCTGTGCCACGATGATCAGGTTGATTGCGGCCACATCGTCAAACCGCGTGGCCAGCGCCGTGCCCACGACCTCACCGTCGCGCAGGGCCACGACCCCGTCGGAGACCTCCAGCGACATCTGCCAATCTTCCAGCCGATGCGGCCAGCCCGCCTGCCGGGACAAGACAAGCGCCCCCTCAAGATGGTCTGCGCGAAAATCTGAAAGCTCGGTTACGATCACGTTCGTCATAAAAAGTTCCTGCATGCTTCGTTGACCAGACGATAGGCCGAGGCGCGCGGCATGATGCGCCAGATCCCGCCGCGCGACCCTCAAGATCGACCTGAGTGCAGCGGGCCTACAGCAGATCATGCTGCGCTGACCACCCGGCCCAGCGCCTCGACCATAGCTTGCGCTGCGGCCAGCTCGGCGCGGGTGATATATTCCTCGGGACGATGCGCACGCGCAATATCGCCGGGGCCGCAGATGATCGCCGGGATGCCCGCCTGCTGAAACAGCCCCGCCTCGGTGCCGTAGGAGACAGCGCCAAGCGGGGTGGAGCCGCTAAGCTGCGCGGCCAGCTCTGCCAGCGGATGATCGGCGGCCAAGGCCAGCGCCGGGTAGCTGGCCAGCCACTCGGCCTCGATGCCCGCCGTCTGGGTCAGAGGGGCCAATAGCGCGCGCGGATCGACCCCTGCGATGGCGCGCGCCTCAATCCGGGCTTCGGCCTGTTCGGGCACGATATTGAGCGCCTGACCGCCTTCGATCACACCGATCTGCAAGGAAGAATGCGGCGGCGTGAACCGCGCATCGCACGCCCCCTGCGCCAGCTCCTCGGCCAGATCGCGCGCCTGCATCAGCGCCGGGATCAGCGCGTGAATGGCGTTGGTGCCAAGGTCGGGACGCGACGAATGCGCAGCCACCCCGCGCGCGATCAGGCGCAGCGCGGCTTTTCCCTTATGAGCCAGAACCGGCACCATGCCTGAAGGCTCGCCGACGATGCAGCCAAGCGGGGGCGCGCAGAGATCGGGCAGCTTGGCCAGCATATGCGGAACACCTTGGCAGCCCAGCTCCTCGTCATACGACAGTGCGATGTGGATCGGGGCACGCAGGGGCATCTGCGCCAGCGCGGGGAGTGCTGCGAGAACCGCTGCGTCGAACCCTTTCATATCGCAGGCCCCGCGCCCGATCAGCCGATCTCCCTCCCGGCGCAGCACGAACGGATCGGCCTTCCATTCCGGCTCGCCCGCGGGGACGACATCGACATGACCCGACAGAATATAGCCGGGCACGGTCGGATCCCCCAAAGTGGCAAACAGATTCTGCCGGTCGCCCTCGGGACCGGGCAGCACATGGACCTGCGCGCCAAGATCCCGAAGATAGTCTGCCACAAAATCCATGAGGTCGAAATTCGACGTGCCAGCGACGGTCGGAAACCCGACGAGACGCTCAAGAAGCTCTTCGGCGGTCATGATGCGATCACGAAGATCTTGCGCATCGTCTCGAGCGTCTTCCAGAGCCCGCGAAATCCAGGCTTGAGCACGAAACTGTCGCCCGGCCCGAAGCGATGCGTCTCTCCGCCCTCTTCCGAGATCTCGCAACGTCCTGACAGCACATGGCAAAATTCAAAGCTTTCCCCCTTGATGGAGCGCGTCGTGCCCGGTGTCGCCTCCCAGAGCCCGGTGCGCACGTCGCCATAATGTCCCGCCTCGTTGAGAGCGCGGTCAATATCCCAAGTCTTGAACCGGGGCGCGCCTTCGATCAGCCGATCCGGGGCGGCCTCAGCTTCGCGGGGCGCGGTGTCATATGCAGTCTTTATCACAACGAGATAGGCCATGGGGTTCCTCTTGATATCCATGCGACCAGCTTGCCCCGCCTTGCCCCGCGCAAGGCACCAAACTTGGCCAGGCGCACGGCAGGCCATGCCGTGTCACCAAGAACCTTCGCAATTTCCTGCGCTGAAACCGGCGGCTACGGCAGGCGCTTCTCGTCGGGCGGCGGCAGTATGAAACTCACACGATCCTCGGAGACACACATGACCTTTCGCCCTAAATTCATCACCTTCGATTGCCACGGCACGATGATCCTGTTCGACATGGCAGGTGCTGCGCGCGACTTCTATGCCGATCAGTTCACGCCCGAACAGATGAACAGCTTTATCACTGATTTCTCCGCCTATCGCCTTGATGCGGTGCTGGGCGCGTGGCGTCCCTATAAGGACATCGTCCACGAGGCGCTGGAGCGGACCTGCAAGCTGCATAACATCGCCTTCGATCCCGCGATCGCGGACAAGATCTATGACCGTGTACCAAGCTGGGGCCCGCATGCGGATGTGCCCGCAGGGCTCGCCAAGATCGCGCCGCATATTCCGCTGGTGGCGCTGACCAATTCGATGAACAGCCAAATCCCCTCGAATATCGCAAATCTCGGCGCTCCCATCGCGCATGTCTACACCGCCGAGGATGCGCAGGCCTACAAACCCCGGATGCGGCCCTTCGAATATATGCTCGATCAACTGGGCTGCGGACCGGAGGACATTTTGCATGTCTCCTCCAGCTTCCGCTACGATCTGCTGACCGCGCATGATCTCAAGATCAAGAACAAGGTCTGGGTCAATCGCGGGCACGAGCCGCGCGGTGCCGAATTCTACGGCTATACCGAGATCAAGGATATCTCCGAGCTTCCGGGCCTCGTCGGGCTTTAACCGCGGGAAGGATCACGCGATGCAAATGCAATCTTACTGGCACGCGACCTCGGACACGTTCACGGGGGCGATGCCCGTCCCCGTCGAGGGCCGCTATGATGTGGTCGTGATCGGTGGCGGCTTCACCGGCCTGAACGCCGCGCGCAAACTGGCAATGTCGGGCGTGCGCGTCGCGTTGCTTGAGGCCGCGCATATCGGTGCGGGGGGCTCGGGACGCAATGGCGGCCATCTCAACAACGGGATGGCGCATGGCTATGGCGAGGCAAAGGCGCATCTTGGCGCCTTGCGCGCAAAGGCGCTCTGGCAGGCCTATGATCGCTCGATCGACATGATCGAAGACGTGATCGCACAGGAGCGCATCGCATGTGATTTCCGCCGCTCGGGCAAGCTGAAACTTGCCTCCAAGCCCAGCCATGTCCCGGCCCTGCGCGCGAATTTCGATCTGATCCACGCGGAGGTCGATCCCGATACGTGCTTTCTCGAGCGTCAGCAACTGACGGGCGAGATCGGCTCGGACAGCTTTCACGCAGGCCTGCTCTATCGCAAATCCGCTATGATGCATATGGGCCGCTATGTGACCGGGCTTGCGCGCGCCTGTGCCAGTCACGGCGTCGATATCTGGGAGGGGGCGCCGGTCACGGGCCGCCGCAAAACCGCGACGGGTTGGGAGGTAAGCACCCCGAAGGGACGGCTGCAGGCCGAGCGCATCATCGCAGCCACCGGGGCCTATTCCAACTCGGTCAAAGATGCCCCGTTGGGCTATTTCCGAAAGCGGATCATCTCGGTCGGCTCCTTCATCATCGCGACCCGCCCGCTGACCGAGGCCGAGATCGCGCAGATCATGCCCGGCGACCGGACCTGCGTCACCTCGATGAATATCGGGAATTTTTTCCGCCTCTCCCCTGACCGGCGGCTCATCTTTGGCGGGCGGGCGCGGTTTTCGGCAAGCTCCGATCAGCGTTCGGACGCACAATCGGGCGAGATCCTGCGGGCCTCGATGGAGACCATCTTCCCGCAGCTTGCCGGAATCCAGATCGATTATTGCTGGGGCGGGCTGGTTGGAATGACCGCAGATCGCTATCCCCGCGCCGGTCAGGCCGATGGGATGATCTACGGCATGGGCTATTCCGGCCACGGTGCGCAGTTATCGACGCTGATTGGGCAGGTGCTGGCCGATCAGGCGATGGGCAACACCCAGAGCAACCCGCTGGAAGGGCTCGACTGGCCGCGCGTGCCGTTTTTGTCCGGCAAGCCATGGTTCCTGCCGCTGGTCGGTCTCTATTTTGGGTTCAAGGACCGCATTTCCTAAGATCACGCCTCTCCGCGCCACCCGCTCAGATGCGTGGCGGCGCGGAGTGACAGGCCGTTACGCTTAGCCCAGCGACTGCATCGCCATCCCGTAAGCCATCACGCCCGAGCGCGCCCGGCGCGACGCGCCAAGATGCATCTCGGTCACCGTGTCGAACATGCCCAGTCCCGAGGCCGAGAGGAAAGCCGCGATCCGTTCATTCTCCTGATGCAGATCGAAGCGCAAGAAGCTGCCCTCGTAAGACATCACGAAATGCGCGACCATTTGGATCGCCACGGCCTCATCTTCGCAGATGCAGGGCCCGATGACCCGGCCTTTCCCGAAGGGACGACAAAAGGCATAGCCGATCACCGCGCCATCGCGCTCGGCCACGATCGCCTCGGATCGCGCCAGAAAGACGCCCAATATCGTGCTGCGGTCGACCCCATGGGCCAGTCGGTCAAGTTCGGCCACCGCGGCAGTGTCGCGCGGCTCCATCGGGCGCAGCGCAACCCCCGGCACGGGGCGCGGCGCGTGGATCGGGCGGGCCTTGCCCTGATGCTGATAAATCAGGCCGTCGGGTACGAAGCCCGCCGTCTCATAAAGACGATAGCCAGATTTCGTGGCCGAGAGCCGCATGTCGCGCCCGTTGCAATCGGCCATCGTGCGGCGCAGCAGGCGCGCGCCGGTCCCCATCGCTTGCAGCCGCGGTGTCGTGACCATCATCCCCAGCATCGAGAAATCGTCGCCGCAGGGAAATTGCATGGTTGAGGCCAGCGCCCGGTCGATCTCATCGAGCGCGAGATAGCCCGCACCGACCTCAAGAAGCACCGCCAGATCGGCCTCGCGATGCGGCCAGAATACCCCGACGGTCAGCGTTTGAAGTTTCGCGATCATGCTCGTATCGATCGGCTCGATGCGCGCCTTGTAGCTGTCGACCTGCATCCAGTCCTGAGCGACTTCGAGCGTTTCGCGGCGCATGAAGGCACCAAAGCGCGTCAACGCCTCGGACGGCATCTGGGCTGCGGCACCGTCCGGCAGGCGTTGAGCCTCCGGCATGGTCGACGAACTCGTCGATTGATTATGCATGTCACCCTCTCTCTCCGTTCGTCCAACTTCGCGGTGCGGTTCTCCACATATCACCCGAAGCGGACAGGCAGAAATACTGTTTACGCTGATCCTGAGGTAGAATCTGCCAAAAGACAAAGATGAGCCTCTGCGCTCAGGCGACAAACGTGTCGCGGCGCAAACCGTGTTTTTGCATCTTGTCGTAGAGCGTCTTTCGAGACAGCCCGAGGATCTCGTAACTCGCCTTCAGGCTCCCGGTCTGCGCGGCCAGGGTCGCGGCGATAAGATCGCGCTCGATGCGGTCCATGCGTTCGGGGAGCGTCTGCCCGCTCGCGGCCTCGGCAGGTCTTTCGGTCTCCAGCCCAAGCACGAACAGCTCTGCGGCATTGCGCAGCTCGCGCGTATTGCCCGCCCAGCTTCGGTTGCCCAGCTCAATCAGCTGCTCGGGCGAGATCGCGGGTTCGGGCCAGAGCGCCTGCTGTTTTCCACCGATTTTCCCTATCAGTACCGGGACGGCGGCGAGGCCCGCGCCTTCATCGAGACCTGCGGGCAGCCCCGCCTACCCTCCTGACTAAGCCCAATTCTCAGGGCACGGCGCGCTCGCGCAGGCGTCTTACCCCGAAGGCCACAAGGAACAGGGCTGTCAGCACAAGGACAATCGTGGGCGCGGGCGCGGCATCCAGCCAGAAGGCCGCATAGGTGCCAAAGACGCCCGCCAGCAGCGCCACGGCCACCGCCACGCCCATCATCGACACGAACCGACGGGTGAGCAGGAAAGCAATGGCACCGGGCGCGATCAGATAGGCCACCGACAGGATGATGCCGACCGAGGAGAGCATCGCCACGATGGTGGCCGACAAGATCGCCAGCAGCCCGTAATGCAGCCACGCGATGCGCAACCCGATCATCCGTGCCTGCACCGGATCGAAGCTATGGGCGAGGAAGTCGCGCCACTTCACTCCGAGGATCAGCGCCACAGCGCCCGAGATCAGCCCCGCAGTCCACAGATCTTGCGCCCCTACCCCCAGCATGTTGCCAAACAGGATGTGATCGAGATGCAGCCCCGTCTCGATCTGGGTGTAGATCACGATCCCCAGCCCGAACATGCCCGAAAAGACCACCCCCATCACCGTGTCTTGCTTGATGCGCGAGTTGTCCTTGATGAACCCGGTGCCGAGCGCGCAGATCAACCCCGCGACAAAGGCCCCGAGAAGCAGCGGAATTCCTGCCATATAGGCCAGCACCACGCCGGGCAGCACGGCATGGCTTGTCGCATCGCCCATCAGCGACCAGCCCTTGAGCACGAGAAACGTGCTCAGCATCGCGGCCGCAGGGGCGATCAGCACCACGATCAGCAGGGCGTTTTGCATGAAGGGAAACTGGAACGGCACAAGCAGATCGCCCATCACGCAGCCCCCTTATCCGGATTACGGGCACGAGCGCGCGCCGCGCGCATCCCATGTTTGGGCGCGAATATCAGCGCCAGCAGAAACAGCCCCGTCTGAAGGCACACGATCACGCCGCCTGTGGCCCCGTCGAGGAAATAGCTCAGATAGGCGCCAAAAGCCGAGCTGAGCGCGCCGATGCTCACCGATAGGGCCAAGAGGCGCGGAAACCGGTCGGTGAGCAGATAGGCCGTGGCCCCCGGCGTCACCACCAGCGCGATCACCAGAAAGGCGCCGACCGTCTGCATCGCGGCGACGGTGCAGGCAGACAGAAGCGTGAAGAACACAATCTGCAAAGCCGTGACATTCAGCCCGATCGAGCGGGCATGGGCCTCGTCGAAGAAGACCGCCAGAAGGTCGCGCCATTTCGCCAGCAGCACGACAAGCGACACGCCACCGATAATCGCCAGCTGCAAGGTGTCGCTGGGCGTGATCGCAAGGATATTGCCCATCACGATGGTCTGGATCGATACGGCGACGGGATTGATCGAGACCATGAACAGCCCCAGTCCGAAAAACGAGGTGAAGATCATCCCGATCACGACATCTTCCTTGAGACCGGAGCGTTGGCGCAAGAACAGCATCGCCAGCGCCGCGAGCCCACCCGACAAGAACGCCCCGAGCGCGAAAGGCAGGCCCAGCATATAGGCCCCCGCCACGCCCGGCACGACCGAATGGCTCAGCGCATCGCCGATCAGCGACCAGCCCTTGAGCATCAGATAGGCCGAGAGAAACGCGCAGACCGCGCCCACAAGGGCAGACACCCAGATCGCGTTGGTCATATAGCCGTATTGAAAAGGCTCGAGCCAGATCATGTGCGCCCCTTGAGCGTGCGTGTGCGCGCGTCGTAGATCACCAGTGGGCGCTCATCATCCGAGAACACCTCAAGCTTGCGCGGATCCTCATCGTCATGCAGCCGCGGCCCGTCGAGCAGGAAATGCCGCAGCACACCGCCAAAAGCCGCGCGCAGATGTTCGGGCGTAAAGACCTCTTCGGTCGGGCCATGCGCCAGCACCGTGCCATTGACAAGCACCACCCGGTCGCAGAATTCCGGCACGGAACCCAGATTATGCGTGGCCACCAGCATCACCCGCCCCTCGCCGCGCAGATCGCGCAGCAACGCGATGATCTGCTCCTCGGTTTTCACATCGACGCCGGTGAAGGGCTCGTCGAGCAAGATCACCTGAGCGTCCTGCGCCAAGGCGCGCGCGAGGAAGACCCGCTTCTTCTGGCCGCCCGACAGCTCCCCGATCTGGCGGCTGCGATACGCGCTCATCCCGACGCGCTCCAGCGCCGAGGCGACCACCGCGTGATCTGCCGCCCGCGGCCTGCGGAAAAATCCCATATGGCCGTAGCGGCCCATCATCACGACCTCTTCGACGAGAACCGGGAAGGTCCAGTCGACCTCTTCGGCTTGGGGCACATAGGCCAGCGATTGCGCCTTGATCATCTCGCGCACGGGGCGGCCAAGGATCTCGATCTCGCCGGCCGAGATCGGCAAGAACCCCATCAGCGCCTTGAAGAGCGTGGATTTGCCCGCGCCGTTCACGCCGACCAGCGCGGTGATGGTGCCGCGCGGGATGGCGAAACTGGCATCGCGCAGGGCGGTATGGCCGTTGCGATAGGTGACCGTGACGCCGGTCGCACGGATGCCATCCTCGCTCATTCGCGCAGCCCCTCAAGAATGGTCTGCGAGGTCACGCGCAGCAGTTCGAGATAGCTGGGCACCGGGCCGTCGGGCGGGCTGAGACTGTCGACATACAGAACGCCGCCATAGGCCGCTCCCGTCTCGCGCGCCACCTGCCGCGCCGGCTTGTCCGAAACGGTGGATTCCGAGAACACTGCCGGGATCGCATTTTCGCGCACCGTGTCGATCACGCGGCGCACCTGCTGGGGCGTGCCCTGCGCATCCGCGTTGATCGGCCAGAGATAGGCCTCGCGCAGATCGAAATCGCGCGCCAGATAGGAAAACGCGCCCTCCGAGGTCACCAGCCAGCGGCGGTCCTCGGGCAAGGCCCGCACAGCATCGCGCAGCGGGCCGATCACCTGCGCCATCTGCGCCTTATAGGCATCCGCATTGGCGGCATAGGTCGTGGCATTGTCGGGATCAGCGGCACTCAGCGCATCGCGGATATTGTCGATATAGATCTCAGCGGAATCGAGCGCCATCCAGCCATGCGGATTGGGTTTGCCGTCATATTCGCCCCCCGAGATCGCAATCGGCGTGACCCCGTCCGAGATCGTCGCAGCCGGAACATCGCTCAGATTGGAGAAGAACTGCTCGAACCAGCGCTCAAGCCCCAGCCCGTTCCACAAGACCAGATCCGCGCCCTGCGCCTTGACCAGATCACGCGGGGTCGGTGCATAGCCATGAATTTCCGCGCCCGGCTTGGTGATCGAGACCACCTCTGCCGCGTCGCCCGCCACGTTTTGCGCCATATCGGCGATCACGGTGAACGTGGTGACGACCTTGAGCTTGTCTTGCGCAGCGCCTGCCCCTGCTGAGCCAAGCAACACGAGGCTCACGATCGCTGAAAGCCATGTTGTCCGGCCAATCATCCTGCTCTCCTTTTCGTGTTTTCTTGTGACTGCATGTAGGAATGATTTGCAACTGTCAAGCCAGTTGCAAGCCATTTGCATCTTGGGCTTGCCAGAGCGGGGAGATTTGCGCAAAAAAGAGCCGATGACACAGACAGATCGCCGCACCGAGAATCTCACCACCGCCCTGCGCCGCGCCGGCGTGCGGATCACCCGCCAGCGGGCGGCCCTTCTGGCGGTGCTGGCCGAGGCTGACGACCACCCCGAGGCTACGGAATTGCAGCGCCGCGCCGAAGAGGTGGTGCCGGGGATCTCGCTCTCGACAGTGTACCGCACATTGACCGAGCTGGAGACCCAAGGCGTGATCCTGCGCCATCAGTTCGAGGGCACGCCCGCGCGGTTCGAACATAGCGAGACACAGCACCACGACCACATGATCGACGTCGATAGCGGCGAGGTGGTCGAGTTTGCCAATGAGCGGATCGAACGGCTACAGGCCGAGATCGCCGAGGCGATGGGCTACGAGATCGTGCATCACCGGCTTGAGCTTTATGTACGCAAGAAAGTCGCGCGCGAGCCGTGAGGCCTCAGGCCAGCCCCAACAGCATCAACATCAGCGGCAATGTCGCCACCGAGGCCACGGTCTGCGCGGTCACGATCCCCGCCATGAAGGGGCCATCGCCGCCCAGTTGCCGGGTCAGCACATAGGCGCTGGTCGCGGTGGGAATAGCGCAAAACACCACAAGTACAAGCGCGTCTGTCCCGGCCAAACCGAACAGATGGCCGATCCCCGCCGCCAGAAGCGGCATCGCGATCAGGCGCAGAGCGGCATTGCCCGCAAGCGGCCCCAGATCGCCGCGCAGCGCCGTGATCTGCAGTGCAGCCCCCACGCAAAGCAGCCCCAGCGGCAGGCTCCCCCGGGCCAGAACCACCAGAAAATCATGCATCCCGAAGGGCAAACCCGCGCCCAGTGACGCCAGCGCAAGCCCCGCCACGCAGGCAAGGATCAACGGATTGCGCAGCATATTGCGCGCAATCGCGAGCGGCGACCGGGTCTCGCTCAGTGCAAGGATCGACAGGACATTGACGAAGGGCACCGCCACCGCCAGCACCAAAGCCGCCCGCGACAGGCCTTCCGGCCCCGCGAGCCGCGCGGTCAGCGCGAGCCCCAGATAGGTATTGAACCGCACGGCCCCCTGAAGCGCCGGGCCGAAACGGCGCGCCGGCACGGACCACAGACGGCGCAGCGCATAAAGCAGCACGGCTGCCACCGCGATCGTCGCGAGCGCCGCGCCGCCCAGCCGCCAGATCGCGGGATCATGCACCGGAGCGTTAATCAGGCTTGAGACCAGAAGTGCCGGGAAGAGGACGAAATAATTGAGCCGCTCGGCGGCAGGCCAGAAGCCCTGTGCGGGAAATCCCGCACGGTTCAGCACGAAGCCCAAACAGATCAGCGCAAAGAGCGGCCAGATGGTGAAAAGCAGCACGGTGGACCTTTGCGGCGGGACGGATCTGCGGCGGATATTTTCCCTTAGCACTGCCGGTGGTGGCTTTCCAGCACCCCTGCCATCTGCCCCAAATCTACGCGCCGCGCGGAAAACTTGGGAACCATAGCGACGCCACGGGGTTCGAAAAACAATAAAACAGATAAGCACGAAGGCGAGACGCTGCGTGATGTGGCCGTGATCCACGAGACGCACGACGCCCGAACCCCCTGCGCAATGAGCCTGCCTCCAAGGGGCCAGTCCAGGGATCAAAGCTTCGGCTGGGGCCAAAGAGCACCAACAGAAAGGGACAGCCATGCACGACAAGATGCCGCAAGAACGGCTATTTTTCTTCCCGAAGGTCCATCGCGCGGTCTTTCTGACCTCAGCAATCGTAATCCTCGGTTTCATCATTTTCGGGGCGTTGTTCAGCGAAGAATCCTCGGCCCTGTTCACCGGGATGCAGAGCTGGCTGTCGGACACGCTCGGCTGGGCGCTGATCCTTGAGATCAACCTCTTTCTCTTTGCCACCGTCTATCTGGCCTTCGGACCGTTTGGCGATATCCGGCTGGGCCGGATGACCGACAAGCCCGATTACGGGATCATCTCATGGACGGCGATGCTGTTTTCTGCGGGCATCGGCATCGGGCTGATCTATTGGGGGGTGGCCGAGCCGCTCTATCACTATTTCGCCCCGCCGATCGGCACCCCCGAAACCCAAGAAGCCGCGCGACAGGCGATGACGATCTCGTTCATGCATTGGGGGTTTCAGGGCTGGTCGGTCTATTCGATCGTGGCGCTGTCGCTGGCCTATTTCCACTTCCGCAAGGGGCTGCCTCTGACGATCCGCTCCGCGCTCTACCCGATCCTTGGCGAGAAGATCTGGGGACCGTGGGGGAGCGCTGTGGACATCCTCGCGGTGTTTGGCACGATGTTCGGCATCGTCACCTCGCTGGGGCTGGGGGCGATGCAGATCAATTCCGGTCTGGGCACGGTGTTTGGCATCGGCCAGTCCAGCACGGTGCAGATCCTGATCATTGCCTGCATCACCGCCGTCGCCACGATGTCGGTCATGGCGGGGCTTGATGGCGGGATCAAGCGGCTCTCGAACCTCAATATCGGGTTGAGCTTCGTCTTCCTCGTCCTGATGCTGATTGCCGGGCCCACGATCTTCATTCTTGATCTTTATGTTCAAAGTTATGGCGATTATCTCTCAAGCATCGTGAGCTGGACCTTCTGGACCGAAGCGTGGCAGCCCAATGACGACTGGCAGAACGCCTGGACCATCTTCTACTGGGCGTGGTGGATTTCCTGGTCGCCCTTTGTCGGCGTGTTCATAGCGCGGATCTCGAAGGGCCGCACAATCCGCGAATTCGTTCTGGGGGTGATGCTGCTGCCCACCTCGATCATGTTTTTCTGGTTCTGCACCTTCGGAGGCACGGCGCTGCATATCTCGCTGGCTGGCGACCCCTCGCTGGTCGAGGCTACGAAAAATTCCTATGGCGACGCGATGTTTGCCCTTCTCGGGCATTTCCCCGGATCGCAGATCATGTCGGGCTTTGCGATCATCCTGATCGTGATGTGGTTCGTGACCTCATCGGATTCAGGTTCGTTCGTGATCGATATGCTGACAGCGGGGGGCGATGCCGATCCGCCCAAAGTGCAGCGGCTGTTCTGGGCGATCACCGAAGGGGCCGTGGCCTCGGTGCTGTTGCTGGCAGGCGGGCTGCAGGCCTTGCAGGCCGCAGCGGTGGTGGCGGGCTTTCCCTTCGCGATCGTGTGCCTGTTCATCCTGATCGGGCTGATCAAGGCGCTCCGATGGGATCCGCTGATGGTCTATCGCCACAATCAGCGCTTCCGCAGCGACGAGGAAGCCGATCACGCGATGCCCAATGAGTTGCCCGGTGACCTTTACGGTGCGAACCCAACGCCGCCGCCGGGGCCGCCTGCCAAAACCCGGCCCGCCGAGTAAAATCAGACAGAGCCGTGGCGCAGGCTGCGGCTCTGTCTCCTTGAGGCCCCGCCCGCCACCGCGGCGCGCCGCAGGCACCGCGCGGCACCAGACTTGATCTGCGAAGGCAAGCTGCTAACTAAGCGTCTCACAAACCCGGACCCTCGCATGACCCACACCACTACTGCCGCGCCTCTGGAACCTGCGAAGAAGTGGGGCGCCGTGATCGTGTTGCTCACCGCGAATTTCATGAACCTGATCGACATCACCATCGTGAATGTCGCGCTGCCCTCGATGCAATCCGAGCTGTCTGCGGCCCCCAATATGATCGAATGGATCGTCGCGGGCTACACGTTCTCCTTCGCGCTTTTGCTGCTGCCAGCGGGGCGGATGGGCGATCTGTTCGGGCGCAGACGGCTCTTTGCCTCCGGGATCGTGATTTTTACGCTGGCCTCGCTGATCTGCGGCTTGGCACCGGCGATCGACACGCTGATCGCCGCCCGCGTGTTGCAAGGGCTGGGGGCGGCCATCATGACGCCGCAGACGCTGGCGCTGGTGCCCGCACTGTTCCCGCCCGAGCAGCGCGGCTCGGCCTTCGGGTTATTCGCGCTTACGGCGGGGCTGGCCTCGGTGACCGGCCCGATCCTTGGCGGTGTGCTGATCGGCGCGGATATCTTCGGGCTGACATGGCGGCCGATTTTTCTCGTGAATATCCCGATTGGGGTTCTGGCCCTGATCGGTGCGCTGACGCTGGTGCCCAAGGCCGAGGGCAATCGCAAGCTGGGTATCGACTTCGTAGGCATCGTGCTGGCGGCGCTGGCGATGCTGGCCGTGCTTGTGCCGCTGGTCGAGGCCCCCTCGCTCGGCTGGCAGCTTTGGATGGCACCGCTGCTGATCCTCGCGCTGCCGCTGGGCTGGGCCTTCGTGCGCTGGCAAATGTATCAAGAGGCGCGCAGCCGCCCGCAGCTTTTGCCGATGCGGCTGTTGCGGACCGGGCCCTTCCTGACGGGCAGCCTGCTCAACGCGGTGCTTTTTACCGCCGTGCCTAGCTATTTCTTTACGATCGCACTGTATCTGCAATCTGGCTACGGGCTGAGCGCGCTCGATTCCGGCCTGACGACGATCCCGTTTCCCTTAGGCGTGCTGGCCGCCTCGGCGGTGACGGGTTGGTTCGGCTCGCGCTGGGTGCGCTGGCGTGTGATGGGCGGCGCGGCCCTGTTGGGCATCGGGTTTCTCGGTCAGGGCTGGGCCGTCTGGGGTATGGGCGAGCAGATCAGCTGGCTGCGCATGGCGCCGTGGTTCTTCCTCGGCGGGCTTGGCTTGGGCAACACCGTCTCCCCGCTGTTCCAGATCGCGCTGTCTGCCGCCGACAGCAACGATAGCGGCTCGGCCTCGGGCGCGGTTCAGGCGATCCGCCAGCTTGGGATCTCCTTCGGGATCGCAATTGTCGGCGCGATCTTCTTCACGCTTCTGGGCGGGACGGCGGCAGGCGATAGCGAGACCTATCGGCGTGCGATGCTGGGCGCGATCACCTATTCAAGCCTCGTCGCAGGGGCGCTCGTCCTGTCGGCCTTGCTGATCCCGATCCGGTTGCAGCGCTAGGCCGGTTCACGAGCCACCCCAACCGCGTCAAACGGGCGTGCCGCTTTGGCGCGCCCGGCTCCAGATGTGATCTCCAGCCACAGCTCCCACGCCGCTAACACGCGCTCATATTTCCTTGACACGCCGTGAGTGGCGCTAAGTGACTCTTATTGAAGACAAGTCTTGCTTTCGGAGATCCGCATGAAAATTCAAGACCCAACCGACCGCCCCCGCACGATCCTGATCGTGATCGGCGGCGTGGCGGGCGCCGCAGTCGCGATTTATAATTACGTCACCCCGCTGACCGGGGTAAATGGCACCTCCGGGGCCGCCCTTGTGATCGCCACCTCGATCCTGATCGTTCTGGCCGCCATCGTGGTCCAGCTTCTGGCGGGCGGCTTTCTGCGCGCCCTGCTGCGTACCCTGATCGTGCTTGGGATCTTGGGCACCGCAGCGGCTGGCTATTTCTTGCATGAATGGTGGCTCATGGGCGCGATGGCCGTCGCGTTGATCGGGGTCATCTTCGATGCCGCAGCCACCCGTGGATCAGCCAAAGGAGCCTATGCATGACCCTCTCCCCCCGTATGCTCACGCTGGCCCTGATGATGGCATTCCCTGCGGCCGGCATGGCCCAGCAAAGCGACACACCCAGCGCAACCGCACCCGAAACCGCGGCCCCGCAAAGCCAAGCGGGCGATGCGCCCAAAGCAGAGGCTTCGGACGCAACGCCGAGCGCTTCTGCGCAATCGGCCCCGGACGCATATCCGGGCGTCGCCGATCCGATTTATGCAAGCGAGACGCGCAGCCGCAATGACATTCCGCTGGTGCCCAAAACGCCCGTCTGGGATGGCTTTCACGGCCAGCTCAACGCGCAGAAATATTCGCCGCTGACGCAGGTGACCCCGGAGAACGTGGGCAAGCTGCAAAAGGTCTGGGATTACCATACAGGCGATGTCTCGGATGGCTCGGGCGGCACGACCGCGACCGTGTGGTCCGCCACGCCGGTCTTTGCCAATGACACGCTTTATATCGGCACGCCCTTCTACCGGATCATCGCGCTCGATCCCGGCACCGGCAAGGAAAAATGGAGCTTTGACACCGACAGCACGCTGGAGCCACTGACCCAGCCCGCGCTCAAGAACCGGGGCGTGGCCTATTGGCAAAGCCCCAATCCGGTCGCAGGAAAGGCCTGCCAGAAGATCGTCTATATCGGGACGATGGATGCGCAGCTTTTCGCGGTGGATGCCGATACCGGCAAGCCCTGCACCGATTTCGGGAATAACGGTGTGCTGGATGTGAACCAGTGGAACACGCTCAACGACCGCTTCCCCTTCTCGGTGCTGCAACCGCCGACCGTTGCAGGCAATCACGTGATCCTCGGCTGGGCAGGCAAGGACTGGGCCTATGCCGAAGCCCCTCCCGGCGCGGTGTTCTCGGTCGATCCGCAGACCGGCAAGCTGCAATGGTCCTTTGACAGCCTGCCCGAAAAGATCCGCCGCAAGACCGGGACCGCGAATGTGTGGACGGCGATGTCGGTCGATCTGGGGCTGAACATGGTCTATCTGCCGGTGGCCTCGCCCTCGCCCAACTACTGGGGCGGCAACCGGACCGAAGAGATCCCCTATGCAACCTCGACCACGGCGCTTGATCTCGATACCGGCAAGGTCGTGTGGTCGCGGCAATGGGTGCATCACGATATCTGGGATTACGACATCAACTCGGCGCCCACGCTGATGGATATCACGGTGGACGGCAAAGAGATCCCGGCGTTGATGCAGGGCACGAAGATGGGCTTTTTGTTCGTCGTGAACCGCGCGACCGGCAAGGATGTCTGGCCCATCGAGGAGCGCAAGGTGCCGCAGGGCGACGGCTCTGTGAAAGGCGAATATTACGCCCCGACACAGCCCTTCCCGACCAAACCCGCGCCGCTGCTGGATCAGTCGAAGAAACCCGATGTGTGGAAGCTGGCCGATATCGTCTCGGGCGGGGAGTGCTCGAAGCTGTTCGACAGCCTGTCCTATGACGGGATGTATTCGCCCCCCACCACCAAGGGCGAAGGCGTTCTGGCCTATCCCGACAGTGCGGGCGGCGTGCAATGGGGAGGCGTGGCCTTCGATCCCGAGACCCAGATCGCGGTCGTGAACACCTCGCATATTGTGCAATATATCAAGCTCTATGCCCGCGAGGACTACAACAAGCAAAAGGGCGGGTCGGGCAATGAGAACGGGTTCTACCCGCAGGAAGGCGCGCCCTATGGCATGCGGCTGTCCAATGCGCTCAACTGGCTGGGCATGCCCTGCTGGAAGCCGCCCTTCGGCGAGTTGGTGGCCATCGACATGCATACCGGCGACGTGAAATGGCGCAGGCCGCTTGGCAACTCGCAAAAATTCGGCTTCTTCATGCCCGAAAGCATGGGCTCGCCCACGATCGGCGGACCTGCGGTGACCAAATCGGGGCTGATCTTCATCGGCTCGACGATGGATGCCAAGGCACGGGCCTTTGACATGAAGACCGGGCGCGAGCTGTGGTCCGACCAGATGCAGGCACCGGTCGTCGCGAACCCCGCGATCTACGAGTATAAGGGGCGCGAATATGTGGCCTTCATCGGAGGCGGCAACTCGATCCTGAAACCTGCGGTCGGCGATCAGGTCGCCGTCTACGCCCTGCCCGAGAAATAACGCAGGGCAGGACACAGCAAAGGGGGCGGGCGCACATAAGCGGCGCTCGCCCCTTTTTTATACCGCGACCCCAAGCTTCTCGCGTCGAAGAATGCACACAGGGGTTTCATCGGGGCGCGAATCCTGACAAGGGCGCAGAGGAGAGACCGAGCCGCCGGGCCGACCCTCCCCCAACCCCAATTTGAAGGACACGCCATGCGCATTTTGATCGATGTCCTGATGCAATATCGGTTCGTTCAGGCCAACACCGTCACACTGGTGCTGGAAGCGGCACAAATGCCGGGCCAAGAGGTGGTGCACGCGGATCTTGATCTCGGTCCGGCGCAGATCTCGCGGATCGCGGGCGACAGCGATGTCGGGCAGAGGATCTGGGCGCGTGTCCCGGCAGGCGATATGCAGCTTCGCTACCGCGCTGAGGTGAATGTCACGCGCCAGAGCGTCCCGCTGAGCGGGCTGCGCGCGATGCAGCTGCATGAAATATGCGCCGAGGCCGCCCCCTATATCCGCCCCTCGCGCTACTGCCAGTCGGACAAATTCGTGGCCTTCGTCGACAAGCGCTTTGGCCATCTGGCGGGTGGCGACAAGGTTGCGGCGATCCGCGACTGGATCGAGGCGAACCTGTCCTATGTGCCCGGCAGTTCGGATTCCGATACCAATGTCCTTGAGACCTTTGCCGGTCGGCAGGGCGTGTGCCGCGACTATGCGCATCTGTTTTGCGCGATGGTGCGGGCCGCGCAAATCCCGGCCCGCGCGGTCTCGGCCTATGGCCCCGACGTGGTCCCGCAGGATTTCCATGCGCTGGCCGAGGTGTGGCTTGAGGATGGCTGGCATCTCGTCGATCCGACCGGCATGTGCGCGCCCGACGCGGTGGCGGTGATCGCGGTGGGGCGCGACGCCTATGACATCGCCTTCATGGAATCGCAGGCCCCCGCCGGTTTCCTCTACCAGCAGGTCTATGTCACGCGCAGCTAGACGCCTGCCCAGACCGCGCGATCAGGCGGGCAAAGCCTGCGCCTGAAACCGGGCCAGAACGGCGAGGCGGGCCGCCTCGATTGCCGCGCACAGATCTTGACCGCCCGCCAGACCCACGGCAATCGCGCTGGCCAGTTGGCATCCCGTGCCACGCAAGCTCCCCGACAGGCGGCGCGCGCGAAAGCACAGCGGGGCGGCCTTGGGCGTATAAAGCCAATCCTCACAAAAAGTCCCATCATCATGCCCGCCCTTCACCAGCACCGCGCCGCAGCCGCGCGCGAGCAGGGCCGAGGCCAGCCCTGCCACCGAAAGATCAGCCCCCATCCCCAGCGTGCCCCCAAGTGCGCGCAGCTCTGGCAGATTGGGTGTGATCACCTGCGCGCGCGGCACAACCCGGTCCAGCAGGAGCGCCACCCCGTCGGGCTCCAGCAGCACATGGCCCGAGCTGGAGACCAGCACCGGATCGAGCACGAGCGGCGCATCGGGCAGATGCCGCGCCACCTGCGCCACATGTACTGCCGTGCCGAGCATTCCGATCTTGGCGGCCGAGACGCGCCCGGCCGCGACGATCTGCGCACCAAGCGTCTCGGGCGCGACCATCTGGACGCAATCAACCGCATGGTCGGTCTGCGCGGTGACTGCCGTGACCGCGACCCGCGCCGCGATCCCAAAATCCTGCGCTGTGGCACAGTCGCGCAGCAGCCCCGCGCCTCCGCTGGAATCCATACCGCCGATAAAGAGCACGGGCCGGGTCACTGCCCGTCTCCGATGATGGCCACACGCGAATGCCCCGCCGCGCTCAGCGCGCGGGCCGCCCGCCAAGCGCGCAGCCCCGTCGTGCAGCGAAACACCACGCGGCAGGTTGGATCGCGCAAATCTGATGGGGCCGGTCCGTCGCGCAGGTCGATCACCCGGTCCTGAGCCGTCACCTGTGCGGGCGCCAGCACCTCCGGGACACAGACTTCGGGCTCCTGCGCGGCATCAAAACGGAAACCCGCAATCCGCCAGCTTGCGCAATCCACGCTGAGCACCTGACCCAGTGGCGAGGGGGAATGGCCTAGCAGAACCGCAAGCGCCATCTGCGCCTGAAGCGCACCCAAAAGCGCCACCACCGGCCCCATCACGCCGCCCACGGCACAGCTTGGCATCTGTGCGGGCAGATCGGGAAACACCGCGCGCAAGCTGGGTGCGCCGCCGCAAAACCCACCCACATAGCCCTGCCGCGCGGCCACCGAGGCCGTGATCAGAGGCACGCTCCGCGCCTGACAGAGATCCGAGAGCGCATAGCTCGCCGCAAAGCTATCCGCCGCATCGATCACCAGATCGACGCCCTCGATCTCGGCCCGCGCATTCAGCGGATCGCAGCGTGCACAGACCGGATCGATCCGGCAGTCAGGGTTGAGCGCGCGCAGGCCGCGGGCCGCCACCTCGGCCTTGAACGCCCCGAGATCGGCCATCCGGAACAGCGTCTGGCGATGCAGGTTGCTTTGCGCGACCCGGTCGGGATCGAAAAGCCGGATATACCCCACACCCGCACCCGCCAGCAGCGGCAGAAGGGCCGAACCCAGCCCGCCCGCACCGATCACCAGCACCCGCGCCGCCCCAAGCCGGGCCTGACCCTCCTGCCCGATTTCGGGCAGAACAATCTGGCGATCATAGCGGCTCATGCAGGCTCTCTCCGGGTGGTGGCGATCCATTCGCGGCAACGCGCCTCGGGATCGGCGGCGGTCTGGATATCGGTCACGACGGCGGCGCTGTCGGCACCTGCGGCAAACAGCCCCGGCAGGCGCTCGGGCGTCAGCCCGCCAATACCCACGAGCGGCGTAGATCCGGCACGGCGCTTCCATGCGCGCAGCTTATCGAGCCCCTGAGGCGCCCATTTCATCTGCTTGAGCAGGGTCGGATAGACCGGCCCAAGCGCAACATAGGCGGGTCCCAGCGCCAGCGCGCGCTCCAGCTCGGCGCTGTCATGCGTGGAAAGGCCAAACCGTATCCCCGCCCGGCGCAAAGCATCGAAATCGGCGTGGTCCATGTCCTCCTGGCCCAGATGGACAAAGCCGCAGCGTAGCTCCAGCGCCAGCTCCCAGTGGTCATTCACCACCAACTGCGCGCCATGCACCGCACAGAAATCACGCGCCCGGCGGATCTGGCGGCGTAGCTCGTGCTCGGGCAGATCCTTGAGACGGAGCTGCACCAGTTTCACGCCCTGCGGCACCAGCAGTTCCAGCGCCGCGACATGACTGACAATCAGATAGAAAGGATCGAGCATCACACCAACTCCGCCATGCCAAAGATCGGGGTCGAGGCCTGCGCCATATCGCGCGGCGGCATCAGACCTGCAATATGGGCGAGCTGCCCCGCGCTCACCGCCTGCCCGAAGGCGCGCGCCATCGCCACCGGATCGAGCGCGCGGGCCACAGCGGTATTGAGCAAGACCGCATCAAAGCCCATCTCCATCGCGGCCATCGCCTGCGAAGGCGCGCCGATCCCCGCATCGATCACCAGCGGGATATCGGGAAAATGCGCCCGCATCGCCGCGAGTGCCGCCCGGTGCCGCAGCCCCTGCCCCGAGCCGATGGGCGCGCCCCAAGGCATCAAGACCCGGCAGCCCGCCTCGATCAGGCGCTCGCCCACGATCAGATCCTCGGTGGTATAGGGAAAAACCTTGAACCCCTCGGCGCTCAGGATGCGCGCAGCCTCCACCAGCGCGAAAGGATCGGGCTGCAGGCTGTCGGCATGGCCGATCACCTCCAGCTTGATCCAGTCCGTCCCAAACAGCTCGCGGGCCATCTGCGCGGTGGTCACCGCTTCGCGCGCGCTGTGGCACCCGGCGGTATTGGGCAAGATGCGGCAGCCGCTCTGGGCCATGATCTCGCGAAATTCGCCCCCCGCCTGCCCCTCACGGCGCAGGCTGACGGTGATCACCTGCGCGCCCGAGGCCGCAATCGCGGCCCGCAGCACGGAGGGCGAAGGGTATTGCGCGGTGCCCAGCATCAAACGGCTCGATAGCTCTGTGCCATAAAACATCGCCTATCCTCCCTGCATCGGAGACAGCACTTCGATCTTGTCACTTGCGACAAGATCCGTCTGAGCACGCGCGGCCTGAGGCACAAAAGCCCCGTTGCGCGCGGTCGCGACGCTCGTGGCTTCAAATTCCTGCTCGGCAATCAGCTCGGCCAAAGTGGTGGCGCGGGTCTCGATCTGCGCGCCATTGAGTTCAATCTGCATGAGCGGTCTCCTGTGCAAAATGCGCCACCAGCCGCGCCGCGAGGATCGGGCCCATCAAGAAGCCATGGCGATACATGCCGTTGACATGAATGCGGTCGGGCTGGTGGATCAGAGCGGGGATATTGTCGGGCAAGGCGGGGCGCAGCCCGGCCCCGGTTGCGATCACGCAGGCCTCGGCAAAGCCCGGATGGACCGTGTAGGCGGCGGAAAGCAGCTCCATCATCGCGCGCGCGGTGATCGGGCCGGTGCGCCCGGTCTCGACCATGGTCGCGCCCAGCATGTAGCGCCCCTGCCCACGCGGAACGAGATAGCAGGCAAAGCGCGGATGGAGCAGCCGAACCGGGCGGGTCAGGTTCAGATCGGGGGCGTGCAGCTCCAGCATCTCGCCACGCACTGGGCGCAGATCGGGCAGATGCTTGCGCGCCGTGATCCCGCGGCAATCCACGATCTGGCCTGTGGGCGCGCCAGAGTGACAGGCGACGCCCCGGGCGATCAGCCCCTCGCGCAGAGCCCTAAGCGCTGCGACCGGGTCCATATGCGCCTCATTGGCAAAGAACAAACCGCGCGCGAACCGCCCCACCAGATCCGGCTCCAGAGCGCCCGGCACCACCCAATCATGCCCGCGCGTGGCCCGCGCAAAGCGCTCCAGCTCTGGCGTGTCGCGGGGCGGCGCGAGCACCAGCGTGCCCCGAGACATCACGCCCGGCACATGGTCGCTCCACCACGTAACCGCGCCCTGCCCCTCCAGCACGATCTGCTCGGGCGCGCATTCCCCCTCGCAAAACGGGGCGAGCATGCCGCCCGCCAGATGCGAGACCGGCGGCGGGGCCCCTTCGGGCACGATCACCTCGACGCGGTGCCCCGCCTCGGCCAAGGCGGTGGCGGCGCACAGCCCCGCCACGCCAGCCCCCAGAACCGAGATCATTGCTCCGCGTCCTCCACGGCTTCTGCGGGCACATAAAGTGCTCCGCCTTCGCGGAACTTCGCGGCCATGCGCTCCATGCCCTCGTGCTTCTCGGCTGCGGCCCGGATGTCGTGGCTGATCTTCATCGAGCAGAATTTCGGCCCACACATCGAGCAGAAATGCGCGACCTTGTGGGCGTCTTTCGGCAAGGTTTCGTCATGCATCTCGCGCGCGAGATCGGGGTCGAGACCGAGATTGAACTGATCCTCCCAGCGGAACTCGAACCGCGCCCGCGAAAGCGCATCGTCGCGCCGCTGTGCGCCCGGATGGCCCTTTGCCAGATCGGCAGCATGGGCTGCCAGCTTGTAGGTGATTACCCCGGTTTTCACGTCATCGCGGTCGGGAAGGCCCAGATGTTCCTTGGGCGTCACGTAGCACAGCATCGCGGTGCCGAACCATCCGATCATCGCAGCCCCGATGGCGCTGGTGATATGGTCATAGCCCGGCGCGATATCGGTGGTCAGCGGGCCAAGCGTGTAGAAAGGCGCCTCGTGGCAATGCTTGAGTTGCTCGTCCATATTGGCCTTGATCTTGTGCATCGGCACATGGCCGGGCCCCTCGATCATCACCTGACAGTCCTTGGCCCAAGCGATCTTGGTCAGCTCACCCACGGTCCGCAGCTCGGCGAATTGCGCTTCGTCATTGGCGTCGGCGATGGATCCGGGGCGCAACCCGTCACCAAGCGAGAAGCTCACATCGTAGCGCCGACAGATGTCGCAGATCTCTTCGAAATGCTCGTAGAGGAAGCTCTCGCGGTGATGGTGCAGGCACCATTTCGCCATGATCGAGCCACCGCGAGAGACGATCCCCGTCACCCGCTTGGCCGTCATCGGCACCATATGCAGACGCACACCCGCATGGATGGTGAAGTAATCCACACCCTGCTCGGCCTGCTCGATCAGGGTCTCGCGGAAGACCTCCCAGGTCAGATCCTCGGCCACGCCTCCGACTTTCTCAAGCGCCTGATAGAGCGGCACTGTGCCAATCGGGACAGGCGCGTTACGAATGATCCAGTCGCGGATATTGTGGATGTTGCGCCCGGTCGAGAGGTCCATCACCGTATCGGCGCCCCAGCGGATCGCCCAGACCATCTTCTCCACCTCGTGCTCCATCGAGGAGGTAACCGCGGAATTTCCGATATTGGCGTTGATCTTCACCTTGAAATTGCGCCCGATGATCATCGGTTCCAACTCGCGGTGATTGATATTGGCAGGGATGATCGCGCGGCCCGCAGCGATCTCGGCGCGCACGAATTCGGGCGTGACCAGATCGGGCAGCTCGGCGCCGAACGCCTCGCCATCGCGCGGAGCTGCCGCGCGACGCCCCTCGTTTTCGCGGATCGCCACGAATTCCATCTCGGGTGTGATGATGCCCGCGCGGGCATAGGCAAGCTGGGTCACGGCCCGGTCACCCACGGCGCGCAGCGGATTGCGGCTGATCGGAAAGGCGGGCGTCAACCGGTCGCCCGTGGCAAAGCCGTTATCGGCTTCGGTCACGGGCCTGCCCGGATATTGCTCGATCTCGCCGCGCGCCTGCAGCCAGCCGCCGCGCACCTCGGGCAGGCCCTGCTCAATGGAGATCTTCACATCGGGATCGGTATAGGCCCCGGAGCTGTCATAAAGCATCAAGGGCGCTTCGTTCGACACGGAGATTTCGCGCATCGGCACGCGGATCTCATGCTGCGCGCCCGGCAGATAAGTCTTGCGCGAGGCGGGCAGCGGGCCAGTGGAAATGCTCGGGATCGTATCTTTCATTTCGGTCTCCTCAAAGAATGAGACCCAAGTGAAACACGTGGCAGAAAGGGACCGTCCGGCCCCGGAATGTGCATGCGCACAGGGCCATTCGGCCCGAAAGGACCGCACCTGTACATCGGTTGCGGAAATGCCCTTCGGTCTTCCTACGCCAGTATCAACTGGGTCAGGTTCTAAGGGTCGCGTCACCTCGGCGGGGCAAGCCTCGCCGAAATCAGCCTCTCAGTCCCTTGGGCGGGACTCCCCTGACGTGGGTCGGAGCATTGTGAATCCGCGCGGACATGTCAACAGGCCATCCGCGCGGTTTGACTACTGCGCGCGGTGCTCTGCCACGGCGCGCGCGGCCATCTCAAGGATCGCAGCGCGGCTGTCGGCCACGGCGATGAACCGACCGTTGTGGCAGAATTTCGCGCCCGTCACACCGCAGGCGACCTCAAGCGCGGCATCGGTCAGCCCAGCCCAAGCCGCGGGCAGATCGGCGCGCGTGGCGAAAGTGTCGTCCCCGGTGCGGATCGTTGTGAGCGCCCAATCGTCGCCGCGCGGATGGACCACGAAGAGCAGGTGATCGGCGCCCGCCGCCTCAACGCCTGCACGAAACGGCATGCCCATCGGCAGCTCCAGCACCGCGCTCTCGCCCGCAGCCTCGATGGCCGCCAGCACCATGCCCTCGGCGCGCAGCTTGGCGGCCTTACTCCGGATCTGCGCCTCGACAAAGGCACGCGCGACCGACAGCGCGTCAAAGAACGCGCGATCGTCAGCGCCCTCACTGCGATCATCGAAGGCAGGCTTGAGGGTCTCCAGC
Organism: Thioclava dalianensis; assembly: GCF_000715505.1. Taxonomy (GTDB): domain Bacteria; phylum Pseudomonadota; class Alphaproteobacteria; order Rhodobacterales; family Rhodobacteraceae; genus Thioclava; species Thioclava dalianensis. The sequence continues at coordinate 139,431 of NZ_JHEH01000002.1, forward strand.
AGGACCGGCAGCGTGAGCCGCGCAAAGAGCGGGCCCGCCTCGGAGGGGTTCACCTTGCCATTATCGACCAGATCGACGGGCAGCACGAAGCCGCGATCCAGACTGCCATGGACTTCGTCAACATGCGCCTCAGGCACATCCATCGCCCGCAGATAGTCGCGCCCGAACGCCGCCCAGATCAGCCCGAAGGAGCTGTAGGGCTGGCCATCTTCGCGCAGCGGGCTGGGGCGTTGGTGGTGATCGAAAATCCGAAGATCCGGGTCGAACTGCCCGCCCACATCATAGATGATCCGGTCCTCGCCCGGCGTGATCCAAGCGCGATCGCGCGAGCGGATCAGCTGCGCTTGCGGGAAGAGCCGGGTGAGAATGACCGACGACAACAGCTCGTCTGCATGAAAGCCGCCGGAATGGGTTACGAGATGGGAAATGGTCATGGACACGCCTTAACTGAAACTGGCGACCGCCGGGCCGCCCTTAAGAATTGGCATGCAAGATCCGCGCCAGCAGCCCCCGATACCGGCGCCCGTTGCATCATATCTGCCCAGAACACTCAAGGCGATGCGTGACAGAGGACGGTCTGGCATGTTGCGGTACGGATCCATGCATTGATCGGCCGCACACGGATCGCAGCTCACCCGGTAATCGGCAGCCAGCCGATAAGGGGAGCGGCGGCCAGAGCCATCCGAATCCTGCGCTGCCGCGCGGCATCGCCCTTCACTGCCTCAAGAAGCAGCTCGGCGAGAACCACGGTGCCACGCGCGGTCGATTGGTTTTGTTGAGCTGTTTTCCGGCCATGGAGCGCCCTTGGGCCTGAAAGATCAATGCAGGGTCGCGGCTTGCCCCAAAGGATCAATATATAGAAAAGGCGCCCATTGGGCGCCCTATATGCAGATCTCGGGAAAACTTAGCCTTCGCTGGAAAAAACTCAGGTAAGTCTTACAGCCTCAATGCGTCCAGTTTGCACGCCGGTCGGTCGCGAAATTCTCGCCGTATCCGCGCATGCGAACATTCGCATGGCGCTTTTGGGGTTCGCTCACGACGTAGTCGAGGCCCTTTTCCTTGGCAAAATCCTCAGCGGCTTCGCGGGTGGAAAAGCGCAGGCGCACTTGGGCTTGCGTATCATCCGAAGAGGTCCAGCCCATCAGCGGATCGATCTCTCGCGCATCGGCGGGAACGTAATCGAGAATCCAGTGCTTCGTCTTGGCAACGCCTGATTGCATGGCGTTCCGGGCCGGCTGATAGATGCGTGCGCGCATGGGCAAACTCCTGTGCGATGCTTTGGTTATGTCTTAGTGCATCACCGCGAAATCGCAAGACCTCCCGATGTGGCGCGACCCGCTATCGGCACCGCATTTTTTGGCAAGAACAGCGTCTGTCGACCGGCAGGGGACAAGGGGTGGGGGTGATATGCCGGTCGACAGATCTATGCTGCTTGCCGGATCAGTATGCAAACCCCTCGCGACTTTCACAACAGAAAATACCTCGCAATATTCTGATTTAAAAAGAAAATTAGAAAGAGTTGCTAAACGTCTTGTTAACCCGTTCCCGAACCCCTTGAATGCGAACGAAAAGAGGACAAATCTAGGGCCAGCGAAGAGAGGGCCGGATGCCGCATAACACGACCGATCAGCCGCGCGAGCGGCCCGACGTACTCACCCGCCCCAAACTGGAAGGCGGCAAGCGCTTCGTGATGCATACCGAATATTCCGCGGCGGGCGACCAGCCCACGGCGATTGCAGAACTTTCGGGCGGGGTCGAAGAGGGCGAGCGCGATCAGGTGCTACTTGGGGCGACGGGGACGGGCAAAACCTTTACCATGGCGCGGGTAATCGAAGAGACCCAGCGCCCGGCGATCATCCTTGCGCCCAACAAGACGCTGGCAGCCCAGCTATATGGCGAATTCAAGCATTTCTTCCCCGAGAACGCGGTGGAGTACTTCGTCTCCTACTACGATTACTACCAGCCCGAAGCCTATGTCGCGCGCTCCGACACCTATATCGAGAAAGAATCCCAGATCAACGAGCAGATCGACCGGATGCGGCACTCGGCCACGCGGGCGCTGCTGGAGCGCGACGATGTGATCATCGTGGCCTCGGTGAGCTGCATCTACGGCATCGGCTCGGTCGAGACCTATTCGGCGATGACCCAGGATCTCAAGATCGGCGAGTTGATCGAGCAGCGGCAGTTTCTGGGCGAATTGGTAGCGCAGCAATATAAGCGCCTCGACGCGGCCTTCCAGCGCGGCTCCTTCCGCGTGAAAGGCGATACGGTCGATCTGTGGCCCGCCCACCTTGAGGATCGTGCATGGCGCTTCAGTTTCTTCGGTGAAGAACTTGAATCGATTACGGAATTTGATCCGCTCACCGGGCATAAGACGAATTCGTTTGAACAGATCCGCATCTATGCCAACAGCCACTACGTGACGCCGCGCCCGACGCTTCAGCAAGCCACGAAAGGCATCCGCAAGGAGCTGACGCTTCGGCTGAAGCAATTGCAGGACGAGGGTAAGCTGCTGGAGGCGCAGCGGCTGGAACAGCGCACGAATTTCGATCTCGAGATGCTGGAGGCCACCGGCGTGTGCAACGGGATCGAAAACTATTCGCGCTATCTCACGGGGCGCGCGCCGGGCGAGCCGCCGCCGACGCTGTTCGAGTTCATCCCGGACAATGCCATTGTTTTCGCAGATGAATCTCACGTCACCGTGCCGCAGATCGGCGGCATGTATCGCGGGGACTACCGGCGCAAATTCACGCTGGCCGAGCACGGCTTCCGCCTGCCCTCCTGCATGGATAACCGCCCGCTGAAATTCGAGGAATGGGACGCGATGCGCCCGCAATCGGTCTTCGTCTCGGCCACTCCCGCGAAATGGGAGCTTGAGCAGACCGGCGGTGTGTTCACCGAGCAGGTCATCCGCCCCACCGGTCTGATCGATCCGCTCATCGAGATCCGCCCCGTCGAGACGCAGGTCGATGATGTGCTCGATGAAATTCGGCTGGTTTCGGCGAAGGGTTATCGCACTTTGGTCACGACCCTGACCAAACGCATGGCCGAAGATCTGACAGAATATCTACATGAACAGGGCGTTCGCGTGCGGTATATGCACTCGGATATTGACACAATCGAACGTATCGAGATTTTGCGCGACCTGCGGCTGGGGGCCTTTGATGTGCTGATCGGGATCAACCTTCTGCGCGAGGGGCTCGACATTCCCGAATGCGGTCTTGTGGCCATTCTTGACGCCGACAAAGAGGGGTTCCTGCGCTCGGAAACCTCGCTGATTCAGACGATTGGGCGGGCAGCTCGGAACGCCGAGGGTCGGGTGATCATGTATGCCGACCGGATCACTGGCTCGATGCAGCGCGCCATGGATGAAACCGATCGCCGCCGGGCCAAGCAGATCGCCTATAACACCGAGCATGGCATCACGCCCGCCACGATCAAGAAGAATGTCGAAGACGTTCTTTCCGGCCTCTATCAGGGCGACACGGATATGTCCCGCGTCACCGCAAAAGTTGATAATGTGAAACCGGGCGCCAATCTTGAGGCGCATCTGGAGGATCTGAAGTCGAAAATGCGCAAGGCCGCGGAGAACCTTGAGTTCGAGGAAGCCGCCCGTCTGCGCGATGAGGTCAAGCGGCTGGAGGCGGTGGATCTGGTGCTTCACGACGATCCGCTCGCACGTCAATCCGCGGTGGAGGCGGCGTCCGAAGCGGCGACCAAAGCCAAGGGACGCTCCACGGCGGGGCGCCCCGGCCAACGCGGCGGCGTGAAGCGGCGCAAAGGGCGCTAGGCGCGCTTGCGCGCCACCAACTCGCGATTGAGCGTGAGCCTGCCCTTTTGCCACTCGCCCCGGACGAGCAACTCGCGGGACTTGAGGATTGGATAGTCCGCAGTCCAATCGCGATATCGGTCATTCGTCACGATCCGCGCGCGAAGCCCGCTCGCGGCTTCGAGCAAGAGAGGATCGGCGGGCGTCCCTTTCGGTGCGATCAAGACACGGTCGCTCGCTATCCCAAGCGCACGCGCCAGTTCCGCATTATTCAGATAGCGACCGCGCAGAAGATAGCCTGCATTGGCGTCGAAATAGACCACAGGCTGGGCCTTCGCGGCTCGAATGCGCGCAATCACCGCCTTGACGGGTGCCAGATCCGGCTGGGAATTGCGCCAATACATGACGTTTGACCCGTCGATGAGAACGAAGCGCCGGGCCGCACGCCCCGAAAGCCTGCGGCGCAGAAACAGAACGACGACAAGCAGGACGGCGACAACTAGAACTGCGAGCAAGGCGTGAGGATGTGCCGAAACAGTCATGAAAATCCGGATCGAAATGGCGTCGTTTGTAATCCGGCGAGATTAGTCCAACCGGGAGCGAGCGCAAGATACGAGATCCCATGCCTCTTGCCCCGAATGCGAAACGCGGCTAGCTCGCGAGGATGACTTGCGCATTCATTCTCGGGGCCGCTGTCTGGCCCGGCGGGCGGCCTTCGCCGACGCTGGAACGGCGCAGCCTGCATGCGGCGCAGATGTATCATGCCGGGCGGGTCTCGCGGATCATGTGCTGCGGCGGGCTGGGGCGCAACGCCCCCTCAGAGGCGGATGTCATGGTCGAAATACTGACCGGCGCAGGCGTCCCGCGAACAGCGATCTTGATTGAGGACCGCTCCACCACCACCCGCGAGAACATCGCCTTCGGGCTGGAACGGCTTGGGATGTCAGACGAGATCGTTTTGGTCACGGATGGCTATCATGCGCCCCGTGCCCGCGCGATTGCCCGCAGCCTTGGCATAAGGTGCACAAGCGACAGCCCCGCACATAAAGCCCGCCCCCGCACGATCCTGCGCGAGAGCGGCGCTTGGCTGAAATTCCTGTGGCAGCGGATGCGCGGGATTTAGTCGAGGATCAGCTTGCCGATCACCAGCACAACAACTGCGCCCAGCACGGCCATTGCGAGGATCGCAAGCAGCCCGCCCGCCGCCAGCACCGCGCCGCCAAGAATTGCGACGATGAAGGGGGTGGCCAGCGCACCAAGAACCCCGATGGCGAGATAGGCCGCCTTATGACGCCCGCCGGTCACAAGGCTCGCGACCGCACCTGCGAGCAGACCTGCAATCACAAGCAAAATAAGCCCGATAGTCCCAATCGCCTGCAGAACGTCTTCCATCTCGTCTCTCCAGTATGTCTTCTGACATGGGAACGCGGCTGCGAGGCGCGAGGTTCCCGTGCTCAGTATGACGCTTCGATCTCGTACATCACTGGCTCGAAGCTGCGACAGAGCGTGTAGATCACCCGGTTGCGCGCGATCATCTCGGGGCTGCGCAGCATCGCCTGATAATCGCCCCGCTCGCGCCATTTCGAATAGGTCGCGATCCGCGTATGCGCATCGTTCATATGCAGGCCCGCGCCCAGAAAGCCCGGCGCTTTCGAGATCAAATCGCGATACGCCTCCTGCAATCGCTCCATCAGCTCGGCGGCGGTCGCAGGTGTCATCTCGAATGTGCAGATCACGGTTTGTCCGCTGAAATCACTGGTAATTTCGGTCATGAGAAATCCTCCTTGCCCCATGCTCGCACAGACGGCGCAAAAAATCACCGCTCCATTTCAACCAAACCAAAGCGGCAACAGGGTCAGCGCAGGCAACGCTAGGATCAGCGCGACGCGCAAAAGATCCGCTGCGACGAACCACACGACCGCACGCCATGTCTGCGGCGCAGGGGTCTCCCCCTCAATCGCGGCGATGACAAAGAGGTTGAGCCCCACTGGCGGCGTGATCAGCCCGACCTCGACCACGATGAGCACCAGGACGCCAAACCACAGCGCCAGCGCCTGCGGATCCATCCCGAAATCGAGCCCCACGACAATCGGCCAGAAGGTCGGCAAGGTCAGAAGGATCATCGAGAGACTGTCCATGAAACAGCCCAGCACGAGGTAGAGCACCAGCATCGCGCCCAGCACGAGCCACGGGCTGATCCCCTGCCCCACGATCAGTTCCGCGAGTTCCTGCGGCAGGCGCGCAAAGCCCAGAAACCCGTTATAGACGGCCGCGCCAAGGATGATGAAGAACACCATGCCGGTCGTCTGCGCGGTCTCGCGCAAAGCCGTGATCCACCCGCCATCGCGCAGCCCGCCCGAGGCCCAAGCGGCAAGTCCGGTCAGGGCGGCCCCGATGGCCGCGCCTTCGGTGGGCGAGAAGATCCCGCCATAGATGCCGCCCACAACCAGCGCGAAGATGGTCACGACGGGCCATGTCGCCCAGAGCGCCGCTCTGCGCGCAGACCACGGGCTTGCGGCGCGCGGGTGCCCGGCGGCACCGGGGTGACGCCACAGATAGACGCGCACGGCACAGCCATAGCCCGCCACCGCCAGCAAGCCCGGCAACAGAGCCGCGGCGAAGAGTGTCGCGATATTCTGCTCGGTCAGGATGGCAAAGATCACCAGCACGATGGAGGGCGGGATCAGGATGCCCAGCGTGCCGCCTGCGGCCAGCGCCGCCGTCGACAGCGCGCCCGAATAGCCCGCAGCTTTCATCTCGGGCAGCGCCACGCGGCTCATCGTGGCCGCAGTCGCAAGCGAGCTGCCGCAGATCGCACCGAACCCCGCACAGGCGCCGATGGCGGCCATCGCCACCCCGCCCCGCCGATGCCCGATCAACGCATCGGCGGCGCGAAACAGCGCCCGGCTCATCCCGCCCTGCGTGGCGAACTGCCCCATCAGCAGGAACATCGGGATCACCGACAGCTCGTAATTGGCAAATGTCGAGACGCCCTCATTCTTCATCTTGGCCAGCCAAAGCTGCGGGCTGCCGCTCAGCGCCCAAAGCCCGCCCGCGCCCAAAACCAGCATCGCAAGCCCAATCGGCGCGCGCAGAAAGATCAGCAGCAACAACAGTGGAAAGGAGCCGAGCGCGAGGGCAAAATCACTCATGGGCGCTCCCCCCTTGCGCCGTCGTCCAGAGCGCCACAAGGGCCGCGCCCCACGCGCCGGGCAGGCAGGCGGCGTAGCCCCACCAGAGTGGCAAACCGAGCAGGAATGTCGTCTCGCCCGAACCAATCTTGCCCGCCATCCCGACCCCGATGCGCCAGGCGATGATCCCGAAAAGAAGCGCCGCGAGCCCCTGCCAGATCCGATCCAACAGCCCCGCGATGGGCCCGCGCAGCAACGCGACCCGCGCATGGGCATGGCGCAGCTGCACCAGCGGCAGCATCGCATAGACGATCCCCGGCAGGGTCAGCTCGACCAGCTCGAACCCCGCCTTATAGGGTCCAAGCCCCAGCGCGCCCGGCAGCCATCCTGCCTGTGCGCCTTTGAGGCCCAGCGCCCCCAGGCTCGAGATCGCGGTCATCGCAACCAGCGCCAGCAGCGCGAGGCCCGCAAGTAAAGCAAGCCCGTTTACCGCGCGCGCAATCGCAGCCTGCACGGATCAGGCCGTATGCTGCGCGATCAGCGCCTGCGCCGCCTCAAGCAGCGCCGCGCCCTGCACGCCCCGCGCGTCCATCTCGCTCACCCAGGCCTCGATCACCGGCTGCGAGGCGGTTTTCCAAACAGGCGTCTCATCGGCGGAAATCGTGATGATCTCATTGCCAAGATCGATCGCGGCCTGACGCGAAGGAATATCCTCGGCCTGTTGCGCCGCCCCCGCCGCGCGCGAAAACGCCGCGCCGGACACGCTGTCGATGGCCGTTTTCAGATCATCGGGCAAGCTGGCATAGCGCCCCTTGTTCATCGCAAGAATAAAGCTCGCCGTGTAGATCGAAGCGCCTGCAAATTGCGTGTGATGATGCACCAGCTCGCCGATCTTGAGCGAGGCCGAGACCTCCCACGGCAGCAACGCGCCATCGATCGTGCCACGCGACAGAGCTTCGGGGACCGAGGGCACGGGCATGCCGACGGCCGTTGCGCCGAACTGCTCAAGAAGCTTCGTGGTCACCCGCGACGGCCCCCGCAGCTTGAGCCCTTCGAGATCGGCAATCTGATGCACCGGCTTATTGGCATGGATCACGCCCGGGCCGTGCACCCATGTGCCCAGAAGATGCACATCGCGAAAATCCGTGTCGATCATATCCGACTGCGCAAGATCCCAGAGCGCCGCTGAGGCGGGGGCCGCATCCGCCACCATGAAGGGCAGCTCCATCACTTCGGTGCGCGGGAACCGCCCCGGCGTGTAGCCCGGCAGGGTCCAGATGATATCGACCACCCCGTCGGTGACCTGATCGACCAGATCCGAGGGCTTTCCGCCCAGCTGCATCGACGGGTAGTGCTGCACCTTGATGCGCCCGTTTGAGACCCGCTCCACCGCCTCGATCCAAGGCGTCAGGATATGGGCCGGTACAAAGCTCGTTTCGGGAAGAAACTGATGCAGACGCAGGGTCACCTCGGCGGAAGCAAATACCGGCGGCGCGGCCAGCGCAGTTGCGCCCGCAGCCAGAGCAAAGGTCTCGCGACGTGTGAACAGTCGACGCATACGGATCTCCTTCTCGCGCTTTCGTTACCCGCTTACCCCGGCGCGACCGTTGCGTCCAGTTCCCAAAACCTGCGAGGGGCGCCGCCCCCGTCCGCGCGCCGCGCGGCCTCCCCCGGGATATTGGAACGAAATCGAAAACATGACTCCCTCTTTTGAATTCGTCTAAATATCCCGGGGTGAATTGGCCGGAAGGCCAAGAGGGGCAGCGCCCCTATTTACCGCGCTGGAAGAATCGCGCGCGCTCATAAAGCCCTTCGAGCCGCTTCATCCGCGAGGCGGTTTCCTCCCATGTCAGCGACTGCACCGCCGCCATCAGCGTCTCGACCAGCACCTGCAAGGCGACCGTGCTGTCCCAAGCGCTCGGCACCTCGATCTGAGCCGAAAACCGGTAGCGCGCGTGCCGGGCGGCGGGGCTGACCCAAGGGTCGGTGATCAAGATCACCTCGGCGCCCTGATCGGCAGCCATTTCGACAAGCTGGAGCACATTGTTTTCGTAGCGTCTGATATCGAAGACCAGCAAGACGTCGCCCGCGCGCATCTCGAGCATCGCGGGAGGCCAGGCATTCGAGACCGGCTCGAGCAGTTCCACACCGGGGCGGATCACCTTCATATGGGTCGTGAAATAGTCCGCGATGGGCAGGGTAATGCGCCCGCCGGTCGCAAATATGCGACGTTCGGGATCGGCCAGCAGTTCGGCGGTCGCATCGAACTGGGCGTGATCGATCTGCGCCAGTGTCGCCTGAAGATTGCCCAGCACCGCGTCCGCAAAGCGATTGAGCATATGGGTGTCCGGCGCGGCCTCCGCCCAGCGATCATGTTTGGCCAGAGGCGAGACCAGCCGCGCCTCCAACTCTTCGCGCACCGCCTGTTGCAGACCCGGATAGCCGCCAAACCCCATCTTCTGCGCGAGCCGCACGACGGTGGGCGAGGACACCTCTGCCGCCTTGGCCAATTGGGTGACCGAGCCCAGCAGCGCGACCGGGTAATGACGCAGGATGTAGCTCGCCAATTGGCGCTCCGTGCGCGTCATGGTCTCGATCGCCTGTGCGATCTGATCTTCGATATTTTGCGTGACCGCTGCCAAATTGAGCACTCCTTGCGTCTCATCACCGAACAGATCGTAACAGAGATAAAAACTCTGAAAATATCTTGACACAAACCATTCACGAAGACGAGCCTGCTCGTGAACGAGATGCGGGAATCGATGGAGGCCGAGGTGCCGCAACACGAGACACCGATACGGATTGAAGGCGAATCCCGCGATGGCGCTTGCGTGATCATCTGTGAGCATGCCTCCAATGCGATGCCCGCGCCTTGGGGCGATCTTGGGCTCGATCCGGAGCAGCGGAAAGCGCATATCGCGTGGGATCCGGGCGCGCTTGGGCTCGCGCAGGCGCTGGCTGTGGCGCTTGATGCGCCGCTCGCCCAAGCCTGTCAGTCACGGCTGATCTACGATCTCAACCGACCGCCGCAGCATCCGGGCGCGATGCCCGAGCGCTCCGAGACCACCGACATTCCGGGCAATCGTGATCTTGATGGCGCGGATCGGTTGGCGCGGGTCGAGGCGCTCTACCTGCCCTTTCATGCGGAGATTCGCGCATTGATCGCGCGCCGGTTGGCACGGGGCCTCAGCCCGATCCTTGTGACCGTGCATTCCTTCACGCCGATTTATTTTGGCAAGCCGCGCGCGGTCGAGCTGGGAGTGATCCATGATGCAGATGCGCGCCTCGCCGAGGCCATCGTGGCACAGGCAGACGCGCAGACTGATCTCGCCGTGCAGCTCAACGCCCCTTATTCCGCGCGCGATGGCGTGACCCATACGCTGGCGCTGCATGGTACCGCGATGGGACTGCCCAATGTCATGCTGGAGTTGCGCAACGATCTGATCGCGGACAGCCCCGCCCAAGAGGCGATGGCGGCCCGGCTGGCGCCGGTGCTGCGGGCTGCCATGGACGACACGCGCGCCACCCCGAAGGAGACTGTCTGATGCCGGGATGGATCCGCAGCTATGTACGCGTTGTCGAGGGCTTCAACCGGCGGCTGGGCAAGGTCGCGATGTACCTACTTTATGTGATCATGGGGATCATGCTGTTTTCCAGCATCACCAAGATCGCGCATATTCCCGCGCTCTGGACGCTGGAAATGGCCCAGTTCACGCTGGTGGCCTATTACATGCTGGGCGCACCATGGTCGCTGCAGGGCGACACCAATGTGCGCATGGACCTGCTTTACGCGCGCCGCTCGGAAAAGGGCAAGGCGTGGTGGGATGCGTTCACAGTGCTCGCGCTGATGTTCTACCTCGCGATCATGGTCTACTCGGCCTTCGACTCCACCGTCTATTCCTTCGAATATAACGAGCGCAACCCGAGCGCGTGGCGCCCCTATCTCTGGCCGATCAAGGTGATCATCACGGCGGGTTTCTTTCTGATGCTGCTGCAGGCGACGGTGCTTTTGATCCGCGACATCGCGACGATCCGCGGAGAGGACATCTGATGGACCACAACACAATCGCCATTCTGATGTTCTCGACCATGCTGCTGATGATGCTCACAGGCCAGCGTGTCTTCGGCGCGATCGGCTTTGTCGCTGTGGTCACGGCGTTCTTCCTTTGGGGGCCGGGGGGCACGCAGATCAGCTTTGGCTCGGTCATGAAGCTGATGAAATGGACTCCGCTTCTGACGCTGCCGATGTTCGTCTATATGGGCTATGTGATGTCCGAGAGCCGTCTGGCCGAAGACCTCTACCGGATGTTCCATGTCTGGTTCGGACCGCTGCCCGGGGGGCTCGCCATCGGGACGATCCTGCTGATGGTGATGATCTCGGTGATGAACGGGCTGTCGGTTGCGGGCATGGCCATCGGGGCCACGATCGCCCTGCCCGAGCTGTTGCGGCGCAATTACGACAAGCTGATGATTTCGGGCGTGATTCAGGCGGGCTCCAGCCTCGGCATCCTGATCCCGCCTTCCGTGGTGCTGGTGCTGTTCTCGCTGATCGCGCGCCAGCCGGTCTCGGAGCTTTGGCTCGCGGGCGCAGTGCCGGGGCTGCTGATGGCCACGTTGTTCATCGCCTATATCGTCATCCGCTGCCGGTTGAACCCGGCGCTTGCGCCGCCGATGGACCCCGAGGAGTTGGCCCAGATCACGATGCGCGAGCGGCTGCGTCTTCTGCGTGCGGGCCTGCTGCCGGTCTTTATTTTCGTGGCGATGATGGTGCCCTTCCTCAAGGGCTGGGCGAGCCTGACGGAGGCCTCGGTGATTGGCGCGCTGGCCGCGGTCTTTGCCGCCGCGATCAAGCGCCGCTTCACTTGGGACGTCTTCCAGAAGGCCACCCGCCAGACCCTGCAGATCACCGTGATGTTCATGCTGATCATCACCGCGGCGCTCTCTTTCGGGGCGGTCTTCGACGGCTTGGGCGCGGGCCGCGCGATCGAGGATTTCTTCACCGAAAGTCTTGGGCTGGGACCGTGGCAGGTGCTGATCCTGATGCAGCTCAGCTTTCTGGTCATGGGGATGTTTCTCGATGACACGGCGATGCTGGTGATCGTGGCGCCGGTCTATGTCAGCCTCGCGCGGCATCTGGGCTTCGACATGATCTGGTACGGTGTCCTTTATACTATCACCTGTCAGGTTGCCTATCTGACCCCACCCTTCGGCTATAACCTGTTTCTGATGAAGGCGATGGCACCGCCCGAGTTCACCCTGCCGGTGATCTACCGCTCGGTCTTTCCCTTCGTGGGCGTGATGGTGCTGACGCTGATCCTCGTGATGATCTTCCCGCAACTGGCGCTGTGGCTGCCCCATGCGGTGCTTGGACGATAACCAGAGCTCGGAGAAACCGGGCCTCTTTATTCAACAAGGAGAGAGAGTGATGACAACAAGACGTAAGTTTCTGACCACCGGTGCGGTGGGCGCGGCGGCGGCCGGTCTTGCCGCCCCCGCGATTGCCCAGACCAAGCCGATCAAATGGCGCATGCAGACCTATGCGGGGCCCGCGCTGGCCGAGCAGGTCGTGGACAATTGCATCAAGACCTTCAACGAGATCGCCGATGGCCAGATGGAGATCGAGCTGTATTACGCAGACCAGCTCGTGCCGACGTCCGAGCTGTTCCGCGCGATGCAAGCAGGCACGATCGATGCGGTGCAATCGGATGATGACAGCATGGCCTCGCCCACGGAGGTGACGGTGTTCGGCGGCTATTTCCCGTTCGGGCTGCGCTATTCGCTCGACGTGCCGACGCTGTTCAACGAATGGGGCCTCAACGAGATCTGGGACGAGCAATATGCGGCGGTGGGCGTCAAGCACATCTCGGCTGGCTCTTGGGATCCGTGCAACTTCGCGATGAAAGAGCCAGTTAAATCGCTCGACGATCTCAACGGCAAGCGGGTCTTCACCTTCCCGACCGCCGGACGCTTCCTCGCGCAGTTCGGCGTCGTGCCGGTGACGATCCCGTGGGAGGATGTCGAGGTCGCGCTGCAAACCGGCGAGCTGGACGGTGTGGCATGGTCGGGCATCACCGAGGATTACACATCCGGTTGGGGCAAAAACGCGCCCTATTTCCTGACCAACAACATCTCGGGCGCTTGGATCGGTCACTTCTTCGCGAATATGGATCGCTGGAACGAGGTGCCCGACAAGATGAAAACGCTGATGCGGACCTGTTTCGATCAGTCCCATTATCACCGCCAGTACTGGTACTGGTCGGGCGAGGCAAAGCTGCGTGTCGAGGGCACAGAGATGCAGCTGACCACGATCCCCGATGCCGAATGGCAAAAGGTCGAGGATGCCGCGCATAAATTCTGGGACGAGATCGCAGCCGAGAGCGAGCTGAAGGCGAAAGTCGTTGATATCTTCAAGAAATACAACGAGACCATGAAGAAAGCCGGACCGCCCTATCGCAACACCTGATTGCGTCCGGTCACCGACCACAAACCAAAAGGCGCGCCGGGGCATTGTCCGGGCGCGCCTCTCTCCCCCTCTTGCCCGGAACACGGCCACGCGGCACAGTCTCCGGACCCGTCATTCCCCCGGAGGTTTCCATGCCCGCCAAGTTCTCGTTCGATGCGCTCAAGAAGGCCGTGAAGGCCGGCGAGGTCGACACCGTCATTACCGCGTTGATCGACATGCAGGGCCGTTTGCAGGGCAAACGCTTCCACGCCGCGCATTTCATCGAGAGCGCTTGGCAAGAGACCCATTGCTGCAACTACCTGCTGGCCACCGATCTCGAGATGGAGACCGTGCAGGGCTACGCCGCGACGAGCTGGGAAAAGGGCTATGGCGATTATGTCATGAAGCCCGATATGGAAACGCTGCGCCTGATCCCGTGGGCGCCCGGCACGGCGCTGGTGCTCTGCGATCTGCTCGATCACCACGGCGCGCCTGTGCCCCATGCCCCGCGCACGATGCTGAAGTCGCAGATCGCGCGCGCCCGGGCGCTCGGCTTCGATCCGGTGATGGCGACGGAGCTGGAGTTTTTCCTCTTTGAGGAAAGCTATGTCGATCTTTTCGATGCGGGCTATCGCGACCCGACGCCGATGGCGCGCCACAATATCGACTACTCGATCCTCGGCAATGTGCGCACCGAACCTGCGCTGCGCGAGATCCGCAATGCGCTCTACGGGGCGGGCATCCCGGTCGAGTGCTCCAAGGGCGAGGCCGAGCGCGGTCAGGAAGAGCTGAATGTCAAATATGCGCCGGGGCTCGAGACCGCCGATATGCATGTGCTGATCAAGCAATGCACCAAGGAGGTCGCGCAAAAGCACGGGATGTCCGCGACCTTCATGGCCAAGTATCACACCGACCGGGCCGGCTCTTCGAGCCATGTACACCAATCGCTTTGGTCGGGCGGCAAGAACGCCTTTTTCGACCCGGATGCGCCGCATGGCATGTCCGAGATGATGCGTCATTTCCTTGGCGGGCAGCTGAAACACGCCCGCGAGATCACATATTTCCTCGCCCCCTACACCAACAGCTACAAGCGGTTCTGCGAAGGGCTGTTTGCGCCGACGAAATCAGTCTGGTCGCTTGATAACCGCACCGCCGGATTTCGGATCTGCGGTGAGGGCACCAAGGGCGTGCGGGTCGAGTGCCGGATCGGTGGCTCGGATCTGAACCCCTATCTCGCCTGCGCAGCCCTTCTGGCCGCTGGTCTGGCTGGGATCGAGGGTCAGATTGACCCCGGCCCGCAAGCCGATGGCGATATCTACAAGGCAAGCGACGTGATCGAGATCCCCAAGACCCTCCCCGAGGCCGCCGATGCGCTCGAGGCCAGCGAGATGCTGCGCGCGGCCTTCGGTGACGAGGTGATGGCCCATTATACCCATGCCGCCCGCTGGGAAATTCGCGAGCAAAATCGCGTCGTGACCGATTGGGAACGCCAGCGCGGCTTCGAACGCGCCTGAGGGCTGAGCACAACGATCGCGGAGAGACCTTCCGCAAGGAGACATCATGTCAAAGACAATTCAATGCATCTCGCCCGTCGACGGGGCGGTTTATGCCGAACGCGAAGCGCTGAGCCATGTCGATGCGCAACGGGTGGCCGATCTGGCGCGGGCCGCCCAACCCTCTTGGGTCGCGCGCCCTCTGGCCGAGCGGATCGCGCTGGTGCAGGCCGGGATCGCTGCGCTCAACGAGACCTCCGAGCAGGCCGTGGAGGAGCTCGCCTGGCAGATGGGCCGCCCAACCCGCTATGGCGGCGAATTCGGCGGCATGAATGAGCGCGCGGCCTATATGGCCGAGATCGCCGAGGCGGCGCTGGCCCCGATGGTGGTCGAGGATAACGACACGGTGCTGCGCCAGATCGCGCGCGAGCCGATGGGTGTCGTTTTGATCATCGCGCCGTGGAATTATCCCTATATGACGGTGATCAACGCGCTGATCCCGGCGCTGATCGCGGGCAATACGGTCGTGCTCAAACACGCAGCCCAGACGCTGCTGGTGGGCGAGCGGATCGCGCAGGCCTTCCACGCGGCGGGCGTTCCCGAAGAGGTGTTCCAGAATGTGTGTCTCACGCATGACGTGACCGAGGCGCTGATCGGCGCACGCGCCTTTGATTTCATCAATTTCACTGGCTCTGTCGGCGGCGGGCGCGCGATCGAGAAAGCCGCGGCGGGCACCTTTGTGGGGCTCGGGCTGGAGCTGGGCGGCAAGGATCCGGGCTATGTGGCCGAGGATGCCGATCTTGACGCGGCGGTGTCGGGGCTGATGGATGGGGCGCTCTTCAACTCGGGGCAGTGCTGCTGCGGGATCGAGCGGATTTACGTGCATCAAAGCCTCTATGAGAGCTTCGTGAACAAGGCCATCGACTGGGCCAGCGCGCTCAAGCTGGGAAATCCGTTCGAGCCCGAGACCACGCTGGGCCCGATGGCCCATACCCGCTTTGCCGAGGTGGTGCGCGGCCAGATTGCCGATGCAATCAACGAAGGCGCGACGCCGCTTCTGGACCCGGCGATGTTCCCCGCCGATGATGGGGGCGCCTATCTCGCACCGCAGATCCTTGTCGATGTGAACCATGAGATGCGGGTGATGCGCGAGGAAAGCTTCGGCCCGGTCGTGTGCATCATGGCCGTGAAAGATGACGAGGAAGCCATCGCCGCGATGAATGACTGCGATTACGGGCTGACCTGTTCGCTCTGGACGGCGGATGCGGGGCGCGCGCAAACCATCGCGGAACGTCTGCAAACCGGCACCGTCTTCATGAACCGCTGCGACTATCTCGACCCGGCACTGTGCTGGACCGGCTGCAAGGAGACCGGGCGCGGCGCCTCGCTCTCGGTACTGGGTTACCACGCGCTCACACGTCCGAAATCCTACCACTTCAAGAAGGTGTCCAAATGAACACGCCTGTTGCCAACTGGTCCTATCCCACGACGATCAAATTCGGTGCGGGCCGCATTTCAGAGCTGGCCGATCACTGCAAGGCCGCGGGCATGCGCGCGCCCCTTCTGGTGACCGACAAGGCGCTGGCGGCGCTGCCGATCACCGCGCAGGCGCTCGATATCCTCGATGCGGAGGGGCTTGGCCGCGCGGTGTTCTCGCAGGTCGATCCGAACCCGAACGAGGCCAATATGGCCGACGGGATCGCAGCCTTCAAATCGGGAAAGCATGACGGTGTGGTCTGTTTCGGCGGCGGCTCGGCGCTGGATCTGGGCAAGATGATTGCGCTGATGGCCGATCAAACGCCATCCCTAAGCGTCTGGGATCTTGAGGATATCGGCGATTGGTGGACCCGTGCGGACGGCGCCAAGATCGCGCCGATCGTAGCCGTGCCCACCACCGCTGGCACCGGCTCTGAGGTCGGGCGCGCAGGCGTTCTGACCAATTCCGAGACCCATAAGAAAAAGATCATCTTCCACCCCAAGCTGCTCCCCACCGTGACGATCTGCGATCCGGAACTGACGGTCGGCATGCCCGCCTTCATCACCGCAGGCACCGGGATGGATTCGCTCGCCCATTGCCTTGAGGCCTATTGCTCGCCGCATTATCACCCGATGAGCCAAGGCATCGCGCTCGAAGGGATGCGGCTTGTATTCGAGAACCTTCCCAAGGCCTTTGCGACCCCCGGCGATCTGGTCGCCCGGGCCCATATGATGTCGGCGGCTGCGATGGGCGCTGTGGCATTTCAGAAAGGGCTGGGCGCGATCCATTCGCTCAGCCATCCGGTCGGCGCGGTCTATGGCACCCATCACGGCACGACCAACGCAGTCGTCATGCCGATGGTGCTGGCGTTCAACCGCTCGGCCATCGAGGAACGGATCACCCGCGCGGCCGCCTATCTGGGGATCGCGGGCGGGTATGAGGGCTTTGTGGCCCGCATCCTTGCGCTGCGCACCGAACTGGGCATCCCGGCCTCGCTTTCCGAGATGGGCGTCGCGGCAGACAGGCTTGATGAGCTGACCGAAATGGCGCTGGAAGATCCGTCCTGCGGCGGCAATCCGATCGAGATGACGCGCGAAAATACCCGCGCGCTTTTCGAGACCTGCCTGTAAACGCGCCTGAGTTCTCGCGCCCGAGGCGCGGCAAGGATGCAACCCTAGGCAACGAAATCGCCCTCGCGCCGCGCGCGGGGGCACTCCAAGCTCGCAAAGCCTACACTTCTTCGCTAGGAAGAGTGCAAAGAGACAAGACGGCTTTGGGGACAACGCATGGAACGGATCACGGGCGGAGCAGCCATCGCAGCACTTCTTGCGGGAATGGGGTTTGCAGTGCCAGCAGGCGCCGAAGACCAGCTCGCGTGGAGCATCGGCACATTGGGCGCACCCGGTGCCATCGACACCCCCACCGCCGAAGCCTTCCGCGATGGCGAGCTGGTCGGCTCCGTCTCGGGCTATTCCGACAGCCAGCGCGGCAATTTCTCGTTTCAGGTCTTTCCGCGACTGACCGCCACGATGCGCTTCTCGCGTGAGAAGGGTCTGGGCGCGGGCGGCGATACGCTGAAGGATCGCAGCTTCGATCTTCACATGCTGGTGCTCAAAGAACGCGACTGGCAGCCCTCCTTCGCCATCGGCCTGCGCGATATGTTCGGAAATGCCCGCTATGGCTCGGAATATATCGTAGCCAGCAAGACACTCACACCGCGCCTGCGCGCCTCGCTCGGCTGGGGCTGGGGACGGCTGGGATCTGGTGGCTCGGGCGGCGGCACACGCCCCGCGCCGAATCTCGACGGCGGGCTCAACAACGACGCGTGGTTCAAGGGCCCCTCCGCGCCCTTCGCCTCGGTGATCTGGCAGGCGACCGACAAGATCCGGCTCAAGGCAGAATATAACGACGACGATTATGCCGCCGAGGCCGCCGCCAACGGGTTCGACAACAAGACACCGCTGAATTTCGGGATCGATTATCAGATCAATTCGATGGCTTCGGTTTCGGGCTATGTGCTGCATGGCTCCAAGGTGGGCGTACAGTTTAACATCGCGCTCGATCCGCGCCAGCCCGCCGCCCCCTCGGGTCTTGAGCGCGCGCCGCTCCCCGTCAAGCCGCGCCCCTCGCGGGCGAGCGATCCCAGCGCCTATGCCACCGATTGGGCCCAGGATCCGACCGCGCAACCCGCGATCCAGAAATCCATCGGTGATGCGCTCAAGAAGGACGGGCAGGTTCTTGAGGCGATGAAGCTGACCCCGCACAGCGCCGATCTGCGGATCTCGAACGAGACCTATCGCTCGAACCCGCAAGCTATCGGCCATGCCGCGCGGATCGCAAGCCGCGCGCTGCCCGCCTCCGTGGACACGATCAAGGTCACGCTGATGGAGGGCGGCATGCCCGCCTCGACCACGACGCTCAAGCGCTCGGATATCGAGCGGCTGGAGAACGGCCCCTCGACGAAGATCGCGGCCGTCGCGAAAATCGGCGAGGCCGAGCGCGGCAATCAGGGCTATGTGACCACGCCGGATGTCTATCCGCGTCTGCTCTGGGGCATCGCGCCCTATCTGGAGCTGTCGCCCTTCGATCCCGATAACAGCCTGCACGCCGATGTGGGCGTGACGCTGAGCGGGCGCTATGAATTTGCGCCGGGCCTCGTTGTGGCGGGCGCGCTGCGCCAAAAGGCCATCGGCAATCTCAAGGACAACCCGGAGCGCTCGACCTCGACCGCGCCGCATGTGCGCAGCGATATTTACGAGTATCAGCGCCATGGCGATCTGACCGTGCCCTACCTGACCTTCGCCTCCTACGGGCGGCCTGCACGCGATGTCTATTCGCGCGTCACGGTGGGTCTGCTGGAGCGGATGTATGGCGGCGCCTCGGGCGAACTGTTGTGGAAACCCGTCGACAGCCGTCTGGCGCTGGGGGCCGAGATGAACTGGGTCAAGCAACGTGACTTTGACCAGCGTTTCTCGTTCCGCGATTATGACACGGTCACGGGCTTCCTGTCGGCCTATTACGATTTCGGCAGCGGCCTGACGGGTGAGCTGGATGTGGGCCGCTATCTCGCCAAAGACTGGGGCGCCACGATCACGCTGGATCGCGAGCTGGCCAATGGCTGGAAAGTCGGCGCATGGGCCACCTTCACCGACATGTCGACCAGCGAGTTCGGTCCGGGCAAGTTCGACAAGGGCATCCAGATCACGATCCCGCTTGGCTATGCCACCGGCATGCCGTCGCTCAAGGAATTCACCACCACGCTGCGGCCCTATGTCGGCGATGGCGGCGCGCGGGTGAATGTGAACGGGCGGCTCTACGAGACGATCGAGGGAAGCCATCAGGGCGGACTCTACGAGGACTGGGGGAGGTTCTGGCGATGAACCGGGGCATCCTGGGCACCGCCGCCCTCACCTTCCTTCTGGCCGCGTGCAGCCATGACAGCGCAGGTATCCAAGAGAAGAAATCCGGCGGTGTGAAGATGGTCACCTCGGCGCTTGGCAAAGTGCTTCCGGGCAAGAAGGAGACGGCCACACAAGCTGCGCCCTCCGATCCCAATGCGCTGGCCGCAGCCGCGCTGCAATCGCTCAAAGGCCCGGTCATCATGGTGACCTTCGAGGCCAACAAGACCCCGATGATCGGCGCGATGCGCGGCGAGAACGGCACGATGCGGACGTATCAGACGCCCAGCAACCGGGCCTTCGTTATGCGCAACGGGTTGCTGGCCGGCACGCGCGGCTTTGGGCGCGATCTGATGTCGGCTGATACGCAGGCCGCAGATCGGCTGATCCGTAGCACCACCGCAGGCACCGCTCAGCGGGTCTACCGCTATCTCGATGGCGGCGGGGCCGAACGCCCCCTGCCCGTCTCCTGCACGATCACGCCCGGCGCGACCGTCGACATCGGTCCGGTCAAGGCACGGCAGGTGGCCGAGCATTGCGAGGGATCGGGCGCTCGCCTCGATATGAGCTATCTGGTGGCAGGCGGCACGATCTTGCAATCGCGCCAATGGGTCGGTCCCGGCCTTGGCTATGTGACGATCCAGCAATTGCGCAACTGACGGCACAGCTTGACTGCGCCCGCAGCCTCGCTCCTGTGAATGCAGGGCGGGGCCATTGGCTTGGCCAAATGAGGCCTGCCCGGTCTGCGCGTGTTCAGAGACATCGATCTGAGAACCACTGCCCGCCCCGGCAGGCCTCGCCGCGCACTCGGAGCGTTGGCGATTCGATAAGCTTCCCTGCGCGCATGAAAAAAGGCCGGAGCGTCTATACGCCCCGGCCTTCTTTAACTTTGCGTGTCGTCCGAACTTAGTTGTTCGACGCGGCGACTGCGACTGCAACGAGCAGCAGAACCGGGATGATGATCGCCGGGTTCGACGACGACGACTGCTGAACCACAACGGGCTCGGGCTCGACAACGGGAGCGACATAGCCGCCCGCGAATGCTGCGGAACCGGTGAGGCCGAGGGCCAGGGCGATGGTAGCGATCTTTTTCATAGTAATCTCCGTCATTACCGATAGGAGCCGCCCAGGATTTGGCAGCATCGTGGTCGAGATTTGCATAGGTTCACGATGTTGCAAAGAGTAAAACCAGAGCGCCCTCACGGGCAGCGCGTGACTGTTGCACTTTGGCATGCATGTGGCGGGAATGGCGCATCTTTCAGCCATTTTCCGAATGCAAGGAACCGCTTGCCGATTTGTGCGAGCGCGGATTCCTCTAAAGAAATCTGTCACTTCCCGCATCAGCCTGTCTGTGAGGGGTTCTAGCGAGAAGACTCACCAAACCCAAATCACGACAGACCGCTTTGCGATAACGATCCAGACAGAAGTCGCGCACAAAAAAGCGCCGCGCAGGGAACAAACCTGCGCGGCGCGTCGAAGCTTAAAGCCCCAGGCAATGGCGCATCACCGCCTTTTGGGCATGCAGCCGGTTTTCCGCCTCGTCGAAGATCACCGATTGCGGCCCGTCCATCACGGCGCTGGTGACCTCATCGTTGCGATGCGCGGGCAGGCAATGCATGAAGAGCGCATCGGGATTGGCATGCGACATCAGCTCTTCGTTGACCTGATAGCCACGCAGCTGATTGTGGCGCCGCTCCTTGGCCGATTCCGGGTCATGCATCGACACCCAAGTATCGGTGACCACCAGATCCGCGCCATGAACGGCCTTGACCGGATCGCGTTCAATCGTGATCGGCCGCCCCCGCTCCTGCGCCAGATCCAGCCAGGCCCGCTCGGGGTCGAGCGGCGGCGGGCCGGTGAAGGTCAGATCGAAGCCGAATTGCAGGCTGGCATGAGCGAGGCTGGCAAAGACGTTGTTGCCATCGCCCGACCAGACGACTTTCTTGCCCGCGATCGGACCATGCCGCTCCTCGAACGTCATCACATCCGCCATGATCTGGCAGGGATGGGTGCGGTTGGTCAGCCCGTTGATCACCGGCACAGAGGCGTATTCCGCCATCTCGAGGAGGGTTTCCTCTTCGAAAGTGCGGATCATGATCAGATCGACATAGCGCGACAGCACCCGTGCGGTATCGGCAATCGTCTCGCCATGGCCCAGCTGCATATCCGAGCCCGAGAGCACCATCGTCTGCCCGCCCATCTGGCGCACGCCCACATCGAAGCTGACGCGGGTCCGGGTCGAGGGTTTCTCAAAGATCAGCGCGACCATATGGCCCGCAAGCGGCTGCTCATCATCAGGCGCGCCTTTGGGCCGGGATTTGCGCGCGCGTTTCATCGCAATCCCCTGATCGATCATCGAGCGCAGGGCTTCGGGCGGGGTGGTGTGGATATCGAGGAAATGTGTCATCGTACAGGCTTTCAATGCGGATCGCCGGGGGCTGTCTGCCCCCGGACCCCCGAGGATATTTTCGTCAAGAGGAAGATCAGGTCTCGAGTTGCGTGGCTGCAGCATCGAGGCGCTGGACGGCCTCTGCGAGATCCGCCTCGGAGATGTTGAGCGCAGGCAGCAGGCGCAGGACATTGTCTGCCGCCGGGACCGTGAGCAAGGCCTGATCATAGGCGGCGGCCACCAGATCTGTGGGCGCACGCTTGCATTTGAGCCCGAGCATCAGGCCGGTCCCCCGCACGCTTTCGAACGTGTCGGGATGGGCCGCGATCAGTCCTTCGAGCTTCTGACGCAGGAAGCCCGCGCGAGCATTGACCTGTTCGAGGAAGGCGGGATCGGTGACGATCTCCATGACCTTGCCGCCCACAGCGCAGCCCAGCGGGTTGCCGCCATAGGTCGAGCCATGGGTGCCCGCGACCATGCCGGAGGCCGCCTCTTCGGTGGCCAGCACCGCGCCCAGCGGGAAGCCCCCGCCGATGCCCTTGGCGACCATCATGATATCGGGGGTGATGCCCGACCATTCATGGGCAAACAGCTTGCCGGTACGCCCGACCCCGCATTGCACCTCGTCGAAGATCAAGAGCGCGCCGGTCCGCTCGCACAGATCGCGCAGCCCCTTGAGACATTGATCGGGCACCGGACGGATACCGCCCTCGCCCTGCACCGGCTCGATCAGGATCGCCGCGGTCTTGTCCGAGACAGCCGCGGTGAGCGCGTCGTGATCGGCCCAAGGCAATTGCGTGAAGCCGGGCAGCAGCGGGCCGAAACCCTTGACCATCTTTTCGGCATGGGGGACGGCCGAGATCGCGCCGGTCGAGCGGCCATGGAAGGCACCCTCGAAGGTGATGATCTCGGAGCGGTCCTCGCCCTTGGAGGACCAATATTTCCGCGCCATCTTGATTGCGAGCTCCGCCGCCTCGGTGCCCGAATTGGTGAAGAAAACGGTGTCGGCAAAGCTGTGCTCGACCAGCATCTCCGCCAGCTTCTCCTGCTGCGGGATCTGGTAGAGGTTGGAGACATGCCAGAGCCGTTGCGCCTGCTCGGTCAGGGTGGCCACCAGCTCGGGCGCTGCGTGGCCCAGCACGTTCACCGCAATGCCTGCGCCCATATCGAGAAATCGGCGGCCATCGGCGGTCTCCAACCAGGAACCTTCGCCTTTGACGAAAGCAAGCGGCGCGCGATTATATGTCGGCAGGACAGAGGGGATCATCTCTTGGGTCTCCGGGAAAAGGAAGGCCAAGGGGTGCAACAGGCCGCGTGTCCTGTCAACACTCATGGCCTTCGGTCAGCGATTTGGGAAAGTGGCTCAGGCCACGGCAGATCGGACGTCAGGCGCGTGAGCGGCGGCGTCGGGGAGCTGTGATATATGCAGTCCGTGCGATCATGGCGGCAAGCATTAGCCGCGCGCCGGGGCTGTGTAAAGTCCCAATGCGCGCGGCTTTTGTGCAGATCAGGCTTTCATCCGGTAGCCGATGCGCAGCCAGTACCAAGCCAGCGCCAGCACCAGAACGATTGCCGGGCCCACGACCGCCACACCATGCCAGGGCGAGCTGTCCGAGACACCCAGGAAGCCGTAGCGCGCGCCGTCGATCAGGTAGAAGACCGGGTTGTAATGGGTCAGGATCTGAAAGCCCGGCGGCAGTGCTTTGGCCGAGTAGAACGTGCCCGAGAGGAACGACAGCGGGGTGATGATGAAGTTGGTGATCGCGGCCATCTGGTCGAATTTCTCGGCGAAGACAGCGGCGAGGATGCCAAGCCCGCCCATGAAGGTCGCGCCCAGCACGACCCATGTGATTGCCCAGAACGGATGCGCAATCCCCTGCCCCAATGCGAGAAAGAGACCAAGTGCGATCACCACCGCCACCAAGAGGGAGCGCGCGATGGCACCCACAAGATAGCCCACGAGGATCTCCCACGGGGCCAGCGGCGGCATCAGAGTGTCGATGATATTGCCCTGCACCTTGGCAATCACGATCGAGCTGGAAGTGTTGGCGAAGGCGTTCTGGATCACCGTCATCATCAAGATGCCCGGCGCGATGAAATGCAGGAAGTCCACGCCCATCACGGGCGCACGCCCCTTGCCGAAGGCCAGAGCGAAGACCGTCAGAAACAGCCCCGCCGTGATCAGCGGCGCGAGCACCGTTTGTTGCCAGACCGCCATGAAGCGGCTGATTTCGCGCTGGCCGAGGCTGCGCATTCCAAGCCAGTTCACCGCTCCGAAGCGGCGTATTCCGATCTCTTGCATGAGTATCTCCCGTCCTTGAGGCGCATCTAGCACGCAATCTAGACCTGTCCAACGCGCGCGCCCTTGAAAATCGTGGTCCGCGATTGTATCTGTGCGCCTTCGAGTTAAAATGCGATCAGCACGCATGTCAGGCGCCGCACAGGCGGAGCCCGAGAGAAATGAGAGGCACCCCATGTCCTGGACCGATGAACGCGTAGAGCTGCTCAAGAAGATGTGGTCCGAGGGCCAATCCGCGAGCCAGATCGCCAAGGAGTTGGGCGGGGTGACGCGCAACGCGGTGATCGGCAAGGTGCATCGCCTTGGCCTGTCCAACCGCGCAGGCGGTGCCGCCGAGCCTGCCAAGCCCGAGCCCAAGGCAAAGCCTGAAAAGGTCGAGACCAAGCCCGCAAGGCCGGCCGAGCCCAAGGTCGAGGAAAAGCCCGCCCCTGCAGCAGCCGCGACCGCCAAGCCCGAGCCCGCTCAGCCCGCGACACCCTCGCCTGCCCGCCGCGCGATCATTCCCGCCGGTCAGCCACTGCCGCCGCAGCCTTCGGCCAATGAGATTGACCCGGCCGCGCTGGCCAAGGTCGGCGAGGTCGAGAAACACGCCAAGAAGCTTGGCCTGATGGAGCTGACGGAGCGCACCTGCAAATGGCCGATTGGCGATCCGGCCACCGAAGATTTCTGGTTCTGCGGTCTTCCGAGCCAATCGGGCAAGCCTTATTGCGAGGCGCATGTCGGCGTGGCCTTCCAGCCGATGAGTTCGCGCCGCGACCGCCGGCGCTAAGCGGTGGAGCGAGGGGGCTGTCTGCCCCCGGCGCTGACGCGCCTCCCCCCGAGGATATTTTCGTCAAGAGGAAGTGAGGGGCCGTGCGAGCGGGCAACCTCCACACTGCGAGGCCTGCGATGAGCACCAACCCACCCGACCTGCGCCCCGATCTGGCGCCCCGCGCGCGGATCGCGGATGCCCCCCGTCCCGGTCAGCCGGTGATCGGGATGGTCTCGCTTGGCTGCCCCAAGGCGCTTGTCGATAGCGAGCGGATCCTGACGCGGCTGCGCGCCGAGGGCTATGCGATCTCGCCCGATTACGCGGGCGCCGATGCGGTGATCGTGAACACCTGCGGCTTTCTCGACAGCGCCAAGGCCGAGAGCCTTGAGGCGATTGGCGAAGCTCTGTCCGAAAATGGGCGGGTGATCGTGACCGGCTGTCTGGGGGCCGAGCCCGATTACATCACGGGCGCGCATCCCTCGGTGCTGGCGGTGACCGGACCGCATCAATATGAGCAGGTGCTCGATGCGGTGCATGGCGCGGTGCCGCCCGATCCCGACCCTTTCGTCGATCTTTTGCCCGCGACCGGCGTATCGCTGACGCCGCGCCATTACAGCTATCTCAAGATCTCCGAGGGCTGTAACCACAAATGCAAATTCTGCATCATTCCCGATATGCGCGGGCGGCTTGTGTCGCGCCCGGCCCATGCGGTGATCCGCGAGGCTGAAAAGCTGGTCGAGGCGGGTGTGCGCGAATTGCTGGTGATCAGCCAGGATACCTCGGCCTATGGCGTGGATATCAAGCATGCTACGGCGCGCGACCATCGCGCCCATATCACCGATCTGGCGCGCGATCTGGGGTCTTTGGGCGCTTGGGTGCGGTTGCACTACGTCTATCCCTATCCGCATGTGCGCGACCTGATCCCGCTGATGGCGGAGAGCCATGAAAACGGTGGCGGCGTGCTGCCCTATCTCGATATCCCGTTCCAGCACGCGCATCCCGATGTGCTCAAGCGGATGGCGCGGCCCGCGGCTTCGGCGCGCACGCTGGACGAGATCGCGGCGTGGCGGGCCACGTGCCCCGATATCACCCTGCGCTCGACCTTCATTGTGGGGTATCCCGGCGAAACCGAGGCCGAGTTCCAGTATCTGCTCGATTGGATGGATGAGGCGCAGCTCGACCGGGTCGGCTGTTTTCAGTATGAAAACGTGGACG
Organism: Thioclava dalianensis; assembly: GCF_000715505.1. GTDB lineage: Bacteria > Pseudomonadota > Alphaproteobacteria > Rhodobacterales > Rhodobacteraceae > Thioclava > Thioclava dalianensis. The sequence continues at coordinate 165,795 of NZ_JHEH01000002.1, forward strand.
GTGCGCGCTCCAACGCCCTGCCCGATCATGTGCCCGATGAGGTCAAGCAGGATCGCTGGGACCGTTTCATGCAAAAGGCGCAGGCGATCTCCGAGGCGAAGCTGCAAGCCAAGGTCGGCACACGCCAGCAGGTGATCGTGGATTCGGTGGATGCCGAGGGGGCGACCTGCCGCACCAAGGCCGATGCGCCCGAGATCGACGGCAACCTCTTTATCGACGAAGGCTTCGAGGGGCTCGCACCGGGCGATCTCGTGGATGTCGAGGTTGACGAGGCCAGCGATTATGACCTTTGGGGGCGGTTGGTCTAGGCCACCCCCTCCCCTCCGCGTCGCGTCGCGTCGATCAGACGGCACCGTCGGTGTCGATATGCACCACCGTGCCGCAATGTTTGCAATGAACCGCGTCGGCGTCATGCAGGCTCAAGCCGCAGGTCTCGCATTCATGACGGATCTTGGTGGGCCGGAACAGCACCTGCGCGAGACGCAAAAACAGCGTCACGCCGAAGATCATGATGAGAACCGCGAGCATCCGCCCCCATTCGCCTTTCGGGGTGATGTCGCCGAACCCGGTTGTCGTCAGCGTCGTCACGGTAAAATAGAGCGCATCCGAATAGTTGTCGATCTGGGGATTGATCCGCACCTGCGTCGCATAGATGAACCCGGTCATCACGAAGAGAAAAACGCACAGGTTAATCGCGGCCAGCACGACCTCTTGGTTGCGGCGGAAAAAGGCAAAATCCGCACGCAGCCGCGCGACAAGCTGATAGGTGTGCAACAGCCGCAAGGTGCGCATGATCCGCAGAAAGCCAAGCCCTTCCCCGGCAATCGGCGCAAGAAACGAGGCGATAGCCACGAGATCCGCCAAAGTCGTCAACTGCGTCCAGAAGCGCCATTTCCCCTTGGTGATCGCAAAGCGCGCGGCGAAATCGCATACGATCACCAAGCCGATCAGCGCATCCACCCATTCGATCCAGATTTGGCCCGGGAAGAACGAGCTGACGATCACGAAGCAGATCGTGATCAGATCGAAGCCCAGCAGCGCATAACGGAAGCGATGCGCCTCAGCGCGATCAGAGTCGTAGAGCGTTTTGAGAAGGTCGAGCATTGCAAATCCTATCGGTTTCTCGACCGATAGCTGGTTTGCCCGGCTCTGGCAAAGGCGGTGGAGAGCCGACCGGCAGCAAGCGCGTGGCCCTGAATCTAGAAAGCGGCCCCCGGGGGGGACCGCTTTTCGGGCGCGCTACACTCGGATCCAACGGGGAGCCGACGCTGCGCCAAGGCACTGGTTACTCGGTGTGAGCGCGATCAGCTCGCAGTAGCGTTATCGATCACGTAGCTCACGTCAGTCATGTTGTCGTTTTGAGCCGACTGATTGATCCGCTCAAGCTGCGCTTGGGTGAAATCGGTCGGGTTCAGGTTCAACTCCTCAGCAAGCTGGGTTTTGCCCTGATTGGTTGCACCAACGCCGGGGCCACCGGGCAGACGGTTTTCGTGGTTGACGTAGAAGTTCACCTGCGAGATGTCGCCGTCGCGGGCGGCCCGGAGAATGTTTTGCAGCTCGTTCGCGCTGTAGCTGTCGGGGTTGATATTACCCAAACCTGCGAAGGTTTGCAGCTGAGCGGCCAGCTGGGTTTTGCCCTGATTGGTCGCGCCGAGCGTCGCGGTATCAGATGCAACCGAATGGACATACATGGGCGGAGCGATGACGCCATACTGGCTCGTTTCGGCAGATGCCACGCCAGCGGTGCCAGCGGCCAGAGCGAAAGCCGCGAGAGCGGTGTAAACAGAATTGCGGGTCATGATGACCTCCTTGGGTGATAGTTAAAATCTCGGCGGCGCTTCGTCGCCAGTGATCCTGATATAGGACAACAATTTCGATAGATAACCGCAAAAATAAACCAGAACTTGTGCGATAATGCGCATATATTTTGGGAACCAAATCCGACAGACGATTTGCGCTAAACCTCTGAAACGGAGCGCATTATCAGGAAACATCTTCGTCACGTCCGCGGCTCTGCGGACGCGGAACGCCCACTGTGCAAGGTGCGATGCCAAATAGTAGAAAGCGGCCCCGGATGGGACCGCTTTTCTGGTATGCCGTGCGTGGATCCGACAGGAGACGCAGGACATGTTTCGCTTGAGCTAGGCGCTACGATCAGATCGCGTTATTGCCGGTGAGCGCATAGCTGGCATCCGTCAAGTTGCTATGCATGGCCGAGTTATCTGCACGCCCGAGTTGGCTCATGGTGTAAGTCGTGGGCTGCAGTTTCATCTGATTCGCTAGCTGCGATTTGCCCTGATTGGTTCCACCGACACCGGGGCCACCGGGCAGACGGTCTTGATGCTGAACGTAGTAGCTCACTTGCGACGTATTCCCGACACGCGCAGCTTCCACGATGTTTTGCAGCTCGTTTGCGGTATAGTTGGCGGGATTGATGTTGCGCAGGCCCGGGAAGGTCTGAAGCTGTGCGGCAAGTTGGGTTTTGCCCTGATTGGTCCCGCCGAGCACCGTATCGCTGGCGGCAACCGAGTGGGCATACATCGGCGGTGCGATAACACCGAGCTGATCACCGGCCGAAGCCATGCCAGCGGTACCAGCGGTGAGGATGAAAGCGGCGAGAGCGGTATAAACGGAATTGCGGGTCATGATGACCTCCTTCGCATGAAGAATAACTATCTCGGCGGCATTTCGTCGCCAGTGATCCAAATATAGGCCTGCGATATCGGCAGATAACTGCCAGAAATGCCTCCGAATTGCGCTTTGACGCACATATTTCCCGGGAACTATTTTTAAGATCATTTTTCCGAACAAACATCTGATAATAAACAACTTAATCGGAACATCGTTACATCAGAAACAAGCTCCCACCGGATCGCCAGCCGATTGTTTCAAAAATTTCTGCACCAGTCGCGCGAATGCGACAGACCGTGTGCGATGCGATACCGGAGAAATGGGTGCAGCTCCGTTGCTTCAACGCGCCGCTTGACCGCAACACCGCAAAACTGGCCCGCAGCAGACATGGAAACGGCCCCCCGAAGGGAGCCGTTTCGTGCGTATAGTGCGAGACCCGTCTGGATCAGGCTTGCGAGCCGAGAACCGGCTGCGGAGCGACGTGAACCGGCACACGGTTGGTGTGGTTGATCACGTAGTTCGCCTCGGTGATGTTGTTGTTTTCAAGCGCACGCTGGATGCGGATCAATTCGGCTGCGGTGTAATCGGTCGCGTTCAGGCCGAGCTGAGCGGCGAGCTGCGATTTACCTTGGCTGGTTTGACCCAGACCCGCGCCTTCGCTGGGAGCCGAGATGGTGGCGTCCATCGACGGTGCGATCACGCCGAGCGCGTCGCTCGAAGAAGCGGCAGCAAACGAGGTGGACAGGGCAAGGGCAATGACGGAAGTCGTGATAAGCGTTTTCATATTTTCTCTCCTAAGAACCATACTGGTTAAACTGTGCTGCAGGCGGTGCGCCGGGGGAGGAGCGCCGTTGCTGCGAAGCGTGATAATCATCTAGGTTCGTTCATGTGTGCAGAAAACGGCAGCTTTACACAGCTTACTGTGCGCCATCGCGCAAAGTTTTTTTGACAGTTTTGCGAAGGCCCGACGTAGGCGGTTCGCAGATGCGACGCCCCCTTTCCCTGAGCCCGCTTTCCTAATAGAAGGCGCCAAATCCCAAATTCCCATGAGGTGCACGATGGCGTCCTATCAATATGTCTATCACATGGATGGTGTCTCGAAGACCTATCCGGGCGGCAAGAAATGCTTTGAGAATATCCGCCTGAACTTCCTGCCCGGCGTCAAGATCGGCGTCGTCGGCGTCAACGGCGCAGGTAAATCGACGCTGCTGAAGATCATGGCCGGCATGGACAAGGATTTTCAGGGCGAGGCTTGGGCTGCCAAGGGTGCCAAGGTTGGCTATCTCGCGCAGGAGCCCGAACTGAACGACGACAAGACCGTGCGTGAAAACGTCATGGAAGGCGTGGCTGCGAAAACCGCCAAGCTGGAGCGCTACAATGAGCTGGCGATGAACTACTCGGACGAGACCGCCGAGGAGATGGCCGCGCTGCAAGACGAGATCGACGCAGAAAACCTGTGGGATCTCGACAGCCAGGTCGATATCGCGCTGGAGGCTCTGCGCTGCCCGCCCGATGACGCCAATGTCGCCAATCTCTCGGGCGGTGAGCGTCGCCGCGTCGCGCTGTGCAAGCTGCTGCTGGAAGCGCCCGACATGCTGCTGCTGGATGAGCCGACCAACCACCTTGACGCCGAAACCATCGCTTGGCTGCAAAAGCACCTGATCGAGTATAAGGGCACGATCCTCTGCGTCACCCACGACCGCTACTTCCTCGACGATATCACCTCGTGGATCCTCGAGCTGGAGCGCGGCCGCGGCATCCCCTATGAGGGCAACTACTCCGCATGGCTCGAGCAGAAAGCCAAGCGGATGGAGCAAGAGGCCCGCGAGGACAAGGCCAAGCAGAAAGTGCTCGAAAAAGAGCTCCAGTGGATCCGTGCCGGCGCCAAGGCCCGTCAGGCGAAATCCAAGGCCCGGATCGCGGCCTATGACAAGATGGCCGATGAGGGGGTCAAGGATCGCGTCGGCAAGGCGCAGATCATCATCCCGAACGGCCCGCGTCTGGGCTCCAAGGTGATCGAGGTCGAGAACCTGACCAAGCATATGGGCGACAAGCTGCTGATCGAGGGGCTGAGCTTCTCGCTGCCGCCGGGCGGCATTCTGGGCGTGATCGGCCCCAACGGCGCGGGCAAATCGACGCTGATCAAGATGATCACCGGCGATGAGGCCCCCGATAGCGGCACCATCACCGTGGGCGACACGGTCAAGCTGGCCTATGTCGATCAGTCACGCGACGCGCTTGGCGCCAATCACAACGTCTGGGAAGAGATCTCGGGCGGGGCGGAAATGATCGATCTGGGCGATGCGCAGGTTGCCAGCCGCGCCTATGTCGGTGCGTTCAACTTCAAAGGCGCCGATCAACAGAAGAAAGTCGGTCAGCTCTCGGGCGGTGAACGCAACCGCGTGCATATGGCCAAGCTGCTGAAATCCGGCGGCAACACGCTGCTGCTCGATGAGCCGACCAACGATCTGGACGTCGAGACCCTGCAGGCGCTGGAAGCGGCGATCGAAGATTTCGCGGGCTGTGCGGTGATCATCTCGCACGACCGCTTCTTCCTCGACCGGCTGTGCACCCATATCCTCGCCTTCGAGGGCGATGCGCATGTGGAATTCTTCGAGGGCAACTTCGAGGATTACGAGGCCGACAAGATCCGCCGCCTCGGCCCTGATGCCGCCGAGCCCAAGCGCGTGAAGCACAAGAAATTCTCGCGCTAAGACCGACCTGTTCGACACAAAAACGCCCCGCAGCCACGTCAGACGCTGCGGGGCGTTTTCATATGCGGGCCAGGCTGTTTTAGGCCTAACCCATCAGAGCCCGCGCCAACCGGGTCTGCTCTTCGATCACGCGCGGCAGATCAATCGTGGTGATCTGGCCATCGCGCACGATCTGACGCCCCTCGACAAAGAGATCGCGCACGCGCGGCGGACCGCATAAAATCAAGGCGGCCACCGGATCCCAAGCGCCCGCCGCCTCCAGCCCCGAGATATCCCAGATCGCGATATCGGCGCGCTTGCCGGGCTCCAGCGTGCCGCAATCGGGCCGCCCGAGCACCTGCGCCCCGCCCAACGTCGCGATCTCCAGCGCCTCGCGCGCGGCCATCGCATCGGCGCCGTTTTGCACCCGCTGCAACAACATCGCCTGCCGCGCCTCGCCGATCAGCGACCCGGCATCATTGCTGGCAGACCCATCGACGCCCAGAGCGACCCGCACCCCCGCATCGCGCATCGCACGCACCGGCGCAATCCCCGACCCCAGCCTGCAATTCGAGCACGGACAATGCGCCACACCGGTTTTTGTCGCGGCAAAAAGATCGATCTCGACCGTATCGAGCTTGACGCAATGGGCGTGCCAGACGTCATCGCCCACCCAGCCCAGATCGCGCGCATATTCTCCCGGACGACAGCCGAACTGCGCCAGAGAATAGGCCACATCCTCATCATTCTCGGCCAGATGCGTGTGCAACATCACGCCCTTATCGCGTGCCAACAGGGCTGCATCACGCATCAACCCGCGCGAGACGGAAAACGGCGAGCACGGCGCCACGCCCACCCGGCACATCGACCCGTCCGAGGCATCATGGAAGGCATCAACCACGCGGATGCAATCCTCAAGGATCGCAGCCTCCCGCTCGACCAGACTGTCAGGCGGAAGCCCCCCGTCGCTCTCGCCAATGCTCATCGCGCCGCGCGTCGGGTGAAACCGCAGACCCAGCTCAGCGGCGGCGTGGATCGTATCCTCCAGCCTTGCACCATTGGGGTACATATAGAGATGATCCGAACTCAGCGTGCAGCCAGACAGGGCCAGCTCCGCCAGCCCGACCTGTGCCGAGACACGGATCTCCGCCGGCCCCATGCGCGCCCAGATCGGATAGAGCGTTTTCAACCAGCCGAACAGCAACGCATCCTGCCCGCCCGGCACCGCGCGAGTCAGGGTCTGATACAGGTGATGATGGGTATTCACGAGGCCCGGCGTGACGACACAGCCCGAAGCCTCGACGATCTCGCCCGCGCTCGCCAATCCGTGGCCCAGCTCAACGATCACACCATCGCGCATCCGCAGATCGGCCCCGGCCAACTCGCGCCGCGCGCCATCCATGGTAACCAGCACATCCGCGCCCCGGATCAAAATCTCTCGCATCATGCCCCCTTCATCTTGGCAAAAATACCTCGGGGTGAATTGGCTGCAAGGCCAAGAGGGGCAGCGCCCCTACCCTGCCAAAGCCGCCAATGCCTGCGCGTGAAGCTCAGGATTGGCCGCCGCCAAAACCTGCCCGCCACGATGGCAAGGCCCGCCCTGCCAGTTGGTGACGATGCCGCCCGCCGCCTCGATCACCGCAATCGGTGCCGCAATGTCGTAAGGATAAAGCCCCGCCTCGACGACCAGATCGATCTGACCTGCCGCCAGCAGCGCATAGGCATAGCAATCCATCCCGTAGCGCGTGAGCTGCACCTGCGCGGCGACGCGCCCAAAAGCTGTCCGCTCATCCGCAGAGCCCAGCTCGGGGAAGGTGGTGAACAAGGTGGCTTGGCCAAGCGTGGGCGTCGCGCGCGCGGCCAGCCTCCCTTTGCCCTGCGGTCCGCTCCAGTCGGCGCGCCCGAAGCCGCCCACGAAGCGCTCTCCGATATAGGGCTGGTCGATCACGCCCATCAGCGGCGCGCCCGGCCCGTCGGCCTCTTCATGGCACAGCCCGATCAGCACGCCCCATGTCGGTGTGCCCGACATATAGCCGCGCGTCCCATCAATCGGGTCAAGCACCCAAGTGAGCCCCGAGCTGCCCCGCGCAACACCGAATTCTTCGCCATAGATGCCATCTTGGGGACGCTTCGCCGTCAGGATCTCGCGCATTGCAGCCTCAGCGCCGCGATCTGCCTCGGTCACCGGATCAAAACCGCTCTCGAGCTTATTGGCCGCGCTGATCCCGCCCACGGGCCGGAAATGGCGCAGAGTGACCGCGCGCGCGGCATCGGCCAGTTCCTCGGCCAGAGTGAGCAATTCAAGGAATTGGGCTTGGTCAGGCGCGGACATGGCGGCCTCCTGTACTGCGCCCATCGCGGGCGATGCGTGGCGTCAATATGACAAGGGAGCGGTTAACCGCCCCCTTCGACCGGGTCAAGCTGCCCGGTTGTCTGCGCTGCACCGCCGCATCACGCCGCGCTGGACAACACCTTCGCCAATTCGAACAGGCGACGACGCTGCGCCTCGGGAATGGAATAGTAGGAGCGAACCAGCGCGAGCGCCTCTTTGTCCGACAGAATATCTCCAGCAACCTCGGGTTGAGCAGCGCTGCCCTCGGCGAGACCCTCGAAGAAGAACGAAATCGGCACTTCCAGTGCATCAGCGACATCCCAAAGACGCGACGCGGAGACCCGGTTCATCCCGGTTTCATACTTTTGGATCTGCTGAAATTTGATCCCAACATTCTCTGCAAGCTGCTGCTGGGTCATGCCAACCATCCAGCGCCGATGCCGAATGCGTTTTCCCACGTGTACGTCTACTGGATGTTTCATCTTTCGCCCTTTATTTTCGTGTCCCCAAGCGAAACTACCATGTGGCGAAGGTGGGCTTCCTTGAAAATCCGCAGACCTGTCCAAAAAGACAGGCTCGAAACCGGTCTCACTGACGTTTCCGTGAGCAATACGGCGATTTCACTGCTCTCCTTCTGCGTGTTTTTGCATTTTGCAATGCAGAATGCGGATGCCGTAGGGTTAGCGTTTTCAGGACGCAACCGGTAGGTAGTGTGTTTTGATTCGTACTCGCCCATTGAATTGAACGCTGCGGCTGCACGCTCCTTCGCTGGATCGACGCCGCCTGAGACGCTATCAAGGGGGAAAGTACAGAGGATACCCGATGCGCGCATACCGACTTCCCGAGGCCGACCGTCCCGCGGAGCTGACACAGATCCCGACCCCATCTCCCGCTTCGGGCGAATTGACGGTGGCGATCCGGGCCTGCGGTTTGAACTTCGCCGATCTGCTGATGATCGAGGGCAGCTATCAGGACACGCCCAAACGCCCTTTCACCTTAGGGATGGAATGGGCGGGCGAAGTGATGGCTGCGGACGATGGGAGCGATCTCGCGCCCGGAACGCGTGTGGCCGCCGTCACGGGTCAGGGTGGGCTGGCCGAGGCCATCACCCTGCGCGCAGATCGGTGCGTCGCTTTGCCGGAGTCGATGAGCTATGTGCAGGCGGCGGGCTTTCAGGTCGCCTATGGGACCAGCCACGTCGCCCTGAAGCATCGTGCAGCCCTGCGCCCCGGTGAGACCCTCGCGGTGCTGGGGGCCGCCGGTGGTGTCGGGCTGACAGCGGTCGAGATCGGCAAGGCGCTTGGGGCCCGGGTGATCGCCTGCGCGCGCGGCGCGGACAAGCTGGAGATCGCCCGCGCGGCTGGGGCCGATGAGGTGGTGGAGAGCGACACGCCAGACCTCAAGGCGGCGCTGCGCGCGCTTGGCGGGGCGGATGTCATCTATGATGCAGTGGGCGCCGAGGCCGGTGAAGCCGCGTTTCGCGCGCTCAAGCCCGGCGGGCGCTATCTGGCCATCGGATTTGCCGCCGGACGCCCGCCCAAGCTCCCGCTCAATCATGCGCTGGTCAAGAATATCTCGATCCACGGGGTCTATTGGGGCGGCTATGCAAAGCTTGACCCAGCGCTCCTGAGAGACTCGATGACAGAGTTGTTCACCTGGTTCGAGGCGGGGCGCCTGCATCCGCATATCGGCGCCACCTATCCGCTGGAGCAGGTCGAAACCGCGCTGGAGGATCTGCGCGCCCGGCGCGCCACCGGAAAGCTGGTGATCGAGATCTGAGAGCGAGGCGCGCTTAACGATAGGCCGCGCGGAGCTTTTCGCGCAGCCCATCCACCGGCGCGCCGCGCAGCTGGCCCGTATCATAAAGACAGATCCGCGTGAGACCGAGCGGCGGCAGCCCGCTCTCGGGCCCCAGCACCTCGCAGCCCGGCGGCAGATCGCGCGACATGCGCACCGCAACCCCCATATCAGCGGCCACCGCGGCGCTCGCCATCTCGTCGGAGTTGCCGTCAAATGCGGGCTCAGAGACAATCCCTGCCTGCTTCAGCGCCTTGATCGCTGCCGCATGAAACGCGCAGCCCTCTTCAAGTGACAGCCGCAACGGGCGCTCGCGCAAGGCGCGCCCATCCTTCGCCCCGATCCAGACCAGTTGATCCTCGCTCAACACCTCAGCACCCGGGCCGGGCTGCTCCTCGGTGGTGAGCACCATGTCGAACTCGCCCGCCTCGAACATGCGGCGCAATGTGCCTGAGCGGCGCGAGGCCAGCTGCAACCGGACCATCGGCCAATGAATCGCCAATTCGCGCAAGAGCCGGGGCATCTGCGGGCGCACGAGATCATGCGGCAGGCCGAAGCGCACGTTTGTCACCGCTTCAGGGCCGGTCAGGCGTGCCAGCGCCTCGTCATTCTCGGAACAGATGCGGCGGGCATGTTCCAGCAAAACGCGACCCTCGGGCGTGGGCTGCATCTTCCGTGCCGCGCGGTCGAACAGCACCTTGTCCAACATCTCTTCAAGTCGGCGGATCTGCATCGAGACGGCCGATTGCGTGAGGTTGAGCAGATGCGCCGCGCGCGTGACCGATCCGGTCTCGGACACGGTCAGCACCGCGCGCAACGCGGCAATATCGAGATTACGGCTCGCCATATATCACAATCCTTGATGCATAAGCGCACAATCATTCGTTTTCATTATCCCCGCGCTTCCCCCAAATTACAAGCATTGCTGATCGCGCACTGCCATCAAAGGAGGCTCAAAATGTCAGATCGCTCTCTTTCCCGGCGCGGCATCTCGCATGCGTCACATCGCCGCCTCTTCGCCACCCTGAGCGCGCGGATCGCGACCGCGCTGGCGCTTCAGCGCTCCCGCCGCGACCTGCGCAAACTCGATGCAAAATTACTGCGGGACGTGGGCCTGAGCGAGACCGAGGCGCATTCAGAGGCCCGCAGGCGCGCATGGGATGCGCCCGCCCATTGGCGCCAACCGCACTAATCCAGCTCGCATTCTGTGAAACCGGTGTGAAACCGTGCATTTCCGACCCGAAGCAATCTTGAATTATGCGTCCTCTCTGCCAATATCGAACACAAGACCGGCAGAGGGAACGCCGGGCGATTTTGTTGGAGGTTGCTGATGGCTGATTTTGAAACGATGCGGACCCCGCGGGCGGGCACGCGTCAGGCGGTGATCGATGAGGGTCTTCGCGCACATATGAACAAGGTCTATGGCCTGATGTCGGTGGCGATGCTCGTCACAGGCGCAGTTGCCTGGGCGCTTGCGAATATGGCTGCGACCACCGGGCCGGATGGCCAGATGCAGCTGACCCAGCTCGGCGCCCTGATTTATCAAAGCCCGCTCAAATGGGTCATCATGTTCGCACCGCTCGCCGTTGTCTTTGGCTTCAGCGCGATGCTCAACAAGATGTCCACCTCGACGGCTCAGCTCGTCTTCTGGGTTTTCGCAGCCCTCATGGGGGCCTCGATCTCGTCGATCTTCCTCGTCTTCACCGGCGTGTCGATCGCGCAGACCTTCCTTGTGACGGCGATCTCCTTCGCGGGTCTGTCGCTTTACGGCTACACCACGAAGCGTGATCTCTCGGCGATGGGTTCGTTCCTGATGATGGGCCTGATCGGTCTGATCGTCGCCTCGATCGTGAACATCTTCCTCGCCTCCTCGGCGCTGGCCTTCGCGATCTCGGTGATCGGCGTGCTGATCTTCGCAGGCCTCACGGCCTATGACACGCAGAACATCAAGAACACCTATCTGGAACTGGCCGCACGCGGCGGGGACGACTTCCTCGGCAAGGCTGCCATCCTCGGGGCGCTGAAGCTCTATCTCGACTTCATCAACCTGTTCATGTTCTTGCTGCAGTTCATGGGCGACCGCCGCTAACGGCAAGCCCGGCACAGATTAAGAAAAGCCCCGCCATCGAGCGGGGCTTTTTCATGGGCAGACGGCAGCTCAAGGGGAGAGCCTACATCCGGCAGGCCATATCGAGCATCCGGTTGGAAAAGCCCCATTCGTTGTCGTACCAGCCAAATACCCGGATCAGCCCATGCGCTGTCGCGCGGGTCTCGGGCAGCGCCATCACCACGCTTTCGGGTCGGGCGCGCAGATCGGTCGACACGAGCGGCTTATCGGTTACCCCGATCACGCCCCCTGCCGCCTTGAGCACCGCATTCACCTGCTCGGGCGTCGCCGCACGCGCCACGGTCACGGCCAGATCCACAGCCGAAACGCTCGCGGTCGGCACCCGCACCGCCTGCGCCACCAGCCGTCCGGCAAGATCGGGCAGGACCTGCTCCATCAGCACGCCTGCAGAGGTGGTCGTAGGCACCATCGAGAGCGCGGCCGCGCGCGAGCGCTCCATCGGTCCGCGTGGCTTATCGACCGTCGGCTGCGAGCCGGTATAGCAATGCACCGTCGTCATCGAGCCGGTCACGATGCCAAACTCCGCATCGATCAAGCGCGCCAGAGGGGCCAGCGCATTTGTCGTGCAACTGGCATTCGACACCAGTCGCTGACCGTTGAGATCCGCATCATTTGCGCCAAGCACGACGGTAATTTCGGCCGCTTTCGCAGGCCCGGAGATCAGCACGCGCCGCGCGCCGCCCGCCAGCCCCTGCCCCGCAATCTCGGGCGTATCGGCGCGCCCGGTGCATTCCATCACCAGATCCACATCCGACAGATCAAGCGCCGAGATATCGCGCGCCCGGTGCAGCGGAATGCGCCGACCGTTGATCACGAGCGCACCCGCCTCCAGCGCGACACTGCCGCGCCACGGGCCAAACACGCTGTCATATTCGAAAAGATAGGCCAACATATCAGGCGCTTCGATATCGTTGACACCGACCACCTCAAGCCCCGGCCAACGTTCCGGCGTCTCTGCCCAGGCGCGCAGCACCGTCCGCCCGATCCGGCCAAATCCATTGATGAAAACGCGCATAAGCACACCTCCTGAGAGGTCTCGGCTTACTGCGGCTGCGTCCCGAGGGGAAGAGCGCGATTGTCACCGATACGAAAGAGCGCGCCCGGGTCTCGGGGCCTCTCGCCCAAACCCGCGCCCCGGCGTTGCGCCCTATTGCGGATCGGTCTCGTCATTGGCCGCACCGTCATCTGGCACGGGCTGGCCGGTATCGCGGGCAATGCGGCGGGCCTTAAGCCGTGCGCTTTGGGCATCGCGTTCCGATTTTGCATCATCGGTGATCTGGCGTGCGGCGGCGGCGGTTTTGTCGTGCAGGTTTGCGGGGCGCTTTGTGGCGCTGGTCGCAAACAGGTCGAGGTTCTCTTTGGTCTTGGTCATCTCAACTCTGCGTTATATGGCCCGACATGCGGGCATGAAAAAGCCCGGTCGAAGACCGACCGGGCTAAACTGGACTAAGACCAGTGGATCAAGCGAGAGCGAGATCGCGTGCGGACTGACGCCCGTCGCGGCCGGTCTCGAGCTCGAACGTCACGGCTTGGCCGTCGTCGAGACGTGCAATACCGGCGCGCTCAACGGCCGAGATGTGCACGAAGATGTCTTTGCCGCCATCAGCCGGTGCGATGAAGCCAAAACCTTTGGTGGGGTTGAACCATTTCACGGTGCCTTCAGCCATCGTGAGATCTCCTATAATAAGTCTGCCTGCGACATGCAGCAGTTCGGCTCAGTCAGTTCGTAAAAGCAGCTGAAGCCGTAAGGAGACAGTATGCGGTAGAAAAAACGTAGCATGTCCTTTATAGAGAACACCCCGCCATTTGGCAATCGTGCATTTTCGCACGCCAAGCGGGTCACTATGCCCCTCCGCGCACCCAGCTGTCTAGGGCTGCGCCGTGATTGAGGCCGCTTGATGCACATCGCCGGGCCCGAAGGCCGCGAAACGCTCTGATGCGATTCTATCGCGTGCGAGCAATTCCGCAAGCAGCTCCTTGGGAGCATCGCGCGCCTCATCGGTGAGCTGAAACGTGCCCCAGTGAATGCCCAGTGCCTGGCGCGCGCCGATGTCGTGGAATATCTGCACGGAGTCCTCGGGCGCGACATGCTGGGCCGCCATGAACCAGCGTGGCTCATAGGCCCCGATCGGGATCAGGGCGATATCGGGGCTGCCGTGGCGCGCCCGAAGATCGTGAAAGATCGCGCCATCCCCATATCCAGTATCGCCCGCGAACCAGATCTGAGCCTGCGGGGCGTCAATCCAATAGCCGCACCACAGCGCCATTCTCCGATCGCGCAGCCCGCGCGATGACCAGTGATTTGCGCGCGTCAGCGACAGTCTGACATCGAGCGAGAGCACAATCTGATCGTGCCAATCGCCGATTTCGATACGCGCATCGGGCACCGCCTTGCGCACGGTCGCATCGGTCCCAAGCGGCATCACCATCCGTGGGGCATCGCGCCTATGCAGACGCTTGAGCGTCGCCAGATCCAGATGATCGTAGTGGTTATGGCTGAGCAGCACGGCATCAATCTCTGGCAGGTCATTGAACGCTATTCCGGGCGCGCTGACCCGCCGCGGTCCGGCAAAGGATAGCGGGCTTGCGCGCTCGGACCACACCGGATCGGTCAGCAGGTTGAGCCCCGCAATCTGGATCAGCACCGAGGCGTGCCCCACCATCGTCAGCCGCGCCGCCTGAGCGCGCGCAGGCGGTTTGACCTGCGTCACGGGCACGGTCTTGGGCCAGCGCGCCCGCGTGCCCGAACGGTGCCAACGCCAAAGATCGCGCAGACTGCGATCCGGTGCGGGCTGGCCCGGCGAATAAAACCGCACGCCATCAAAGTGATCGCTCAAGGGGCCAGTATAGTAGGGGTTCGAAGCCATGCTCTGCATCCTTGCATGCGGGTAGTGCCGCGCCGTGAGGGCCTGTGTCAGAGCCAAATAGGGCCTGCTCGCGAAGAGTACACATCCCAAAGGCCGTTTGCCGCACCGATCACACCTGAGTGAAAATATCAGGAATAGAGTTGCGGCCACGCGCCGCCGCTCCTAGGCCTATATCCGATAGTTTTACTCGAAATTAGCAGCAGCCCGAACTTCAGGACAGATCCATGCTCCCCACCTTCATCATCGGATTGCGCGAAGGCCTCGAGGCCGCTTTGATCGTCGGATTGATCGCGGCCTTTTTGCGCCAACGCGGTCAGGGCCTCGCGATGATGTGGCTGGGGGTCTTGTCCGCAATTGCGCTCTCGATTGGCGTGGGCGTCGGGCTGAAACTGGTCGAGCAGGGCCTGCCGCAGGCCCGCCAAGAGGCGATGGAGACCGTGATCGGCACCATCGCCGTGATCTTCGTGACCGGAATGATCGTCTGGATGACGCGGCACGCGCATCAGATGAAAAGCCAGATCCATGGAGATCTGGACGCGGCGCTTGGTCAGGGAAGCGGCATCGCGCTGGCGCTGATGGCGTTTTTGGCCGTGCTGCGCGAGGGGTTCGAAACGGCGGTGTTCCTGCTCGCCACGGTCTCGGCGGCGCAATCAGGCGCACTGGCCGCACTCGGCGCGGGGCTCGGGCTCGCACTGGCTGTGATCATCGGCTGGGGGATCTATCTGGGCGGCGTTCGGCTGAATTTGGGCCGGTTCTTTCGCTGGACCGGCGCGTTCTTGATCCTCGTCGCGGCAGGGCTTGTGATGTCGGCCCTGCGCACCGCCCATGAGGCAGGCTGGCTTCTGGCAGGACAGCAACAGGTGGCCGATCTAAGCTGGCTCGTGGCCCCCGGCTCGGTGCAATCGGCGCTGCTGACGGGCGTACTTGGGCTGCCCGCCAATCTTCATCTGATCGAGGCTTTGGGCTGGCTGGCCTATTTCGTGCCGGTCACGGCCTTTGTCTACTGGCCCAAGCGCTGGCGGGGCGGCGCGGATCAAGCGCGCCGGATCAAGCGGGCCTGCGCCGTGGCGCTGATCGCAGGCGCTGGCTTGCTGGCCGCGCTCTATCCACGTCCCAGCGCGAGCGTGCCGGACAAAGCGTCCCTGATCGAGGCCGATTCCGCAGGCACCGCTCTGCCCGGCGCCACGCTGAGCCTCAAGGACGACGCGGTGACCCTCACGCTTGCAGGTCAGACCCGGAGCCTGCCCTTGAGCGATACGCGCCCGCAGCACGAGCGCCATGCCGGGCTCGCCGCCCAGCGCTACGAGCTGCGCCACGAGAGCACACCTGCAAACGCCTCCCAAACGCTCAGCTATGCGCAGCTTGCGCAGATCACCGGTGGGCGCCGCCTTGTCGGGCTTAGCCCGGCGCGCAACCCGGGCCCCTTCACCGCGCACTGGACCGCACTTGAGACGGCGACGCTCTGGACGTCGCATGGCGCGCTGCTCGATGCGCAGGGGAAAGACAGCATGTTGCTGCGGCTATCGGGCGGCGGGCTGCAAACCTCGCGCAGCCTACGGCTTGCGCATGACCCGAGCGGCGGCCCCCTGCCCGATTGGCGCGTCAATCCCGCTCAGGTCACAGCCACCGCGCGGGCGCTGAGCACAGAGCGCCTTGCGCACATCGAGTTCCATTTCTGGGCGCGCAAGCTGCCGATCGTGATGCTGCTGGCCGCATTGGCCCTGCTGCTCTCGGGCGCACGCCTGCGGCCCCTCCTCAATTTCAAAGCCCGGTCCATGTGACCCAGCCACCGTCCCAACGCAAAACCATCAAAAGGAGAGTGACGATGCTGCGTTCCAACACATCCCGGATCTGGGGGCCGCAAACCGCCCTTGCCCTCACCCTAGTCTGCGCAACAGGCGCTGCCGCCGATCCCGCACCCATCACCAATGGCGTGTCACAGATTGCCGTCACCCTGACAGGCGAAAACGGCGGCGCCTGTGTGCTCGATCATGACAGCGCCAAGGCGGGGCCGGTGACCTTCACCGTCACCAACACCTCAGCCCCCGCAATCTCGGAGCTGGAGCTGCAAAGCGACAACCGGATCCTCGGCGAGAAGGAAAACCTCGCCCCCGGCCTTCCGGCGTCGAAATTCACTGTCACGTTGGATGGCGGCAGCTACCAGATCTACTGCCCCAATGCCGCGCAAGACACTGTCGCCTTCACCGTGACGGGGACGGCCAAGCGGGCCAGTGGATCGACGGCGGATCTGCTGAAGGAAGGCACGCAGGGCTACGCGAAATATGTCGATGGCACCGTCGATGCGATGCTGGTCGCCACGAAGCGGCTGCAAGCGGCAATCGATGCAGGCGATCTGGAAACCGCGCAGGCCGATTATGCCAAGGCCCGCCCCTTCTACGAGCGCATTGAATCGGATGTCGAAGGCTTTGTGCTGCCCGGTTTCGCGCCGACCGACAATGCGGGCAATCTCGATTACCTGATCGACATGCGCGCCTCCAATCTTGATCCCGATATCGGCTGGCATGGCTTCCACGCAATCGAGCGCGACCTGTTCCAGCGCCAGAGCATCGGCTCGGACACGCAAAAGCGCGCAGCAGAGTTGACGGCCAATGTCACCAAGCTCGACGCGCTGGCCAAGGGGCTGCATTACGCGCCCGAGGATCTCGCCAATGGGGCAGCAGGCCTTCTCGAAGAAGTCCAGAGCGGCAAGATCACCGGCGAAGAAGAGGCCTTCAGCCATATCGATCTGGTGGATTTCGCGGCGAATATCGAAGGGGCGCAGCAGGCCTTTGCCTTTCTTGAGCCGGGAATGATGCAGATCGACCCTGATCTGACCCGTACGATCAATGCACGGTTTGCCACGGTCGAGGGGATGCTCAAGGACTACCGCGATCCCAAAGCGCTTGGCGGCTATGTCACCTACACGCCCGAGCGGCGCAAAGCGGATGCGCGCAAGCTCAGCCAAGCGATCCAGAGCCTGCAAGAACCCCTCGCCCAGATCGCGGAAAAAGTCGCGACCGCAGGGTAATCAGCCAGAAGAGACCCACCATGAAAAAGACCCTTTTCCCCCCGCCCTCAAAACCTGCAGCCAAAGCCTCCGCGCTCACCCGACGGGGGCTGATGATGGGGGCCGCAGCCGGGGGGATGGGGGCGGCGCTTCGCCCCGCTGCGGCTCAGGCCGACGAGGCCATGCCGCCCGCGCCCGATCCGATGAGCGATGCGGCCAATCCCGCGATGCATGTGAGCTACCCGTTCTATCGCAGCGCCGGTGGCCCCCGCGCGCAGGCCGGGATCGCAACCCCGCCGCAGCGCTACACGATGTTCATGAGCTTCGATCTGAGTACGCAGGACCCGCGCGTTTTGCAGGTTCTGCTCGCGCGCTGGTCGGCGGCGATCGGACTGTTGATGCAGGGCGAGACGGTGGGCGCGGTCGAGCCCTCCCGCCCCGAGGCGCGCGGGCTCGACACCGGCGAGGCGCTCGATCTGGGACCTGCGGGGCTAACGGTCACGATCGGCTTTGGTCCCGGCCTGTTCCGCCCGGAGCTTGGGCTGAGCGCGCATCGCCCTGCCCTTTTGGAAGACCTGCCGGTGCTACCGTCAGACGCGTTTTCGCCCATTTTCACCGGCGGGGATCTGTCGCTGCAAGCCTGCGCAGAGGATCCGCAGGTGGCCTATCACGCGATCCGCGACCTCGCACGCATTGCCAAACGGACCGGAGCCGCAGTGACGCGCTGGACCCAGATGGGCTTTGGGCGCGCCTCGGCGGGCAAGGGGCAGGTCACGCCACGCAACCTCTTTGGCTTTCGCGACGGCACCCGCAATCTGCGCGAGCAGACCGAGTTCGACCGATATGTCTGGGTCAATGACGGCCCGGACTGGCAACGCGGCGGGAGCTATCAGGTCGTGCGCAAGATCGAGATGCGGATCGAGAATTGGGACAATGACCAGATCTCAGATCAAAACGCCGTCTTTGGCCGCCATAAAGCGTCCGGCGCGCCGCTCACAGGGACTGCGGAGTTCGACACGCCCGATTTTCACAAGACCGGGCCGGACGGTGCCTTCGTCATTCCCGACAATGCCCATATTCGGATGATGTCGCATGAGATGAATGACGGGGTTCGCATCCTGCGCCGCTCCTACAACTACACGGACGGGCTTGATCCGGTGGGACGGCTCGATGCCGGGCTGCTCTTTGTGAGCTACCAGAACGACCCGGCCCATTTCATCCGCCTGCAGCGCAAGATGGGCACGGCGGATGCGCTGGGGGAATATGTCTCGCATATCGGCTCGGGGATCTTTTTCACGCCCCCCGCCCCACGCGAGGGCTCGTATATCGGCGCAGAGATGTTTGCGTGAAGCGCGGGCGGGCAAGGCGGGCGGGCCTGCACCGACCCGACCCGCTTACGGAGCTTATCGCGCGGATGCGGCCCAAGGGTGGCTGTCGATAGAGACGGCCTGCCCGGTTGCGATGGAGCGCTGGACGGCTTGACCGATGGCGACCGCCGCCCAGCCATCCGCAAGAGTGACCTCGGGCGCGGCCACCGCGCCGCGCACCAACGCGAGGAACCCCTCATGCTGGTGAAAGGTCGAGCCGTTATGGTCGCCCGCCGCGAGCAGTTCGGGCGGCACGGGCAAGGCGCGCTCGACCGGGCCTTGCGGATGGCGCGGCGAGATCACGAGTTTCGGCACGGGCGGTGCGCCCAGATGATCGGGCCAGAAGCGCGTGGGTCCGGGCACCAGAGCCTCGATCTTGCCCTTGGGACCAACGGCGCTGACCTCTTCCTGATAACGCGAACCCTCGGCATACATGCACAGCTCCAGCATCGCGCGGGCGCCAGAGGCAAACTCTACAATCGCATAGCCCGCATCCAGAATATCGGGCGCGCCCGCCTCTTCGACATGGTTATGCGCAGGCGGTGCCGAGGCCATGACTCGCACCGGCTCAGAGCCCAAAGCCAAGCGCATCAGATCGAAGAAATGGCAGCATTTCTCGACAAATGTGCCGCCCGTGTAGCGGTTGAAACGGTTCCAGTTGCCGACCTTGGTCAGGAACGGGAAGCGATGCTCGCGGATGGTGAGCATAGTGGCGCCGCCTGTTGCGGCCTCAATCTCGTCGAGGAAGGCCGCAATCGGCGGCATGTAGCGATATTCCATCGCGACCCAGACAGGCGCTGCGTAGCTGTCGCGAAAGGCCGCCAGACGCGCGGCATCCTCGGGCGCGGTGAATAGCGGCTTTTCCACCAGCACCGGCAGCGGGCGCGTGGCGCCAATCTCTTCAAGCTGTTCGAGATGACGGAAATTCGGGCTGGTGATCACCAGACAATCGAGCGGCGCGCTCTCCAGCAGTTCCGCGATCGAGCCCACCAGCCGAGCCTGCGGCGCAAGGCTCAGCGCCTTCGCGGCCATCTCGGGATCGGGCTCAAAGATCACGCGGACCTCGGCCCCCTCCAGAAGTGCGATATTGCGCAGGTGCTCCTGCCCCATCATGCCGCATCCGATCATCCCGTAGCAGATCGTTTTGCTCATCGGCTTATCCTTCATCTCATGCGTTGAACGTAATGCGCCTGGCTCGTGTCGAACCATGTGCGCGAAAATTCGACCGGGGCTGCGCGATCGGCCCAGCTAAAACGCTCGATATACCCCGCGATCTCGCCGGGCTTGCAGGCAAGCTCGGGCGGCGCCCAATCCGGCACCGGCGCAAAGCTCACACGGTCCTCAGCCGAGACGATCCAGAAATTGAGCTGGCGCTTGTAATATTCATAGAGCGAGTCCTCGAGACCCTCGGCGTGGACCTTGCCCATCGACCCGTCGAGCCAGATTTCTTCGGCAGCAACCGGTGTGTCATCGAGCCTGCGCAGGCGGCGGATCCGGCTGGCCCGGCGCGAGATGCCAAAGCGTGGTAGATCGTCAGGCTTGTCGCAAAGATCGACACTCAGGATCTGCGCATGCGGGAAGCCGCCGCCTGCCAACAGCTCAAGCCGGAACATCGCGTAGAAATGCTCGCGCAGTTCAGAGGTGCGGATGTAATTGCCCGAGCCCTGCACCCGCTCCAGCAGCCTCTTTGTCTCAAGATCTGCCAGCGCACGGCGCAAGGTGCCAACGGCAATCCCAAGCTGCGCGGCCATCGCGCGTTCCGGCGGCAGGCGCTCGCCATCGGACAGCCGCCCGGCTGCGATGTCGCGAATCAGCATCTCCGAGATCTGCTGGTAAATCGGCAATCCGGTGCGTGTGGCCCCCTGATTTCCCTGCATGTTCTGGCAGCCTCGAAAATTGATACAACATTGATTTATATCATGGCGACTGCTAAGTGAAGGGAAATCGAACGGATTCGTCAGGAGCTCCCAATGACTGTTGTGCCGGTAAAATCGCAGGATCTCGATGCCGCGGAGGTGTCGTGGTTTTCGGCCCTCTGCTCGGATGATTATCGCCATCTGGGCGTGCCGGAGGGCGATCTGCGCTCAAGCTGGGCGCATTGTTCGGATATCGTGCGCGAGGCCGAGCGGCAGGGCTTTCGCAACATCCTGTGCCCGTCGAGCTATCAGGTCGGGCAGGACACGCTGAGCTTCGTCGCCGGGGCCTCGCAGGTCACCAACCGGATCAATTTCCTCGCCGCCGTGCGCTGTGGCGAGATGCAGCCGATCATGCTGGCGCGCACCATCGCGACGCTCGATCACATGCTTGAGGGGCGGTTGACGGTCAATATCATCTCCT
Source organism: Thioclava dalianensis (assembly GCF_000715505.1). Classification (GTDB taxonomy): domain Bacteria; phylum Pseudomonadota; class Alphaproteobacteria; order Rhodobacterales; family Rhodobacteraceae; genus Thioclava; species Thioclava dalianensis. The sequence continues at coordinate 186,954 of NZ_JHEH01000002.1, forward strand.
CCGACTTCCCCGGGCAGAGCGAACCCAGTGAGTATCGCTACCAGCGCTCGCGCGAGGTCGTTGAGATCCTCAAACAGGCATGGACCCGCGACGAGATCAATTTCGAGGGCGAGATCTACAATTTCAAAGGGCTCACCACCGACCCGGCCAAGCCCTACCAGACCGGCGGGCCGCTGTTGTATTTCGGCGGCTATTCTCCGGCGGCGGTCGAGCTGTGCGCCGAGCATTGCGATGTCTATCTGATGTGGCCCGAACCCCGCGAGGATCTCGCCGCCCGGATGCAGACCGTCCATGCCGCCGCCGAGCGCTACGGGCGTGTGCTCGATTACGGGCTGCGAGTGCATGTGATCGTGCGCGACACCGAGGCCGAAGCGAAAGAATACGCCGACCATCTCGTCTCACAGCTTGACGATGAGGAAGGCCGCAAGATCCGCGAGCGCGCCCATGACGCAGCCTCGCTGGGCGTCTCGCGACAGGCCCGCAACCGCGACCTCGCGGATCAGAGCGGCTATGTCGAACCCAACCTTTGGACCGGCGTGGGCCGTGCGCGCTCGGGCTGTGGTGCGGCGCTGGTGGGGTCCGCCGATCAGGTGCTCTCCAAGCTGGAGGATTACCGCAAGATGGGCATTCGCTCCTTCATCCTGTCGGGGTATCCGCATATCGACGAGGCGCGCCAGTTCGGGCGGCTCGTGATGCCGCATCTCGACACGGTGTCCCTCCCCGAGGTCTATGGCCGAGCGCCGATGGGCCCGCCCGCAACCCCTCTGGCCGCAGGAGAGCGCCGCTGATGGATAAGATTTCGCTAACCGAAACGCTCGCACTGAGCCGCATCGTCTACGGGATGTGGCGGCTGGGCGATGATGCCGACACCTCGCCTGCCCATGTACGCGCCAAGATCGATGCCTGCCTTGACCAGGGTATTACCAGCTTCGATCATGCCGATATTTATGGCGATTACGGCGCGGAGGGCATTTTCGGCACCGCCATGCGCGAGGCGGCCCCTTCGCTGCGCGATCAGATCGAGATCGTCACGAAATGCGATATCGTAGCCCCGATCGGGCGCTACGCGGATCGCCCGGTCAAGCATTACGACACCTCCCGCGCTCATATCCTGCTCTCGGTCGAGACCTCCTTGCGAGAACTCGCAACCGACCGCATCGACCTGCTGCTGATCCACCGTCCCGATCCGTTCATGGACCCGCATGAGACGGGGGCGGCCCTTGACGAAGTGGTGGCCTCGGGCAAGGTCCGCGCGGTGGGCGTGTCGAATTTCCGCCCCTGGGACTGGAAGCTGCTGCAATCGGCGATGAAAACGCCGCTCGTCACGAACCAGATCGAGATCAGCCTGAGCCGGCTGTCCCCCTTCACCGATGGCGATCTGTCCTTCCACCAGCGCCACGCGCATCCGGTCATGGCATGGTCACCGCTGGGCGGCGGTGCGCTGATGACGGGCACGGGCACCGCGCAAGAGGTGCTCGACGAGATCGCCGCGGCGCAGGGCGTGGATCGGGCGGCCGTCGCCACCGCTTTCCTGCTGGCCCATCCCGCCCGGATCATTCCCGTCATGGGCACCAATACCCTGTCGCGTATCGCGAAGCTCTCGGATGCGCTCAAAGTCACGCTGGACCGTGAAACATGGTTCCGGCTCTATCAGGCCGGGCTCGGTCAGGAGGTGCCATGATGACCGCCGCTCAGCAGTTTGAACCGCCGCATACTTTCGTGCCCGGCCCCGAGACAACCCGGACGCTGCGCGACGCTTTTGGCCGTTTCGCAACCGGCGTGACCATCGTGACCGCGCCGAGCGAGGCCGGTCCGGTCGCGATCACCGCCAACAGCTTCTCGTCGGTGTCGCTCGATCCGCCGCTGGTGATCTGGGCGCCCGACCGCAACTCGCGCCGGTTCGAGCATTTCGAGCGCGCCGAGTATTATGCGATCCATGTGCTTGCCGCCGATCAGGATGCGCTGTGTCTTGCCACCGCGCGCAATGCGCATGCGCTGCAAGAGCATCCCCATGAGCTTAACGCACAGGGCGTGCCGCTGATCGCGGGCTGTCTGGCGCGGTTCGAATGTCGCCGCGTCGCCTGCCACGAGGGCGGAGACCACATTCTGGTGCTGGGCCATGTCGAACGCGCCGTTCTGGGCCATGACGGCGATGCGCTGACCTTCTTTCGCGGACAGATGCGGCGGATCGAGACCACCTGAACCGCCGCCCTCTCGCTGAGGCTCACGTTGCGTGGCCCCGAGGCCCCGCGAAGATCCCCACGCGCGCTGCTGCGGCGGGCGTGAGACTGCGGCTGCCTGCCACGCCAGCCCTTGCCCCGCGCCGCACAAACGATATGTCTATCCGGGCTCAGGTCGCGCCGAGCGACCAAACGGAGTTGGGCGCGCTCTTTGCCCCATCCCGTGCGTGCGCCACAGGGACCGAGGTCAATCTCTGGCGCGCCTGAACCGACCCGCCCGTCTTGCCACATTAGGATCGTTCTTCATGACATTCCCCGCCACCTTGCCCGCCTTCACCGCCCCCGGATCGTTCTGGCGCGGCAATCTGCACACCCATTCGACACTGTCCGATGGCGCGCTGTCGCCCGAAGAGGTCTGCCGCCGCTACAAGGCGGAGGGCTATGACTTCATCGCGCTGACCGATCATTTCGTGGGGCTGTTCGACTATCCGATTGCCGATACTGTGCCGATGCGGGACGCGGGTTTCACCACGCTGCTCGGGGCAGAGCTGCATTCGGGCGCGCAGGAAAATGGCGAGCTGTGGCACATCCTCGCGGTTGGGCTGCCTCGCGATTTTGCGCCTTCCAACACGCCCTTTTTCACCCCCTCCGCCGATCAGGAAACCGGCCCCGAGATCGCGGCGCGCGCCGTGGCCGCCGGAGCCTTCGTCGCGATCGCGCATCCGCAATGGTCGGGGCTGACGCTGGCCGATGCGCGCTCGGTCAGTGCCGCCCATGCCGTTGAGATCTACAACCATGGCTGTGCGACGGGCTCTGACCGTCCCGACGGGTTCTCGATCGCCGATCTGCTTTTGTCCGAAGGACGCGCACTGAGCATGATTGCGACCGATGATGCGCATTTCTCCGAGCCCGATCATTTCGGCGGCTGGGTGATGGTGAAAGCGCCCGAGAACACGCCCGAGGCGCTTCTCGCGGCATTGAAAGCCGGCGCGTTCTACTCCAGCCAAGGCCCAGAGCTGCGCGACATCCGCATCACCGAGCGCTACATCGAAGTGGAATGCAGCGCCTGTGCGAGCGTAATCGTGCAAGGCCCCGGCAATGCCGCCCTGGCCGTACATGGCCAATCCATGACCCGCGCGCAGATCCCGCTGTCGCGCTTTGCCAAGGGGCGCTGGCTGCGCGTGACGGTGATCGACGCGGCGGGCAAGCGGGCCTGGAGCAACCCGGTCATCCGCTGAAGCTCAGGCACGGCGGGCGGGCTGGGATAAGACCCATAGCCCGTTCGCTGCAGTTTCGCCAATGGCCCAATGCCGGATACCTGCGATGCCGGTCACACGTCCGCTCGTCCGGGCGCTGAGCCCTTGGAGGCAGATGTGATGATCGCCAGAATTTCTGAGGCCTGTTGTTCGAACCCGGCCGGGGCTGACGTACTGCCCGACAGGAATTTTTGTAGATGGAACCGGAAGATCGCATCCAGCATGAGATAGGCTGACCCCGGCTCTACATCCGTGTGTCCGGTGCGCGAGAGGAACACCGAGACAAGTCTGACGAGGCCATCTTCGATTTCCTCCACGACATCGTTGAACGCCGCGTCGAACAGTGCCTGCGACCGGATATCATACCACAATCGGTGCGTCTCGGCATCCCGGCGGATCGAGAGAGCCAATCCTTTCACGAGGCGGGCGGCAAGCTGGTCCGGTGCGACATCTCCGGAGAGGATTGACTGCATGTCCGCCATGAAGCCGGTCTTGTAGCGCCGGACGCAGTAGGTAATCAGGTCGACCTTATCTTCGAAATAGTAATGCAGCGTGCCGACGGCGACGCCCGACAGCTCGGCGATGTCGCGCAGGCTGGTGCGGGCATAGCCAAGCTGTTTGAGCGCCGCGATCGCGTTGTCGGCAAGCTCATCCTTTTTGCGGGCACGCTTGGCTGACTTAGCGTCGGCCTTCTCGGCCAGGCGTGCAATCTTGTCGAGTTTGGTCACGTCGCGGTCTTTCCCATGCTCACCCCCTCAAGGCATTGACGAAGATACGCGGAAGTTTCAACCATCCGGGGCTGTGCTGGAACCGGGTCAGAAGCCTGCCGAGAACATGCTGCCGCCTGTTGGTCACGAACCATGGCGGCCGCGGCAACAGCGTCATACTGCCTGTGGCCAGACTGCTTGGAAACGGCTTCCACGGCGCCCGCACGACAACGCGCTGAGGACGGTCGAACATGAAGGTGTTGTGTGCAAAGCCAATACCGCTGCCCACGTCGTCCAGCGTGTGACCGGGGAAAGCCCCCCAAGGGCAGGCGGCCGCCAAGAAGGCCAGACCGGTCCAGGCGTTGATCGCGATGGTGCCATAGCGCAGCTCGGCGATAATCTCCTCGAACCGTTTGTGGCCGACCTGCCGGATCGTGTCGGGATGGATCAGGATATTCGCGCCAAGCGTGCCGTGCAGCGTGTCGTTGGCGTAGCGGATGGCCTCGATCAGGTAGGCTGCGGGATCGGCGACGGCAATCTCATGGATCGACATGGCCGGGGCAAAGACCTCGGTTGAGGTAAACCAGCCCGGCCCGGCCCCCACGGGGGCCACGATGCAGGCGGGGGCAGTGCCGCGGTTGAACCGTTCGGCTTCGGGCGCCTCGCGGGCGAAACGCTCCATCCTGTCGGCAGCGCCGGGGTAATAAGCCTGCCGCGCGTCAACGTCACGCATCACTGCGCGCAACTCGGCCAGCAGAGCATCCTTCTGCGGCCACTCACCGGGCAGGACCAGCATCTGGCACGCCACGCAGTTGAAGCCCGAGTTGTGCAGTTTTTGCGTCGCAAGGTGTTCGGCCTGAAACCGCAGGTCGGCCTTCGACCAGTTGCCGGGGACAACGATCGTCGGGCAGACCGCACCGAGTTCCGACGTGATCGGTTTCGTCAGCTTCGGCGTGCCGGCGGCCTTGTTGTCTGCGCCCTCCTTGCCGGGCCCCCAGACGATAGCGTCGTGAGATGCGGCGGCGCCAGTGATATGGACCTCGTCCACCAGATCATGCGCACACAGATAGCTGCCAATCTCGGCCCCGCCCTTCACGATCCGCAGCGTATCCCGGTCGATCAGCGGTTTGAGCGCGGCTTCGAGATACGGGGTCAGATACTCGTTCACCGGGTTCATCTTGAGGATGACCACCTTGTGCTCCGAGAATGCTTTGGTGAACACGTCGAGCGGCGCGATGGAGGCGATGTTCCCTGCGCCCAACACCAGCGCGACGCCGCCTTCGCGGGCCTCGGGCGGGTCGTCATAGGCGGTGGCAGTATTGGCGGCGAGCGTCTCTTCGGTGACACCGGGCTCCATCCAAACGTCCGCCTCAACGCCAGACAGCAGCAGGCGATCCCAGATGGTATTCGGCACAACGCGCACGGCCAGTTGACCATTCGCGGTCTTGCGGGTCTTCAGGTGGTTGAGAAAGCTCTTCCCCTCCATCCCCGCCAGTGTCTGCATCAGCCCGTTGCAGGCGGACATAACCGCATAGGGACCCGAAATCCATTCCTCGCCTGCCAATGGCGAGCCGGGCGGGATCAGCTTGTGCCGGGCCGCCGATTCGGCCCAGCCGTCAGCGACCTCCAGCAGGCGATCCTTGATCTCCGACAGCACCGCGATGCGCGCGTCCGTCGTTGTGCGCGCCCAGCTGTCCTTGGCCGCGGCAAGCGTTTCGAGGTCGCGGTCGAGCGAGGACAGGTTCGGCGTGATATCTTGCTTGATCTGATTCATATCATGCGTCCTGCATCAGCGCGCCGCCATAGGTTTCGTGCAGCTTGTTCTTCAGCACCTTGCCCGTCGCGCCAAGGGGCAACGCTTCGACAAAAATCACGCGATCCGGCACCTGCCTATGGGCGACCTTGCCATCGTAGAAGACCTCAGTCTCAAGCTCCACCGTCGAGATCCTTTCGCCCCCGGACTTGATGATGTCCTTGGACCTGTCGCAGATTACCATGTAGCCATCGGCATCCAGCGTTGCGACATCACAGGTGCCGAACCAACCGTCGTCGGTCAGTGCACTGCCGTCTTGTCCGAAATAGCTGTCCACGATCCAGTGACCCCGGATCTGCAATTCGCCCGGCGTAGCCACGTCGCGGGGAAGTTCCGCCCTCGCCTCGTCCACAATGCGCAGGTCCATGCCCCAGGGCGGGCGCCCCTGTCCTTCGCGCAGTTTGGCCTGCTCATCCTCATTCAGCCCGGAACGCTTTTCCAACAGCTGGTTCAGCGGGCCAAGCGGCGAGGTTTCCGTCATCCCAGAGGCGTGGATCAACGCCACCCCGTATTGGTCACGGAATGCGCGGATCAAGGATGGCGGCAGCGCCGAACCACCGACCACCGTGCGTTTCATCGAGGTCGGCTTGCCCCCGGTAGCCTTCAATCTGACCAGCAAGCCCATCCAGATCATCGGCACGCCAAACGACAGTGTCTCCCCTTCCGCATCGATCAATCTGGCAGGGCTTTCTCCATCCAGTTGGGGCCCCGGCAGCACCAGCTTGGCCCCGACCTCACGCCATGTCGAGCGGGTCAATGAGCCGTCGGTTTCGACCGAAACGATCTCGGTTCCGGCATGGTATTTTTCGGCATCGGCGATCAGCGACCCGGTCGTCAAGGCTTGCCACATCATCGTTCCGGACATGCTGTCTTCCTTCATTCTGCTGCGATCGCTGCAGGGGTCTTGCCACGGATCATGTCGGCCGCGCGCTCCGCGATCATGATTGTCGGGGCGTTGGTGTTTCCGCCGATCAGCGTCGGCATGATCGAGGCATCGACCACGCGCAGCCCCTCCATCCCGTGCACCTTCAGTTCGGGGTCCACAACGGCCATGTCATCCGTGCCCATCTTGCAGGTGCCGACAGGGTGATAGATCGTGTCGGCGCGCGCGCGGATATGGCCCTCCCAGTCCTTGTCGCTCATGCCGTCGGTCATGCCGAAGAGCTCCTTGTCGCGATAGGGCGTCATGGCCGGGGCCTTCAGGATTTCGCGCGTCATCTTCGCGCCCTTGATCGTCGTCGCAAGATCGCGCGGGTCTGACAGGAACTGCGGATCGATCCCCGGCGCTTTCATCGGGTCGCCGCTTTCCAAGAAGACCTCACCGCGGCTGTAGGGCCGCAGGGCGCAGACGTGGCATGAAAATCCATAGCCCATATGTAATTTACGCGCGTGATCGTCCACGATCGAGATCACGAAATGCAACTGGATGTCGGGTCTGTCCAAGCTGGGATCGGTCTTCAGAAACCCAGCGCCTTCGGCAAAGGGCGTCGCGATCATCGACGCGCCATCCCTGCGCCATTTCAGGATATGCTTGGTCAAGCCGATAGCGCCTGCCAGACCAATGCCGAAATTGTCGGTGTCCTTCGACGTGTAGGCAAGGATGAAATCCAAGTGATCCTGCAAGTTCTTGCCCACGCCGGGCAGGTCATGCACGACCTCGATCCCATGGCGCTGGACCTCTTCGGCAGCGCCGATGCCGGAGAGTTGCAGAAGCTGAGGCGAGTTGAACGTCCCGCCGCACAGGATAACTTCTCTCGTGGCGCTCACATGCGCGTCCTTCCCGCCCTTGCGATAGGCGACACCGGTGGCGCGCTTGCCTTCGGTCAGGACCCGCGTCGCATGTGCCCCGGTGATCACCGTCAGGTTCATGCGCGTGGTCATGATCGGGTGAAGGTAGGCCGCCGCAGCCGAACACCGCTCGCCGTTGCGGGCTTGGTCGTGAAACTGTGTGACTTGGTACAGGCCGACGCCCTCATTGTCTCCGGTGTTGAAATCGGCGGCCCTGCGGTGCTGGCATTCCGTGGCTGCCTGAACGAAGGCACGGCTGATCGGTCGCGGAGCCTTCTGATCCGAGACATGCAGCGGACCGCTGTCACCATGATACGCACCTGCTCCGGCGTCGTTGTTTTCGGATTTCAGGAAATAGGGCAGGCAGTCGTCCCAAGCCCAGCCCTCGCACCCCATGTCGGCCCAGCCGTCATAATCAGACCTGTGCCCCCGGACGTAAAGCATCGCGTTGATCGCGCTCGATCCTCCCAACCCCTTACCGCGCGGCTGGTAGCCTCGGCGTCCGTTCAGCGCCGGCTGAGGTACCGTGTTGTAGGCCCAGTTCGAGACCTTTCCATGCCCCGGCAGCATGGCCACGACCCCTGCGGGGGCGCGGATCAGAATGTGGTCGCCCTTGCCGCCCGCCTCAAGCAGGCACACGGATACTGAAGAGTCCTCGGACAGGCGGGACGCAAGGACCGACCCCGCCGAACCGCCGCCCACGATCACGTACTCGAATGACGTCTTAAGTTGCATATTGTCCTCCCTAAGCGGAGCCTCCGTCTCCACATAAAAAGATGAACACATTCACTGGACAGTCGTCCAATAAATATTTCAAAACAATATAAAATACTGAAATACAAACTTAATTTATCGAAATATGCGCCAAAATCGATTATCGGGAAACCGTTTCAGAGGTTCGGCAGGATTGCCCTTTCGTAGAATCTCGCCCTTGGGCGGCGGGGCAAGCGTTGCGTTTTGCACAAGACCAACAGCAGCGTGCGGAACTTCTTCGGCGCGAACCGATGACCTATCGGACCAACAGCGACGGGCCCGCCCTGCCTTTCAGAGCGCCACCACATCGGCGATCCCGAAGCCTGCCTCGTGTCACCCCGGAACATCTTGCGTTCATCGTCATTGCCAAGGGACAGTCACGCTCACGGGCTGCGTGCCCTGCGGGCCGCAATGTTTCGGGAGAACCGGGCGAGACAGGATCCGCGCATGACGATTCTGGACCAAAGGACGATAGAGGAGGCGGAGCATTCCGATAAATCGGCCGACTTTCCGTCGGTGATGCGCGCGATCAAATATCCAGATCAATGTCCAACTCAAAACAAAGACATTGTATTTATTGAAAAAATTTCAGACTGGCGATCCCGGAAGGACTCGAACCCTCAACATCCTGATTAGAAGTCAGGTGCTCTATCCAGTTGAGCTACGGGACCGCGTTGCTCCTAAATGCTGCAGATTGCGGTAGCGTGCAAGTTCAGATCTCGCGCGTGTAGAAGACGGAATAGGGATCAAGCCGATAGTCCGCGAAGGGCGGACATTCCGCAAAGCCCGCCTTTTCGTAGAGCATGCGAGCGGGGCCAAACGCATCTTGTGTCCCGGTCTCAAGACTCAACCGTACGGCCCCCTCAGCGCGAGCCTCCGCGACGAGATGGTCAAGCAGGCGACGCGCAAGGCCGCGCCCGCGCAGTTCCGAGAGCACATGCATCGATTTGATTTCGGCCAGCTCGGGGGAATGGCGCTTATAGGCGCCCATGCCGATCACGGCGCCGTCCTCGCGCATCACGAAAAACGAGATGCCGGGGGCTGCGAGTGCGTCTGCAGGCAGCATGTGGATTGACTCAGGGGGCGACTCGGCATGCATGGCGGCCCGGTGGCGGGCGTGCAGCTCGGTGAGTTCGGGGCTCAGCGGGGTTTCGCGGGCAATCGTGATCATCGTCGGCAGCTATCCTTGCAAGTCGCTGAGATCTGCCCGCACCGCCGCGCTGATGTCAAGCGCGCCCGACCTGATCGAGCGGGCGCGTCTGTTTTCAAGGTTTGCTCTAAGGCGCGCTTAGCTCAGCGCCTCGACGCGCGCACGGCTCGATTCGTGCTCTTCATCATGATCGGCGGCCTTCACCATCGTGAAGTCGAACTCGATCTCGGCATAGGGGCCAGAGACGCCCTCGACACCGCTTTTGGTGGCGTCCTCGTGATGCGTCACTTCCGGGATCAGATCGTCTTTCGTGGCATAGGCGAAATCGTCATGCAGGTAGGGGTCACCGTCGATATTGATCTGGGTCGTCAGGTGGCGCTGCCCATGTGCAGAGACGAAGAAGTGGATATGGGCCGGGCGTTTGCCGTGGCGCCCGAGGGCTGCAAGATAGGTCTCGATATTCGAGCCGGGCGGGCAGCCATAGCCCGAGGGAAGGATCGAGCGGAACTTGTAGCGCCCCTCGGCATCCGTTTCGATCCGGCGGCGCAGGTTATAGTCGCTCTGCGTCTGGTCGAAATACGAATAGTTGCCCATCGTATTGGCGTGCCAGACATCGACGATCGCCCCCGCCAGCGGTTTGCCATCGGCATCGCGGACCTGACCGTGCATGATCAACAGCTCGCCCTCGTCGGATCCGTCATCGAGCCGGGCAAAGCCTTTTTCGAGCGGCGCGCCGGGCACGTAGAGCGGCCCTTCGATGGTGCGCGGCGTGACGTTTTCGATCCCGGCTTCGCGGTCCTTGATGTCGTTGCGAATATCGAGCATCGCCTCGATCCCGACACCTGCGGCCCAAAGACCATATTCCGGAGCGGCAGCCGCCATGTAGTTGAGCGCGAACCAGAACTCGTCGTCGCTCACGTCGAACTCGTCCATGGTTTCGAAAATCGCCTCGATCAGCTTACGGCTGATCTGCTTGAGGCGCGGATTGCCGCCCGCCTGATCGAGCCCTGCGATCTTGTCGAGAAACTTCTGCATCTCGGCGCTTTGTGTCAGTTCAGTCATGGTCTCCTCCTTCGGTCTGGTCAAATCATCGGGGCATGCGCGCATCCCGCGCGGCCCTATACTGCGTGAATCCGTCGGGCAGTGCTTCCGTCACGGCGAAACCGGTCGATCTTCTCGGCGTCGAGCGCGATCCCGAGACCGGGGCCGTTGGGGACGCCAAGCGAGAAATCTGAATAGTCGAGCGGTGTCTCGAGGATTTCCTCGGTCAGCAAGAGCGGGCCGAACAATTCCGTGCCCCAGGCCAGATCGGACAGGGTCGCGCAGAGATGCGCTGAGGCCACGGTGCCAACCCCGCCTTCGAGCATCGTGCCGCCATAGAGCTCGATCCCTGCGGCCTTGGCAATCGCACAGAGTTCCTGTGCCGCGAGCAACCCGCCCGCCTGCGCGATCTTGATGGCAAACACCCGCGCCGAGGATTGCATCGCAAGGGCGAACCCGTCTTCGGGGCCCTGAAGCGACTCGTCGGCCATGATCGGCAGGCTGTGCCGGGCCGAGAGCCGTTTCATGGCAGCATGGGCATGGCCGCGCACGGGTTGCTCGACCAGATCGCATCCGGCCTCGAGAAGCCCGGCCATACCGCGATCCGCGTCGGTTTCGCTCCAGCCCTGATTGACGTCGACGCGCAGGCTGACTTCATTTCCAAGCGCAGCCTTGATCGCCGCGACATGGGCCACGTCTTCATCGACGCTGCGTTTGCCGATCTTGAGCTTGAATATGTTGTGCCGGCGCGCGTCGAGCATCGCTTCGGCCTCAGCGATATCGGTTGCCGTCTTGCCTGAGGCCAGCGTCCAAGCCACCGGCAGGCGCTCGCGCAGGCGTCCGCCGCCCAGCAGTTCCGAGACAGACACGCCCAGCCGCTTGCCCTTGGCATCGAGCAGAGCCGTCTCAAGCGCGCATTTGGCGAAGTGATTGCCCACAACGCGCTTGCTGATCGCGGCCATCGTGGCCCCCACCTGCGCCAGATCGCAACCCTCCAGAATCGGCCGCATATAAGTATCGAGTGTGAGCTTGATGCTTTCGGGGCTTTCGGGGCCGTAGCTCAGCCCGCCAATCGTCGAGGCCTCGCCGATGCCCTCGACCCCATCCGATGCGCGCAGCCGCACGATGACGATGGATTGCGCGCGCATCGTGGCGACCGACAGCACATGCGGCCGGATTGTGGGCACATCGACAATAAATGTCTCGAACGTCGCCAGCTTGATCACGCGTGCCTCCCTCCAGCATTGCTGCCAGAGTATGTCGCACCGCGGCGGCGTTATGCCATGCCGCGCCCGGTCTGATGTCATACCTCAAAGGTATCACGTAGTCGCATTCAATGCCGCGTGAGGCATGGGATGCGTCAGGCTGCCTGCCCAGCGGCCCAGCCCGACGCCCACGCCCATTGGAAGTTATACCCGCCGAGCCAGCCCGTCACATCGACGACTTCGCCGATGAAGTAGAGCCCCGGATGCGCCCGCGCCTGCAGGGACTTGGCGTCGAGATCGGTTGTGTCGACACCGCCCAGCGTGACCTCGGCGGTACGATAGCCCTCGGAGCCTACCGGTTTGAGCTGCCAGCGATGGGCACGCTCTGCCAGAGCCGCAAGCGCCTTGTTTGACTGATCCGCCAGCCGCCCTGTCAAACCCGCCTGCGCCACAAGATACTGCGCAAGCTTGTCGGGCATCGCACGCGAAAGCGCGTTATGCACCGCCTGCCGCCCCGTCTCACCGCGCAGGTTGGCAAGCTCAGCGGCAATGTCGCGCCCGGGAAACAGGTCCACCTCAATCGCATCGCCCTCGCGCCAATAGCTCGAGATTTGCAGGATCGCCGGCCCCGACACGCCGCGATGAGTGAACAGCAACGCCTCGTCAAAGCTGGTCTTGCCGCGGCGCACCTTTACATCGAGCGCGATCCCCGCCAACGCCGCCGATTGTGCCAGCTCTTGCTCGGCGAAGGTCAGCGGCACCAGCGCAGGTCGGGTCTCGACCAGCTTCAGCCCGAAATCGCGCGCGATCTGGTAGCCAATGCCGCTGGCCCCCATTTTCGGGATCGACTTGCCGCCCGTCGCCACGATGACTGACTGCGCGAGGATCGGTCCTTGAGAGGTCTCAACCCTAAAGGACTCGCCCGCGCGCGCGAGCGAGTGCACCGAAACCTCAAGCCGCAGGTCGCCCCCAGCCGCGCGCAGATCGCGCACCAGCATGTCGACCACCTGCGTCGCCTTGCCGTCGCAAAACAACTGACCGAGATGTTTCTCGTGCCATGCGATCCCCGCGGCATCCATCCGGGCAATGAAATCCTCAGGCGTGTAGCGCGACAGCGCCGAGAGCGCGAAACGCGGATTGCGCGACAGGAATCGCTGCATCGCATTCTGCCGCGTCAGCAGGCGATTGGTGAAATTGCACCGCCCGCCCCCGGAGATTCGGATTTTTTCACCGGGGCTGCGCGCATGATCAATCACGATCACCCGACGACCGCGCCGTCCGGCCTCGATCCCGGCCATCAGCCCTGCGGCCCCAGCGCCCAATATGACTACATCGGTCGTTTCCATCTTTGCCCCTTGCCCGAGCACGCGATCGCACGCAATCGAAATTTGTCGGATTTTCCTCTTGCAGCGCCGCGGCTCCTTGGCTAGAAACCGCGCCAAGTTGGGATGTAGCCAAGTGGTAAGGCAACTGTTTTTGGTACAGTGTACCGTAGGTTCGAATCCTACCATCCCAGCCAAACTTTCCCTTTTCCGAGATAGTTATTTGCCAGCGCCCTGAGGGCTTGGCAGACAAGCGTCTTTTCGCGCATGCAGCATCTGGGTGCCTTAGCCGAGAAATACCGCAGGTGCCGCTCATGAGCATAGGACCGCCAAGGCTCGTGAACCCCGCACCTTGCGCGCGATCGCATCCACCTCGATCCGTCGCTTCATCGTTCCAGGTCGCGCAACTACCTCATAGGACGACATAGTTTCGCCGCCCCCCTAAGGAAGACTGAACGAACGCGGTGCTCACGTGATTCTCATCGTCACGCGAGGAGTGTGATGTAGGCCTCTCACTCGGATCGTTGATCCTGTGCCGAAAAATTAACCATTTGAGCTACCGCAGCGTCAAGAAGAGCGGCGGGTTTCCTCAGCTCGGCGTGTTTTCGCCCAGATTCCGTCACAATCCATTTGAAATTTCTGCAAGTGCGAATAGCCTCTGGTACAAGATGATAACTCTGGGTTAACGGAGTATACCGAGGCAGTAGAAATCCAGGCTAGCGATCTCACGCGGGTTGTGCGGGGAAAATACGGTTAGTTTTAGGGAGCCGAAGAATGTCATTCGATCTTTTCCGGATATTCGAATCCGGAGGAACTTCTCTTGTCGAGGTTCCCTACACTGTCAAAAAACCGAAACAGTATTTTTACACACCCGTTGGCGGTGGCACGAAACGCTGTATAGATCTGGTTTTGATCGCGCTTTTTATTCCGCTTTTTCTGCCCCTGTTGGCGGGATTATGCCTATTGGTGAAATTAAGCGATAAAGGGCCGATTTTTTATGGCCATAAACGGATCGGATTTAATGGCCGAGAATTCCGTTGCTGGAAATTCCGCACGATGGTGGTCGATGGCGACGCGGTTTTGGAGCGCCATTTGAAAGCCAATCCCCAAGCGCGCGCCATGTGGCTGCGTGAGCGCAAGCTGGACGATGATCCGCGCGTCACCGCGCTGGGGGTCGTGCTGCGGAAACTCAGCCTCGACGAGCTGCCGCAACTCTATAATGTACTGAGCGGCGAGATGAGCATTGTCGGTCCGCGCCCGGTCGTTCACGCCGAGCTGGCCAATTACTCGGGCTCCGTGAAGCACTATCTTCGCACCCGTCCCGGCGTGACCGGGTTGTGGCAGGTCTCGGGACGTTCGGACATGTCCTATCGTGATCGCGTCAAGCTGGACCGCTTCTATGCTTCGCGCTGGTCCAATATCCTCGATTTGTGGGTTCTCGCGCGCACTGTGCCTGCGGTCCTCATGAGCCGCGGCGCGCGCTGAACAACAGGATCTCATGAAACATCTTTGTCTTGCCCTCCTCGCCTCCGTGCTGTTCGCAGGCTCGGCGCTCTCTGCCACGATTGCCCCCGAGGACCAGCTGACGATCTCAATCGTCGATTGGGATTCAACCACCGGGCGCGTGCAGCCTTGGCAATCCATGCCCACCGCGTTCAGCGTCGACACTGATGGTGAGATATCCGTTCCATTTCTGGGCCTTATGCCCGTGGCCGGCATGTCCCCGGATGCACTCGGGCAGACCATCGCGACGGGATTGTTGCGGCAACTGGCCCTCGCAACTCCGCCCTCTGTGACCGTGACGATCTCCCAGCGCCCGCCCGTTCTCGTGACAGGCCTTGTGCGTGACAGTGGCCCGCAGGTCTATCAAGACGGGCTCACGGCGCGCATGGCGATGGCGATGGCGGGCGGCGTGCCGCTCTCGGGCCTGTCCGCCTCAGATCCGATGCGCACTCAGGCACAGGCGGTGGCCGATCTCAAAGGTTTGCGCCAAAGCGAAGACGAACTGGCGATGCGCGTCGCTCGCCTTCAGGCCGAGCGCACGGGCGCAGAGACAATCGAATTCCCGCCGCTACTGCTGAGCGGCGCACATGGCACGATGCTTCAGACGCAGGAGACGAACCTGCTGCAACTCCATCAGGAGCAAACCAAGCGGTCGCTGACGCTGATCGCGGGGCGCATCAACAATCTCAACAGCGAGATCGACTCGCTGAACAAGAAATCCGAAGTGCTCGAAGAGCAACGTACGCTGGCCCAGAAGCAGCAAGACGCGATGACCCAGCTTGCGGATCGCGGCCTTGCCGTCAATTCCCGACAGTTTGATGCGCAGCGTGCCCTGTCGCTGATCGAGACCCAGAGCTTGGACGTTCAGACCTCTATTTTGCGGGCAAAACAAGATCTTGCGAAAGCCGAGGCTGACCGGCTGGAAGCCGTTGAAGGGCGCTCGGCGGACCTTTTGGGGCAGTTGCAGACGGCGCAGGCCAAACTCGCCGACACCCAGACCAAACGCGTATTGCAAGAGCAGCTCGTGGCGATGCTTGGTGCCGCGCAGGATCCCGATGCCTATGTGCATGTCACACTGCGTCGGCGTGGCGAGGCCAAGCCAATCGAGGCGGATCTCGACACCGTTCTCAAACCCGGTGACATCCTCACGATCGGCCTCGACCCGAAACAGGTCGCGGGCTGATTGGGCCCCTAACCGACCGGCAGCAGGTAGCGCCGCTCCACCACTTTGGGCTTGATCACAACGCGGATCTTGTCGCGCAAAACGCCCCGCGCGATGGGCATGAAATTCTGCGGCGGGGCGAGCGCGAACTGGATCGCCGCCCCAAAGCCATCCGCCCTCTTACGCTCTAGAAACGCGCTCAGCAGATAGCGATTGCGCAGGCTGCGGGCATGGGTCTCAAGGGCGCTGCGTGCCTGCGGCTCAAGGCCCGGAAGCGCAAGATGCGCCCGGGCAGCCGCCAAAAACCCTCCGAGATCATGGGTGCGATGTTGACCGCTGAGGCTATTGGCGCGCACCCGGGCGGCATATCCGACCCGCGCGCTGACCTTGAACCGCGCGCCCGCCGCAAGCATGCGGACATATAGGTCAAAATCCTCGCCCAATCGCAGCGCGGGATCGTATCCAAGCGCGTATTTTTCGATGAATGTCCGAGAAATCAAAGGCTTGAGAAAGCCCAACTCGCCGCGAGACACGCCCCGCCTTGGCAGGTTTCCGATCGCGAATTCCGCCAGACCCAGACCTGAAAGCGGCCCGTCCGAGGCGCTTGGCAGCTCATCGGGGGCGATCAGATCCGCGCGGCTCTCCGGCACAAAGACGATATTGTCGGCGATCATGTCCCAATCCGACTGCGCCAACAGCGCCGCGAAGCGCCCCGGCAGCAGGTAGTCATCCGCATCGAGGATCGCGAGGATCGGCGCGCGCGAGGCGGCGATTGCGAGATTGCGCGCGGCGGCGGGGCCGATATTGCTGTTCTGGCGCAGCACCGTGAGGCGCGCATCGCCCCCCGCCGCCGCGCGGGCGCATTCGCTCGTGTCATCGGTTGAAGCATCATCGACGACGAGCAGCTCGGCAAGCTCGGGCTGCGCAAGGGCCGAACGCACCGAATCGCCAATCGTGGCCGCCGCATTATGCGCCGGGATGATCACACAGACAGTCGCGCTCATGGCTTGCTCTCCTGTTGTCTCAACGCGCCGGCATTCCACGAGCTGATCGCCTTATGTGACAGCTCGGACAGCCCGGCTCGCAGGCTTTCGCGGAGGAACCGGGGCAATCCGGGACCACACAGCGCCTTGAGGAAATGCCGACGGCGCGGCCAGCACAAGCCCTCGATCCAAGGGGTGCAGAGCATACGGCGCAAATCCGCCTCTGAAACCTCAGGAAAAATCGCCTGTGACAGCGCGGGCGTGCGCGGCAGCTCAGGGAAAACACTGTGCACGGCCCGCATCGCCAGCGCCAAGGTGCCCGCCATCCCGTTCTGCGCCGCGTGACCCGCAAGGGCAGTGTGATCGGCAGGCGTCAGGCTGTGCAACGCGGCGCGCATATCGGTGACATTGCCAAGCGCGGGCTCACGCGCCAGCATTGCCTTGCTGATCGAGATCGCGGCCAGCAAACACCGATCCAGCGGTGAGGGCACCTGAAAAGTCATCTCCTCGAACACAAGCTCGGAGCGCCGCTGCAAGAATCCCTCAAGATTATAGGGTCTTGGCAGGCCCGCCTGCTGAAGCCCGTGATGCAGATCGACGACGATGCCGCTCTCCGGGTCGCGCAGATGGATCTCGCTGAGAAACCGCGTCCACCACAGCGACATCGCGCGTTCGGTCTCGTCATATCCCAGCTCGCGCAACAGCTCTGCGGCCTGTTTGCGATGGGCCGGGTGCACGAGGATATCGATATCGCCCGAGGGCTTCTGAAGATAGCTGCCATAAAGCGCTATCTGCTGGAGCGGCCCTTTGAAATGAACATGCGGGATCTCTGCGCGGGCCAGACAGCGTGACACGGCCGCACCGCTCACGATCCCACGGCGATTGAGCGCCAAGATCCGCAGGCGCACCTGATCGACTTTCGGCGCGAGCCCCGCACAGCCCGGCGGCAACGCCTCAGCGCGTGCGGGCAGAAAGGCCAGCATCTTGTTGAGCCGCGCGACATCGAAGAGGCGCTGCGGGTCAAGCCCCGGATGCGTCTTTCCCGCATCAACGCCGCCAAAAACCTGGGACGCCAAGGCCGTCAGATACCGAACCTCAGTCTCACACTCATAGGCGCGCACGTTTTTGAATTGTTCGGGCGTGTAAGGCAATTGTTCGCTCCCACGAAGCTGGTCGTCTCAGGTCACCATAAATCGATGAAATTTGATTCGGAATAAGCGATTCGTTTTGCCCCTGTATGTGAATTATTTAAGTCATATTTTTTTCAAATGTGCCCGTTTTTTAAACAGGTATTTTTTTGAATCTCCCAATGGTGCGAAAATAAAAACAATCTCGTTACCAATGCAATTTAGGGTTGTAAAATCGGGTAAGGTATTCCTGAGAATCTTTTGGTCACGTTGACAGATCTCCCCCAGTCTCGGAAGCATTTATCTTGGCAAAAGCCAACGACTTGAATCTTAAATCCTGAAGGGGGAATTTCAGATGCAAAAGAAAACCTACTCCACCCCGATGCTGCAGAAGCACGGTAAGCTTGAAGCCCGTACCCATGGCGCTTCGACCGGTTCGTCGCTGGACGCGGCTTTCCCGTCCGGGACCGACTTCGGCGATCTCACCTTCTCGTAAGGTCTGAGAAATGACTGTTCGAGGCGGCCTCTGCCGCCTCGGGCAGATGCCATGGGGAAATTCTAAAATGCTCGATCAAGATATTCAGGGCTACCGGCCCGCGAAGGACTGTGTCGTGTGTTCCTACGGCGATGGACTTGCCGTGCTCGACATGCGCTCGAATCAATATTTCAGCCTTGATGCCGTAGGCGCTGTCGTCTGGGAGGTCATCGCGCGCGCGGGCAATCGCGACGAGATGATCACGGCTGTGACAGAGGCGTATGATGTCACGCCCGAAGTGTGTGCCGCCGATATCGCTGCCTTGCTCTCAGAGCTACACGCCCAGAATCTGATTGAGCCGGTCCAGTGATTTTCGACCTCGCGCGCGGACGAACCGTTGCGCATAAGCTGCAACTGGGACTGGTCGCGCTTGCAACGGTCCTGCGCGTACGTATCGCGCTGAGCCTGAACCGCGCCGATATCTGGCGGGCCCGCAATGCGGCACTCTGTGCGCAGGTCCCGTCCGGCGCGCCGCAAAACTGCGATCACCATCTGCGCGAAATTGCATGGTCGGTTGGTGCCGCCGCGCGCCTCGTGCCGGTGGCAAGCTGTCTGACGCAGGCGCTTGCCGGGCAATATTTGCTCGCGCAGCGCGGCGTTGCCAGTGACCTGCGGCTCTCGCTGCCCGCCGGGCAAGGCGATGCGTTTCGCCCCCATGCCTGGCTGCTGCATGAGGGACAGATCGTGCTCGGAGGCTCTGCCGAGATGTTGCGCACCCACCAATTCTTCGTGCCCCCGGACCGCAGCCGCCCGGCAGAGGGCCGCACCCTGAGGGCCGTTTCGAAATGAGCGGCTTTGCGATCTGCCAGATGCTGTCAGGCAATCCCGCGCAGCTTCCAAGCCTGTTGCAGGCGGTCACCGCCGCGATGGCAGATCGCGGCCCCGATGGCATCGCAAAGAAGACCGACGGCAAGGTTGCGATGAGCCACCTCTATCTCGACAGTGCCGGGCAAGGGCCCTCCGGTCTGGGCCCGTGGCAGGCCGAGGATCACGGCACGCTGCTGACGGGCGATCTTGCAATCATCAACGGACGGGAGCTCGCGCAGGAAGCGGGCGCGGCCTATCGCGGGGATGCGGAGGCGATCTTGCAGGCCTATGCCCGCTGGGGCCTCGACGCCATCGCGCGGATCGAGGGCGAGTTTGCCTTCGGTCTGTGGGATCCGCGCAGCGCACGGCTGATCGTTGTGCGCGACCGGTTCGGTGTGAAACCCGTGGCGTATCGGGTCGATCCTGATCTGATCTGCGTGGCCAGCGCGCCCTACCCGCTCGCGCAGCTCGGATCTCAGCCCGCCCGCCCTGACGCCGCTTGGATCGCGGAATACCTGACCGACCGAACCTTCGACACGCAGCGGACCGCTTATGCGGATGTGCAGCGCCTGCCACCCGGCCATATGATGATCGTCGAGCGCGGGAGCGTTCTGATGCGGCAATGGTGGCAGCTTGAGGCCAGCGAGCTGTCCGCGCGCGATGCCCCCGAGGCTCTGGCCGAGGCGCTGCGCCGTGCCGTTACCCGCAGAATGCGGGGCCGCACCGCCTGCCTGCTGAGCGGCGGGCTGGATTCCGGCTCGATCACGCGGCTGGCGGCAGATCACGCGGCGCGCCCAGTCCCGGCCTATTCGCTGCGCTTTCCGGGGATGCCGGAGATGGATGAGGGGGTCTATATCGACGCGCTGCGGGAGACGGGCAATATCGAGGGGATCGACCTGCCCGCGCTGATCGGCGGCGCGTTCGATGACCCCGACACGCTTCTCGACGAGCATCATCAGCCTGTTCTGGGCCTTGGCCATGTCACCACGCGCCAATTGCACCGCAGGCTGGCTCAGGATGGGATGCGCACGGTGCTCGACGGGCATGGCGGCGACGAGGTGATCGGCATGGGCACATGGCATCTCGATACGCTGGCGCGCAACGGGAACTGGGCGGCGCTTTATCTCGCCTGCCGCGCCCATGCCCGCTTTAGCGGCGATCCGCGCGGCCCCCGTGGGCTGATGCTGGAATTGCTCGGCCATCACGCCCCCCGCCCCTTGCGCGGCGCGTTGCGGCGTCTGGGACGCGCCGAGCGGCCCGACACGCTGAGCTGGCGCGCGCTGGTCGATCCCGATCTGGCCGAGCGCAGCGCTATTGTTGCGAATATCCAAACCTCCCTGCGCGACACCCACGCCCATCTGCCAGAGCATCAACGCTTTCACGCGGCGCTGCTTTCCAATGCGGGCACGGCGGATGCGTTCGAGTTCTTCGACCGCGCGGCCTCTGCGCAGGGGATCGAGCTGCGCTTCCCGTTCTATGACCGCGAGGTCGTAGCCATCGCTTTGGGTCAGCCGGACGCGGCGAAGATCGCGCAAGGCCGCACCCGGGCGCCCTTGCGCGCGGCGATGCAGGGCATTTTGCCCGATCGCGTGCGGCTGCGCCCGGACAAGACCGACTTCACCCCCAATCTGATGCGCGGTCTGCGCGCGGATCCGCACGGCCATCTGAGCCGCTACCAAGGCGCAATGCCTGAGGTTCTTGAGGGCTATGTCGCCCCCGATGCGCTCAGCGCGCTGGCCGCGCGACTGACGCAAGATCCATCCGATACGACCGCGATGCGCAGGCTGTGGCGCGTGTTCTGGCTTGAGCAATGGCTCATGCGCCTGAGCGCAACTCGACAAACACTGGCATATGAGGGACGGGCATGAGTAATTTTGGTCAGGTAGCTGCGCAATTGGAACGGCACGCAGGGACCGCTCGAGGCCCCATGCATCGCTACCAAAGCTACGGGCTTTTGTTCCTGTCCGATATCGAACTGCCCGAGCTTTCGCCCGCCGGTCCCGACGCGCTGCCCGAGGACGGCTCGGTGCGCATTCACCGCCGCGCGATTGAGCTGCCCGCAGGGGTGCGCGATCTGCCGACATGGACGGCCTTTGGCCCTGAAGGCGTGCGGTTCTGGTGGCAGACCGTGGGCGCATTCGAGGTCTGCGATGGCGGGCGCACGATCCTGGTCGATCCGGCCCCCGATGTGAGCGACGATTTGATCGCCTTTCCGTTGCTTGGCCCGGTGCTCTCAGAATGCCTGCGCCGCTGCGGCTATTTCGTGCTCCATGCCAGCGCTGTCGATCTTGACGGTCAGGGCATCGTGCTGATGGCCGACAAGGGCACGGGAAAGTCCTCCAGCAGTGCCGCATTGCTGCGGGCGGGCGCGCGCCTGCTGGCCGATGATCTGGTCGCCATCGATCCTGCGACGGGGTTGATCTGGCCGGGCTTCGGGCAGGTCAAGCTGGCCCAGGAAAACCTCTCGCATCAATTGCCCGGTCAGGACTGGCAGGCCCGTCCGCAGGTCCATGAACAGATCGACAAGGTGCGCGTGATGGTGCCCGAATTGCTTGCGCGCGCACCGATCCCCGCAGCCCGGCTCTGCCTGCTCTCGCGCGGACGCGGCGAGATCCCGGAGCTAAGCCCGCTTGCCCTGCAGGATCGGATCTCCGCCGTTCTCGATTTCTCCTACGCGGTCCGCTTCGGCAAGGACGGGATGACCGGGGATCTGGCCGCACGCCACTTTCAGGGTGCCGTCATGCTGGCCCGCAGCGTCCCTCTGCGCCGGCTCGAGCTGCCCTGCGGCATCGACCGGCTCGACACGCTTGCACCTGCCTTGCGGCGCGATCTGGACACCCAATCGGAAGATCGCAGCGAATGACACGCGCCCCCGCCCCGCCTCAACCCGAACCGCTTGCCCCGGGCGAGGCGCTTAGAAACGCGCTCAGCCTGATCCGCGAGCTGCGTGCCACTGGGGCGGGGCGGTTCTGGATCGCGCTGGTTTTGCTGGTTCTGGGCAGCCTGACCGAAGGGCTCTCGGTGCTGCTTCTGCTGCCGGTCCTGCATCTTTTATCGCAATCCGATGGCGGGCTGGGTCGGATCGAGCTGGGGCAGCACCATATTGGCGCGCTCAACCTGCCGGACTGGAGCATCGGGCTACCGACCTTACTGCTGATCTTCGTCGGGCTTGCGGTGTTTCAGATGCTCTTCAATCGCGGCAAGAGCGTCTATCTCAGCGATGTGCTACTGGATTTCACCAATCGTCAGCGGCTGTCGCTGTTCCGCGCGCTCTCCAAGGCGCGCTGGGACCGGGTCAGCCGGATGAGCGGGGCCGAGCTGGAGCATGCGCTCACCGGCGAGATCGAGCGGATCTACATGTGCGCCTTCTACGTGCTCTCGATCCTGCAGGCGATGATCGGTCTTGCGATCTACCTCGCGGTCTGCCTTGCGATTTCGTGGCCGATGACGCTTATCACGCTGGGCTTCGGGACGGTGGCGCTGCTGGTGATGCGCCCCTTTCGGCGCCGGGCCGCGCGTTTCGGCCATCGGCTGCAAAGCCGCCGGATGGAGCAATTCCGCACCGTCGCGGATTTCTTGGGTGGCCTGAAAAGCGCACGCGCCTCGAACCGGGAGGCGCGCCACCTCGATGCTTTCGCAGCCTCGCTCGATCAGACCAAACACGACACCCGCGAGTTCACACGCTCCAACGCGACCGGATCGGGCCTGTTTCAGCTGTCTCTGACGACCGGGGCCGCCGCTTTCATCTTTCTCGCGATCACCTGGGCTGGGCTGGATCTGACGCGTATCGTGGCCCTTTTGCTTGTCGCGATGCGCATCGCGCCGCGCTTTTTGGGCCTTCAGGGACAGGCCCAGCAATTGCTGGTCTCGCTGCCCGCATGGCGCCACGTTCGCACGCTGTCGCGCAAATTGACCGCAGCGCAGGACGACTCTGCAGGCGAGGCCACACATGTGCCGCCGCTGGCGCGCTCGATCCAGCTTCAAGACGTGTCTTACAGCTACGAGGATAGCGCGCGCGCCGCACTGGACGGGCTGTCGCTCACCATCCGCGCAGGCGAAGTCACGGCCCTGATCGGCGCCTCCGGTTCGGGGAAAAGCACGGTGGCGGATCTGTTGATGGGGCTGATCCGCGCGCAATCCGGCACACTGAGCGTCGACGGCACCGTGCTGGACGCCAAAGCCCTGCGCGGCTGGCGCGAACAGACCGCCTATGTCGCGCAGGAGAGCTTCTTGATCCACGGCTCTGTGCGCGCCAATCTCGAAGGCGGCGCACATGGGCAGCTCGCAGATACAGAGATCTGGCACGCGCTTGAGATGGCCAATGCTGATGCTTTCGTTCGGGAACTGCCCGAGGGGCTTGAAACGCGGATCGGCGATCGCGGCGTTTTGCTATCAGGCGGTCAGCGGCAGCGGATTGCGCTGGCGGCGGCCTTCCTGCGCAAACCGGCCTTTCTGGTGCTCGATGAGGCCACCAGCGCGCTGGACTGGCAGGCGCAGGACTGTATCGCGCATTCGGTCAAACGGATCGCGCGAAGCGGCACCACCGTGGTCACCATCGCGCATCGCCCCTCGATGGTGCGCTTTGCAGATCACATCTATGCTTTGAAGGACGGCCGCGTAGTCGAGGACGGCCGCGGGCCGGAGCTGATGGCGCGCCCGGACGGCACGTTCCGCCTGATGCTGCAGCATGAAGGCTATGAGAATGTGGTTCCGCTCAAAACCGGCGAGAGCCACTGAGGCTTAATGGGCCTCGTCATGCCGGGTCTTGATGACACTGCCCGAGCTCACCTTGCGCCGCACCGGATCGACCTCCTCGCGGGAGCGCTGTTCGCCCCGAGCCATCACGGCAATCCATCCAAGATAGAGGAATTGCGCCAGAACGAGCGCCGCGAGGGCCAATGTAACGATGGTCCAAAAGCCGAACCCTGCCAGCGCGCAGACCACGCAAAGCACAGCGATAAACGCCAAAAGGCCTCTGATGAAGGATGAAAAATTCACAAATTCCCCCCCGGCAAACGCAGACTCGCCGTCGTTACGCTAAGGTCACCCTACACAAAGCTGACACAAAAATGAACCTCGAAACCGCGCGCGGTTCCATAAGCTTGATCAGCTGTGTCCGGTCTGCAAATAATCTCCGTATTCTTCCAGGTAGTTAACGCTATCTTCACTGTCGACGTAGTCACGCAGCTGCGTCAAATCGACCTTGCTCAGAACGACGCCGAGCAGTTTTTCCGGGATCTTGGGATGCGAGCTGATCAATGATCTCAGCAGCGCGCGCGTGGTTTTCCCCCATTCTGCGACGAACAAAAGCTGGTCCAGCTCTCCGATCACGATGCGCACATCGACGACCGGCCCAAGCGGCGGTAGATCGAGCAGGACATAGTCATACTCCCCGCGCAGCTCGTGCAGGAAGCGCCGGAACCCCTCGCCGCCAAGCATTTCGCTGGCCTGCACGAATCCCTCCGGTGTCGGACAGGACAGGAACTCGACGCCGGTATCGCCAATTTCCTTCGTGCTCGAACGCCAGCTTGCCACCCCGGTCAACACCTCAAGCAGACCCGCCCCCGTGGTCTGCCCCAGAACACGGCTTAGCCCCTGACGATGCGCATCGGCATCGATCAGCAAGACGCTCGCGCCGGTCGATGCGATCACCGCGGCCAGATTGAGCGATGTCGAGGTCTTGCCTTCCGCAGGCCGCGCCGAGGTGATCCCTAGGATGCGGGTGTCTGTAGAGCTGTCGGACAGACGCATCGCAAGGCGAATATTGCGCAGCGTCTCGGTATAGAGCGAACGCGGATGCGACAGTGCATAGATCGCGGAGCGTCCGCTGATGCGTGCCAGTTGACGCGACGCCTCGCCCGGTCTGGACAGGGGAACTTGCCCCCGCGCAGGCGTTTGCGGCATCCCTTTGACAAGGCCGGGGCGGTCGGTCGTGCGATAGATCGGCAGGTAGCCAAGGAACGGCACCCCGACGCTCTCGGCCAGCTGATCGCCCGTACGCAGCCAGCGGTCGCGCCATTCGCCGATCGCGGCCAGCACAAGCCCCATCATCAGCCCCACAAGGATCGTGAAGGCCAAGACGAAACGCGCACGCGGCCCGGCTGCGGCTTTGGGCGGCTCGGCCCGAGACAGCATCCGCACATTCGACACCGGGAAACTCTTTTGCTGATCGATCTGCTGAAACTTCGCAAGGAAGGTTTGATACAGCGTCGAGAGCGTCTGGGCGCGTTGTTCCAGCGCACGCAGCTGCACCTGCGCCGAGCCAGAGCTGGCATCCGTGTCTACCGCCCCCTGAACACTATCGCGCAGCGCCTGCACGCGGGCCTCGGACAGGCGTTCCTCGCCCTTAGCCTGTGCCAATAGCTGTTTGATCTCGCCGTAAAGCTGGGTCGCACTTTCTTGCAGACGCGCCTTATAGGGCGCGAGTTGCGGATCGTCGGGGCCAAGCTGGGCCTTGATCCGGTCAAAGTTGGCAATCGCGTTGGACAGGCTGCGCTGCAACCCGTCAAACTTGGCAGAGCCATCCGGCGAGAGCCCGCCCGGCACGCCTTTCATCAACGCGTCCGGCCCCGCATCGACCGCCGCCTGCAAGGCCACGACCTGCGCCTTGGCCCGCGCCGCATCGCTGACGGCATTCGACAGATCGGAGTTCAGATTGACGACGGAATCCTGCGAAATCGTGGTGTCACGGGTCGTCACGAGCCCATTTTGCACGCGGAAAGTTTCGGCGGCTTCGGCGGCCTTCTGGGCATCCTGCTGCAGATTGCTCAACCGACCCTGCATCCATTCCGTCATCCGCTCCGTCGCGCTGTAATTGGCGTTGAGCACGTCCGAAATATAGACATCGGCAAAAGCATTCACGACATTGGCCGCAAGCACCGGATCGTTCGATTTGAACGAGATCGAAAAGGCAGAGCTGCGCCCGATCCGACCCACGCGCACGTTTTGCTGCAAGTAGCGGGCCACCGCCTCTTGCTGGCGCTCGGTGATCTGCGCGGGCGTGAGCGGGGTTCTGGGCGCGCTTCCGGTTGTCGCCTCGGGCGGGGCCCCGCGCAGCCAGCCGATGGGCTTTTTGATCGCCCCCATCACCGTGCCCATCACCTTTGACAGCAGCGATTGCGGCGGGTTGGTGAAGGACGGATTGTCTTGCAGGTTCAACTGCGCCGCCACCCGATTGGCCACGTCATCGGATGTAATGACCAGCCGGGCGCTCTCGAGCGCGGACTCATTCGTGGAGAGATCTTCGGATTGCGAGACCTGCTGGATCGTGCGGCTGATATTGCTATCGAGCAGGATCGACGACCCCGCGTAGTAATAGCG
The DNA here is from genome assembly GCF_000715505.1 of Thioclava dalianensis. GTDB lineage: Bacteria > Pseudomonadota > Alphaproteobacteria > Rhodobacterales > Rhodobacteraceae > Thioclava > Thioclava dalianensis. The sequence goes on from NZ_JHEH01000002.1 coordinate 213,606, forward strand.
CGGCGTCGTCGCGAGATAGACGATCCCCAGCACGATCCAGACCGCCACACAGACAAAGATCACACGCCGCCTACGGCGCAGCGCCGAGATCAGACGCGACAGATCAATCGGATCGGGTTCATGGCGGGTGGGTGGTGTCATGGAATTCGGACTATCCCCGATCTGAAATCGCAATTTTGTCATGTCCGCGCCCCTTCAGTCTCGGGCGCGTCACCAGAGGCACCATAGAGAGTTATTTCCTCATTGCCCAAACATGCAGAGATCACGCCGATATGGAGCGCCCCGCGTGTCAGCGCCGTATTCCGCCCCAGCGGCGCGCCCAGATGGCGCACGTAAAGCCCACCGCAGGCCAGCGCCTTGGCACCTGCCACCAGTGCATGTTTCAGCCGCGCACCGCCGCCCGCGCCCGCGCAAAGCAGGCGTCCATGGGTCTGCCCCATCCGGTAGCGGCGTGCCAAAAGCCAGCTCAGCCGCGCGCGCTCGGGCGGGACCGTTTCATGTACGACAGCCGCATCGGTGTAGAAAATTTCGCCGCCCCGCTTACGGATCTGATCGAAGAAGACCGTATCCTCACCGCCGCTGCGCCCACGCGACAGATCGAAGCGCAGATCGCGCAGCGCGTCATCCTCAAGCGAAATCAACGTGTTGCAGGTGTACCCGGTCTGCGCACGGCTCTGCGCATCGCAGCGCGCGACAGTATCATGCACCGCGCCGCGCACCATCCATGGCGGCGCATCTTTTGCGTAATGCGCGCGCACCGGGCCGATCACCGCGGCAGAGCCCCGCGCCTGCCAGCCGTGCCACAACGCGACCAACCATCCCGGCTCGACCGTCTCATCATCATCGATGAAGACCAGCGCCTTGGCCCCACGTGCTCGCGCTGCATCGAGGATCGCATTGCGCGCAATTGAGATGTTTTGCGAGGGCGCATGAAGATAGGTGCCGGGAAATGGCAGCCCTGCGAGCACCGCCTCGATCTCCGCGCGCGCCTTGGGCTCGATATCATTATCCGCGACGATCACTGAGAGCGCGGCCTCCGATGGCTGCTCGATCGCAGCCAGAGACTGCAGCGTCGCCGCGATATGGGCGCGCCGAAAGGTGCAGATGCCGATGATGATGTCGCAGGCCTCGGAGGTCATCAGATGCCCCGGCTCGGGGTGAACCGCTGGCGCAGGACTTGCACCCAATAGCCCGCCGACCACGAGACCTGCATCAGCCCCGCGAGAAAGCCGGTGGCAAGGCTGCGATGGTCCTTATGCGCAATCGCGAGTGACAGCCCCGCCACGAGACACCCAAGAACCCAGACCAGAAGCGGCCAGATAAAGATCGCGCTGAACGGCACGAAAACCGTCAGCAGCAAGGCGGGCACAAGCGCCATCACCAGACATTGGCGTGCCCCCGGGCGGGCGTGGTGCTTGGCGAAATTGCGTGCCCGCCCCTGCCCGAAAAAGAAATACTGGCGCATCAGCGGCTTGATGGATTGGCGCGGATGGTACTCCATCTCGGTCTTTGCGGTCAGCCAGATCGAATGCCCGGCAAGGCGCAGCCGGTAATCCAGCTCGGCATCCTCATTATGGCTGAAGCTCGGGTCGTAGCCGCCGACGATATTGAAGACCGGCAGGCGCATGAGCGCATGGTGCCCGTGATCGACCCAACGCCCGTCGCTTGCGTTGCGATGGGCCGCGCTGCCATTCCCAAAGCGCGAATTCTGCGCCTCCGCGATCAGCTTTTGCAGCGGTGTTTTGCCCACCGCGCGCATCGAGACGACAACGCTGTCGGCAGATTGCGCCTCGGCCTCGGCCACCAGAATGTCGCAGAAATCCGCTGGATAATCGGCATGGGCATCGATGCGGATCAGCAGTTCGCAATCATTGCCATATTGCGCGACAGCCCGGTTGATCCCCGCCGATTGATAGCGCTCGGGATTGTCCAGAAGATGCAGCCACGGGCGAGCGCGTTGCATTCGCTTGACCGTCGCCCGGGTGCTGTCTTGAGAGCCACCATCGACCACCACGACCAGCGCAGGATGGCGCCCCACAAACCCGCGCAGCCCATGGATGGTCTGTGCGATATGTTCGGCTTCATTGAGCGTCGGAATGACAACCAGCGTTTTCAAGATCGATCCCTTTCCCCTGTTTCAGGCGACATATTTTTGCGGCGGATCAGCCGCGTCTTGGGTAGGAAGACATTCACGCAGGCGTTCTACGAGATCGGCGCAGTCCGTCGCATCGGCATACCAAGTCTCGCGCGGGAGGCCCGCCAGTGTCGCGCGCAGCCCCGCCAAGGCCTCCGGCGTGACGGCGGCCAGCGAATCGATCGTCGCCTCGGGAGACGTCACGCGCAATCCGACGCCGCGCGCGGCAAGAGAGTGCCCCAGCTCTGTGTCGCTCAGCGAAATCGGCACAGCACCGAACAGACAGCCTTCATACAGGCGATTGGGCAAAAGCCAATCGGAATTGGCGCCAGCGTCGTAGCGATCGATCAACATCGCCATGTCACAGGCGGAATAAATCTCGGGCAGGTCATCAGGCCAGCGATACGCCCCCTCAAAAGACATGTCTGGATTATCTGCCACGGTCTCATGAAATTTCGGCAACACATCGAGCGCCGGTTTGCCGCGCAGCACGATATGGAAGCGTCCCGGATGGCGGCGGGTCAAAAGATCCAGCGTCTCAAGCGTCCATTGGCAGCGCAGAATACCGAACCAGCCAATCGTGATGCAATTTGGGGTGATCGGCGCGGTGCGAGCCGTCGCGGGCCCCGGACCGTTCAGCATCAGCGGCTTGTTCTCGACCAGCGCCACGGCGCGCGCAGGCTGACGGTAGCGCTCAAGATAGTGGCGCACGAAGCCTTGCGACGAGACCAGAACCAAAGCGCAGCGCGCCATCAGCCACGCCTCGATCTTGCGCAAACCACGCGCCACGCGGCCCTGCCCGATCATCAACCGGTGAATATCGAGCAGCTCATAGATCAGCGGGATCGCCGCACGACCGCGCAGATAGGACCGCCCCAGCGCCAGCATCTCGAGGTTCCGGGCCAAAACGAGATCGGGTGTCTCGACCCCAGACGCCTCAAGACGGGCGCGAATCTGCGGCACAAGTGCTGCGACCGAGCGCATCCGGGCAACCATCCGGCCATTCGCAGTCTGCCCGAGAACAAGCGCGGGCCGCTCAAGCGCCCCGCTGCCCCGACGAAACCCGGCAACCGAAACAGAGGCACCGCCCGCCTCCAGCATGGCCACACGCCGCCAGATTGCCGCATCGTCGAGATCATGTGCGAGATAGAGTATTCGCACGTCTTCTCCTTCACCCATTGCAGCATCGCGCGACGCCGCGCATCGAGGCTTGCGCCCCTTGCAAACCCCACTGCACCTCGTAGCAGTTTCTGCACCTGCAAACAGACAAACAAGCTTGCACAGCGTTTAAGTGAGCGAGAAGGCGCGCATCCGCCCGTTTGTCATCATTTTCAACACGCCGTCGAAATTAATGCCTGTTTTTGTGGCAGATGGGGCCGGCTACCTACTCAGACGGCGGTCCGTTGCGCGCGCTCTTGCCAGCGGGCCTGATTCCGACGCTGCACCAGCACAACAGACAGCACCGTCAGCACTGTGACCGTCATGAACTGGTTGAACGCGACCAGTTCGGTATTCATCAAGATCAGCTGGCGCAGCATGAACCCCGCAACAAACAGCGCCTCGGCGCAGGGATCTTCAATTGCCCAGCGCAGCGCACCCCAGAGAGCGTAGAAAATCAGCCCCGCCTGAAGGATGACGCCAATCAAGCCGATCTCGACCGCGTTCGAGATCAGGGTGTTGTGGAAGTGAAAGCCGGTCCGCGTGGAGATGCCAAACTGGGCCCAAAGCTCCTCTGCCAGCGGATTGCCAATCACCCAAAACCCCTTGAACCCCTGCCCCAGAAGCGGATGCTCGGCGATCTGCCCAAAGGCCACGCGCCACAGATCGGTCCGTCCGGTCAGCGTCGCGTCCTTGCCCGTCAGCTCAAGAAGCAGATCGGATAGCTGCGTGAAAAATCCACTGACCAGCAGGATCGTGGTCAGGGTGAGCAAGATCGCGGAAAAGCCCAGAAATACCCGTTGCCACGGCGTCGTGCGGCGCAAGGACCGGATCATCACGAGCAGCGACAGCGTCACCAGCATTGCGATTGTCCCGCCCGCGGAATCGGCCTTGAGCAGCAAAAAGGCACTCATCAGAAAGGTGATCACCGCCGCGAGGCGCCACGTGCGCGAGCCCAAAAGTAGCGCGCTGCTGGCCACGAACACGACCGTTGCCGCCTGCGATAGCGCGTTCTTGGAGGCGAAGATCCCAAGCCATGCGCCATCATCCCCACGCACCCGGCCAAAGACAAAGCAGCCAAGGCACATGATGATTCCCGAGACCATGACAGCCTTGAGGAGATTGGTCGGCGACATCCTGTAGCCCGCTGAAATCCCGATTGCGAAGGTAAAGGCAAGCTGGATCGCATAGCGCAATGTGACATCGGGATAGTTCGACCAGAACACCGACAACAGGCACCAGCCCACCAGCAGCCACAAGGCGCGCGCCGCATAGACCTCGCTCAGGATCTCTTTCGGGCGGCGCAGAACGAAGAGCAGCGTTGCCACGAGAAAGAGCAACGCCGCCTTGCTGTTGAATTTGCTGATATAATCGAGCGCCACGAGGGCTGTCCCGAAAAGCACAGCATTGGGGCAGATGCCGATTGTGTAGGCCTTCGTATCAGGCCATCGCACGGCGCGCCCGCTGATCGGGTGAAAGGCCCGGTTATGCGGCAGGCCCGGGATCACGGCTGAGCGCAGGTGATGGAGCCCTTGAAGGCGCATGTCGTCCCCAAAGGCGTGTAGGTCAGGGATTTGATCTGCATGACAACCGGGGCCGCGGGCATCTCAAACTTGCCCATCCAGTCGGACAGGGTATCGGTGCCCCAATGGCTGAAATAAATCTTCATCGGATGGCTGGGGATGTTCTGCGTCTCGCTGCGCACCAGCTTGCCGTCAATATACCAGCGCAGGCTGTCGGGCGTCCAAGTGAAGGCGAAATCATGCCACGCCTCATTGATCGGGCAGGAGAGATCCTCAAGCCGCCCCTCGCCGAAATCCTTGCCAGACACGTAGCGATTGACCCAGACCTTCGAGGGGTAACGCGTGAGCAGTTCGAAATCGATCTCGTCATGGGGCTGGTTATGCACCGGGCCGATATAGGTGAAGAACGCCGCGTTGAGTCCAGAGGCCACCTGCGTCTTGATCCGCGCCTCAAACGTCCCGTAGAGGAAGCGCGGCTTGGTCTGGATCTCGCCACACAAAGCCTTCCCGCCGGCCGTCGCGGGCGGCAGATAGCTCAGCGTCAGCCCATCGGGGCCGATGCCCACTGCCTTGCGCGACCAAGTGCAGTTTTGATGCGCGCCATTGCTCCAGCCATCGGAAATATACCAGAAATCCGGTGTCAGCCGCTGGAATGTCTCGTTGAGCGGTGTTTTCCGGATCGAATCCTGCGCCATGCTCATGCCGGGGAGGCCGCATAGCATCAGAAAACTCGCGGCCCGCAGACCCCGACCCAGAACGGTCCTAATCCTCGTGGTCATAACAGACCCCTTTTCCGTTCGTCCTCGTCATATCCGCCGATTCGTGTTTTGAGTGATACCAAATTCGCTAGAACGTGCGGCAATAGCGACAATCTGCACAATAAACAGGCACCTCACAGCATGGGCGATCATGTCCGTTGCAAGGCCACGCCAAAGCTGCGCGAACAGGCTAGGGTTCGAGGGGCACAGAGGGAAGGCACGATGCAGTTGATCTCCGTCATCATGGCGAACTTTCGCGCAGTGCAGCATTTGTCCGCCGCCATCGACTCGGTGCTGCGGCAGACGCATGACAGGCTCGAGCTGATCATCTCGGACGACGCCTCGGGAGATGGGTCGCTCGACGTGATCCGCGCGGCGATGGCACGCGATCCCCGGGTCATCCTGATCGAGGCCGAGACGAATGGGGGCGCGGCGGCCGCGCGCAATCGCGCGCTTGAGGCCGCAACAGGCGACTGGGTCGCGATCATGGACAGCGATGACGTGATCCATCCCGACCGCCTGCGCCGGATGCTGGCGGCGGCAGGACAGAGCGGGGCTCAAATCGTCTCGGATGATCTGGTGTTTTTCGGCGAGACGGAGGCTGCGAGCGGGCGCACCCTGCTTCAGGCGCTGGACCTCGACGCGCCGCAGATGCTGGACGCAGCGCGCTTGATGGCCTCGGAAGGCGCAGATCCCACGCTTCCGAAATTCGGCTATCTCAAGCCCCTGATTGCGCGCGCAGCGCTGGGGGAGATGCGCTATGACACTTCGCTGAGCATCGCCGAGGATCTGGATCTCTACCTGCGCCTGCTAATGGCGGGGCATCGCTGGGTGATGCTGCCGGACCCGATGTATCTATACCGCAGGCACTCGGCCTCACTGTCCTACCGGCTGAGCGCGGCCTCGATCGCCGCGATGATCGCCGCTCAAGAGCGGCTTTCGCTCTCTGATGCCCCACGCGCGCTGCAAGAGGCGGGCCGGGCGCGCAGCGCCCATCTGCGCCATCAAGAGCGCTATCTGCATCTTGTCGACGCGATCAAGGCCCGCAAGATGTCCCGCGTAGCAGGACTTTTGTTGCGCGCGCCCGGCTTGCTGGGTGATTTGACTTGGTCCGTGCGCGATCGTCTGGCGCGGCGCAGCGAGAGCGACGGGGCGCGCAGCGCGCAAACGCTGTCGCTCGGCGGTCAGGCGACACCCGGCGAGGGGCTCTCCCTGTCCCCGCCCAGCGCGCCGGAACCAGCGGGCACATGGTCCGAGCCGCCGCATCGGATGGCAGCCCAGCTCAGCGCTCTGGCCGCGCGTCACGATCTGTCGGTAGAGGTCACCGACCGCGCGGCGCTGTGGGCGGCATGGCTCCTGCCGCGCTACGCGCAGATGCGGATCGATTTCGATACAGGGGAGGACGCGGACGGGCTGCCCCTGCCCGCCCAAACGGCTCAGTAGACTGGCGATTTGGCAAAGCCCTTGCCGTAGATCGGGCCGGTTGGCAGGTTCGTGGGCGATCCGCCCGAGGGCTCGAAAGTGATCTCATAGAGCTGATCGGGATGCGGCGGCGGCAGGTTTTCGCCCGAGAGCGTGCGCGATGCGCCCGGATCCAGCAGGCCCAGCGACACGGGTGGGCCGTCGTCGCGCGGCTTCGTCCAGACCTGCATCACCTGCCCGCCCGGCACATTGGCGGCCTCAAGCAGCGTCACCAAGGTCGTGTTATCCTTACGCCCGTCGATCACCGCGACCGGCTGGCCCTGCGCATCGAGCAGCACGGCCACGACGGCGGGCTGCGTCGGCGTCATCAGCGTGGCGCCAAGCACAGCGACCATCAACAGCGCCGCAGCCACCCCGCTCAGCGCAACCGCGCGCCAGCGTGTCGCGGCCCGGCGCAGCGGTGCCAGCTCGATCACCTCGGCGGAGGCGGGCGGCGCGGGCTCAAGCGGCGCGCTTTGCGTCATCTCCTCGGGCGCGCCCTCAAGAGAAGCCTCGATCCGATCCCAGAAATCCGCGGGAATTGAGAGCGGCTCGGCGGTTTCGTCAAGCGCGGCAAACCGGGCACGGACCCGCTCGACGCGAGCTGCCACCTCGGCGTCGCGCTCGCATAGCGCCTCGAGCGCCTGCGCCTCGGCCTCACTCGCAAGCCCCAGCACCCATTCGTCGATCCGTTCCTCCAAAGCGCGCTGCGTCATGACAGGCACTCCCGGAGCTTGAGCAGACCACGCCGCACCCAAGCCTTCACGGATCCCAGCGGCGCGTCCATGCGCCCGGCGATCTCGCCATGGCTGTAGCCGAGGATATAGGAAGACAGGATTGCCATGCGTTTTTGCGGGTCCAGAGTTTCGAGACACAGGCGCAGATCATGCGCCTGATCCAGTCGGTCAAACGCGGCCTCAAGCACGGTGGCATCGCCCTCGCGCTCCAGATCCGCCGGGTCCATATGGATCTCGCGATCCGCATTGCGCAGCAAAGTCAGGCACTTATTGCGCAAGATCGTATAGAGCCAACCCTTGGCAGAGCCGCGTGTCTCATCAAACTGATGCGCCTTGCGCCATGTCAGAACAAAGGATTCCTGCACCGCGTCTTCGGCAAGATCCTGACGGCGCAGCATGCGACGTGCGACGCCCAGCATCCGTCCACCCTCGGCATCCATCAGATGCTTGAGCGCGGATCGATCCCCTGTCGCACAGGCTTTGATCAAGGCGGCATGGTCCGTCACGGTCGGGCGGGTCTCCTGCGCGCAACGACATGTCGCGCCCTCGCGCAAAGGGTTACGTATCGGGGCCGCCCCTGTCAAATCGTGTGTTGCGCTCGGCGTGGCCCACGTATCTTTCATCGGCATCATTCGCGTCTTGCGCCCGGGCCGCAGGTCTTCCCCCGGCCCGGGCGCTTGATCTGCTTACATGTCGTGCTTGGCGGTCATGAAGGTGATGTCGCGCACAGACGCGCCATCGGCCCCTTTCAGCTCCCAGCTATCGCCAACCTTGCCGGTCTCAAGCGAGACATTGTAGAGCATCCCGCCCGACACCAGCCATGCAGTGTTCATCCCTTCGGCATCGGTGGCGATGTCGAACGCATAGGGCTCGGAGCCGTCAATGCCCAGCTTGCCAATCGCGGCCAGCGTCCCGTCATTGGGCGAGATCTGCTGGATCAAGGCCACGATCGTGCTGTCGATGTCATACATCGCCGTGCTGTCTGGCTTGCCATAAGAGTTAATATAGGCGGCGGCTGCGATGGCGGGCATTTCGCCTGCATGCATGTCCTTGTCCTCATAGGCGAGGCTGCCATCGACCGTCACAGCGCCGCTTTCGATATCGACGCGGTGGTTGGTCGTGCCGGACATGAAGCGCAGCTTGTCGGCCATCGGGTTGAAATCGACGATCACCGGCGCACCGGCCTCAATCGGCAGTTCCTTGTCCATCTTGGACAGCACGGTCGCCTTGCCCGTCGCGGGGTCGATCTCGACGATCTCGAAACCATCGGTCACACCGATCAGCTGACCGGTGGCGGGGCGCAGGTCGATGCCGAGCAGCTTGTCAGCGCCATCGACGGCCATCGAGCCGGTGACGGTCGCAGTCTTGGCGTCGACCATGTGCAGCATGTTGTCGCCCGAAAGCGCAATCGCGGTCAGGCCATGATCACCGTGGCTTTCAGCGAATGCGAAGGTGGTGGTAGCCATCAGGGCAGCGAGCGAAAGCGCGGAAGTCATCTTGGTCATGATATCGATCCTTTTGCGTATCGGACCGCAGGCAATCTGCGGCCTTGATATACTGAAGACTCACGCAAGGACGGCTTTGGATGCACCACCCCTCAAAAAACTTTCAAAAAGTCGCGGCGCGGATATTTTGGGGGGCCATAGCCTGCGATCTCGCAGTTTCCCCCTGTCTTTGGCCCAAACTGCCCTAGGTGAAGAGAAAGACGCGGCGTCCGGGACTGCCCCTCGGACACGAAGACGCCCCCGACGCCTCGATTTCGAACCAGATCGCAGGAGCACCCGGATGCAGCGCAGACCTCTCGGAACCACAGGGCTTTCGATCAGCCCGATCGTCTTTGGTGGCAATGTCCTTGGATGGACCGCCGATGAAGCCACGAGCTTTCGTGTCCTCGATGCCTTTGTCGATCATGGCTTTGATACGATCGACACGGCCGATGTCTATTCCCGCTGGGCCGAGGGTCACTCGGGCGGCGAGTCCGAGACCGTGCTTGGGCGCTGGTTCGCGGCGCGTCCGGGGATGCGCGGGCGGATCACGCTGTTTACCAAGGTCGGCTCGGATATGGGCGGGCCGGGCGAAATGGGGCTTGGGCCGACATGGATCTCGCAGGCTATCGACCGCTCGCTCAAGCGGCTCAATCTTGAAACGGTGGATCTTTATTTCTCGCATTGGCCCGATGCCGAGGCTGACGAGGCCGACACGCTTGGCGCCTATACCCAGTTGATCAGCGCGGGCAAGATCCGGGCGATTGGTGCATCAAATTACGATGCCGAACAGCTTGCCCATTCGCTGAAGGTCGCGCGCGACACCGGCCTGCCCCGCTATCAGGTGATCCAGCCCGAATACAATCTCTACAAGCGCGACAGTTTCGAGGGGCCCTTGCGCGATCTGTGCCGCGAGAACGAGATCGGCGTCGTGACCTATTTCAGCCTCGCCGCCGGGTTTCTGACCGGGAAGTACCGCTCCAAGGACGATCTGGAAGGCCGCGCGCGTGGGGCCATGGTCGAGAAGTATCTCGACGCGCGGGGCGAGCGGATTCTCGAAGCGCTCGATGATGTGGCCTCGGCCAAGAATGTCACCTGCGCGGAAGTCTCGCTGGCCTGGCTCATTGCGCGCGAAGGGGTCAGCGCACCGATTGCCTCTGCCACCAGCGTGGCGCAGGTCGAAAGCTTTGCGCGGGCCGCAACACTGACCCTGTCGGACGAAGAGATGTCACAGCTCACCGATGCCGGGGCCTAACCTACCGGGCGCGACTGGCCGGGCGGCCCCAAAGCGCCGCCCGGCCCCCTACAGGCGATCCAGCACGCGGTATCTCACAAGCGCCAACGGCAGTGCCGCGCGCCGCCATGGCCCCATCTCAAAGCGCTTGGGCGTGCGGCTGAAGAATTGCGGCAAATCGCTTGCTTGGCCCAGCAGCCGACGCGCAAGCTGATCGCCGCACCAATTGGCCATCGCGACCCCGTTACCGTGATAGGCAAACGCGCCATGCACGCCGCTGCCCGCGCCCATCTCGCCCACGAAGGGCACCATCTCGCGCGAAAAGCACAGCAGGCCCGACCAGAAATGCGGCGCCTCGACATCGCGCCATGCCGGAAACATCGCGTCGAAATGGGCCCGCGTCTCGCGGCGATGCGTCTCCAGCGCATTCGGCGTCCACCGCGTCGCGCCGCGCATGCCAAACAGCATCCGGCGATCTGGCATCAGGCGGAAGTAATGTAGCAGATGGCGGGAATCGTAGGCCATCAGATCGCTCGACCAGCCCTGCGCGGCGATCTCGGCGTCGCTGAGCGGGCGGGTGACGAGGACCGAGGATTGCAGCGGCAGATAGCGCCAGCGAAGCCAGCCCGGCACATTATCGGAGGAATAGCCATTGGTCGCGATCACCAGATGTTTCGCGCGGATCTCGCCCTGCGTGGTGCGCAGAACGTGATACCCATCGGCCTGCGTGATCTCAAGCACGGCGCTGTCGCCATGGATCCGTCCGCCCGCAGCGCGCACCGCCCCCGCCAGCCCAAGCGCTAATTTGCGCGGGTTGAGCGCGAAGCCCAGATCGAGATGCAGCGCTCCATGCATGCCAGCCGCGCCCAGCCCGCGCTCGGCCAACTCAGCCGGCGCGATCAGGGAGGCCTCAACGCCATGGCGCTTGGCCAGATCTGGGGCATCGCGCGTCATCTCGGCAAAGGCCTTGGGCGAATGGGCCAGTTGCAGCTCACCGCGCGAATGGCGGTCGACCTCCAGCCCAAGGCGTTCGATCTGCGTGCTTACATGATTGATGGCGGCCCGTTCGGTGGCGTGGAAGCGCTCGGCCTCGGTCGCGCCGTAGCGCGCGCGGATCTGCCCACTCGTGGCCGATGCGCCGCCCACGCAACAAAACCCGCCATTGCGACCAGAGGCCCCCCAGCCGGGACGGTGCATGTCGAGCACCGCCACATCCGCCCCGCCCTGCGCCAGCCGCAAAGCGGCGGAGAGGCCGGTGAACCCCGCGCCGATCACCGCAAACTCGACCTTCGCCGCGCCGCTGACGGGCCCGTCATCCGGGCAATCGGGCGCGGTCTGCGCCCAATAGCACCCTGCCAGAGAGCCCGCCTCATAGGCGCCTGGCTCGAAGATGTGGCCGCGCAATTCGGAGGGGCTCACGCGCGCCCCCCTTCTTGCTCTTCGCGGCGCTGCCGGATGATCGCGCGTTTCGAGATCAGCGAGGCCGAAATCACCCCGATCGCCACGACTGAGATCATCAGCGTCGAGAGCGCGTTGATCTCGGGGCTGACCCCAAGCCGCACCGCCGAGAAGATCTTCATCGGCAAGGTGGTGGCCGATGGGCCGGTCGTGAAGCTTGCGATCACCAGATCATCGAGCGAAAGCGTGAAGGCCAAAAGCCAGCCCGACACAACCGCAGGCAGGATAATCGGCAGGGTCACAAGCCGGAAGCTCTCGAAGGGCGAGGCTCCCAGATCCAGTGCCGCCTCTTCGAGAGAATGATCAAAGGTCATCAGCCGCGACGAAACCACCACCGAGACATAGCACATCGAGAAGGTCGTATGCGCCAGCATGATGGTGAAGACCCCGCGATCCAGCCCGATGGCAATGAACAGCAGCAGCAGCGACAGGCCGGTGATCACGTCAGGCATCACCAGCGGTGCATAGATCATACCCGAAAACAGGGTGCGCCCGCGAAAGCGCCCCATCCGCACCATCACGATTGCCGCCATCGTCCCCAGGATCGTGGCCAGCGTCGAGGAACTGACCGCGACTTTCAGCGTAACCCATGCCGCATCGAGGAAGGGTTGGTCGTGAAACAACTCGACATACCAGCGCGTCGAGAATCCGGCCCAGACCGTCACCAGCTTCGAGGCGTTGAAGCTGTAGATGATCAGGATCAGCATCGGCAGATAGAGGAAAGCAAATCCCAGCGTCAGGGAGGTGACATTGAACCAGCTCAGACGTTTGTTCATCGGCCCGCCTCCTCATTTTTCTGCTGGTTACGCTGGAACAGCATGATCGGGATGATCAGGATCAGCAGCAACACCACCGCGACCGAGGAGGCCAGCGGCCAGTCGGCATTCGAGAAGAACTCTGTCCAGAGCACCTTGCCGATCATCAGCGTGTTCGATCCGCCCAAGAGCTGCGGGATCACATATTCCCCGATGGCCGGAATGAAGACGAGAAAGCACCCCGCGATCACGCCGGGGCGCGACATCGGCACGGTCACCAGCCAGAACGAAGACAACCGCGAGGCGCCCAGATCGACGGCGGCCTCACCCAGCGAGTCGTCCATCTTCTCAAGGGCCGCATAGATCGGCAGGATCATGAAGGGCAGATAAGTATAGACGATGCCCAGATAGACCGCCTTGGAGGTGTTCATGATATGCAGCGGCTCGGCGATGATCCCAAGCCACATCAGGAACTGGTTAAGCAGCCCCTGATCCGAGATGATCCCCATCCACGAATAAACCCGGATCAGGAACGAGGTCCAGAACGGCAAGATCACCAGCATCAGCAGGGTCGGACGCCATTCATCGGGCGCGCGCGCCATGCCATAGGCCATCGGATAGGCGACAATCAGCGTCAGCACGGTCGAGATCGCGGCAATCTGAAGGCTCGACAGATAGGCCTTCCAGTAAAGATCGTCCTGCGTGAGGAAGACGAAATTGTCGACGCTGAGCTGTGAGAAGAAATTCTCGATCCCAGCCCAGCCCTGCGTGAGGCTGAAGGTGGGCGTGTAAGGTGGCATTGAGATCGCGGCGCTCGAGAAAGAGATCTTTACAACGATCAGGAACGGCACGAGGAACAGAGCCACCAGCCACAGATAGGGCACGGCGATCAGGATGAAACGGCGCAGGTTCATAACGATACCTCAGCTTTCCAGCACGATGCCGGCAGTCTGGGTCCAGCTCAGCCAGACCTCATCCTCCCAGGTGAATGCGCGACGCTCTAGCCGGCGCGCGTTGGTCATCGTCGCCGAGATCACCTTGCCGCCGGGCAGTTCGACCCGGTAGGTCGAGACATTTCCGAGATAGGCGATATCGATCACCCGACCCTGCGCGTGATTGGCGCGATCCGGATCGGGCTCGAACCCAACGCTGATCTTTTCGGGCCGGATCGCATAAGAGACCCGGCTGCCCTGCGCGATCGGTGCGTTTGCGACCGCGCGCACCGGCGGCTCGCCCTCGGCATAATGGATCTGCACCGCGTTCTCGGGACCGTCGGGACCCGGGCTGGCATTGCCCTCAAGAATATTCACGTCCCCGATGAAATCGGCGACATAGACGGAGTTGGGCTGCTCGTAGATATCGGCGGGCGTCGCGACCTGCATGATGACGCCATTGTTCATCACAGCCACCCGGCTTGCGACGGTCATCGCCTCTTCCTGATCGTGGGTCACGATGACGAAGGTGGTGCCGGTGCGCTCCTGAATATCCATCAGTTCGAACTGCGTATCTTGGCGCAGCTTCTTGTCGAGCGCGCCCAGCGGCTCGTCGAGCAACAACAGCTTGGGTGCCTTGGCCAGTGACCGGGCGAGCGCTACACGCTGGCGCTGGCCGCCGGAAATCTGGTGCGGCTTGCGGCGCGCGAATTTCTCCAGCCGGGTCAGGCGCAACATCTCGGAGACCCGCTCCTCGATGCGCTCTTTCGAGGCCCGCTCGCGCTTGAGTCCGAAGGCGATATTTTCCCAAACCGACAGATGCGGAAACAGCGCGTAGCTTTGAAACATCATGTTCACGGCGCGCTTGTTGGGCGGCACATCGGCGACATTCTGGCCGTCTATGGTGATCGCGCCCTCGGAGGGCGCCTCAAAGCCCGCAAGCATGCGCATCAAGGTGGTCTTGCCGCAGCCCGACGGCCCGAGAAGCGCGAAGAACTCGCGTTCGTAGATATTGAGATCGATATTGTCGATGGCCGTAAAATCGCCGAAGCGCTTGGTGATGCCGCGACATTCGATCAGCGGTTTCGCCTTAGGATCGTTCCAAGGGTCAAAAACGATTTTCGGCTTTGCCTGCGCCATGGGGACCTCGATTTGTCTGGAGTATAAACGAGTACCGCGCCGGGCTGACCCGGCGCGGTTGCATGTCTGGAGGTGATCAGGTCCCGGACTTCACTTTGGTCCAGAGCCGGGTGACGATGCGCTTCACCTTCGGCGGATAGGCGGTCACGGTGTAGAGGTTGTCCATCGTCGCGGCAGGCGGGTAGATCGCCGGATCATCAATGACCGATTTGTCGAGATATTTCTGCGATTCCTTGTTGCCATTGGCATAGTTCACATAGTTCGACGCAGCGGCGATATTTTCGGGGTCCATCATGAAGTTGATGAATTTCTCCGCGCCCGAGGGGTTCGGAGCGTCCGCCGGGATCGCCATCATGTCAAACCACATCAGCGCCCCTTCCTTGGGGATGTGATAGGAGATCGTCACGCCGTTCTTAGCCTCGGCGGCACGGTCGCGCGCCTGCAGAATGTCGCCCGACCAGCCGAAGGCCACGCAGATATCGCCATTGGCCAGCGAGTTGATATATTCTGAGCTGTTGAATTTCCGCACATAGGGGCGGATCGCTTCGAGCACGGGCTCGGCCTTCTCGATCACCTTGGGATCCTTCGAGTTCGGATCCTCGCCCAGATAGCGCAGCGCAGCCGGGATCATCTCTGTCGGCGCATCGAGCATCATCACGCCGCAGCTTTGCAGCTTTTTCATGTATTTCGGATCGAAGACCAGCGAGAGGCTGTCGACCGGCGCATCCGCCCCCAAGACTTCCTTCACCTTTTCATCGTTGATCCCGATGCCGGTGGTGCCCCACATGTAGTTGACGGCATATTGGTTGCCCGGATCGTATTGCGCGGTGCGCTCTTTGATCTTGTCCCAAAGATATTTCGAATTGGGCATCTTGGAGTAATCGAGCTTCTGGAACACGCCCGCCTGGATCTGGCGCTCAAGGAACGAGCCGGTCGGCACGACCACATCATAGCCCGAACTGCCCGACAGAAGCTTGGTCTCCAGCACTTCGTTCGAGTCGAACACGTCATAGACGAGCTTGATCCCCGTCTGATCTTCGAACTTCTGCAAAAGCGCAGGATCGATGTAGTCCGACCAGTTGTAGACATGCACCTCTTCGGCGGCTGCCATAGTGCCACTGATCGCGATTAGTGTCGCTGGAATGAGTGTCTTGAACATCTAGTTTCCCCGTTGGTTGTTCTTTACAGACAAGCCTTGCGGCATTATTTGATCAAATCAAGCGCCTTTCTGCAGAATGTCCCGAACCACCGACCACATTTGTGTTTTTTTCAGGCATCGGCGCATTTTTGGGCGCCTCAAAAACGACAAGGATCTCAAGTGGCACGCATCTCTTTGGACAAACAGCCCGCACATTTGAGCATCTACACCGCTTTGCGCAACATGATTCTAAGCGGCGACCTGGCCCCCGGTCAGGCGGTGACGATCCAAGGATTATGCGAGCTTTTGGGCGGCTCGACGACGCCCGTGCGCGAGGCGATCAGGCGCCTGACCTCAGAGAGGGCACTGCATTTCCAGGGCAATCGGCGGGTCTCGGTGCCGGTGCTCACTCTTCCCCAGATCGACGAGCTGACATTCGCGCGGGTCGCGCTTGAGCCGGAACTTGCCCGTCGCGCTTTGAAAAACATGACATCTGAGTTGATTGACGAGCTTGCGCAGATCGATGCGCAGGTGGATCTGGCCATCGAGCTGGGCGACGTGAAGAGCTACCTGCAAACCAATCACCGCTTTCACATGACGCTCTATGATGCCGCACATTCGGACATACTGCTGCCTGCGGTGAACAGTTTCTGGCTGCGTTCATCGCCTTCCCTGCGGGTGATTTGCGGCCGCAAGGGCACCCAACATCTGCCCGACAAACACCAAGAGACGATCGCCGCGCTGCGTGCGGGTGACGGCGAAGCCGTGGCCCGCGCCATCGGGCAAGATATCCGGCAGGGCATGGACAATATCCGCGCCGCACTGCTCGAAACACGGGCGCAGGACGGCGAGGTCACGCGCAAGGTTTCTTGACCTTACAAATTTGATCATATTATCTAGCTACAATCCGGGCGCACGACGCGAGTCGCGCCCCGCTCTCCTTCACAGTCTCAACAGGATGCGCCCCATGTCGGAAAACCACCTGCCCACCGCCGAGTTGCAAGCTCTCGATGCCGCCCATCACATGCACCCTTTCACCGAAGGGGACGCGCTTAATGCCAAAGGCGCGCGCATCATCACTGCGGCGCAGGGCTGCTATCTGACCGATAGCGACGGGATCGAGATCCTCGACGGCATGGCCGGTCTGTGGTGCGTCAATATCGGCTATGGACGCCAAGAGATGGCCGATGCCGCCGCCCGCCAGATGCGCCAGCTTCCGTTCTACAACACCTTTTTCCAGACGAGCCATCCGCCCGCGATCCACCTTGCCGCGAAACTGGCCGAGATCGCCCCGGGCGATCTGAATCACGTGTTCTTCAACGGTTCGGGTTCGGACAGCAACGACACCAACCTGCGCATGGCGCGCGTCTACTGGGCCCATCAGGGCAAGCCCGAAAAGCAGGTCGTGATCTCGCGCTGGAATGGCTATCACGGCTCGACGATGGGGGCGGCAAGCCTCGGCGGGATGAAGGGCATGCATAAGCAAGGCGGCCTGCCGATCCCGGGCATCGTGCATATCAACCAGCCCGACTGGTGGGCCGAGGGCGGCGATATGAGCCCCGAAGAATTCGGCATCGCCCGCGCACGCGAGCTGGAAGAGATGATCCTTGAGGTCGGCGAAGACAAGGTCGCGGCCTTCATCGCAGAGCCCGTTCAGGGTGCAGGCGGCGTGATCGTGCCCCCCGACAGCTACTGGCCCGAGATCAAGCGCATCTTGGCGAAATACGACATCCTGTTCATCGCCGATGAGGTGATCTGCGGCTTCGGGCGCACGGGCAACTGGTTCGGCTGCCAGACCTATGACCTGCATCCCGACATCATGACGATCGCCAAGGGCCTGTCCTCAGGCTATCTGCCGATCGGCGGCAGTCTGGTATCGGACAAGGTGGCGCAGGTGATCAATGCGGGCGACGAATTCGCCCATGGCTACACCTATTCCGCCCATCCGGTTGCGGCGGCGGTCGCGCTCGAAAACCTGCGCATCTTGCAAGACGAAAAGATCATCGAGACGGTGCAGGCCGAAACTGGCCCCTATCTCAAGGAGAAATGGGAGGCGCTGACCGATCACCCGATGGTGGGCGAGGCCAAGATCGTGGGTATGATGGCCTCAATCGCGCTGACACCTGACAAGGCCAGCCGCGCGAAATTTGCCGCCAAAGCGGGCACGGTCGGGCTGATGGCTCGCGAGCGCTGCTTTGCCAACCATCTGGTGATGCGCCATGTCGGCGACCGGATGATCATCTCGCCGCCGCTGGTGATCACCAAGCCTGAGATCGACTTGCTGATCGAGCGCGCCCGCAAGGCGCTCGATGAAACCTATGCGCAGGTGAAGGCCGACGGCTTGTGGAAGGCCGCGGAGGCCTAAGCGCCCCCCGCACTTGCCCCCTTGGACTTGGACGGGCCCGCGTCTGTGCTCACAGGCACGACGCGGGCCTTGTTCACCCGCACCTCGACGGACAGACCGGGGACAAGTTTGTCCAGATCGGGCTGACCCGGATCAATCGAGATCCGCACCGGCACGCGCTGCGCCACTTTGGTGAAGTTGCCCGTCGCGTTGGAGCTGGACAGCAGCGAGAACTGCGCAGCCGTCGCGGGCGAGAACCGCTCGATGCGCCCGGTGAAGGTCTCGCCGCCCAGAGCATCAACGCTGAACTGTACCGCATCGCCGACCGTCATCCCTTTCAGCTCGGTCTCTTTGTAATTCGCGATCAGCCACAGATCGTGGGGGACCAACCCCATCAAGGACGACCCCGCCGACACGAATTGCCCGACCCGGACGCCGACTTGCCCCAGAGTACCAGCCTCCGGGGCGCGGATCACGGCATGATCAAGCTGCACCTTCGCGGAATCGAGCGCCGCCTGAGCTGCATCGACATTTGCGTCAAGCGAATGGCGGTTCAACTCGGCTGTCTTGACCGCCTGCGTCGCAACCTCGATGGCGCTTTTGGCCTCGCGCAGATTGGCATTGGCCTGATCGAGCGCAAGCTGGGCCTGATCGGTGTCGGATTGCGACATGTAATTCTTGGCATTCAGCTTGGTCGCGCGATCCATCGTGGTTTGCGCGGTTCGCGCGCTCGCCTGCGCCGACGCCAGCGCCGCATTGCGCGCATCGAGCGTTGCTTTGGCCGAGGCCACGGCCTGCTCGCCATTGGCCTGTGCCGCACGGGCCGCTTCCAGCTGGGCCTTGGCCTGCGCAAGGGCTGCAACGAGCGAGCGGTCATCGAGCTTCACCAAGACTTCGCCCTTGCTGACCGTGTCGAAATCCTTGACCGGGACTTCGGTCACCAGCGACGAGACTTGCGACGACAGCGTGGTCACGCGGCCATGCAGATAGGCATTGTCGGTCCACGCCACTTGGCTGGTGAAAGGCGGCAGACGCCATGCATAGAGCACGACCAACAGCCCCAAGACCCCCATCAGCACGACGATGCCGGTATTGATATGACGTTTACTCAAAGACATGAGAGACCTCGTTACGCTAAAGACGGCGCAGCGCCGCGCGCTGGGTGGCGCGCAAACCAAGCGTCCATACAGACATGAAGGATCAGGCCAGCCAGCGCCGCGAGGGCAAGCCAGCACACAAGAAGAAAGGAGTCGTTATAGGCCAGCACACTGCTTTGCTGTGACAGGGACGCGCCGATCTGCTGCATCGCGCCCGCTTTGCGCATCGCCCCATCCGAGATCGTCGGCGCATATTGCGCCGCCAGCGCCTGCACCTGCCCCGCAAGCTGCGGATTGGCCGTGGAGATCTGCGGCGAGAGCTGCGCTGCGTGATAGGCGGTGCGCTCGATCACGAAAGTTCGGTACAGCCCAGAGCCCACCACGCCGCCAAGGCTTTGCGTGGCAAGAAACACGATCACGAAGCTCAGCAGGTAATTGGGCCCCTTGGCCAGCGCCGAGGCCAGCCCTTTGGCCATGGCAGGCGGCAGGAAGAGAATGCTCGCAAGACCGATCAGCGCTTGGCTGAAATACATCTGCTCGGGCCGTGTCAGGACGGTGGAGTGCGAATCCAGAAATGCGCCCGCTGCAATCAGCACAAGCGAGATGGCATGAAACAGAGGCGCCCGCTCGGCCTTGGTGAACAGCGCGCAGATCCCGCCCGCCACCGCCGTCGCAAGCGTCACGATCCCCCACAGCCCGATCTGCTGGTCGGGCACGAGACCAAAGGTGCGAAACATGCCCACCACGCCCGCGCTCTGCTCGGACAGCAGGATGCGAAACAGCAACAGCGTGCAGGCGAGGTGAAAGATCGTCGGGCTGAAGACCCAGTTGAGATCCACCAACGGCTCCTTGCGGTTCAGCTCGATGGCGGCTGCCGCGACCAGCGACAGCACCACATAGGCCAGCAGCACACCGATCCAGCGCGTCTGCGTCCAGTAGTCATAAGCGCCGAACATCGAGGCCACGACCAGCCCGCCGAACCCCGTCGCGATCAACCCGAAGCTGAGAAAATCGAGCGGCGCGATCACCTTCTCCAGCGGCTTGGGCGTGAGCGGCAGCAGATAGACGAAAGCCAACGCGATCATCGCCATGCCGATCTCGAATTCGGTCACGCCAACCCAGCCATTTGGGGCCGAGAGGAAGGGAAGCAGCATGCGTGCAAGCGGACGTCCCGCCATGATCATCGTGAGCGCCACCGAGAGCCCCACCGAAAGTTTGTATTTCGCCGGGAGGTGCTCGAGCATGTAGAGGATCGCAAGGCTCGAGAGCGGGGCGGCCGCGATCCCGCTGATCAGCGCGACGATGATGGCCGAATGCAGGTCGTCCACCCAGAAGTTCAGAAAAGACGCGCCGAAAAAGCACAGGATGCCGATTTCTGCGAAACGACGCAGGCCGAACTGGGTGCGGATCTTGATCAGCATCAGCGACATCGAGGCGCGCGGCGCAAGGAATGCCGCCATCACCCATGTCGCCTGAATGGTCGTGGCGTGCAGATCACCCGCAAGCTGCGGCACATTGGCCGACACGAACCCCATCGAAAGCGATTGCGACAGCGCAATGATCGACGAGGCGAGCACGTAAATCAGGATCTTACCCAGCGGCGCGGGGGTCTCGGCCGGGGCCTGAGACGGGGCTGGGGCTTCCTGGGGCTGCAACTCAGCGCGGGGCTCAGGTGCCTCTGCGGCCCCTGCCCCGGGCTTCACGGAAAGCGCCGCGTTTATGTCAGCGCGCTGGTTCATAGCAGACGCATCTCCGCCATGTTGGCCGCCATCTTGTCGAGCGTGCGCTGTAGCTGCGCCATCTCCTGCACAGAGACGCCCTTGTAGACCTGAGCCCGCAGATCCTGCAGAAATCTCTCGATCTGATCGGCATTGGCGCGGGCATGCGCGGTCAGGTAGATCTGGCGCACACGTTTGTCATCAGGATCGGGGCGGCGCTCGAGAAAGCCAAGCTTCTCCAGCCCGTCCAGCGTGCGGTTGAGCGTCGGCGTCTCGATATCAAGGCACTCGGCCAGAGCGGTCTGGTTCAACCCCTCGCGGCGCGAGACCTCGAGGATCGTCTGCGCACGGGCATAGGTCAGGCCCATATCATGCGCCTGATCATCAAAGACTGAGCGCATCCGACGCACCAACCGTACCATCGCGCGCGACGCGGTCAGGCGCGGATCGGTATCATGTGCCGCCACTGGATCTTTGTATGTCTCTGTCATCTCGGCCCCAACAAGTTAGCTAGCTAACATTTCGCATGCGAACGAGATAACGCGGCCCTCGCGTCTCTTCAACACGAAGGACTGCACAGGGGGGCGTGCAAATCTGCAAAGAGGTTGATTGGAACCCCGCCCGCGCGCCTCAGAGAGCGAGAAGCGCGATCAGTCCCAGCGACAGCACCACCAGAAGCAGCAACGACATCGTGACCGTTGCGATCACACGCGGACCGGCTGCGGCGACGGCGCGGGCATCAACCCCAAGCCCCAGTGCCGCCATCGCAATCACCGTGAACACGGACGCGCCGCCATCGAGCACTGGCAGGGCTTGGTCCGGGATTGCCCCGAGTGACCGCAGCGCGATCATGGTAAGAAAGCCCAAGATGAACAGCGGCGGGATCAGCGCCGCGCGCGGCACGGCGCGCAGCCCCATGCCCCGAGGCGCGACCTCTGCCCGGCCCTCCGAGGGCAGCGTGGCGGCCATGATTGAGAGCACGACCGTGATCGGGCCCAGCATCAACACACGCACCAGTTTGACCAGCGTGCCGATCTGGATCGCCGCCGCCCCCATCGGTGCGGCCGCCGCCAAGACCTGCGGCACGGCGTAAACGGTCAAGCCCGAGAGCACGCCATAAGACAGAGCGGGCATGTGGATCGCATGACCAAGGACCGGCAGCAACAAGACGACGAGCACGCCCAGCACAGCGGTAAAGGCAATGGCCGCGCTCACATCGTCACTATCCGCGTCGATCACGGGGGCCACGGCGGCGATGGCGGAGTTTCCGCAAATCCCGTTTCCGCAGGCAATCAGCAAGGCCATGCGCGCAGGCAGGCCGAAGGCGCGGCCCAGCAGATAGGCGCCGGGCACGACAAGCGCCACCACGGCGACCACGCCGATCAACATCTCCGGCCCGACCGATAGCAGAGTCTGCGCCGAGACCGACGCCCCGAGCATAACGATCGCGATCTCAAGCACGGTCTTTGCGGCAAAATCGATCCCGGCCTTGCAGCGCGCGGGCGGCACCCACAGGCTACGCAAAGCGGCGCCCAGCACGATGGCCAGCACCAACGGCTCCAGCCATTGCGCCCCGAACACAGCCTCCTCCACGCGCCCCAGCGCCACGGCTGCGATGCCGACCGCCGCGCTCAGGGCAAGCCCCGGCGCATAGGTACGGATCGATGAGAGCTGATGCTCGAACGCGGGTCTGGCTTTCAGGGGTTTTGGCAACACGGCGGGCCTCGCGGCTGGCTTGAACACCTGCGACATGTTGTCCAGTGAAACCAATTGTTCAAACGAAATGTTTTTGTCATTATGATCGAGAAAATCGATTGAAAGACCTCGCATGACCCCCGATCAACTCCGTGTCTTTCTCGCCGTGGCCGAAACCGAGCACATGACACGCGCTGCGCAGACGCTGAACATGACGCAATCGACCGCCTCTGCGGCCATCGCAGCACTGGAGCGGCGCCATGACGTCAAACTGTTCGACCGGGTCGGGCGGGGCATCGTGCTGACCCAAGAGGGACGCGCGTTTCTGCCCGAGGCCCGCGCGGTGCTTGCGCGCATCGCCGAAGCCGAAGCAGCACTTGCCGAGACGCGCGGGCTGGCGCGAGGCCATATCCGCATGATCGCGAGCCAGACGATTGCGGGCTATTGGCTGCCGGGCCATCTCGCGGCGTTTCGGGCGCGCTACCCGGGGATCTCGCTCACGCTCGATATCGGCAATACGGAGGAGGCCGCCGCTCAGATCGGGGCCGGCGGTTTCGATCTGGGCTTTGTCGAGGGGTGGATCGACGAGAGCCATCTGGTGCGCCACGAGATCGGATCGGACCGCATGCATCTCGTGGGCGCGCGTCCCGCACCCGAAGCCCCGCTGCGCCCAGAGACGCTCTCACGCCAGCCTTGGGTGCTGCGCGAAGCCGGATCCGGCACCCGCTCGACGGCGCAGGCGGCGATGGCAGAACTGGGGGTCTCGGGCCGTGCGGCAAAGCAGGCGCTGATCCTGCCCTCGAATGAGGCGGTAATGAGCGCGGTTGAGGCAGGCGCCGGGATCTCGATCCTCTCGGCCCATGTCACCGCCCGCTCGCTCGCCAGCGGCGCGCTTTTCGATTGGGGGATCGCCCTGCCCCCGCGCAGCTTCTACGCGCTGCGCCACCGGGACCACCACACCAGCCGCGCGATGCACGCCTTTCTTGAGCATTTGCAAACGGGCGCAGGCGGCACCTAAGCCGCCGGTCGTTCGGCGCTAGATCAGGCCCCGGGGGGCTGCTGAGGCCGCACGATATCGTCGAGCTTGGATTCGAGATCCGAGGGGATCGCGGGCTTGGGGCACAGACGCGCCTCGGGATAGCGTTGCAACAGTTCGCGCGCATCGGCATGGCCGGAATGGAACAGGATCGTCACCCCGGCTGCATACAAAAGGTCGGCGAGCTCATAGACTTCGCCATCCGCGAGCATGACATCCAACACAGCCGCCGTGGGCATCTCCCGCTGGGCCTCGGCCAATGCGCCGCGCACCGTGGCACAGGGCCCGATCACGCGCGCGCCCAGATCCTCGAACATAAGCTGTAAATCCAAGGCGACGACCGCCTCATCTTCCGCAATCAATATCCGGCATGTCTGCTCGCAGGTGCCTGCTTCAAATGTCTTCATCTGCGTCAAAGGCAATCCTGTAAGTCCGATGCGTCTCTGTTACGTCCTCAGTTACCTCAGCGCCAATTTGCGCAGCAGAAATCTGAACGAGCGTCGAGCCAAACCCGGGCGTCGATGGAGTGGAACTCGCTTTTAACGTCTCATCGTAGATTTCGTTCCATTCAAATGTCACTTTTTTGTCGTCAACGACCGACCAGCGCAATTGAAGGCGGCCCGCGACCGGCCCGAGCACCCCGTATTTGGCGGCATTCGTGCTCCATTCATGCAAGATCAGCGCAAGCGAGGTCAGCTTTTCAGCCCCCACGGCGCAGGGCGGCCCGTCGATATCGACCGTATCGCCAAGCTGATAGGGCGAAAGCGTGGTGCGCACCAGCTCCTCAAGCGCGATCTTGGCCCCGTCACGTCGCGCACGCGCCAGATCATGCGAACGGGCCAGCGCGTTGATCCGCTGGGTGACATCTTCCACCAACGCGCGCGGCGTCTCGGCCTTGCGTGAGGCGATCCGCAGCATGCCCGACACGATGGAGAACAGGTTCTTCACCCGATGGTTCATCTCGCGCAGCATCAGCTCACGCATCCGCTCGTTCTCGATCTCCGAGGTGATGTCGACGCTGAGACCGATCATGCGCTGCGCGTCAGGCTCGGAGACCATGCGCCCCATCCCGCGCAGATGCATCTGCTTGCCTGAGGGCAGCGAGACTTGGAAGGTGGCGTCATATTCTTCACCGCCCGCGGCAGCTGTCGTGACCGCGCTCCAGACCTGTGACCGATCGCTTTCGATCACACGCTCCAGCAATGTTTCAGCCGAGTAAATACCTGGGCTCTCTTCACCAAAGAAGCGGGCTGTGCGCTCGTCAATTTCGATCAAGCCCGAGGCCGGATCGAGCGACCAGATCCCGATCTGCGCCACCTCAACGGCCAGCCGGACGCGCTCGGCCTCACGCGCAAGGCTGCGCTCCAGCATGAACGCCTCGGTCACATCCGTGAAGATCAGCGTGACCCCGTCGACCTTGTTATCCGCCGAGCGATAGGGCGTGGCCGAG
Organism: Thioclava dalianensis; assembly: GCF_000715505.1. Taxonomy (GTDB): domain Bacteria; phylum Pseudomonadota; class Alphaproteobacteria; order Rhodobacterales; family Rhodobacteraceae; genus Thioclava; species Thioclava dalianensis. The sequence continues at coordinate 238,858 of NZ_JHEH01000002.1, forward strand.
AGCGACCAGACCTTGGCGCCATCGCCAGAGCGGATCTGAACCGGGCGCGCCTCATCACCCGACAACGTCGCTTCGATCTGACGCTCGATTTCTGCGGGCGTATCGACGTTGAATTGCAGGTCGTTGATCGGTCGCCCGCGATCACTCTGGCGCAGTCTCATAACCTCGCTTGCGCCTTCGGTGAAGTTGCGCAGCCGCCGCTTGCGATCCACGGTGATCAAGGCGTTGACATCGGAATCGAAGAAGTTCCGCAGATCGGAATTGACCTGAGACAGCTCCTCGACCTTGCTCTTGAGCTCGTCATTGACGGTGGCCAGCTCTTCATTGGTCGATTGAAGCTCTTCGTTCATCGACATCATTTCCTCGTTCGAGGATTTGAGCTCTTCGTTCGCGGTCTCCAGCTCTTCGACCGTCATGCGCAGGCGCGAGCGGGTGGCGCGCAACTCGGCCTCCAGCACCTGCACGTGGCTTTCGCTGGGCGTAATCTCGTCGAATTCTTCCTCGCTGATCGCCTCGAAGGGCGCGCGGTCGCGGAACACCACAAGGATCGTCTCGTCGGGCAAGGGATCGGCCACGACGTCTACGCGCTGGCGACCGGTCTCCGAGATCACCTCGACATCGCGGGCCATCTTGCGCTTGCCGTCCTGATTGGCGCTGCGCAGCAGGGCAGAGAGCGACTCGCGCAGTCCGGGGCGGGCCACGCTTTGCGCGAAATCCTGTCCGGTCTCAGCCGGGTCGGTCTCGATATAGCGCGAGAGCCGCCCCGTGGTCGCAAGGATCGCCCCGTCTCGACCCAACTGCATCGTTGGGGGGGCATAAATATCTATGATGCGGTTCTTCGCCACGTCACTCTTCCACTCACTATCGTCATAATTCAGACGCGCGACAGGCCGTCGGGGCGAGACGCGCGGTTTGCTCGGAGAGCCAGAAAATTCCACCGGATAGGGCGAGCGCCCGCCGGTGCTTTTGAACAGCCGCGCCTTGCTGGACACGGCTTCAAACAACTCTTCCACCCGACCGATGCTCTCGGACGGACCCAGGAAGAGAAAGCCCTCGCTGTTGAGGGCGTAGTGAAACAGCGGCAACACTTTCGATTGCAGCTTGTCGTCGAAATAGATCAGCAGATTGCGGCACGAGATCAAATCCATGCGCGAAAACGGCGGATCCTTGATCAGCGAATGGCACGAGAAGCGCACCATGTCGCGCAGGCGGAGATTGAGCTGAAAGCTGCCTTCGCGCCCAATTGCATAGCGATCGCGTAGCGTCTCGGGGATGTCGAGCAGCGCCGAGATCGGGTAGCGCCCGGCGCGCGCGATCTCGAGCATCCGCTCGTCGATATCCGAAGCGAAAACCTGCACCGGAACGGTCTTACCAGTGCGCATCATCTCGTCATCAAAGAGCATTGCGATGGTATAGGCCTCTTCGCCGCTCGAGCAGCCGGGCACCCAGACCCGGATTTCACGATCGGCGGTGGCACCTGCGACCAAAGGCGCGATCACCTCCTCGCGCAGCTGGTTGAAGTGATCCTTGTCGCGGAAAAACTTCGTGACGTTGATCAGCAGATCGCCCAGCAAGGCCTCGGCTTCCTGCGGGTCCGAATTCAGCTTGTCGAGGTATTTCAAGCTGTCGGTCAGCTCGACCACCTGCATCCGGCGCTGGATCCGGCGCTCCAGTGTCGAGCGCTTGTAATTGCCGAAATCATGACCGGTAAGCTGACGCAGCGCGGCGCAGATCTCGGCCAAAGTACCCGAGACCGGCACCGCCTCTGCGGCACTCACCACAGCAGGGTCGACATTGCGGTAGCGCGCGATGCGGTCCGTGACCTCGCCGGGGGCGCAGACGAAATCGACAAGCCCTGTGGCCACCGCCGAATTAGGCATCGAGTCGTAGCGCGCCGAGGCATCCTGCGCGATGCACAGACCGCCATATTCCTTGAGCGCACGCAAACCGACCGAGCCGTCCGACCCGGTGCCCGACAAGATCACGCAGATCGCACGATTCTGCTGATCGCGCGCAAGGCTTTCGAAGAAATCATCAATCGGACGGCGCAATCCGCGCGGCTGCTCAAAGGGCTCCAGCCGCAGCACGCCCTGCTCCAGCCGCAACCCGCTGCCCGGGGGAATGGTGTAGACATGCCCCACCTGAACCACCGTGCCATCCTCGGCCTGCCGCACGCTCAGCTCGGTCTGTCGATCCAGCAACTCTGCCAGAAGCGAATCGTGGTTGGGGTCGAGATGCTGGACCACGACAAAAGCATAGGGGTCATTCGCGCGCGCGGGCTCCAGCAACTCGCTGATTGCTTCCAGCCCACCCGCAGACGCCCCGATCCCCACGATATAGAAGGGATCAGGCTGGGTTTGCATGTCGGGAGAGGACGTCACAAGGCACCGCCCAACGGGCTTTGCCCCGCCACATGCCTCCGAAAGGAGCGCGCGCAACAGTTCATATTGCCCGGAGCGATCTCACTGTCAGAGTATTCGCGCAATAAGATATGACATACCGGCGGCATAGAGTTCACGAGCCTTCATCGCGATAGATCAAGTTCGCCATCATCGCGACACTTTCGCTCAGCACTTTGGCCGAGCCGATCATCGCAAGCCCGAAGCCACGTGAAATAATGTCGATATCGCCTACGGCCGCATCGAGAGCGGCATCATTTTGTGACAGTCCGGCCCGCCGGGAGGCTTGGCTGAGATCGAATTGCGACCCCAGAAACAGACGCGTCGCGCCCGAGGCGTCACGCATTCGTGACATGAAAACAAAGTTTTCGAACACATCGCCAGATTTGCGCTGATTTGCGATGCGAAACCGCCCTGCATCCTGCGCCTCGTCCCTCAGAAAGGCCCGCACCTCGTCGCGTTGCGACTCGGTGGTCTCGTCGCATTGCAAGAAGCGGCAATTGCGATCGAGAACCTCATGGGCTTCATAGCCCGTCAGCTTGAGGAAAGCCGCGTTGACATAGACCAAAGGCAGGTCGTCCCGATCGGCGGTCGCAAGGGTCAGGGCCACGTTGGACTTGTCGCAATAGGCGATCAAGGGCTCCGGCAGGGTCGTAATTTCAGAATAGGCCATTCGTTTCCCGATGCTCTCCGGCGCCGCGCATGGATCAGAAGATTGCACGATCCGGTCAAAAGTCCAGAAAGAACTTGGTTTTGCGCAGGATACGCATGCATCCGCAATCCAGATTTCCTGCAAGGGGAGATGGTACCGCCTCCCCGGCTTGAACGGGGGACCTCTGGATCCACAATCCAGCGCTCTAACCAACTGAGCTAAGGCGGCACTGGCGGCGGATTTAGACCGGGCTGCGCCGGAATGCAAGCCCGATGCGGTACGAATTTTACGCCGAGGCTTGCTTGACGCGCAGTTGAGCGTTACCTGAGTTTTCTCTCATGAGGGTCAGGAGGCTACCGATGGGCATCGACAAGCAAAGCGATATTTCGGCCAATCTGCAAATCGGGCCGACCGATCTGGGTATGGTCCGGCTTTATGTCGAAGGGGACGGCATCGAATTGCCACTCGATTTCGACCCCGAAGAAGCCGAAGAAATCGCCGAAGAATTGCAGGCAGCGGCCCAAGCGGCGCGCGAAATGGGCAAGGGTGGCAAAGGCAAGAAGGGCAAGCGCTAACGCCTTGCCCTAAAACGCGCCCGGGGCACCGGCCTCTCCCGCCAGCCCCGGATCGCACAGACGATGCAGGCGCCGGGCGGCGGCCCGCGCGAAATCCAGCGTCAGAGCCTTCCGGCGTGCGGGTGCCAACTGGCTCAGAGGGGCCTCGCGGATCATCTCTGCCCCGTAACCATCCGCGATGAACAGCCCCGTCTCCTCCGGCAAAAGCTCGGTCGGGAAATCGGCATCTACCGCCCAGAAATAGCGGTCGCACCACTCCAGATAGCCCTGCCACTTGCGGTCGGACTGAAAATCGCTCCGGCTCGATTTGCACTCAACAATCCAGATCTCGCCCTTGCGCCCCACAGCCATCAGATCGGCGCGCAGGCGGGGGCGCAGAACCATCTCGGGCAGGCTGTCAAAGCCTAGCGAGGCGAGCGCGCGGGCAGTCCCACGCGCGAGCACCTGGCCCGGTTGCAGATCGGAGAGCGGCGGTTGCATCATCATCTCGCAATGATGAACGAAAGGCGAACATCTGTCCAGCCGTGCAGCCGTGTTTCCGTGCCCCCTTGTCGACGCCGGTCTGCGCGCCTATCTGTCATCCCGACGGTTACTGCTCCTTGCGTGAGAGACCCTTTTCCAGTGGCCTATACCATTCCTGAGGGAGCTGGCTCTGTCGTGGCCCTGGCCTCGTTACCTGGCACCCACCTGACTTTTCAGGTCTCCGGGAATTCTCGTCTCCACCTCCGCTGCGGTTTCCGTCACTTTCCAATCTGCGCAGCAAAAAGCCCCGTCCGATCCGGCGGGGCTTTGCGCTATCTGGTAGTTGCGGCCTCCGGAACCCGGAGTAAGAATCAGCGGCGGCGGTGCAACTGACGATCGCGCTGCGTGCGGGTATCGATCGTCTCGACCGGGATACGGATCGCAATGCGCTCGGGGCTTCCCGGATAGTCACGCAGACCACCAGAGCTGTCTGAATCGTCTGCCAAGCGCATCACGGAGATCGCGAACTGCACGCCTGCAAAGACGATGGTGTTGAAGACGATGAGCAGCGAAAGCGCGATATAACCGACATCCGAAGTGGAAATCAGGTGCCACAGGTTCGCAACATTGAACCAAAGCAAAAGGCCTACAAAGGCCAGCGCGAGGCCGAAACCAAAGGCGATATTTTTAACATAGAGACGCACGAGTTCAGGCATTGTGACTCCTCTCACTTGGACTCTAAGATAATGCCTGACGCCAGAATTTCCAGTGCGAATGCGTCGATTGGCGGCGCAATCGGCGGCCCCCCGCCACCGCATCGCACGCGCCCCGTGTCGGCCCGGTCTCAGCCCGATCTCAGAACGCGTCGGGGCGCATCGCATGGGCCATGTGATCGAGCACGGCATTGACGAATTTCGGCTCTTTGCCTTCGGGGAAGAAGGCCCGGGCCACGTCGACGAATTCCGAGATCACCACGCGGGGCGGCGTCGCGGGGCTCGACAGCTCGGCGCCTGCGGCACGAAACAGCGCGCGCAGCACCGGATCGATCCGGTCGATCGGCCATTTCGCCACCAAGGCGCGGTCGGTCGCTTGGTCGATCTTGCCCTGCCACGTCACCGCGTCATCGATCAGGCGGCGAAACAGGTTGAGATCGCCTTCGGCCATCTCGCCCTGATCTTCGTAAACGGCACCGAAACGGTGAGTTTCGAACTCCGCGCGCACGCGGTCAGCCCCCTGCCCGGCGGCTTCCATCTGGAACAGCGCCTGCACGGCGTAAAGCCGCGAGGCGGATTTCATCTGGCGCTTTTCGTCCTGCGTCGGCTTGCGGCGCTTGGGGGCGTCTTGGGCGGGCTCTTCGGTCATGCTTGGCTCGATCCGTCAGTATCACCGGCGACGCGGAAGGATTGGGTGGGCTTGAACCCAATACCTTTCGTCCGGCGCGCCCATTTGCGCGACAATGAGATAAGATGCAAGGCCGCAGCGGCCGCACCGCCGCCTTTGTTTTGATCGGCAGGGTCGGCGCGCACCGCCGCTTGCTCGTAGGTTTCGACCGTCAGGATGCCGTTGCCGATGCAAATCCCTTCCAAACCCATGAGGGTCAACCCGCGCGAGCTGTCATTGCAAACTGTCTCGTAATGCGTGGTCTCGCCACGGATCACGCAGCCCAGCGCGACAAAGCCGTCATAATCGGCCATCCGGGCCGCCATCGCGATGGCTGAGGGCACTTCAAGCGCGCCCGGCACCTCAATCAGATCGACATATGCGCCGCAGGCCTCAGCGACGCCGCGCGCGCCTGCGACGAGATTGTCGGCGATGTCTTTGTAGTAAGGGGCCACCACAATCAGCAGCCGCGGGGCGCTGTCGAATTGCGGCAGATCGAGCGTGTAATGCGAAACGCCAGCCATGGCTTCACTCCTCGGAAATGGGGCGCGTGCCCACGATGCTCAGCCCGTAGGCGTCAAGCCCGACATAGCGGGTTGCGGGGTTATCTGTCAGCAAGATCAGCTCGTTCAATCCCATGGTCGACAGGATCTGCGAGCCAAGCCCGATCTGTTTGATCGTGCGGGGGCCCTGCTCTTCTTCGCGCAGCAGCTTGGCGCTTGGGTCGCGGAACAGGCAGACCGCGCCGCGGCCTTCTGCGGCCACGATTTCCATAGCCCGGCGCACCTCGTTGGCCGGGCTCGTGCCAATGCCCAGCACGTCATCAAGAATATTGAGCGAATGGGTCCGCACCAGCACCGGCTCGGGTGTGGTGACATCGCCTTTGGTCAGCACGACGTGATCCACGCCCTCGGCCTGATCGGTGAACACCCGCATCTGCCACGTGCCGCCAAATTCCGAATTCACGCTCTGGCTCAGCGTCTCGCGCACGAGATTGTCGTGGCGGCGGCGATAGGAGATCAGATCCGAAATCGTCCCGATCTTCAGCCCGTGCTGCCGCCCGAACGCGATCAGCCCCGGCAGATGCAGCATATGGCCGTCATCACCCATAATCTCGCAGATCACACCGGCAGGCGGCAGTCCGGCCAGCCGCGCGATATCGACGGCGGCCTCAGTATGGCCCGCACGCACCAGCACGCCTCCCTCGCGGGCACGCAGCGGGAAGACATGGCCCGGAGATGCCAGATTTTGCGGCCCCTTGGACGGATCGATCGCGATCGCCACGGTCTGCGCCCGATCATGCGCCGAGATCCCGGTCGTGATGCCTTCGCGCGCCTCGATAGAGACGGTAAACGCGGTCTCATGGCGCATCGAATTGGCCCGCACCATCGGCGCCAGCCCAAGCTGGTCGACCCGCTCGGCGGTCAGCGGCAGACAGATCAGCCCGCGCCCATGCATCGCCATGAAATTGACCGCCTCGGGCGTGCATTTGGCGGCAGGGATATAGAGATCCCCCTCGTTCTCGCGATCCTCGTGATCGACCAGAATGACCATCCGTCCCGCGCGCGCATCCGCGATGATCTCTTCGATTGGCGAGATTGCGTGGCGCAGGCTTTCCTCGACCGCGCCGGGCACGTCATGAGTGCCGGATTTATCGACGGGCGTCGGCGTTTTCATGCGTTCCACTCCTGAAGACGGGCGACGTAGCGCGCCAGCGTGTCTATCTCGAGATTGATCCGATCACCGACTTTCGCCCGCCCCCAATTGGTGACCTGCTTGGTATGCGGAATAATGTTGACGCCGAACGTGTCGCCCTCAACTTCGTTGACCGTCAGCGAGGTGCCGTTGAGCGTGATCGAGCCTTTCGGCGCGATGAACTTCTCCAGACCCGACGGGGCGCGAAAGGTAAAGCGGGTGCTGTCGCCCTCATCGGTCATCGCGACAATCTCGGCCACGCCATCGACATGGCCCGAGACGATATGCCCGCCCAGCTCATCGCCGACCTTCAGCGCACGCTCCAGATTGATGGAATGGCCCAGCTCCCAGCTGTTGCGCCCGATATTGGTCTTCTCGACGCTCTCCGCCGAGATCTCGACGTCGAACCAATTGCGCGGTGAGGTGCCGGTTGCGATCACCGTCAGGCAGCAGCCGTCACAGGCGATGGACGCGCCGATCTCGATGCCATCCACATCGTATTCGGTCGCGATCCGCGCACGCAGATCGCCGCGCTGCTCCAGCTCCAAAATCTCTCCAATATCGGTGACGATCCCGGTGAACATCGCTCTTTTCCTCTCAGATTGCGGTCCTCACCTAGCCCGCACAGATCGAAGCTGCAAGGTTATGCGCGCACAAGCCCCCTGCACCGCTTAACAGTTTGGTCGCACCTGCGCCCTATTATTGCCGCAAGATTGCGGGAAAATCCTTCTCAACCCGTGACTTCGTGGACAAATTGCGCGATCACCAAAGCGCGTCCAAGGAACCGACCCGCAATGACTGCCGCGACCCAAAACACCTTCTTGCTGCTTCAGGGACCGCATGGCCCCTTCTTCCACCAATTGGGGAAGATCCTGCGCAAGGCAGGCAGCACGGTCTGGCGCGTCAGTTTTAACAAGGGCGATGAGAATTTCTGGTTCGATCCCGCCTCGCTGATCCGCTACCAAGGCCGCCCCGAGGAGTGGCCCGCGCGGGTTGAGGCGCTGATCCACGAAAAGGCCATCACCGATCTGGTGGTCTATGGCGACACCCGCCCGATCCATGCGCAGGCCATCGCGGCTGCGCGCGCGGCGGGGCTTCGGGTGCATGTCTTCGAAGAGGGCTACTTGCGCCCATATTGGGTCAGCTATGAACGCAACGGCTCGAACGGCTACTCACGGCTGATGGATATGAGCGTGGCGCAGATGCGCGAAGCACTGGCGCGCCTTGAGATCGAGCATCCCGACGCCCCCTCGCGCTGGGGCGATACGCGCCATCACATCTTCTATGGCGCGCTTTACCATTTCTTCGTGCTGACCCGAAACCGCCCCTATCGCAAGATGCAGACCCATCGGGCGATCTCGGTTTTCGCCGAGTTCCGCCTGTGGCTCAATCGGCTGCTGCTGCTGCCGATGCATATGATGGAGCGCAAGATCGCGACGGCGCGGGTCAAATATAGCGGCTTTCCCTATCACCTCGTGCTGCTTCAACTGGAGCATGACGCGAGCTTTCGCATGCATTCGGAGTTCAAAAGCCAGACCGATTTCATCGATACGGTCATGGCGGGCTTTTCCAAAGGCGCGCCCACGCATCATCACCTCGTGTTCAAGGCCCATCCGCTGGAGGACGGGCGCGCGCCTATCCGCAAGGCGATCCGCGATGCCGCCGACCGCCACGGGCTGCGCGAACGGGTTCATTTCGTACGCGGCGGCAAGCTGGCAGAGCTGCTCTCGCAGGCGCGCTCTGCGGTGACGGTGAACTCGACATCTGCGCAACAGGCCTTGTGGCGCGGCCTGCCGGTGAAGTGTTTTGGCCGGGCGGTTTTTGCAAAGCCCGAGTTCACGTCAAGCCAAGAGATCACCGATTTCTTCCAGGCACCGAACCGCCCCGACGCCCGCGCCTATCGGGAGTACCGCCACTTCCTGCTCGAAACCAGTCAGGTTCCCGGCGGTTTTTATTCGGCGCGCGGGAGGCGGGCACTGCTGCGTCAGGTCATCGACATGATGCTTGCACTCGAAGATCCCTATGACGCGCTCATTTCAGGCAAAGCGGCACCGCGGCAACAGTTGCGGGTCGTCAAATAGTTTATCTGGTTTTCTTTCAAAGATTTGAGTAGGCTTTATCGCAAAACAACAAGGCAGCATCCCGAAACGAGGAGCTCGAGCAGTGACAGGTACTTTGAACCGCAGGGCCGTTTTGACGGGCCTATCGGCGACGCTATTGACCGCTTCTTGCGGTTTGCCGCGTTCCGGCCCCAATAAACGGCAAATCTATTCCGGTTCCGTTTTGCGCCATGGCGACGCATTCGTCGTCAAGGTCAATGATTTCGTAACCCGCGAAACCGCAGTGCAACCGGCATTGGGTTTCACCAGCCAATTCATCAATGCCGGACCGATCGGCTCGGACACGATCCGCGCAGGCGACACGCTGAGCCTGACGATCTGGGAGAACGTCGATGACGGGCTTCTCGCCAATAAAGGCGCCAACGCGACCCAGCTTCAGCAGGTGCAGGTCGACGGATCGGGCTATATTTTCGTGCCCTATGCCGGTCGCATCAAGGCCGCTGGCAACACACCCGACGGGCTGCGCCGCATCATCACCGCCAAGCTCGACACCCAGACCCCCGATCCGCAGGTGCTCGTCACCCGGACGGCAGGCGATGGCGCCACCGTCTCGGTCATGGGCGCGATCAATGGTCAGGGCGTGTACCCGATCGAACGGCCCACCCGCACGCTGTCTGCAATGATCGCCCGCGCAGGCGGCGTCTCGATCAAGCCCGAAGTAGCGCGCATCACCGTCAAACGCGGCAAGATGGCGGAATCGATCTGGCTCAAGGATCTCTACGACAATCCGCAGATGGATATCGCGCTGCGCGCCAATGACGTGATCCTTGTCGAACAAGATCAGCGCGCCTTCACAGCGCTTGGTGCCACCGGCAGTCAGGCACGCGTGCCCTTCGAAACCCAGACGCTCTCGGCGCTCGACGCCATCGCGACCGTCGGCGGGCTGCAAACCAACCTCGCCGATCCAACGGGTGTGTTCGTGCTGCGCAATGAGCCCGCCGCAATCGCCAACAAGGTGCTTGGACGCACGGATCTGGTGGGCGATCAGCGCATGATCTACGTGCTGGATCTGACCGAGCCGAACGGCATGTTCATGGCCCGCGATTTCGTGATCCGCGACGGCGATACGGTCTATGTCACAGAGGCGCCCTTCGTGCAATGGCAAAAGACGCTCTCGGCGATCACCTCTCCGCTTGGCACGGCGGCGACGATCAACAACCTCGCCAATTGATGACGCAGCGAGACGACAACATGGCCGCCGGGAATACGTCCCGGCGGCTTTTCTATTACAATGCGGGCATGCTGCGCCAAAGACGGCTGCGCGCCATCTTGCATGCGGCGGACTATCAGCTGCGGCTGGGTCTTCCCGGCCCTGAAGACGCCGTGGCCGTCTGGGGCCGCTCGCCCTATGCCGCGCGTGGCGAGGCGATCGCGGCGCGGCGCGGGAGCGGGCTGATCCGGCTGGAAGACGCTTTCCTGCGCTCGGTACACCCCGGACGGATGGGCAGCGCGCCGCTTGGGATCTTGATCGACCCCGAAGGCGTGCATTTCGACAGCGCCACCCCGTCACGCATCGAGCGCATGCTGGCTCGCGAGCCGCTGGACGATGGTGCGGTTTTACAGCGCGCCCGTGATGGAATTGCCCGACTTCGCGCTCTGAACTTGTCGAAATACAACAATTTCGACCCGACGCTTGCCGCGCCACCGCCCGGCTATGTGCTGGTCATCGACCAGACAAAGGGCGATGCGTCCGTCACCCATGGCGGTGGCTCGGTTGCGATGTTTCGCGAAATGCTGGCGGTTGCACGCATCGAAAACCCCGGCGCGCCCATCGTCATAAAGAGCCATCCCGAGACGCGGGCCGGTCTGCGCGCCGGGCACTATGATGCGCAAAGCGGCGATGCCAACACCACGCTTTGTGACGCCCCAATCTCGCCCTGGGCGCTGCTGGAGGGCGCAATCGCGGTCTATACCGTGTCCTCCCAGATGGGCTATGAGGCGATCCTCGCAGGCCACAAGCCCCGCGTCTTCGGCCAGCCATTCTACGCAGGCTGGGGCCTGACGCAGGACGAAAACCCGGTCGCCCGACGCACCCGCAGCCTGACCCGGGCGCAGATCTTCGCCGTATCGCATATCCTCGCGCCAAGCTGGTACGACCCCTGCCGCAAACGGCTCTGCAGCTTTGAAGAGGCCGTCGACCAGCTTGATGCCGAGGTCCGCGCTTGGCGAGAGGATCGTCAGGGCTATGTCATGGGCGGCATGTCGCTGTGGAAACGCCCGCATCTGCGCCGTTTTTTCGGCCAGCACGGACCGGTGCGCTTTTCCGGCACCCCGGACCCGAAACGCCCCTATCTGTGCTGGGCCACGCGCCTGCCGAAGGTTCACGCTGCCTCCGCGATCCGGCTGGAAGACGGCTTTCTGCGCTCGCGCGGGTTGGGGGCGGATCTGATCCCGCCGCTCTCTTTGATCCGCGATCCTGTAGGGATCTACTATGACCCGACCCAGCCCTCCAAACTTGAGCCCCTGATCGCGCAAGAGCTGCCAGCGGGCGGTCGTCTGCGTGCCGCCCGGCTGATCAGCCAAATCCGCGCCGCCCACTTGTCGAAATACAACCTTGGCGGTGCGACGCCCGAACTTCCGCCCGGCTACCGTATTCTCGTTCCAGGTCAGGTCGAGGATGACGCCTCGATCCGGCTCGGGGCCGGCGAGATTTGCACGAATGCGATGTTGCTTGCCAAGGTTCGCGCCGAAAACCCCGATGCGGTTATCCTTTTCAAACCACATCCCGATGTCGAGGCCGGGCTGCGTCCGGGCCGATTGGCAGAGAGCGAGGCGCTGCGATACGCGGATGCCGTCTTGCACAAATCCGATCCGATCGCCCTGATCGAGGCGGTGGACGAAGTCTGGACCATGACATCGACCCTCGGTTTTGAGGCGCTGTTGCGCGGCATCCCTGTCACCACCACGGGCGCGCCATTCTATGCGGGCTGGGGGCTGACCCACGATCTTGGCGCCGTGCCGGAGCGTCGGCAGACCCGCATTGATCTGGAGCGGCTCGTCCATGCCACGCTGATCGCCTATCCGCGCTACCATGACCCGGTGAGCGGCCTGCCCTGTCCGGTGGAGGTGGCGCTGGCGCGGCTGACCGACAGCCCCGCTCCCCGCCCGGGACCGTTCAACCGAACGCTTGCGAAATGTCAGGGGGCTCTCGCCTCTTACGCGTGGATCTGGCGCCGCCAGCGGTGAAACAGATCGCCGCCGATGACGCGGCTCTCGATCAGATCGAAGCGCGGCGCGTCCGAAAGGTGGGCGAGCTGCAGCGCCCCCAGACCCGGCCGCCCCTCAGAGCCCAGCCCGACCCCGGCAGTAAAGCCGATCAGCTCATCGACAAGCCCCGCACGCAGCAGCCCGGCACCAAAGGCCCCACCACCTTCGCAGAACACGCGGGTGAGACCGCGCGCGCCCAGCTCCGCCATCGCAGCGCGCAGATCAAGCTGGCCATCGCTGAGCGGCACGCCAATCACTTCGGCACCCTGCCCCGCCCAGTAGCTCCGCGCCTCCTCGGGCGCGTCCGGCCCATGCAGCAGCCAAAGCGGTGCCTGTCCAAGCGAGCCTGCAAGCCTGCCGCGCGGAAGATCGAGGCCTTGCGAGGCCACGACGCGCAGCGGCTGATGCAGCGGGGTGAAGCTGCGCACCGTGAGCAGCGGATCGTCGGCGCGCGCCGTGCCGCCGCCCACCATCACCGCGTCGAACCGCGCGCGCAACGCATGCACATGGGCGCGCGCCTGCGGCCCGGAAATCCATTGGCTCTCACCGCTTGCCGTGGCGATACGCCCATCAAAACTGGTGGCCAATTTCAACGAAATCCACGGACGACCCGAGGTGATCCGGGTCAGGAACCCGGCCTGAAGCGCACGTGCCTCGGACTCCATCACGCCTACGCTCACCGCGATCCCGGCGTCCCGCAACATCTGATGCCCACCGCCGTGCACCCTCGGATCGGGATCTTCCATCGCACTGACAACACGCGCCACGCCCGCCGCGATCAGAGCGCTCGCGCAAGGGGGCGTCTTGCCGTAATGCGCGCAGGGTTCCAGCGTGACATATGCGGTGGCGCCGCGCGCCTCATCGCCTGCCTGTTGCAAGGCACGCACCTCGGCATGCGGCCGCCCGCCGGGCTGCGTCCATCCGCGCCCGACGATCCGACCCTCGCGCACAAGGACGCAGCCGACCGCCGGGTTGGGCCAGACAGAACCAAGCCCCCGCCCGGCCAGAGCGAGGGCGAGTTGCATGAAACGCCGGTCCGTCGGGGTCACTCAGCCTCGCCGCCGATCGGAGGACGCAGCTCGGAGACGAATTTGTCGAAATCGTCTGCTTCCTGGAAGTTCTTGTAAACGCTTGCAAAACGGACATAGCCAACGGTGTCGATCCGGGCCAGCGTCTCCATCACGATCTCGCCGATGATCTTGGAGGAGATATCCGTCTCACCCATGCTTTCGAGGCGCCGCACGATACCGGAGATCATCTGATCGATCCGCTCGGGCTCCACGGGACGTTTTTGCATCGCAATGCGGATTGAGCGCTCCAGCTTATCGCGGTCGAAATCCTCGCGCTTGCCAGAGGTCTTAATCACCACGAGATCGCGCAGCTGGACGCGCTCATAGGTGGTGAACCTGCCACCACAGGCGGGGCAGAACCGGCGCCGCCGGATCGCGACATGGTCTTCGGCAGGACGCGAGTCCTTAACCTGAGTATCGACATTTCCACAAAATGGGCAGCGCATTGCGTCTCCCTCGTCCCTTGTCCCGCCTCTATCAGGGGTCTTCACGCCCCGGTTATCCACAAGACCTTAGCCCGTCGCGGAAGATTTGGGTAGAATAAATGTCGATGCGCTAGATATGGCGTCGCGCTGTGGCGCGTGGGACTCAGCGCAGGAGTGCCACGACCTCGCGGTGATGCGGCCGGGCGCGATGTTCGAAAAGGTAAACTCCTTGCCACGTACCCAGCTGCATCCGCCCGGAAATGACGGGAATCTGCAAGCTGGTTGGCAGAAGCGCCGCCTTGATATGGGCCGGCATATCGTCCGGGCCCTCATAGGTATGCGTCAGATAGGCCATGCTCGGATCGGTGCTGGGCGGCACGAGTCGATGGAAATAGCCCGTCAAATCGGTGCGCACTTCGGGATCGGCATTCTCTTGGATCAGCAGACTGGCCGAGGTGTGGCGGATCATCAGCGTGAGCAGCGCCTCATCGGGCGCGCACTCCGCGACCCAAGCGGCAATCTCACGGGTGAACTCGTAGAGCCCCGGGCCGCGCGTTGCGATCTCGAAGGTCGAATGCATCAGGATCTAGGCGCGGGCCGCGCCTGCGCACGGTCGGTGGCAAGGATCGCGAGGCATTCGGGATTCACATCCATCGTCTTGCGCTCTTTCGCCCAAAGCGCATCCGCTGCGGCCCCATCCAGCCCCTTCGTCACCATCGCCTCGGGGGCATCACTGCCGTCGCCTACGCCAGAGACGACCGTGAAACGACCATCGGGCTGATCCTGAACGTAGAGAAAGCAGGTCCCCGCCTGATCCATGCGCGGTGCGCCCGCGGGAGATGCACCATCCATCTGGCAGGCGGCAAGAGCGAAGGGCGCGAGGAGGAAGAGGCGGGTCATGGCGAGGCTCCGAGACTGGCGTTTTTCAAACGCTATCAGGCGCTTTCGCATGTGGAAAGTGAGGAAGGGGGCGCCGCCCCCTCTTCGGCTACGCCGAATTCACCCCCGAGGTATTTGGGCCAAGATGAAGGGGCTGATCACTTGACGGCCAGCCTTAATTACACCGGGCAGAGCACGCTAAGTGCGCCCTGCCCGGGGATCAAAGCGGTCGAGATTTACTGATCCAGGAAGCTGCGCAGTTTGCGGCTTCGGCTGGGATGCTTGAGCTTGCGCAGGGCTTTTGCCTCGATCTGGCGGATCCGCTCGCGGGTCACGCTGAACTGCTGGCCGACCTCTTCGAGCGTATGATCGGTGTTCATCCCGATACCGAAGCGCATCCGCAACACGCGTTCTTCGCGCGGGGTGAGCGAGGCTAGAACACGGGTCGTGGTTTCCTTCAGGTTCTCTTGAATGGCGGAATCCAGCGGCAGCACCGCGTTCTTGTCCTCGATGAAATCGCCAAGCTGGCTGTCTTCCTCATCGCCAATCGGCGTTTCAAGGCTGATCGGCTCCTTGGCGATTTTCATCACCTTGCGGACCTTCTCGAGCGGCATCTGCAGCTTGTCGGCCAATTCTTCGGGCGTCGGCTCGCGACCGATCTCGTGCAGCATCTGGCGACCGGTCCGCACCAGCTTGTTGATCGTCTCGATCATATGGACCGGGATACGGATCGTGCGCGCCTGATCGGCGATCGAGCGGGTGATCGCCTGACGGATCCACCAGGTCGCATAGGTCGAGAATTTATAGCCGCGGCGATACTCGAATTTATCCACGGCCTTCATCAGGCCGATATTGCCTTCCTGAATGAGATCGAGGAACTGCAGACCGCGATTGGTGTATTTCTTGGCAATCGAGATCACGAGGCGCAGGTTGGCCTCGACCATCTCTTTCTTGGCGGAGCGGGCTTCTTTCTCGCCCTTTTGCACCTGATTCACAATGCGGCGGAATTCCGAGATGTCGACGCCGACATACTGACCGACCTGCGCCATCTCGTTGCGCAACTCCTCGACCTTATCGGCGGAGCGCTCGAACAGCATCTGCCAGCCACGGCCGGATTTTTCCTGCATCCGCTCGACCCAGGTCGGGTCCAGCTCATAGCCGCGATATTCCTCGATGAACTCGCGGCGGTTGATACGCGCCTGATCGGCCACTTTCACCATGCCGCTATCGATCGACATGATCTTGCGGTTGATGCCATAAAGCTGATCGATCAGAGCCTCGATCCGGTTGTTATGCAGGTGAAGCGAATTCACCAGCACGACGATCTCGGCGCGGAGCTTCTGGTAGGCGGCTTCGGCTGTGACCGAGAACGAGCCGTCCTCGTTGAGCGTAGCCGACATCCGCTGGTCCTGCATCTCGGCCAGCTCGATATAGTGATCGGCGATCAGCTCGAGCGTCTCGAGCACGCGCGGCTTGAGCGCGGCCTCCATCGCGGCGAGCGACAGGTTCGCGCCCTCATCATCGTCGTCATCGTCAGACTGGATCGGGTTGCCGTCCGCGTCGAGCTCTTGCTCGGTCTCGGTTTTCTTCTCATCTGAGGAGACCGATGCGCCTTCGACGACGGGTGCGCCGACTTCTTCCTCACCATCTTCGTCAAGCGAGTTGCCGAAGGTGGTTTCAAGGTCGATCACGTCGCGCAGCAAAATCTCTTCGCCCAGAAGTTCGTCGCGCCAGATCGTGATCGCCTGGAAGGTCAGCGGGCTTTCGCACAGGCCCGCGATCATCGTGTTGCGACCGGCCTCGATGCGCTTGGCAATCGCGATTTCGCCCTCGCGCGAGAGCAGCTCGACCGAGCCCATTTCGCGCAGATACATCCGCACCGGGTCATCCGTGCGATCGAGCGTCTCGCTGGACGAGCTGGAGACCGCGACTTCACGCGAGCCGGAGCCCGTGGTCGCAAGTTCGCCGCCCGCGGAGGAGGATTGCCCCTCTTCTTCGTCGGCTTCCTCGGCCTCGATCACGTTGATGCCCATCTCGGAGAGCATCGACATCACGTCCTCGATCTGGTCGCCGGAGACATGCTCGGGCGGCATCACCTTATTGAGCTGATCGTAGGTGATGAATCCACGTTCGCGGGCTTCCGCGATCATGCGCTTCACCGCCGCCTGACTCATGTCAAAGGAAGTGGCGTCGTCGCTTTGCGCGTCGGACTTGTTGTCGTCGATGTCTTTGGCGGCCATTTGGGCTCCTCGGTCAGGGCTTGGTGCACTCAAGCTATGACGAAAGCGAATCATATTCAGACTGTTTAGCGAATCGTTGCGGCGAATCACAGAGGCGCGAGGCGCGCGGACGCAAAGTTGATGCGCAATGTGACTCCAACGATTCGGTTTCAGGCGGCCAGGAGGTGCAAAGCCCTGCCCGCTCAGTGTTTCTTGCGCCAGATCTCTCCATCAATCATGGCCTGAAGGCGCGCGGAAAGGGCGGCGCGGTCCTCTCCTGTATCGCTGTTATCCTCCAGCTTCGAATTCTCTGCCTTGTGACGCAATGAGGCGGCCTGCGCCAGTCGCCAGGTCACGCCCTCATCTGCCAGCCCCTCCAAGTCCTCCACAGCATCCGCGATTTCTTCGCGCATTGCGCGCACAGCTGCCAGTTTGGCGAATTCTTCCGCAAGGCACATCTGGGCGAGCTCTGTATCGTCACGTTTCACGATCGGGGGCGCAGATCGCAGGTGGGGCAGTGCCAACAGCTTTTCAAGGTCTGCCCCGGCCAGCGCTTGCAGTTTTTCTTCAATGACATCGGCGGGCGCGGCCGCATGGGCGAGCATCAGGTGACGCAGCCGGTCATGGAGCGCGTCGCGCAGCGCGATCTGCTCGAGCTGTGCTTCGAACTGCGCAATTAGCGCGGGATGGCGTGCGCAGATGCCAAGGATCATCGCCTCGCGCAGCGTCTCGGAGACATCATCGCCCGCCGCCGCCAGCAAGGTGGCGCGGGTCTCGGGCAGCGCATTGGGCGACACGAAGCGCCGCTTGCCCGCGCCGCGCGCGCCCGGCACGAAGTCAGAGCGCCGATTGCCCGCAGGCCCGCCCTGCGCCCCGCCCCGAGAGGCGCCGAACAATTCCCAGCGCAGACGTTTGATCTCTTCGCCGTAATGGGCGCGGATCGAGGGGTCTTCGATCCGCTTGATCGCGGCGCGCAGGCTTTTGTCGAGCGCGGCGCGGCGTTCGGGGCTGTCAAAGACCTTACCCTCGATCTCGCGCTGCCAAAGGAGCGACACCATCGGCTTGGCCTCGGCCAGAACGCGCGCCATCGCCTCGACGCCCTGCGCCTTGATGAGATCGTCGGGATCGAGCCCCGGTGGCATCACCGCAAATCGCAGCGCCTTGCCCGCCTCCAATAGCGGCAGCGCCAGATCGATCACGCGCAGGGCCGCGCGCATGCCCGCCGTATCCCCATCGAGCGCGATGATCGGCTCGTCATGGATTCGCCAGAGCAGGCGCAGCTGGTCTTCCGTGACGGCAGTTCCAAGCGGCGCCACAGCCCCGCCAAAGCCTGCCTCAACCATCGCGATCACGTCCATATAGCCTTCGCAGACGACCAGCGCGGCGGATTTGCCGCAGGCCTCGCGAGCGGGGCCGTGGTTGTAAAGCGAACGCCCCTTGTCGAACAAAGCGGTCTCGGGGCCGTTGAGGTATTTGGCGCGCGCATTGGGATCCATCGCGCGTCCGCCCAAGCTGATCGCACGCCCCCGACCGTCACGGATCGGAAAGATGATGCGCCCGCGAAACCGGTCATAGGGGGCGCCGCCATCGTCTGGCTTGGCACAGAGCCCCGCCTCGACGATCAACTCGGGCGAAAACCCCTTGGCGGTCAGGGCCTGCAATAGCCCCTGCCGCTGATCGGGAGCAAAGCCGATCTCAAAGCGCTTTTGCGCCTCCGCCCCAAGCTTGCGCCCGGCAAGATAATCGCGCGCGCCCTGCCCTGCCGCCGTGGACAGCATCAGCCGGTAATGCTGGACGGCGGCCTCCATGACCTCGGCAAGCTGGGCGCGGTGATCGGATTTCTCCTGCGCGCGCGGATCGCGGGCAGGCATCGAGAGGCCAGCCTCGCGGGCGAGGATCTCCACGGCCTCCATGAAGCCCACATTCTCGGTCTCGCGCACGAAAGACAGCGCGTCGCCCTTCGCGTGGCACCCGAAGCAATAGTAGTACCCCTTGCGGTCATCGACGTGGAACGAGGCCGATTTTTCCTGATGGAACGGGCATGGCGCCCACATGTCGCCCTTGCCCTGATTGGACTTGCGCATATCCCATATGACCTTGCGGCCCACGACCTGAACAATCGAGGTGCGCGTGCGCAATTCGTCAAGAAATCCGGGTGGCAGGCTCATGCCCCCTATATTGGCCCGGAGCGTTGCGGAGTCGAGAGGGCAGATGCGATTTCGCAGCCTTTCGATGGCGCGCGAGAAATGCTGACTGAGCGAGATTGCCGCCCATCCGCCCCCGGGCCCTGCGCCATAGGGCATCGCGACCGCTGCGCGATCAAACTGCGCCGTGATGCACCCGACGGGCGCCTATCCGTCCGCCGCATTGCCCGCGCAATGTGCAGGAATCGCTACAGCTTTGCCCCATCGCCGCCTTATTTCGGCCCCAAGCGTTATGCACTTATCGCAAGTGAAGAAATCTCTCTTGTGACGAGTCCGGTCATCGGGCCCGCCCGCAGGGAAGGAGTAGCGATGATGAACCCGCGCCTGACAAAACTGCTTGGCAAAACCGGCTTTGGCCGCACCAATCGTATCGCTCGATTTGCGCGCGACGAGGATGGGGCGCTCATCTTGCTGAGCCTTCAGCTGCTCATCGTGATGCTGGTGATCACCGGGATAGCCATCGACCTTGTGCGTCAGGAAGAGCGACGCACCGTCATTCAGGCCACGCTCGACCGGGCAACACTGGCCGCAGCCGATCTCGATCAAACACTCGACCCCAAAGAGGTCGTAAAAGACTACATCAAGAAAGCCGGGCTTTCCTATCTCGACGTGGACCCCGTCGTGAAGCAGGGCCAATATGACGAGTACCGCCGCGTGACCGCTGAGGTCACCGACAACATGCCGACGATCTTCGGCGGGCTGCTCGGGATTAAATCGCTCAAAACCCTCGGCAAATCGCAGGCCGAGGAAGCGATCGGCAATGTCGAAGTGTCGATGGTGCTCGATATTTCGGGCTCGATGAATTTCAACATCTATCACGACTCTCAGACCAAGGTCGTTCAAACGCAATACGGCTACCAATACGAGGCCAACGCCTATGCGGGCACCTATCCCACCCGGATGGATCGTTTGCAGCCTGCTGCGGTCGACTTCGTGAAAGGCCTCTATGATCAGGTGCAGCCCCCGGGCTCGCCGGCGGGTCGCCTCTCGATTTCAATTGTGCCCTACAATCAGCAGGTCACACTGGGCTCCACCCTTGGCAATATCTACAACCTGAGCGACGACCACACGAAAAACACCTGCGTGGATGTGCAGACGCTGGGCTTCAACTCGCTCGCGATTTCGCCCACGGACGAGCTGCAACGCACGATGTTTGGCGACAGCTTCGACTATAACGGCCAGAAACCGCAGTGGAATGTCGCGACAATGGCATCGAACCAGAACTGCAAGGAAAACAGTTCGTCGTCGGTGATGGCTTTCGAAGATGACGAGCAGGCCACCATCAACAAGATCAACCAGCTCTCTCCGGGCGGCGATACCGCCATCGATATCGGCGCGCGCTGGGGCCTTGCCCTGCTCGATCCGAGCGCTCAGCCGGTCTCTCAGGCGCTTTACAACCAGAACAAAATCGGCCCGGCGATGACCAGCCACCCAATGCAATACGCTGACGCAAGCACGACAGCCGACAAAACAGCGCTCAAGATCATGGTCCTGATGACGGATGGTGAGAACACCCGCTCTTTCTCAACCAAGATGCCATATCGAACGGGACCATCGGGGTTCTTCTCAACGACGAACGACACCACATTCTCGGCCAATAACACCAACGATCTGTACTGGTTTTCCCAGAAGCGCGAGGACGATGGCCTTAGACCGTATTACCGCTTCCAAGACAAGAAATGGCTGGCCAAAAACGAGATCGGCACGACCAAGCAGGTCTGTCAGAGAAAGTGGGTGAGCCGGGGAAGGCACGGAGGATATTGGAAGGATGTCTGCACCGAGGAATTCGTGGCGCTCGATCTCTACTCGATCACGTGGCAAACGATTTGGAGCAAGAACTACTCGCTGCAATACGTCATTCGGAAGTTCCTAGTTCCGCCGCGTGAAGACATCGACGGAGCAGACGAAGCTACGATCTATGACGAGATGGCGATCCAGTCACAATTCGCCACCAAAAACGCGAACTTGAAATCCATTTGCGATCTCGCGAAATCCAAGGAGATCAAGATCTTCACGATCGCGGTCGATGCGCCTGACTCGGGCAAGCAGGTCCTGGACGACTGCGCGTACCGTCCGTCATTCGCCTATGACGTCTCATCCGACAACCTCGCGGATGCGTTCAAATCGATCAACTCTTCGATCAACGCCTTGCGCCTGAGCAACTGATTGCGGTGCGGGGGGCGAGCCTCCCCCACCCTTTTACGAACCAGAACCGGACAGCACCCATGAGCAGCCAAATCTACCCCTCTGAGACGCCGCCCGCCGCCCGAATGCGCGCCGCGTTTCGGCATGACGAAGAGGGCGCGGTCACGATCCCCTCGCTGATCTGGCTCGTGTTCTACTTCTTTTTGATGTTCTCGGCGGTCGAGATGTCGGTGATGATGATCAAGCAGACCTTGCTTGATCGCGGCGTCGCCATGACGGCCCGGGTGATGCAGATCGGCATTTCGCGCAAACCCGATGAAGCGGTGCTCAAGAAATCCATCTGCGACAATGTCGCCTTCATCGGCGATTGCATGCAAAACCTGACGGTCGAGACCTTCTCGGTCGATCAGGCCGACTGGACCTCCACGCTCTCGGGTCATCCGCTGAACTGCGAATCCAGCTCGGATAACACCGAGGACACCCCGCCCACCGATCCCAATCTCGAATATGGCACGGATGACGAGTTGATGCTCATGCGGGTCTGCCTGCGCGTCAAACCGATGATGCAAGACAACTTCATCTCGAAAGCCCTGACCGCCGCCTGGCCGTGGGGGGATCGCTATGCGCTGGTCGTGACCACCGCTTTTGTCAACGAGCCGCGGGTTTCCTCGGCGGGGAGTGGAACATGATCATGGCAAAATTTCCCGAAATGGCACGCTCTGGCCAATTCCTGCGCCGCATGAGGCTCTTTCGCCGCGACGAGACCGGTTCGGTCGCAATTGAGGGCGTTTTCGGATCGGTTCTGTTGATCGCCTGGCTGCTCGTCTCGTTCCAGGTCTATGACGCCTTCAAGCTGCGCTCTGCCGCGACGCGTGCGACCTTTACGGTGGCCGACATGCTGTCGCGAACACGCGAAGAGATCGGTCCGAAATATGTAGCAGGAATGGAAAAGGTCTTCGCCTTCCTGACCCGTGCAAACAAACCCAACCAGACATGGCTGCGCGTGACGCTCTTCAAATGCAAGGCCGAGCCCGACGACGACTCAAGCGTGACCTATTGTGACGGCAAGAACAAGAAATTCACACTCGACACGGGGAAGGATGGAAAAATCGCGTCCTATGTCTATCCGCCCAGCGCCGCCCAACCCTACACGCAGGCCGGGCTGAATGCCGAAGCCGATCGCATCCCGATCATGGCCATCGGTGACATGGCCGTGCTGACCGAGACGGTCTATCACTTCAACCCGTTCCTCGACATCGGCGACAGGGGGCTGAGCTTTGACAACGGCAAGACCTGGACCCAGATCGGGCTCAAGACCGGCCTGCCTTTCTCGACCTTTGTCGTGACGCGCCCGCGCGAGCCGCGCATTGTGTGGAACGCCGATAAGTAGCGCCAAAGCTGCGGGCTGTGCGCCCAGTGACAGGATCTGTGTCGGGGCATGATGTTGCGGCCCGGCACAAAACGCTTACCTGAGGGGCATCCCAAAGCCGCGTCAAAGCGGCCGTCCTTTCCCTGTCAGGAGCGCTTTCATGTCGATCCGTCCCGTACTTGAGACCCGCAAGTCCCAGCCCTTTGTTGAGGGGGCCGGCGTGCATCTCCACCGCGCCTTCGGCTTTCAAGACCCCTCCGAGGCCGACCCGTTTCTGCTCTTCGACGATTTCCGCGGCGATCACCCGTCCGATTACAGCGCGGGCTTTCCGTGGCACCCCCATCGCGGGATCGAGACGATCACCTATGTGCTCGCCGGTGAGGTCGAGCATGGCGACAGCCTTGGCAATCGCGGCACGCTCGGCGCAGGGTCGGTGCAATGGATGACGGCGGGTTCGGGCATTCTCCATCAAGAGATGCCGCGGGGAAATGCGGCGGGGCAGATGCATGGCTTCCAGCTTTGGGCCAACCTGCCCTCCGATCTCAAGATGACCGCGCCGCGCTATCAAGACATTCAGGGCAGCGATATTCCCGAGGTCACCGATGACGATGGCACGGTCGCGCGCATCATCACCGGAAAGTTCTGGGGCCAGAGCGGTCCGGTCGACGGGATCGCCGCCGATCCGCAATATCTCGACATCTCGATCCCGGCAGGCGTGAAGAAGCGCTTCAAAGTCGACACCTACCGCCAGACCTTCGCCTATGTGTTTCAGGGCGCGGCCGCCTTTGCCGACGCCTCTGCGCCCCAAGGGGTGCTGTTGGAAAAAGAGGTGCGCGGGCAAGAGGTGAATATTCGCGACATGTCCGGCAACCGCACGCTTGTGCGCTTTGGCACGGGCGATGAGATCGTCGTGCAGGCCGGAGCGGAAGGCGTGCGCTTCCTGCTGGTCTCGGGCGCGCCGATCCGCGAGCCGGTCGCGTGGCACGGCCCCATCGTGATGAACACCCGCGAAGAGTTGATGACCGCGATGGCCGAGCTGCGCAACAACACCTTCATCAAGCCCGCCCATTGAGGACAGACCCGGGGGAGAGGTTCGCCGCTTCCCCGGCCTATCCCTTGATCTCGGCCACCGCGTCGAGAATGGCCTCGGCGATATAATCGAGATCAGGCCGCGTCAGCCGCGCAGGCAGGCGCGTGTCACAGGCCCGCATCAGCATCGCGCGGGTCTGCGGCAGCTCGGGCAGATCGCTCAGAAACTGCCAGTTCCAGAACGCCCGCGCGTTATCCGTGCTCAAGCCAAAGATCGACAGGCTCACGCCGCGCGCCTTGGAGGCGGCCTGCAAGGCGCGGGCCTCGTCGTCGCTCCACGCGCCGGTCAGGTTGAACTGCAGGGAGTCCGGGGCACGGGTCTCGGGGTCCAAGGATGGCGGCACCGTAATCCAGTCGCAGCCATTGAGGCGGCCTGCCACGTAATCATGATTGGCCCGACCGTCGCGCACCCGGCGCTCCAGCTCGGCCAGTTGCGGGCGGATCACGGCGGCAGAGAGGTTCTGCATCCGGCAATTGTAAAGCGGCAGCTTGTTTTGCCAGTGATGGAAGCTGTTTTGCAGCCCGGGATGCTTTTTCCAGTTATGCTCATAGGCGCCCGACATGATCACCGCGCGCGCCGCGAGTTCAGGATCGTCGGTCACCAAAATGCCGCCCTCGCCCGCATTGAGCAGCTTGTAGGACTGGAAGCTGAAACAGCCGATTTTTCCAATCGTCCCGATCTTGCGCCCATGCCACAGCGTGCCAAGGCTATGCGCGGCATCTTCGATCACCGGCACGCCACGCGCTTCGGCCAGCGCCATGATCGCATCCATATCCGAAGTGTGACCGCGCATATGGCTGATCAGGACCGCCCCGATGGAGTCGTCGAACTTGGCTTCGAAATCGGCCAGATCGATGCGGTAATCCAGCCCGACCTCAACCAGCACGGGGTCGCAATCCGCATGCAAGATCGCGGAGGGCACGGCGGCGAAGGTGAATGCGGGCACCAGCACGCGCGCGCCGCGCGGCAGATCCAGCGCCTTGAGCGAGAGGAACAACGCCTGACTGCAAGAGGAGACCGCCACCGCGTAGCGCACCCCCATCATCGCGGCGAATTCCGCCTCGAGCTTGGCCACGGGCGCATCGTCAGAGGTATAGCGGAACAGATCGCCGCTCATCAGCAGGCGGTCGATCTCGGCGCGCGCGGCCTCCGGGATGGGTTCGGCATCGTAGCAATTGGGCGCTGTCTGTCCGTCACGGGGCATGGGCATAAATCCTGAAACTCACTTTCAGGATTTATTTATACTCCCATCCGCATAAGAGGAAATGAAACTTTCATGAAGAGGCGGGATGCGCGGCCTCTCGCCCAATGTCTTATGACACTGGCGGGGCGTGCGATCCCTCATTCGCCGAGGAATCGCGCCTTGAGCGCTTGGGCGTTCTCGTGAATGCGAGCGCGGTCCTCGGCAAGTGGCAGGCTGCTCTCAGCCTGCTCGGCGGCGCGAAGCGCCTGCTCGGCTGCAGGGCGTCCAAAATGGTCGGGCTCCATATCTGCGAGCGCGCTCAAAACCTGCTGCAAGCGCCAGGCGACCTCGAACTGGCCTGCGCCATCGCGTGCGATCGCGGAGAACGCATCTTCCAGAAGCTGCGCGGGCGGCAGATCAGACACATAGACCCGGTCATGGCGGGCCTTGACCCGATGCGGCGGATGCCAGCTTGCCAGCACCCGCACGAGCCGCCCCAGAATATCGATCCCCGTCCCCGGATCGTTGATCCCGGGCGAGAGCGCGCGCGAGGCGATCTCGGCCAGCGCGATCAGGCCAAATTGCGGATCTTGCTCAAAATCGCGGTCGTGATTGACGGCAAAGGCCTCGAGCAATCGCTCTTCCATCTCGGCATGCGCATGGGCGTCTTGCGGCAGCGCGTCGCAGAGCACCAGATCAGCGGCGCGATGCACGAAGACGCCGGGCCGCGCGCAAATCCAGATCCGGCAGTCCTGCTCCTCAGCGACCGCTTGCAGCTTAGAGATATCGACATACTGCACATGGCCCGTCCGGTCGGGGCTCACAGACCAGACACCGACGGGGGCGTCCTGCCACGGCTGGCCGCCCAGCCACGGATCGGCGCAGCGCGAACGCAAGGCCGCGTCGGCTGCGATCTCGACGCGGCCAATCACATCGCCCAAGCGGCCAAACTCACTCAGATGCTGCACCCAGCGCAGCAGTGAGATGACGACGATCGCCACCACCCCGATCGTCACCAGCAGCAGCAAGAATCGCCCCGACGGGCCGTAGATCCCGGTTTCAAGCGCAATGATGCCCACCAGCGAGAACACGAAGGCCCCGATGAAACTGGCCAATACGTTCTGGGTGATCCGGTCGGACTGCATCAGCTTGACCGCCCGCGGTGTCGCGGCCGTCTGGGCCGAGCCGAAGGCCGTCACCATGATCTGCAGCGAAAAGGTCGTGACCGTCAGCATGGCCGTCGCGATGATCTTGAGGATCGGCTCGACAGAATCGACCCCCATCTGGATGCTCAACTCATCCGGGATCAGATAGCCCACCCCGGCAGAGGCAAGCGCGGTGAGCACGCCAAGCAACCCGAACGCCGTCACGCGCACCCAGATCTGGCGCAAGATGATGCGGATCCGCCAGCGCAGCGTCGAGAGGCTGATAGCCTTTATCGCTTTGTCATCACTCATCCGCTCAAGCCCAGAGTTGGAACGAGATCATGGCCCTTCAGAGTGCCGGATTTAAGCTCCGCCACCGTCTTGCGCACGACATCGAGGCGCAGCGCATTGGCCGGGTGCGTGCCCAGAACCGTCTGCGAGGGCTCGGGCAAACGCTTGAAAAAGGCCGCCCCCTTGAGTGGGTTATAACCCGCATCCCATGTGATGATCGTGCCCAGCCGGTCGGCCTCCAGCTCGTAATCCTGCGCATAGAGGCGGCTGCCAAGCTCTGCCCCGGCCCGCCGGGCCTCTTGGACCGTGCGTGCATCGGCGCCTTGCGCCTGCACCATCATCCCCAAAAGTGTGGCGCCCTTTTGCGCATCGCGCTCGCGTTGGGCGATATGGCCTGCGATGTGATGGGCAGCCTCGTGACCCAGCACAAATGCCAGCTCATCATCGGAATTGACCTCCGCGATCATCGCAAGCGTCACCCCGATCACCGGGCGCCCGCGCCGATCCACGGTCTGAAACGCATTGGGCGGCAGCTCGACGCGGTCATCGACGACCAGCCGGTAATCGCAATTGCGCTGAAGGCTGAAGGCACGACACTCCGCCTCGATCACAGGTTCCATGCGGGTTGTCACCCGCACCAGCCGATCCACGGCCAGACGCGCCTGCTCGGCCTGTTGCTTGGAAATCGGCGGGCCAGCTGCGACATCGGGCGAGACGGCAGGCACGCACCCTGACAGGGCCGCAATCAGCAGCGCCGGTAGAAGAAAGATAAGGCGCAGCTTGGTCATTGTCTCTCGGTCAGGATCACTGGGTTCGCCTGTAGTCTAGCGTCTCGGCGCGCGCATGCCAGCCCGCCCGGAGAATTGAAGAGATTTCGCTTCCTGAGGGCGCGATGCGGCGCTAGCATAGTGACATGTTTACCATTGAACACGAATTCGACGCCACCGTGATCACCCTCGTCGACGAAGGGTCGGATCCGCGCGACTATCTGCAAGAGGATGTGACGATCACCTCTTTCGAGGATTGCGTCGTCGTCGAACAGCTCGACGATCAGACCGATCAGGTGCAGACCATCACCTTCTCGCATGCGCAATTGCGTGAGTTGGCCGCGGCGCTCAACCTGCCCGAAGGGGTCTATCGGTTGCGCCAGTCCGGCGAGACGAGCCCCGCGAAGCCCGAGTAACGCCGCTCCCGCTCAATCGAGCCGGAACACCTTGTCGCGCGCCTGCGCCCCTCGGATCAGTGTGAGCCGGGTCCGGGCCACGCCAAGGTTTTTAGCCAGCATCTTTTGCACCGCCGCGTTGGCCTTGCCGTCTTCGGGCACGACGGTGACATAGGCGCGCAACCCCGTCTCACCCTCGACAATCGCATTGCGCGAAGCCTTGGGTGTCACCCGCAGCGCGATTTCAGTGCCAGACACCGCATATTTCGAAAGATCCGTCATCGCGTTGCAGCATACCGCGCACAGTCTCTAGGGCAAGAAAGCACGGGCTCTGCGGTTGCAATCAGAACTAAGCCGTCCGATATCGAGAGCTGCAAACTGGAGACGCCGATGACCGAGATCCCGACCGTGAACCCCGCCACCCGCAATCAGGCGGCCCTCGATTTCCTGCTGTCGCGCCGTTCGCGTCCGGCCAAGACTTTGGTTGCGCCCGCGCCCGACGCAGATCAGCTCACCGAAATCCTGCAAGCCGCCGCGCGCACCCCCGATCACGGCAAGCTGGAGCCATGGCGCTTTGTCGTTCTCACCCGCGCCGCCGCGCAGCGGTTGGGTCGTGAGGCCGAGACCCGGGCCGCCGCTCAGGGCCTGCCCGAGGATCAGAGCGCCAAGGCCGGCAAGCAATTTTACGACAGCCAGCTTTGCGTGGCGGTGCTGTTCTCGCCCAAACCGTCTGAGAAAGTCCCCGAGCTGGAGCAGCTTTTCTCGGCAGGCGCGGCCTGCCT
>NZ_JHEH01000003.1 GCF_000715505.1 Thioclava dalianensis
CACTTGGGGCGCTACCTGCCAACCTCAGCTCTAGATTGTCCCGCCATCCCAACCCCTCAAGGCCGCTCCGGCGCCCCGTCGCTGCGTTGCCGCCGCTTCGGTAGGGCGGTTTCTACGGATAGTGGCCGGAGCTTGCAACTGCTTTTTTCACCCGAAATGCATTTTTTCTCTCCGCCCCCTACTTTACTGGCCATATCTTTTCGTTTTGCCTGAATTTTACGCATCTGGGATTGGGGGAATAACGTGCATCCAGCCTCCTGACCCTCGGGCAGCGATTCACTTTTGGACAGACTCGCCCGGTTTTTGCCGAAACAAAGCTCTGTTCTAGGACGCGACTCGGCCTTTTGGGGCAGCTCTCGCGACGCGACTCGGTCAATCTGGAATTTCGAAAGTCTGTCGCGGCTCTTTGAGCTGACTCGAAAGACAGTTCAGGCGAGAGGCGCGATGCGTTATCTCGCAATGCAGCGCAGGCATGAAGTGGCCCGCATAGAGATAGAGAGACGGCCCCGGCTGGGGCCGCGCGCTCAGCCGCGCAGGATCATGCCGCGGGCACGCCAGATCGCGGGCACCAGCAACAGCGCATAGATCACCACAAGGATCACCATCAGGAGCCAGATCTTGGTAAAGATCATACCCACCGCGATCACCGTCCCGATCAGCGCGTAGCTTACTGCGCCGCGCGGGATCTTGAGGGCCTTGGGCGAGAAAGTCTTGATCCGCGAGATCATCAGCGCGCCCACAAGCCCCAGCCAGATCGCGACCAAGACCGGCACGGAGCGGGCATCGCCGATTCCGGACAGCGTGATGAAGAGCGGCAGCAAAGCCAGCAGCGCCCCTGCAGGTGCGGGCACCCCGGTAAAGTGACGCATCGAGTCGGGCTCGGAGCGCATCACGTTGAACCGCGCAAGCCGCAGACAGGCCGCCCCTGTATAGATCAGCACGAAAATCCAGCCGAACGCATGGGTCTCGCCCAAGGCAAAGCGGTAGACCAGCAGGCTGGGCGCTACGCCAAAGCACAGGAAGTCCGAGAGGCTGTCCAGCTCGGCCCCGAAATCGGAGGTGGCATGGAGCCTGCGCGCCAGAAGACCATCGAGCCCGTCGATAAGTCCGGCCAACAGGATCAGAACCACCGCGAATTCGTAGCGGTCGCCCATCGCAAAGCGGATCGAGGTCAGCCCCAACCCCATCCCGGCAATCGTGACGAGGTTCGGCACGAGCTGCAAAAACGGCATCCGGTCTTTTTCATGCGGCTCCATATCGCGCTCCCCTGCCCGGTTTGTTGGGCTCTTTACCGAACGCCGCCTTGGCGTTGCTGTTCCGTGCC
The DNA here is from genome assembly GCF_000715505.1 of Thioclava dalianensis. Taxonomy (GTDB): domain Bacteria; phylum Pseudomonadota; class Alphaproteobacteria; order Rhodobacterales; family Rhodobacteraceae; genus Thioclava; species Thioclava dalianensis. Next base: position 1,325 of record NZ_JHEH01000003.1, read on the forward strand.
GTCGAGATCGGCGATCACCGTCTCGCCCGCGCACATCGTCTGGCCGATGCAAACCAAAGGCGCCACGCCCTCGGGCAGATAGATATCGAGCCGCGAGCCGAAGCGGATCAGCCCGAAGCGCTCCCCGCTCATCAGGCTCTGGCCTTCCTTGCTCCAGCACAGGATGCGGCGGGCGACGAGCCCGGCAATCTGCACCACGCCATATTGGCGCCCATCGGGCAAGGTCACGGCCAGACCGTTGCGCTCATTGTCCGAGCTGGCCTTGTCGAGCGCTGCATTAAAGAACTTGCCGGGGCGGTAGGCGACCTTCGAGATCCGCCCCCCGGCGGGAAGCCGGTTCACATGGCAGTTGAAGACCGACATGAAGACCGAGATCCGCATCATCGGCTGATCGCCCAGCCCCAGCTCGACCGGCGGGACGGCAGGCTCTAGCAGCGAGACGACCCCATCGGCGGGCGAGACCATCAGCCCTTCGCGCACCGGCGTGACCCGCTCGGGATCACGGAAGAAGTAATAGCACCAGACCGTGAGCCCCACCCCGATCCAGCCCAGCGGCTCCCAAAGCAGGAACAGGACGAGCGTAATACCCGCAAAGATCGCCACGAATTTGCGCCCCTCGGGGTGCATCGGTTTGACGAAGGTCGAAAGCATGGAGACAGACATGGGGCCTCTTGAGGTTGTTCTCTGCGTGCTTAGCGCAGATGCGGCGCAATGGGAACGGGGCTTGCGCAGACGCGCCTGCGCCCCCGAACCACGGCTTAAATTCCACCCAAAGATACCGTCGCAGAAATTCCCGCGCAGTATTCCCGATTGATTTTGTCGGATTGACATTCCCGACTGTTTCACTCACATAAGGCGCAAGAGCCAGCGAGAGTGCCCATGATCATCTGTCATTGCCAGCGCATCAGTGACCGCGACATCAATGCCGCCATTGACTGGATGCGCGCCTCCGATCCCTCCACGATCATCACGCCCGGCAAGATCTACCGGGCGCTTGGGAAACGTGCGGATTGCGGCGGCTGCATGCCGCTCTTTCTCTCGACGATGAAAGCGAATACGAATCTCAAAGTCCCGGCAGAATTGACCGGACTTCGGACGACGGCACAGATGGAAGGACAGGCTGATGAAGGGCGACGAAAAGGTAATTGAGTACCTCAACGCGGCATTGCGCAGCGAACTGACCGCGATCTCTCAATATTGGGTCCATTTTCGGATGCAGGAAGACTGGGGCCTGGCCAAAATGGCCAAGAAATCGCGCGCCGAGTCGATCGAGGAGATGAATCACGCCGACAAGCTGATCGAGCGGATCCTGTTTCTTGAGGGCCACCCGAATCTGCAACGGCTCGATCCGCTGCGCATCGGTGAAGGGCCGCGCGAGACACTCGAATGTGACCTTGCCGGTGAGCATGATGCGCTGACACTCTATCGCGAGGCGCGCGATCACTGCGAAAGCGTGCGCGATTACGTGTCCAAAAACCTGTTCGAAGCGCTGATCGCGGATGAGGAAGGGCATGTGGATTTCCTCGAGACCCAGCTCGATCTTTACGACCGGATCGGTGCGGAACGCTTTGCCATGCTGAACGCCGCGGCGATGGACGAGGGCGACTAGACCCGCCCTGCCCCCATTGTCACGGAGTTAAGGCGCCCTTCGGGGCGCCTTTTTCTTGGCGTGTTCGAGAGGGCGCAAAACCCCCTCTGTTGTCCGCGCGCAAAAGGTTCCGAAAATCTCTCTGAAACCTTACAAATTGGCAAGAATCCGCCAAGCCCCCGAGTTCGCGAGAAAACAAAGCTTCCCGGACCGCCGCCTTTTTGCGTAAGACAACGCAACGATGGGCAGCAACCAATAGCAAAAATCGCATGATGAGCATCCAAAACAACATCGCGGCACGGGCAGGTCGCATTTCTATTCTCGGTCTCTTCCTCGTCTCTCTCGCCGCCTGTTCCGGGACAACAGGGCTGTCGCAAGACAAAGAGATGAACTTTGCGAATGCGGGCAAGATCGACCCCAAGCGCAAGGAAATGGCGATCTCGGTCGCCAAGGAAATGCGTGAGCGCCGCGAGCGCGTGTGGTGCGTGCCTTTCGCGCGCAACATCTCGGGCATCGACATTCGCGGCAACGCGCGAACCTGGTGGACCAAGGCCAATGGCGTCTATCAGCGCAGCCACACCCCCAAAGTCGGGGCCGTCATGGCCTTCAGTTCGAGCAGCAAGATCCCGTTGGGCCATGTCGCCGTGGTCTCAAGCGTGGAATCGCCGCGCCAGATCAGCATCGATCACGCCAACTGGAAGCGCAATCAGGTCTCGCTCGACATGACGGTTGTGGATGTCTCCAAGAAGAACGACTGGAGCGCCGTGCGCGTGATGAGCCACCCCAACACGCTGGGCAGCGTCTACCCGGTCTCAGGCTTCATTCTGGCCTCGCGCGACTGAGCCGCGAGACGACAGCCACCAAACCCAACGCACCCAAAACGCGGCCCCCTCAGGCGCCGCGTTTTTTATGGGCTCGTCGCACCCTGCCTTGTCGAGTACTCCAGCATGAGACAGGCGCTCCGGTGCCCCCCTCCAAGAGATTGGCATGACGTATCGGAAGAGCCATTGCCTCCGCGATGGGCAAACAGAAAGCCCTCATCCGCCGCGCAGACCGTGAATGACCGCTATGCGGACCAAGCTGATATTACTCAATCCATCGTTTCGAATTTCAAGGCACCTTCAAGAATGCAGTCGCTGTCGCTGCAGGGCGTTCAAGATCATCGTCGATATGGAGCCAAGGGAGGCGTTCCGCCTCGTGTGCATGCACTTCGGGTGACAGGCTTCCAGCTTGGTCGATAACGCCCAGTGAAATGAAGATTTGATTTGGCAGATACTCGTACGCCCCTGCAAGCGACGAACCACATTTGTCACAAAAATATCTTTTAACACCGGGGTTTACGCTGACGCTTTTGCCTCTATTCGGCTTGAATGTAACCGCGTCCACATCAAATGCTGCGAAGGCGGCAACGGGTGCACCCGTTGCACGGCGGCAATCGTCGCAATGACAGTAGGCAACAGCTTGCGGCTCTGATGAGCTACGGAAGGTTATCGTGCCACAGTAGCATCTACCAGTGATCGTATCCGGGTAATAGTTCACCATAACAACATCATTCCCTGCGTTGCTTGGCGTGTCAACTTGGCCTCGAAGCCGACTTGCGGTGAAGCGGCAGGCCGCGCGCTTGGTCACTTGGTGCGCGCGTCGCTCTCGGGCCTTACCCGGCAAAAATGGCAGGCTCAGTTCGCAATTTGGATACGCAAGCACAAAGCCGCCACCCAAGCCCTAGGCACAAACGCAAAACGCGGCCCACAAGGAGCCGCGCATCGCAATCTTGGTATCGCTGAGGATCAGCGCTTGGAGAACTGGAAGCTCCGGCGTGCCTTGCGGCGACCGTATTTCTTCCGCTCCACGACGCGCGAATCGCGGGTCAGGAAGCCAGCAGCTTTGAGCGCTGCGCGCAGGCTGGGATCGTAAAGCTGAAGCGCTTTCGAGATGCCGTGCTTGACCGCACCAGCTTGGCCCGAAAGACCACCGCCTGCGACGGTCGCGTAGACGTCAAACTGACCTTCCACATTTGCGATGCCGAAGGGCTGGTTCACGATGAGCTGCAGCACGGGACGCGCGAAGTATTGCGACATCTCTTTGCCGTTCACTTCGATCTTGCCGGAGCCGGGCTTGATCCAGACGCGGGCGACCGCGTCTTTCCGCTTGCCGGTGGCATAAGCGCGACCGAGCGCATCGCGCACGGGCTCACGGGGAGCTGCGGTTTCGGTTTCAGTCGCGACAGCGGCGTCAGAGCCGGACACGACCGATTTCAGGTCGTCGAGAGTCTTGATATCGTCAGACATAATCAGCTCCGGGTGTTCTTCTTGTTCATCGACTTGACGTCGAGAACTTCAGGCTGTTGCGCTTCATGCGGATGATCGGCACCGACGTAGACGCGCAGGTTCGACATTTGCGCACGGCCAAGACGGTTGCGCGTGATCATACGCTCTACGGCCTTGATCACCACGCGCTCGGGATGCGCGCCTTCGAGGACCTGACGCGCGGTGCGCGATTTGATCCCGCCGGGGTGACCGGTGTGCCAGTAGTAGGTTTTGTCTTCGCGCTTCTTGCCCGTCATCTGCACCTTGTCGGCGTTGATGACGATCACGTTGTCGCCCATATCCATGTGCGGCGTGAAGGTGGCCTTGTGCTTGCCACGCAAGCGCATTGCGACGATCGATGCCAGACGGCCCAGCACGACGCCTTCAGCGTCGATGACGAACCACTTCTTTTCGATCTCCGCGGGTTTTGCGGTATAGGTTTTCATTGTTTCACGGCCCTTTTGGGGGGGTTGTCGAATTCTGATGGCGGCTTTTCGACGATTTTCATGCACAATTCAAGCCCCGGGACCTGAAATTTCCACATATAAAACAACACCTTAAAAAATAGGTATTAAAATACCCCAGATACTTCAGCGCTTGTAGCATGCCAACACGGCTCAAAAATAGAGAGCCGAGGCGCGCGTCGGCCCTCTCGCGCCCGTATGTCCGCGATCGTGATGCCCCTGAGATCTCAGCCCTGCGGCTCGGTCGCCCCGGGCGGAATCGAATAGGTCATGCTGGCGCGCGCGACAGGCCGATCATCGCCTTCGGAGTAGATCAACGCATCGCCCACCGCCAGCACACGGCCAAGCTTGAGGATGCGGATATGGGCCAGCAGATCGACCCCCGATTTCGGTTTGCGCATGAAATCGATCGAGGCATTCGTCGTCACCGCCAGCGGCACCCGCCCGATCCGCGCCAGGATCGCGAAGTAGATCCCGACATCGGCCAGCGCAAAAATATTGGGGCCCGACACCGTGCCGCCCGGGCGCAGATGGCGCTCATCGACTTTGAGCCGCAGCACAAGAAGTTCCTCATCCATCGCCTCGATCGCGAAATCGCCCTTTACCTGCGCGAATGCCTGCTCGACGAATTCCGTCAGCTCCGCGCGGTCCAATACTAGCGCCATGCTCGCCCCTTCCCTCTCATCTGTCTCCGTCCTAGAGTTTTCGAGAAAGAGGAGGGAGTTACAATGACCGAACTGGTAATCCGAGAAGATCGCGGCGCAATTGCCCATCTGACCCTGAATGCGCCGGGCTCGCTCAACGCCCTTTCGGATGCGATGCTCGCGGCGCTGAAGGACAGGCTGAATGCGCTTGCGCAGGACGAGACGATCAAGGTCGTGATCCTCAAGGGCGCGGGCAAGGCGTTTTGCGCAGGCCATGACCTCAAGGAGATGCAGCGCGGACGCGACAGCGCCGATCAGGGCCGCGCCTATTTTGCCGATCTCTTCGCGCGCTGCGCCGAGGTGATGCAGATGATCCCCGCCCTGCCCCAGCCCGTGATCGCACAGGCCCACGGGATCGCGACCGCCGCAGGCTGCCAGTTGGTCGCAAGCTGCGATCTGGCGGTGGCCGCCGAAGGCACCCGCTTTGGCGTGAACGGCGTCAATATCGGGCTGTTTTGCTCGACACCGATGGTGGCGCTCTCGCGCAATGTGCCGCGCAAGGTGGCCTTCGAGATGCTGACCACGGGCGAATTCATCGATGCCACCCGCGCCCGCGAGGTTGGACTGATCAACCGCACAGCCCCCCATGAGGCGCTCGAGGCCGAGACCGAGGCGCTTGGGCAGACCATCGCGGGCAAGCTGGGTGCAGCCGTGCGCATCGGCAAACGGGCGTTTTACGACCAAGCCAATCTCGATCTGGCCGCGGCCTATGACCACACGGCCGCCGTGATGGTCGAGAACATGCTGTGGCGCGACACGAACGAGGGCGTTCAGGCCTTTATCGAAAAGCGCAAACCCGACTGGGCCGAGGACTGATCCCCCAAAACGCCCGCAGCAGTTGAATTCCGCTCATCATCTTACCGCGGATTATTCCAGTGCCGCGATATGGCCCCGGGCCGCCGCGATTGGTAACAAGATGCCATCGCGTCGGTCCGATGCGACCAAATGTCGAAATTGCACCGCGCTCAAACAGATTTTTCGCGCACACTAGGCTCAGGAGAGAGACGTCATGGCACAGATCACCCTCGTTTATTGGCGCGACATCCCAGCCCAAATCATTGCGGGCAAGGGACGGCGCGGGGTCAAAAAGCCCCTGCCCGAGCGCTTTGAGCAGGCGATCGACCGGGCGGCGATGAAAATCGGTGCGCGCGACAGCGATGCCTATCTGGCAGAGTGGCGCAAGGTCCCTTCGGGCGAAGAGCCCGGCGAGGATGCCGAAGCCGCCGAGGCCGCGCTGGCACGTATTCTCTCAGACTATGACGACGCGCGGTTGCGCGCCTTGATTGCCAATGACGGGTGGAACGCTCCGCCCGCATCCTGAGGGAGACACGCGAATGGCTTTGGTGAATTTCCGCCGTGACGTGGCGCGCGCGCCGGTTGACGCCCGGATGGCGGCCCTGCTTGAAGGCTGCTCGATGGAGGTGATGCCGCGCACCGCCGCCAAGATCGAGAGCTTCCGCGCGCTGATGCCCAAAGGGACCCGCGTCTATATCGCCCATATCGAGGGCACGCCCTTTGAAGACATGCTTGCAACCGCCAAACGCCTGCGCGCCGAGGGCATGGAGCCGATGCCGCATTTCCCCGCCCGGATCTTGCGCGACGCAGCCCAGCTCAACGACTGGGTGACCCGCTACAAGGGCGAGGCTGGCGTCACGCAGGCGCTGTTGCTGGGCGGCGGCGTCTCCAAACCGCATGGCGATTTCCACTGCGCGATGCAGATGATCGAAACCGGCGCCTTTGACGGCTTTGCGCGCCTTCACGTCGCAGGCCATCCCGAGGGCAACCGCGATATCGACCCGCAGGGCGGCGAGGCCGAGGTGATGGCAGCGCTCCGCCTCAAACAGGATTTCGCAAATCGCACCGATGCCGATATGGCGATTGCCACGCAATTTGCCTTCGAGGCCGGCCCGATCCGCGACTGGGCGGCGCGTCTGGAGGCCAATGGCATCGACATGCCGATCCATCTGGGCGTGGCGGGCCCCGCCAAACTACAAACGCTGATCAAATTCTCCATTGCCTGCGGCGTCGGCCCCTCGCTCAAAGTGTTGCAAAAGCGCGCCCGCGATGTGACCAAGCTGCTGCTGCCCTTCGAGCCCACCGAGATCCTGAGCGATCTGGCCGCCAATCGGCCCGCCAATATCGAAGCCGTGCATTTCTTCCCTCTGGGCGGTATCACCGCCTCAGCGACCTGGATCAACGAACAAAAAGGCCCGTAAATGACCCGCACCGTCCTTGAATCGAAATCCAAGACCGTCACCATCGGCTTTGACGAGCCCTTCTGCGTGATCGGTGAGCGGATCAATCCCACGGGCCGCAAGAAGCTCGCCGCTGAACTCGAACTGGACGATTACTCGACCATTGAGCGCGACGCGATCGAGCAGGTTGCGTGCGGGGCTACGGTTCTCGATATCAATTCGGGGGCGGTCTTCACCAATCGCATGGCCTCCGATCCGCGCTATGCGGACAACAATTTCGTCGAACCGCCGCTGATGCGTGAGCTGTGCGCCCGCGTTCAGGCGCTGGTCGATGTGCCTTTGTGCATCGACAGCTCGGTGCCCGAGGCGCTTAAGGCCGGGCTTGAGGCCTGTCAGGGCCGCCCGCTGGTCAATTCGGTCACAGGCGAGGAAGAGCGTCTTGAGACAGTGCTGCCGCTGATCGCCAAATATAACGTCCCGGTTGTCGCGATCTCGAACGACGATACGGGCATTTCCGACGATCCCGAGGTGCGCTTTGCCGTGGCCAAGAAGATCGTCGAGCGCGCAGCCGATTACGGCATCAAGCCGCATGACATCGTGGTCGATCCGCTGGTCATGCCGATCGGCGCCAAAGCCACTGCCGGGCGTCAGGTGTTCGAGCTGGTCGCCAAGCTGCGCGACGAGCTGGGCGTGAACACGACCTGCGGCGCCTCCAACATCTCTTTCGGTTTGCCGGGGCGGCATGGCATCAACGCGGCCTTCCTGCCGATGGCCATCGGTGCGGGTATGACAAGTGCGATCATGAACCCGGTGCGTCCGGCTGAGATGGAGGCCGTGCGCGCCGCCAACCTGCTGATGAACCACGACGAAAACGGCTCTGACTGGATCCGCTTCGCGCGCATCCTTGAGGCGATGAAGGAAGGTGCGACGCTGGCCGAGGCCTCGCAGGCCGCAGGCGCAAGCACCCGCGGGGGCCGCTCGGGCCGTCGCCGCGCCCGCGTTTGAGCCCCTCTTGCGCGCCGTTGCGACGGCGCGCATCATACCCCCATGCTGACCTCTTCCGATATTGCTGAACTCACCGCTTTGCGGCGCGATCTGCATCGCCGCCCGGATCTGTCGGGGCGCGAGGCTGCGACCGCCGAGGTGATCTTGGCCGCCCTGCGCGCGCTGTCGCCCAATCTCGTGCTCACGGGTCTGGGCGGTCACGGTCTGGCGGCGCTGTTTGACAGCGGCACGCCCGGTCCAACGGTGCTGTTTCGCGCCGAGTTGGACGGGCTGCCGATCCCCGAGCGCTCGGACAACGCGTGGCGCTCGCAGATCGACGGGGCGGGGCATCTCTGCGGCCATGACGGGCATATGGCGATGCTGCTGGGCCTTGGGCGCGTGCTCTCGCGCAAGCCTCCGGCCACCGGGCGCGTGGCCCTCCTCTTCCAGCCCGCAGAAGAAATAGGCACCGGCGCGCGCGCCGTGGTCGATGATCCGGCCTTCACCCGTATCGCTCCGGATTTCGCCTTTGCGATCCATAACTTGCCGGGCCTGCCGCGTGGCCATGTCGCGACCCGGACGGGGCTGATGAATTGCGCCTCGATGGGGCTTGCGATCCATCTTGAGGGCAAGACCGCCCATGCCGCGATGCCACAAGACGGGGTCTCGCCCGGCCCTGCGGTCGCCGCCCTGATCAATGCTCTGCCCGCGCTGGGTCCGGGTGGGGTGCTTGACGATAGGTTCCGGCTCGCGACCCTCACCCATGCCCAACTTGGCGCGCCCACGTTCGGCGTGGCCCCCGGTGCGGGGCTCGTGCATGTGACCCTGCGCGCGGCGCGCGATGCGGCATTGGCAGACCTAGAGGCGCAGGCCCGCGCCTTGGCCGCGCGGGAGGCAGAGCGCTTCGGGCTGCAGCTTCGGATCGAGACCTGCGACCCGTTCGCCGCCTCAGTCAATGCAGCCGAAGCGGTGGAAATTGCCCGCAGCGCGCTTGATCACCTCAAGATCCCGCATTCGGAGACGGGTGTGCCGATGTATGCCTCGGAGGATTTCGGGCTGTTTGGCCGCGATGCGGTCTCGGCGATGCTCTGCCTTGGTGCCGGAGAAACCCAGCCCGCGCTGCACAATCCCGATTACGATTTTCCCGACGCCCTGATTCCGGTGGGCGTTGCGATCTTCGCACAGATCGCGCGGGACATTCTGGGCTGACGCGGGTGCGCGCCGCGCCTGCCCCTGCGTCGTTCGCCCCCGTGATTCTCACGCGATGCCAAGCAGCGTTGAGCGGGGCGCAGGCAGGGGCCGCACGCGCCCGCCCCACGCCCCAAAGCTGCGCGATGCGCAAGCCTCAGAGGCAGAATTTTCCGGCCTGAGACGCACATTCCACAGCTCGGATTTTGACCGCTCTATAAAGCGTGTTTTTTCAAGGGCCGAGCTACCATATCTTGGATCAAGTCGAAAATTTAGACTTTTAGGACAATCCTCTACTGGCCCTTCTTAACGTGGATGGCGTAAAGTCCGGGTCTGAACCTGGGAAAGCGCACTGCCATGCGCTTCAACTGTCTGCCGGACGAGGCGGGCTTTGTGACTGCCATCACGGAGCCTGCCCGTCCTTGACCTCTCCGGGAAGCCTACCCTCAGAAAATAATCTATAATTAGCGATATTTATCAGTACCTTGTTGTTCAAAGTTAATTCACCTCTCCGCCCCCAAACACGCTCCACCCCCAGTCAGTTTTCGCGCACCTCACGTGGCGCGACCTAAGCCCGCAGGGCCGCGTGCCCGGCTCGACATGCCGGGATGGGCACGTTATGAATTTGGCTCGGACGCGGCGGTCTTGCACTGCTCTTTGTAAAATGGCGGCTCAGCCTAAGGCGGGGCTGCGCCAAACAGACCGGGCGTGGGCCCGGCACGGGCCGGGAGGGGCGCGCATGTATGTTCTCGCAGGGATCGTGATCGGCGCCATCTGGGGCGACTGGCGCGCGCGCAAGCGGCAGGGCAACGGGCTTGATCGGGCGCAATATGCCGCCGTTCACGCCATTGGCCTTGCGCTGATCGGGCTCTTGGTCACCATCTTGATCAACCGCGCCTACGCGTGAGGGCGGGGCAATGTTCCTGCCCTTCTTCCACGCTCTGCGCCAAGCCGGTATCCCCGTCAGCCTGCGCGAATATCTAACCTTTCTCGAAGGGTTGGCCGCAGGGCTCTGTCGCTACGACATCGAATCCTTCTACATTTTCGCGCGCACCAGCATGGTCAAGGACGAGCGCTTTCTCGACCGGTTTGACCGCGCGTTTTCGCAAGCCTTCTCGGGGCTTGAGGCGATCAGCACCGAGGATATGCTTGAGGCCGTCGACCTTCCCGACGATTGGCTGCGCGACGCGCTGGAAAAGCACCTCAGCCCCGAGGAAAAGGCCCAGATCGAGGCTTTGGGCGGGTTCGACGCGTTGATGGATACGCTTCGCAAACGGCTCGAAGAGCAGAAAGGTCGCCATCAGGGCGGCTCGAAATGGGTGGGAACGGGCGGCACCTCGCCCTTCGGCGCCTATGGCTACAACCCCGAGGGCGTGCGGATCGGCCAGCACGAAAGCCGCCACCAGCGCGCGGTGAAGGTCTGGGACAAGCGCGAATTTCGCGATTTCGACGAGAGCGTGGAGCTTGGCACGCGCAACATCAAGCTCGCGCTCAAGCGACTGCGGCAGTGGGCGCGCCACGGCGCGGCGGAGGAGCTGGACCTGCCCGGCACGATCCGTGCCAGCGCGGAGGCAGGCTATATCGACGTCAAGACCCGTCCCGAGCGGCGCAACGCGGTGAAGGTAGTGCTGTTTCTCGATGTCGGCGGCTCGATGGATGCCCATGTGAAACTGGTCGAAGAGCTGTTTTCCGCAGCCCGGGCCGAGTTCAAACATCTCGAGCACTGGTATTTCCACAACTGCCTCTATGAGGGCGTATGGAAATCGAACCGCAGGCGTTGGGATGATGTGACGCCGACTTGGGACGTACTCCATCGTTACGGCGCTGATTACAAATGCATTTTTGTGGGCGACGCTTCCATGAGCCCCTATGAGATCACCCATCGCGGCGGCGCTAATGAGCATTGGAATGAGGAGCCGGGCCATCTCTGGCTGACCCGCGCCCGCGAGCATTGGCCCGATCACACATGGCTCAATCCGCTGCCCGAGCGGGTCTGGGATTACACCTCCTCCATCGGCCTGATCCGCGAGATTTTCGAGAACCGGATGCATCCGCTCACGCTGGAAGGGATCACGGCTGCAATGAAGGAATTGGGATGAGCCGCTGGCGCTTGGGCCGACCCTGTTCTTCACGACGCGGTTCACGCTCTGCGCGACGGGACGCCCGGTCTCGGCGCTGATCGCGGCTCTCAAGGCGGGCCTGCCCACGCGCGGATCCGCGCCCGCGCCCAAGCCCCTCCGCGCAATGACCGAGAGCGAGATCACCGACGCCCTTCTCGCGCTCGTGCCGGTTTACGGCCCTTGGCTGTTGGGGTTCACCACCTTCCTGAGCTATCTTGCGATCCCGGTGCCCCGGTCGCGGATGATGATCGCCTCGGGCGCCGTCGTCGCCCCGGGCGATCTGTCGCTTGGGTCCGTGGCGGGGGCCCCGCGCTGGCGCTCGGCTGGTGTCTCTGGACGGTATCGCATCCCGCAGCCAAATCTTGATCACGCCCCCGAGAGAGCGCATATCCTCTTCATGATCCGATTTCTTCCCATCTTGCTTTTGGTGCTCTACGGCTTTGCGATGTGGCACTTTTCCAGCTGGCAGCTCCGGCGTCAGCTGAATGGCAATTCGCGCCGCCTCAATGACACAAGGCTTGCCCCCTATCTCGACCGACTGGCGGCAGCGCTCGAAGTGGCGGAAGTGCCGGTGCATGTCTATCAGATCGCGCCGGTCAACGGGCTGGCCGCCCCCGATGGCCGGGTCTTCATCACCGAAGGCTTCATGGAGAAATACCGCTCGGGCGAGGTCAGCCCCGAAGAGCTGGTCTCGGTGATCGCCCATGAGCTGGGCCATGTGGCGCTTGGCCATGCGCGCCGCCGGATGATCGATTTCTCGGGGCAAAACGCGTTGCGCGCGGTTCTGGCCACGGTGCTCGGGCGCTTCATCCCCTTTATCGGCGTCTGGATCGCCAATCTGGTGACCACGGCACTGGCCGCGCGCCTGAGCCAGCGCGACGAGTTCGAGGCCGATGAGTTCGCCTCGGCGCTGCTGATCAAGGCCGGGATCGGCACGCGCCCGCAAATCACCCTGTTTGAAAAGCTCGACGCGCTCACCAATGCGCCGGGCGGTGCGGTTCCGGCTTGGCTGCTGACCCATCCCAAAGGCCCAAAGCGGATCGCGGCGATCAAGGCCAATACCGCGCGCTGGACCGCTGCTGAGCACTGATTTTCCTTACTTTCGCCCAGCTTGCGGTCTATCCTGCGCGAGAAGACCGAGGGTGCAGATGCAAGATCAACAGGCCAATCGCGTGCGCAGACGACGGGTGTTCTACATCCCCGGCTATGACCCGATTCATCCGCGCCGCTACCGCGAGCTGTACCGCAAGGAAGGGGCAGAGCAGGCCCAAATCTCGGGCTATGAGATCGCCCTTGCGCCCAAGAAAAGCGGCAGCGGCCCATACGGCTGGCATGTGCGCTCCGTTCAGGACGGGACGGAAGCGGAGGCCGATATCGAGGTGCTCGTGTGGTCCGATATCGTGCGCGCTTCGATGGGCAAGTCGATTGCGGCCACCTACGGACAGCTCGTGCGCACTGCCGCCACCTATATTGTCTCGGGCGCGCTCTTTGGGCTGATGCGGCTTCGCAAGGGGCCGGTGATCGCGGCGCTCTATCCGATTGTCGCGCTGAGTGTGCAGGCGCTTTTGGGGCTGGGGCTTGGCTGGGGGCTGGCCGCCCTGCTGCTGGCCTTGCTGCCTGATTTTCCGTTGGATTGGGTGCTGGGGCTGGCGGTGGGTCTGGGCGTGATGACTGGCGCGCTGCGCTGGTTTCGCCGCCATGACAACCGCTTTTTCGCCTATTATCTGATGCATGACTACGCCTTCACCGCGCGCTGGGGCGGGGCCAATCCGCCCGAGCTGGAGGCGCGGATGGCCAGCTTTGCCGCCCGGATCGAAGCGGCGATGGCCGAGGATTGGGACGAGGTGCTGATTGTCGGGCATTCCTCGGGCGCCCATCTCGCGGTCTCGATCCTCGCTGATCTGCTGCGCGAGGAACGGATCGGAACAGGGCCGAGCCGACCCGCGCTGTCTTTCCTGTCGCTCGGTCAGGTCGTGCCGATGGTGAGCTACCTGCCCCGCGCCACGCGGCTGCGCGCCGATCTGGCCTATCTGAGCACGGCCCGCGCGCTGTTCTGGCTTGATGTCACAGCGCCGGGCGATGGCTGCGCCTTCGCGCTTTGCGACCCGGTGGCGGTGAGCGGTGTTGCCCCCGCGGACCAGATCCACCCGCTGGTGATCTCGGCGGCTTTCACCCAGACGCTGAGCCCGGAACGCTGGAAGGCGTTGCGCTGGCGCTTTTTCCGGCTGCATTTCCAATATCTCTGCGCCTTCGATAAGGTGGGCGATTACGACTATTTCCGCATCACCGCCGGGTCGCTTTCGCTGGCGTCGCGCTTTGCCGGGCGGGCACCCTCGAAAAGCCGGATCACGACGCAGGCCAACCGCCACACGGGCATAGCATGACCCGGCCCCCGAAGCCCGAACCGCGGCCCGACCGCGTCTCGCTCTGGCGCTATGTGCGGCTGTTCAAAAGCGATATTCTCTCGGCCCAGCCCGCGCGGCTCTACCGCGCCTGGATGGCCGAGTTTCGCACGCCGTTTTTCCGCTCGTACCTGTGCAACGATCCCGAGCTGGTGGATCTCGTGCTCAAGCAGCGCCCGATGGATTTTCCGAAATCCGACCGGATCCGCGAAGGGCTCAGGCCGCTGTTGCGCGAGAGCGTGTTTCTGACCAATGGCGCGCAATGGAAGCGCCAGCGCCGGATCATCGATCCGGCCTTCGAGGGCGGCAAGCTGCGCGAGACCTTCCCCGCAATGTGGGCGGCGGGTCAGGCCTGCCTCACCCGCCTCAAGATGAAGACCGGCCCAGAAGCATTTGATATCGAACAAGAAACCTCACATGTCGCGGCGGATATCATCTTTCGCACGCTGTTCTCCATCCCGATTGAGAACGAGACCGCCGCCAGCACATTCGCCGCCTTCAAGACGCATCAGCGCACGGCCCCCGTCGTCAATCTCGGCGCCCTCTTGCCGCTGCCGCGCTGGGTGCCGCGCCTGCGCGCGCGTCAGACCCGGCAGACCGCCAAACGCATCCGCGCGATGATCGAGACACTGACGGCGGCACGGGCCGATCAGATCGCGGATGGCAGCGCACCCGATGATCTGGCGACCAAGATCATGACGACGCCCGACCCGCTCACCGGGGCGTGTTTCGGCACTGACGAGATGGTCGATCAGGTGGCGATCTTCTTTCTGGCGGGCCACGAGACCTCGGCCTCGGCGCTCGCGTGGTCGCTCTATCTGCTCGCAACCCATCCCGAATGGCAGGCCCGCGTGAGCGCGGAGGCGGCGCAGGTGCTCAGCGATGAGGAACCGGAGTTCTCCGCACTCGCACAGCTCAAGCTCAGCCGCGCGGTGTTTCGCGAGGCGCTGCGGCTCTATCCGCCCGTGCCGATGTTCGTGCGTGAGACCACCTGCCCCGAGCAGTTTCGTGACCGCGCGGTCGCACCGGGCGCGCAGGTGGTGATCAGCCCATGGCATCTGCATCGCCATGAGCGGCTTTGGGACGATCCCGACGGGTTCGACCCCGGCCGCTGGGACACGCCCAATGGCAAGCAATGCCAGCGCACAGCCTATATCCCGTTTTCGAGCGGACCGAGGGTCTGTCCGGGGGCCGGATTCGCGATGGCCGAAGGGCCGCTCTTGCTGTCGATGATTGCGCGCGCCTTCGAGATCACGCCGGTCGAGGGGCGCGTGCCAGTGCCGGTCGCGCATCTCACGGTGCGGGGGCGCGACGGGATCTGGCTGCGGCTGCGGGCGCGCTGAGCCGGGGCTTGCGGCTCAGGCGCGCTTGGCCAGCCGCGCCTCGAGCACGTCGAAAGGCACGCCCGGCTCATCCTTGGCGCAGCGGATCACGAGGCTGGTCTTCACACTTGCGACATTCTCCGCCGAGGTGAGATCGCCGGTCAGAAACGTCTGGAAACTCGACAGATCGGGCGCCACGCATTTGAGCACGAAATCAATCTCACCGTTGAGCATATGGCACTCACGCACCAGCGGCCATTCGCGGCAGCGCATCTCGAACGCCGACAGATCCGCCTCGGCCTGACTTTGCAGCCGCACCATCGCAAAGACCTGCACTTCGAAGCCCAGCTCACGCGGGTTCACATCCGCATGATAGCCATCGATAAAGCCCGCCTCTTCCAGCGTGCGCACCCGGCGCAGACAGGGAGGGGCGGAAATTCCTACACGCCGGGCCAGCTCCACATTGGTCATGCGGCCATCGGCTTGTAGCTCTGCCAGAATCTTGCGGTCGATATCGTCCAGCCGAGTCGTGGCCATGTTAAAATAATCCTTCGTCACTTGTTTCGGAACTTACCTCTGAGGGCGGAGGTGCGCAATAAAATTTCGCTCAATCGCCCGCAAGCCCTAATCGTAACGAAGCGCCCGCAGGGGGTTTTCGCCGCCCTCTGTGCCGACTATATGCGAGCGGGACATCAGATGGAGGCCGCAATGGGCGAGACCAAGACAACCAAGGTTCTGATCATCGGCTCGGGGCCTGCGGGCTACACCGCAGCCGTCTATGCCGCGCGCGCCATGCTCGAGCCGGTTCTGGTGCAAGGTATTCAGCCCGGCGGTCAGCTTACGATCACCACAGATGTCGAGAACTGGCCCGGCGAGACCGAGATCCAAGGCCCCGATTTGATGGTGAAGATGGAAGAGCATGCCCGTGCGATGGGCGCCGAGGTGATCACCGACATCATCACCGATCTCGATCTGACCAAGCGTCCTTTCATCGCCCAAAGCGATTCGGGGACCACCTACGAGGCCTCCGCCGTGATCCTCGCGACCGGCGCGCAGGCGAAGTGGCTGGGGCTGCCTTCGGAAGAGAAGTTCAAGGGCTTTGGGGTCTCGGCCTGCGCGACCTGCGACGGGTTTTTCTATCGCGGCAAGGAAGTCGTGGTGATCGGTGGCGGCAATACGGCCGTTGAAGAGGCACTGTTCCTGACCAATTTCGCCTCGAAGGTCACGCTGATCCACCGCCGTGACACGCTGCGCGCCGAGAAGATCCTGCAAGAGCGCCTGTTCAAGAACCCCAAGGTCGAGCTGCTTTGGAACCACTCCGTCGAAGAGGTGCTGGGCGATGAGACTCCGCTGGGCGTGACCGGGGTGCGGGTCAAATCCACCACCGATGGCGCTGAGCATGTCGTGCCCTGCGATGGGTTCTTCGTGGCGATCGGTCACTCCCCGGCCTCGGAGCTGGTGAAAGACAGCCTCAAGCTGCACGATGGCGGCTATGTCTGGGTCGATCCGGGCTCCACGCGCACCTCCGTTCCCGGCGTCTTTGCGGCGGGCGATCTGACCGATCACACCTACCGTCAGGCTGTGACCTCGGCGGGGATGGGCTGCATGGCCGCGCTCGATGCCGAGAAGTGGCTGGCCGAGCAGGGCGAAGCCGAGTGATCTCGTTTCACGGCCCGGTCTGGCGGATCTTGTCGACCGGGCCGGACCTTGACGCCCGCGCCGCTGTGCGCGCGCCCGAAGGCCGGTTTCACCATTCCGGCCAGACCGCGCTTTACGCCTCGCTCAGCGCCGAAGGGGCCGGAGTGGCCCTGCGGCGCTACGTTAAAGCCGGGGACGCGCCCCGTATCATCGTCAAATTGACGATCTGTGCCGAGCGGATCTTCGACCTGCGCGGTACCGACGCGGCCAAGGCCGCCTCCGTCGTCTGGCAAGACATCCGCGGCAGCGGTGCCCCTGCCCCCACTTGGACGTTCTCGGACCGGGCGCGGGCTGCGGGCGCGCAGGGCATGCTCTATGCCTCGCGCTCACGCCCCGATCTGAGCCATCTGGTGCTGTTCGACCTCTCCCCCGGCATCGTGCAAAATGTAGGCCCCGCAGAGCCGTGGCTCCCGCCCTACCCGGTTCCTAAAGGCTGAGAGCGCTCAACAGGCGGGCCGCACGCTGGATCTAACCGTCCGGGCGGTGGGCTGGCGCGACCACCTGCGAGGTGCAAATCGGATAAATGACCAATTGCTATGCATCGGTGCGAACAGCTATTCGCTTTGTGGCAATATTCACGAACACATGTCTTTTTTGCCGAAATCCGCCCGCCTTTGCTTGAAGACCCCCTAAAAACCGCGCTATTGGCCCGATCAATAACGGGCCTCTGAGGCCTCACGATGATCGCCATTTAGGACAGTGCAGAACATGAGCCAGACGCCCAATCACGCCCCGATCTCCGAACTCTATGTGTCCTATGAATCGGCGCAGAAGCTAAAAGTCGAAGCGGCTGAACTGCCGAGCTGGGATCTGACCCCGCGCCAGATCTGCGATCTGGAGCTGCTGATGAATGGCGGGTTCAACCCGCTCAAAGGTTTCCTGTCCGAGGCCGATTACGACGGTGTCGTGGAAAACATGCGCCTGAGCGACGGTCAGCTCTGGCCGATGCCGATCACGCTCGATGTGTCCGAGAAATTCGCCGAGACCGTCGCGGACGGTCAGGACATCGCGCTGCGCGATCAGGAAGGTGTGATCCTCGCGATCCTGTCGATCACCGATAAATGGGTGCCCAACAAGGCGCGCGAGGCCGAGAAAGTGTTCGGCGCCGACGATCCGGCGCATCCGGCGGTGAACTACCTGCATAACCAAGCCGGCCCCGTCTATCTGGGTGGCCCGATCACCGGCATCCAGCAGCCCGTGCATTACGATTTCAAAGGCCGCCGCGATACGCCCAATGAATTGCGCGCCTATTTCCGCAAGATGGGCTGGCGCAAGGTCGTGGCCTTCCAGACCCGCAACCCGCTGCACCGCGCGCATCAGGAACTGACCTTCCGCGCAGCCAAAGAGGCGCAGGCCAACCTGCTGATCCATCCGGTCGTGGGTCTCACCAAACCCGGCGATGTGGATCACTTCACCCGCGTGCGCTGCTACGAGGCGGTGCTCGACAAATATCCGCAATCGACCACCACGATGAGCCTTTTGAACCTTGCAATGCGCATGGCAGGCCCGCGTGAGGCGGTCTGGCACGGCATCATCCGCCGCAACCACGGTTGCACCCATATGATCGTGGGTCGCGACCATGCAGGCCCCGGCAAGAACTCGGCGGGCGAAGATTTCTACGGCCCCTATGACGCGCAGGAGCTGTTCCGCGAGAACCAGGCCGATATCGGCTGCGAAATGGTCGATTTCAAACACATGGTCTATGTGCAGGAACGCGCCCAATACGAGCCCAATGACGAGATCGAAGATCGCGACAACGTCACCATCCTGAACATCTCGGGCACCGAGTTACGGCGCCGCCTGCGTGAGGGGCTTGAGATCCCCGAATGGTTCTCCTTCCCCGAGGTGGTGACCGAGCTGCGCCGCACCTCGCCGCCGCGCGCCAAGCAGGGCTTCACGGTGTTCTTCACCGGGCTGTCGGGCTCGGGCAAATCGACGATTGCCAACGCGCTCATGGTCAAGCTGATGGAGATGGGCGGTCGCCCGGTCACGCTGCTGGATGGCGATGTTGTGCGCAAGCATCTGTCCTCCGAGCTGGGCTTCAGCAAAGAGCACCGCGATATCAACATCCAGCGGATCGGCTATGTCGCCTCCGAGATCACCAAGAACGGCGGTATCGCAATCTGCGCCCCGATCGCGCCCTATACCGCGACCCGGCGCTCGGTACGTGAGATGATCGAGGCCTATGGCGCCTTCGTCGAGGTCCATGTGGCCACCTCGCTCGAGGAATGCGAAGCGCGCGACCGCAAGGGTCTCTACAAGCTCGCACGTGAGGGCAAGATCAAGGAATTCACCGGCATTTCCGATCCCTACGAGGCGCCGACGAATGCCGAGCTGATCGTTGATACCAAGGATGTGGATGTCGATCACTGCGCCCATCAGGTGATCCTCAAGCTCGAAAGCCTTGGCCTGATCAAAGGCTAAGCCCAAGTCTGACGCCTAGATAAACGCGCCGCAGATCGCTCTGCGGCGCGTTTTCATGTCTATGCGGCGGATAATCGCGGCGGGGCATGCAGGCACCGGCCCAGTTCGGACAGTGTGACCTCGGTTATCCTGCAGCATGCTCTGTCAGTGAACCCCGACCCCTCAGATGCGCCGAAAGCCGACGCTTGTGCGAGCCTTGCGCTGCCGATATTGGGTTCAGCATGGCCGGTTGTGACAAGGCGCGCGTCCAAGGCCTGAAAGGACAACACCACGATCGCGCCTGCAGCCTCCAGACCGTATCCCTTTCGCTGGGCCGTGGGTCGGATCCAATAGGTCAGCTTGAACTGGCCCCGGCGCCAGATCGGCAAAAGCCCAACCATGCCGATCAGCGTGTCGCCCTCTAGAACGTAATAGGAGAGCGACTTTCGCGCTTCGAAATCGCGGATCTGGCGGGCAAGGCGCGCCTCTTGCCTGCCCGCCTCCGCCTCTTGGGTTTTCGATCCCATTTCGGCATGAAACCAAGGATATAGCGACGAATACCCCTCCCCCCGTGCGTCCGCCAACGCCCGCGCCATTGAAGACGCGGGTTTGCGCAAGCGGAGCCGCGCCGTTCTGACGTCGCTGGGCACCGCAGTGAGCCTAGGATCTCTCGCACGCGCTTTGGGCGACATGAGGATCAACCGGGTGTCGACCCGCCGTTCAAATAGCCCAGAAAGACGTCGATCTCATCCGGCGTCGTGGCCCAGCTACAGACAAGCCGCGCGGCCAGAAGCTCTTCGGGCGCGCCTTCCAGCGATTGATCGAACGGCCAGAGGTAGTAATAGGCCCCGGCCCCTTGAGCACGCCGATGCGCCCCGCGCGGCAGGCTTGCGAAGACCGCATTGGCCTGCGTCGGATGCACCAGTTTCGCCCCCGGCGCCTCGACAATCCCGCTGGAGAGTTTCGCTGCCATTTCATTGGCATGCGTGGCGAGGCTCAACCAAAGATCACCTTCAAGATAGGCCTGCATCTGGGCTGCGAGAAAGCGGTGCTTCGAGAAGAGATGCCCGCCGCGCTTGCGCCGCAGCTCAAATTCCCAGGCACGTTTGGGATCAAAGATCACCACCGCCTCGACGCCCATACAGCCGTTTTTCGTCCCCCCGAACGAGAGCACATCGACCCCTGCTTTCCAGGTCATCTCGGCCGGCGTACAGCCCGCCGCGATCAGCGCATTGGCAAAGCGCGCGCCGTCCATATGCACGGGCAGTTCGAATTGCCGCGCAATCGCGCTGAGCGCGCTTACCTCGGCAGGCGTGTAGACCGCCCCTGCCTCGGTCGCGTTGGTAATCGAGACCATGCCACGCTGCACATTATGAATGCCGCCGCGCCCGGTATGAGCGATGGTGCGCTGCAGCGCGCCCGGATCCATCTTGGCATCCGCGCCATCGACCAGAACCAACTTGGAACCGCCGGTGTAGAATTCCGGCGCACCGCATTCGTCTTCCTCGATATGCGCGTTGCGATGGCAGAAGATCGCGCCCCAAGGGTCGGTCAGCACCGCGCAGGAGAGCGCATTGGCCGCCGACCCGGTCGCTACGAGATAGACCCGCGCCTCGGGAGCCTCGAATATCTCGCGCAGGCGCGCCTCGACCGCCTGCGTGCGCGGGTCGGCGCCGTAAGAGGGCACATGGCCCTCATTGGCCGCAGCCAGCGCTTCCATGATCCGCGGATGGGCGCCAGAGGTGTTGTCGGAGGCAAAATTCATGAGAGATCCTCGATCGTGTAATCGTCCCAGTCTTCTTCTGGAATTTCAAATTCCGGCACTGTCCAGCCGCGCACGGATTGGCCCGCCTCATGCACGGTCTCATAGGAGCCGGACACAAGATAATGCCAATTTTCCAAAGGCTTGCCCTCGAAGCGCAACCGATAGGCGCAGGTCTTGGGCATCCAATAGGCGATGTCGGCAATGCTCGCGGGTTTGAGGGTTACGCATTCGGGCACGAACTGGTGGCGAATGTCATATTGCGTGCACCGGCAGGTCTCACCATCGAGCAGCCGACACGCCACACGGGTGAAGACCAGCTCGCCCGTATCCTCATATTCCAGCTTGTTGAGACAGCATTTTCCGCAGCCATCGCAGAGCGCTTCCCATTCCGCCTTGTTGAGCGTCTTGAGTGGTTTCTTCCAGAAGTCGGGACGCAGTTTTTCCATGCGCGGGACCGTGCCGGAAAGGCGCGGAAATGAAAAGGGGTCAGAGCGCGCTGAGCACTTCACGCGCCTGTGCGCAATCGGCGGCCATCTGCGCCTTCAGCCCTTCGAGCCCGTCAAATTTCATCTCGGGCCGCAGATATTCGACCAGCGCAACCGACACGTGCTGATCATAGATATTGCCTTCGAAATCAAAGATATAGGTCTCAAGGTTGGGCATGTTCTCGCCAAACATTGGACGCACGCCAAGGCTTGCCGCCCCCAAGTAAGCGCCCGCATGCGGCCCGGTGAGCACGTCGAACTTCACGGCATAGACGCCAAGCTTGGGCAGATGCAGACCCGCCACCGACATATTCGCCGTCGGATAGCCCAGATCGCGGCCGCGCTTGTCGCCATGCAGCACAGCGCCCTCGATCCGGTGCCAATGCCCAAGCATCTCGGCGGCATCGCGTGCGCGCCCCTCGGCGAGCG
This sequence comes from Thioclava dalianensis, assembly GCF_000715505.1. Taxonomy (GTDB): domain Bacteria; phylum Pseudomonadota; class Alphaproteobacteria; order Rhodobacterales; family Rhodobacteraceae; genus Thioclava; species Thioclava dalianensis. The sequence goes on from NZ_JHEH01000003.1 coordinate 23,378, forward strand.
CATTTCGAATCGCAGTCGAGGACGCCTCGATCCCGCCCACATGCAACAGCGGCGCGATGGTCACGTCAAAGCCCAGCTCGCGCCCGAGCGCCTGCAGCGTGTCGGCATCCCCTGCCCGGCCTTTGCCGAAGCGGAAATCTCCGCCCACCGCGACATGGGAAATTCCAAGCCCGTCGCACAGCACCTCACGCGCGAAATTCTGCGCGCTCATATCGGCCAGCTCGGCATTGAAGGGCAGCTCATAGAGGCAATCCACCCCCAGCTTGGCGAGCCGATTGGCGCGCGCCTCGGGGTTCATCAGGCGAAAGGGCGGGATCTCCTTGCCCGCGCGGGCTGCGAAAAACTCGCGGGGATGCGGCTCGAAGGTGATCACGCCCAAAGGTGCCGAGCGCCCGCGCGCCTGATCGATCACCGATTGATGGCCGAGATGGATCCCGTCGAAATTCCCCATCGCGACAGAGGCACCCCGGGCCGGATCATCCAGCGACTTCCAATCTGAAAACTCTCGCATCACCCCGCCTTCCGGCGCGGGAGGCCGGATCAGTCGAACTTGCGCGAGGGCGCCAGAACCAGCGCCTCGCCCTTCACGACCACCGTATCGCCCACTGTGCAGCGGGTTTCAAGCGTCACCCGACGCCGCGCATGATCGATGGCGGTGACTGTCACCTCCGCGCGGACCACATCGCCGGGCCGCACGGGCGCCATGAACTTGAGCGATTGGCCCAGATAGACCGTGCCGTGACCGGGCAATTGCTCTCCGATCACCGCTGAAATCAATCCGGCGCTAAGCATGCCATGCGCGATCCGTCCCTCGAAAATCGTATCCTGCGCATAGGCATCATCAAGGTGAACCGGATTCCGGTCGGTCGAGACTTCGGCAAACATCTCGATATCGCGAGATGTGACTTCCTTGCGCAGAAAGCGCTGCATCCCAATCTCGAGATCCTCGATGCAGATGGTGCCACGGGGCAGATTATCGAGCATATCCATTCGTCCCTACCGGAAGGTCATGTTGCGGTGCAGCATAACAGATCACGCGCCACACGCAATATGGGCGCGTAATTTATTTCCGGGAAAAGGGCTGCGGTCGTAATAAAATTACGACGACAATCTCAGCGCAGCATGCCAATCGTATAGAGCGGATCCTTCATACGAGTCTCAAGCCAAGCTGTGACAAGCTTGGCCTCCGGTGCCTGACGATCCGGGCCGAACTGGTCATGGGCCAAACCGCCGGTGACGAAGAGACAATCAATTCCCTCTCCGGCAGCGCCTGCCACATCGGTGTTGATCCCGTCGCCAACCGCAAGGATCCGGCCGTCGCTGGCTCCGCCAATCGCGGCCAGCTTGCGCCGCGCCATGTCATAGATCGGCGGGTGGGGCTTGCCAAAATACAGCGCCTCGCCCCCCATCTCCTCGTAGAAGGCCGCAAGCGCGCCCGCGCAATAGATCCGCCGGTCGCCCAGATCCACGACGATATCGGGATTGGCGCAGAGCATCGGCAGACCGCGCGTCTTGGCGAGCAGGAATTTCGCGCGATAATCATCGGGCGCCTCGGTCTGCTCATCGAACGGGCCGGTGCAGATGATCCCTTCCGCATCGTCGAAATCCACACGCTCGACCCCGGGCTGGCCCTGCCATTCGTCCGGGATTTCCGTGAAGAACCCGTCATCCTTCTCCGGCCCAAGATGCCAGACCTTGCGCCCGACAGCCCCTGCCAGCATCGCATCTTGTGCCGCATCGCCAGAGGAGACGATCAGGTCATAGGCATCGCGCGGGCAGCCCATCCGATCCAGCGAGGCCTGCACGAATTTTGCCGGACGCGGGGCATTGGTCAAAAGCACGACCTTGCCGCCGCGCGCGCGGAAATCCTGCAAGGCGACAACGGCTTCGGCAAAGGGCTCGACGCCATTGTGCAGACATCCCCAGAGATCGCAAAACAGCGCGTCATAGGGTTCGGAAATCTCAGAGAGCGACTGGATGATCGTGGTCATGTTCGGCCTTTCATGATTGCAGGACTGCCTTAGGCCGCGCCTGTGGCAGGCAGATGACGGGATCCAACGCGCAGGCAGGGTCCGAGGTTTCCGGGGGCTCCGCCCCCGCCTGCCCAAGGCAGGCTCCCCCGGGATATTTCCGACACGAGGAAGACAGGACCGGTGCCCCTTCCTCTTGATCCAAATATCCCGGCGGTGAGCGGCCAAATCCCGCAGGGTTTGGCCGTGAGGGGGCAGCGCCCCCTCGCCCGATTACAGTTTAAGGGCCGGGATGATCTGCTTCTTGCGGCTCATCACTCCGGGCAGCACGACCGTGTCGCCTTCGACGTTTGCGTCGAAGCTTTTCTCGGCCACGGTTTTGACGAGATCATTGGGGATCAGCATCGTCGCTTCTTCGTTGAGGATATCGACCACGAAGAGCAACACCTGATCCACGCCGTCCTCTTTGGCCACATCCGCCATCGAGGCCATCAGGCTGGCCTTGCGGTCGAGCACCATCTTGGGGGCCGTGGTCTCAAGGACGGAGACGCGGAACTTGGTGCCCTCGACCGCGTATTCCTTGGAATCCATGCGCAACAGCTCGGCATCGGAGAAGGCCGACACGTCGGATTTCGCCTCGAACATCTTCGCGGCCAGATCGCCGATATCGACGCCCAGATCGGCTGCGAGCGCGTCGCAGACCGCGCGGTCGTGATCGGTTGTGGTGGGCGAGCGGAATTCGAGCGTGTCCGACAGGATGCAGCTCAGCATAGCCCCTTTCACGCCTTTCGGCGCCTTCGCGATATCCTCGCCCATCAGGTCATAAAGGATGGTGGCGGTGCAGGCGAGCGGGCGCATCGTGATATCGATCGGGCCTTTGGTCTCGAGCCCACCGGTCAGTTTGTGGTGGTCGATGATCTGCACGATATCGGCGCTGTTGATGCTCGCGGGCAGCTCGGCGGGGTTGTTGGTGTCGACGATCACCACCTTGTCGCCCTCGGCAACATCCGAGATGATCTCGGGCGTCTCAAGACCCCAATGGCTGATCACGAACAAAGCCTCTGTATTGGGCTGGCCCAGCAGGCAGGGCTTGGCGTCGATGCCTTTCACCTCGCGCAGATACCATGCCCAGGCGATGGGCGAGCCGGTGGAATCGGTATCGGGGGCCTTGTGGCCGAAAACCTTGGTGGTCATAGGGTATCCTTCGGACAGACTGATATTTCGCGCGCGTTATAGGCCGTGCCGCGGGGCTTGTCACCCATGCGCCGTCTCAACCGTCGAGGCGCGAAATCTTCCAGCCATCCGCGCGCAGCAGCGCCAGCAGCCCGGCCTTGCCTGACAGGTGCAGCGCGCCCACCGCGACCACCACGGGACCGGCCTTGGCCGCCGCCTCGATCTCGGGCAGCCAGTTGCGGTTTCGCCCCACCATCAGCAGATCCTCGGAGAGCTTCATCTGGGCGTCCACCTCTTTGGCGCTCATGCCGCCATCGATTGCCTGTGCCCGCGCCAGCTCCCAGATCAGACGGGGCTCGCCGCGAAAATATAAATCCGCCATGGTGACGCCCATATCATCGGCCAGCGGCGCGCCGATCACCGCCGCGCGCAGCATCTCGAGCGACTCGCGCTGGCTGATCGCGTTGAAAAGCGCAAAGACCGTATCCCAAGGCTCCAGCGCGTGCACCGGCACGCCCTCCGTCTTGGCATCTTGCATCAAGACCTTATCGAGCCCCATCTCGCCCGAGCCCATCTCGCGCACCGCACAGGGCGGTAGCGAAAGCGTCATCGCAACGAAAGCCGGGCGCATCTTGGCGGCGAGAAAGGCGGGCATGCCATGGGCCGAAAGCGCGTCCTTGGTACGGGCCCAATCCTCGGGCGAGAGCAGCTCGGGCAAGGTCGGACCGCTCGAGAACATCAGCTTGGGATCGGAGGTCATCGCCTCTTGCAGCCGCGCCTCTTCCTTGGGGCCCGCCTCGACCAGCAACTGCTTGGCCCCCTTGAGCGCATCGGCCACCTTGCGCGAGAGCTTGGCATGGCGCGGATCGGGGAGATGATAGGTGCCCGCCAGCGTGATCATCATCCCGTCCTTGCGCGCCTCGAACAGCAGCCCTTGCGCGAACGGCGCGGAATGGGCGGCCAGCGTCAGCCGCGTGCGCTCGGAGGCAGGCATCGCATCAAAGAGGTTTGTGCCGGTGCATTGCGCGGAAGCCGGGAGCGCCAGCGCAACCAGCCAGACAGAGGCCGCGAGGCGGCGCAGGAAGGGGGTGATTTTCATGGCCGCAATGTGCCATGCCGCCCCGCCCGCGCAAAGAGAGAAAGCGCCCAGAGGGAGGTGCAATTTTTTCCAATTTCGGGAGTTGACAGCATGGGGGGGCAGTGACTAACTCCTGCATCGTTAGCACTCACGATAGGCGAGTGCTAAAAGATTTGAACCTGGAACCTTAGGGAGTGAGCCAGATGGCATTCAAACCGCTGCATGACCGCGTGCTGGTCAAACGCGTCGAGAGCGAAGAAAAAACCAAGGGTGGTCTGATCATCCCCGATAGCGCCAAAGAAAAGCCCGCCGAGGGCGAGATTGTGGCAGTCGGTGAAGGCGCACGCAAGGACTCGGGCGAGCTGATCGCACCTTCCGTGAAAGCCGGTGACAAAATCCTGTTCGGCAAATGGTCGGGCACCGAGGTCACGCTCGATGGTGAGGAACTGCTCATCATGAAAGAAGGCGACATCATGGGCATCATCTCGTAAAGCGCCCGCGCTTCGCTGATCCTACTGATTTCCAACAATATCTACAGTCAAGGAGCCAACAGACATGGCAGCCAAGGACGTCAAATTCTCCACCGACGCACGTGACCGGATGCTCAAGGGCGTCAACGTTCTCGCAGACGCGGTGAAAGTTACGCTGGGCCCGAAAGGCCGTAACGTCGTCATCGAAAAGAGCTTCGGCTCGCCGCGCATCACCAAAGACGGTGTGTCGGTCGCCAAAGAGATCGAACTGAGCGACAAGTTCGAGAACATGGGCGCACAGATGGTCAAAGAAGTGGCCTCGCGCACCAATGACGAAGCAGGCGACGGCACCACCACCGCCACCGTGCTCGCACAAGCCATCGTCAAGGACGGCCTCAAGTCGGTCGCAGCCGGCATGAACCCGATGGATCTCAAGCGCGGCATCGACCTGGCAACCGCCAAAGTCGTCGAAGCGATCAAAGCTGCTGCCCGCCCCGTTTCGGGTCAGGAAGAAGTCGCACAGGTCGGCACCATCTCGGCCAACGGCGAAGAAGCCATCGGCAAGATGATCGCAGACGCGATGCAGAAAGTCGGCAATGACGGCGTGATCACCGTGGAAGAAGCCCGCGGCATGGAGACCGAAGTCGAAACCGTCGAAGGCATGCAGTTCGACCGCGGCTACCTCTCGCCCTACTTCGTCACCAATCCCGACAAGATGATCGCGGATCTCGACGACTGCCTGATCTTGCTGCACGAAAAGAAACTCTCGTCGCTTCAGCCGATGGTTCCGCTGCTTGAGCAAGTGATCCAGAGCCAGAAGCCGCTGCTGATCATCGCGGAAGATGTCGAAGGCGAAGCACTTGCGACCCTCGTCGTGAACAAACTGCGCGGCGGCCTGAAAATCGCAGCCGTCAAAGCACCGGGCTTCGGCGATCGCCGCAAAGCCATGCTGCAGGACATCGCTGTTCTGACCGGCGGTCAGGTGATCTCGGAAGATCTTGGCATGAAGCTTGAGAATGTCGGTATGGACATGCTCGGCACCGCCAAGAAAGTCCAAATCACCAAAGAAGCCACGACCATCGTGGACGGCGCAGGTGACAAGGCCGAGATCGAATCCCGCGTGGCTCAGATCCGCACCCAGATCGAGGAAACCACCTCGGATTACGACCGTGAGAAACTGCAAGAGCGCGTGGCCAAACTGGCCGGTGGTGTTGCTGTCATCCGCGTCGGCGGCATGACCGAAACGGAAGTGAAAGAGCGTAAAGACCGCGTCGATGACGCGCTCAACGCAACCCGCGCCGCTGTCCAAGAGGGCATCGTTGTCGGTGGTGGTGTGGCTCTGGTTCAGGGCGCGAAAGTGCTCCACGACCTCGCAGGTGCCAACTCCGATCAGGAAGCCGGTATCGCCATCGTGCGCCGTGCGCTCGAAGCGCCGCTGCGTCAGATCGCTGAGAACGCAGGCGTCGACGGTGCTGTCGTCGCAGGCAAGATCCGCGAAAGCAACGATCTGAACTTCGGCTTCAACGCGCAAACCGAAGAATATGGCGACATGTTCAAGTTCGGCGTTATCGACCCGGCCAAAGTGACCCGCACCGCGCTTGAGGATGCCTCCTCGATCGCAGGCCTGCTGATCACCACCGAAGCCATGGTTGCCGAGAAGCCCGAGCCGAAAGGCAATGGCGGCGGCGCACCCGACATGGGTGGCATGGGCGGCATGGGCGGCATGATGTAATCATCCGCTCCCGTTCAGGGACTAGGGAAAGGGCGCCTCTCGGGGCGCCCTTTTTCATATCGTGAGAGCTGGGACAGGCGCGCTGGGATTAGGCCCGGCCCCCCGCATGGCTCAGCGCAGGCCGTCGGCCACCATGGTCGGGTTGAACTCGATCACCCGGTATTGCGCCACGCCCGAGGTGTAGAACGGGTCGAGCCGAAACAGCGCCTCGATCTCCTCGATATCCGTACCGATCGCGATTATTACGCCGCCGTCGCGCGGGACCTTCGCGCCCGATGCCAGAAAATGCCCCGCCGCATATTGATCCTTGAGAAAGGCGCGATGCGGGCCGATCAGCGCGTCGACCTCCTCCATCGGCGCGAGATAGCTCAGCTCTGCCACGAAAAGATGCTGCCCTTCGGAAAGTAGTGCCATGTCATGTGTTCCTTGCAAATTGCCCCCTCAAGATAGCGTGGCCCTCTGCGCTGTCGACTTCCCCCGATCGCCGCGCTAGCGTCTGGCGAAAATGAGGAGGACCAGATGATCGAACTTGCATTGGTAACGGGCGCGGCCCGCGGAATCGGACTGGCCACGACGCAGGTCTTTTTGGAGATGGGCTGGCAGGTCGTGATGCTGGATTGCGATGGCGAGGCGCTTGAGGCGGCGAGCGCCGAGCTCAACGGCGTGCACCCGATCCTGTGCGATGTCTCCGATCCGGAGTCGGTCGCTATGATGGCCGAAGAGGTCGGGCACATCGCGCAATATGGTCTCAAGGCGCTGGTCAACAATGCCGGTGTCGCGATGTTCGGGCCGATTGGTGACACCGATTTTGCGGATTGGCGGCGCGTGATGTCGACCAATCTCGACGGGATGTTTCTGGTCACGCAGGCACTGACGCCGCATCTCGCGAAAGCGCGCGGCGCCATTGTGAACATCTCCTCGATCTCGGGTCTGCGCGCCTCGACGCTGCGGGTCGCCTATGGCACCTCGAAAGCGGCGGTGAATGCGCTCACGCAGCAACAGGCGGTGGAGCTTGGCGAGCTGGGTATCCGCGCCAACGCGGTGGCGCCCGGCCCTGTGCGCACAAAGCTTGCGATGGCCGTCCACAGCCAAGATATCATCGACGCCTATCACGACGCGATCCCGCTCAACCGCTACGGATCTGAGCGCGAAATCGCCGAGGTCATAGGCTTTCTCGCCTCGGATAAGGCCAGCTATGTGACCGGGCAGGTTCTGGCGGTCGATGGTGGGTTTGGTGCAACTGGCATCGGGCTTCCGGCGCTCAGAAAGACCTAAAATGTTCGATTTGTGCATTTTTGACTGCGACGGCGTGCTGATCGATTCTGAGATTATCTCGGCTCGGATGCTGATCGAGGAACTGGACGGGCTCGGCGTCCAGATCGATCTGGACTATGTGACGCGGAACTTTCTGGGCCGCTCCTACCCCACCGTCATGCAGCAGATCCGACGCGAATTCGGGCTCGATCTGCCAGGCGATTTCGAGGCCCGCTATCGCGAGCGGCTACTCACAGCCTTCGAGGATGACCTGACAATCATCCCCGGCGTGCAAGATGTGCTGGAACGGCTCGCGAAACCTTGGTGCGTGGCCACCTCCTCAAGCCCTGCCCGCGCGCGGCGCTCGCTGGAGATCGTGGGCTTGGGCGCGCTCACCCGCGACCGGATTTTCACCGCAAGCGAGGTGGCCAATGGCAAGCCCGCCCCGGATCTGTTCTTGCACGCAGCCCGGCAGATGGGTGCCGACCCCGCCCGCTGCCTCGTGATCGAGGACAGTCTGACGGGCGTTCGCGCAGGTCGCGCGGCGGGAATGACGGTCTGGCGCTTTACCGGCGGCTCGCATCTGCAGGGCCGCCGCCTGCTGCGCCCCGAGGATGCCACACCGACAAAGGAATTTGCCTCTTTCGCGGAATTCTTCCAGATTGGACCGGGAATGGAGAGCACGCAATGAACCGGACACTCGAGGTCGACACCACCCGCGAGGATGAAGCCGCCCGCGCCGGCTGGCTGTATTACGTGGGCGGCATGACGCAAGATCAGATCGCCGCCGAGATGGGGGTGTCGCGCCAGCGCGCGCAGCGCCTTGTGAGCCGGGCCGTGTCGGACGGGTTGGTGCGGGTGCGTATTGAGCATAAGATCGGTGCCTGTCTGGAACTCGAAGCGCAACTTCTCCGCAACTTCGATCTGCAAACCGTGCGCGTAGCCCCCTCGCTGGGCGAGCGCGGCGACAGCGCGCGCGCCACCGCCCCTCTGGCCGCGACCCTGCTGGAGCGGATCCTCGCACGCCCCGATCCGCAGGTGATCGCCTTCGGCACCGGACGCGCGCTCTCGGCCATGGTGGGCGAGGTGATGCAGCGCCCGGCCACCCAGCACAAGATCGTCTCGCTGATCGGCAACATTGCACCCGATGGCTCGGCGACCTTCTTCGACGTCATCATGCGGATGGCCGACAAGCTGCGCATGCCGCATTACCCGATGCTGCTGCCGGTTGTGACCGAAACCGCCGAGGAGCGGGTGCTATTTGCCCGGCTCAAGCCCGTGCAGGCGGTGCGCAAGCTGGCCGAGGCGGCCGATGCCACCTTCGTCGGCATCGGCCAGATGGGCCCGGATGCGCCGCTCTACAAGGACGGGTTCATCACCGAAGACGAGTTGGACGAGCTGCAGCAAGCCGGTGCCGTGGGCGAGATCGTCGGCACGCCTTACGATGCGTCGGGGCAATATATCCGCACCCCGGTCTGCGCCCGGATCGGCGGTTATCCGATCAGCCCGGGCCGCGCGGCGCCGGTGATCGGGCTCGCGGCCGGACAGGCAAAAGTGGACGCGATTCGCGGTGCGATCACGGGACGGCTGATCAACGGGCTTGTCACCGACGAAATGACCGCCCGCGCGATTTTGTCGCCAACCATCTGAAACAAAAAGAGAAAAATCCCAGACCTGTAGAATTCGCGTTCTTGTGAGCAGATCAAGATTGACAGACACGCGCCAGTGATTGAGTATTTTCCCACTGACTGGGCATTTGCTCAGAATATCTGGGAGGATATCATGACATTGACACTTCGGGCGCTCCTCGGCGCCTGCGCCCTCGGCGCGCTTGCAACTGCCGCCGCGGCCGAAACCACCATCACCGTCGCAACCGTGAACAACGGTGACATGGTCCGCATGCAGGGCCTGATGGATGACTTCTACAAGCAGCATCCCGACATCAAAGTTGAATGGGTGACGCTCGAAGAGAACGTTCTGCGCCAGAAGGTCACCACGGACATCGCCACCAAAGGCGGTCAGTTCGACGTGCTCACCATCGGCACCTATGAAGTACCGATCTGGGGCAAGCAGGGTTGGCTCGTGCCGCTCGACAATCTGCCCGCAAGCTACGATGTGGACGACATCCTGCCCAAGATCCGCTCGGGTCTGACGGTGGATGATCATCTTTACGCGCTGCCGTTCTACGGCGAGAGCTCGTTTACGATGTATCGCAAGGACCTGATGAAGAAAGCCGGGCTGGAAATGCCCGAAAAGCCGACTTGGGCCTTCATCAAGAAAGCCGCCGCCGCGATGACCGACAAGGATGCGGGCATCTACGGCATCTGCCTGCGTGGCAAAGCCGGTTGGGGCGAGAACATGGCCTTCCTGAGCGCCATGGACAACTCCATGGGTGGCTCGTGGTTCAACATGGACTGGAAGCCGCAATTCGACACGGCACCGTGGAAAGAGACGCTCACCACCTATCTCGACCTGATGAACAATTACGGTCCTCCGGGCGCGTCCTCCAATGGTTTCAACGAGAACCTCGCGCTGTTCCAGCAGGGCAAATGCGGCATGTGGATGGATGCCACGGTGGCTGCGTCCTTCGTGACCAACCCCAAGGACTCGACGGTTGCCAAAGATGTCGGCTTCGCGATGGCGCCGCATAAGGAAGGCGTGGACAAGAACGCCAACTGGCTGTGGTCGTGGACGCTCGCCATCCCGGCTGGCACCAAGAAGGAAGAGGCCGCCAAGACCTTCATCGAATGGGCAACGTCCAAGGAGTACACCGATCTGGTCGCCTCCAAAGAGGGTTGGGCAAACGTTCCTCCGGGCACGCGCACCTCGCTCTACAATAACCCCAAATACACCGAAGCAGCTCCGTTCGCAGATCTGACGCTCAAGTCGATCGACGCGGCTGACCCCAAGAACCCCTCGGTGAGCAAGGTTCCCTATACGGGCGTGCAATTCGTCGCCATCCCCGAGTTCCAGGCCATCGGTACCGCCGTGGGCCAGCAGTTCTCGGCGGCCCTCGCAGGCCAGATGTCGGCTGACCAAGCCCTTCAAAGCGCGCAAAGCCTGACTGAGCGCGAAATGAAGAAGGCCGGTTACATCAAGTAATCAGCCTCCTCCCGTCGGGGCGACCATTTTTGGGTCTGGTCGCCCTGACACCCCTGCCCCCTTTCATTGCCGGAGCCGGACCGATGTCCACACAAGCCTCGCGCTCAGCCGCGCGTCTTATGATTTCCCCATCCGTCATCCTTCTTTTCCTGTGGATGGCCGTGCCGCTGGGCATGACGATCTGGTTCTCGTTCCAGCGCTACAATCTTCTGATGCCGGGCCAAACCGGGTTCGTCGGCTTTCAGAACTACGAGTATTTCCTCACCGATCCGGCCTTTTTTACCGCCCTTTGGAACACGCTGGCGCTGGTCGGAGGGGTGCTGTTGATCACCGTCATCGGTGGCATGTTGCTGGCGCTCTTGCTCGATCAGCCGGTCTTTGGACAAGGCATCGTTCGGATCCTCGTGATCGCGCCCTTCTTCGTGATGCCAACCGTCTCGGCACTGGTGTGGAAGAACATGTTCTACAATCCGGTGAACGGGATATTTGGCTATATCTCCGAGTTCTTCGGCTTCCAGCCCTATGATTACCTCGCGCATGCGCCGCTTTTGTCGATCACGATCATCGTGGCCTGGCAATGGCTGCCCTTTGCCACACTGATCTTGCTCACCGCGCTGCAATCGCTCGATTCCGAGCAGCTTGAGGCCGCCGAGATGGACGGGGCCAGCATCTGGTCGCGCTTCATCTACATCATGGTGCCGCATCTGTCGCGCGCCGCCACCGTGGTGATCCTGATCCAGACGATCTTTCTGCTCTCGACCTTCGCCGAGATCCTCGTGACCACCAATGGCGGTCCGGGCAATGCATCCACCACCCTGACCTATCTCGTCTATGTCCAGTCGCTGCTGCAATTCGACGTGGGCGGCGGTGCGGCCGGCGGCGTGGTTGCGGTGATCCTTGCCAATATCGTTGCGATCTTCCTGATGCGGATGATCGGCAAGAACCTGGAGGCCTGATCCATGGCACGCAAAGTCTCAAACCGCCGTCGCGTGATCATGTCGATCATCGCATGGGTGATGGCCTTCCTGATCTTCTTCCCGATCCTCTGGACGATCATCTTGTCGTTCAAGACCGAGGGCGATGCGATCCGGGCCCCGCTTCAGGTCCTCACCTCAGGCTGGACGCTCGAGAGCTACCACACTGTCTTTGAGCGCTCGAACTACTTCCGTCACTTCATGAACTCGGTGGTGATCTCGTTTGGCTCGGTGTTCCTTGCCCTTGTCATCGCGATCCCCGCCGCCTGGGCCATGGCCTTCGTGCCGGGCAAGCGCACCAAGGACGTGCTGATGTGGATGCTGTCGACCAAGATGATGCCTGCCGTGGGCGTTCTGGTGCCGATCTACCTGATGTTCCGCGACTGGGGGCTTCTCGACACGCGGATCGGTTTGATCATCGTGCTGTGCCTGATGAACCTGCCGATCGTGATCTGGATGCTGTTCACCTATTTCAAGGAAATCCCGAACGACATCCTCGAGGCCGCCCGCATGGACGGGGCCACGCTTGGCTCGGAAATCATCTATGTGCTCACGCCAATGGCCATTCCGGGCATCGCCTCGACCCTGCTTTTGAACGTCATCCTCGCATGGAACGAGGCCTTCTGGACGCTCAACCTGACCGCGGCCAAAGCCGCTCCGCTCACCGCTTTCATCGCGGCTTATTCAAGCCCCGAAGGGCTGTTCTACGCGAAACTGTCTGCCGCCTCGACGCTGGCCATCGCACCGATCTTGATCCTCGGCTGGTTCAGCCAGAAGCAACTGGTGCGCGGTCTGACCTTCGGCGCTGTGAAATAAGGAGATCCCCATGGGACAGATTGAACTCAAGGGCGTCACGAAGCGATTTGGCGACGTGGAAGTCATCCCGCCTCTGGACCTGATGATCGACGAGGGCGAGTTTGTCGTCTTCGTCGGCCCCTCGGGCTGCGGCAAATCCACCCTGCTGCGGCTGATCGCCGGGCTTGAGGATGTGTCGGGCGGGCATATCGAGATCGACGGCGCGGATGCCACCGATCTGCCGCCCGCCAAGCGCAGCCTCGCGATGGTGTTCCAATCCTATGCGCTCTATCCGCATATGTCGGTGCGCAAGAACATCGCCTTTCCGCTCAAGATGGCCAAGATCGACCCGGCTGTCGCCAAGGAGAAGGTCGAGAATGCCGCGCGCGTCCTCAATCTCGGGGACTATCTGGAACGCCGTCCGGGCCAGCTTTCGGGCGGTCAGCGTCAGCGGGTCGCTATCGGGCGGGCCATCGTGCGCGAACCGGCAGCCTTCCTCTTCGATGAACCGCTCTCGAACCTCGATGCCGCGTTGCGGGTGAATATGCGGCTCGAAATCTCCGAGCTGCACCAGAAGCTCAAGACCACGATGGTTTATGTGACCCACGATCAGGTCGAGGCGATGACCATGGCCGACAAGATTGTCGTGCTGCGCGCGGGCCATATCGAACAGGTGGGCTCTCCGCTGGAGCTTTACCGCTCGCCGCGCAATCTCTTCGTCGCAGGCTTCATCGGTTCGCCCAAGATGAACTTCATCGAAGGCGCCGAGGCGGCCAAACACGATGCCCACACCATCGGCATCCGCCCCGAACACACGCTTGTCTCCGCGACCGAAGGGCGCTGGAAGGGCAAGGTGACGGTCTCCGAGCACCTCGGGTCGGACACCTTCTTGCATGTCGAGACCGAGCACGGGCTGATCAATGTGCGCGGCGATGGCGAGGTCTCACTGCATGCGGGCGACACCGCTTACCTTTCGCCCGACGAGTCCCAACTTCATCGCTTTGACGCACAAGGGATGGCAATCTGATGCGACTTAAAGGAAAACGCGCGCTCATCACCGGTGCCGCCCGCGGTATCGGACGGGCCTTTGCGGAGAAATATAACTCCGAGGGCGCGGATGTGGTGATCGGAGATATCGACATCGCCCGTGCCGAACAGACTGCCGAAGAGATCGGCGCCGTTGCGGTCCGGCTGGACGTGACCGATCCCGAGAGCATCGAGGCTGCAATGGCCGCGCTGCGCGTCTCAGGCGGGATCGACATCCTGATCAACAACGCCGCGATCTTCACCGCCGCCCCTCTCGTCGAGATCAGCCGCGAAGATTACGCGCGTGTCTTCAAGATCAATGTCGAGGGCACCTTGTTCATGATGCAAGCCTGCGCCCGCGAGATGATCGCGCAAGGTCGTGGCGGTCGCATCATCAACATGGCCAGCCAAGCCGGGCGGCGGGGCGAGGCTCTGGTTGCAGTCTATTGCGCCTCTAAGGCCGCCGTCATCAGCCTCACCCAATCGGCGGGGCTGAACCTGATCGAGCATGGCATCAACGTGAACGCCATCGCCCCCGGTGTCGTCGATGGCGAGCATTGGGACGGCGTCGATGCGTTCTTTGCCAAATATGAAAACAAGCCATTGGGCCAGAAGAAGACAGAGGTCGGCGCCGCGGTGCCCTTCGGACGTATGGGGACGGCGGAAGACCTCACCGGCATGGCCGTCTTCCTCGCCTCGCAGGAGGCCGATTACATCGTGGCCCAGACGTTCAACGTCGATGGCGGAAACTGGATGAGCTGATATGACACTTTCGAACGCAACGCTGAACGCGCTTCCCCCCGATGTCGCCCGCCCCGGCTATGACCGCGCGGGGCTTACGCCAGGGATCGTCCATATTGGCTGCGGCAATTTCCACCGCGCCCATCAGGCGGTTTATCTCGATGATCTCTTCGCGCTTGGGGAGGGCCATGACTGGGCGCTTCTGGGCGCGGGGGTGCGCGCGGGTGACGCCAAGATGCGTGAAACCCTGCTCGCCCAAGACGGGCTTTCGAGCGTGATTGAGCTGGACCCGGCGGCCAAATCGGCCCGCGTGATCGGGGCGATGACCGGGTTTGTGGCCGTCGAGGCGGGCAATGCGGCGCTCATCGCTGCAATGAGCGATCCCGCGATCCGCATCGTCTCGCTCACTGTGACCGAGGGCGGCTATTACATCGACCCCAAGACCGACACGTTCAGCCCGTCCCATCCCGACATTCAGGCCGATGCCGCCAATCCAGAGGCGCCCAACACCGCCTTTGGCGCGATCATCGCGGCGCTGAAAGCGCGACGCGCCGCTGGTCTGCACCCGTTCACCGTGATGTGTTGCGACAACGTCCCCCATAACGGCCATGTCACGCGCGATGCGGTCTGCGGGCTGGCGCAGCTCTCGGACCCGGAGATGGCCGAGTGGATCAAGGCCAATGTCGCCTTCCCCAATTCGATGGTCGACCGCATCACCCCCGCCACCGGCCCGCATGAGCGCGCGCTGGCGAAAGGCTTCGGCCTTGAGGACGCGGCCCCCGTCACCTGCGAGCCGTTCCGGCAATGGGTGATGGAGGACAACTTCCCCGCAGGCCGTCCCGCGCTTGAGAAAGTGGGCGTCACCTTCACCGATCAGGTGGACCGTTTCGAGACGATGAAGATCCGCATTCTCAATGGCGGCCATGCGATTATCGCTTATGCGGCCGGGCTGCGCGATATTGAGTTCGCCCATGAGGCGATGGCCGATGAACAGATCCGCGCCTTCCTCGACAAGATCGAGACCGACGAGATCCTGCCCATCGTACCGCCCGTCCCCGACACCGATCTTGAGGCCTATAAACAGCTCATCATCGAGCGCTTCTCGAACCCGGAAGTGGCCGACACGATCCGCAGGCTGTGTCTCGACGGCTCGAACCGTCAGCCCAAGTTTATCATCCGCTCGATCCGCGACCGGCTGGCGAAAGGGCTCGATTGTTCGGGTCTGATCCTCGAGAGCGCTTTGTGGTGCCGCTACTGTTTCGGGACGACCGAAAGCGGCGCCGAGATCGCGCCCAACGACCCAAGCTGGGACCGGCTTCAGGCGCAGGCCATCCTCGCTCAAGACCGCCCCGCCGCGTGGCTCGAAATGCCCGAGATCTATGGCGATCTTGCGCAGAATGAGGCGTTGGTCGCGCAGTTCAGCCAGACGCTGCAAGATGTCTGGAACCGGGGCTCGCAGGCGGTCATCGCCGATTATCTCGCGCGATGATCTGACCGGCCCGGTCTGACGCGACCGGGCCTGCCGAGCCGACTTGCGGCCCCTTGCTCAGGCGGGGGCCGTTTCTTTTTCGCGCAAGGCAAAGGGCAGCCCCCAAGGATCGACCGGATTTGCGCCTGCGCGCGCCACAAGGGCCTCCAGCGCCTCGGGCGTGCCGCGCAGACCAACCTCGGCCAGCCCGGTGCGCGGGGAAGTTTTCGGTGCCGCCCCCTTGCTGTGCCAGATGTTGGTCGCGATATGGTGGTGATAGCCGTCCCAGCCGTGGAAATTCGCCCACCGATAGCGGGTCGTGACCGGCAGGCCCAGGATATCACGGTAGAACAGCTCCGCCGGATCAAGCGCGCCCACCCGCAGATGAACATGTCCGATCACCGTGCCTGCGGGCGCGCCGCGCCACTCGGCCTGAGCGGCGCGAGCCACGTCTTGCAGATCAATCGGATCGGTCGTCATCGCGATCTCGCCGTTCTTGAGCGGCCATTCAGCGCGCGGGCGGTCGCGATAGATCTCCACCCCGTTGCCTTCGGGATCGGACAGGTAGAGCGCCTCACTGACCTTGTGATCGGAGGCCCCCTCAAGGCTCTGCCCCATCTTCGACAGATGGGACAGAAATGCACCCAGATCGGAGCGCTCGGGCAGAAGAAAAGCGGTATGAAACAGCCCCGCCTCGCGCGGGCTGGTGCGTGCAGCCTGCGCATCGCGGCGCAAGCGCACCATCACCTGGCCCTCGACACCCAAGGCAATCTCGGACGCATCTGCAGAGATCCGCTCCAAACCGATGATTTTCTCATAGAATTGGGCCACTGCGGGAAGATCATGCACGATCAGCGTGACATCCCCGATCTGTAGGCTTGCATCACTGGTTGCCATCTCGCTCTCCTGATTGGTGTGGGGCCGTGGCCCGGTATCTTCTGGTCCTCTGATATATCGGCCTTTTCATTTGCCAATAAAATGGTGAATATAGCGAATAACTATCCACATAATGTGCGTAATTTCATGGATCTCACCGATCAGCTTCGCGCCTTTGTCGCGACCGCCCAGACGGGCTCCTTCACGGCGGCCGCCGAGCGGATGGGCATCTCGAACCGCCTGAGTTCGAAATATGTGGCCGAGCTGGAGGCACGGCTGGGCACACGTCTGTTACAGCGCACGACGCGGCGGGTCGGGCTGACCCCGGCGGGGGAGCGGTTGCTGGCCCAAGCGCCGGATTGGCTCGACGGGCTCGATGCGATGCTGGGGGACGTGACCGAGCAGACGCGCGGCTACTCAGGGCTTTTGCGGATCTCGGCCCCCGTCACCTTCGGCGAAAGCCATATCGCGGCGATGCTCGCACGGTTCGTGCAGGCGCATCCAGCACTTGAGATCGATCTGCGGCTCTCGGACAGCCATGTCGATCTGGCCAGCGAAGGGATCGACCTCGCGTTTCGGATCGGGCGGCTGCAAGACAGCGCGCTCAAATCCCGCAGGCTCGCGCGGTTTGGCATGAAGATCGCGGCCTCGCCTGCCTATCTGGCGCGCGCAGGCGTGCCCTCACGTCCCGAAGAGCTGACCGATCACGCCTGTATCCACGACACCAATCACGGGCAACGCGCGCTCTGGACCATCGGCACGGCAGAGGCGCCGCGCGAGATCCGGATCCGGCCTGCGCTGCGGGTGAACTCGGCGCGCGCGGCGCGCGAGCTGGCGCTGGCCGGTCACGGTATCACTTTTGGGCCGGATTTTGTGCTGGGGCCGGATATCGCGGCGGGGCGGCTTCAGGCGTTGATGCCGGGGCTCGCGCTGCCCGAGCGCACGCTGCATGCGGTCTATCTCGACGGTCCCGCCCTGCCCCGAAAACTGCGCGCGCTGATCGAATTTGCAGCCCAAGATCTGCGCGGCCTCTCGGCGTAAACTCAAAAGATGCGCGCGCGGCTCACTGGATGTCCCAGTCGTCGTCGTGACCGACCGCGCCAATTGCCAGCCAATCGGCACGCACCCGCGCGACCCGGCTGTCGCCCCAGGTCCGAAACACAACGACAAAGCCCTCGGACGTCACCATCTCGGCGGAAATATCCATCCGTCCATTATGCTTCTGGTCGATATCCCACATCGAGAGCGCGACATGCACCATCGGTGTTTCGCGAAATGCGGTGGGAAATTCGACCAGCTTGCGCAGCTCACGCGGGCCGTCTCCGGTCCACATTGCGCCGCCATCCTGATAATCGGAAAACAGAACCATGGAGCCCTGCTGCAACCCGACCCGATGGCTTTCGATGGTAATCATGGCTGAGACTCCCTGAACTGGCCCCAGACTAGCTGCCCGTGACGCAAGAAAAAAGCCCCGGAAAAACCGAGGCTTCTTGGATGATGTTCATGTCGCTCAGAGCGTCATATGGGTGCCCATGGCCTCCATATCCGCCAAAAGCTTGGCGGTGAGATCGGCCACCGAAGGATGTGCCTCTTCGTGGACGCGCCGGGCTTCCTCGATGAGATGGTCGTGCACTTCCTTGGTGAATTCCTCAGCGGGCAGCGAGCGCTCGGCCAGCACGGTCACCCCCTCGGGGGTGATCTCTGCAAAGCCGCCGGTCACAGCGTAGCTATAGGTTTCCGTCCGGGTCACGAGCGTCAGCTTGCCGGGCCGCAGCGTGGTGAGCATCGGCGCGTGGCCGGGCATCACCGTCAGGTCGCCATCGGCGCCCGGAACCATGACCTCGATCGCTTCCTCGACAGAGGCGAGCTTGCGCTCGGGCGCGACGAGATCGAATTGCATGCTATCGGCCATAACGCCTCCTTACGCCGCAGCGGCGAGTTTTTCGGCTTTCGCTTTCACATCCTCAATGCCGCCGACCATGTAGAAGGCGCCCTCGGGGAGGTGATCGTATTCGCCAGCCACGACAGCCTTGAACGAGGCGATGGTGTCTTCGAGCGGCACCTGAACGCCGTCCGAGCCGGTGAAGACTTTTGCAACGTCGAAGGGCTGGCTCAGGAAGCGCTGGATCTTACGCGCACGCGACACGGTCAGCTTGTCCTCTTCCGAAAGCTCGTCCATGCCGAGGATCGCGATGATGTCCTGAAGGGCCTTGTAACGCTGCAAGATCTCCTGAACGTCGCGCGCCACGCGGTAATGCTCTTCACCGAGGATCAGCGGATCCATCAGACGCGAGGTCGAGTCGAGCGGGTCCACAGCCGGGTAGATACCCAGCTCCGAAATCGCGCGGTTGAGAACCGTCGTTGCGTCAAGGTGGGCGAAGGTCGTGGCCGGTGCCGGGTCGGTCAAGTCATCTGCAGGCACGTAGACCGCCTGAATCGAGGTGATCGAGCCGTTCTTGGTCGAGGTGATGCGTTCCTGCATCGCACCCATGTCGGTGGCCAGCGTCGGCTGGTAACCCACAGCCGACGGGATCCGGCCCAGAAGTGCCGACATCTCCGAGCCCGCCTGCGTGAAGCGGAAGATGTTGTCGACGAAGAACAGGACGTCGGTGCCGGTTGCATCGCGGAACTGCTCGGCCAAGGTCAGGCCGGTCAGCGCGATCCGCGCACGTGCGCCCGGAGGCTCGTTCATCTGGCCGAAAACCAGCGCGATTTTGGAGTCGGGCAGGTTGTCGGGGGTCAGAACGCCCGATTCAATCATCTCGTGATAGAGGTCGTTGCCCTCACGAGTCCGCTCCCCCACACCGGCGAACACGGACAGACCCGAGTGCACTTTCGCGATGTTGTTGATCAGCTCTTGGATCAGAACCGTCTTGCCAACACCTGCGCCGCCGAACAGGCCGATCTTGCCGCCTTTGGAGTACGGGGCGAGCAGGTCGATCACCTTGATGCCGGTGACGAGGATCTGCGCCTCGGTCGCCTGATCGGCGAAATCGGGGGCGGGTGCGTGGATCGGACGGTACTCATCCGCCTCGACCGGGCCCTTCTCGTCCACCGGCTCACCGATGACGTTGAGGATGCGGCCCAGCGTGGCCGTGCCAACCGGCACCGAGATCGGCTTGCCGGTGTCTTTGACAGCCGCGCCGCGCACGAGGCCTTCGGTTGCGTCCATTGCGATCGCACGCACCGAGCTTTCGCCCAGGTGTTGCGCCACTTCGAGCACCAGCCGCTTGCCGTTGTTTTCCGTTTCCAGCGCGTTGAGGATCGCGGGCAGCTCGCCGTCGAACTGCACGTCCACGACGGCGCCGATGACCTGGGTTACCTTGCCATTGCTTGCCATGAGGGTTTTCTCCGGTTCCGTCAGAGCGCCTCAGCGCCCGAAATGATTTCGATGAGTTCCTTGGTGATCGCGGCCTGGCGCGAGCGGTTGTATTCGATCGTCAGCTTGTCGATCATTTCGCCCGCGTTTCGCGTGGCGCTGTCCATAGCCGACATACGTGCGCCCTGCTCCGAGGCCCCGTTCTCCAACAGGGCGGTGAAGATCTGCGTCGCAACCCCGCGCGGCAGCAGATCGGCGAGGATCTGCGTCTCGGAGGGTTCGTAATCGTAGTTCACCGACGGCGCTTCCTCCCCGTCTTCCGCCTCAAACGAGGCCGGGATGATCTGCTTGGCCGTTGGCGTCTGCGCGATCACGCTCTGGAAGGTCGAGAAGAAGATCGTCGCCACGTCGAACTCACCTGCGTCGAAGCGGCTGGTCAGATCGCGCGCGATGGATTGCGCGTCATCATAGCTCAACCGTTTGACGTCGCTGAGATCGACATGCCCCACGAAATACTGGCCGAAATCCCGGCGCAGCGAGTCGCGGCCCTTCTTACCGACGGTGAGGATTTTCACCTCTTTCCCCTCGGCGAGAAGTTTGTTGGCACGCTGGCGTGCGAGCTTGGCGATATTGGCGTTGAAGCCACCGCACAGGCCCCGCTCGGCGGTCATCACCACAAGCATGTGGATCTTGTCCGAGCCCGTCCCATTGAGCAGGCGCGGCGCATTGTCCGACCCTTTCACCGAGCCTGCCAGCCCCGCCATCACGGCATTCATCCGTTCGGCATAGGGGCGTGCAGCTTCGGCGGCCTCTTGGGCACGGCGCAGCTTGGCTGCGGCGACCATTTGCATCGCCTTGGTGATCTTCCGCGTGTTCTTGACGCTTCCGATCCGGTTTTTAAGGTCCTTAAGGCTGGGCATGTCCCTGTCCTTTCAGGCCAATCACGCGAAGGTCTTGGCGAATTCGTCGAGAGCGGCTTTGAGCTTGTCTGCAGCATCACCCTTGATCTTGGGATCGTCCTGGGTCAGCCAATCGAGGATGTCCTTGCGCGAGTTGCGCAGGTAATCAAGCAGCCCTTTTTCGAAATGGCGCACCTGATCCACCGGGATATCGTCAAGATAGCCCTGCGTACCCGCAAAGATCACAGCCACGATTTCCGCGTTGGTGAGCGGCGAATACTGTGATTGTTTCATCAGCTCGGTCAGACGCGCACCGCGGTTCAGAAGCTTTTGCGTTGCCGCATCAAGATCCGAACCGAACTGTGCGAAGGCCGCCATCTCGCGATACTGGGCAAGCTCCAGTTTCACAGGACCAGCCACAGCTTTCATCGAGTTGGTCTGGGCCGAGGAGCCGACGCGCGACACCGACAGACCGGTGTTCACAGCCGGACGCACGCCCTGATAGAACAGTTCCGTCTCGAGGAAGATCTGACCGTCGGTGATCGAGATCACGTTGGTCGGGATATAGGCCGACACGTCGCCCGCTTGGGTTTCGATAACCGGAAGTGCGGTGAGCGAGCCCGAACCGAATTCCTCGTTCATCTTCGCCGAACGCTCGAGCAGGCGCGAATGGAGATAGAACACGTCGCCCGGATAGGCTTCACGACCCGGCGGACGGCGCAGCAGGAGCGACATCTGGCGATAGGCCACAGCCTGCTTGGACAGATCGTCATAGATGATCAGCGCATGCATGCCGTTGTCGCGGAAATATTCCGCCATCGCGGTCGCGGTATAGGGGGCGAGATATTGCATCGGAGCGGGGTCCGAGGCGGTCGCGGCGATCACGGTCGTGTATTCGATCGCGCCGGTCTCTTCGAGCTTCTTCACAAGCTGTGCCACGGTCGAGCGTTTCTGCCCGATTGCCACGTAGAAGCAGTGCATCTTGTTGGCCGGATCGGCGTCGTTATACGATTTCTGGTTGAGGATCGTATCGAGCGCGATTGCGGTCTTGCCGGTCTGACGGTCACCGATGATCAGCTCGCGCTGGCCACGGCCGATCGGAATCATCGCGTCGACCGATTTCAGGCCGGTGGCCATCGGCTCATGCACCGATTTACGCGGGATGATGCCCGGCGCTTTGACGTCGGCCACACGGCGCTCTTTGCTCTCGATGGCGCCTTTGCCGTCGATTGCATAACCCAGACCGTCCACGACGCGCCCCAGCAGGGCCTCGCCCACCGGCACGTCCACGATGGAGTTCGTGCGCTTGACGGTGTCGCCTTCTTTGATGTCCTGGTCGGAGCCGAAGATCACGATACCGACGTTGTCGGATTCGAGGTTCAGCGCCATCCCGCGGATACCACCGGGGAATTCCACCATCTCACCGGCCTGGACGTTGTCGAGGCCATAGACGCGCGCAATACCGTCACCAACCGACAGCACACGACCGACTTCAGCGACTTGGGCGTCCTGCCCGAAATTCTTGATCTGGTCCTTGAGGATCGCAGAAATCTCAGCTGCTTGGATGCCCATTTATCCGACCTCTTTCATGGCGTTCTTGAGAGAAGCGAGTTTCGATTTGATCGACGTGTCGATCATACGCGAGCCAAGCTTCACGATCATGCCACCGATGAGGCTTTCATCGACAGCGGTGTTGAGTTTCACGGTCTTGCCCGTCTGTTTCTTCAGCGTCGCGGCCAAGGATTTCGCCTGAGCTGCCGACAGTTCAGAGGCCGAGACCACATCAGCGGTCACCTCGCCCTTCTCTTCGGCGATCAGCGCGTTCAGCCTCCGCAAGAGTTGCGGCAGCGTGAACAGGCGCCGTTTGGCCGCCATCAGTTGCAGCCCGTTGCCCATCGGCGCCGACAGCCCCATTTTCTGGGCAAGTGCTGCAATCGCACCCGACTGCTGGTCGCGCGTGTAGATCGGCGAGGCGATCACTTCACGCAGCTCATCCGAGCCCTCGAGTGCCGCGCTCAGCGCGTCGACATCAGCCTCGAGCGCTTTGACGTCATTGGCCTCACGCGACAAATCAAAAATTGCGAGCGCATAGCGCCCGGCGATGCTTGCGGAAATCGAAGCTGGTTCGGACACGTCCACCCTTCCGATGCTTGTTGCCCCCGCCCGTAACCTTATTGGTCCCGGAGAGAGAGCGCTCCCCCGGCACTGGAATTTCGCTCCTGCGCCGCATATCGGAGAGGTGAGTAGCAGAGCAATTCCCCCCTCGCAACCGTCTTAAGCACGAGAATGTGAGCAGAAGCTCCCCAATTCGACCTTCGTCGCGATAAGGTGACAGCCTTGATGCTGATTTATTCAGGAACAGTCACGTTTTGCGCTGTTTGTGACCGCAGTTCGAAAATCACCTCTTGAGTGATTCACGCCCCGCCTTGCCGCATGGGAAGCCATGGCAGAGCGCTTTTATGCCGGGTCGCTCACCGGTTTGACCGCCCCTTCGAGGATCGAAAGCGGCTTGCGCATCCGCGCGCCCACGCCGTTATTGGGGCGGGCATGGACCTGTTTTGAGACCTCAAGCAAGATCACCCCAGCCGCCAGCACCCCCGAGACGCGGGTGCCAAGCTGCTCCCACATCGCCGAGGAGCGCAGCCAGAAGCGGCGATGGCTGGGCGGAATATAGAGCGCGGCCATCTGGCGTTCCGGCACAAAGCCCGAGCGCCTTGCTAGCTGATCGAACTGGCCCGGCGTGAAGGGCTTGCCAAAGCCGAAGGGCGTCGTCTCACGCGGGGCCCAGAGGCCTGCGCGGTTGGGCACGATGAACAGCGCGCGCCCCCCCGGCCCCAGCACCCGCCAGCATTCCGCCATCAGCGCATCGGTATTGTCCGAGGTCTCGATCCCATGCATCACGATCAGCCGGTCGACGCGGCCCGTCTCAAGCGGCCAGCGGGTCTCCTCGCAGAGCACCGAGACATTGGGCTGGCCTGCGGGCCATGGCATCACCCCCTGCCCCGCCGGCATCAGCCCGATCACCCGGCGCGCGGGCTCCAGATAGGGGCGCAAAAGCGGCACCGCAAAGCCGAACCCCGCCACCGTCTGCCCCGCGAGCGAGGGCGCCGTTGCGGGCCACATCGTCTCCACCTTGTCGCGGATCGCGCGCTGCGCGGCGCGTCCAAGTTGCGTTCGGTAATAGAAATTCCGCAGGTCGAGCACATCGAGATGCATTGCGCCGGGTGCCTCCTTGAGCGTAGCTTGCCCTTAAAATAGCCAAAGTTCTGGAAAACGCCATGACAGTCGACCTTCTTATTGTGCCATGCCTCTCCGACAACTACGCCTATATTGTGCATGAGGCCGCGACCGACACCACCACGGTGATCGATGTTCCCGAGGCCGCCCCGATCCTGCAAGCGCTCAACGAACGTGGGCTCAAAGCCAATCTGATCTTGCTCACCCATCATCATTCCGATCACATCGACGGGGCTGCGGCCTTGGCGGCGGCGACCGGGGCCAAGCTGATCGGGGGGGCGCGCGATGCGCATCGGTTGCCGCAGCTCGATCAGGCCGTGAGCCCGGGCGAGACATTGCCCATTGGGATGGAGCATGTCGCGGTTCTCGACGCGCCGGGTCACACGGTCGGTCACATCGCCTTTTACTTCCCCGAGGCGGGGCTGCTATTTTCCGGTGACAGTCTGATGAGCTGGGGCTGCGGGCGACTGTTTGAGGGCTCGCCTGCGCAGATGCACGAGACCTTGCAGCAATTCTGCGACCTGCCCGATGAGACGCTGATCTGCTCGGGCCATGAATGTACCGAAGCCAATGGCCGTTTCGCGCTCAGCCTTGAGCCCGACAATCCCGAACTGCTGGCGCGGATGGAGGAGGTGCGCGAGGCGCGCGCCCGAATGCGCCCCACAGTGCCGATTGAGCTGGCCCGCGAAAAGCGCACCAACCCGTTCCTGCGCGGCGATGATCCGGCGCTGCGTGCCGCGCTTGATCTGCCCGAGGGGGCCAGCGCGCTTGAGGTCTTCACCGAGGCGCGGATGCGCAAGGACCGGTTCTAAGCGGTCCTTGCGAAGGGGGGCTCAGGCGCTCAGCTCGCGCGCTTCGATCTTGTAGGTGAAGCTTTCGGGATCGAGCGAATCCTGCCGCACGCCGTCAATCTCGGCCTGCGGATACATCAGATAGGGCAGCTTAGGACCATTCGAGCCGGGCAACGACACGTCATGGGCGAAGTTATAGGCCACCCAGTTGCCCTCCCATGCCCCAAAGAGCGCGCGGCGCACATCGACCACTTTCGGATCGTCGAGCGAGAGATGGCCCTTGCCCTCTTGCAGCATGACCTTGCGTACATCCGCCGGATCGACCGCGATCCAGCCGAAATCGGACAGGAACACCTCGGCGCGGCAGTGCTGCGCCTTTGAGACGTCGGGATCATTCGCGCCAAGGCTTTTGTAGCCAAATTTCGACGGGGCCACGCGGATGCCATATACATCGCGAGCCGGAAGACCGGCAGCGCGGGCAAGCCCGACATATAGCGCGTTGAGATCGGCGCATTTTCCCGTCAGATCGCCCATTGCCAACATCGAGCCCACATCGCCCAGACCACAGCCCCGCGTCTTGGGATTGCGCGCGGTGTTCTCGACGATCCACTCATAGATCCGGCGCGCCTTGTCGAGATCGCCAGTCGCGCCCTTGGTGATCTGGTCGGAGGTCTGTTTGACCAGACCATCGGTTGGGATCAGATCGGTGGGCGCGGTGTAGCGGGCCTGCTCGGCTGCGCTCAGGGACGCGTGGGCGCGCGGCTTGCTCAGATCCACGGCGCGGCTCTGGGTCGAAGCGGTCGTCTTGAGCACCATTGTGCGCGGCGTCTTCGCGCCGTCCCAGCGGGCCTGCACGAATTTCACGCCCTTGACGGGATCGGTCTCAAGGCTGGCGCTGTCGGCGCTCGTGGTCCAGCTCGCATCGCCCGCTTTCATCCAATCGCCCGCCGTCACCGCAGGCACCGGCAGCCAAAGCTGCGCGCTCTCGGGGCTGGCAGGCAGGGTGACCGTGGTGGTCAGCTCAAAGCTCCGCCAGCCATCGGGTGCGGGAGAAAACGCCGCCTGCGCACCGCGCGGCAACAGGGTTCCAACCGAAGCCGCGGCACCGATCTGGATCAGGGTTCGTCTGGTCATCCGCATCGGATCTCTCCCTTGGTCAGCTACGCAGATGTCTCTAACGTCGCGCCACACTCAAAACAAGTTCCAACATGGGCGGGCCAATCCTTGCGCGCCCTCGCTATGCGGGGCGCAACGACGCGATCACACTCACCGGGGACGCGCTTGCATCCACGTTGCGAAAGCGCGATACCTGACGCGCTCATTTATCGCCCGGACATCATGCTTTTACCCCGTATCCCTTACGAGTTCCGTCGCCAGTTGCGCCGCTTTGGCCCCTCGATGGGCCGCCGCCCCGGCGTTGACATCCTGCGCGGCGCTTTCGGTGCGGGTGTGGCGATCTTGCTGATGACAATGGTCGTCGTGTCGATGCCGCATTCGCAACAGACCGGTTTCTATCTGGTCTCCTCCTTTGCCTCGACCGCAGTGCTGCTATTCGTGCTGCCCAATTCGCCGCTGGCGCAGCCTTGGGCCACGATGGTGGGGATGCTGATCTCGGCGCTGGTCCCGATTGCGGTGCTCAAGATGATCCCGCCACCCTACGCCGATGGTCTGGCCGTCGGGGCGGCGATTGCCGCGATGATGGCGGCGCGGGCTCTGCATCCGCCGGGGGCTGCGATCGCACTTTTGGTGGTGCTCGAAGATGCCGCCGGACGCCATCTGGGCGTGGGCTTTGCGCTGTTTCCAATTGCCACGATCACGCTGCTGCTGATCGTCATCGCGATGCTGTACAATCGGCTGTTCGGCATCTCCTACCCGACCCGTCCGTTGGGCCGTCGCCACCGGCAGGGCATTCGCGCAAGCGGCCCGGCCCGCTCGCTCAGCCAGCGCGACCTGTCGGATCTGCTCGTCGAGTTCAACCAATCGGCCAACATGGCTCCCGCCGATCTGGCGCGGTTGATTTCAGCGGCCGAGCACCGCGCAGCCGAGGCCTTGCTGGCGGGCACCTGCGTGCGCGATCTGATGACGCGCAACCCGGTGACCGTGGGCCCCGAGGCCCCGCTCACCGAGATTGTGCGCAAGATGACCGCGCTTGATGTGCACACCCTGCCGGTCGTTGACAGCGCAGGCCATTATCTGGGCGTGGTCGATCAGCATGACGCGCTCGAAGAGCTGTTCAAGGAATTCGACATCCTGCGCCGCCCGTTCCGCTTTCGCACCGCCCCGCCCGAGGCCGAGGCCCGCGCGATCTTTCACACCGATGTCGAGACGGTGGATGGCGATACGCCCGTGGGCGCATTGCTGGAGCGGCTCGCCCGGCGCGAGGCACGCGTCGTGCCGGTGACCGAAGCGGGCCGGATCGTGGGCATCCTCACACGCACCGATATCATGGGGCTGCTCCTAGACCACTCTCCCGCAGCCCATGGCGAAGACGAGGGCGGTGACGCGCCCACAGATCCGCAGGGCTCTGCCGGGGCGGATCAGCCGCAGCCCGCAGAGAGAGACGCCCCACCTGCCCGTCCGCAGTGACAGCACATAAAGCCATCACGTCCTCATGTCGCACCGATCCGTTCATGAGTCGCGTAAGGATCAGGCAGAGCCCTTGAAACCCACCGGGCGCTCCCCCATCTGGAGGCAGACCCCGAGATATTCCCAAGATATAGATGTCGTTTCGTGCGCTAGCGCACCATCGCGATGATTTGGCGGCTGTTTTTTTGGCACGAATCACCACTTGGAAGTTTTTTGGGCATAAAAGACTTGAAGCGCGGGCAATTCCACCGAACTTTAAGACTATGAGGCCAGGATCAGCGACGGGCGCGCCCACGCCGAATCCCAAAGGACAAGGAGCAGATCATGCCATCGTTTTCCAATACGCTCGAACAGGCGATCCACGGCGCACTCGCATTGGCCAACGCGCGACGTCACGAACTGGCCACGCTTGAACATCTCTTGCTCGCTTTGACCGATGAACCCGATGCCGCGCGCGTCATGAATGCCTGCGCCGTCGACCTCGACGAGCTGCGCCAGACGCTGGTCGAATTCATCGATGACGATCTCTCAACGCTCGAAACCGAGGTCGAGGGCTCGGAGGCTGTGCCGACCGCCGCCTTCCAGCGGGTGATCCAGCGCGCCGCAATCCATGTCCAATCCTCGGGCCGCTCGGAAGTGACCGGGGCCAATGTGCTGGTCGCGATCTTTGCCGAACGCGAAAGCAACGCCGCCTATTTCCTGCAAGAGCAGGATATGACGCGCTATGACGCGGTGAATTTCATCGCCCATGGCGTGGCCAAAGACCCCGAATTCGGCGAGGCCCGCCCTGTGACCGGCGCCGAGGACGAAGCGAAAGCCGAGGCACAAGCCACGCAGGCTGAAGCCAAGGAATCCGCGCTCGACAAATATTGCGTCAATCTCAACAAGAAATCCGAGAAGGGCGATGTTGACCCGCTGATCGGGCGCGAGCACGAGGTGGAGCGCTGTATTCAGGTGCTGTGCCGCCGGCGCAAGAACAACCCGCTTCTGGTGGGCGATCCCGGCGTGGGCAAGACCGCCATCGCCGAGGGGCTTGCGCTCAAGATCACCCGCGGCGAGACGCCCGAAATCCTGTCGAAATCGACGATCTATTCGCTCGATATGGGCGCGCTTCTGGCGGGCACCCGCTATCGCGGTGACTTTGAGGAGCGTCTGAAGGCGGTCGTCAAGGAGCTGGAAGACCATGAAGACGCGATTCTGTTCATCGACGAGATCCACACCGTGATCGGTGCGGGCGCGACCTCGGGCGGTGCAATGGACGCCTCGAAC
This sequence comes from Thioclava dalianensis, assembly GCF_000715505.1. Lineage (GTDB taxonomy): Bacteria > Pseudomonadota > Alphaproteobacteria > Rhodobacterales > Rhodobacteraceae > Thioclava > Thioclava dalianensis. The sequence continues at coordinate 52,138 of NZ_JHEH01000003.1, forward strand.
CTGCTCAAGCCCGCGCTTGCGGGCGGCAAGCTGCGCACGATGGGCTCGACCACCTATAAAGAGTTCCGTCAGCATTTCGAGAAAGACCGCGCCCTGTCGCGCCGGTTCCAGAAGATCGACGTGAACGAGCCTTCGGTGCCGGATTCGATCAAGATCCTGATGGGTCTCAAGCCCTATTTCGAGAAGCATCACGACATCCGCTACACCAACGAGGCGATCAAAACTGCCGTGGAGCTGTCGGCGCGCTACGTGCACGACCGCAAACTGCCCGACAAGGCGATTGACGTGATCGACGAGGCGGGCGCGGCCCAGCACCTGCTGGCCGAAAGCAAGAAGCGCAAGACCATCGGCCCGAAGGAGATCGAATCCGTCGTCGCCAAGATCGCGCGCATCCCGGCGAAATCGGTCACCAAAAGCGATGCAGAGGTGCTCAAGGATCTCGAGAAGACGCTCAAGCGCGTTGTGTTCGGTCAGGACAAGGCCATCGAGGCGCTGGCCTCGGCCATCAAACTGGCCCGTGCCGGCCTGCGCGAGCCTGAAAAGCCCATCGGCAACTACCTGTTTGCAGGCCCGACCGGCGTCGGCAAGACCGAGGTCGCCAACCAGCTCGCCGACAGTCTTGGCGTAGAACTTCTGCGGTTCGACATGTCGGAATATATGGAGAAACACGCGGTCTCGCGTCTGATCGGTGCGCCTCCGGGCTATGTCGGCTTCGATCAGGGCGGCATGCTGACCGATGGCGTCGATCAGCACCCGCATTGCGTGCTGCTGCTTGACGAGATCGAAAAGGCGCACCCGGATGTCTACAACATCCTGCTGCAAGTGATGGATCACGGCAAACTCACCGACCATAACGGTCGCACGGTGGATTTCCGCAATGTGATCTTGATCATGACCTCGAATGCGGGCGCCTCCGAGCAGGCGAAATCCGCGATTGGCTTTGGGCGCGACCGGCGCGAGGGCGAGGATACCGCCGCAATCGAGCGGACCTTCACGCCCGAGTTCCGCAACCGTCTTGATGCGGTGGTGAGTTTTGCACCGCTGTCGCGCGATGTGATCTTGCAGGTGGTCGACAAATTCGTCCTCCAGCTCGAGGCGCAGCTGATCGATCGCAACGTCCATATCGAGCTGACCCCGGCTGCCGCCAATTGGCTCGCCGAGAAAGGCTATGACGACAAGATGGGCGCACGTCCGCTGGGCCGCGTGATCCAAGAGCATATCAAGAAGCCGCTCGCTGAAGAGCTGCTCTTTGGCAAGCTGACCAAGGGCGGCGTGGCGAAGGTCTCGGTCAAAGACAATGAGATCGTCGTCAATGTCGAGGAGCCGGGCAAGAAACGTCTCTCCGGCTCGTCCAAGCCGCCGCTTCTCACGGCGGAGTAATTCCGGCCGTGTGGCGCGCCACACTCGTCTGCTTTCTCGTCCCGGCCCTGCCCTGCATGGCCGGGACGATTTCGTTGAACCTGCCGGTCGAGTGCACTCTGGGCAAAAGCTGCTACATCCAGAATTACGTCGACCGCGATCCCGGCCCCGGCACACGCGATGTGGGCTGTGGCACGCTCAGCTATAACGGCCATAAGGGCACGGATTTCGCGCTGCCAACGGTCGCGGCGATGCGCGCGGGCGTGAAGGTGCGCGCCGCCGCCCCCGGCACGGTCCGGGCGGTGCGCGACGGAGAGCCCGACCGCGCCTTCGTAGACGGCGCCTCGGTCGCCGGGCGCGAATGCGGCAACGGCGTCGTGATCGAGGATGGCGATGGCTGGGAGACCCAATATTGCCACATGCGCGACGGCTCGATTTCGGTCAAGCCGGGGCAGGTCGTCGCTGCGGGCGACGTGCTGGGGCTTGTTGGGCAATCGGGCAAGGCGGAGTTCCCGCATCTGCATCTCAGCCTGCGCCATGACGGCAAAACGGTGGACCCGTTCGATCCCGATATGCGGCAGGCCTGCGCCACTGACATCGCCGCGCAAGAGCTTTGGGCCGAACCGATTGCCTATATCCCAACGGGTGTGTTGCAGCTGGGGTTTGCCTCTCAACCGCCCAGCTATGATGCGGTCAAGCAAGGCCTTGCGCCCGAGGCTACCCTGCCCGCTGACGGCCCCGCGCTGGTCGTGTGGCTCTATGGGTTTGGCGCGCAGACCGGCGACCAGATCAAGACCCGGATCACTGGCCCCGACGGGCTGAGCTTGGCGCATGATGCCGAGCTGAAGAAAACCCAAGCACTGTTTTTCCAATTCTTTGGGCGCAAAACCCCGGCCGACGGCTGGCCCGCGGGCCGCTACCGCGCGCAGGTCGAGATCTTGCGCGCAGGCGATGTAATCGCGCAGCGCACGCTTGAGGTCACGCTGACACGATAGCGCCCAAGCGCGCCGACTTACGGGATCGGCGCTGCCGGACCGGGCTGACCCGAAGGGCGCTCGGCGCGTTTGGATCGGGCTGCGGTTTCCTCCTCACTCACCTCGGGCGGCAAAAGCGAGACGATCCGCCCGCCCGGATCGACCTTCATCGCTTTGGCATCCACCACAAAGCGCAGCTCGCCCTTGGGCGAGAGGACCATTACCGGTACCGCGCGCGGGCGCTTCTCGCGCCAATCGGAGAGCTTGTATTCCTCGGTGATGCGGGTGATGCGAAAGCGCCAGCCCTCGGCCAGAAGCGTCTCATACCCCTCAAGCGTGCGCCCCTCGCCAAAGCGGCGCCCGCCGATCTGGGTGGGCAGCGCGTGGCGCTCGCGGTCATCCTTGACGCGCGGCACCTGCCAAACCTTGTCGCGGCCCAGCTCGGGTCCAAGATCGGTGGCAATCAGGCTGTTATACGCGTCGTTATCGGTGGCCGCGAGCAGCGTGGAATAGGACATCAGCTCGACCTTGTCTTCGGCGGCCTCACCGATGATATCGCCGTAGAAGGTCTTGATACCACTGGCACGCGGGCGGATCAGATGGGCGTGGTTCGGATCGGTGATGAGTACCGGAACCTCGGCTTTCATCAGCGCCTCTGCAAGCTGCGTGGTAAAGCGCGAGCCCCCCGCAATCAGCAGCCCCGGACGGTCGGTATTGGCCAGCCCCAGCCGCCGCGCAAGCGGTGCGAGCGTAAAGCCATGCACAAGCACCGTGGCCACCACCAGCACGAAAGCCAGCGGCCCGATCCGCGCGCCGTCAGTGATCCCGGCTTCGGCAAGGCGCTGACCAAAGAGCCCCGCCACCGCCACCAGAACCACCCCGCGCGGGCCGGTCAGAGCGATCAACATCCGCTCATTGCGCGGCAGATCCGAGCCCGCCAGCGAGATCAGCACCGTGGCCGGACGCGCCACCAGAACCACAAGCGCCACGAACAAAGCCGCGTGCCAATCCAGCGCCATAAGCTGATCGATCTGAATATTTGCAGCCAGCAAAATAAACACGCCCGAGACCAGCAGCACGGTCGCATGTTCCTTGAAACGGCGCAGCTCCTCGTAGGAGGGCAGATCGGCATTGCCGATCACCAGCCCCATCACGGTGACCGCCAGCAGCCCGCTTTCATGCAGCACCGAATCGGTCACACCAAAGGTCACCAGAAGCGCCGCGAAAAGCACGGGCACTTTCATGAATTCCGGCACCCAGCCGCGCGCAAAGGCGCGGGCTATGAAAAACCCCACCGCGCCGCCGATCAGCGCCGCGAAGACGATGCCAAGTGCGAGATGGGTAATCGCCTCGCCCATCGACAGGTTAGAGCGCGCGGTCACCACCACCTCGAAGGCCAGCACGGCGGCCAGCGCTCCGATCGGATCGTTGACGATGGCCTCCCATTGCAACAGCCGCGCCGGACGGCGGGCGAGCTTGGCGGTGCGCAAAAGCGGGGCAATCACGGTCGGGCCGGTGACAACCATGATACCACCGAACACCGCAGCGCTCTCCCAGCTCAGCCCCGCGCCGTAGACAAGAGCCAGCGCCGAGAGCAGCCAGCCCAGCGGCGCGCCAATGAAAACAAGCCGCTTCACGCCGGATTTCGCATCGCCCAGCCGGTGCAGATCGAGCGTGAACCCGCCCTCAAACAGGATCACCGCCACGGCGAGCGCAACCAGCGGGCTCAGCAGATCTCCGAAGTCGCGGCTTGGATTTAGCAGCCCCGTCGCCGGACCCGCGATCAGACCGGCGGCCAGCATGATCACGATCGCAGGCAGCCGCAGGCGCCACGCAAGCCATTGCGCGCCCACACCGAACACACCGACAAGCCCGAAGGCCAAGACCGGGCCGAGCCCCGCCGTTTCCGCAACCGCCATGCGCGCCCCTCACTACAGACCTGCGCCCCTTCACGGGCCAGTTCACTGCAGGAAGTCAGGTTCGCGCGCATGATGCAAGCCCCTGATCCTGCGCGATACTGGCGCAAAGATTGACCTTCACGTTGCGATAAGATAGGCAACGACCAGCCTCGCAATCCGGCGGGGCACGATCAGGGCGCCCAATTTCCGTTGCGCCCTCATGTGTACGCCGCAAGACGCGGCTGCCACCGGACGCCAATCAGGAAGCTTTTAAGGACGCCGATGACGAAATTTTCCGATCTGAAACTGGACCCCAAGGTCCTGTCTGCGGTTGCGGAAGCGGGCTACGAGACGCCCACTCCGATCCAAGCGGATGCAATCCCCCCTGCGCTTGAAGGCAAGGATGTCCTTGGTATCGCGCAAACCGGCACGGGCAAGACGGCCTCGTTCACCCTGCCGATGCTGACGCTGCTGCGGCGGGGTCGCGCGCGCGCGCGGATGCCGCGCTCGCTCGTGCTCTGCCCGACGCGCGAATTGGCCGCTCAGGTTGCCGAGAACTTTGATCTCTACGCCAAGAACACCAAGCTGACCCGCGCACTGCTGATCGGCGGTGTGAGCTTTGGCGAGCAAGACAAGCTGATCGACAAGGGTGTCGATGTGCTGATCGCGACACCGGGCCGACTGCTTGATCATTTCGAGCGCGGCAAGCTGATCCTGACCGATGTGAAAATCATGGTTGTGGACGAGGCGGACCGGATGCTCGACATGGGCTTCATCCCCGATATCGAGCGGATCTTCCAGCTGACGCCCTTTACCCGCCAGACGCTGTTCTTCTCGGCCACGATGGCGCCCGAGATCGAGCGGATCACCAACACTTTCCTGCATGCTCCGGTGCGCGTCGAGGTGGCCCGTCAGGCCACGACCGGTGCGAATATCACCCAAAAGCTGATCGAGGTGACCCCGGCGCGGCGCGACCAGACCGCCAAGACCAAGCGCGAAGTGCTGCGCGCGGTGATCGAGGGCGAAGGCGAGGCCTGCACCAACGCGATCATCTTCTGCAACCGCAAGGTCGATGTCGATATCGTCTCGAAAAGCCTGCAGAAATACGGCTTTGATGCGGCCCCGATCCATGGTGATCTTGATCAAAGCCAGCGCACGCGCACGCTGGAGAGCTTCCGCGAAGGCACGCTGAAATTCCTGATCGCCTCGGATGTGGCCGCCCGCGGGCTTGATGTGCCCGCCGTGAGCCACGTCTTCAACTACGATCTTCCGATGCATGCGGAGGATTACGTCCACCGCATCGGGCGCACCGGGCGCGCGGGCCGCAAAGGCGCTGCGATCTCGATCTATGTGCCTGCGGATGAGAAGTTTCTCTCGGGCATCGAGAGCCTGATCGAGCAGCCGATCCCGCGCGGCGAGCTGCCCGAGGGGTTCGAGATCTCGGAAGGCGCCAAGACCGCGCCGGTCAAGCGCGACGACGCCAAGGGCGGTCGCGGTGGCCGGGGTGGACGCAGCCGGAGCGGCAGCAGCAGCAACGGGGAGCGTCCCAGCCGCTCGCGCAAACCGCGTGAGGACAAGCCGCAGCCCGAGGCCGTTGAGACCAAAGCGCCCGAGGCCGCGAAGGCCCCCTCGCAAAAGGTCGACACGCCCGAGGAGCAGCAGCCCGAGCGCAAATCCGAGCGCACGCCTGAGCGCCAAGCCCCGGAGCAGCGCCCCGCCGCCGCCGCCCCCGCGCGTCACGACGCCAATGAGAGCGACGAGAGCCGCAATCGGCGTGCACGCGGTGGCCGTGGCCGTCGCGACCGCGACAATGGCCCGAATGTCGTGGGCATGGGCGATCACGTCCCCGATTTCCTGACCCGCTCGTTCCGTCCCGGCTTGATCGACAGTGACGAGGCCATGAGCGAGACCGAGGACAGCGCCGAAAGCTGATCGCGCCCCTGCCGCGCAAATCAAAAACCCGCCGGAGCTGCCTCCGGCGGGGTTTTCTATGTCTTGGACAAACGCGTTGGACGCCCGGATGGCGCGGGGGCCCTGTCCCCGCGCGCCCCCGTGGCTTTATTCGTCGGTCAGCCGCGAGGTGACGATGATCACTTCGGGCTTCTTGCCAATCTCTTCCATCGAGACCTGACGCGCAATCCGGCGCAGAGCCTCTTCGATCTTGTCGTCATTGCTGATGATCTTGACCGGCGCGCGATCGAGGAACTCGGTCATCTCGTCTTCGATCTGCTCGGCCAGCGGCGCGCCGCCCCGCCCGGTTTTCGGCAGGCCCATCGTCTCGACCCAAGGCTCGCCCAGCGGCTGGTCTTGCTCATCGAGGATCAGCGTCACCAGCACGAGGCCATTGAGCGCCATGCGAATGCGGTTGCGCACCACACCATCCATCGCGCCGATCTTGACCGAGCCGTCGAGATAGGTGCGGCCCGCCTCGATATGCTCGACCACTTTGGGCACATTGCCCGAAAGATCGACCATCTCGCCATTGATCACCACTTCCGAGGCAATCCCCTTGGCTTGCGCGAGCTTCGCATGCTCGCGCAGGTGACGGTGCTCGCCATGCATCGGGATCAGCATCTTGGGCTGCAAGATCGCGTGGACTGTCTCCAGATCGGCGCGGTTGGCATGGCCCGAGACGTGATAGAGCCCGTTATTGTCGTCGATCACATCGACGCCCATTTCGGAAAACGCGTTCATGATGCGGATCACGCCACGCTCATTGCCCGGAATGGTCTTGGAGGAGAACAGGAAGCTGTCGCCCTCTTTCATCTCGAGCCCGAGATATTTCCCCCGGCTGAGCTGGGCTGATGCCGCACGGCGCTCGCCCTGCGAGCCGGTCACGATCAACATCAGGTTGCCGCGCGGAACATCGGCGGCCTCTTCGGGGCCAATCGTGCCGGGCATGCCCAAAAGCACGCCGGTTTCCTGCGCGCTCGAGACCATCCGCTTCATCGCGCGGCCCAGCAGGCAGACCGAACGGCCCGCAGCCACGCCCGCTTCGGCCAGCGTCTTGAGACGCGCGACGTTCGAGGCAAAGGTGGTCGCGACGATCATGCCCTTCTGGGCGGCGATCAGCTCGGTCAGCGGCGCGGCGAGCGTTGCCTCCGAGCGGCCCGGATGCGGCGAGAAGACATTGGTGGAATCGCTCACCAGCACCTTGATGCCATCGCCCTCTTCGGCGATCTGCTTGAACATCGCAGGATCAAAGGGCTCGCCCACGATGGGCGACTGATCGAGCTTGAAATCGCCAGTGTGGAAGATCCGGCCACCGGGGGTGTCGATGATCAGCGCCGAGCTTTCCGGGATCGAATGCGAGATCGGGACGAATTGAACCTTGAACGGGCCCGCCTCGACGACATGGGGGCGCGGCTCGACGATGCGGATCGTCTCGGCGGGGATGCCCGCCTCTTCGAGTTTGAGCTGCCCGATGCGCCCGGTGAAGGCGCGGGCATAGACGGGCTTGCGCAGCCCGTTCCAGACATGGGCCAGCGCGCCGATATGGTCTTCATGGGCATGGGTGATGAAGATCGCGTCGATGCGATCTGCGTTCTCTTCAAGCCAAGCAAGATCGGCCATAATCAGATCAACCCCGGGGGTTGAATCCATATCCGGGAAGGTGACGCCGAGATCGACCACGATCAGACGCTCTTTCCCTTCCGGACCATAGCCATAGACATAGGCGTTCATGCCGATTTCGCCGGCTCCGCCAAGGGGAAGGTAGATCAATCTTTCGGTCACGCGGGGCGTCCTTTGTTAAAATCATTGAGCAGGCGCAGGCCGTGCATAGTCAGGTCGTATTCGATGCTGTCGAAGAGGTCAAAGCCTTGAGAGAACAGCTCCGCCAATCCGCCGGTCGCCACGACCCGCATCGGCCGGTCGCGTTCCAGCCGGATCTGGCGCACGATGCCCTCAACCAGACCGATATAGCCCCAAAACACACCAGACTGAATACAGGCCACTGTATTTGTGCCAATCGCATGCTCAGGCTTGGTCACATCGACATTGGGCAGAGCGGCTGCCGCCTGATGCAGCGCCTCAAGCGAAAGGTTCACCCCCGGCGCAATCACGCCGCCGATATAGGCCCCGTCGGTATCGACCACGTCGAAAGTGGTGGCGGTGCCGAAATCGACCACGATCAGATCGCCGCCATGGCGGTCAAACCCGGCCACCGCGTTGACCAGACGGTCGGGGCCCACCACGGTGCCCTCATCGACGCGCGGGGCGACGGGCAAGGCGCATTCGGGCTTGCCCACAACGACGGGACGGCAATCGAAGTAGCGGTTGCACAGCACCCGAAGGTTGAACACGACGCGTGGCACGGTCGAAGAGATAATCACCTCGCGGATCGCCGCATCGATGCCTTGCAGCCGCATGAGGCCAGTCAGCCAGACATAATATTCATCGGCGGTGCGCTTGTGATTGGTCTCCATGCGCCATGTCGACAGAAACGCCTCGCCATCCCAGATCGAGAAGACGGTGTTGGTATTGCCGCAATCAATGCATAACAGCATGCTGGCCCTCGTACTCAGAAGAAGATTTCGGCGGCAGAGATCGCCCGGCGCCCCTGCCCGTCGCGCAAAACCAGCGCCCCGGTTGCATCGATGGTCTCGAAGACACCCGTATGGGTCTCGCGTCCGGTGCGCGCGGTGATCGTCTCGCCCAGACGGGCGGCGCGGGCGAGCCACGCATTGCGGATCGCTTCAAAGCCGTAATCGCGGAACTGACTGTCGTAATGATCGAAAGCCTGCGCCAGCATGGGCAGGAAGTCCTGCGGCGCAACCCGCATCCCGGTCTCGCCCAGAAGGCTCACGGGCGCCATGGCCGTGGCTTCCAAGGTGTCGCGCGCAGGGACCTCGGCCAGGTTCACGCCGATGCCAATGGCAAGCTGCGAACCGTCAGGCGTCAGGCTTTCGAGCAAAATCCCCGCGATCTTGCCGCCGCTGAGCAGCACATCATTGGGCCATTTGATCGCAAGACGGGCATGCGGACCTGCGGCATGCGAGAGGGCGGCCTCCAGCGCAAGCGCCGCCACGAAGGAATAGAGCGCCGCATGGGCCAGACCGCCCTTGGGCCGCATCACCAGCGTCGCTGCGAAATTGCCCTGAGGGGCGCGCCACGCGCGACCACGCCTGCCACGCGCCGCCGTTTGCTCATGCGCGAAGATCCATGCAGAGCCGGAGAGGCCCGGCGCGAGCCGGGCCGCTTCGTTCATCGTGGAATCAACAGATGCTAGGACATGGCGCGCCACGCCCTCGGGCCACGTAGCCACGTTAGTTGACAAGGGCCGCCGCAGCCGCCTGTGCAGCGCCCTCGATGCCAAACAGGTTGAACACGCCAAAGACGGTGATCAGTGCGGATGCCATCAACAGCCCCCATTGCACCATCGGCATACGCTGATCGAGCGGCTCGACCTCTTTGCCGAAATACATGAAGTAAATAATGCGCAGGTAGTAGAAGGCCGCAACCGCCGAGGCCACAACCGCCAGAAGGCTCAACCAGATATAGCCCGCCTGGATCGCCGCCGCGAGCACCGCGTATTTGGCAAAGAAGCCCAGCAACGGCGGCACCCCCGCGAGGCTGAACATCAAGATCATCAGCGCGAGACCCTTGGTGGGGTGCTGGCTGGCATAGAGGTTGAGCGATTTGAGCGTGGTGACGGGCTGGCCGTCGCGTTCCATCGAGAGGATGAAGGCGAACACGCCCACATTCATCACGACATAGATCGCCATATAGACCAGCATCGCCTGCACACCCTCGACCGTGCCCGCCGTCAGACCCAGCAGCGCAAAGCCCATATGGGTGATCGAGGAATACGCCATCAGACGCTTGATGTTCTTCTGACCCAGCGCCCCGACAGAGCCCCAGACCATCGACAAAGCCGCCAGCAAGCCGATGATCTGACCCCATTCCGTAGGCACTTGGCCGAAGCCATCAAACAGCATCCGCGCGAACAGCGCCATCGCCGCAACTTTCGGCGCGGTCGAGAAAAAGGCAGTGACCGGTGTGGGCGAGCCCTCATAGACGTCGGGCGTCCACATGTGGAACGGCACGGCGGAGACCTTGAAGGCCATGCCCGCGATCAGGAAGACCATGCCAAAGAGCAAGCCCATCGGCAGATGACCCGATTGCACCGTCTCGATGATGCCAGAGAACTGTGTGGTCCCGGCAAACCCGTAGGTCAGCGAGGCGCCATAGAGCAAGATGCCCGAGGACAGCGCCCCAAGCACAAAGTATTTCAGACCGGCCTCCGAGCTTTTCTCGCTCTCACGACGCAGCGCCGCGATGATGTAGAGCGCGAGCGACTGCAGCTCGAGCCCCATATAGAGCGACATCAGATCGCCGGCCGAGACCATCACCATCATGCCCACGACCGCGAGGGCCACGAGGATCGGGAACTCAAAGCGCAGAAGTCCGCGACGCGCCATGTAATCGGCGCTCATCGCGAGCACCAGCGCGGCGGTGACCAGCACCGTGATCTTGGAGAACCGCGCGAAAGCATCGTCGATGAACAGACCGCCAAAGGCGGTATGCGCGCCGCCCGAGCCCAGCCCGATCAGGGCTGCGAGCACCAGCATCACCCCGCTGGTCGTCCATAGAAGCGTCGGGGCCAGCTTATCCTTGCCAAACCACACGCCCACCAGCAACGCCGCCATCGCATAAACGGCCAGCAGGAATTCCGGCAAAACGGTGGAGAAATCCGCAGAAGTCATCCGTCACTCTCCTCAGTGTTCGACCAGATCGGACAACAGGTTGTCCGGCAGGGCGTCGTGATAGTTCTGGACCAGGTTGGTCACTGAATCCTGAATGACATTCGTCACCAGATCGGGATAGACGCCCAAGATCAGGGTCATTGCGATCATCGGGGCAAAGATCCATTTCTCACGCGGGCTCAAATCGGTGATCGAGCGCAGGCTCTCCTTGATCAGATCGCCAAAGACGACCCTGCGATAGAGCCAGAGCGCATAGGCTGCCGACAAGATCACGCCCGTGGTCGCAAAGAGCGCGACCCAGGTGTTGACCTGGAACACACCGGCCAGCGTCAGGAATTCCCCCACGAAGTTGCCCGTCCCCGGAAGGCCGACATTGGCCATGGTGAAGAACATGAAGACAACCGCATAGCCCGGCATCCGCTTGGCCAAGCCGCCATAAGCCGAAATCTCGCGGGTGTGCATCCGGTCGTAGATGACGCCGACGCACAGGAACAGCGCACCCGAGACGAAGCCGTGCGAGACGACGAGGAAGATGCCGCCCTCGATGCCCTGCTGGGTGCCCGAGAAGATCCCCAGAAGCACATAGGCCATGTGGGCCACCGAGCTATAGGCGATCACGCGTTTCATATCGGTCTGCACCAGCGCCACCAGCGAGGTGTAGATGATCGCGATCACCGCAAGCCACATCGCCCACGGGCCGACGACCATGTTGCCCACCGGGAACATCGGCAGCGAGAAGCGCAGGAAGCCGTAATCGGCCAGCTTGAGCAAGATCGCGGCCAGCACGATCGAGCCTGCCGTCGGAGCCTGCACGTGCGCGGCGGGCAGCCAGGTATGCACCGGCCAGAGCGGCATTTTCACCGCGAAGGAGATGAAGAAGCCCGTCCACAGCAGCGTCTGAATGCCCCCCGGTATCGTCACGCCGAGCACATGGATCGGCGTATAGGGGAAGTTGGCACTGAGCAGCGATGGCATATCCGTCGTGCCGGTGTGGAAGTAGATATAGATGATCGACACGAGCATGAAGACCGAGCCGAAGAACGTGTAGAGGAAGAACTTGAACGCGGCATAGACGCGCTGCTTGCCGCCCCAGATGCCGATGATCAGGAACATCGGGATCAGGCAGGCCTCGTAGAACAGGTAGAACAGCACCAGATCGAGCGTGACGAAGGTGCCGACCATCAGCGTCTCGAGGAGCAGGAAGGCGATCATATACTCTTTGACGCGCGTCTTCACCTCCCAGCTTGCGAGGATCACAAGCGGCATCATGAAGGTGGTCAGCAGCACGAAGAGGATCGACAGACCGTCGACACCCACGCGGTAATTCAGCCCCATGATCCAGCTATATTGCTCGACGAACTGATAATCCGTGTTCGAGGGGTCAAACCCGGCCAGCAGGAACAGCGAGACCAAGAAGGTCACCGACGTCGCCGTCATGGCCAGCCACTTCGCGTTGCGGTCGGCCTCTTCAGACCCGCCACGTTGCACCAGCGCAAGGATCAGCGCGGCGACGGCGGGGATGAAGATGACGATAGAAAGTAGGTGTTGCATTACTGTGCCCCCCCGTTGAGGACGACCCAGAACATCAAACCGACGATCCCGATCACCATCGCGAAGGCATAGTGGAACAGATAGCCCGATTGCATCTTATTCAGGAGCCTCGTGAATGTCGGGACGATCCCCACGGCCACGCCGTCGATGACGCGGTCGATAGAGCCCTCGTCCCCTTTCTTCCAGAACATGTATCCGATCCAGAGCGCGGGGCGAACGAAGATCACCTCGTAGAGCTCATCGAAATACCACTTGTTGAGCAGGAACCGGTGCAGCGCGGGCTGCTGTTCCGCCAGACGCTTCGGCATCGTGGTGTCCTTGATGTAGAACAGCCATGCCACGATGAAACCCAATGCCATCGCCACGAAGGGCGAAGCCTTGACCCAGGTGGGCGCGTGATGCGCCTTCTCGATCACTTCGTTCTCGCTATGCATGTAGATCGCGCCTTGCGGGGCGACGCCCGTCTCACGCAGGATCTGCGCCCCCGGCCCGATATCGGGCGAGCGGCGTGCGTCTGCCATAACCTCGGCCTGAGCCGCCTGCTCTGACATCTCCGCGCCATGATCTGCGCCAGCCTCAGTGCTTGTCGCAGTCCCGCTGGCAGCATTTGCAGTCTCGGTCGCGCCATGACCCTCCGCGGTTTGCTCGCTATGAGCGGGCAGACCGAAGAACTTCACCATCTTGGCGTGATCCCCGAAGAACACGTTGTACCAGATCATCCCGCCAAAGATCGCGCCCAGTGACAGCACCGCCAGCGGCAGGGTCATCACCCAAGGGCTTTCATGGGCATGGTCATGCGCATGATGATCGCCGCGCGGCTTGCCAAAGAAGGTCATGAAGATCAGGCGCCATGAGTAGAAGGCCGTGAAGGCAGCCGCAATCACAAGCATCCAGAAGCCATAGCCCGAGCTGTCGCCCGCCCAGACGCTCTCGATGATCGCATCCTTCGAGAGGAAGCCCGCAAAGCCGATATGGGTCAGCGGGATGCCCACGCCAGTGATCGCCAGCGTCCCGAAAATCATCGCCCAGAAGGTGATCGGAAGCTTTTTCCGCAGGCCACCATAGTTGCGCATGTCCTGCTCGTGATGCATCGCGGTGATGACCGAGCCTGCGCATAAGAACAGCAGAGCCTTGAAGAAAGCATGCGTCAGCAGGTGGAACATCGACACCGAATAGACGCCGACACCGGCGGCGGCAAACATGTAGCCCAGCTGCGAACAGGTCGAATAGGCGATCACGCGCTTGATGTCGTTTTGCACAAGCCCGACGGTGGCCGCGAAGAAGGCCGTCGTTGCACCGATGATCAGGATGAATTCCTTGGCATGCGGCGCGAATTCATAAAGCGGCGACATCCGGCAGACGAGGAACACGCCCGCGGTTACCATGGTTGCGGCGTGGATCAGCGCAGACACCGGTGTCGGGCCCTCCATCGCGTCAGGCAACCAAGTGTGCAAGAACAGCTGCGCCGATTTGCCCATTGCGCCCACGAAGAGCAAGAAGGCCACCAGCTCGGCTGCGTTCCAGCTTTGCCACAGGAAGTGAACCTGCGTATCGGCAAGCGCGGGGACCGCTGCGAAGACGTCATCCATCTTCAGCGCACCGGTCATGTAGAACAGCGCGAACATCCCCAGCAGGAAGCCGAAATCGCCCACGCGGTTGATGATAAAGGCTTTCATCGCAGCCGCGTTGGCCGAGGGTTTCTTCCAGTAGAAGCCGATCAGCAGGTAGGAGGCAACGCCCACACCTTCCCAGCCGAAGAACATCTGCAGCAGGTTATCCGCAGTGACCAGCGTCAGCATCGTGAAGGTGAAGAAGGACAGATAGGCGAAGAAGCGCGCCTTATAGTGCTCGTTCTCGGTCCAATTCTCGTCATGGGCCATATAGCCCCAGGAATAGAGGTGCACGAGCGAGGACACCGTGGTCACGACGACCAGCATGATCGCGGTCAGGCGGTCGAGCCGGATCGCCCAGCTCGTGTCCAGCTCACCCGAATGGATCCATTGCATGATGTGGATATGCTGCGTGCCTTCGCCGAGGGTGAGAAAGACGACCCACGACAAGATACAGGCCAGGAAAAGCAGACCCGTCGTAAGGACCATCGCACCTTTCTCACCGATCACGCGCCAGCCGAAGCCTGCAATGATCGCGCCGATGAGCGGGGCAAAGAGAATAGTCTGTTCCATTGGTCCCTTATCCCTTCATCACGTTGACGTCTTCGACCTCGATCGAGCCGCGGTTGCGGAAGAACACGACGAGGATCGCGAGGCCAATCGCAGCCTCAGCGGCGGCGACGGTGAGCACGAACATCGTGAAGATCTGCCCCACGAGATCGCCCAGATAGGCCGAGAAAGCGACGAGGTTGATGTTGACTGCAAGCAGCATCAACTCGATCGACATCAAGATGACGATGACGTTCTTGCGGTTCACGAAGATCCCGAAGACCCCGATGACGAACAGAGCGGCGGCCACCCCGAGGTAATGTTCCAATCCGATCATGCCTGTGCCCTCCGGTCGTGCTTGATTGCCTTATTGTGCATCCGCATGTTCACAGCCCCTGCCCCGGTTTCACGTCTCTCATTTCCATCGTCTTGGCCGGATCGCGATGCATCTGAGCGATCACGTTCTGACGTTTGACATTCGTGCGGTGGCGCAGCGTCAGCAGGATCGCCCCGATCATCGCCACCAGGAGCACCAGCCCCGAAAGCTGGAACAGATAGAGATACTTGTCATAGACCAGCATCCCGATCGCTTGGGTGTTGGTCATGTTGTCGGGCGTCGGCGACATGCGCAGGGACTGCGCCATATCGGCGGTCTTCCAAGCGCCGATCCCGACGCCAAGCTGCACCAGCATGATCACCGCGACCAGCAGGCCCAGCGGCATATAACGCGCCAATTCCCCCTTAAGGGCGGCGAAGTCGATATCGAGCATCATCACCACGAAGAGGAACAGCACCGCGACCGCACCGACATAGACGATGATAAGCAGCATGGCGACGAATTCTGCGCCCAGCAGCACGAACAGCCCCGCCGCCGACAAGAAGGTCAGGATCAGCCAAAGCACCGAATGGACCGGGTTTTTGGACATCACCACCATGAAGGCCGCAACCACCGCCACGATGGCAAAGAGGTAGAAGGCAAATGCAAACACCGTCATGTGTTCTCTCCCGATTTCTCGTCAAAGACCGAGCGCGCAATCTCGAGCGCCTTGGTCATGGCGGGGACACCGCCAAACATGCTCATCTGAAAGATCACCTCGGCGATCTCGCGTTGTGTGGCCCCGGCTTCCAGCGCGTGGCGGATCGACATGCGCAATTGCGGCTCACCCTGTGCCCCCAGCACCGTCAGCGCCGCGATTGTCACCAAAAGCCGCGTTCGGCTGTCGAGCCCGTCGCGGTTGAAGGTCTTGCCGAACCACATCTCCATCATGTCCTTGGACATGGTCGGGAAAAGCGTTTCCATCGCAGCGGGGTTGAAGCTCTCCAATGCCGGATTGAGCCGCCGCGCCATTTCAGCAGACTGCTCCATCATCGATTTGAAGAGATTCGAAAAGTCGTCGGTCATCTGTAGGGCGCATCCAATTCGAGGTTGCGGGCAATCTCGGCTTCCCAGCGGGCGCCGTTATCAAGCAGCTTTTCCTTGTCGTAGAACAGCTCCTCGCGGGTCTCGGTGGAGAACTCGAAATTGGGCCCCTCGACGATGGCATCGACCGGGCAGGCCTCTTGGCAAAAGCCGCAATAGATGCATTTCGTCATGTCGATATCGTAGCGCGTCGTGCGGCGCGACCCGTCCGCGCGGGGCTCGGCATCGATGGTGATCGCCTGCGCGGGGCAGATCGCCTCGCACAGTTTGCACGCGATGCAGCGCTCCTCGCCATTGGGGTAGCGGCGCAGCGCGTGCTCGCCGCGGAAACGCGGGCTGAGCGGGCCTTTTTCATGCGGGTAGTTCAGCGTCTCCTTGGGCGCGAAGAAATAGCGCATCCCAAGGCCGAACCCTTTGATGAAGTCGACAAGCAGGAAATACTTGGCGGCGCGGGCGTAATCAAATGCCATCAGCTCAGCCTCCCATCGTCCAGCGGGCCCAGAAATGCCCGAAGATTTCAAATTTCGCGAGGAACGCGACAATCACAACCCATGCGCCCGAGAGCGGCAGGAACACTTTCCAACCGATCCGCATCAGCTGGTCGTAGCGGTAGCGCGGCGTGATCGCCTTCACCATGGCGAACATGAAGAAGAAGAACACCATCTTGGCCAGCATCCACAGCACACCATCGGGCAGCCCCGGGATCGGCGACAGCCAGCCGCCGAAGAACAGGATCGACATCAGCGCGCACATCAGCCAGATCGCGATATATTCGCCCGCCATGAACAGCAGGTAGGGCGTCGAGGAATATTCCACCATGAAGCCCGCGACGAGTTCCGATTCCGCTTCGGGCAAATCGAAGGGCGGGCGGTTGGTCTCGGCCAATGCCGAGATGAAGAACAGCGCCACCATCGGCAGATGCGGCAGCCAGTACCAGTTCAGCAGGCCGTAATCGCCCTTTTGGGCCAGCACGATCTGCGACAGGTTCATCGAGCCGGTGGAGATGATCACACCGATGATGATCAGACCGATCGAGACCTCATAGGAGATCATCTGCGCCGCCGAGCGCAGGCTGCCCAGGAACGGATATTTCGAGTTCGACGCCCAGCCGCCCATGATCACGCCGTAGACTTCCAGCGAGGAGGCGGCAAAGACGAACAGGATCGCCACGTTGATATTGGCCAGCACCCAGCCATCGGCAAAGGGGATCACCGCGAAGGTCAGCATCGCGAGCACGAAGCTCAAAAGCGGCGCGAGGAAGAACACGAACTTATCGGCGCCTGCCGGGATCACGATCTCCTTGACGACATATTTCAGCGCATCCGCGAAGGTTTGAAGCAAGCCCCAAGGGCCCACCACGTTCGGCCCACGGCGCATCTGCACCGCCGCCCAGATCTTGCGATCGCCGTAAACCAGCCAGACCATCGAGATCATCACGAAGGCCAGAACCGCGAGCCCCTGCAACACGATGAGCAGGAAGGTGCCAAAAGGTGTAGCCAGAAATTCAGACATGGTTCCCCACTCTCTTCATACCGTCGGTATTCCCCGATCCGCACAGTCACCGACCGTCACTTCCGCGTCGATCGTTTTGAGGCCCTGCGGCAGGGCGGGCGAAATGGTGTAGACCGCATCCGCCCGCCAGATGCCACCCTCTTCATTCACATTCGTGCGCACATGGCGCGCAAAACCGTAGCCGCGGATCTGCGCATATTGCGCAACCGCGCAACGGGCATAATCCTCGACTGCCTTCGCATCCGCGCCCTCGCCCGAAATGCTGACGCGAAACTCCGCCAGATTGTCATCGAGCAGACGTGTCTCGACACCGCGATACACGATCTTGGGCGCAGGATTGCCCGAGCCCGCCTTGCCATCACTCGGCGCACAGGCTGCCAGCCCGGCCAGAAGGCCGGGGGCAAGAGGTGCGATACGGGTGAGGCTCAGGCGCATTCAGGCTTACTCCGCTGCAACCGGGGTGTCGCGGCGCGCCTGCGCGAGCGAGGCGCATTCGCCCATCACCACCGAGGCGCGTGCAATCGGGTTCGACAGGTAGAACTCGCGGATCGGCAGTCGGAAGCTTGCCTTGCCCATGTCGCGCGGCGCGATGGCCGTCACCTCGTTTTCGGGCAGCTCGTCGATCTTGGCCAGATGCGGCACAGCCTCGATCAGCGCGCGGCGCAGACCGGCCAGCGTATCCCAAGGCTGCTTGGCATCGAGCTCTGCCGACAAAGCGCGCAGGATCGCCCAGTTTTCCTTGGCCTCACCGGGCGGGAACGCCGCACGGAAGGCAAGCTGCGGGCGACCTTCGGTATTCACGAACAGCCCGTGCTCTTCAGTATAGGCCGCACCCGGCAGGATGATGTCGGCGCGGTTGGCGCCGCGATCGCCATGGCTGCCCTGATAGATCACGAAGGGACCGCCCTCGGAGGCGGGGGTAATCTCCACCTCGTCGGCGCCCATGTTGTAGATCACCTCGGCACCCTCGATGGCGCTCAGCAGACCGCCTTCGGTCGCAGCACCCACATCGAGCGCCCCCACACGGCTTGCCGCCGTATGCAGCACCATCAGCTTGGAGCCGGAATTGGCGGCCAGTTGCATCGCATGAGCCAGAACGGCTTCGCCATCGGCCTCGTTGAGCGCACCCTGCCCCACGATCACAACGGAGCGCTTGGCCTTGGTCTCGTCCGAGATCGTCTTGGAGGACAGCTCAGCCAGTGCGGCGCGATCAGAGCCCACATGCACGTAGTCATAGGTCAGATCGCAGGCCTCGCCCAGCAGACCGACCGTGGCGCCCTTCACCCAAGCCTTGCGGATGCGGGCGTTCAGAACGGGGGCCTCGATGGCCGGGTTCGCACCGATGATCTGGATCATCTCGGCATCGTCGAGATCGGCAATCGTCGCATCGCCCACATAGCCGTAGCGGTTGCCCAGAGGCAGGCGCGCGCCGTCGGTCCGGCACTCGACATTGCCGCCCAGACCTTCGATCAGGGATTTCAGCGCAAAGGCGGCCTCGGTCGAGACCAGATCGCCCACGAGACCGGCCACTTTCTTGCCCTTCATCGCCGCGGAAGTCGCGCTCAGCGCCTCGCCCCAATCGGCTTTGCGCAGACGCCCGTTCTCGCGGATATAGGGCGTATCAAGGCGCTGGCGGCGCAGACCGTCCCACACGAAGCGGGTCTTGTCCGAGATCCATTCCTCGTTCACGCCATCATGGTTGCGCGGCAAGATACGCATCACTTCGCGACCCTTGGTGTCGACGCGGATGTTGGAGCCCACCGCATCCATCACATCGATGGTTTCGGTCTTGGTCAGCTCCCATGGCCGCGCGGTGAAGGCATAGGGCTTGGAGACCAGCGCGCCGACCGGGCAGAGGTCAATGATATTGCCCTGCATGTTCGAATCGAGCGTCTCGTTGAGATAAGAGACGATCTCGCTATCCTCGCCACGGCCCGTCTGGCCCATCTGCGTCATGCCCGCGACTTCCGTGGTGAAGCGCACACAGCGGGTGCACGAGATGCAGCGCGTCATATGGGTTTCCACCAGCGGCCCGAGGTTCAGCTCGGTCGCAGCACGTTTGGGCTCGCGGTAGCGCGAGAAGTCCACGCCGTAAGCCATTGCCTGATCTTGCAAATCGCACTCTCCGCCCTGATCGCAGATCGGGCAATCGAGCGGGTGGTTGATCAGCAGGAATTCCATCACGCCCTCGCGGGCCTTCTTGACCATCGGCGAGTTGGTCTTGATCACCGGCGGCGCGCCTTCGGGACCGGGGCGCATATCCTTGACCTGCATGGCGCAGGAGGCGGCGGGCTTGGGCGGACCGCCCACGACCTCAACCAGACACATCCGGCAGTTCCCCGCGATCGACAGCCGCTCATGGTAGCAGAAACGCGGAATTTCCACGCCCGCCTGCTCACAGGCCTGAATCAACGTGAGGTTGGGGTCAACCTCGACCTCGTTGCCGTCGATGATGATCTTTCTCAGGTCAGCCATGGCTATCCGTCACTTCTCGCTGGGCATAGGGGCCAACACCCCCACGCGGTTATTCTTTGCGCGCCGATCAGGCGCAGCCTTCCGGGAAGACCCACGCGCCATCCCGGTAATGATCATTGATCGACGAGGCCACCCGGCCGCCGCAGATCTGGTCCGCCATCCGCCGTGCCTCGGCCCCTTCGGCATAGCCAAAGGGCGTGGCGGTGCGGGTGACCACCAAAGCGCCCGAGGCCGCACGCTCGCCCACATAGCCCGAGACCGGAGCGAGTGGGCCGGGTGCAGAGCCCACCCCCCCAACCGGGGCCGAGCCACAGGCCGCAAGCGCCAAGGCCGGCGCGGATATCAGTGCTGCCCGCATCATGCCGCAGCCTCCGCCGAGCAGGCACGCTGCTTCCAAAGCTGCGCCTGCGGCAGGTCGCGCCAGCCGAAGGCACGCTCCGAGGGGCCATTGCTGCGCAGATCGTCGAGCCGCGCCAGCGCCTCGTCCAAAGAGGGCTGATGCCCAAGGGGCACCCACCACATCACGAAATGCTGCTCGCCCAGAACCTCGAACCACTCCGCGCGGCGCTCGTAGAAGGCGCGGTGCACGGTGTTCCAGACGAAATTCTCAAGGCTCGAGACATCTTCCCAAACCGTCAGATTGGCCACGAAACAGGGATCGCCGCCGATCTTGGTCTCGGTATTGCCCGTGCCCGGCTCGCCCGAGCCTTCCATCATCCAGACGAACCCGTCCGAGCGCTTGCCCAGCCCGTTGACCGCGTCGAGCGCCTTCATGAAGGCCTCCACACGCGGATCGCCGGGCTCGGCAACCAGTCGACCGATATTCAGCTCGGCCAGATGATATCCCTCGGGCTGCTTCATTCGGCGGCCATTGCCCCCATGCGGCCGGTCTTCTTGGCCTTGATACGGTCTTCGATCTCTTCGCGGAAATGCCGGATCAGGCCTTGGATCGGCCAAGCGGCGGCATCGCCAAGCGCGCAGATGGTGTGGCCTTCGACCTGCTTGGTCACGTCAAACAGCATGTCGATCTCTTCGATCTCTGCCTCGCCGCGCACCAGACGGTCCATCACACGCATCATCCAGCCGGTGCCTTCGCGGCAGGGCGTACACTGGCCGCAGCTTTCATGTTTGAAGAATTTGGACAGCCGCCAGATCGCCTTGATGACGTCCGTGTCGTTGTCCATGACGATCATGCAGGCGGTGCCAAAGCTCGATTTGACCTCGCGCATGCCGTCGTAATCCATGATCGCGTCTTCGCACAGATGCGCAGGCAGAACCGGACAGGAGGCGCCGCCCGGGATCACCGCCTTGAGGTTCTTCCAGCCGCCGCGCACGCCGCCGCCATGTTTCTCGATCAGTTCTTTCATCGAAATCGACATCGACTCTTCGATCACGCAGGGCGTGTTCACATGGCCCGACATGCCAAACAGCTTCACGCCAGTATTGTTGGCCCGGCCAAAGCCCGCATACCACTCCGCGCCCCGGCGCAGGATGGTCGGCACGACAGCAATCGACTCGACGTTGTTCACCGTAGTCGGGCAGCCGTAAAGACCCGCCCCCGCCGGGAACGGCGGCTTCATGCGCGGCATGCCCTTCTTGCCTTCAAGGCTTTCGAGCAGCGCGGTTTCCTCGCCGCAGATATAGGCCCCGGCGCCATGGCTGAGATAGACGTCGTAATCATAATCCGAGCCACAGGCATTCTTGCCGATCAGCCCGTCTTCATAGGCCTCGTCGATGGCGCGCTGCAGCGCCTCTTTCTCGCGCACATATTCGCCGCGAATGTAGATATAGGCAGCCGCCGCCCCCATCGCGAAACCGGCAATCAGCGCGCCTTCCACCAAAGTGTGGGGATCGTGGCGCATGATCTCGCGGTCTTTGCAGGTACCGGGCTCGGATTCATCGGCATTGATCGCAAGGAAGGCCGGACGCCCGTCGCTTTCCTTGGGCATGAAGGACCATTTCAGACCCGTCGGGAAGCCCGCGCCGCCCCGGCCACGCAGCCCGGACGCCTTGACCTGCTCGACGATCCAGTCGCGGCCTTTCGACAGGATTTCGCCCGTCCCGTCCCAATGCCCGCGCATCTTGGCGCCTTGCAACGAACGGTCATGCATCCCGTAGATATTGGTGAAGATCCGGTCTTGATCCTTCAGCATGGTGCTTCCTTCACTTGCCGGAGCTCCGGCGCCAGATACGCCAGACAAGAGCCAGCGCGTAGATATAGGCGGCGATTGCCGCGAGATCGCCGATCAGCGCGACTTGCGCAGACCAGCCCATTTGCGTGCCGAGCATTTGATAGGCGAGCCAGAGGATCGTGGCGCCAGCAATCACCAGCGCAGCCTTGCGCCCGTCCCGCCGGTCCTTCTCGCGATCCTGAGACATTCACCCCCGCTCAGTAGTCGTTCGTCTTTGCCCGTTCGAGAAAGGCATCCATGCCCTCCGCGACGATGATATTCGCCTGCGACACCCATTTGTCGCGCGTGCAGCGGCCCTTGAACCGGGGCACGTTCTGATCGGCATAGGCGACCTCTTCGGGACCCCATTTGGCGATCTGATCGTAGTGATAGACGCCCCAACCGTTCAGGACCTCTTGCAGTTTCGGCCCGATCCCTTCGATCTTGGTCAGATCGTCGGCACCGGCTTTGCGCGGCGCTTTGAGCCCGCGCGGTTTCTTGCCTTCGCCTTCCGCAGCGACGGGCTGACCGGAGGCGGCAGGCGCTGCGGCCTCCTCTTTGGTCTCAGCCTTGGCCGCAGCCGGTTTCGGCGCGGCAGGCTTCGGCTTTGCCTCTGCCTCAGGCTTGGCCGCAGGCTCGGGGGCCGGCTTGGCCGCGGGCTCGGGTTTGGCCGCGGGCTCGGGCTCGGGCGTTGCCGCGGGCTTGGCCTCCGGTGCCGCTGCCGTATCCGTTTGCGGCACGGTCGGCTGTGCCGCCTCAGCCTGATTGCGCGCCGCAGCCCCTTCGGGCGAACGCGCTTGGAACGAGCTTACCGGTGCGTCGAGGTCATCGACGGTTTCCGCAGGCTTCGTCGTGCCCGCAGATCCCGGCACCGCGCCGGATCCGGCCTCGGCTGCGCTTTCCGGCTCATCCGAGCAGAACGCCCAAATCAGGAAAGCCCCGAAGAGAACGAAGGTCAAAAGACCCAGGAAAAAGGCCACATAAAAAGGCTCATGCGCGACCACCATCAAAAAGATGGTCACCACCACTCCCAAAGCCGCGGCCCAAATTGCTGCCTTCCCACGGCATCCCTGCGTCTGATCTCCCATACGTCTCTCCATGTTTCCCGTGCTACGGGCGCGTTACCGTCAATTACTCGTAGAGGCCGTCTTTTTTCGCGCGGCTCGAAAACTCCGTATCCGCACCGCTTGCAAGTTTCCCCGCCTGTTCGACCCAGTTGTCCCGGCTCGCTCGGCCCTTGAAGCCCTCTAGATTGTCATCCACCCAAGCCAGTTCGGCCTCGGTCCAAGCGGCAATCTGGTCGAAGTGGTAGATGCCCATCGTATGGAGCAAGTTTTCCAGTTTCGGTCCCACACCCTTGATCATCTTGAGATCATCCGCGCCTCCCGAACGCGGAGCCCCAAGAAATTTCGGCTTGTCGCCTGCGTCAGCGGCGGACGCATCGGCGCCAGCCCCGGCAGGCTCGTCTTTCGAGCGCGGCTTGGCCTTGGAGGTCGCTTGCGCCTCGGCCTCGGTCACGCCGGTCTTGTCGGCGGGTTTGCCCTTGGCGGGTTTGGGCGCGCTGTCCTTGGCGGATTTGCGCGCCTCATCGGCCTGAGCCGCGGTGCGCGGACGCGCCGTGCCAAGCGTGCCGATCTCGCCGCGCTGGCCCGACATCTGCCACGGTGCCGCAAAGGGCACTTCGGTCCCGTCGATGCGCTTGATCGTGTCGCCGATCCCAACGGCGCGCGCCACCGAGGCGTTATGCGCCTCTTTCTCGCCCGCAGCCTCGGTGCAGGCGGTCAGACCGCTGAGCGGCTCCGAGCTGAAACGCCCGGTCTGCGAGCCCGGCTGCGGCACGTTGCCCACCGCCATCTCGTCAAGGATCTCGGCCAGACGCTCTTCGGTCAGATCTTCGTAGTAATCCTTGCCGACCTGCATCATCGGGGCGTTGGCGCAGGCACCAAGGCACTCCACCTCTTCCCATGAGAACTTGCCATCCGCCGACAGCGTATGCGGTTCGGCCGAGATTTTCTCGCGGCAGACCTTCATCAAATCCTCAGCGCCGCAGATCATGCACGAGGTCGTGCCGCAGATCTGCAAATGTGCCACAGACCCTACGGGGGCCAGTTGGAACATGAAGTAGAAAGTCGCGACCTCGAGCGCCCGCATATAGGGCATATCAAGCATCTCAGCGACGGTCTCGATGGCCGGGCGGCTCAGCCAGCCCTCTTGCTCTTGGGCGCGAAACAGCAGCGGAATGATTGCCGAGGCCTGACGCCCGACAGGGTATTTCGTGATCTGAGCCTGCGCCCATTCCAGATTGGCGGGCGTGAAAGCGAAGCTCTCGGGTTGCTCAGGATGCAGACGACGAAGCATTAGCGGTCAACCTCCCCGAACACGATATCCATCGTGCCGATGATTGCGGAAACGTCGGCCAGCATGTGGCCGCATGCGACATGATCCATCGATTGCAGGTTCAGATAGCCCGGCGCGCGGATCTTGGCGCGGTAGGGTTTGTTCGACCCGTCCGCGACCAGATAGACGCCAAACTCGCCCTTGGGCGCCTCGACCGCGGCGTAGACTTCGCCAGCGGGGACGTGGAAGCCCTCGGTATAGAGTTTGAAATGGTGGATCAGCGCCTCCATCGAGCGCTTCATCTCACTGCGCTTGGGCGGAGTCAGCTTGCCCCGCGCCAAAATATCGCCCTGCCCTTCGGGCGCGCGAAGCTTCTCGATGGCCTGCAGGATGATCTTGGTGGATTCGCGCATCTCCGACACCCGGCAGAGGTAGCGATCGTAGCAATCGCCGTTCAAGCCGACCGGAATCTGGAAATCGAACTCGTCATAGCATTCATAGGGTTGCGAGCGGCGCAAATCCCAAGCCAGACCCGAGCCGCGCACCATCACGCCCGAATAGCCCCATTTCTGGATATCGTCTTCGGTGACAACAGCGATATCGACATTGCGCTGCTTGAAGATCCGGTTCTCGGTCAGCAGGCCCTCGATATCATCGAGCAGTTTCGGGAAGCGCCCGCAAAATTCCACGATATCGTCGAGCAACTTGGGCGGCAGATCCTGATGCACGCCGCCGGGTCGGAAATAGGCCGAGTGCAGACGCGCACCGCAGGCCCGCTCATAGAAGACCATCAGCTCTTCGCGCGCCACGAAGCCCCAAAGCGGAGGCGTGAGCGCTCCGATATCCATCGCCTGCGTCGTGACGTTGAGCAGGTGGTTCAGAATGCGCCCGATCTCGGAATAGAGCACCCGGATAAGCGAGGCGCGACGCGGCACCTCGACCCCGGTCAGCTTCTCGATGGCCAGGCACCAAGCATGTTCCTGGTTCATCGGCGCAACATAGTCGAGCCGGTTGAAATAGGGCAGGTTTTGCAAATAGGTGCGGCTCTCCATCAACTTCTCAGTCCCGCGATGCAGCAGGCCGATATGCGGATCGACACGCTCGACGACCTCGCCGTCCAGCTCAAGCACCATGCGCAAAACGCCATGCGCCGCAGGGTGTTGCGGACCGAAGTTGATGTTGAAGTTACGGATGCGCTGCTCGCCGGTCAGCATATCCTTCGAGCCGTCATCATACACGTTTTGCCGGATATCGCCGTCCATCATTTCGCCTCCTCACCCTTCTCGTCACCGGGAAGGATGTATTTCGCCCCTTCCCACGGGGACAGGAAATCGAACTGCCGGTATTCCTGCGTCAGCTTTACCGGCTCATAGACCACGCGCTTGAGCACCTCGTCATAGCGCACCTCGACATAGCCGGTGGTCGGGAAATCTTTGCGCAGCGGATGACCGCGGAACCCGTAATCGGTGAGGATCCGACGCAAATCGGGATGTCCCGAGAACAGGATGCCGAACATGTCGAACACCTCGCGCTCGAACCAATCGGCACAGGGATGCACATTGATCAACGAGGGGACCATCGTCTCTTCGCGGATCGCGGCCTTCACGCGGATGCGTTGGTTGCGATACATCGACAGGAACTGCCACACCATATCAAAGCGCTCGGGGCGCTCGGGCCAGTCAATCGCTGTGATATCGACCAGCGACGAGAACATGCAGTTCGGATCGTCGCGCAGGAACTCGACAAAACCGGCAACCGATTGCGAGGTGATCGTGATCGTCAGCTCACCAAACGCGATATCGGTCGAAACGACATCATCGGGGCGCTTCATCTCAATATGCGCGGCCAGCTCTTGCAGGGCTTTTTCGTCCATCATCGCCTCTCCTCAGCGCACCAGCGTGCCGGTGCGGCGGATTTTGCGTTGCAGCTGAAGGATGCCGTAAAGCAGCGCCTCCGCCGTGGGCGGGCAGCCCGGTACATAAACATCAACCGGCACCACGCGGTCACACCCGCGCACCACCGAATAGGAATAGTGGTAATAGCCGCCGCCATTGGCACACGACCCCATCGAGATCACGTAGCGCGGCTCGGGCATCTGGTCATAGACCTTACGCAGAGCGGGGGCCATCTTGTTGGTCAGCGTGCCGGCAACGATCATCAGATCCGACTGGCGCGGCGAGGCGCGCGGAGCCGTGCCGAACCGTTCGATGTCATAACGCGGCATGGAAACCTGCATCATCTCGATGGCGCAGCAGGCCAAACCGAAAGTCATCCAATGCAGCGAGCCATTGCGCGCCCAGTTGATCATGTCCTCGGTCGTGGTGAGCAGGAAGCCCTTGTCCTGCAACTCGCTATTGAGCGCGTTGGTCACGACCTCGCGATCTCCCCCTGCCGTGTTGGCCCCGGTCATCACGCCCATTCCAGCGCCCCTTTCTTCCACTCATATGCAAACCCGACAGTCAGAACCGCCAAGAAGACCATCATCGACCAGAATGCCGTCATCGAAATCTGCCCGAAGGCGACCGCCCATGGGAAGAGAAATGCAACTTCGAGGTCGAAAATGATGAACAGGATCGAGACGAGGTAGAAACGAACGTCAAACTTCATCCGCGCATCGTCAAAGGCGTTGAAACCGCATTCATAGGCCGAGACTTTCTCGGGATCTGGATTGCGGATTGCGATGACGGCAGCGGCACCGAGCAACAAAAGGCCCAATGCGATCGCCATGGCGAGGAAGATGAGAATTGGAAGATAATCGCGCAAGATGTCTTGCATGGGCTTGGCTCCCTTTCGACGCGACCGTTTATCGCGCAGGTTCCGGCTGTGCTGAGCAATAGCCTTGCACCATAGCAGGGTCAACCGAGAGAGGGCCGGAATCTGCGCCACAAGGCCGTTAAATCGCTATTTAATATACGTTTGCACAACCCAGTAGCGCTTGGCGCACAGGCTACACGATTTCGCGCGGGACCGCGCCCGGCACGGGGCTATCGCTGCGGAAGCCCCCGCCAAACGCTTTGTTTTCAAGCGTTCACGGCGCTGTGAGGCGGGGTTTTCTCAAATTTTCCATGCCGGATCGCGCTTGTCGAAAAACGCAGCGATCCCCTCTTGCGACTCGGGACTTTGCCAGCGGCCCACAAGCGCCTCGATCGTGGTCTCGATCACGCTCGCGTCAATGCGCGGCCCAAGGCGGCGCAGCAATGCCTTGCTGTCGGCCACAGCCCCCGGCGCGCAGGCAAGATAGGGCTCGGCCTCGGCCAGCGCTTCCGCCTCAAGCGCCTCGGGTGCCACGACGCGTGCCAGAAGGCCCAGATCGACCGCCTCGGCGGCATCAAAGATCCGCGCCGACATGAAGACCCGGCGCGCGCGCGCCTCGCCCATCCGCGCGATCACATAGGGCGCGATGGTCGCGGGGATCAGGCCCAGCCGCGTCTCGGTCAGCCCAAAGCGCGCCTGCGCCACCCCGATGGTCACATCACAGACCGACATCATCCCGATCCCGCCGCCAAAAGCATTGCCCTGCACGGCTCCGATCAGCGGCTTTGGGCAGGTATTGAGCGCGTTGAGCATCCCTGCGAGCACACGCGCCGCATCGGCCCGCGCCTCAGGGGATGCATCCATCTGCGCCTGCATCCATTTCAGATCGCCACCCGCGCAAAAGCTGCGCCCTTGGGCGGCCAGAATCACCGCGCGCACGCCCTCATCCGCGCCAAGCTCTTGGATCGCCTGCGTGATCTCGCGCATCATCAGCTCGGAAAGCGCGTTATGCTTCTCGGGGCGCGCCAGCGTCAAACGGGAGATGCCGCGCGGATCGGTCTCCACCGTGATCGTGTCAAACATCGCGCTCTCCTTTTAATCTAAGCGCCAGTGCTGCCGCCTCGGCAAGGCGCTCTGAATCAAGCCCGGTCGCGTAGCCCAATTGCTCCAACCGCGCAGCCACCGCTTCGGTCGCGACATTGCCCTTGGCGCCCGGCGCGTAGGGACAGCCGCCCAGACCGCCCACCGCTGCATCAAAAACCCGCAGCCCCAGCGAAAGGCTCGCCTCGATATTGTCGAGCGCGCGCCCGGCCGTGTCGTGATAATGTCCAGCCAGACGGTCTGCGGGCATCTCGTCCAGCACAGCGCCCAGCATCGCGGTGATGCTTTCCGGGCGCCCCTGCCCGATCGTGTCGCCAAGGCTGATCTCGTAGCAACCCATATCGCGCAGCGCCGCCACCACCCGCGCCACCGATCCCGGCGGTGTCGGGCCGTCATAGGGGCAGTCCGTCACCACGGACACATAGCCGCGCACTTTCACATTATCGACTTTTGCGGCCTGCATGATCGGTAAAAACCGCTCCAGACTTTCAGAAATCGAACAATTCAGGTTTGCGCGCGAAAACCCCTCCGAGGCCGAGGCAAAGATCGCCACCTCGCTGGCATGGGCCTCTCGCGCGCGCTCATAGCCGCGCAGATTGGGCGTCAGAGCCGCATAAGAAACCCCAGGCACGCGGGTAATCCCCGCCAGCACCTGATCGCTATCGGCCATCTGCGGCACCCATTTGGGCGAGACGAAACTGCCCGCCTCAATGCGCGCAAAGCCCGCCCGGCTCAGACAGTCGATCAGCGCGATCTTATCGGCTGTGGGGATCGCGCGGGCCTCGTTTTGCAAGCCATCGCGCGGTGCCATCTCGAAAATCTCGACCCGCTCACGCATCGGGCAGCTCATAGAAATCGCGCGTGTAGAGCGTCATACCGCCGTCCTTCTCGAGCGCTGCCCGATAGGCCGGGCGCGCGGCAATCCGGTCGCGATAGGCGCAGAGGTTTGCGAACCCCTCGGCCCGCACAAACCGAAACATCGCATCAATGTTGAACCCCATCATGCAATCCGCCGCGCTAAAGCGGCCCACCAACCACTCATGCGCGCCCAGATGATCTTCGAGCGCACGCATCGTCACGGCCAGCCGCTTGGTATCAAGCGCCATCAAAGGCCGCGAGCGCGCGCTAGGCGGGCGCAGGAAAATGTGATGGATGTTCAGCGCTTGCAGGATATTGGCCTGAGTCTCCGCGAAATGCAGCCATTCGAGGTAATCCGCGCGCGTGGGCTCTCCAACCGCAGGCGCCAGCCCCGCCTCGGGATGCGTCTCGGCGAGATATTCCACGATGGCACCGGATTCGAAGATCACCCGCCCGTCGATCTCAATTGCAGGCACCCGCCCCGCCGGGCTGAGCGCCAGAAACTCTTCGCTGCGCAAACTGCCATCGGTGAGCGACCAATTGCGCAGACGATAGTCCAGCCCCAGCTCCTCCAGAAGCCACAGCACCCGCAAGGAGCGCGCGCCGGGGACGTGATGCAGGGTAATCATGTGTCTTCCTCCAAACGAATGAGCGCAGCACCCGCCTCGACCTGCGCCCCCTCGCGCGCGAGCACCTCCGCTATCACCCCGTCACGGGTGGCGCATAATGTATGCTCCATCTTCATCGCTTCCATGATCGCGAGCCGATCTCCGGCTCTCACGCTTTGCCCCTCGCGCACGAAAACCTGCCGCACCAGCCCCGGCATCGGCGCGAGCGTCAGATCGCTGGACTCGGCGGCCGCCCCGCGTGCGAAAGGATCGGGGATCTCGAAGCTATGCGCCCCGCCGCCCATGAAGATCGTGACGTGCCCGGGTGCGAGATGCATCGCCGCGCCCGTTTTGGCACCCTCCACGCGCCAGCCATCGGGGTGACGCACACAATCATAACGCTGCCCCGCGATCTCGACGGTGATCTCGTCCGGCCCCCGTACCGTGAGCGCGGCCTGATCAAAGAGATCCACGGGCCTGCGCAGCGGCGTCCAGAGCGCAAAGCCATCCGCCGCCCCCTCCCACAATCCAGAAGCTGCGATCACCGCAAGCGCCTGTGCTGCGGGTGGGGTCGCAAGCGGCGCGGAGAGCGCCTCGATCTCGCGCCCGATCAGCCCGGTATCGACCTGCCCGCGCGCAAAGCCCGGATGGCGCGCAAGCCGGGCCAGAAAGGCCAGATTGGTCACCGTGCCCGCCACCTGCGTGGTCTCCAGCGCGCGCGCAAGCTGACCAAGCGCCACCGCGCGGCTCGGCCCATGGGTGATGATTTTGGCGATCATCGGATCGTAGAACGGGCTGATCACATCGCCCGTCCGCACCCCGGTATCGGCGCGGCAGCCCGGCGCAAAGACCAGATGCGAGAGCGTGCCGGTGGCGGGCAAAAACCCCGCCGGGACATCCTCGGCATAAAGCCGCGCCTCGAAGGCGTGGCCCGAAATTGCAAGCTGGTCCTGCGCAAGCGGCAGCCCCTCGCCCGCAGCGACCCGCAATTGCCACTCCACCAGATCAACGCCGGTGATCGCTTCGGTCACCGGATGCTCGACCTGAAGGCGCGTGTTCATCTCCATGAACCAGAATCGGTCGGGGCGTAGCCCATCCGTGCCGTCGACGATGAATTCGACCGTGCCCGCCCCCGCATAGCCGATGGCCTGCGCGGCGCGGGTGGCCGCCTGCCCCATTGCCGCGCGCATCTGTGGCGTCATGCCCGGCGCGGGAGCCTCCTCGATCACCTTCTGATGGCGGCGCTGCAACGAGCAGTCGCGCTCGAACAGATGCACCGCTGTCGTCCCGTCACCAAAGACCTGCATCTCGATATGGCGGGGATTGGAGATGAATTTCTCGATCAAGACCGCGCTATTGCCAAAGGCGCTCTCGGCCTCGGCCTGCGCGGAGGCGAGATGGTCTGCGAACGCCTCAGGCCGCTCGACAAGCCGCATGCCCTTGCCGCCGCCGCCCGCGACCGCCTTGATGAGCACCGGATAGCCGATCTCCCCGGCGGCGGCTTCAAGACGGGCGGGATCCTGATCTGCACCGCGATAGCCGGGCACAACGGGCACGCCCGCCTCCTCCATCAGGGCTTTCGCGGCATCCTTGAGCCCCATCGCCCAGATCGCGCGCGCCGATGGGCCGATGAATGTGAGCCCCGCCGCCTCCACGGCCTCGACGAAATCGGGGTTTTCGCTGAGAAACCCGTAGCCCGGATGGATCGCCTGCGCCCCGCTTTCAAGAGCTGCGGCAATGATCGCCGCGCCGCGCAGGTAGCTGTCCTTGGGCGCTGGCCCGCCGATGGCCACCGCCTCATCGGCCAGTGCGACATGGCGGGCCTGCGCATCGGCCTCGGAATAGACCGCAACCGTGGCCACGCCCAAACGCTTTGCGGTCTCGATCACCCGGCAGGCGATCTCGCCGCGATTGGCAATCAGGATCTTGTCAAACATCTCGGGTCTCCCTGTGACAGCGGCGAAAGGGGCTCTACCCCCGGCTGACAGAGCCTGCGGCTCGGCCAGCCTCCGGCGGGGATATTTTTATCAAGAGGAAGGGGGGCGGCTTCCGCCTGATAAAAGTATCCCCGCCGGAGGCAAAAAACTTACATCCGGAACACGCCAAAGCGCGTCGGCTCGATCGGGGCATTGAGCGCAGCGGAGAGCGAGAGCGCGAGGACATCTCGCGACTTGCGCGGATCAATAATCCCGTCATCCCAGAGCCGCGCCGAGGCATAAAGCGGGTGCGACTGGCGCTCGAACATCTCGATCGTGGGCTGTTTGAAGGCGGCCTCTTCGGCCTCGGACCACGTGCCTCCGCGCCGCTCGATCCCGTCGCGTTTGACGGTGGCCAGCACCCCTGCCGCCTGCGCCCCGCCCATCACCGAGATCCGGGAATTGGGCCAGGACCACAGAAAGCGCGGGCTGTAGGCGCGCCCGGCCATGCCGTAATTCCCCGCCCCGAAGGAGCCGCCAACCAGCATCGTGATCTTGGGCACGGAGGTGGTCGCCACAGCGGTCACCATCTTGGCGCCGTGGCGCGCGATCCCCTCATTTTCATATTTGCGCCCGACCATGAAGCCGGTGATATTTTGCAAGAACACCAGCGGTATCGCGCGGCTTGAGCACAGCTCGATGAAATGGGCGGCCTTTTGGGCGGCTTCTGAAAACAGCACGCCGTTATTGGCGACGATCCCCACGGGGCAGCCTTTCACATGGGCAAAGCCCGTCACGATGGTCTCGCCAAAGCGCGGCTTGAACTCGTCAAAGCGCGAGCCATCGACCAGCCGCGCGATCACCTCGCGGATGTCATAGGGGGTGCGTAGATCGGCAGGCACGGCCCCCAGGATCTCCTCGGGATCATAGGCGGGCTCTTCGGGGCTTTGCCACTGGACGGTCTGCGGCCTGGCGCGATTGAGAGACCCCACGGCGCGGCGCGCGAGGGCCAGGGCGTGGGCGTCATCCTCGGCCAGATAATCGGCCACGCCGGAGAGACGCGTATGCACATCGCCGCCGCCCAGATCCTCGGCGCTCACCACCTCGCCTGTGGCGGCCTTCACAAGCGGTGGTCCCGCGAGAAAGATCGTGCCCTGCTCGCGCACGATGATCGTCACATCCGACATCGCGGGCACATAGGCGCCGCCTGCCGTGCACGACCCCATGACCACCGCGATCTGGGCGATGCCCTTGGCCGACATCCGGGCCTGATTGTAAAAGATCCGCCCGAAATGGTCGCGATCGGGAAAGACCTCGTCCTGATTGGGCAGGTTCGCGCCGCCGCTATCCACGAGGTAGATGCAGGGCAGATGGTTTTCCTCTGCGATCTCCTGCGCGCGCAGGTGTTTCTTGACGGTCATCGGGTAATAGGTGCCACCTTTGACGGTGGCGTCGTTGGCCACGACCATCACTTCTTGACCCTGCACCTGCCCGATCCCGGCGATCACGCCTGCGCCGGGGGCTGCGCCGTCATAAAGATCATGGGCCGCCGTTGCACCGATCTCGAGAAACGGGGTGCCGGGATCGAGAAGCCCTGCCACCCGCTCGCGCGGCGCAAGCTTGCCGCGTGCAAGGTGGCGCTCGAGCGCGGTCGCGCCACCTCCTGCCGCGGCCTCCTCGGCGGCGCGGCGCACCACGTCCAGCGCCTCGAGATGGGCCGCACGGTTGGTGCGAAACGCCTCGGAGTTTGGCAGCACCTGAGAGACAAGTTTCATTCGAGGCTCCCTAGCTGACGCAGTTCCAATGCGCGCTGCGCGGTCCGGCTGAGCTGGCAGCTTGCCGCCATCACGCTGCGGATCGTGCCACCTTCCCAGATCGAATATTCAAGCCCGCAATCCGCGTCACGAAACGCGATCCAAGCGCGCTGTGTCTTGAGCAGCTCATCGGAGAGCGTCTTGCCGCCCTGCATCACAAGGCGCGCGCGGGCCGCCTTATACTGCGCGTTCAGAAGATCGTCCCAAAGCTGCGTCTCGCCGCTCAGGCACGCCGCGATCCCCGGCGTGGTACTGCCGCCCGGCTGATCCTCGCAGGCATTCGCGGCATCCCCGATACAGGCGGGCAGCACCGTTTTGGCGTTCTTGAAACAGGCCTGCACGGTGGCCGGATCGACCGTGGGATCGGCCAAAGCAGAGGTGGCCAATATCGGAGTGGCCAGCGCGAAGACTGCCAAGAGAGAGAGCGATTTCATCTTCGGACCTCACTTTGATGATGAGACGGGACGGGCGGGATGGGCGGCGCAGGGCTGCGGCGGCTTGCCGCAGATACGTTCCCAAAAAGTTGATCCACGTCAAAGCCTTGGCCTTTCAAGGGGCGCAGGGTCCGCGACGTGAGAGAGAAAAGGGAAATCCCATGAAACAGAGCATTCTGAGTCTGACGCTGCTGGCGGCCACCACCCTGAGCGCCGCCCCCGCGCTTGCGCAACAGGCAGGCGACATCACGTTGGGGGTTGGCGTGCATCAGGTGATGCCGCGGTCCGACAATGGCACGCTTTCGGGCGGGCTCAGTGTCGATATCGGCAATTCCACGCGCCCGACCTTCACCGCTGAATACTTCGTTCGCGACAATCTCGGCATCGAGCTGCTCGCGGCGCTGCCCTTCAAGCATTCGGTCAATATTGACGGTCTGGGACAGGTCGGCACCGTCAAGCATCTGCCGCCAGTGATCTCGCTGCAATATCACTTCCCGACGGGCACCAATCTGACGCCGTTTGTCGGGGCCGGTGTGAACTACACCGCGTTCTTTAGCGAGAAGACCAGCGGCGCGCTTGCGGGCAACAACCTGTCTTTGAAGAACAGCTGGGGCCTCGCGCTGCATGCCGGGCTTGACTACACGGTCTCCGAGCACGGGTCGCTGCGCACCGATATCCGCTGGATTGATATCAACAGCGACGTCAAGCTCAACGGCACCAAGATCGGCAAGGTCAAGATCGACCCGGTCGTGGTGGGTGTCGCCTATATCTACAAGTTCTGAGCCAAGGCATGGGACGGGCCACAGGCCCGGCCCAACGGGGCGGCGCTTGCGTGCCGCCCTTGCGCTATATGCGCGCGCCGCGTCGACAGGCCAACCCGGGGTCATTGCGATCTCGCCTCCAGCCTGTCGCGCCGGGCCATAAGCCGGAGCGCCTGCCGCGCCGTGAGGGTCATCTCACATTCCGATCCCGCCGGGCCCGCGCCCGAGCCACCGCCCCAGGTCGTCATCTCATAGGTGCAGGCAGCGTCGCGAAACGCGACCCAATCGCGCTGCATCTCGCGCAGGGCGGGCACTTGCGGCGGGGCCGCAGAGCCCAGCGATTTCATCTCGGCATCACTTGCGCCATCCGTCTTCAGGACCGCCTGATAAGCTGCGTTGAGACGCGCGTCCCAGTCATCGCGCTCCGCGCCAAAGCACATCCCCATCCCGGCATTGCTGCTGCCAAAACCGGATTGCGCCATGCAATATTGGGCGCCAACCCCAATGCAGGCCTGCCGCGCCAACCCAACGTTCGCGGCGAGACAGGCATCAAGCACCTGCGGCGAATAGGGCACTTTTACAGGCTCGCTCCGGGCCGCAGTCGCCGAGAGAAGCAGCACGAGAGGAACGACCCATCTCATGACGCACTCAGCACTTCGCGCCCGATCAGCATCCGGCGGATCTCTGATGTGCCCGCGCCGATCTCCATGAGCTTTGCGTCGCGGAACAGGCGTGAAACTTTGGAATCGTTGAGAAACCCTGCCCCACCCAAGGCCTGCACCGCCTGATGGGCCTGCACCATCGCCTGCTCGGAGGCGTAGAGCACGGCGGCGGCGGCGTCCTGACGGGTGACCCCGCCCCGGTCACAGGCCCGCGCGACCTCGTAGACATAGGCCCGCGCGGTGTTCATCGCGACATACATATCGGCGATCTTGGCCTGCATGAGCTGGAAATTCCCGATGGGCCGGCCGAATTGCTCGCGCTCGCGGGCATAGGGCACGACCTCGTCGAGGCAGGCCATCATGATCCCGGTGCCGATGCCCGAGAGCACCACGCGCTCGTAATCGAGCCCCGACATCAGCACCCGCGTGCCGCGCCCCTCCTCGCCCAACACATTCTCGAACGGAATATCGCAATCATCGAAGAACAACTGCGCGGTGTTCGAGCCGCGCATGCCGAGCTTGTCGAAATGCGGGCTGGTCGAGAAACCTGCCATGCCCTTTTCGACGATGAAAGCGGTGATCCCGCGCGAGCCTGCTTCGGGGTCGGTCTTGGCATAGACGATCAGCGTGTCGGCATCGGGGCCGTTGGTGATCCAGTATTTATGGCCATTGAGACGGTAATGCCCGTCGCGCTTCTCGGCGCGCAGCTTCATGCCCACCACATCCGATCCGGCGCCGGTCTCGCTCATGGCCAGCGCACCGATCTGCTGGCCGGACACGAGGCCGGGCAGGTATTTGCGCTTTTGCGCCTCGCTGCCGTTGAGCTTGAGTTGATTGACGCAAAGGTTCGAATGCGCCCCGTAGCTCAGCGCGATCGAGGCGGAGGCGCGCGCGATCTCTTCGGTCGCCACGACATGGGCGAGATAGCCCATATCCGCGCCGCCATACGCCTCGGGCACCGTGATGCCCAAAAGACCCAGCTCGCCCATCTCGGGCCAGAGCGCGTTGGGGAAGCTGTTGTCGAGATCGGTGCTGGCCGCGATCGGCGCCACACGCTCGGTGGCCCAGCGGCGCACCATCTCGCGCAGGCTCGCGATATCCTCGCCCAGATCGAACTCCATCGAATGCGCGAACATCCGCTTTCCTCCCTCGCTTATTGAACGCTTGTTCATTTACTCCCGCCAGCCGAGTCGCGTCAAGACCCGCGTGAAGATCCGCGTGCGGGCATCGCACCCAAACGGGGCGACGCTCTGGCGATAGGTCTAATCAGGGCTTGAGCGCGCAGGCCCGATCAGGTGGTGAGGACGTCGCGAATGATCCGGGCGATCTGGGCCACATCAGCTTGCGAGAAGGTCAGCGGCAGGCGCAGATCCAGAAGACCCGCCAGAACCGCATCGGTGCGCGGCATTGCTTGCGGCGGAGCGTAGCGCCAGCTGTCATGGCGTGAGGTGAACCCGGCGGGCTCGGCGGCACCGAACCATTTCAGCTCGACCCCGCGCGCGGCACAGCGCGCCACGATCTCTTGTATCTCGTCCGCCACACGCCCCGGAAGCCGGAACTGGAAGGAGGAGCCGACATAGGCCTCAGCCTGCGGGCGGGCAGTGAGCGCCACGCCCGGCACATCCGCAAGCCCCGCCTCCATCGCGGCGTAGAGCGCATTCCACCGCGCCACGCGCTCGGGCAGCGTCGCCAGCTGCGGGCGCAGGATCGCCGCGCGCAAATTGTCCATCCGCCCCGAGACATTGGGCGTGTCGTATTTCAGCTGCGCAAAGGCCTCTGGCGGGGGCGATGCCAGATGGCGTTCGTACAGCATGTAGCTGCCTGAGAGCAGGATCATCCGGGCCGCCAGCGCGGCGTCATCGGTGACGATCAGCCCGCCCTCGCCCGAATTCATGTGCTTGTAAGTCTGGGTCGAATAACAGCCCACCACGCCATGCCGCCCTGAAGGCACGCCTGCCCAAGCCGCCCCCATCGTATGGGCGCAATCCTCGATCACCCGCAGCTCATGGGCCTGCGCAATCTCCATCAGCGCATCCATGTCGCAGATATGGCCGCGCATATGGCTGAGCATCAGCACGTCGCCCGCGCGGGCTTTGGCGGTCAGATCCTCAAGATCGATTGTCAGGTTCTCGGTGGTCTCGACAAAGACAGGCTCGGCGCCAAGTGCCGCAATCGCGCCCGGCACAGGGGCCAGCGTGAACGCATTGGTCAGCACCCGCGCCCCCGGCCCCACGCCAAGCGCGCGCAGGGCGCAGCCCATCGCATAGCCCCCAGAGGCCACGGCAAGGCAATAGCGCGCCCCGGTGAAGGCGGCGAAGGCCTGCTCCAGAAGGGCCACCTCGCCCGCCTCACCGGGGGCCGTGTTATAGCGGTGCAGACGCCCGGAGCGCATAACCTCCACGGCCGCCGCGATTGCCTCTTCGCTGATCGGCTCTTGCTGCGTGAAATTGCCCTCGAAACGCTCTGTCATACGATCCCCTTGCGAATGCGCAGGAAAAGCACCAACGCCACGGCCAAGATAGCACTTGCCATATAGAAGGCCATGTCAGGCGTGCGGATCAGCGCGCCCGGCGCCTGAAACATCGCGAAAACCTGCGTGAAGAACAGCGTGCCCAGCAACATCGCAAGGTTCATCACCGCCGAGATCCCACCCTGCAAAGCGCCTTGCGCATCCTCGGGCACGGCGCGCGACATCAAGGCGCTGAGCATCGGATGCACCAGCCCCTCCATGCCGTTGACCACGAGCACCACAAGCACCATTGCAAGACTACCCGAGAGCGCCAGCGCGAGCGTCATTACAGCCCCAAGCGCCAGCCCGATCATCACCACCCGCGCCTCGCCCAAACGCCGGGCCGCCACCCCCGACAGACCGCCCTCGAATCCGGCGGCGACCAGCCCGAAGACCGCCAGCGTCAGCCCGACGATCCCCTCCGACCAGCCAAATTTGGCGATCCCCCAGAACGGCCAGATCGCGGGATAAACCGACGAGGCGAACAGATAGACGCCCATCACCCCCGCCATCGGCAGCACACCGGGATAGCGGGCAAAGACCTTGAGCGTGCCGAAGGGATTGCAAGCGCGCCACTTCAGCGGGCGTCTGCGCTCGGGCGGCAGGCTTTCGGGCAGGACGAACCAGCCATAGATAAGGTTGAGCCCTGAAATCGCAGCGGCCACGAAGAATGGCACGCGCGGCCCCAACTCTCCCAGAAGGCCGCCAAGCGCAGGCCCCAGAACGAAGCCAAGCCCGAAAGCCGCCCCCATCAGCCCGAAGGCGCGGGCGCGATCCTCGGGCGCGTTCACGTCCGCCAGATAGGCGCTGGCGATAACGAAAGACGCGCCGCACACGCCCGCGAGCAGCCGCCCCACGAAGAGCCACAGGATCGAGGGGGCGAAGGCGTGAAACAGGTAGTCCACCCCCAGCCCTGCGACCGCCAGCAGCAAGAGCGGACGCCGCCCGAACCGGTCCGAGAGGTTGCCCATCAGGGGCGCAAACAGAAACTGCGCAAGGCTGAAGGCTGCAAACATCAGACCGCCGATCTTGCTGGCATGCGCAAGATCGATATGGCCCACCTGCGTGATCAGCTCGGGCAGAACGGGCAGGATCAAGCCCAGCCCCACCATATCGAGAAACACCACGATCAGCACAAAAAGCGTCGCGTGGCCCGTCCCGCCGATCTTGTAGCCTCCCTGATGCGGGGCCGTCGTCATCAGCCTTTCCTCCTATGTCCCCCGAATATCCGGGCGCTGCATCCTAGCGGTCGCGGCCCACACCGTTTTGCGCCGCCGCTCTCGGCAAGATCACGCCGGTCCGAAGGCTCAGTCAGCCGCGCCCAACAGCCGCAGGGCCAGTGCGGGCAGATCCTCGTAGCGATCCAGCAGGGCCTCGGGCGCCAGCCGCTCGATGCCGCGGCCCTCTGGCCCGAAGCTCACCAACACGCTGGGCACCCCCACGACGCGCGCAGTTTCGCGATCGGTCACCGTATCGCCCAGCAGCAAAGAGCGCGCGACCGTGCCCCCCGCCTGCTCGACGGCCGCGATATAGGGCTCGGGGGCGGGCTTGCGCACCGGCAGCGTATCGGCGCCGATCAGCGCGTCAAACAGCTCCGCCACGCCCAGCCGCGCCACCAGATCGCGCGCGAGCCCCTCGGGCTTATTGGTGCAGATCGAAGTCGCAAAGCCCTGATTGCGCAGCGTTTTCACCGCATCTACTGCCCCAGGGTAAAGCCGGGTATATCTATCAATCTCCGCGCCGTAATAACCCAGAAGCGGCTTGTAATCCGCCTCCACCAGCGCCTCAAGCGCCGCGCCCTCGAGGCCCACCCGCGCATATCCAACCCGCAGCATCGCGCGGCCTCCCTGAAACGCGATCAGCGCATCGTCTTGCGCATCCAGCAAAGGCGCATGCCCACGGGCGACAAAGCACGCATTCGCCGCCGCGATCAGATCGCCCGAGGTATCGGCCAGAGTGCCATCGAGATCAAACACCACCGTGCGCATCGCGCCCTCCTAATTTTCGGTAACACCGCGAAAAGAAGCGTGAAGACGCAGCCCTTGCGGCGGGGATGCCAATGCGTAAAACGAGGGCGAGCAGAAGAAAAGGCACGTTCCATGGAAATAGCGCTGATCACCCTCGCGGCGGGGCAAGGTTCCCGTATGAAATCCGACCTGCCAAAGGTGCTCCACGAGATCGGGCGCGCGCCCCTTCTGGCCCATGCGCTGGCCAGTACGCGCGCGCTTGAGCCCGCGCGTGTGATCGTCGTGGCAGGCCACGGGGCCGAGCCGGTGCGCAAGTCGGTCGCAAAGTTCGCCCCCGACGCCGAGGTTGTGCTGCAAGACGCGCAGCTTGGCACCGGCCATGCGGTGGCCCAGGCGCTGCCTGCGCTGGCGGGCTTCGAGGGCCGCGTGATCGTCCTTTACGGCGACACGCCCTTCATTCGCCCCGAGACGCTGGAGCTGATGACGCAGGCCGATGCGGATGTCGTGGTGCTGGGCTTTGAGGCTGCGGACCCCGGACGCTACGGACGGCTTGTGACGGACGGCGCCGCGCTGGAGCGGATTGTGGAATTCAAGGATGCCACAGATGACGAACGCGCCATAACGCTTTGCAATTCCGGCGTTATTTCTTGCGATGCCGCTGTCTTGCAAGATCTGGTGGCGGGCCTGTCCAACGACAACGCCGCGCAGGAATATTACCTGACCGATATCGTGGCGGGCGCACGCGCGAAAGGGCTCAGCGCGCAGGTCGTGACCTGTGATGAGGCCGAGACGCTGGGCATCAACACCCGCGAAGAGCTCGCCCGCGCCGAGGCGCAGTTTCAGGCCCGCGCCCGTGCCGAGGCGCTGGCAGACGGCGTGACGATGATCGACCCGGCCTCGGTCTATTTCGCACTCGACACCTATCTGGGCCGCGATGTGGTGATCGGGCCGAACGTGGTCTTCGGCCCCGAGGTCACCATTGAGAGCGGCGCGCGGATCGAGGCCTTCTGCCATCTTGAGGGCTGCCATATCTCGCGCGGCGCGACCGTCGGCCCCTTCGCGCGGCTGCGCCCCGGCGCCGAGCTGGCAGAGGATGTGCATATCGGCAACTTCGTCGAAGTGAAGAACGCGGTCCTCGCCGAGGGTGTGAAGGTCGGCCACCTCACCTATCTGGGCGATGCCGAGATCGGCGAGCACACCAATATCGGCGCAGGCACAATTACCTGCAATTACGACGGCGTCTTCAAGCATCGCACCGTGATCGGTGCCAACGCGTTCATCGGATCGGACACGATGCTCGTGGCCCCGGTCACCATCGGCGCGGGCGCGCTGACCGGCTCGGGCTCGGTGATCACCCAAGACGTGCCCGATGCGGCGCTGGCCTTGGGCCGCTCCAAGCAGGTCAACCGCGAAGGCCTTGCCGCGAAACTGTTTTCCAAGCTGCGCGCCGAAAAAGAGCGCATGAAGAAAGGCTCATAAATGTGTGGAATTATTGGCGTTCTTGGAAAGAATGAAGTCGCACCTCTGCTGGTGGAAAGCCTCAAGCGGTTGGAATATCGCGGCTATGACAGCTCTGGGATCGCGACTGTAAATGGGGGCGTTCTGGACCGCAGGCGGGCCGTGGGCAAGCTGGTGAACCTGTCCGATCTGCTGGTGCATGAGCCGCTCGCCGGGAAATCCGGGATCGGCCATACCCGCTGGGCCACCCATGGCGCGCCCACCGCGACCAACGCCCATCCGCATAAGGCTGGGCCGGTCGCGGTCGTGCATAACGGCATCATCGAGAACTATCAGGCGTTGCGCGCCGAGCTGGCCGAGGCCGGGATCGCCGCGCAGACCCAGACCGATACCGAGACCGTCGCGCTGCTGACCCGCATGTTCATGGAGCGCGGGATGGATGCCCGCACGGCGGCGGTCGAGACGCTGGGCAAGCTGGAAGGCGCGTTTGCCCTGCTCTGGCTCTTTGATGGCGAGGAGGATCTGATGATCGCCGCGCGCAAGGGCTCTCCGCTCGCGATCGGCTATGGCGATGGCGAGATGTTCGTGGGCTCGGACGCAATTGCGCTGGCGCCGATGACCGACCGGCTGACCTATCTGGAAGAGGGCGATTACGCTTTCATCACCCGCGCGGGCGCCGAGATTTTCGACGCCGAGGGCCGTCATGCGAACCGCAGCGAGCAGCGCATCGAACTGGGTCAGGCACAGATCGAAAAGGCGGGCTACAAGCATTTCATGGGCAAGGAAATCGCCGAGCAGCCCGTGGTGCTGGCTGACGCTTTGCGACATTATCTGCCCCAGACCGGGCTGAATATGCCCGAGGAATTGGACTTTTCCAACATTGACCGGATTTCCCTCGTTGCCTGCGGCACGGCCTTCTATGCCTGCTCGGTGGCGAAATACTGGTTCGAAAGTTTCGCACGAATCCCCGTTGAGATCGACGTGGCCTCTGAGTTCCGCTACCGCGAGCCGCCACTGTCCGAGCGCGGCATGACGATCTTTGTCAGCCAGTCCGGCGAGACTGCCGATACGCTGGCAGCCCTGCGCTATTGCCATGAGAAAGTGGCCAAGACGGTGGCGGTGGTGAACGTCCCCACCTCGTCGATTGCGCGCGAGGTCGATATCGCGCTGCCGATCATGGCAGGCGTCGAGATCGGCGTGGCTTCGACCAAAGCGTTTACCGCCCAGCTTCTGGTGCTGGCCGTCATGGCCCTCAAGGCCGGGCGCGACCGCGACCAGCTGGATGGCCCGGATCTGGCGTGCCATTGCGACACGCTGCGCAGCCTGCCGGGGTTGATGAATACCGCTTTGGCGCTGGATGCGCCGATTGCCGAGCTGGCCGAGCATCTGGCCGAGGCGCAGGATATTCTCTTTCTGGGCCGCGGCCCGATGTATCCGCTGGCCCTTGAAGGGGCGCTCAAACTCAAGGAAATCAGCTATATCCATGCCGAGGGCTATGCCAGCGGCGAGCTGAAACACGGCCCCATCGCGCTGATCGACCGCACGGTTCCGGTGATCGTCATGGCCCCCTTCGACCGGCTGTTCGACAAAACGGTCTCGAATATGCAAGAGGTGATGGCGCGCCACGGCATGGTGCTGCTGGCCTCGGATGCCAAGGGGCTGAAGGCAGCGCAAGACGGCACTTGGGCGCAGCTGCAACTTCCTGAAATCGCAGAGCCTTTCGCGCCGATCCTCTATGCGGTGCCGGCGCAATTGCTAGCCTATCACACGGCGGTCGC
This sequence comes from Thioclava dalianensis, assembly GCF_000715505.1. Lineage (GTDB taxonomy): Bacteria > Pseudomonadota > Alphaproteobacteria > Rhodobacterales > Rhodobacteraceae > Thioclava > Thioclava dalianensis. Next base: position 95,321 of record NZ_JHEH01000003.1, read on the forward strand.
CAAGGGCACCGATGTCGATCAACCTCGCAACCTTGCAAAATCGGTGACAGTCGAATGAGTCGGAAACGCGGAGAAAGCCGGATCACCCGCCCGGAGCCCTCAGATTTCACGCCCCTTCCGCCCGAGGAAGAGGCGCGGCTGCGCGCGGAAGCCGAAGCCTACGCCGCCTCCGATGCGCAATATGAGAGTTTCGCGGAGCCCGATGAGGAGGAAGAGCCGCTCGGCCCGCCGCCCGGCATCGAGGAGGCACTCTTTGCGCTGCAAGCGTGGGAAGATCCCGCCAAGGCCGCACAGGCCGCCGCCCATCACCGCGCCGAGCGACGCTATCTTGGCGTCCCGGTCCCTGCCATTGAGGATATGGTCACGCTTTGGCGCGCACAGCTCGACGTGCCAGGTCGGGTCGAGCTGGCCGCGCAGCTCTGGGACAGCGATATTCACGAGGCGCGGATCGCGGCGGCAAAGCTGCTCACGCAGGCACGGCTGCGCCCCGATACTGAGGCGTGGACACTCATCACCTCTTGGGTGCCTCAATTCGATGCGCTGGCGCTGGCCGATCACGCCTGCAAGGCAGGCGCCAAGCGGCTTGAGGCGGACCCGGCACGGCTCGACCTGATCGAGGAGTGGATCGGATCGTCGCATATGTGGACGCGGCGCGCAGCCTTTGTGATCACCCTGCCCTTCACTAAGGCGCGCACACCCAAGCCCGAAGAGAGCGCCGCGCGCGAGCGGATACTGGGCTGGGCTACCGCGCGTGCGGAGGATCCGCACGGCTTTGTGCAAAGCGCAATCGGCGGCTGGCTGCATGCGCTTTCCAAAAAGGACCCCGAGCGCGTACGGATCTGGCTTGCGCAAGAGGGCGAACGGCTCAAGCCATTCGCCCGTGAGGAAGCCGCCAAGGCCTTGTGATCAAAGCAGGAAGCTGTCGTAATCGCTCACCAGAAGGTGACGCGGTGCGACATCTTCCTCGATCTGAGAGAACCGCCCGATCGGGTCGCGGAAGATGTTGTCGGTGCGGTCGTCATTGACCGTTGAGACCTCGCCGATCAGCACATCGCCACCCGCACCCCAAAAGGCGTGCCAATCTCCGGGCCGCAGGGTCACGCTCTCGCCTGGGCGCAGCATCAGGACCTCGCCGGGCTCGAAGTGACGCGGAACACCGTCGCACATCACGATACCACCGGCTGTCTCGTCGAACTGCCCCTGATCATCGGAGCCGTAAAGCTCGACCGCGAGATTGGCCCCGCCGCGATTGATGATGTCCTCGGCTTTGATGATATGGGTATGCATCGGGCTGATCTGATCTTTCTTTGAGATCAAGAGCTTCTCGGCATAGGTCATACCATGGCCGGCCTGAAGATCGCGCAGATCGCCATTGCGCAGCGTGAACAGGAACAGCCCGAGCGTATCGAAATCGCCCTGCCCGTAATCAGTGATATCCCAGCCCATCTGCGCCTCGACCACGCGTTGCGCCTGCGGCAAACGGGCGCGAAATTCGGCGGGGCTCCACCATGCAAAGGGCGGCAAACGAAAACCGAATTCGAGGATCATCTCCTCGGCCTCAGCCATGATTTCATTCACGCGAGAACGTTTCATCTTCAGCCTCCGGGTCGTAGCGTCGAGGGCCTCTCGATGCCCCGAACGCCGCCCGGGGTCAAGCCACCCGGGCTGCAGGCCGCCGCCCGGCCGCCCAGTCGCGCGCCGCATCACCAAAGGCTTCGAAGAGCGGACGCGAGACCGGATCTTCAGCCGCCCGCCATTCGGGATGCCACTGCACCGACAGCGTAAAGCCTGGCGCATCGCGTACCCGCAGCGCCTCGGCTGTGCCATCGGGCGCGTAGCCCTCGACGACGATCCGAGGTCCGGGCTCGCGGATGCCCTGCCCGTGCAGCGAGTTTGTCTCGACCTCCTCGGCGCCATAAAGCTGGGCAAAATGGCCGCCGGGGGTGAAGCGCACGATATGGCGGTTGGTGAAGCTGTGCGCGAGATCGCCGTCGCGCGGCATCCGGTGGTTCTGCCGCCCCGGAAGCTCGCGGATTTCGGGATCGAGCGTGCCGCCCATCGCGACATTCACTTCCTGGAAGCCACGACAGATGCCGAAGAAAGGCTGGCCGGTCTCGACGCAGCGGCGCACCAGCCCCAAGGCGATCGCATCGCGCGCCCGGTCAAACTCGCCATGCTTTTCGGTGACCTCGTGCCCATATTCCTCGGGATGCACATTCGCGCGTCCGCCTGTGAGCAGAAACCCGTCGCAGATCTCGCATAGCTCCTCGATCGAGAGAAGCTCCGGGTCGGCGGGCACCACAAGCGGGATACAGCCGGAAACTTGGCTAATCGCTTCCGAGTTGAGCTGGCCACCCCCGTGGATGGGATAGCGGTCGCCCACAATGCTGAGATTGCCGATTATGCCGATAACGGGTCTGGTCATGAAACGTCCTTTCCTTGCGACCAAGGTAGGGAGGAGCTCGGCTCGAGAAAAGACGAAAAATGCGCAGACACCTGTGCGCGAGGGCAAATTGGTGCATGAATGCGCGCAGACGCCCGCGTTTTACGCGACCAGATCATGGCGCAGGATCGCGGCCTCAGAGGGTTTGAGGGCGCGGCGCGCATAGGCCCCGTAGCTCAGCGGATTGGACTCGACCTCGGGCACCACGGCGCGCAGACCGTCGCGCTGATCGGGCGCGATTGCCGACAGAACGGTCGAGGCCGGATGGAAGCTTTCGCTTTCCAGCCCGTTGGCCCAAAGCACCTCATGGCGGTCCAGAAGCAGGTGAATGTAATGCAGCTCGGCCATGCCCGCCTCGATGCGGACCGAGCTGCCATTGACCAGATCGCAAGCCCGCACAAGCACCTCGTCCTCGGCAAAAAGCGCGCGCGCCGGGGCACCGCGCAGCAGCATCCGGTGCTGCGGCGAGACCAGAAGATCAGCATCGGGGCGATCATGCCCCAGCGCATGGCCGGAAATACGCACCGGGCGCAGATGCGGCATCGCATGCAGGCGCGCCCCGGAAATCCGGCGCTGCCCGATCCAGCGGATCGCCTGCGGACCGTTATCGCAAGTCGCGACCTGATCGCCGGGGCGCAGCGCTTCGACCGGGCGCTTGCCCTGCGGCGTGTCGATCAGCGTTCCGGGCGTGAAACAGATCACCCCTGCCGGACCTTTGCGCGCGGATTTCGGGCGCAGATCAAGCGCGCGGTCCACGACCCAAAGATCGGTGTCGTTTTGCGGAATATGGCCCGAGAACATCAACAGCCGCGCGCCGCTTTCGGGCAGCTCGACCAGCGTGACGACGTAAACCTTATAACCATCGGTCACGGTGAAGCTCTGATTGGGGCTGTCCTCAAGCCCCAACTCGACGCTTGGGCGCGGAGCCCCCAGCGCATCGCCCAGCAATCTGCGGACGGCCTTGGCCGCACGCGCCCGACGCGCTGCCTCTCCCTTGGCACCCTGCAAAATCAGCATGTCGTTCGGGCCATCGACCCGAATGGCCTCGCCGGTCCAACGCCAGCATGCCCCAACTGTCACGATCTCAGGTGCGGGTGCCGGTGTTCCGTCGATTTCCGTTTGCGCCCAAGAGATTACGAACGTGCCTTGATAGCCCGTTTTCATCACTGCCTTACCTCACTGCCGGGGGCCTTTTACGTGACCCCTCTTGCCCCTTATAAGACGTGCTTAGCATATCATTTGACGTATGGGAATCCCCGAGTGACCTTCAGGTCACGCTTCGCGCGGCGCGCGTGTCAAATTTGCAGGGCCCCGCTGTCACCGAAACTTGCGCGTCCGTGAGCGGCGGGCCCCGTTGCGTGCGCTTATATTCGTGTAAGATAGCGAGAAAGGGCCGAGATGCGGCCCCAGCACAGCATGCCGTCGAGCCCCAGCCCGGAGCGGCCTCGCACAGATAGGGAGATCACTGATGCGCCTAACGATCCTGAGCCTTGCCACAGCCGTCTTGGCCCTTGGCACCCTGCCCGCGCTTGCCGGACAGGACGTGGTGACGCCCGATGCCCCTTCGGCTGCGCAAAACGGCAATGACCCGGCCTTCTTCATGCCCGCCGATCCGCATCTGAGCCTGCTCGACCAGTCGCGGCTGGCAGCCTATGTGCCCCCCAAAACGCCGCTCGACAATCTTGGCTTTCGCAAGGTGGCCTCGCTTGAGAACACCTTGCTGCACCCGTTCGACAAGACAACCAAGGCGCGCCTGATCAAGGAAAGCCTCACGGGCGCGATCTAAAGCGACAGGGGTGCGAGCGGGTCATTCCCGCTCGCTTATCCATCAGCCGACAAAGGCTTTCTCGACCACGTAATGGCCGGGATTTGCGTTCGAGCCCTCGTCAAGCCCGCGCGCCTCAAGCAAGGCCGCCATATCCTTGTTGAGACCGACCGAGCCACAGATCATCACGCGATCTTCTTCCGGGGTCAGATCCGGCAGGCCCAGCACCTGAGCCAGTTTGCCCTCAGAGATCCAATCGGTGATCCGTCCCTGATGGGGGCTCTCTTCCTGCGTGGTGGTGGTGATCACGCGCAGCCCTGCCGCCGCCTGCTCTCCGACCAGCGGATCGAGCGCAAGATCGGTCACCAGATCCTGCCCATAGGCCAGATCCGCGCGCTGGCGGCAGGTATGGGTGAGGATCACCTCGTTATATTTCTCCCAAGTCTCGGGATCGCGCAGCAGGCTCGCAAAGGGCGCGATGCCGGTGCCGGTGGCCACCATATAGAGCCGCTTACCCGGCAGCAGCGCGTCGTGCACAAGCGTGCCCACGGGCTTGGGGCGCAAGATCACATGATCGCCAGTGCGGATATGCTGAAGCCGCGAGGTGAGCGGGCCGTCCTGCACCTTGATCGAGTAAAACTCCAGCTCTTCATCCCAAGAGGGCGAGGCGATGGAATAGGCGCGCAGGATCGGTTTGCCATTGTCGCCCACAAGCCCGATCATCACGAACTCGCCCGAACGGAAGCGCAGGCTACGCGGCCGCTTGAGCCGGAACGAAAACAGCCGGTCCGTCCAATGGGTGATCGAGGTTACCTCGGCGGCATCGGGATGCGCGGAGGTCGCCACGCGGTCATGCGTGACCGCATCGAAACTCATGTCATTCATCGAAACTATCCTCAGGCGTTGAGCAACCGGGCGCGGTAGCCGGTCTCGAAGGGGACGGCGCGCCATTGCGCCTCGGGCTGGCGCTCGGCCATCTCGTCGGGCAGCGCAATATCGTCAAAGCCACAGCGGATCAGGGCGCGGAACTGATCGACCAGCAGCGGCCCGCAGGCGCGCAGATGGCCACGATAACCCTGACGGCGCAGCAAGGCGCCAATGGAGAACTCGCGCCCATCGCCAAATCCGCCCACTGTGATTTCGACCAGCGGGGCCGAGCTGAGCTGTTCGGCCAAAGCGCCCGGATCAGCGGTCGGTCCCAGCGCCAGCGCGGCGCCAGGGCGGTAGTCCTCAGGCGCGAGCCGCTCGAGATCGGCGAATTGATCGGCAACGAAGCCGTCTTTAGAGACGATCTGGGTCATGCAGCCCCCCGGATGATGCGCCCGTCAGGGCCAAAGTGAATGCCGCATTCCTCGCGCGTCTCGTTGGCCCAACGGCCCGCACGCGGATCTTCGCTGCTCGCAGGGCGGGTGCAGGGCGCGCAGCCGATCGAAGGATAGCCCTTCGAGACGAGCGGGTGGCGCGGCAGGTTATGCGCGTCGAGATGATCGACCAGCGCCTGCGCGGACCAGCTTGCGAGCGGATTGACCCGCACGCGACCGGCATAGTCGGTCTCGAAAACCGGCATCGCCGCACGTGCACCGGTCTGGAACCGCTTGCGCCCGGTGATCGAGCCGTCAAATTCCGCAAGCGCTTTTTCCAGCGGCTCGACCTTGCGCAGCTGGCAGCAGGCGGAGGTATCGCGCAGATGCAAATCTTCGGGCACATCCGAGATCGGCGTCAGCAGGCGCACATCGCGCAGCCCCAGATGGGCAGAGAGATCGCGCTGATAGTCCAGCGTCTCGGCAAAGAGCATCTGTGTCTCGAGCATCAGCACCGGCACATCGCGGTCGATCTCGGAGAGCAGGTGCAACAGCACCGCCGAATCCGCCCCAAAGGACGAGACCACGGCAATCCGCCCCGGCATCGCATTGAGCGCGGCGCGCAGGATCTCGCTCGCATCGCTTTCGGCAAAGCGCGCATTCAGGCGCTCGACACTGGCTTCAACGGCCAGCTTGCTCCTTGTATCGAACTGGGTTTCACGCAGCGGCTGCATCACGTTCTCCATACAAAGCGGCCTTGAACGGGGCGAGGCTGACACGGCGATAGGTGTGCAGGAAGCTCTCATGCTTGTCTTCCCGCGCTTCGAGATAGGCGTGGATGAGGCGCCCGACGGCCGGAACCACCTCGTCATAGGCAAAGCCCGGACCCGTGCGGTCGCCCACGGCTGCATCTTCGGTGCCGTCGCCGCCAAGGGTGAGCTGGTAGTTTTCCACCCCTGCCCGGTCGAGACCCAGAATGCCGATATGACCGACATGGTGGTGCCCGCAGGCATTGATGCAGCCCGAGATCTTGATCTTGAGCGGCCCGATGTCGTGCTGTGCGTCGATATCGGCGAACATCTCGGAGATCTGCTGCGCCACCGGGATCGACCGCGCCGTTGCCAGCGCGCAGTAATCGAGCCCCGGGCAGGCAATGATATCCGAAACCAGCCCGACATTGGCCGTGGCCAGCCCCGCCGCGCGCAGCGCTTCATAGACCTTGGCCAGATCGTTGCGATGCACATGCGGCAAGATCACGTTCTGCTCATGGCTGATGCGCAGCTCGTCATAGCCGTAAATTTCGGCCAGATCTGCCAGCACCCGCATCTGATCGGCGGTGACATCGCCCGGCGTGCCGCCAATCGGCTTGGTCGAGACCGTGACGATGGCGTGGTCGGCGCGCTTATGGGCCGAGAGGTTGGTGTCGAGGAAGGCCTGAAACGCAGGGCTCGGCGCGAAGGGGGCCACCGGATCGTCGCGGAACTCCGGGTCGACAAAGCTCTGCTCGATCTGCGCGATCACGTCGGGGTTCACATCGCCCAACAGGCGCGCGCCGGTCGCGAACTCGGCCTCGATACGTTCGCGCAACTCATCAAGCCCCGTCTCGTGGACGAGGATCTTGATGCGCGCCTTGTACTTGTTGTCGCGCCGACCGCTGAGATTGTAGACCCGCAGGATCGCTTCGAGATAGGCCAGCAGATCGCGCTTAGGCAGCCATTCGCGCACCACTTTGCCGATCATCGGCGTGCGGCCCAAACCGCCCCCGATCACGACCTCATAGCCGATCTCGCCATCGCGAGACTTCACGCGCAGCCCGATATCGTGGAAACGGATCACGGCGCGGTCTTGCTCAAGCGCGGTCACGGCCACTTTGAACTTGCGCGGCAGATAGGCAAATTCCGGGTGATCGGTCGACCACTGACGCACCAGCTCGGCGGTGATGCGCGGATCTTCCGCCTCGCCGGGAGCAGCGCCTGCGAAATGGTCCGCCGTCACGTTGCGGATGCAATTGCCCGAGGTCTGGATCGCATGCATGCCAACTTCGGAGAGCGCGTCGAGCATGTCGGGCACATCGGTCAGGCGCGGCCAGTTGAACTGGATGTTCTGGCGGGTGGTGAAATGGCCATAGCCCCGATCCCAACGCTCCGAGATCTCGGCCAGTTTGCGCATCTGCGCCGAGCGCAGCGTGCCATAGGGAATGGCCACGCGCAGCATATAGGCGTGAAGTTGCAGATAGAGCCCGTTCATCAGGCGCAGCGGCTTGAATTCATCTTCGGTGAGCGATCCGTCAAGGCGGCGCGCGACCTGACCGCGGAACTCGTCGACGCGGGCCCGCAGGAAATCACGGTCAAATTCGGTGTAGCTATACATCAGATATGCTCCTCATGCGGAGGGTTCGTCTTGTGGCCGTTCACGCGGTAGATCTCGCGGAAATGGGTCGGGCGCGGACCCTGCGGCTCAATGGCAACTTCGGCGAGATAGAGCCCCACGGCGCGATGCGCCTCGGCGCCCGCCTGTGCCTGAGCAAGCAGCGCCTCGGCCTCTTCTGCGGTCTCGGCGGCGCGCGCGCGGGTGATGTCGCGCACCCAGTCCGAGCCGTCGAACCAGATCGTGTCGCCTTCGATCAGATGGTTCGCGCTGACCACCTGCGGAGTAAATTTGCGGGCCATCAGAGCGCCTCCTGCCATTGGTTTGCTTGCTGGGCGGCGGCGCGCGGGGCGAGCCCCAGCAGCAGCACAGCCGGCCCGGCGACATCGCTCAGCGAGCGCTCAAGCGTGACCAGATCGCTCGCAATGATGCGCTGATCGGCACGCGAGGCGTTCTCGACGATGCTCACGGGGGTGTCGGGCGCTGCCCCATGCATCATCAACCGACCGGTGACGAAACGCGCGGCTTTCTTGCCCATATAGATCGCGGCCACCGCACCGGGGCGGGCCAGCTCGCGCCAGTCCTGCTCGGCAAAGCCCTTGGTGTCATGGCCGGTGATGATACGCAGGCCGGAATTGCGACCGCGCCGGGTAAAGCTGAGCCCAAGCCCCGCCACAGCCGCCGAGGCCGCCGTGATCCCGGGGGTGACGTCATACGCGACACCTGCCGCATCCAACGCCTCAACCTCTTCATCGAGACGGCCGAACACGCCCGGATCGCCGGATTTCAGACGCACGACGCGGTTGTTGCGCCCCTCCTCGACCAGCAGTACGTTGATGTCTTCTTGCTTCCACGAGGGGCCAAAGCCGGTCTTGCCGACCTCAATCAGCCGCGCCTCGCGCCGGGCCAGTTCAAGGATCTCCGGCGACACGAGACGGTCATAAACCACCACATCGGCCTCATGAAGCATCTTGCGCGCGCGCAGCGTCAGAAGCTCGGGATCGCCCGGGCCTGCGCCCACGAAATGCACGTGACCGGGTTGCGCCTCTTGCGATTTTGCCTGCTCCAGCAGCACCTCTGCATCCTCTCCGCCAAAGAAGAAACGGGTCCAGAAGTCGCGCCGGGCACGGCCTTTGGGCAGCGCCTCGGCGGCGGGACGCAGCGCTTTCGCCCGACGGGCCAACGCGCCGAGACCAACGGGCAGACGCGCCTCGATGCCCGCTTTGATCGCGCGGGCGAGCACGGGGGCCGTGCCCTCGGTCCCAATCGCCACGGTCACCGGGTCGCGGTCCACAATCGCGGGGGTGATGAAATCGGAGGCGTCAAGATTGTCGACCACAAGTGCGGGCACACGGGCCTCGCGCGCCAGCGCCTGCACACCCAGATCGCGCTCGGGATCGTCATAGGCGGCATAGACCAAGATCGCACCGCCGAGATCGGCCAGCACCAGATCCCGCAGATGCAGCTCCACCCGGCCCTGCGCGGCCCAGTCGCGCACCTGATCCTCGGCATCGGCGTCGAACACGACGATCCGCGCTTCAGTCTTCAAAAGCAGCCGCAGCTTGGCCACGGCGCATTCGCCAGCGCCCGCGACAACGATGGTCTTGTCGACCGTGTCGAGAAAAATCGGGAAATGACGCATGGCTCTACTCCTGTTCGCTTCTGCAGAAAATGAAGGTTTTCCCAGATGAAACAATGCCACACTTGCATCTTTGGAATTTGTTTCGTCTAACTGGCCAGGATCTGAGTTTTGTTCAAATTTAGCCCCGAAAGGCAGAAGGACTGACATGGACGAGGACGACCGCCGCATCCTGACCGAGCTGCAACGTGATGCGACCCTCTCGCTGGAGAGAATCGCGACCCGCGTTGCGCTGGCCAAAACCACCGTCTGGAACCGCGTCCAGAAGCTCACGCAGAACGGTACAATCCTGCGTCAGGCCGCGATCCTCGACCCGCGCAAAGTGGGGCTGAGCGAAACGTTTTTCGTCTCCATCCGCACCGGCCAGCATGAGAGCGACTGGCTGGAGCGCTTCAAGGCCGTGATCGAGGATATGCCCGAGATCACCGAGGCCCACAGGCTCGCGGGAACGCTCGATTACCTGCTCAAGGTACAGGTCGCCTCGACGCAGGATTTTGATCGGTTCTACAAGGACTTGGTCTCGCGCATCCCGATCCATGACGTGTCCTCGAGCCTGTCGATGGAGCAGATGAAACACTCGCTCGAACTGCCGCTCTCAAAGGGGCGTCCGACGCCGCCCGCGTGACCCTCGGCTTGACCTTCGCAAGGGACGGGTAGAGGTTGCGGCAAAGCCATAAAAGGAGCCTCGCAATGTCGAAAGATCTCGATCCGAAATCCCTGCAAAAACTGGCACAAGTCGCCGTGCGCGTGGGCCTCAACCTGCAACCCGGCCAAGATCTCGTGTTGACCGCGCCTGTCAGCGCGCTGCCGCTGGTGCGCGAGATTGCCGCCGAAGCCTATAAGGCAGGCGCGGGTCTCGTCACACCGATCTTGGGCGATGAAGAGATCACGCTTGCCCGCTACCGCCACGCCAATGACGCCAGCTTCGACCGCGCGCCCGGCTGGCTTTATGAAGGCATGGCAAAGGCTTACGAGGGAAATGCTGCGCGGATGGCGATTGTCGGCGATGACCCGATGATGCTGGCAGATCAAGACCCCGAGAAAGCCGCACGGGCTGGCAAGGCCAATTCCATCGCCTACAAACCCGCGCTCGAGAAGATCTCGAATTTCGCGATCAACTGGTCAATCGTGAGCTATCCGAGCGTCGCTTGGGCCACGCGGATGTTCCCCGATCTGCCCGAGGACGAAGCCGTGGAGAAGCTCGCCAATGCCATCTTTGCCGCCTCGCGCGTCGATCAGCCCGACCCGGTCGCGGCATGGGAGGCCCATAATGCCGAGCTGCGCAAGCGCACGCAATGGCTCAACGCAGAGCGGTTCTCGGCGCTGCATTTCACCAGCCCCGGCACCGATCTGACGGTAGGTCTGGCCGATGATCACGAATGGCAGGGCGGAGCCTCGCCCGCGCAGAACGGCGTCGTGTGCAACCCAAACATCCCGACCGAAGAGGTCTTTACCACGCCCCATGCCGCGCGCGTCGATGGCACTGTGCGGGCAACCAAGCCGCTGTCGCATCAGGGCTCGCTGATCGAGAATATCGAGATGCGGTTCGAGGGCGGGCGCGCCGTTGAGGCCACCGCCACACGCGGTCAAGAGGTCCTGCAAAAGCTCATCGCCACCGATGAGGGCGCCTGCCGTCTGGGCGAGGTCGCCTTGGTCCCGCATGGCTCGCCGATCTCGAAATCGGGACTATTGTTCTTCAACACGCTCTATGACGAAAACGCCGCGTGCCACATCGCGATGGGCCAGTGCTATTCGAAATGTTTCGTCGACGGGGCGGATTTGAGCTCCGAGCAAGTCGCTGAAAAAGGCGGCAATTCCAGCCTGATCCATGTCGACTGGATGATCGGCGGGCCCGATACGGATATCGACGGTATTCGCGCCGATGGCAGCCGTGTTGCGATCTTCCGCAAGGGCGAGTGGGCGGCGTAACCCGGCCCGCCGCAGAGTGATCCGCCCCCGCTGATCCATGCAGGGGGGGCGGCTTTTTTACACCCGCTCTCGGCCCGCCCCTGCTCTCTTGCCGCCGCGTCCCGCCCTATGCGATGCTCGGCGCGGGAGAGCGGGTCGCGGGGAGGTCTGGATGCGCAGCTATGGGATAATCGGGGCGGCCTTGGCGCTGCTGATTGCGCAAGCAGCCGTGGCGCAGCCGCCGCTGCCGCGCGCACCCGTTGACGCGGATTACACATCCATCGATCCGCGCGCGGCCAAGCTGGGCCAGCTGCTGTTCTACGATCCCGTCCTGTCGGGAAATCGCAACATTTCCTGCGCGAGCTGCCATCACCCCCGCTTTGCAACCACCGATGGTCTCAGTCTTGGGTTGGGCGAAGGCGGTGTCGGGCTCGGGCCGCAGCGCCATGTCACGGGCACCAACCGCCCCGAGCAGCGCATCCCGCGCAACGCGACCGCGCTCTTCAATCTCGGCGCGCAGGAATTTACCACGCTGTTTCATGACGGCCGAATTCAGGCCGATCCGACCCGCCCCAGCGGCATTCGCACGCCGATGGATGAGGAAATGGTGAGCGGGTTTTCGGGGGTGCTGTCGGCTCAGACGATGTTCCCCGTGCTCTCGCCCGATAAAATGGCGGGGCATTACAACGAGAACGAGGTGTCGCGGGCGGTGCGCTCGGGGCGGATCACCGGGCCGGGCGGGGCTTGGGATCTGATCGCGCAGCGGGTCTCTGCGATCCCCGCCTATGCCGAGGGGTTCAAAGCGCTCGATCCCAAGATCGCCGCGGGTGCGCCCATCGGGTTCACCGATATCTCCGATGCAATCGCAGCCTTTGTCGCCTTCGAATGGCGCTCTGACAGCAGCCCGTTTGACGCGGTGCTGCGCGGTGAGACCCAGCTGCAGGGGCGCGCGGCGGCGGGGGCTGCGCTGTTTTACGGCGATGCGGGCTGTGCCACCTGCCATTCCGGGCCGTTCCAGACCGATCACGCCTTTCACGCGATGGCCGCGCCGCAGATCGGACCGGGTAAGGCCGAGCGGTTCGAGCGCCATTCCCGCGATGACGGGCGGATGCGGGTGACCGGACAGGCGCAGGACCGCTTTGCCTTTCGCACGCCCTCCTTGCGCAATGTCGCGCGCACCGGACCTTGGGGCCATGCCGGGGCGCATCTCGATCTGGGCCAGTTCATCGCCGATCACGCAGCGCGCGGCGATGCGTTGGCGCGCTACCAGCGCCGCGCGCTTCTGCCCGATCTCCCGGGCACGAAACCCGATTGGGCGGTGCTTGACACGCCCGCCGAAATATCCGCGATTGCGCAAGCCGCAAGTCCGGGCCGCGCGCTCTCTGACGCGGACGTCACGGATCTTCTGGCTTTTCTCGACACGCTCACCGATCCCGCAGCGCTCGCGGGGCGGCTGAAGATCCCCGAACAGGTGCCCTCCGGCTTGCCGATAGATCGCTAAAGCGGCGCACGGTGGACCGGAGTCACGGCATCGATCCGCGCGGGCTGCCAGTCCGTGCGCACGCCATCGGGCCAGATCACCCGCAGCTCTGCCCCGGTGGCCGCCCCCAGCCCGAAATGCAGCGCCACCGCACTGCCCCCGGCGTGACCGCCGCCGATTGTGACTTCCTGCGCCTGCACCCGGCCCTGCGCGCGCAGCTCGACCCAAGCGCCCACCGCATGCGTATTGGCCCCGGGCTGGCGCAATTCAACCGCTGTCCAATGGCCCGGTTCCGGCGTCACATTGCGCCACAGCTCCATCGGCGCGCGGCGATTCACCACCGCCAGATCCAGCAAACCATCGGCGTTGAGATCGACCAATGCGGCCCCGCGCCCGCGTGCCATGCTCGCGATGCCCGCCGAGGCGGCGGCTTCGGTGAAATGGCCATCCGCGCCCTGCATCAGCAGGGAATTGGGATCATGCATCGCCATCGAAGGCATCTGATCGACATTGCCCTTGGAGAGAAACAGGTCGGCCAGACCGTCATTGTCGACATCGCCAAATTCCGCATGCCAGCCCGTCGAGGGGCGGCCATCATCGCCGATATGGGGCCGATGCGCGGTCGCGCCCACGGCATAGGGCGCCTCCTCGAAACCGGTGCCGCGATTGAATTGCAGCACCTGATCGCCCATCGAGGTCATCATCACCTCGGGCAAGCCGTCGCCGGTGATATCGCGCGAGGCAATCCCCATCCCCCACAGCGAGACCTTCTTCCAATCGGTGCGTTCACGCAGCGGCGAGAGGCGGAACATCTGCTCATAGCCGCCCGTCACGTAGTAATGGCGATCATTGGACAGGCGCAGTTCGGGCACGCCGCTGCGCTGCCAGTCGCTGATCAAAGCCGAAAGCGTGCACCAGCCGGGCGAAATCTGCTCGACCGGCCCGAACGCCCGCCCCTCGGGGCGGATCACCTCGCTCGTATCGCAGGCCTCGAACGGCCCGTCAGGATCACGGCGATCGACGTAATTGCCCATGACAACCGTCGGCCAGTCCTGCCCCGGCTCCCAGATCGCGGTGAAGGCTGTGGTCCATGCATCGCGCAGCGGCAAGTGCCAGCGTTCGGTTGCTTCCTCAAAGCGGCAGCCCCCCAAGCCCCGAAGCATCACATTCGGCCCAACCCGCAGCACCGCGAGATCGAGCAGCCCGTCGCCATCCACATCCAGCGGAAATGCCCCGGTCACACCTTTCAGCGGGGCAAGCGCACCCGCTTCGAACTGCAGGCGACCGCCCGGGCGCGAGCGGTTAATGAACAGCGCCGCCGGATCGCTGCCACCTGCGGCAAACAGCTCGGGCAGGCCGTCCTCGTTGCAATCGAAAGCCGCGACCCCGCCGCCCACGAAATGCTCCCAACCGCCGGAATAGAGATGCGGCGCAGGCAGCCCCGCCGCGTCATCGACAAACAGAGGCCCGGCCTGCGCCACCCCCGGCAGCAGCGCCAGACAAGCAGCCAGCCGCTTCATGACAAAGCCCCTTCCCGCGCTCCGGGCTCGCGCGGCGCCGCCTCGCGGCCATTCCCGAGCATCTGCGCGGTCAGCTCTTGCAGCGCCAGCGCCGCCGCGCCATGCGCCCAGATCATGTCGCCCCAGGCGTGGATCTCCAGCGCGGGCGGCGCGCGCCCGGTCTCCAGCATCATCGTCTTCATCTCGGCCTGCGTCTCCCCGGCATAGAGATAATCATAGCGCATCCGCTCGCCCGAGAGGATGATCAGTTGCGGATCGAAGAGATTGGCGACATTGGCCAGCGCCAGCGCCAGATAGCGCCCTGCCCTGCGAAAGATCGAATGCGCGGCCGGGTTGCCCTGCTTGGCCTGCTCATAAAGGCTTTCAAGCAGAACACCGACCGAGCGCGTTTCCGGATCGGGCAGGTTCAGCGCCGTGCGTGCCTCGCGCACCAGCGCGTAATCGGCAAGATAAGCCTCAAGGCAGCCGCGCTGGCCGCAACGGCACAAAGCGCCATCCAGTTGCACCTTGGTATGGCCCAGCTCCATCCCCAAGCCCCGCGCGCCGCGGTAAAGCTGGTGGTTCATCACGAAGCCCATACCCACGCCGTGCTCAATCGTGACTACAGCGAAATCCGACAGAGAGCGGCCCGCGCCGAACCACAGCTCGGCCAGCGTTACGAGATTTGCGTCATTGTCGATCTGCAC
Source organism: Thioclava dalianensis (assembly GCF_000715505.1). Lineage (GTDB taxonomy): Bacteria > Pseudomonadota > Alphaproteobacteria > Rhodobacterales > Rhodobacteraceae > Thioclava > Thioclava dalianensis. Next base: position 110,430 of record NZ_JHEH01000003.1, read on the forward strand.
CGGACGGCCCAGCCGCTCGGCCAACAGCGACGCCAGATCGACGCCGCGCACATCGAGCACCGGCGACCAATGCACGACGCCGGTATCGCCGTCGATGAAGCCCGGTGTGCCCAGCCCGACGCCGCTGAGCTGATCGGGCGTGATCCCCCCTTCGGCGCAGACCCGCTGCATCAGGGTCTCGCCCGCATCGAGCGTTGCCTTGACCGACAGGGGCCGGGGGTCGCGGGCGACGGTCGCACTCGCCAGACGGCGGCCCGCAAGATCGATGACGACCGCCGTGTGCTCGCGATCCGATAGTTTGAGCCCCATCACGTAATAGCCGCCGGGCCGGACCCGCAGCGCGACCGCCGGACGCCCCCGGCCCCAGCCGCCCTCGCGCGGGGTCTGAACCTCTTCGAGCAGCCCCGCCTCGATCAGCTCCGAGGTCAGCGTCGTCACCGAGGCCGGGCTTACGCGCAGATCGCGCGCCACCTGCACCCGCGGCACCTGACCGAGCCCCCTAACATGCTCAAAAATCTGCTGTTTCAGCGGCCGCTGCGCGGTGGTGACCGGGGGCATGAGAGGCCCGCAGCCCGAGTTTTCTTCGCCAGTCTGCATCCTGCGGCGCGCCTTTTCATTTAGTTCATCCACAAAACAAAAAACCTAAATATGGCGCCTATATTTGACGACAATGCCGCAACGCAGCGTGAAAAGGGCGAGAAAAATTACTTTATCCAATCTGCAGCGCCATTATTACTTTGACAACTAAATTTAGTCGAGACAAGTTGAGGTGAGGTCGGCGAGTCTGCCGATTTCTTGCGCTGGGAGAGCGCATCGAGGGAGGAAACCAATGTTCAAGATTTTGATGGCCGCCACGGCCATAACTGCGGGCATGGCCGCAACCGCTTACGCACAGACTGTCGGCGTATCCTGGTCCAACTTTCAGGAAGAGCGCTGGAAAACCGATGAGGCCGCGATCAAATCGGCGCTTGATGCCGCAGGCGTGGATTACGTCTCCGCCGATGCGCAATCATCCTCGTCCAAGCAGCTCTCGGATGTCGAGTCGCTGATGGCGCAGGGCGTCGATGCGCTGATCATTCTCGCGCAGGACACCCAAGCGATCATTCCCGCCGTTCAGGCGGCCGCGAATGAGGGCGTGCCGGTCATCGCCTATGATCGCCTGATCGAGGATGATCGCGCCTTCTACCTGACCTTCGACAATGTCGAGGTTGGCCGGATGCAGGCCCGCGCGGTGCTCGCAGCCCAGCCCAAGGGCAATTACGTGATGATCAAGGGCTCGCCCACCGATCCGAACGCAGATTTCCTGCGCGGCGGCCAGCAGGAAGTCCTGCAGCCCTCCATCGACTCGGGCGACATCACCATCGTCGGCGAGGCCTATACCGATGGCTGGCTGCCCGCGAATGCGCAGCGCAACATGGAGCAGATCCTGACGGCCAATGACAATAAGGTCGATGCGGTCGTGGCCTCCAATGACGGCACCGCAGGTGGCGCTGTGGCCGCACTTGCCGCCCAAGGGATGGATGGCATCCCGGTCTCGGGTCAGGATGGCGATCATGCCGCACTGAACCGGATCGCGCGCGGCACGCAGACCGTCTCGGTCTGGAAAGATGCACGTGAGCTGGGCAAGCGCGCAGGCGAGATCGCCGTGCAACTGGCAGGCGGCACCAAGATGGCCGATATCGAGGGCGCGCAGGAATGGACCTCGCCTGCGGGCACCAAGATGACAGCGCAGTTCCTGCAGCCGGTGCCGGTGACCGCAGACAATCTCGACGTCGTGGTCGATGCTGGCTGGATCGGGAAAGACGAGTTGTGCCAGGGCGTCACCGACGGCCCCGCGCCCTGTAACTGATCGCGCACACCGCTCGCTCAGGGAAACGGCCCCCGCGCTGAGATACGCGCGGGGGCCACACCCACCCTACCCCTAATCCCGAGGTCACAATGGCCACTGACAGTGCCTCCGACGGGCCCGCCGCCCGCAAGACGATCCTCAAAACGCTCGAATTCGACACCCGCCTTCTGGGCATGATCGGCGCCTTCGTGGTCGTCTGTCTGGTGTTCAACGTGCTGACCGATGGGCGTTTTCTGACGCCGCGCAACATCTTTAACCTGACGATCCAGACCGTGAGCGTGGCGATCATGGCCACCGGCATGGTCTTTGTCATCGTCACCCGCCATATCGACCTGAGCGTGGGCTCGCTGCTGGCGACCTGCTCGGCGATGATGGCGATCACACAGACCCAGTTTTTGCCCGCTCTCGGGCTCGATTTTGGCAATCCGCTGATCGCCCCCATCGCGATTATTGTAGGGCTTGCGACAGGCGCGCTGATCGGCGCGTTGCATGGCTGGTTGATCGGCTATCTCTCGATCCCGGCCTTCATCGTCACATTGGGCGGCTTGCTCGTGTGGCGCAACGTGGCGTGGTATCTCACCAGCGGCCAGACCATCGGACCGCTCGACGACACGTTCCAGTTGCTGGGCGGGATCGGCGGCACGGTGGGCACGACCGGAAGCTGGATCATTGGCCTGCTGGCCGTGGCCGCCGCCTTCATCGCAATCGTTCAGGCCCGCCGCGCCAAGATCCGCCATGAATTCCCGGTCAAGCCGCTTTGGGCCGAGGGCGCGCTGATGGCGGTGTCGGCGGCGCTGATCTTTGGTTTTGTCGCCACGCTCAACGCCTATGAGATCCCCGTGCGGGTGCTCCGTCGCAGCTTCGAGGCACGCGGCGAGACCATGCCACAGGGCTTTACCGAGGCCTATGGCGTGCCCTTCTCGGTGCTGCTGCTGATCGCGGTCGCGGTCGTGATGACACTGGTCGCGCGCCGCACCCGGCTGGGCCGCTACATCTTTGCAACCGGCGGCAACCCGGATGCGGCCGAGCTGTCGGGCATCAACACGCGGCTGCTGACGGTCAAGGTCTTTACCCTGATGGGGGTGCTCTGCGCGCTGGCCGCGCTTGTGGCCTCGGCCCGGCTGTCCTTTCACTCCAACGATATCGGCACGCTCGATGAGCTGCGCGTGATCGCTGCCGCCGTGATCGGTGGCACGGCGCTCGCAGGCGGCATCGGCACGATCTATGGCGCGATCCTTGGCGCGCTGATCATGCAATCGCTGCAATCGGGCATGGCGATGGTGGGCGTGGACGCTCCGTTTCAGAACATCGTCGTGGGCTCGGTGCTCGTGATCGCGGTGCTGGTCGATATCATCTACCGCAAGCGGACGGGAGAACTCTGATGGCTGCAAGAACCGACACCCCCCTTGTCGAGATGCGTGACGTCTCGGTGGCCTTTGGCGGCGTGAAGGCTGTCGATCATGTGAGCATTGATCTCTATCCCGGCGAGGTCGTGGGCCTTTTGGGCCATAACGGCGCGGGCAAATCGACTTTGATCAAATGTCTCTCAGGCGCCAACAAAATGGATACCGGCGAGATCTTGATCAATGGCGAGAAGGTCGAGATCCACAATCCCCGCGATGCACGGCGCTACAATATCGAGACGATCTACCAGACGCTGGCGCTGGCCGACAATCTCGATGCCGCCTCGAACCTGTTTCTGGGGCGCGAGCTGATCACCGCGACCGGGCTGATGGACGATTCCCGGATGGAGGCCGAGACCCGCAAGGTCATGGGCCGCCTCAACGCGAATTTCAAAAAGTTCAAATCCCCGGTCAAGGCGCTCTCGGGCGGCCAGCGGCAATCCGTGGCCATCGCCCGTGCGGTCTATTTCGACGCACGCATCCTGATCATGGACGAGCCCACCGCAGCGCTCGGGCCTGAAGAGACCCGGATGGTCGCAGAGCTGATCGAAGAGCTGAAGGCGCAGGGCATCGGCATCTTCCTCATTGAGCATGACATCCACAGCGTGATGGACCTGTGCGACCGCGCCTCGGTGATGAAGAACGGCAAGTTGGTGGGCACGGTCAATGTCGCGGATGTCACCGATGAGGACATTCTGGGCATGATCATCTTGGGCAAGACACCCGCCCCCGCCAGTTGAGCATCGCCCGATAAAGCTTTGATTTCCAACGGCGCGCGACGGCGTTCAACCGCGCGCGCCCCCGTCCCCAATCCAGAGAATGACCATGACCGATTTCTTCGCAGACATCCCGAAACTCGCCTTCGAGGGCCCCGAGACCGACAATGACTTCGCCTATCGCCATTACAACCCAGATGAGGTCGTGGCGGGCAAGCGGATGGAGGATCATCTGCGCTTTGCCGTGGCCTATTGGCACAGCTTTGCATGGGAAGGTGCCGATCCGTTCGGCGGGCGCACCTTTGAGCGCCCGTGGTTTGGCGAGGGCATGGATCTGGCAAAGCACAAGGCCGATGTCGCCTTCGAGATGTTCGACCGGCTGGGCGTGCCGTTCTTCTGTTTTCACGATGCCGATGTGCGCCCCGAAGGCGCGGATTTCGCTGAGACCACGCGCAATCTCGAAGAGATCGTGGAGTATTTCGCAGCCAAGATGGAGCAGACCGGCACAAAGCTTCTCTGGGGCACGGCCAATCTGTTCTCCCATCGCCGCTTCATGGCAGGCGCTGCGACCAATCCCGACCCGGAGGTCTTTGCGTGGTCCGCAGCCACGGTGAAAACCTGCATGGATGCCACCCATAAACTTGGCGGCGAGAATTACGTGCTCTGGGGTGGGCGCGAGGGCTACGAGACGCTCCTCAACACCGATCTGACGCGCGAGGCCGAACAGGCCGGGGCGTTTCTGCAGATGGTGGTCGATTACAAGCACAAGATCGGCTTCAAGGGCACGATCCTGATCGAGCCAAAACCGCAAGAGCCGACCAAGCATCAATATGACTACGATGTCGGCACGATCTACGGCTTCTTGCAGCGCTTCGGGCTAGAGGGCGAGGTGAAGCTCAATATCGAGCAGGGCCACGCGATCCTTGCGGGCCACAGCTTTGAGCATGAGCTGGCGCTGGCAGGCTCGCTGGGGCTTCTGGGCTCCATCGACATGAACCGCAACGATTACCAATCGGGCTGGGATACCGATCAGTTCCCCGACAGCACGCCCGAGGTTGCGCGTGCCTATTACGAGGTGATCAAGGCCGGTGGCTTCACCACGGGCGGCACGAATTTCGATGCCCGTCTGCGCCGCCAATCGCTTGATCCGCAAGACCTGATCTTGGCCCATGCGGGCGCGATGGATGTCTGTGCGCGCGGCTTCAAGGCCGCGGCCAAGCTCTTTGAAGAGGGTAAGCTGGAGGCGGCGCGTGCTGCGCGCTATGCGGGCTGGGAAGATCCGGCCAATGCCGCGATGCTGCGCTCCGATCTGGCCAGTATCGAGGCCCGTGTGCGCGACCAGAACGTCAATCCGCAGCCCCGCTCGGGACAGCAGGAACGGCTCGAAAACCTCTGGAATCGCTACGTTTAATGCGCGCGCGTTCCGGCCCGGATCGGGTCGGAACGCGGCCCCGCACTCACGGGCTCAACCGTCGCGTTTGCGGAAAATCGCCTCATGTCCCAGTTTTTCCAGCAGCTCCCGCGTGGCTTCGGTACCGAAATGCGGGCGGTGCTTGAGGTTGGGCAGGCGGTTGGAAATCTCGGCGCGCAGGTCTTCGGGCAAAAGCGAGAGGCTTGCGGCGCTCACCATCAGGCTCTCGACCGGAATGCCTTCGGCATAGACGATCTCGTGCCGCTCAAAAATCAGCGCGTAATAATCGACAAATCCACCCTCGCGCTGCCAGACATTTTCCTCATCGATCAGATGCTTGGCCTGCACGAGGATCTCCGAGGTCTCGCCCAGTTTCTGCGCCCCGCGACGATAGAGAAACACCCGGTGATGGGGCGAGACGATGAGATCGCTTTGATTGCCCAACACGCCTGCAGAAATCACCACCGGCGCAAAGGAGCCCACCGCACGCATCCGCGCACGGGCCACAAGCTGGACCGGCTGCGGACCACGATCGCGGGTCAACACCCGGTCGCCGGGCTTGAGTTGCTCAATCGGGATCTGGGCGCCGCCTGCCAGCGTGATCATCGTGCCGGTCGTGAAGGCGACGCAGACCATATCGGCCAGCCGCGCCTCGCCCGGATCGGCAGAGGCCGCGAGCAATGTGTAATCCAGCCGCGGCGCGATCGGCGAGAGCGGCAGCGCGAAAAGCGTGGCGCTCGGCTCATGGCGGATGATCAGGATGTCGACGCTATCCCCATCGGGCGCCATCATAAGATGCCGCGCCAGAAGCGTGATCGCATCGCCGGGCGCGCCGATCTCGGAGCCCGCAGCGACAATCTGACCGCCCGCGCTGTCCCAGCCCACGGCGAGGCGCAGCGCCACAGCCTCGCGGTCCAGCTGATAGACATCCCCCGGCTCGCAATTCTCGGCCAGATCGAGAGCATCGCCCTGATTGGCCCCAGAGGTGACCCAGATATCGCGGGCGTCAAATACGTGAACGCTTTGGCTGGGGTCTTGCAAGGAGGGCCTCCGTCGGAGCGCAAAATAGGCGCAACACAGCGACCTAACCGCCGCATAGCATAAAGGTCAAGATCTTGTGGGTAAGTGCGACACCGTTGCAAGCCGCCCACGACATGCTAGGTCTGCATCAAGGCAGCATCTGGCTGCGAGCGATCAGGGAGGAACGCAATGGATTTGGGCATCAAAGGCAAGCGCGCGGTGGTCTGCGCCAGCTCCAAGGGCTTGGGACGCGGCTGCGCGGAGGCATTGGCCGAGGCAGGCGTCGATCTGGTCTTGAACGCGCGCGGCGCCGAGACGTTGGAGGCCACGGCCAAGCATATCGCCGACACCTACGGCGTGAAGGTGACCACGGTGGCCGCCGACATCACCACCGAGGCGGGGCGCGCGGAGGTTCTCAAGGCAGCGGGCGCGGTCGATATTCTCGTGAACAATGCAGGCGGCCCGCCTCCCGGCCATTGGTCGGATTGGGACCGAGAGGATTTCATCAAGGCACTCGATGCCAATATGCTCGCGCCGATCGCGATGATGCAGGCGCTGATGCCCGGCATGATCGAGCGCGGCTGGGGCCGGATCGTCAACATCACCTCACAATCGGTGCGCGCCCCCATCGCGCAGCTCGGGCTGTCGAACTCGGCGCGCGCGGGCCTGACCGGCTTTGTCGCAGGCACCTCGCGGCAGGTGGCCCCAAAGGGCGTGCTGATCAACAACCTTCTGCCCGGCATGCATGACACCGACCGGATGGTCGCGCTCGACAAGGCGGCATCGGAGAGCTCGGGCATCAGCGTTGAGGAGGCCAGCAAGCAGCGCCGCGGCAATATCCCGGTCGGTCATTATGGCGATCCGGGCGATTTCGGCGCTATGTGCGCGTTCCTCTGCTCGGAAAAGGCGCGTTTCATCGTGGGCCAGAACATCATGCTCGATGGCGGTCAGAACAACATCACGATCTGAACCACGCAGGCCCCGCCCCTTGCGCGCTTGCGTGCGGGGGGCGGCACTGCTATCCCGACCAAAACCCGAGTAAATTGGTCGAGTTGCTATGTCTCCTGCCCCCGTCCCGCCCCGTCTTGAGGTGCGCCACCTGACCCGGCGCTTTGCGGCGCAAGCGGTGGTCGATGACATTTCCTTTGAGATCCCCGCCGGTCAGGTGACCTGCCTGCTGGGCCCCTCGGGCTGCGGCAAATCCACGACGCTGCGGATGATCGCAGGGGTCGATGTGCAAGATGCGGGCGAAATCCATGTCGATGGCACGCTGATCTGCGGTCCCGGCCTGACCGTGCCGCCCGAGCAACGCGCCATCGGCCTGATGTTTCAGGATTTCGCGCTGTTTCCGCACCTGACGGTGGCCGAGAACGTGGCCTTCGGGCTTAGCGGCACGGCGCGCGAAAAGAACGCCCGCGTGGCGGAGCTTTTGGAGCGCGTCCATCTGAGCCGCCATCGCGGCAGCTACCCGCATGCGCTGTCGGGCGGCGAGCAGCAGCGCGTGGCGCTGGCCCGTGCGCTTGCCCCGCGCCCCCGGATCTTGCTGATGGACGAGCCGTTCTCGGGTCTCGATGAGCGACTGCGCGACGATATTCGCGACGAGACGCTGGCGCTGCTGAAGGAGGAAGGCACTGCCGTTTTGCTCGTCACCCACGAGCCGCATGAGGCGATGCGGATGGCCGATGAGATCTTGCTGATGCGCGCGGGCTCTATCGTCCAGCGCGGCGCGCCCTATAACCTTTATAATGCGCCAGTGGACCGCCGCGCGGCGGCATTCTTCTCGGATCTCAACGTGATCGAGAGCACGGTTGAGGGGGCGTTGGCCTCTACGCCCTTTGGCGAGTTTCTCGCGCCGGGTCATGCGGATGGCACGCGGATCGACATCGTGATCCGACCCCAGCATCTCAAGATCGATTTCGACCGTGCAGGTCGTGGCCCCAACCCGACCCAGGAAGAGGGCACGCCCGCACGCGGGATCGTCACCCGCGCGCGCTATCTGGGCCGCGAAAGTCTGGTCGAGTTCCGGCTTGAGACCGGTCAGGTGCTCAAGGCCTCGGTCCCAAATGTCTTTTTGCCCAAGGCGGGCACGCCGATGTGGCTGATGATCCGCCGGGACCGCTGTTTCGTCTTTCCCGCGCAGGGCTGAGCGAGAGCCCCCGCGCGTTCAGAACAGCTCCGATCCCGGGCGCGCGCTGACCTCAAGCAGCCCCATCACGTAAGCTGCGACCGAGCGGAAACAGATCACCGAGATCTCCTCCCGCCCCGAGCGCCAGAAGGCAGCCGGCACCTGAGCAAAGCGCGTGCGACGCATCTCGCCTGCGGGCAGCTGTTGGATATCGGCGGGCGAGAGTTTCATCATCACCTCATCGGCCCGTGCCCCGCGCACATGCATAAGCGCGCGCGCATCCGAGACATTGACCACAAGCGCATGGGTCTTGGCGAGTGCTGCCTCAAGCGCGCCGGTATGCGCCGGTGCTTGGTCATGAGGGCAGATCAACAGCAGCTCATCGGGGCTCATCCAAGCAAGCACCAATCCGCCCGCCTCAGTGATCCCGCGTTTTGGCGGCAGCGATAGCCCGAGATCTTTCAAGGCTTTGACGAGCGGTTTTGAGGCCTGATCGCTGCGGATCGTGATCATGCCAACCAGCCCCGCTTCCGAGACGGTGACAAACCCTTCATGGCGTTCGCTGTTCAGCGCGCTGACGGCGTTAGACATTCTGCTTCTCCCCGTCTTTGTCGTAGAACACCGGATCGACGATCCGCGCACTGATCCGCGTGTCGCCGGTGCCCGTGAATTCCAGCACCTCGCCCATCCGGTCCGGCCCATTGAGCACGAGGGCCATAGCGATCCCCTTGCCAATCGTGGGCGAATAATAGGTCGAGGTCACCCGACCCTGCGTGTGGCGCTGGCCATTGGCGTTGAACCCTTCGGCGGGCGCAAGCGCGCCATCGGGCAGCACCCTGCCGTCGAGCGTCTCAAGCCCCACCAGCTTCCAACGGCTGGGATCGGTCATATGCGAACGCTGCTGAGCGCGTTTGCCCAGATAATCGTCCTTCTTCTTCGAGATTGCCCAGCCTAGCCCAAGATCTTGCGGGATCACGGTGCCGTCGGTCTCATCGCCGATCATGATGAAGCCTTTTTCGGCACGCAGCACATGCAGCGCCTCGGTGCCGTATGGCATCACGCCCAAGCTCTCGCCTTCGGTGATCAGCTTGTCCCAAAGCGCGCGTCCCTGACTTGCGGGCACGGCGATCTCATAGCTCAGCTCGCCCGAGAAGGAGATCCGGAAGATCCGCGCATCAAAGCCGCCCAGCGTGCCCTCAGCCCATTGCATGAAAGGCAGGGGCTCACGCGAGACATCCATACCGCCCAGCCGTTCCAGCAGCGTGCGCGCCTTCGGACCGACCACCGCGATTTGCGCGAATTGCTCGGTCAGGTTGGCCGTGTAGACCTTCCAGTCCCACCATTCGCATTGCAGCCAATCTTCCATCCAGCCGTGGATGCGATCGGCCCCGCCGGTGGTCGTGTGGCACAGGAACGTATCCTCGGAGAGACGGGCAACAACACCGTCATCCATCAGGAAACCGTTCTCGTCGCACATCAGCCCGTAGCGACATTTGCCGACCTTCAGCGTCGACATCATGTTGGTGTAGAGCATATCGAGGAAGCGCCCGGCATCGGGCCCTTTCACGACGATCTTACCCAGCGTCGAGGCATCAAGCAGCCCGACATTCTGGCGGGTGTTGGTGATCTCGCGATTGACCGCGTCGCGATGGCTCTCGCCGCTGCGCGGATAGCAATAGGGACGACGCCAATGGCCCACCGGCTCCCAATGCGCCAGCCGTGCCGCATGCCAGTCATGGATCGGCGTGCGCCGCAGCGGCTGGAAGAGCGGCCCCTTCGCTTCGGCCGCGATCGCGCCAAGGCTGATCGGCGTGTAGGGCGGGCGGAAGGTGGTGGTGCCGGTCGCCGGGATCGGCTGACCCAGCGCATCCGACAGCACAGCCAGACCGTTGATATTGCTCAGCTTGCCCTGATCGGTCGCCATGCCAAGCGTGGTGTAGCGCTTGGTATGCTCGACGCTCTCATAGCCCTCGCGGGCAGCCAGTTGGACATCCGAGACCTTCACATCGTTTTGGAAGTCGAGGAAGCTTTTGTAGCGCAACGCATCCGGCGCGCCTGCGGGCATTTGCCAGACCGGCATCATCGGCGCCTCATCCGAGGACACGGCCCCCAAACCAGCAGCCGCCATGATCGCGGCCAATTGCAGATCGCCATTGGCAGCCCCCACGGCCTGCACCATCGGCTGGCCCTGCGCGCCCAAGGGCGGACGCTCGGGATCGGGGCGGAACATCGCGTGCTCGGCATCCCAGCTCAGCTTGCCGCCGCAATGCGACCACAGATGCACGACCGGCGACCAGCCGCCCGACATCGCGACGCAATCGCAATCCAGCACTTGGGTCGCACCGCCCTCGCCCGCCTGCATGCAGATCTCGACGCCGGTGACATGGGTGCGGCCCAGAACGCGCGCAATCCCGCGCCCTTCCAGCACGGTGATCCCGCGCGCCTTGGCCACCTGCGGCAGCGCGCCGTGGCTTTCCTCGCGCGCATCGACGATTGCAGGCACGGAGAGCCCCGCATCCAAAAGTGCCAGTGCCGTGCGATAGGCATCGTCATTATTGGTCACGACGACCACGCGATCGCCGGGCGAGACCGCCCAGTTCACGACGTAATCGCGCACCGCCGAGGCCAGCATCACACCCGGCACATCATTGCCCGCGAAACTCAGCGGACGCTCCAGAGCGCCGGTGGCCGTGATCGTGCGCCCGGCACGGATCCGCCAGAGCCGGTGGCGCGGGACATCGGCACCGGGGCGGGTATCGCCCAGATTTTCAAGCCCGATGACATAGCCATGATCATATTGACCTGCCGCCATCAGTCGGGTGCGCAGCGTGACATTGGGAAGCGATTCAAGCTCTTGCAGTGCGATCTTGATCCAGTCTGCAGCCTCTTCGCCGTCAATCTGGCCACCATCAACCGGCGTGCGCCCGCCCCAATGGGCGGTTTGCTCGACCAGCCAGACGCGCTGGCCTTTGCGGCCTTCGCGCAGCGCGGCTGCAAGACCTGCCACACCGCCGCCCACGACCAGAACGTCGCAATGCGCATAAACCTGTTCGTAGCGGTCGGGATCGGCCTCTTTGGGGGCGCCGCCCAGACCCGCGGATTTGCGGATCACCGGCTCGAAGAGGTGTTTCCACGCAGCCCGCGGGGCCATGAAAGTCTTGTAGTAGAACCCGGCGGGGAGGAATTTATAGAGCTTGTCGTTGATCTCGCCCACATCGAACTCAAGGCTCGGCCAATGGTTTTGCGAGCGCGTCTCGGCCCCTTCAAAAAGCTCGGTTGTGGTGGTGCGCTGATCGGGCTCGAACCGGGCATTGCGCCCCAGTTCTACCAGCGCGTTGGGCTCTTCGACGCCCGAGGCCACAAGACCGCGCGGACGGTGATATTTGAAGCTGCGCCCCAGCATCACCTGCCCCGCCCCCAGCAAAGCCGAGGCCAGCGTGTCGCCTGCATATCCGCGCATTGGCTTGCCGTTGAAGGTGAAGTTCAGCGGGGTGGCGCGGTCGATCAACCGCCCGCCCTTGGACAGACGCGTGCTCATGCATAGCCCTCCCAGTCGGGTCGTTTCGCCTTGATCGCCTTGATGACATCGACAGGGGGGGTGGTGGTTTGCGCGGAATAGCTTGCAAACACCTCAAGCGTCGCGGTGCAGCGCGCCACCAAAAACCACTTGCCGCAGCCATGGGAATGGCGCCAGCGCTCGAAATGCACACCTTTGGGGTTCTTGCGCCCAAACAGGTAGCCTTCGAAATCGTCATCCGACGAACCGGGCCCAAAGCGCTTGAGATGCGCCTCGCCGCCGGGATGGAACTCGGTCTCCTCTGCGGTAATGCCGCAGCAGGGGCAGGTCAGGCTCAGCATGGCACACCTTTCTCGCGGCGTGCCATGCTGGCTCCGCGATCAGTTTCCGTCGGGAAGGTTGATCTTGATCTCGGCTTTGTCCTGTCCGGGCATGTCGCCATCCGCGTAGATGTACCAGACAAGGCCCGCGACGATGACGACGAGCGCCCCGATGATGAACCCCATTGCACCGCGACCTTTCGGATCTGCCATTGTTTCGTGTCCTTCACTTGTTGCGTTGGACAAGAAACAGCGCCTGCATGGGGGCGGTTCCCAAGCGATTGTTTTATGACGCAATGTGTCATCAATGTGCCACCCCCGCAGCCACGCTCTCATCGATGAAACGGCCCTCGCGGAAGCGCTCAAGGCCGAAAGCATCGGCCAGCGGAGACTGCCCGCGCGCGATCAGCTCGGCCATCGCATAGCCCGAGCCCGGGATCGCCTTGAAGCCGCCCGTGCCCCAGCCGCAATTTACGAAAATGCCCTCGACCGGGGTTTTCGACAGGATCGGTGAGCGGTCGCCCGTCATATCCACGATGCCGCCCCATTGCCGCAGCATCTTGAGCCGCGAGATGATCGGGAAGGTCTCGACCAGCGCGCGGGTCGTTTCCTCGACATGGTGCCACGAGCCGCGCTGGGTGTAGTTATTGTACCCGTCCGTGCCGCCGCCGATCACCATCTCGCCCTTGTCGGATTGCGACATGTAGCCATGCACCGTGTTGGCCATCACGACGACATCCATGCAGGGCTTGATCGGCTCGGAAACCCAGGCCTGCAGCGCCACACTCTCAATCGGCAGGCGGAACCCGGCCTTCTCTGCGAGAACCGAGGAGTGACCGGCCACAACGAGCGCGAGTTGGTCGCAATCGATCTCGCCCTTCGTGGTCGAGACGCCCTGCACGCGGTTGCCGTCGCGGCGGATGCCGGTGACGTCGCATTGCTGGATGATATCCATTCCCATCGCCGAGCAGGCCCGCGCATAGCCCCAAGCCACCGCGTCATGGCGCGCCGTGCCGCCACGCTCTTGATATAGCGCGCCCAGCACCGGGTAGCGCGGCCCGTCGATATTGAGGATCGGGACGATCTTCTTGACCTCTTGCGGGCCGATCCAGCGCGTCTCGATGCCTTGCAAAGCGTTGGCATGCACCGTGCGCTGATAGCCGCGCACCTCATGCTCTGTCTGGCCCAGCATCAAAAGGCCACGCGGCGAGAACATGATGTTGTAGTTCAGATCCTGACTGAGATTTTCATAAAGCGCGCGCGCTTTCTCATAGATCGCAGCGGAGGGATCTTGCAGGTAGTTCGAGCGGATGATCGTGGTGTTGCGCCCGGTATTCCCGCCACCCAGCCAGCCCTTCTCGATCACCGCCACGTCGGTAATTCCATGCACTTTGCCAAGGTAATAGGCGGTCGCAAGGCCATGCCCGCCAGCCCCCACAACCACAACTTTGTAGCGTTTTTTCGGCGCGGGCGAGCGCCAAGCGCGCTCCCAGCCCGCGTGGTAGCGCATCGCCTCTCGCGCAACCGCAAAGATCGAATAGCGTTTCATGGGCAATCCTCGGGCTAGGGGTCGACGACTCTCGGGTCTCTTTGTGATGGACTGCCGCTGCAAGAGAAAGCCCCCTCAATGCGGCATCGCAGGAAAAAAAGCGACATGCGCCTGCGACATCGCGCCCCTTCTCTCGAACGGGGGCTTTCGGGAGGACCAAATCTTGCCTAAATGAGTGCGACAAAAGAGGGATGCTCATGCTGTTCTGGATTATCGCGGTCGCGCTTGTCGTGATCATCGCGCTCATGTTCGTGCTTGCGGTGCGCTCGGGGCGCGGCACGGCGCATGATCCGTCGGCGGCTTATGACGTGCAGGTCTATCGCGACCAGCTGCGCGACAGCGCGCGCGATGCCGAGCGCGGTGTGATCTCTCCCGAAGAGGCCGAACGCACGCGGCTCGAAATCTCGCGCCGGATGCTCGAAGCCGACCGGATCGCGCAAAACGGCGCAGATAGCACACGCGCCCCACGCGCCGCGCTGGTGGCGCTGGCGCTTGGCGGGGCGGCGGTGATTGGCGCGACCTTCTGGCTCTATCTGAGAACGGGCGCGGAGGGGTATGCAGATCAGCCCATCGCCGAGCGCTATGCCTTTGCCAATGAGCGCTACGATTCGCGCCCCGATCAGGCCAAGGCCGAGGAACTGGCAGGCGCGCAGACCGCCGAGCAGCCCAAGGTCGATCCGAAGTTCCTCGCATTGATGGACAAGCTGCGCGCGGCGGTCAAAGCCAATCCGACCGACCGGCAGGGGCTTGTGCTGCTGGCGCGCAACGAGGCCACGCTGGGCAATTTCGACGCGGCGTGGAAGGCGCAAAAGCGGCTGATCGCGCTCGAAGGCGATAGCGCCTCGGCGCATGATTACGCGGAGCTGGGCGAGTTGATGGTCGTGGCCGCAGGCGGGCTCGTGACCCCCGAGGCCGAAGCGGCCTTTGCCCAAGCGCTCAAGATCGATCCGAAGAACGGGCTGTCGCTCTATTATATCGGGCTGATGATGATCCAGAACGCGCGCGAGGACCGGGCCTTTACGATCTGGGATGGCCTGCTGCGCAACTCGCCCGACGATGCGCCTTGGGTGCCGACAATCCGCAAGAATATCAATGAGCTGGCTTGGCTCGCGGGGCAGAATGACTACACCCCGCCTGCGCCGCGCACATCCGGTCCGAGCCAAGCCGATATTGCAGCGGCCGCCCAGATGGATCCCGCCGCGCGCCAGCAGATGATCCAAGGGATGGTCGATCAACTGAGCGACCGGCTGGCCCGGCAAGGCGGCCCGGTCGATGACTGGGCGCGGCTGATCTCGTCGCTGCGCCTGATTGGCGAGACCGAGCGCGCCGATGCGATCTATGCCGAGGCGCGGGACAAGTTCGCAGGGCAGCCATCCGCACGCGCCCAGCTCGATGCGGCCCATGCGGTGAAGGCGGGCGATCTGGCGAGTGCCTCGGAGGGCTCGGCTCAAGTCGTGCCGCCCGCCCTGCCCGGCCCCACGCCCGAGCAGATGCAGGATGCCCAGCAGATGGCGCCCGCAGAGCGTGCGCAGATGATCCAAGGGATGGTCGATGGGCTGTTCGACCGGCTTACCACGCAGGGCGGCACGCCTGCGGAATGGGCGCGCCTCGTAAGCTCGCTTGCAACGCTTGGGCAAGACAGCCGCGCGCGCGAAGCGCTCGGCGAGGCCAGTCAGGCGCTCGCAGGCGACCCCGAGGGGCTGGCCAAAGTACAGGCGGCGGCAAAAGCTGCGGGGGTGGCCCAATGATCTGCGTCGGAATGGAGACATTCGCCCCGCACCTGCCGCGCGCAGGCGCCATTGCCGGGCTCGATCTGGGCACCAAGACCATCGGGATCGCGGTGTCTGACGGGCTGCGCTCGGTCGCGACCCCGCTTTTGACGATCAAGCGAAAGAAATTCGGGATCGATGCGGCAGCGCTTCTCAAGATCGTGGCCGAGCGCGAGATTTGCGGGCTGATCCTTGGGCTGCCGATGAACATGGATGGCAGCGAGGGGCCGCGCTGTCAGGCGACCCGCGCCTTTGCGCGTAACCTTGAAAAACTCACTGAAACGCCAATCTCTTACTGGGATGAGCGGTTGTCCACGGTGGCGGCGGAACGCGCGATGCTCGAGGCGGACATGTCGCGGGCGAAGCGCGCCGAGGTGATCGACCACGTGGCGGCCAGCTTCATCTTGCAAGGCGCGCTGGACCGGCTGCGCTATATGGAGCGGTCATGAGTGACGACATCTGGAAGCGCGACGAGGTTGAAAGCCCCTGCGTGAAACTCTGCACGATCCACCCGCAAGAGCGGATCTGCGTGGGCTGCCTGCGCAGCCTCGATGAGATTGCGGCATGGTCGCGCATGTCTCCCGAAGCGCGGCGCGCGGTGATGGCCGAACTGCCCAATCGCGCGCCCCGGCTGCGCAAGCGGCGCGGTGGGCGCGCCGCGCGGCTGGAAAACTGACGCCCCGGCCCCCTCATACCGAAACCAGCAAGAGACTCCGCGCGCCGATGCCTTTATTGTCATGAGACACGAAGGATCAGTCGGCCATGATGGAACTCAAACGTCTCAAATATTTTCTGGCGGTCGCGGAGGAGCTGCATTTCGGGCGCGCCGCCACCCGGCTGGAGATCGCCCAGCCGCCGCTCTCGCGCCAGATCGCAGCGCTTGAGGCTGAGCTTGGGGTGCAGCTTTTCGACCGCTCACGCAGCCAGATCCGACTCACTCAGGCGGGGGGCGTGTTGCAGAGCCACGCCCGCCAGATCCTCGCGCGCCTCGATGCCGCCTATCGCGAGACTCGCGAGATCGGCTCCGGCGCGGGCGGGCATCTGCGGATCGGCTTTGTCGGATCGGCCTCGCATGGGGTGCTGCCCGCGCTCATCAAATCCTACCGCGCGGCCCATCCCGGCGTGGAGCTTGCGCTTCAGGCGCTCAACAACGCAGCGCTCCACAGCGCCTTGGTCGAGCGCGAGATCGACATCGCCGTCGCGCGCCCCGAGCTGAAGGACGAGGAGTTTCGCCGCGAATTGCTGTGCCGCGAGCCGCTGATCCTGGCGCTGCCGGACAATTGCACGCAGGCCGAGCAGCCGGTCGTGCGGATGTCAGACCTCGCGCAGGAGACCTTTGTGCTCTATCCCACACGCCCGCGTCCCAGCTATGCCGACACGGTGCTGGGGATCTGCGAGCGCGAGGGGTTCACGCCGCGCGCGGTCGATATGGTGCAGGATTTCCAAAGCGCGATCAGTCTGGTGTCGGTCGGGGCCGGGATCGCGGTCGTGCCGGAATCGGTTCAGCATACCCAGCGCCCGGGCGTGACCTATCGCCCCTATGCGGGCCATAATCCGGGCACGGCGCTCTCGGTGCATGCGCGGCGTGACAATCGCGCCCCGCAGGTGATCAATTTCCTCGACGAGACGCGCAGCTATGCGCGCACCCATCACCTGACATGATCCGGGCCGGGGCACTCCCCCGGCCCGATTTGGTCAAAAGGCAGAGACCGCTCAGACCGCCTCAAGCGCGATGGCGATACCCTGCCCCACGCCGATGCACATCGTGGCCAGTGCCCGCTTGCCGCCCCGGCGTGCCAGCTCCAGCGCAGCCGTGCCGGTGATACGCGCCCCCGACATGCCCAGCGGATGGCCCAGCGCAATCGCACCCCCGTTGGGGTTCACGCGCGGATCATCATCGGCAATCCCGAGATCGCGCAGCGTCGCGAGCCCTTGGCTGGCAAAGGCCTCGTTCAGCTCGATCACGTCGAACTGATCTTGCGTCAGCCCGAGCCGCGCCATCAGCTTCTTCGAGGCAGGCGCCGGGCCAAAGCCCATGATGCGCGGCGGCACGCCCGCCGTGGCCCCGCCCGAGATCCGCGCAATCGGGCGCAACCCATGTGCCTTGATCGCGGCCTCGGAGGCGATGATCAGCGCCGCCGCCCCGTCATTCACGCCGCTCGCATTGCCCGCCGTGATCGTGCCGTCCGAGCGCACGATGGGGCGCAGCTTGGCCAAGGCCGCCGCATCGGTCTGCGGGCGCGGATGCTCGTCGGTATCGACGATCTTGGGATCGCCCTTGCGCTGCGCGATCGTGACGGGCGTGATCTCTTGGGCCAGTCGCCCAGCCTCCATCGCGGCCCCAGCCGCGGCCTGCGAGCGCAGTGCGAATGCGTCCTGATCGGCGCGCGAGATGCCGAAATCATCGGCCACGTTCTCTGCCGTCTCGGGCATAGAATCGACGCCATATTGCGCCTTCATCAGCGGGTTGACGAAGCGCCATCCGATCGTCGTGTCATAGACCGCATTGGCACGGCTGAAAGCCGCTTCGGCCTTGGGCATCACGAAAGGCGCGCGGCTCATCGACTCGACGCCGCCTGCAATCACCAGATCCATCTCGCCCGCGCGGATCGCCCGCGCCGCCGTCACGATGGCATCCATCCCCGAGCCACAGAGCCGGTTCATCGTGGTGCCCGGCACGCTGTCGGGCAGCCCCGCCAGCAACGCCGACATGCGCGCCACGTTGCGGTTATCCTCGCCCGCCTGATTGGCGCAGCCATAGATCACCTCATCCACGGCAGCCCAGTCGAGATCATGGCGCGCCATCAGTGCGCGGATCGGGATCGCGCCCAGATCATCGGCGCGCACCGAGGCCAGCGCGCCGCCAAACCGGCCCACGGGCGTGCGGATATAATCGCAAATATACGCGTCTTGCATCACAGATCCTCCGGGCAGATCAGATCGCCCACTTTTGACGCTTCCTTCAGTTCACCCCCGGTGAGCGATTGCAGATCCGACAGCGAAATGCCGGGCACTTTCTCGCGCAGCACGAAGACACCGTCTTCGACGTCGATCACCGCAAGCGAGGTATAGACCCGCGTCACGCAGCCCACGCCGGTCAGCGGCAGGGTGCATTTATCGACGAGCTTGGGTTGGCCCTTTTTCGTCACATGATCGGTGAGCACAGCGACGCGCTTGGCGCCATGCACAAGATCCATCGCGCCGCCCACGGCAGGCACGCCGCCCTTGCCGGTCGACCAATTCGCCAGATCGCCGGTCTGCGCGACCTGATAAGCGCCAAGGATCGCCACGTCGAGATGCCCGCCGCGCACCATCGCGAAGCTGTCGGCATGGTGAAAAAACGCAGTGCCGGGGCGGGTCGTGATCGCCTTCTTGCCCGCATTGATGCAATCCCAGTCTTCCTGACCCGGCTCGGGCGCGCGCCCGAAATCGAGCACCCCGTTTTCGGTGTGGAAGATCGCCTCATGACCCTTGGGCTGAAACCGCGCGACCATCTCGGGAAAGCCGATGCCCAAATTGACATAGGCGCCATCCTCGATGTCTTGGGCTGCCCGCCAAGCGATCTGGGCGTTGGACAGTTGAATATCGGTGAGATCGATGCTCATGGGTAGACGGCCTCCGCGCGGTTGAGTTCTTCTTCCTGTGCGGGATTGGCAACCTGCACGATCCGGTTGACGAAAATGCCCGGAGTGATGACCTGCTCGGGGTCGATCCCGCCCAGGGGCACGATCCTGCTGGCCTGCACAACGGTCGTGGCCGCGGCCGTCGCCATCAGCGGGTTGAAGTTGCGCGCGGCCATCCGGTAGGTCAGGTTGCCATGCGGATCGGCCTCCTCTGCCTTGAGCAGCGCAAAATCGGCCTTGAGCCAGCGCTCCTGCACATAGGGGCGGCCCTCGAAGGTCTCGACCGGTTTGCCCTCGGCCAGTTCGGTGCCGTAGCTCGTGGGCGTGTAAAAGGCCGGGATGCCCGCACCACCGGCGCGGATCCGCTCGGCCAGCGTGCCCTGCGGCACCAGCTCAAGCGCAATGCGCCCGTCGAGATAGCGCTCGGTGAAGACGCGCGGATCGGCCGAACGCGGGAAGGAGCAGATCATCTTGGCCACCCGGCCCTGCTCGATCAACGCCGCGATGCCGACATGGCCATTGCCCGCGTTGTTGTTGATGATGGTGAGATCCTTTGCGCCCTGATCGATGAGCGCGTGGATCAGCTCAATTGGCGCGCCCGAGCCGCCAAAGCCGCCGATCATGACCGTCGCGCCATCGGGGATATCCGCAACCGCCTCGGCCAGAGATGCTACTGTCTTGTCCATGAAGATCCTCCTGTACGGCTCTGAGCTAAGCGCGCGCCGGGTCTCTGGCCATGAATTTCGTGCGCATCTTGACATTTGTTCGGATCGCGTAAAATTTCGTGCGCATGTTGAACAATCCCACCGACTTTATCGCCTCGCTCGCCAAGGGGCTGCGGGTGATCGCGGCCTTCGGGGCGCAGACGCCGCGCCTGTCCATCGCCGAGGTCGCCCAGCATACGGGGCTGGACCGGGCCACTGCGCGGCGCTGCCTGCTGACGCTGCATGCCGAAGGCTATGCAGAGTATGACGGCAAGTTCTTCACGCTGACGCCGCGTGTGCTGCGGTTGGGGATGGGGGCGCTGGCCTCGTTGCCGCTGCCGCAGATCGTGCAGCCTTGGCTCGATCAGCTCACCCAGAAGATTGGACAAAGCTGTTCGGTCTCGATCCTCGATGAGACCGAGATTGTCTATCTCGCCCGTGCCGCCCAAGCGCGGGTGATGTCGATCGGGCTGATGCCGGGCTCGCGGCTGCCTGCGCATTGCACCTCGATGGGGCGGGTGCTGCTGGCCGCGCTCCCCGAGACTGAGGCCCGCGCGCGCATCGAGGCCTCGGATCTCACGCCGCGCACGCCCTACAGCCTGACCGACCCGGACGCGATCATGGCGCGGATCTCTGAAGTGCGCGCGCAGGGCTTTGCGCTGATCGATCAGGAAGTCGAGGCCGGTCTGCGCTCGCTCGCAGTGCCGCTGTTCAACGGGCATGGGCAGGTGGTGGCGGCTCTCAATACCGGGATGGCGGTGAGCGATGCGCCGCCCGAGACGCTGGTGCATCAGTATCGCGATGCGCTCGAGCAGGTGCAGTCGGGCCTGCGCCGAGTGTTGCGCTAAGGCGGGTCGGGCCGACGCATGACCACACAGATCGCCAAACACATTGATTGAGGCGCGCGCCAAGCCTCTCTATGGTGCGCGCAACGATCTCAAGCGGAACTGGCCTGCATGTCCTCCCAACGCATCTTCATTACCGGCTCGGCCGGATTCATCGGCTACCATCTGGCCAAACTGCTGCTGGCCGAAGGCGCGCGGGTGCATGGCTTTGACGGGCTGACCGATTACTACGATGTCGCGCTCAAACAGCGCCGCCATGCGATGCTGCTGCAAAACGGTGCCTTCAGCGCGACCGAGGCGATGCTGGAGGATCGCGAGGCGCTCGATGCCGCGATTGATGCGTTCAAGCCCGATGTGATCGTGCATCTCGCCGCGCAAGCCGGGGTGCGCTACTCGCTGGAAAACCCGCGCGCCTATATCGAGACCAATATCCTTGGCACGTTCAACGTGATGGAGGCCGCGCGCCGTCATGAGGTGGATCATCTGCTGATGGCCTCGACCAGTTCGGTCTATGGCGCCAATACGCAGATGCCCTACGCCGAGAACGACAAGGCCGACACGCCGCTGACGATCTATGCCGCCACCAAAAAAGCCAATGAGGCGATGGGCCATTCCTATGCCCATCTGTGGAATATCCCGACCACGATGTTTCGCTTCTTCACGGTCTATGGCCCGTGGGGGCGGCCCGATATGGCGCTGTTCAAATTCACCGATGCGATCCTCGATGGTCGGCCCATCGACATCTACAATCACGGCGAGATGTATCGTGATTTCACCTATGTCGATGATCTGGTGCGCGGGATTGCAGGTCTGATCGGTGCGGCCCCGGTGCGTCCGCAAGACCCCGAGGAGATCGCAGAGGGCGACAGCCTCTCGCCCGTGGCCCCCTACCGCATCGTCAATATCGGCAATTCGGACAAGGTGAAGCTTCTGGATTTCGTCGAGGCCATCGAGGACGCGCTCGGAATGACGGCCAAGCGCAACTACATGGAGATGCAGAAGGGCGATGTGCCCGCAACCTGGGCGGATGCGCGCTTGTTGCAATCACTCACCGGATACCGGCCTCAGACCGAGTTCCGCGAGGGCGTGACCCGCTTTGTCGCGTGGTTTCGCGACTATTACGAGCGCTGACCCCTACAGCGTGCCGGTCAAAACATAACGCAGCGCGCGGGCGACCTCGCCGGGGGTGCGCGCGACGGCATTGGCAGCGGCATCGACCTCTTTGAGCGCGTGGTCGTGATCTTCGGGTTGCAGCACGATGATCGGTTTGCCCAAGGCCGCCGCATAGCCCGCGTCAAACGCCGCGTTCCACTGCTTGTATTTCTCGCCAAAACACACAACCAGCAGATCGCAGCCCTCAATGCCCGAGCGCGTGCGGATCGCGTTGAGCGCCGCGCCCTTGCGGTCATGCCAGAACTTGTCGGGCTCCGGCCCAAAAATCTCGACGCCGCAATCATCGCTGGCCGCGTGGTCGGTGACGGGCCCGAACCACTCGATCTTGAGCCCCTTACAGGCCGATTTGACGTCTTCGCGCCAATCGGTGTGGATCTCGCCCGACAGATAAACTTTGAGCATTCTTGCGCTCCTCTGGTTGCCTTGGAACCAGAGTTTGGCGCGGGGTTCGCAGTGATGCAACAGCACAGACGCGCAAGCAAGCGGCAGGCGCGATCACGGCGCCGAGAGCGAGCCGCCCTCGTGGAACGGCGCGCCCAGAAGCTGCGGGCGCGTGCTCGGCTCCGAGCCCGCGATCTGCGCGGCCAGATGGTTTGCCAGCGCGTCCAATTCGGCGCGGCGCGGCGCGAGCGTTCCGGTGAGCGCAGGCGTGAAGGTGGACGCATCGGACGGGTCGCCATCGCGCCGCCCGTCATCATGCGCGAGCACCGACAGATCGCGCGGAATCGCCAGATCCAGCTCGGCTGCGGCCTCATAGACCCCGGCGGCCAGAGCGGCATTGGCGGCCACGATGGCGGTCGGGCGATCCGCGCGCGCCAGCCACAGCAGTGCAAGCTCGCGCCCGCGCGCCTGACTGGCGACGCTTGGGGCCAGATGCAGCCCCTCTGCCAGCCCCGCCTCGCCCATCACCTCAGACACCGCCTGCCCGAACGCGCGCGCTGCGTATTGCGTCTCGGGACCGCTCAGGCACAGCACCCGGCGATGGCCCGCGCGGCAAGCCGCCTGCGCAAGTTGCCAGCCGATCTGCGCAAAATCGAGATCAATGCAGGGATGCGCCTGCCCCGGATCGCGCCCGCGCACCACCAAGGGCACGCGCTGCGCCATCAGCGCCTCGATCCGAGGGTCGCGCTCCATGGGGTCGAGCACGATCACCCCGTCGACCGGACCGCGCGCGAAAAGCGCCTCGGGGTCAAACGCGCCCGTTTGCGGCACAACCTCCAGCGCCAGCCGCAAGCCGCGCGACGCACAGGCCTGCGTCAGACCATGGATCGTCTCGAACAGTTGCGCGCGGGTACCGGGGCTGACCTCTTCCGGCATCAGCAGCGTCACAACCCCGCTGCGCCCGCTCTTGAGCGCGCGGGCCAGCGCATTGGGGCGGTAGCCAAGCTGATCGGCGGCGGCGCGCACGCGCGCACGGGTCTCCGCCCCCACATCGCTGAACCCGCCCAGCGCCCGACTGACCTGCGTGACCGAAATTCCGGTTGCCGCGCTGATATCTTTCAGGGTCGCCATTCTCGCATCGCTCACTCAAGGGGGGCCGATCTTACCAGCCTCCGCCCCAGTGTTCGCGCCCCGGTTGCAAAGTCAACTGCCAAGGCGCTCAGGCCGAGATCACCGTGCCAGCCGTACCCAATCGCGCGGCGACATGGGTTGCAATCGCGGTGTCCTGCACCCCCGTGCCGGTCAGATCGCAGATCGTGATCTGATTGCCGCCCTGCCGTCCTTCGGCCGTGCCTGCGATGATCTCGCCCAGCTCGGGCGGCGTGTCAGGCATCAGCCCCACCGCGCGGGCGCCGCGCAGCTCTCCCATCAGCGCACATTGACTCACCCGGTCGCAGACATACAGATCCGCCGCGCCCAGCGCTTGCGGCGCGATTTCGGTCTTGCCCGACTGATCCGAGCCCATCGCGGTGATATGCAACCCCGGATGCAGCATCTCGGCGGTGATCAAAGGGGCGGTGGCGGGCGTCGTTGTGACGACAAGCTGCGACTGCGCCACGAGCGGGGCGATCTCGCTCACCGCCTCGCACTGTGCGCCCGTCGCCTCGGCGATGTCGGCTGCGCATTGCGCGGCGCGCTGCGGATCGCGCCCCCAAACGAGGCAGCGCCGGTACGGGCGCGCGAGAAACGCCGCACGGGCCTGCAAGCGGGCCTGCACACCGGTACCGATCACCCCCATCGTGTCGACCTTGGGAGCAAGATGGCGCGCCGCAATCCCGCCTGCCGCAGCCGTCCGGATATCGGTCAGATAGCCATTGTCGAGAAACACCGCGCGCACCAGCCCCGTCGTGGCCGAAAACAGGATCATCAGCCCGTTGAGGCTGGGCAGACCGAGCTTGGGATTGTCGAAAAACCCGGGCGAGACCTTGAGCGCGAAGCCATCAAACCCCGGCACATAGGCGGTCTTCACATCGACCTCGCCGTGATGCTCGGCAATCGCCATCGACAGCACGGGCGGCATCACGACATCGCCGCCTGCAAGCGCTTCAAACCCCGCCTCGATCACATCGAGCATCTCGCCATCGAGCGTGACGATCTCGCGCAGCTGCGCCTCGGTCAGGATGCGGATTTCATGGGGCATAGGGGGCTCCTTTCACGGTGATCTCATCAAGGCGCACGTCCTGACCGGTGATGACCCGGGTGAATTGCTCCATATCGAGGTTGCGCCCGGTCAGCACCGTTCCCATCTGCGCGGACGGCGCGATCTTGCCCGCCATCAGCGCCGCGATGCCAACCGCGCAGGCCCCCTCGGCGATCAGGCGATCCTCGTAGTAAAGCGCCTGCATCGCGGCGTAGATCTCATTTTCCGAGACCAGCACGACCGTGTCGAGAAGATCGCGACACAGCGCAAAGCTGTGCTTGTTCTCAAGGCCGATCCCGCCGCCCAGACTGTCGGCCAGCGAGGCCACCTCGCGCGCCGCGACCGGATGGCCCGCCTTGATGGAGGCTGCCATCGCAGCGCCGCGATCCATGCTGATGCCGATCAACCGGATATCGGGATTGAGCGCGCGGGCCGCCACCGCCATGCCCGCCGCCAAACCCCCGCCCGAAAGCGGGATCAGCAGCGTGTCGAGATCGGGACGCGCGCGCAGCATCTCACATGCGATGGTGCCTTGGCCTGCAATCACATGCGGATCATCGAAGGGCGGAATGTCGATCAGCCCTTCGTCTTGCACCAGCCGCGTGGCCTCAAGCTGGGCCTCGTCCTGCGAGCGCCCCTTGATGCGCACCTCTGCGCCCAACGCCCGGATGCCGTCGACCTTGGCCTGCGGGACCAGCTCGGACATGCAGATCACGGCGCGGATTTGCCTGAGCTTTGCCCCGTAAGCCACCGCACGGCCATGATTTCCCGTCGAGCAGCAGGTAACGCCTGCGGCCGCCTCTGGCAGATGCGCCAGCGCGTTGAGCGCGCCGCGCAGCTTGAAGGCCCCCATCGGCTGGCAGATCTCCAGCTTGAGCCAGAGATCCCCGCCCAGACGCGGCCCCAACATCGAGGGCACCAGAGGCGTGGCATCGGCCTGACCGGCGATGACCTGCGCTGCCGCCTCCACATCGGCCAGAACGACCATCAGCCAGCCTCTTTGACCGCGCTCAGGAATTGCTGCGTGCGCTCTTTCTGCGGATTGCCGAAAAGCTCCTCCGGCGTGCCCTGCTCCTCGATCGAGCCGCCATAGAAAAAGCAGACCCGATCCGAGATATCCTTGGCAAAGCCCATCTGGTGCGTGACCATCAGCATCGTCAGATTATGCTCATCCACCAGCGAACGGATCACGTTGGTGACCTCGCCGATCACCTCCGGATCGAGCGCCGAGGTGACCTCGTCAAAGAGCATCACCTTGGGCCGCATCGCGAGCGCCCGGGCGATCGCCACACGCTGCTGCTGCCCACCCGAGAGCCGTGAGGGGTGCTGATCGCGCTTGTCGGCCATGCCGACCAGCTCCAGCAACTCCTCCGAGCGCTCGCGCGCCTCTTTCTTCTTCATGCCGAGCACCTGAACCGGACCCTCCATGCAGTTCTCAAGCGCCGTCATATGCGGAAACAGGTTGAAATGCTGGAAACACATTCCGATCTGCGAGCGCATCTTGCGCAGATATTTGCGATCCGCAGGCACCAGCTTGTCGCCCTTGACCATATGGGTGAGCGGCTGGCCATCGACATAGATCACGCCCTCATTGATCGTCTCAAGCGTCATCAGCATGCGCAGCACGGTGGTCTTGCCAGACCCTGAAGGGCCGATGATCGTCACCATCTCACCGGTCGTCACGTCCAGATCGAGATCGTCGAGCACAGTCAGATCGCCATAGCGCTTGGTCACGCGCGAAAACCGGACCATCGGGATATCGGGCCCCTTCAGCTCCAACGGATATTGGGAAAGATCTTCCATCATTTCAGTCCAAGTTTGCGCCGCACATAACCCTCGAAGACGCGGATCAGAGCAGCGGTGGGAAGCGAAATGGCGAGGAAGATGATCCCCACCAGCGTATAGGGTTCAAGATAGCGATAGCTCGACGAGCCAATCGCATTGGCGGTGTGCATCAGCTCGGCCACGCCGATCACCGAGAGCATCGGCGTATCTTTGAAGATCCCCACGAGGTAATTGCCCATGCCCGCCAGCGCAGGCGGGATCGCCTGCGGGATCACGATGCGCAAATACGTGTCGCGGGTCGACAGGTTCAGCGCCGTGCAGGCCTCCCATTGCCCCTTGGCCACCGATTCAAGCCCGCCGCGATAGACCTCGGAGAGATAGGCCGAATAGTGCAGCCCGATGGCGATCATGCCCGCCGTCCACGGCCCGAGCTTGAGGCCGAATTGCGGCCCCACGTAATAGACAAAGAAGATCTGCAGGATCAGCGGCGTCGAGCGGATGAACTCCACCACCTCACGCACCACCTTGGTCAGCGCCCAATAGGGCGTGCGCTGCGCCAGCGCGAAGACCATCCCCAGCACAAGCGCGATGGCATAGCCAAACCCGGCCGCCATCAGCGTGTTGAGCGTGGCATGCAGCAGCTTGGGCAGGATCTCCCAGGTGAAAGCCCAGTTCCAGTTAAATCCCATGGCTCAGGCCCTCCCCAACTTGCGGCGCATCACCCGCTCCAGCCAGCGCATGAAGGGTGTCACTATGAAGCGCGCCAGCACGTAATAGATGATCAGCGCGGTGCCGAAGGTCTGGGCCGACAAGAAGGTCGTGCCATTGATCTGCTTGGCCTCGAACATCAGGTCCGACACCGAGATCAGCGCGACCAGTGCCGTGTTCTTCAACAGCTCGATCAGCAGATTGCCCCAAGGCGGCAGCATATTGACGAAGGCTTGCGGCAGGATGATCCGCCACATCCGCCGCGCCGGGCTCATCGAGAGCGCATAGGCGGCTTCCCATTGCCCTTTGGGCACGGATTGAATGCCGCCGCGCACCAGCTCGGCCCCATAGGCGCCAAGGTTCATCCCCACGGCCACGAAGCCTGCGGTGAATTTCGCCAAGGTCAGCCCGAAGAGCGGCAGCACGAAGAAGATCCAGTAAAGCTGGACCAGCAACGAGGTGCCGCGAAAAATTTCGATATAGACGACCGCAATGCCTCGGATCAGGCGATTGCGCGAAAGCTTCATCAGCCCCGCCAGCAAGGCGATCGCAATGGCCAAAAGGCTCGCCAGCAGGAATTGCTGCGCCGTGATCAGCGTGCCATCCCAGAACCGGTCGCCATATTGGCGCAAGAAGTCGGTATAACTCATCCCTGCCTCATACGCGCGTGGAGTGCCCCAAACAGGCGGGCCGGTGGTGGTCCGGCCCGCCCAGTATCACGCGTATGGATCAGCGCATTTTGCAGACTTCAGCCGACGTCTTGTCGCCGGGAAGGTTGGCTTTGGTGTAGCCATATTCCTCGACCGCCTTCATCATCGCGGGCGAGCCGAGATATTTCTTTTGAGCGGCGTTGAATTTCTTCACGAAATCGCCGTCATTCTTGCGAAAGCCGATGCCGACCCAGTTTTGCGTCCAATCGGGAAGCTGGCTGACATCCGAGACCTGCACCGTCCCGCCCGATTGCTTGGCGAGGTTCTGCGCGGTGAAATAGGTCACACCGCCCGCATCGGCGCGGCCTGCGCGCACGGCGGCGAGGATTTCGGTCGGGCCCGGAACGGTCATGACATTGCTGTCCTTGATGCCGCCCTTCTTGGCCGATTCCACTTGGTTATAGCCCGCACCGGTCACGAAGGTCGCGCCCGCCTTGGCCACTTGCTCATAGTTGTTGAGGTTCTTCGGATTGCCCTTGGGCACGATGAAGGCATCGCCCACCTTGGCCATCGGCTCGGAGAACAGAACGTTCTGGCAGCGCGAATTGAGGATATAGAGCCCGCCGGTCACCATATCGAAGCGACCCGCATTCAGCCCCGGGATCAAACCGCCCCAATCGGTCACGACCGGCTTGACGTTGTCATAGCCCATCTCGTGGAGCACACCCAGAACATAGGCGTTCACGAAACCCAGCGGTTTGTTGTTATCGCCGGGATAGGCCCACGGCACTTCATTGGCAAAGCCGATACGGATCGGCTCGCCCTTGTTGATACGGTCCATCAGAGGGCCCGCAACGAGCGTGGTCGCGCTCAGCGCAAGCCCAAGCCCTGCGGCGGCGACAGATTTCAAGATCGATTTCATACGTCTCTCCCCTTGGTTTTTTAATTGACGGGAAGGGTCTTCTTCCCGCATCGGATGTACACAACACCTATGAGAATCTTGGAAGTGTCAACCCGATCGCCCTATTTACACCCGCTTGTCATCTGAAACTTGGGGCTGGATCGGCTAGATAGCCCATATGTTGTGCACAATCAAAGAGGCCGCGCCATGCCCATCTTGAAACCTCCCTTCTCGAAACCCGAATATGACCGACGGATCGCGCTCACCCGCGCCGAAATGGCGCGCGCGGGGATCGATGTGCTGTTCATCACCAACCCCTCCAACCAGTTCTGGCTGACCGGCTATGACGGCTGGTCCTTTTACGTCCATCAGGGCGTGATCCTGACCCATGAGGGTGCGCCCTTCTGGTGGGGGCGTCAGCAGGATGGCAACGGCGCGCGGCGCACGGTCTGGATGGAGGATGACCAGATCCTCACCTATGCGGATCGCTACATCCAGTCTCCCGACAGCCATGCGATGGAGGATCTGGCCTCGCATCTGCGGATCATGGGCTTTGGCGAGGCCCGGATCGGCGTCGAGATGGAGACCTATTTCTTCACCGCGCGCGCCGGGCGTGTCCTTGAGGCGGGGCTTCCCGATGCCAGCTTGATCGATGCCTCGACACTGGTGAACTGGCAACGCCTGATCAAATCCGACGAGGAGCTGGCCTTCATGCGCCGGGCGGCGCGGATCTCCGAACTGGTGATCGCGCGCGCGGTCGAGCTGGCCGAGCCCGGTATGCGCAAGCACGATCTGGTGGGCGAGTTGTATAAGACCGCTGTGCAGGGCGAGGAAGACAGCTGGGGCGACTACCCTGCTATCGTGCCGCTGCTGCCCTCGGGCGCGGATGCCTCGGCTCCGCATCTGACATGGAATGGCGAGGCGCTGAAATCCGGCGAGGCTACCTTCATTGAGCAATCGGGCTGCTATCGCCGCTATCACGCGCCGCTCTGCCGGACGATCTTTCTGGGCACGCCGCCGCAGGAGATGCTCGACGCCTCCGAGGCGATCACGGCTGGGCTGGCCGCCGGAATCGAGGTGGCGCGCGCGGGCAACCGGGCCTGCGACATCGCCCGCGCCCTTGAATGGGAGCTCTCGAAAATGGGCATCACCAAGGACAATCGCTGTGGCTATGCGGTGGGGCTGAGCTACCCGCCCGATTGGGGCGAGCACACGGTCAGCCTGCGGGCCTCGGATGAGACGATACTGGAGCCGGGTATGACCTTCCACTTCATGCCGGGCCTTTGGATGGATGATTGGGGGATCGAGACGACCGAGACGATCCTGATCCGCGAGGATGGCCCGGCAGAGCCGCTCTGCACCATCCCGCGCCAGCTTTTCGTCAAGGATTGAACGGCATTTGCCCTTGCGCCGAGGCTGCGCGCAAGGGCACTCTACCGGGAACCAAGGGAGGCCGGACTGGACAGAGTGATCGAAACGACCGAAGCCCCGCGTGCGCGCGCCCGGATCGATACGATCCACGATGCGATCCGTTCGCGCATCTGCCTGCTGGATTATCACCCCGGCCAGAAACTCTCCGAGACCGAGCTTGCCGCGGAATTCGGCATCTCGCGCACACCGCTGCGCCGAGTGCTGGGGCGGCTGGAGGATGAGGGTTTGCTGGACTCGGTGCAAGGCGTCGGCACCTTCGTCACCGATGTCGATTACAATGAGCTGGCGCAGGTCTATAAACTGCGCAAGGAATTGGTGCTGCTGCAGACCAAGCTCGACGTGGTGACGCCCGGTCCCGCGCTGATCGCAAAGGTGCGCGGCCTGCTTGCGCGCGCAGAGGGGCTGCAATCGGCGCCCTCCGCCAAGGCCTTCGCCCAGCTCGATCACGACATGTTTCTGACATTGCTCGAACTGACCGCGAACCAGCCGCTGCGCGCGATGTCTGAGCGGCTTTATTTCCGCTCGACCCGGATCTGGCTGCTGCAGGTCACCGCCTCGCAGATCGACCTGATGCAAGAGCTTCAGATCTATGCCCGCGAGGTGAGCGACATTCTCGGCGCGCTTGAGGCGGGCGATCTTGATGCGGTCGGCCATATCCGGCGCGGACATATCTCGCTGAGCTTCTCGCGGATGCGCCCGCCCGAGGGGGCCTAGCCCGGCGTTCCGATCCGCTCAACCTGCCCGATCAGCGCCTGCGCCACACTCAGCGCCCGGCCCGTAGCCTGCGCCATCTGCGGCAGGATCATCCATTCCAGCGACCACGCAGCGCCAGAGCGTTCCTGCTCGTGGACCAGCGCCTGATGCATCCCTGCGAGTTGCGTCGCGTTGAACCGGGCAAGCGTCACCAACAGCTCGGCCTGAACCGGGTTTTGCTTATGCGGCATCGCGGAGGACCCACCGCCGCCCGTCAGCGCGATCTCACCGATGCCCTGCTGGGCCATCAGCGCGATATCCTGACCGGCCTTGCCAAGCGTGCCGGTGATCAGCGAGAGCCACCCGGCATAGTCGGCCACCCCGTCGCGCATCGCATGCCAAGCCTGCGCCGCGCTCGACAGCCCCAGAGCGGCGGCCACATGATCGGCCATCGGCTGGCCCTGCCCGCTCAGCGCCGCGCGGTCGCCCGACGCACCGCCCAGCTGCACCCGCTCGACCCGGGGGCGCAGATGCGTCAGCCGCTCCAGATGGGCCAGAAGCGGCAACCGCCATGTTTCCACCCGGTCGGCCACGGTGATTTCCGTCGCGGCCTGCATCCGCGTGCGGCCCATCAAGGGCTGCGCGCCGAACCGGGCCTCAAGGGCTGCAAGCGCCGCACTCAGCCCCTCCAGCCGCGCGGCGATCAGATCCGAGCTGTCGCGTAAGCTCAGCGCAAGCGCCGTGTCGAGCACATCCTGCGAGGTCGCGCCGGTATGGATCGCAGCGCTCACATCCTCGGGCTGATCCGCGCGCAGCCGCTTGACCAGCGCAGGCACCGGCACCCCGTCACGCGCCATGCCCGCGCGCAGATCCTCGGGCACGATCCGGGCCGCGTCGATTGCGGCCTGCGCCTGCCCGGCCAGTGCCGGATCGCTCAATCCGCAAGCCCCGCGCGCCCCGCTCCAAGCGCGCTCGAAGGCCAGCATCTGCGCAAGCTGGCGCTCAGGCGACCAGATCTCGGCCATCGCCGCGTCGCCAAACAATCCGCCAAGCCAAGGGTGGTCGAAAACGCCGCTTGCCATCATCCCTGTCTCCCATGAAACGGGGCGGCATAGCGCCGCCCCAATCACTCAATCACAGCCACACTCAGAGGTCGAGAAAGACCGTCTCATCTGTACCTTGCAGGCGAATGTTAAAGCGGTAGCGGCCCGGCGCCTCAGTCTTGGCGATCAAGGTCTCGACGCGCGGGGACTGCTCGATCCGCCCCAGCAGCGGATCGGCGCTGTTATCCTCGTCGTCGAAATAGATCCGCGTGCTCAGCCCGATATTGATCCCGCGCGAGACGATCCAAAGCGAGATATGGGGCGCCTGCATCACGCCCGCACGGTTGCGCACCGCGCCGGGTTTGATCGTGCGCAAGGTGAACTCTCCGCTCGTCGCATCGGCGGCAAAGCGGCACAGGCCCGAGACCTTGGGATCGGCCCCCTCTTGCCCGGCAAAGCGTCCCTTTGCATCGGGCTGCCAGCTCTCGATCAGCGCATCGCGCAGCGCCCAACCGGTGCCGTCAAAGACCGAGCCCACGATCTCGATGATCTCGCCCTCGGCCCCCTCTTCGATCGGGCTCACGCCGACCTCTTGCGCGAAGATCTGACCATTGCCGGTATAGCTCGGCATCAGGCCGATATGGACGTAAGGGCCTGCGGTTTGCGACGGCGTTTCTTGCAAAATGTCGAGTTTCTGGACCATTTCACATCCCCTCCAGCTTGTTTTCGAACATGCTCTGGCGGCGTCCGCGCAGCACGATATCGAACTTATAGGCCAGATAATCCTGCGGCCGCGAATGGGCGAGATCGAGCGGTGCCACAAGCCGGTCAAGCTGCGCGCGCGATTTGATCGTCGCGGCAATCGGGCAGTGCGCGATCAGCGGATCGCCCTCAAAATAGACCTGCGTGATCAGGCGCTGGCCAAAGCTGTGACCAAAGACCGACACGTGGATATGCATCGGACGCCAATCATTGCCCCGGTTCGGCCACGGATAGGCGCCGGGCCGGATCGTGAGGAACTCATAGCGGCCCTCGTCATCGGTGAGCGTGCGCCCGCAGCCGCCGAAATTCGGATCGAGCGGCGCGAAATAGCTGTCCTTCTTGTGGCGGTAGCGCCCGCCCGCATTGGCCTGCCAGATCTCGACCAGAGTGTTGCGCACCGGGCGCGCGTTCTCATCGAGTACCCGCCCATGCAGCAAGATCCGCTCGCCCACGGCAGGAGCCGCCCCTTGGGTCCAGTTCAGGATCAGGTTGTTGTCGAGCGCGCCGATCAGCCCATGGCCAAAGGCAGGCCCCGTCTCCTCGGACGGGCCGCTTTCCAGCGACAAGAGCGGCAGGTTCGGCGACCGCGTCACGGATGTTTTATAGCCCGGATCATAGGGCTCGGGGTGGATCGCGCGGTTGCGCGGGATCAATGGACCCAGATCAGTCATTCTCGGCCTCCTCCATTTCGGCATAGGTCTGCTTGGCCAGTTTCAGCGCATGATTGGCGCGCGGAACCCCGGCATAGATCGCGACATGCTGGAACGCTTCGAGCACATCTTGCTTGCTGGCCCCGGTGCGCGCGGTGGCGCGGATATGCATCGGGATTTCTTCAAAATTTCCGGTCGCAGCCAGAAGGGCCAGCGTCAGCATCGAGCGTTCGCGATGGGTGATGCCCTCCGAGGCCCAGACGGTCCCCCAAGCCGAGACCGTGATCAGATCCTGAAACGGCAGGTCGAGATCGGTTTTGGCCGCCTCGGCCCGATCGACATGGGCATCGCCCAGCACCGAACGACGC
Organism: Thioclava dalianensis; assembly: GCF_000715505.1. Taxonomy (GTDB): domain Bacteria; phylum Pseudomonadota; class Alphaproteobacteria; order Rhodobacterales; family Rhodobacteraceae; genus Thioclava; species Thioclava dalianensis. Next base: position 144,026 of record NZ_JHEH01000003.1, read on the forward strand.
ACCTCCATGCCCTTGGCGTAGCGCGCATCTTCCATTCAAGCCCCTCCTGCTGATCGCTCCGTCTTCTCCGCAGATATAGCTTGTGTCGCCGCGTGAAGAAATTATAAGTTTTGCCGGTAACGATAACCGACAGGTTATGAATTGATCGATCCGCTCTTGCGCCTGCGTCATCTGAGGGTGTTTCTGGAGACCGCACGGCGCGGCTCGCTTTCGGCTGCGGCAGAGGCGATGCATGTCTCCCAGCCCGCCGCCTCGAAATCGATCCGCGAATTGGAAGAGATCCTTGGCACGGCGCTTTTTGATCGCACGGGCCGGCGGCTGGTGCTGACGGCGGCGGGGCGGGTGTTTCAGACCCGCGCGGGCACTGCGATGGCCGATCTGGCAGAGGCGCAGCGTCAGGTGCTCGATCCGCCCAAGACCCGACCTCGTTTGTCGCTGGGCCTGCTGCCCACGGCTTCGGCCGAATTGACCCCACGCGCGGCTCTGGCCTTTCGCAAGGCCCATCCCGACTGCATCTTGCGCATCGCGACCGGGCCAAACTGGCTGTTGCTATCGCAGTTGCGCGAGCGGGCGCTCGATATGGTCGTCGGTCGGATGCCCACGCCCGAGAATGCCGAAGGGCTGCGCTTCACACAGCTTTACTGGGAGCGCGTCCTGCCGGTGGCACGCGCCGGGCATCCGTTGCTCACGCCCGACTGGAGCCCGGGCGATCTTGCGCGCTACCCGCTGATGCTGCCGCCCAAGGGCGCGATGATCGCAAGCCAGGTGCAGGCATGGTTGCACTCGGTTGGACTGGACGAGCCCGACACCGCATTCGAGAATGTCTCCGCCGCGTTTGGGCGCGCCGTGGTGCTGGGCTCTGACACGGTCTGGTTCATCTCGGAAGGGGTGGTGCGGTCCGAAATCGAGGCCGGGACGCTGGCGGTGCTGCCGCTGCGCCACGGGCTTTTGGGCGGCCCCGTGGGGATCACAATCCGAGACGATCACAGCCCGAATGCGCAGATGGCAGCGCTGATGGCAGCGCTTGAGCATGCCGCGGAAGGCATGGGCGCTTAAGCCGCCCCGCACCCTTCCCGCGCCGCTCTTGACACATAACCGCGCCTGAGGGGACCAAGAAAAGACACATCAAGTTCGGAACCGTCACGTCCTCGCTCCGTTGAAACATGAATAACATAAACGGGAGAGTGCGTGATGCATGGACTAGCAAGGCGGCTCGGGCTGCGAACAGATCCGACGATTTTCTTTGTCTCAGCGGGCGCAACCCTCGTCTTCGTGATAGCCCTCGTGCTATTCCCAACCGCCATCGGTGACGCGTTTGCAGCGGGTCGCGCATGGATCGTGACCAATCTGGGCTGGTTCTTCATCCTTGGCGTCAATATCTGGCTTGGCTTTCTGATCTGGGCTGCGATGTCGCGCCACGGGCATATTCGGCTGGGTCCGCGCGACTCCCGTCCGGAATATTCCAACCTCTCGTGGTTCACGATGCTGTTTGCGGGCGGCATCGGCACGGTGTTGATGTTCTGGGGGGTGGCCGAACCGATCAGCCATTTCTCGAAACCGCCCCTGCCCGGCGTCGAGCCCTATTCCGATCAGGCCGCCCGCGATGCGATCTCCATCGCGATCTATCACCTCGGCTTGCACACATGGACGATCTTCGCGCTGCCGGGCCTTGCATTTGCCTATTTCATCAACCGCTATGACCTGCCGGTCCGGGTCAGCTCTGTCTTCTATCCGCTGCTCAGGGAGGGGATCTACGGGCCCGTTGGCAAGGCCATCGATATCGCCTCGATCATCGGCACGCTCTTTGGTGTGGCGGTCTCACTGGGATTGGGCTCAAGCCAGATCGCGGCGGGTCTCAATGCGCTTTACGGCACGGGCGACGGGGTGGTGGTCAAGGTGATCATCTTGGCCGTGCTCACCGGCGTTGCGATCACCTCGATCACGGCGGGGCTCGACAAGGGCGTGAAGCTTTTGTCCAACATCAATATCGGGATGGCCGTGGGGCTGTTGATCTTCGTGCTGGTCTTCGGCTCGACGCTGTTCTTGCTACGCGGGATGGTGCAGACTTTCGGGCTCTATTTCGAGAACCTGCCGCGCCTCGCCTTCTGGAACGATATGCTGGCCAATGAGAATCCCAACACGCCCGGCTGGGGCTGGCAGGGATCGTGGACGGTGTTTTACTGGGCATGGACCGTCACTTGGTCGCCCTTTATCGGGCTGTTCGTGGCGCGGATCTCGCGCGGGCGGACCGTGCGTGAGTTTGTCTTCGGCGTGCTCTTGGCGCCGTCCCTGTTCACGCTGATCTGGTTCTCGATCTTTGGCTGGCAGGCGATGGAGTTTGACGGCATCGGTCAGGCGGCGCGCGATGCGATGGGCGCGCAGGCGGGGCAACTCAGCGCGGCTGTCGCCGACAGCGTGCCGCTCGCGATGTTTACCTTCTTCGAGCATTTCCCTTTCGTGAGCATCGTGCAGGGGATCGCCGTGATCGTGGTGGCGATCTTCTTTGCGACCTCGTCGGATTCAGCCTCGCTGGTGGTCGATATGCTTTGCACCGGTACGCCTGAACCCGGGCCCGTCCATCAGCGCGTGTTCTGGGGGGCCGCCGAAGGGCTGGTCGCGGCCATGCTGATCATTCTGGCAGGCGATGCCGGTCTGACGGCGCTGCAACAGGTGATCACCGTGGTGGGGCTGCCGATCTTCGTGCTGGTCTTCATGATGATCCCCTCGATCATCAAGGGCTTTGCGCTCGAAGATATCGACCACATCACCATCGGCAAGCGCCCCAAGCTCGAAGAATTCTGAGCCGCGCGCGGCCAATCCCGAACGAAAGCAGGGCCCCGAAATCGGGGCCCTGTTTCATGTTTCAAACCCTGTTTCGGGCCGTGATTATTGCCACGACGCGATCAGATCGTCATAAGCGACGGTTTTGGGGTCCTCGTCCTCATTGGCGAGCTTGGCCTTGGGCGAGCCCGGTTCAGCCAGCCATTCGGCGGGGTCGCGCTTCTCGTTCAGTTTCGGGCCAATATCGCCTTGGATACCGGCACGCTCCAGCCGCTCCATGACTCTTTCTTGATCGGCGCAAAGCGCATCGAGGGCTTGCTGCGGGGTTTTCGCACCCGACATCGCATCCCCGATATTCTGCCACCAGAGCTGCGCGAGCTTGGGGTAATCCGGCACGTTCGTCCCGGTCGGCGACCAAGCCACACGCGCGGGCGAGCGGTAGAACTCGACCAGACCGCCCAGCTTGTCGGCGCGATCCGTGAAGCTCTGATGGTTGATCGTGGATTCACGAATGAAGGTCAGCCCGACATGGGATTTCTTCACATCCACGGTTTTCGAGGTCACGAATTGCGCATAGAGCCACGCGGCCTTTGCCCGATCGATCGGGGTCGACTTCATCAGCGTCCAGGACCCCACATCCTGATACCCGAGCTTGGTGCCTTCTTCCCAATAGACGCCATGAGGCGAGGGGGCCATGCGCCATTTCGGCGTGCCGTCCTCGTTCATCACCGGAAGCCCCGGTTTGACGGTGTCTGCGGTAAAGGTGGTGTACCAGAACATCTGCTGGGCCACGTTGCCCTGCGCCGGAATCGGACCCGCTTCGGAGAAGGTCATCCCCATGGCCGCGGGCGGCGAGTAATTCCGCAGCCAATCGATGGCCTTGGTCACCGCGTAGACGGCGGCCGGACCGTTGGTCGCACCGCCCCGGTCCACACAGGAGCCAACGGGCTGGGACTTGTCATTGACGCGAATGCCCCATTCATCGACCGGCAGACCGTTGGGCTCGCCCTTCGATCCGACACCGGCCATCGAGAGCCATGCATCGGTATAGCGCCAGCCGAGCGAGGGATCCTTCTTGCCGTAATCCATGTTGCCATAGACCTTGCCATCGACGCCCAAGCGGCTCAGATCGCGCCCGGTGAAGAATTCAGCGATATCCTCATAGGCCGACCAATTGACCGGCACGCCAAGGTCGTAGCCGTATTTCGCTTTGAAATCAGCCTTGTTCTGCTCGTCGTTGAACCAATCATAGCGGAACCAGTAGAGGTTCGCGAACTGCTGGTCGGGCAGCTGGTAAAGCTTGCCATCGGGGGCGGTGGTGAACTGCGTGCCGATGAAATCGTCCAGATCGAGACCGGGATTGGTCACGTCCTTGCCCTCGCCCGCCATAAAGTCGGTCAGGTTGCGGACCTGCTGATAGCGCCAGTGGGTGCCGATCAGATCGGAGTCGTTGATATAGGCGTCATAGATGTTCTCGCCCGACTGCATCTGGGTCTGCAGCTTCTCGACCACGTCGCCTTCGCCGATGAGATCATGCGTGAGCTTGATGCCGGTGATCGCCGTGAAGGCAGGTGCCAACACTTGGCTTTCATATTCATGCGTGGTGATGGTCTCCGAGACCACCTTGATTTCCATCCCCGCATAGGGCTTGGCGGCGTCGATGAACCATTGCATCTCCGCTTCCTGATCCGCGCGGCTCAATGCCGACTGATCGCCGATCTCCTTGTCGAGAAACGCCGTCGCGTCCGACATGTCGGCGAAGGCGGGCGCCGATAGCAGCGTAAGCGCAAGCGCCATCGCCGAGGTTGATTTTAAAGTCAGGTTCATTTGATCCTCCCATAGATTGAACCGTTCTGTCAGTGACCCGGACCTCCCTGCCCGGGCTTCGCGTGCCCTAGACCCAGCGGAACACCGCTGCGGCATAGATCAGGCAGACGATCAGAGCGAACGCTTGGTTCACGCCGACCAGTTGCAGCCAGGCCAGATTGATGAAGGCCGAGCCGAGAAGTGAGATGAAAAGTCGATCCCCGCGTGTGGTCTCGATCCGCAAGATGCCGACGCGCGGCGTCTCGGGAAACTTGATCGCGAGCACCGTGAAGGTGATCAGCAGAGCTGCGATCACCGTGAAAAAGATCGCGGTGGGCCAGGTCCATGCCATCCATGCCATGTCAGGTCTCCTTGTCTCTGTTGCTCACACACGCCCGAGGGCAAAGCCCTTGGCGATGTAATTGCGCACGAAATAAATCACGAGCGCGCCCGGCACGATGGTCAGGATGCCAGCCGCCGCCAGCACCCCCCAGTCGATGCCCGAAGCGCCTTGCGTCCGTGTCATGATCGCAGCGATGGGTTTGGCGTCCACGGTGGTGAGCGTACGCGACAGCAACAGCTCCACCCAGGAGAACATGAAGCAGAAGAACGCCGCGACCCCGATGCCGCTTGCGATCAGCGGCATGAAGATCTTCACGAAGAAGCGCCCAAAGCCGTAGCCGTCGATATAGGCGGTCTCGTCGATCTCTTTGGGGACGCCGCGCATGAAGCCCTCAAGGATCCACACCGCGAGCGGCACGTTGAACAGGCAATGCGCCAGCGCCACCGCGATATGCGTGTCAAACAGCCCGACGCTCGAATAAAGCTGAAAGAACGGCAGCGCGAAGACCGCAGGCGGTGCCATCCGGTTGGTGAGCAGCCAGAAGAACAGGTGCTTGTCGCCCAGAAACTGGTAGCGCGAAAAGGCATAGGCCGCGGGCAACGCCACGGTGAGCGAGATCACCGTGTTCATCACCACGTAGATCATCGAATTGACATAGCCCATATACCACGCCGGATCGGTGAGGATGGTGCGATAGTTGTCAAAGGTCAGATCGCGCGGGAACAGCGTGAACGTGTTGAGGATCTCGGTATTGGTCTTGAGGCTCATGTTGAACAGCCAGTAGATCGGCAGCATCAAGAACAGCAGGTACAGCGTCATCACCACGGCACGGGTATTCACCCTGAAGCGCGGGCGGGTGTTGCGCCCCTCGGCGACGAGCTTGCCCGGAATATCGGCGGTTGCGTCAGCCATGGCTCAGCCCCCTTTCTTGTCGAGATTGGTCATCACGGTGTAGAACACCCATGAAATCAACATGATGACGAGGAAGTACATGATCGAGAAGGCCGCAGCCGGTCCAAGGTCAAACTGCCCCAGCGCCATCTTCACCAGATCGATCGAGAGCAGCGTGGTGGCATTGCCCGGACCGCCGCCAGTGACCACGAAAGGCTCGGTATAGATCATGAAACTGTCCATGAAGCGCAGAAGGATCGCGATCATCAGCACGCCCATCATCTTGGGCAGCTCGATATAGCGAAACACTTTCCAGCGGCTCGCCTGATCGATCTTGGCGGCCTGATAATAGGCATCGGGGATCGATTTGAGCCCGGCATAGGCCAGCAGCGCCACCAGCGACGTCCAGTGCCAGACATCCATCACCACGATGGTGACCCAAGCCGCAAACGTGTCTTGCGTGTAGTTGTAATCAATCCCGAGTGCGGCAAGCGTACGGCCCAGCAGGCCGATATCAACGCGCCCGAAGATCTGCCAGATCGTGCCCACCACGTTCCACGGGATCAGCAGCGGCAGCGACATCAGCACAAGGCACACCGAGGCCCAAAACCCCGATTTTGGCATGTTGAGCGCCACGAAAATGCCCAGCGGCACCTCGATTGCAAGGATGATCCCGGAGAACAGCAGCTGGCGGGAGAGCGCATTCCACATCCGCTCGGAGCTGAGCATCTCGTCGAACCACTCAAGCCCCGCCCAGAAGAACTGGTTGTTGCCAAAAGTGTCCTGCACCGAGTAATTGACCACCGTCATCAGCGGGATCACCGCCGAGAAGGCGACCAGCAACAGCACTGGCAGCACCAAAAACCACGCCTTTTGGTTGACCGTCTTTTCCATCACGCAGCCCTCCCCGGCACGCGCCAGTCATTGGCGTAGACATTTACATGGGCCGGATCGAAGCGAACCCGGTTCATATCGGCGCTGACGGGATCGTCCTCACCGGCGATAATATTGATATCGTGGCCGAAAAACTCGGCGCGGATGATCTTGTGGCGGCCCGCATCTTCGATCCTGCGGATCGTGACGGGCAGGCCCTCATCTTGCGACAGCGTGGCGTATTCGGGGCGCACACCGATCTCGAGCTTGCCCTCAAGCGCGTCATAACCACACCCCAGATCGATAGGCGAGCCCTCGATATAAGCGCGCGTCCCGTCGATCTTGGCGGGGATCACATTCATCCCGGGCGAGCCGATGAAATAGCCCACAAAGGTATGCTCGGGACGCTCGAACAGCTCTTCGGGCGTGCCGATCTGGACCACACGCCCGTCATACATCACCACCACCTTATCGGCGAAGGTCAGCGCCTCGGTCTGGTCATGGGTCACGTAGATCATCGTATGGCCGAAATCGTGATGCAATTTCTTGAGCTGGGTGCGCAGCTCCCATTTCATATGCGGGTCGATGACGGTCAGCGGCTCGTCGAACAAAAGCGCGTTGACGTCCTTGCGCACCATGCCGCGCCCGAGGCTGATCTTTTGCTTGGCATCCGCCGTCAGCCCGCGCGCCTTCTTGTTGAGCACATCCTCCATGCCGATCATCCGCGCGATTTCCTGCACGCGCTCGGCGACGTAGCTCTCCTCACGGCCCCGGTTGCGCAGCGGAAAGGCCAGATTGTCGCGCACGGTCATCGTGTCGTAGACCACCGGGAACTGGAACACCTGCGCGATGTTGCGCTCGGCGGTGGGCGCATGGGTGACGTCTTGACCGTCAAACAGGATGCGCCCTTGGCTCGGCTGCAACAACCCCGAGATAATGTTGAGAAGCGTGGATTTCCCGCAGCCCGAGGCGCCCAAAAGCGCATAGGCCGCGCCATCTTCCCAATCGTGATTGAGCTCCTTGAGGGCGTAATCTTCCTCTGATGCCGGGTTGGGCAGGTAGGAATGCGCGAGGTTGTCGAGCGTGATCTTGGCCATGGCGGCGTCTCCTCAGGCGGTTAATGCATAGGCGGCGGGGGCAATCAGCTCCCCCGTCTCGCTGAAAATGTAGACATGACGGGGGTCGAGCCAGACGCTCAGATCCTCATCGAGCGCGAGATCATGCACGCCGTGGATCAGCCCGACCCAGCGCTCAGTGCCGTGATCGAGATGCACGAAGGTCTCGGACCCGGTCAGCTCGGTGACATGCAGCTTGGCGGTGAATTGCAGCGCATTGGCCGTATGTTTGGTGATCTCAAGATGGTTGGGCCGAAACCCCGCCGTGTAGCGCCCGTCGGGCAGCTCGGCGAGCGCGCCGCTGACCGGAGCGCTCTGCCCGTCGTCAAAGCTCAGCGTATCGCCAGTCTTCGTCAGGGTCAGGAAATTCATCGGCGGATCGCTGAACACGCGCGCCGTGGTGGCATCGACCGGCTGGCGATAGACCGTCGGCGTCAGACCGAACTGGGTCACCCGCCCCTCCCAGAGCGCGGCGGTGTTGCCGCCCAAAAGCAGCGCCTCTTCGGGTTCGGTCGTGGCGTAGACAAAGATCGCGCCAGAGGCCTCGAAGATCTTCGGGATCTCGATGCGCAGCTCCTCGCGCAGCTTGTAGTCGAGATTGGCCAGCGGCTCGTCGAGCAGCACCAGCCCCGCGTTTTTGACCAGCGCCCGGGCCAGCGCGCAACGCTGCTGCTGGCCGCCCGACAGCTCAAGCGGCTTGCGCTCCAGCATCGGCCCAAGCTGCATCAGATCGGCGGTCTCGCGCACCCGGCGGTCAATCTCGGCCTTCGAAACTCCCATCAGCCGCATCGGCGAGGCAATATTTTCATAGACCGTCATCGAGGGGTAATTGATGAATTGCTGATAGACCATCGCGACCTTGCGGTCCTGCACCCGCATCCCGGTGACATCGCGGCCTTCCCACAAGATCTTGCCGCTGTTGGGCGCATCGAGCCCCGCCATCAGGCGCATCAGCGTGGTCTTGCCCGACAAGGTCGGCCCCAGCAGCACGTTCATCGTCCCCTTCTCAAGCGTGAGATCGGTCGGATGAATATGCACCTGCCCCTCGACTTGCTTGGACACGCCTTTGAGTTCCAGCGTCATTCTGCCCTCCTCCTCATATTGCGACCGCGGGCGTCGCGGCGGCGCGCTGCGCGCACATCCACTGCTCGATCGCGGTGATCTCTTGGGCGCTCAGACGCAGCCCCAGCTTGTTGCGGCGCCACACGACATCCTCTGCGGTGCGTGCGAATTCATGTGTCATCAGCCAGCGCAGCTCGGCCTCGCTCAGCGTCGCGCCAAAATCCTGCCCCAGATCCGCAGCGCTTTGCGCATCACCCAGAACCGAGGCCGCCTCGGTGCCATAGGCCCGGATCAGCCGCGCGGCCCAGACCGGCCCCAAAAACGGATAGGCGCGTTGCAGATCGGCGGTCAGGCGGGTCACATCGCCCACGGCGAAATCGCCCCCCGGAAGCGCCACGCCTGCGGTCCACGGGCCGGAGACGCCGGTCAATTGCGCGGCCACTTTCTCAAGCGCGCTTTCCGCGAGCCGCCGATAGGTGGTGATCTTGCCGCCAAAGATGTTCAAAAGCGGCGCGCCGCCCTCGGTCTCAAGCGTCAGGGTGTAATCGCGCGTGGCCGCCGTCGCGCTGCTGGCCCCGTCATCATAGAGCGGGCGCACGCCGGAATAACTCCAGACGATATCCTCATCGCGGATCGGGGTTGCAAAATAGCGATTGGCAAAGGCGATCAGATAAGCGCGTTCCTCGGGCGTGCACTGCGCGGGCGCGTCCGCATTTTCATGCTCATAATCGGTGGTGCCGATCAGGGTGAAATCCTGCTCATAGGGAATGGCGAAGATGATCCGCCCGTCCTCGCCTTGGAAGAAATAGCACTTGTCGTGATCGTAGAGTTTGCGCGTCACGATATGGCTGCCACGCACGAGGCGCACCCCATCGCGCGTGGTGATCTGCAAGCGGCTACGCAGGACATCCTCGACCCAAGGGCCTGCGGCATTGACCAACATGCGCGCGCGCATCACCTGCCGCTGCCCGGTCTCGCTGTCTTGCAGCTGGATCTGCCACAGTCCGGCCGAGCGCTCGGCCCCAATCACTTTGGTCCGCGTCATGATGCGCGCGCCGCGTGCGGCGGCATCGCGGGCGTTGAGTACGACCAACCGGGAATCCTCGATCCAGCAGTCGGAATATTCATAGGCAGTCTCGAAACGCGGCTGAAGCGGTGCGCCCTCGGGCGTGCCCGCCAGTTTCAGCGTCGCGGTGCCCGGCAGCACGTCGCGCCCGCCCAGCGTGTCATACAGAAACAGCCCCAACCGGATCAGCCAAGCCGGACGACGCCCTTTCATCCAAGGCATGATGCGGCTGAGCAGACGCGAGGTCGGGGTCTCGGCGTCAAAGCGCATATCTTGGCTATAGGGCAGCACGAAACGCATCGGCCAAGAGATATGCGGCATCGCCTTGAGCAACACCTCGCGTTCGATCAGCGCCTCGCGCACCAGACGGAACTCGAAATATTCAAGATAGCGCAGACCGCCATGAAACAGCTTGGTCGAGGCCGACGAGGTGGCCGAGGCCAGATCGTCGCGCTCGGCCAGCGCCACGCTCAGGCCACGCCCCGCCGCATCCCGGGCGATCCCGCACCCGTTAATGCCCCCGCCGATCACGAACAGATCGACGTCAGCTGTGTGATGTCCTCCCATGACGCGGCTTCTCCCCTCGCTGCGTTCACACGAACGTTACGACTCTTGATCCAAAGATCGCAAGAAAAAAATGTTCGTTTCTGTTCGGTTTCGCCATCCCCCTCATTTCAAGGAAAATTTTTGCTCTCATTTTGTGTTCGATCTCTTGCCAGCCGATATTTCTGCCGAATAACCTGAATTTCAGATCAACTCAGGGGCATCCGCGCGGAGACAGCCGATTCTGACCCCGTTCCCCGCCGACCCGAACGCAAGCGAAACTCCTTTATGTCGCAAACCTTTCGTCACCCAGAGATCCTTGAGATCGCCCGTCGTGAAGGCAAGGTCACCGTCGAGGGGCTGGCGCAGCATTTCGGTGTGACCTTGCAGACGATCCGGCGCGACCTGACGGACATGGCCGAGGCGGGGCGGCTGGAGCGCGTGCATGGCGGCGCGGTGCTGCCGTCGAGCACGACCAATATCGGCTATGAAGAGCGGCGCGCGCTCAACCCCTCGGCCAAGGCTGCGATCGCGCGGGCCTGTGCCGCTCAGATCCCCAACGACATCTCGCTCTTTCTCAACATCGGAACCAGCACCGAGGCGGTGGCGCAGGAACTCTTGCTGCATGAAAACCTGATGGTGGTGACCAACAACATGAATGTAGCCAATATTCTCGTGGCCAACCCATCTTGCGAGGTGGTCGTCACGGGTGGGCACTTGCGGCGCTCCGATGGCGGGTTGATCGGCAATCTGGCGACCGACACGATCCGACAGTTCAAATTCGATCTCGCGGTGATCGGCTGCTCGGCGCTGGATCGCGACGGCGACCTGCTGGATTTCGACATTCAGGAGGTGGGCGTGAGCCGGGCCATCTTGCAGCAATCGCGCCGGACGTTTCTTGTCGCCGATCACTCCAAGTTCAAGCGCAGCGCACCGGCCCGGATCGCCTCGCTTTCTGACATCGATGCGTTCTTCACCGACGCCCCCCTGCCCGCTGCGCTGTCGCAATCCTGCGCGATCTGGAAGACCGCCGTCTCGGTCAGCGAGTGACCCTGTGACGCGGCGCGAACAGCCTGCGAAGCGATAAGCTCTGCGCGCAAAACATGCCCTAAGAACCGAAATCCGGCGCGGTGGTTTACATTCGGGGAATGAATTGCCAGTTTAAGAGATGAAAATACGAGCTACCCGTGCGCTGCGCGGCCTCGGCAAATTCACACTCTCCCGAAAGGACATCCATTATGACCCAGGCAAAGCCGGGCGATACCCTGCATCTTCATTACACCGGCACTTTGGATGACGGCTCCGTTTTCGACAGCTCCGAAGGGCGCGACCCGCTCTCCTTCGAGCTGGGATCGGGCCAAATCATTCCCGGGCTGGAAGCCGGTGTTACGGGCATGGAAGTGGGCGAGAAGCGCACCGTGCATGTCACCCCCGAAGAGGCTTACGGCGTCCATCACCCCGAGCGCGTGCAGGCGGTGGACCGGGCCAATGTGCCCGATCACATCCCGACCGATCCCGGCACCCAGCTTCAGGTGCAGACGCAAGACGGTCAGTCGATGAATGTCGTCATCGCCGATGCGACCGAGACAGAGCTGTTTCTCGATGCCAATCACCCGCTTGCGGGCAAGGCGCTGACCTTCGACGTGGAACTCGTCAAGATCGCCTGAGACAGGCACCAATGATCGCACCTGCGCGCCCCGATCTGCGGCGCGCGGGTGCCCACCGCCCCTTCTGCCCGCTCAGCTTCCGCGAAGCCGGTCGTGGACGCGCTCCAGCAATTGGTTGAGCAGCGCCACCTCGTCGAGCGTGAACCCCACGAAAGATGCATTGAGAATACGGTCCGCCTCGGCACGCGCCAGACGGCGGCTGTGATCGCCCGCCGGGGTCAGGCGGACTTCCGTGACACGCCCGTCATTGGGGCGCACCCGGGTGATCACCAGACCATCCACGATCATCCGCTGGACGATTTTGGTCGCGGTGTTGAGCTTGATGATCGAATATTCGGCGATCTCCGAGACACTCAGATGCTCTTCTTCATAAAGCGACATCAGGATGCGCCAACGCGCCATATCGAGACCAAGCGGCTTGAGTTTCTTCTCAAGCTCTTGAATGTAAAGCGCATTCACCCGCGAGACCCAGTAGAACGGCCAGTCACGCTTCATACGGCGATCAGCGTAGAGCGACTCGGGTTGGTGGGGCTCTTGTGAAGGCGTCTTTGTCATGGGCTCGTCTCTGTCCAGTGCCGCGCGCCCCGCTCCCATGCGTCAGGCGCGGGTCAGCGATAAAGGAATTGTCGACGCCTCACAAGTCGAACAGCCAAGCGGTGCGCGCTTTGCCTCATAGCGGCGAGGCGAGCGGGTGGAACTTGCGCTCGAACCAGATCAGACCACCGCTTGCATCTTGGGCCAGCGCACTGGCCTGCACCTCGCAAAAGAGCACCGAATGCGTGCCGCGCGGCTGCACATCGGAAATCTTGCAATCAAACGCCACCGCGGCATCCTTGAGCACGGGCGCGCCCGTCGAGCCGGTCGCCCAATGCTCGGGATTGAACCGCTCTTCGCCGGTCCAGCGCGCGAAGCGGCGCGAGAGATCCTGATGATCGGGCGCCAGCACATTCACGCACAAAACGCCGTTTTCCAAAAACGCATCATGCGCAAAGGCATTTTGATTGATGCAGACAAGCAGCGTCGGCGGCGTGTCGGTGACCGAGCAGACCGCCGAGACAGTGATGCCGTGACGGCCCGCCGCGCCATCGGTGGTGACAAGGTTCACAGCCGCGCCGAGGCGGCTCATGCCATCACGAAACGCTTGGGTTTCGGGTGAGAGTGGCTCGGACGTCATGGGATCTCCTCAGATATCCAGTGTCAGGGACTTGGATTTCGCGCGCGAACAGCAGGCGCAAATCATCTCGCCCTCCTCGCGCTCCTCGTCGGTCAGAAAGCGGTCGCGGTGATCGATTTCGCCGTCGAGAACATCGGTGACGCAGGTGCCGCAGACACCCTCTTCGCATTTCACCTCGACCTTGACCCCGGCCCGACCAAGCGCTTTGGCGATGGTATCATCGGGGCCCACCGTGACCGTCACGCCCGAGCGCTCCGCCACGACCTCGAAACTCTCGCCGCTCGCATCCACATCGGCCGAGAAATACTCGCGATGCACGTTGGAGCTGGCATGGCCTGCAGCCTCGGCCGTGCCGATCAGCCAGTCCATGAAGCCTTGCGGGCCACAGACATAGAGATGCGTGCCCTTGCCGGGCGGCGGCAGATCCCGCGCCGGATCGAGACGTTGGGCGGCATCGCCATCGTCGAAATGAAACACCACCCGATCCTTCCACGGCGCGGTCTCCAGCAGGTCACGAAACGCGGTGACGCTCTCGGAGCGTGTGCAGTAATGCAGCGTGAAGGGGAGGCCCAGATCATGCAGCCTGCAGGCCATCGCAAGCATCGGGGTGATGCCGATCCCGCCGCCCAGAAGCACCGTCTCTTCGGCGTCCTCCGCCAGCGGAAAATGGTTGCGCGGGCCTTCGACGGTAAGCTCCGCGCCCTCGACCGCCATCTCATGGACCTTGATCGAGCCACCGCGGCTGGCTTTGTCCTTCAGCACGCCGATCTCATAATAATCGGTCTGAGCCGGATCCGAGCACAGCGAGTATTGCCGCCAGAGATCGAGATCGGGCAGGTAGAGATCGAGATGCGCGCCTGCGGTGAAGGGCGCGACCGCGCCCCCCACTTGCGGCACAAGACGAATGCGCGCGATATCGCCGCGATCGTCGCGCCGCGCGCTGACGCGGAACTTTTGTTGCTCTTGTTGTGCCATAGCTACCTCACATACAGCCCGCCATTGACGTCCCAGCAGGCTCCGTTGACGAAGCTCGATGCGGGACTGGCGAGCATTACCACCATTTGCGCGACGAAATCGGGATCGCCCAGATGCTGCACAGGAATATTGGCAATCGCCTGCGCCGCGTTCTCGCCCAGCACGGAGCGCACCATCGGCGTGTCCATCGGCCCCGGCGCAATCGCGTTGCAGGTGACGCCAAAGGCCGCCAGATCGCGCGCGAACACCTTGGTCAGCGTCAGGATCGCGCCCTTGGAGGCAGCATAATGCGCCCCCGTGGCCGTGCCGCCATTCTGTCCCGCAAGCGAGGCCATGTTGACGATGCGCCCATAGCCCTGCGCCTTGAAATGACGCCCGAAGATCTGGCTGCCCGCGAAGACGCCGCCTGCATTGATCGACAGGATCGCGTTGAAATCCGCCGGGTCGATATCGAGCACGGGCTGGACCTCGGTGCGGGCGGCATTGTTCACCAGCACCTCGACCGAGCCCCAGCGCTCGACGCATTTGCCAAGGACTTCCTCGAAATCCTCGGGCTTGCTGACATCCAGCGTCGCGGTCACGGCGGTCTCGCCTGCGAGGTCCAGCTCGGAGGCAAGCGCTGCTGCCTCCTCGCCGGGATCACGGTCGGTGATGATCACACGGTAGCCAGCCTTGTGCAGCGCGCGCGCCGCACAAGCGCCAAAGCCGCGCGCCCCGCCCGTGATCACCGCAGTCTGGATCTTTTCCGGAAGCGGCCCCACCATCAGAACAAATAGCTGAACGAATTCAGCATCCCGTCTGAGTTGAGAAGGCGCACGATCTTGCTGTGCAGCTTGAAGCCACCCTCGGTCACCTGCAGCACGTAGCGCACATTGCCCGCCCAGACGCGCTGACGACCGAACTTGTCCTCGACCACATGCTCCGCGCAGGTGACGGTGATCTCCGCACCCTCCTGCGCCTCGATGCGAAACCGCGACAGCGTGCGCACAGTTTGCGCAGGCGGCGCCGAGGAGATCGAAAATCCCATATGGAAGCGCCCGATCCGGTCGCGCCGCATCTTGGCATTGTCATAGCACAGGTTGACCTGATTGGCGTAATCCTCGCCGTCACCGATCGGCATGATATAGAGGCCGTCATCGGTCCAAAGGTCGAGCCAGGCGTCATATTCCTTGGCGTCCAGCATCGCCCCTTCGGCCCAGATAAACGCGGTCACGTCCTGCAAAAGGGTCTTGGTGTCGATTTTGCTCATCTGGGTCATTGCGCCATCATCCTTTTCCACATCTGATAGGCCGCACGCATCCCGGTCTCGGCGCTGATATGGCCGCGCGGACCGGCCACGCCGGGCTCTTCATCCACCAAGCCGCGATTGACGAGGATCGGCAGATCGTCTCCGCCCTGCACGCCGCGCTGGATACGTTCCCAGACTTCGGCGTCATCGGGGCTGCCAAAGCCCATCGGGCCTTGGAAATGCTCGTGCAGGCGGATCCGGGCGCGGTTGGCCGCAGCGGGGCCGCCATCCATCCCAAGCGCCATGTGGCGGATATCGGTGCGATCCACGCTGACCGGGGTCAGAACCCGGAAGAAGGCCAGCGACAGCGAGACATTGGGGAAGAGGTTGAGGTTGAACCCCGCCCCGCCGACCGCGCGCACGATTTTGCGCACCTGAGCATCGGGATAGCCCTCGTCGCGCAGCTCCTGCGCCAGATCGGTAAAGCGCTCCGGGATCGGCGCGTCGAGATTGGCGTCAAGATCCTCCAACTCGGGGATCATCATCATCACCGAATGGCCGTTGCCCAGATCCTCGACCCAGCCTTTGCCCTTGTCGAGGAAGTCGAACATCTCTTCGGTCGCACCGTCGAGCGTCTGCATGAAGCTCTTGTGGACGACGGGGAAGTGATAGGCGTCGGTGGTATTCTCCAGCTGCACCTTCCAGTTCATCGGCACGGTGAACTGATGCTCGCCCAGAACCTTCACCGGGAAGCCCCCGCCCTGTTTCATGAACAGGTCGATATAGCGGCAGACCTCGGAGCCGAGAAAATCGACCAGCGGCTCGATATCGTCGTTGAAGGTCGCGAAGACCATGCCCTGATAGCTTTCGGTGCGCAGCTTCAGCAGACCATGCTGGGCCTTGTCGAAATCGTCGCCGTATTGCTCGGGGTAAGGCAAAGCGCGCAGGCTGCCATCGAGCCCGTAGCCCCAGCCGTGATAGGGGCACTGGAAGGACGATGTCTTGCCCTGCTTGACTTCACAGACGGTGGCCGCGCGGTGACGGCAGCGATTGACCATGCAATGCAGCTTGCCCTTGCGGTCGCGCACCACGATCACCGGCTCCTGCCCGACGGTGGACAGCTTGAACGAGCCCTTATCGGGGAATTCGCTTTCATGGGCCACGAAGACCCACGTCTTCTTGAAGATCCGCTCCATCTCTTCGGCGAAGAGTTCGGGATCTTCGTACATCTGGGTTGCGACCTGTGCGTTCTTCTCGTCATAGAGCGCGTCGAGGTCGCTGAACTTCGGCATATCTAGGGACATGTCAGCTCCTTTCGTCGGAATTAAAGTTGCGGGATCTCGAGCGCGCGCCCCATGCGTGCCTCGACGGTCATGTATTTCCACAGGCGGTCGTTGCCCTCGCCTACCACGATCGTGCGCAGCAGGTTGCACGCGGCCTGAACCGTCTCGCGGTTGGGGAAATCGGCGAGGATGTACCAGGTGTAGGGAAAGCCCTGGCTCGCGCCCACAAAGGTCTGGTCATCGTCGAACGTGCCCATGATCGAGACCCCTTCGAGGCGCGCGATCCCGGCCATCAGGGCCTGCGTCGCGGTCCAGACCGGCCCGATCTGATCGAAGGGCAGCGAGAAAAAGGTCGGGTGGTTGTTGAAGCACAGCAAAGTGCGAAGCGGTTGGGTCGTGCTCATGTCGTGTCCTTTCGTCGATTTCAGGGATAGCCGGGCGGGGTTTGCTGGCCGAACATCGCGGCACCGCCCGCCTGCCAGGATCCAGAGCCGAGGAAGGCGTGTTGCGCGACGCAGGCCGCATCGATCATCGCGCGGCCCAGCGGATGGCCCGTCGCCATCGCACCCGAGCCGCCCATCACGAAGGCAAGGCGCGCGGCCTCCGCCCCGTCCTGCGCGGCTTTGGAGGCCACGAGGCGCAGCTTCACATGGGTTTCGGGCGAGACCTCGCCCTTGGTCTGCATCTGCTCCCAGCCTTCAGAGATGACGTCGTAGAAGGCCGCGCGCGCGCCCGTCAGCAGGCCCTGCGCACGGGCATAATCGATCTGGATGTAACCGCGTGCCGCAGGGCTTGGCGCGCCCGTGACCGAGACCCGCGCCATCGCATCCTGATGCAGCCAGTCGAGCGCACCGCGCGCCGCGCCAAGCGCCACCACCGCGAGCACCTGAGCTGCCAGCGCCATCGCGGGATAGCGAAACACCGGATCGTCCAGCGTGGGCGTGCCGCCGCGAATGAAGGTCCAGTCCTCGGGGACCACGACCTTATCGGCCACGATGTGATGGCTGCCGGTGGCGCGCAGGCCGACCGTGTCCCAAGTCTCGTCCACGGTGATCTTGTCGCGCGGCATCACGGCGGTGCGCGGCAGCGCCGAGTCTTCGCCCTCGACCTTGATGCCGCCGCCGACGATCGACGCCCCCATCACGCCCGAACCCCAAGGCCAGCGTCCGCTGACCTCGAAGCCGCCATCGACCCGGCGCGCCGGGTGGGGCGGGAACATTGCACCGGCAAAGACCGTGTTCGGATCGCCGCCGAAAATACTCTCGTAGGTCGCGACCGGAAGGGCGGCCAGATAGGTCGAGGAGACGCCGAAACTGGCGACCCAGCCTGCCGAGGCATCCGCACTCGCGATCTCTTCGATCAGGCGGCAAAACGCCATCGGCGAGAGCCCGTCGCCGCGCAGACGCTTGGGCACGAAGGCCCGGTAGACGCCGATCTGCTGAAACTTGGCCACGATATCCTTGGGGATGTGGCGCAGCTCCTGAAACTCTTGCTGGCGCGCGCGGATCTCGGTCTTGAGCGCGTCAAGCGTCCCAGGCATCTCTGGGGCGGTATGAGAATTCATGTCTCGTTCCTTTCGTTAAGGGCAGGCACGGTTTCGCAAAGCCAGCGGGCTATCGCGCAAAGCCGGGCGTCGGCGCCTTTGGGCGCAATGATCTGAAGTCCGGCAGGCAGGCCCTCGGCGGAGGCCATGGGCAGGACGATGGCGGGGTGGCCGCTCAGGTTGAACGGGCGCAAATAGCGGGTCAGCGGAAGCACCTTGGCGGGATCTTCGGCCTCATCGAGGCGGGGCGGATGGGTCGGCAAGGCGCGGGTGACGATCGCGTCGTAGCCCGACAGCACGGCGTCGACCTCGGCGGTGAAACGCGCGCGGACGGCCTCAGCCTGATCCACCTGCGCCTGAGTGATGCGGCCTGCCGCCACGAGCCTTGCGCGCACATCGGCGCCAAGCGGCGCGCCCTGCGCCAGCAGATCACCAAAGGCCAGATGGGCCTCATGGCCGATCAGCGTGAGCCCGGCCTCATAGGCCGCATCCATTCCGGGCAGATTGACATAAGGCAGGTCGTAATCCTGCTCCTGAAGCGCAAAGAGCAGACTGTCACCCAAGGCGCGGTCGAACTCGGTGCGCACGCGGGCGAGGTTCGGGGCGCGCGCAAGCCGTTCGGGGATAAAACCGGGATCGAGCGCGCGCATCGCGGCCTCGATCATATCCATGCTGCGTGCGAGCGGCCCGATGCAATCGAGCGAGCTGTGCGCGGGACGCGCGCCGGCCCGGTCGATCCGCCCAAAGCTCGGCTTTAACCCGATCACGCCGCAACAGGTCGCGGGCTGACGGACCGAGCCGCCCGTATCGGTGCCAATCGCGAAATCCACCGCCCCCGAGGCCACGGCCACCGCCGCCCCCGAAGACGAGCCGCCCGGGATAAGCGCGGGCCAGCGCGGGTTGATCGGCGTGCCCTCATACGGGTTCACCCCGGTCATCCCGTAGGCCAGCTCATGCATGACGGTCTTGCCCGTGATCTCGCAGCCCGCCTCCAGCAGGGCCGCGACCGCATGGGCATGTTTGCGCGCGACCGGAGCGTCGGCAAAGGCTGCAGAGCCACAGCGCGTCGGCAGGCCTGCGACGTCCAGACAGTCCTTCACCGCCACACGCAGCCCGCCCGCACGGCCCAGCGTACACCGCTGAGAAAACCCGTCTGTTCTGTCTGTCACTGGCTGTGCCATCTGGCTCATTCCTCCCTCTCCCGGAAGCGCATCTCATTTACGGTAATATTCACGTATCATCAAGTTCGTCAAGGCAGGCTATTGTTAAATTTCCATTTTTATTATTGTATTTCATGTAGTTACACGAACACATGCGGACCAGGGCCTGATCCCCAGTCAACCGCTTTGCACAGAGCGTCGTATAATCGGGCAGCGCCTCTTTGCTCGGTCACCGCCTGCTTTAGCAAAAACCTAACACAGCCCCGCCGCTGGGGTTTTGCGACTTTCGCAAGACTGTTTCGCGACCTGCAAAACCACGTGATTTCCCTGTATGAACAAAGGCTTGTCCGCCATCGCCTCGGCGCACTAAATTTACGGTAATATTACCGCTTGATCGAAGCGGGCACCCCGATACGCTGGTCAGGCCAATGACGGCTGGCGCGCCTTGATGTGCGCCGCGCATATCCTTCCCTCAAACCGACAGGATAGACATGACCACTCAAGACCAACTTGCCACGCTCACCCGCCGCATCGAGACGCTCGAGGCCGAGGCCGAGATCCGCCGCATCCAATCGCGCTACATGTTCCTGTGCGACACGCCGATGCCTGAATATGGCTGCGCGAATGACGCCGAACGCATCGACCTGATCATGGAGCTTTATGCCGAGGATGCGACCTGGGAAGGTGTCGGCGAATATTACGACAACCAGTTCGGCAAAGCCGAGGGCGCGGCCGCGATCCGCAAGCATTTCGAAGGCTTCTGGGGCCAGAAACAGGATCCCGCGCTGATCCTGAACTGCCACTACCTGACCTCGGAGCAGATCTATGTCTCCGCCGACGGCACCACCGCGGATGGCCAATGGGTCCATATGCAGCCTTGGCTGTTTTCCGATGGCAAGGCGCTTTTGCGCTCGTCGCGGCTCAATAACGGCTTCCGCAAAGAGCCCGATGGGCGCTGGAAGATCACACGCACCCGTACCGAGAACGTCTTCGTGGCCCCCCTGCCCGCAACATGGGCGTCGGACTACCCGTCCAAATCGGTGCTGATGAAGCCCTGAGGCGACTTTCCAAGCGCCCCGCGCGTCGAGATGCGAAAACGCGCCCGAAGAGATCTTCGGGCGCGTTTTTCTTTTGAGCGTGTAAGCTGATGGGGGTGAGGCACTGCCCACGCCCCCGGCCCTGTCAGCGATAGGCGATGCAGACCGACTTCGTCTCAAGAAAATTGTCGATCGCGCCGCGGCCATGCTCCCGCCCGATCCCCGATTGCTTGACGCCGCCGAAGGGCAGGTTCTGATCGGGTATGTTGTGGCTGTTGACCCAGACGACGCCCGCCTGAATCTTGGGAACATAGCGCATCATCTTGTTCAGATCTTGCGTCCAGATCGAGGCCCCGAGCCCGTAGCGCGTGTCATTGGCCAGCGCGATCCCGTCATCGGGCTCATCGAAGGGGGTGATCGTGACCACCGGGCCGAACACCTCATCCTGCATCAAGGCCATATCCTGACGCACATCGGTGAACAGTTCGGGGGCAACGTAATAGCCGCTTTCAGGCGGGCTGGCCCCGATCACCGGCGTGGCGCCCGCCTCGATTCCACGCGTGATGCATGATTGCACATGCGCCTGATGGCGGGCCGAGACCAGCGGGTTGATCTGATGCGCAGGGTCAAGCCCGTTGCCCATCGTCAGGCTGCGGGTCACGCCAGAGATCACCTCAAGCGCCTGCTCATAGATGCCGCGCTGTACGTAGATCCGCGTGCCCGCGCAGCAGGTCTGGCCAGAGTTGAACATCGCGCCAATCCCGGCCGCGACGCCCAGCAGCTCCATGTCCATGTCGTCGAACATCACCATCGGGGCCTTGCCGCCCAGCTCAAGCGTGACGCGCTTCATGTCCTTCATTGCCTGAATGCCGATGGCCTTGCCGGTCTCGGTCGAGCCGGTAAAGGCGATCTTGGCGACACCGGGATGGGCCACGAGCGCGGCCCCCGCCTCAGCGCCCGAACCGGTCACCACATTGACCACGCCTTCGGGGATACCCGCCTCAAGGCACAGCTCTGCCAGCCGCATCGCAGTCAGCGGGGTTTCCTCGGCGGGTTTGAGCACCACGGTGCAGCCCGTGGCCAGCGCCGGTGCGAGCTTCCATGTCGCCATATTGAGCGGGAAGTTCCACGGTGTGATCGCGGCCACGACGCCCACCGGCTCCTTGCGGGTAAAGCCCTGATAGCGCATGCCCGGCGGGATCGGGATCGACAGATCGAGCGTCGCGCCTTCGATCTTGGTCGCCCAGCCCGCCATGTAGCGGAAATACTCCGCCGAGGCCTGCACCTCGATCAGCCGCGACAGCATGATCGACTTGCCCTGATTGAGCGTTTCAAGCTGGGCCAGCTCCTCGCCATTGGCCTCGATCAGATCGGCGAGCTTGAGGATCACCCGCTGGCGTTCGGTCGGCAGCATCTGCGACCAAGGGCCCTCAAACGCGGCCTGAGCCGCCTTGACGGCGCGGTCCACGTCTTCCGCGCCCCCTGCCGGAGCCTGCGCGAGCACCGCGCCAGTGGCCGGGTTGAACACATCAAAGACCTGCCCAGACGCGGCGGCCACGGATTTGCCCCCAATCGTCATCTGCGGCTTTTTCAGGAACGCCGACACATCGGGAAGGATATCGCTTACAGCACTTTCTGGATGAGATATTTGCATTTTGTCTGCCCTGTTGGAGTTGGGTCGAAATCGACGGCGCGGTGTTACGACGCATGAGAACCCTCGGCCCACGACCAGAGGTCAAAGCGGGCCAAGAGACGGGACTACCCTTGTTTCTTGAGCCGGAAGTCGTACTGCGCGCGCCATTTAACCGGGGCCGCCTCGCCTTGCTCCGCGGGCGGCATCGCGTCGCCCTCTGCAACCGGCTCGAGCCCGACGATCAGATCGGGCTTCACGCCGAACACGGCGTCCGAGGCAAGATAGTCGTCGCCCGCCACGAAAAGATGGGTGATCAGACGCGCATGCTCCGGCGCGCTGATCATGAAATGCATATGCGCGGGGCGCCACGGATGGCGGCCAAGGGCTGCAAGCATCTGCCCGACCGGGCCGTCATCGGGGATCGGATAGGAGACGGGCTTGATGCCGCGAAACGCGTAGCGCCCATCCGGCCCGGTCCGAAACACGCCGCGATTGTTGAAGGGCGGCTGAATATCGGGCTGTTGCACGTCGTAAAAGCCGTCCTCGTTGTCGGACCAGACATCGACCAGCGCGTTCTCGATCGGGGTGCCATCGACATCGAGGACGCGGCCCTCAAAAAGGCACAGCTCGCCCTTGCCATCTAGGCTGATCGTGGCGCCCATCGGGCGCTCGGGCGCGCCCTTGACGTGGAACGGGCCGAAGACGGTGCTTTGCGTGGCCCCCTCGGGCAGGCGGTGATTGACCGCATCGACAAGCATCGACACGCCAAGCACATCGGACAAAAGGATGAATTCCTGCCGCGTGTCGTCGCACATCTGTCCGGTGCGGGTCAGAAACTCAATCGCGTAGTCCCACTCCGCCTCGGTCAGCTCTACTTCCTTGATGAAAGCATGCAGATGGCTGACGAGCGATGACATGACCTCGCGCAGACGTGGATCGGTCTGCGCGCCGATCCGCCCGTTCACCACCTCGGCGGATGTGTCCTCAGTCAGATAGCTCATGGTCTACTCCTCCTTCGTAACCGGTTGTTGCACGCGCTCACATCGGCGCGGGCGGCTCACCGGAATGCGCACGCTCGATCAGTACCGAAAGGGCTTCGGGCTCCAGCGCGCGCGGGTTCCAATAGGGGTTGGCAAGGGCCAGATCGCGGGCGCGCGCGATCCCCTCGCGCGGCATGCCCAGCTCGGCCAGCGAGGCCGGCGCATGCACCGCCCGCCCCAGATCATAGAGCGCGCGGGCCGGATCATCGCCCAGCACCCCACGCAGCTTCTCCATCACCTCCGGGATTTCCGGTGCGTTATAGGCCAGCGCATGGGGCAGAATGATTGCATGGGTCTGGGCATGGGGCAGATCGAAGCTGCCGCCCAGCGTGTGGCACAGCTTATGATGCAAGGCCATCCCGACCGAGCCCAGACAAATCCCGCAAAGCCATGCGCCATAAAGCGCATCGTGGCGCGCGCTTCGGTCTTGCGGATTGGCCTCGATGGCGGGCAGCGCGCGGGCAAGCGCCGCGATGGCATCGAGCGCCAGAAGCGAGATCACCGGATTGCTGTTTTGCGCATAAAGTGCCTCGACCGCATGGGCGATGGCATTGATGCCGCTGGTGCCCGCCATCCCCGCAGGCAGGCCCATCGTCAGATCGACATCGTAGATCACCACCTCGGGCAGCACCGCCGGGTTGACCTGCGTGCGCTTCTCGCCCCCCGAGGTCTCGCCCAGGATCGGCGTCATCTCGGAGCCCGCATAGGTCGTGGGCAGCGCGATCTGGGGCAAGCCGGTGCGCAGCGCAATCGCCTTGCTCAGGCCCGTCGTCGAGCCGCCCCCGATTGCCACCACCACATCGGCCCCAAGCGTCTGAGCGCGCAGACACGCCGCATCGCTGACATCAACGGGCGTGTGCATCACCGCCTCAGGGTGCACACCCACCGCGCGAGATCCAAGCAGGCGCGCGACCCGCTGGGCGTCGACTTCTTGCGCAGGCGTCGAGACGATCATCGCGCGCTCCACCCCGAGATTGGTCATCTCGGCGGGCAGCTCGGCAAGCGTGCCCGCGCCAAAGATCACCCGTGCGGGGTTTGCGGTGTAGAGAAACCGGGGTTGTGTCATCGGTCTTGGCCCTTCTGAAGCGATGCGAAAGGGACAGCGCCGCTCCCGGGGCCTCGTCGATTCGAGACCCGCGGGCTCTCGCGCCGCGGCATTCGCTGCCCTGCACCGTTTTTTACGGCGCTGTCGGGTTAAGCTTTGCACATCTGAACTACGGTAAAAATCAAGCAATTGCGCGAAACAGCGTTGCGCTCACAGCAATAATACTGCGCCGTATGTGAGATCTATGTTGATTTGTTACCAAAATAATACATGATTATTACCGTAACGGAGGGAAGAAACTCATGGATCGCATGACCGAACTGAAGATCTTCATATCGATTGCGGATGAGGAAAACCTGACTCGGGCTGCGGAAGCGCTGAGCATGTCGGTCTCTCGGGTCAGCCGATCGCTCACCGCGCTGGAGCAGAGGCTCGGGGTGCGGCTGATCCAGAGAAACACCCGCCAGCTCTCGCTCACCTCCGAGGGCGAGCGGTTCTCGCAAGCCGCCCGCGAGATCCTGATCTCGATGCGCGAGGCCGAGGAGAGCATCAAGACAGGCACCGGCCAGCCCCGCGGCACGCTGCGGGTTGGTGCCTCGCTGTCGTTTTCGCTGCTGCATCTGCTGCCGGTGATCGACCGGTTCAAAGAGAAATACCCCGAGATCCACGTGCATCTGCAAACCGGAAACCGCTATTGCGACGTGATCGAAAGCGGGCTCGACCTGATGGTGCGCGCGCGCCCCTCCGAGAATGACAGCACGGTGATGATCCGCAAACTTGCCGATTTGCCGCGCCAGATGGCCGCCTCGCCGGACTATCTCGCGAAATACGGAATGCCCCGCACGCCCGAAGATCTCGCGCGTCACAAGATGTTGCTCTACACCCTGTCAGACGATTGGGAGGCCCCCAACCTGACCCGAGACGGCAAAACGACCCGCTACCCGCTGAAAGGCGATCTGACCGCAAATGACAGTCAGATCCTGCGCCATGCAGCGCTGGCGAGCTCGGGCATTCTGGTGCAGCCCAGCTACATTTTGCAAAGCGATCTGGAGGCCGGGCGACTGGTGCCGGTGCTGCCGGAATGGTCGCTCGATCCGCTGCGGCTGACCGTGGCCTACCCCTCGCGTACCTTCTTGCCGCTGCGCACCCGGTTGTTCATCGATCATCTGGTCGAGTATTTCCGCCAGAAGGGCCTTGAGGATATCTGGGCGCAGCAGGCCAATGTCGTGCCGCCGCCCCATTCCGGTGGCGAGATGCGCTACGCCACGCATTGACGCGCCGCCCGGGCCTTGGGGCCGGACGGCGCAGAGATCGGTTTGCGTGCGTCAGGCCCGGGGATCGAGTGCGCGCGCGGTTGCGACCGCGTTGCCACGCTCGGGCAGGAATTCCAGCACCAAGCCGCCGGGCAGACGCCACCAGACCCGCCCGCGCGGATCGGGCGTCGCGCCATGGGCCTCTGCGCCCCGGATCGCGGCCTCGACATCCGAGCAAATCAGCCCGAGGTGATCGAGCGCGCCGGTCCCCTCCCCGACAGTCTCATCAAGGGTCAGCTGCACCCCGCCCAGCAGCCAGACCTGCTTTGGGGCCTCAGGGTCACCGTCGATTTTGACCACGGTCATCCCCAGCACGTCAGAGAAGAAATCCACCAGCGGGGCGAGGTCACGCACCCGCAAGGCGGGGTGATCCAGATAGGCTTCGGTCAGCGACACAGGTCGGTCCTTTCTTGCAAGATGAGCCGCCCCTCATCTCGAAGGGCGGCTTTGGTCAATTGGCGATCCGGCTTGGCAGCCAAAGCGCGATATCTGGCCAGATCGCCAAGAGCACGATCAGCACCAGCGTGCAGGCGATGAAGGGGGCCGAGGCCATGACCACATCGCTCATCTTCGTGCCTTTTGGCGCCACGCCGAGCATCACGAACAGCAAGAGCCCAAAGGGCGGCGTCGCAAGGCTCAGTTCCAGCGCCAGCAGCATCACCACGCCGAACCAGACCGGGTCGAAGTGATAGAGCGTCACCAGCGGCAGGAAGATCGGCAGGGTCAGCATCATGATCGACAGCTGATCCATGAACATCCCCAACACGATCAGCACAACCAGCATCGCCAGCAACATCGCATAGGCCGACAGATCGAAACCCGTTGCGAAGCGGATGATCCCCTGCGAGGCGCCCGAGAAGGCAAGGATCTGCGAAAATGTGGTCGAGCCCATGATGATGATCAGCATCATCCCGGTCACCCGAACCGATCCCATCAGCGATTTGCGGATCAGCTCGGGGGTGAGCTTGCGGTAGATCGCGGCGAGGATCAGCACGGCAACCGTACCGCAAGCCGCAGATTCCGTGGGCGTGGCCCAGCCCAGCAAGATCAGCCCGATCACCGCAAAGACCACCAGCCCCATTGGCAAGACGTCGCGCGCAAGCCCGATGAGCACTTCGCTCAGGCTGTGGTGCTCGGTGGCATAGCCCGGTGCCGCGTCGGGATCGAGACGGATCAGCAGCCAGATCGTGAAGAAGAACATCAAGGCCAGCACGAGCCCGGGCAACAGCCCCGCGATCAGCAGCGCGCCCACATCGATCCGCGCAAGCGAGCCCAAGAGCACCGCAAGCGATGAGGGCGGAATGATCATCGCCAGACCGCCGGTCGCAATGATCGGCCCCATGATCAGGCGCGGCTTGTAGCCTCGTTTGATCATGTCGGGCATCAGCGAGGTGCCTAGCATCGCGGTATTGGCCATCGATGAGCCAGACAGGGTGGCAAACAGCGTGCCGCCCCCGACCGTCAGATAGGCCAGACGTCCGCGCACGCCGCCAAAGCATTTGTCGAGCGCCGAGAACACTCTGAAGGCCAGCCCGGAGTGGAAGAGCAGCTCGCCCATGATCAGGAAAAGCGGCACGGGGGCCAGGGTGAAATTGGTGACCGAGGCGGTGGTGTTGGTCACCAATTGCTCGATCCCGGCATAGCCGCCCATCAAGACGAACACGCCCAGCATGTTGATGATCAAAAAGGCGATGGCCACCGGCATCCCGATCACCATAAGCACCATCAGGCCGCCGATCAGGAACGCAGCCGCGTCATACCATGGCATCATGTCAATGTCCTCCGCCGTCGCCGGAATAGATCTCGCCCCGCGCCAGAAGCCGCAGGAATTCGCACGCCATCAGCAAGAAACCTCCGCTGAGAAAGGCGTAGAGCAGCCAGCCCGGCATATTGACGGACCGCATATCGATGGTGCCTTGGCGCCAGTAATGCAGCGTCAGGGACGCCGAGACCCATGTGAGAAACAGCAAGGCCACAACCGAAAGCACCAGCACGACGCGATTGACCCAGACATGCACCCCGTGGGGCAGCATCTGGACAAAGCTCGTCAGCGCCACATTGCCCTGCACCCGCACGAGCCAAGGGGCCGCCGCCATCGTGGCGAAAAGCAAGACATATTCGACGATTGCGCTCACCGCCTGAAACGGTGGCAAGGCAAGATTTCGGCTGAGCACGTCATAGACGATCAGCACCGTGATCAGGCCAAGGCTCGCCGCTGCGAGCTGGGCCAGACCCAAAATCAGCCTGTCATAAAGAAAGAGAAGTGGTTTCATGCGCACCGTCCCCAAAAGCTGCCCGGAAAAGAAGACCGGCCCGGACAAGCCGGACCGGCGCTGCAGGTGTGTCCCTGCGATCAGTTCTTGTAATAGAGCTTCTTGAGCTCTGCGGCGTAGGGCGAGCCTGACTTCGCGAGACGATCCCAGACCGAGCCATAAGCCTTGGCCAGATAGGCCTCACGCGCGGCCCCTTTCAGCTCGATCGGCTGCATCCCCTCGGCATCGAACTTGGCTTTGACCTCCTTGGTCTTCTCCAGCCAGTCCTGATAGGATTTGCCTTCCATTTCGGTCGTCATGTCATTGAGCAGCTTGCGCGAGGCGTCGCTCATGCTGTTCCATTTGGCGGGCGAGATGAAGAGCCCCAGATCGGTCTGCAGAAAGCCCGGCTCGATGCGGTATTTCAGGAAGCGATCCCACGACCAGCCCACCATTGCAGAGGGCGGATAGCCGATCCCGTCGAAGGAGTGGCGCTCGAGCCCGGTATAGATATCAGGCACCGGCACGTTGACCGGCACGGCCCCCAGCGACTCCCAGAACGAGTTATAGAGCGGCGAGGCGCGCAGCCGCAGCCCAGAGAAATCAGGCGAACCATCCGCGTTCATCTTAGGCTTCTTGACGAGGAACAGGTTCAGCGGTGCGCCGGGCGCAAAGCGCGAGAGCACATGGACCTTGAGCTTTTCCAACGCGATCTTGCGGATCAGCGCCAGCCCGCCATTCTCATGGGTCTCGACAGGGCTGAGATTGGAACCAACCCAGGCATCGGCCTCGGGCATCGTGCCCAGCGCGTAGCTGATCGGCGACATCGTCATGTCGACCACGCCCCGCCCGACCGCGTCGATCTGCTGGAAGCCCGGGACCACTTCGGGACCGCCGACGATTTCGATATGCAGCACGCCCTTGCCGCGCGCATTCACCTCGTCGACGAAGGTCTTGAAGGCTTTCGAGGTGTCGTCACTGGACGGGAAAGCGGTCAGCGCGCGCAGCGTGTCCTCGGCATGGACCGGACCTGCAAGAAACCCTGCGGCGATCAGTGCGCCTACGGCAAGCGGCTTCGTTCTCCCAGATAGGAGGCTTTTGAGAAAAGACATTTTGTGATCCCTGTTGCTTTTGTCACGGGCATTCGCCCTGCATGGGACAAAGGCTAACACAGCCTCGCGGCTGCAGTTTTGCGACTTGCGCAAAACACCTTATCTGCACAAAACAGAGATCGCGCGCGAGCGCTGCCCGCATGCGGGGGCGCGCGTGTGGGTGCGGGTCAGGTCGCGCGCGGCGGCAGTTCTGCTTTCGCGCGGCTCGGGCTATGGCCGGTCCAGTTGCGATAGGCGCGCCAGAACGCGGTGCCATCGGCATAGCCCAAAGCTGAGGCAATCGCCTCGATGCTGGTGCGGCGGTCGCGCAGCATCGCCTCGGCCCGGCCCCGCCGATAGTCCTGCAGCATTTCGCTCAGCGTGGTGCCCTCCTCGGCCAGCCGGCGCTGAAGGCTGCGCCGCGACATCCGCAGCATCCCCGAAATCGTCGCGATATCGATCGGCTTGGCCCCAAGATTGAGCGCGATCAGCGCGCGCACCTGATCGCAGATCGACTGATCGCGATGCGTGACCTCGATCAGCTCGGCCAGATGGCGATCAATCAGCTCGATCATGTCGGGATCTTCCTCGCGGTAGATCTGATCGGCGGATTTGGGATCGATCACCAGCATATTCGCGGGCTGCCCGTACAGCACGGGGGCGTTGAACCAGCGCTCGGGCGAGAGCGGCGTCTCGGGGGCGCTATGCGAGAAATGCACCTCGAGCGGCCGCCAGCGCGGATCAAAGCCGCGCCGGATCACGCTGCAGATGCCCGACAGGGTAAACTCGCTGTCCTGACGGCTCGGGCTGATCAGCGGCGTGGTGATCACGTAGCGCAGGTGCAGCGTGTTGCCCTCCTGCTCGAAGCTCAGCTCAGTGCCGCTTTGCAGCGCCGAGGTGAAGCGGGCCAGACTGTCAAAGCCGCGCCGGATCGAGCTGCTTTGCACCGCGCGCAATCCGATTGGCCCAAGATTGCCCGGCCGCACGAGGCTGCCCAGCCGAATTCCCAGCAGCGGATCGCCCAACATCTGCGCCGCAGATTCAAAAAGCGCGAGGTAGCTCGTGAGCGCAACCGGGGCGTAGGGATCATCCAGAACGCGCGAATCAATCCCGTGGCGATGCAACAGATTTCGCATCGTGCTCAAGTCGTCATCAAACCGTGCCAGAATGGGCTTCAAAATTAGCGCCCGGACGGAGAGCAGCTTCGGCAGAGGGGCGAGTGGGCTCTTCATTACGACCTCAAATCCCGTTCACAGGCGCCATTTGGCGCACATTATCGGATCAATGGCGCGTTCTGCAATGGTCGGATCCCAATGCCCTGCCACTAAGAAAGGAACATCCAAAAAAAATCTTCAGGGAGTTTACTCATGACGGACGTAACTGGCGAAGGCCGGCTGAAGCGAAATTCCATCGGAACCGCGCATATCATCTTCTTTGTCGTCGCGGCCGCAGCGCCTATGACCGCCGTGGTGGGCGCCACCCCGCCCGCCTTTGCTTTTGGCAATGGCGCGGGCGTTGCCGGATCTTTCGTGCTTGCGGGCCTTTTGTATCTGATCTTCTCGGTCGGCTACACGGCGATGACCCCCTATATCAGCGGCGCGGGCGGCTTTTACAGCTACGTCTCACGCGGCCTTGGCAGCGCGGCAGGCATCGGCGGCGCGCTGATGGCCCTGATGGCCTATTTCGCGATCCAGATCGCGATCTATGCGCTCTTTGCGGTTTTCATGTCCGGCACGATGACCAGCCTCGGGATTGACCTGCCATGGTGGGTCTGGGCGCTGGCGGTGCTCGTCGTGGTCGTTCTGCTCGGGCGGCGCAACATCGTGATCTCGGGCCGCGTGCTGGGCGTGTGCATGATCGCCGAGCTGCTGATCCTGGTGCTGCTCGATGGTGCGATCGTGCTGCATGGCGGTGGGCCCGACGGGCTGACGCTGGCGGGTTTCCGGCCCTCGGAAGTATTCTCGCCGGGTCTGGGCGTGACCGTGGTCTTCGTGCTGGGCGCCTATGTCGGGTTTGAAGCCACCGCGATCTTTGCCGAAGAGGCGCATATGCCCGAGCGCACGATCCCGCGTGCGACATATCTCGCGGTGATCCTGATCACGCTCTTCTATGCTGGCTCGACCTGGGCGATCACCCAATATTATGGCGCAAGCGCCGTGCAAGGGGCCGCCGAAGCCTCGCTTGAGGGCTTCTATTTCGACGCCGCTGCCAACCTGCTCGGGCCGTGGTCTGTTCAGGCGATGAACATCTTGCTGCTGACCAGCCTGTTTGCCTGCCTGCTGTCCTTTCACAACACGCTCAACCGCTACTTCTACACGCTCGCCTCGGAAAACCTGCTGTGGCGTGCGATGAGCAAGGTGCATGTCACCCATGGCTCGCCCCATATCGCAGGTGTGGTTCAAGGCACGCTCGTGGCGATCATCATCGGCACGGCGGCGGCAGCCCAAGCCGATCCCTACACGGTCGTCTTCGCGTGGATGTCCGGCCTTGCGGTTCTGGCGATCCTCGGCGTGCAGGTTCTGGTCTCGGTCTCGGTGATCACCTTCTTCCGCAAGACCGAGCATCGGCTCTCCGGCCTGCGGGTTCTCGTGGCCCCAGCATTCGCCGCGATCGGCCTGATCGGCGCCTATATTCTGGTCTCAGCTAATATCTCGCTGCTGACCGGGAGCCATAACCCGATCGTGCTGTCCTTCCCGATCATCGTGGCCGGGTTCGGCCTGCTGGGGGTGGTCATGGCGCTGGCCCTCAAGCGTTCCAACCCGTCGCTCTATGACGGGCTCGGGCGCAGCTTCGAATAACGCCTCCAACCAAATCCGCCCCGATCCCGCACGCGCCCCTGCGCGGTGGGGTCGGAAGCCCCGCGCGGCGCCAAAGCGCGCCGTCCTAAACCCAAAGCCAATGCCAAAGAGTGAGCAGACTATGAACGAGATGTCCAAAACCCACGAACAAGATCTCCAAGCGGCGCTGCCCCGGATCGATTTTCTCTATCTCTCGGAAGACGACATGATCGCGGCCGGTGTGACCGACATGCCCGGCTGCGTCGATTGCATGGAAGAGATGTTCGGCCTGCTGCATTCGGGCGATTACCGGATGGCTGGCGCCAACAATGACAGCCACGGTGCAATGGTCATGTTCCCCGAAAACTCGCCCTTTCCGACCATGCCCAAACCCACCGCCGACCGCCGCTTCATGGCGATGCCCGCCTATCTGGGCGGCAGCTTCTGCACCGCCGGGATGAAATGGTACGGCTCCAATATCGCGAACCGCGACAAGGGGCTGCCCCGCTCGATCCTGATGTTCACGCTCAACGACGCCGATACCGGCGCGCCGCTGGCTTTCATGTCGGCCAACCTGCTGTCGGCCTATCGCACGGGCGCAGTACCGGGTGTGGGCGCACGCCATCTGGCACGCAAGGACTCGCGGATCGTGGGGATCTACGGGCCCGGCGTGATGGCGCGCACGACGCTCGCGGCCTTTATGGCCGCCTGCCCCAAGATCGATACGGTCAAGATCAAGGGGCGCGGCCAGAAAAGCCTCGACGCGTTCATCGGCTGGGTCAAGGAGACCTATCCGCAGATCACCCAGATCGAACTGGTCGACGATATCGAGGCGGTCGTGCGCGGCTCGGATCTTGTGACCTATTGCGCCTCGGGCGAGACGGGCGATCCGTCCGCCTATCCGATCCTCAAGCGCGAATGGCTCAAGCCCGGTGCCTTTGCCGCGATGCCTGCGTCGTGCGAGATCGACGCGGCGATGGAGGCCAGGGATGTGCGCAAGGTGGTCGACAATACCGGCCTTTATGAGGCCTGGTTCGAAGAGCTGCCCAAACCCGCGCATGTGCATGTGCCCGTGATCGGCGTGAAGTTCATGGACATGATCGCAGAGGGCCGGATGGACAAAAGCGAGCTTGAGGATCTGGCCGATATCGTCGCAGGTGCCACCCCCGGTCGCCAGAACGACGAAGAGATCATCATCATGTCGGTCGGCGGGATGCCCGTCGAAGACGTGGCATGGGGCACCCAGATCTACCGCAACGCGGTGGCAAAGGGCATCGGCCAGACGCTCAACCTGTGGAACGAACCGGCCCTGCGCTGATCGCGACACCCTCCCCCACGCGTGCCGCAGGCCAATTTCGGGCCTGCGGCACGCTCTGACATATGAGGCACAGATGACCCAAATCACCAAGATCAAGACCGGCACCAAGCTGGAAGAGCTCAGCAGCTACTCGCGCATCGTCGCGGTAGATAACTGGATTTTCGTCTCCAACACCGCCGGACGGAACCCCGAGACAAAGGAAATCCCCGAGGATCTCGAGGCCCAGACCCGTCAGGTCTTTGCCAATATCGAACGTGCGCTTGCAGCCGCAGACTCCAGCCTCGCCGATGTCGTGGCAACCCGCGTCTTCATTCAGGACCCTGCCGATACGCAGGCCGTAATGACGCTCTTTGGCGAGATGTTTCGCGGGGTCGACCCGACCACGACCGTGACCTGCCCGCCGCTTGGCTCAGGCGTCTACAAGGTCGAGATCGAGGTCACCGCCTATCGCGGCGCAGCCTCTGCACCGACCGAGCGCAAGACCATCGCGATCTGATCGCCCCCAACGTTTGACAAAGGAGAGTTTCATGGCACCTCGGATTGCTCCGGTGCAGACCACTCAGGACCTGCCCGCACGCAGCACCGTCGTCATCATCGGTGCGGGTATCGTCGGCCTCTCGGCCGCGCTCACGCTGGCCGAACGCGGCGTGCCGGTGGTCGTGCTGGAGAAAGGCCGGATCGCGGGCGAGCAGTCTTCGCGCAATCTGGGTTGGGTGCGCAAGATGGGGCGCGCGGCCCCCGATGTGCCGCTGGCGCAGACGGCAGACCGGCTTTGGGCCGGGCTGCCCGAACGCACCGGCCATGAGGTGGGCTATGCGCGCGCCGGGATCATGTATCTGGCGCGCACCGAAGAAGAGATGGAGATGCATCGCGGCTGGATGGCCTCGGTGGCCGATCTCGATCTGGACTCACAGCTTCTCAGCGCCTCGCAGATCGACGCGATGGTGCCGGGCGGCGTGGGCACATGGGCGGGCGGCATCCACACCGCCTCGGATGGCCGGGCAGAGCCGACGCTGGCCTCCAGCGCGATTGCCAATGCGGCCATCGCCAAGGGCGCGATCATCGTCGAGCATTGCGCTGTGCGCACGCTCTCGCGCGCGGGCGGCAAGGTGAGCGGCGTGGTCACCGAACGCGGCGAGATCGCCTGCGATCAGGTGCTGCTCGCGGGCGGTTTGTGGTCGCGCCGTTTTCTCGGCAATCTCGGGGCCAACCTGCCGACCCTGCCGCTGATTTGCTCGGCCTTTCGGACCGCGCCGATGGAGGGACCGACCGAGATCGCCGTGGGCGGACCCGATTTCTCGTTTCGCAAACATCGCGATGGCGGCTTCATCATCACCCAGCGCGGAGCCTTGCGTGCGCCGTTGACGCTCGATCACCTGCTGATCGGGCGGCGCTATCTCGATCAGCTCAAGGGCGGGGGCAAGTTCCTGCGTATCGCCGTGGGCCGCGAGACTTGGCGCGATCTGACGCTGGCGCGGCGTTGGGGGGGCAATAAACCCAGCCCGTTCGAGACGGTCCGGGTGATGGACCCGCCGACGATCCCCACGCTCAATTCCGAGGCGATCGACAATCTGCGCGCAGCATGGCCTGCCTTTGCCGATGTAAAGATCGAAGAGGCATGGGCGGGAATGATGGACATCACGCCCGATTCCCAGCCGGTGATCGGTCCAGTCGCCGCCATTCCCGGACTGACGCTGGCCACCGGTTTTTCGGGCCATGGCTTTGGCACCGGCCCCGCTGCGGGCCAACTGGCCGCCGAGCTTGTCATCGGCGCACAGACCGTGATCAGCGCGAGCCCCTACCGGCTCGAGCGCTTCGCGGCCTGAGCCCTCGATAGTAAGAGGACCGGGGGCAGGATCACTGCCCCCGGTTTGTCAGGTCACCATGAAGACCCGGATCAGCACCTGCTTGGGATCCATCGGATCCTCAAAATGCAACCGCTCCACCGTTCCGATAAACTGCCGCGTGTTCAGCCAGTCATAGCGGCCCTGCGCGACGGTGAATTTTACGTTGGAATAGGCATAGACCTCATCGGGGCCGGTCGGGCTGAGACAGACCCGGTTGTGCACGGTGATCACCACGCCATCCTCGGTCTCCATCTCATAGAGCGCGTCGAGTTCCACCGTGCCGTCTGAAAGATAGAGCTGGCGGTCGGCACCGCCCGCCAGAACGCGCCCGCGCAGCTGCGGCCCCTCGAAGATCCCGCCTCGGATCGGCACGATCATCCGCTGACCGCGCGGTGTCGGCCCCAGATCCCGAACCGGATCAAGATCGACGCGGGCATCATAGGTGAATTCGAATGTCGGCAGCACCAATGGGATTTTTGGCATCGAAGTATAAAGCGTCACGCAACCTCCCTGCCCCCGTTAGGGGCTTCCATTTAGGGGATCGCGCCCCCGCGGGGGCGCAACCGCTCAGAGTTTCGAGAGCAGCGTAAGATCGCCCTCGATCTCAAGGCCTTCGGGGGATTTCGGCCCCTTATAGACGATCTCCAACTCGTATTTGTATTTGCCGCCCTTGCGCCTGCGCCATTGCCCGCCCGAAAGCGTCGTCTGCGCGATGCCCGGGATATCGCTATGGGCAAAGTCGACTTTGCCGATGATGGTCTCCATATCGACATTCTGGAGCGCCTTGCGCAGGGCCTCGCTGTCGCCGGGCGCGCCGCTCGATTTGAGCGCCTGCACCGCCACTTCCCAGACCGCATGGGTATAGCCCAGAACCGGGGTCCATTGCCGTTGCTCGGCGCTTTCCCATTGCGTCGCGAGCGCCTGCGCGCTCTGCCCGGTCAGCGTGGAATGATAGGGAAGCTTGGGTGACCACCACACTTCAGTGGACAGCCCGTCGCCGCGATCGCCCAGCGCATCAATGCCGCCGGGGAACAGGAAAGCCCCCGCGACGGTCGCGATCTCGGGCTTGTAGCCGGTCTGCGCGGCAGTGCGCCAGAACGCTGCGAAATTATCGGCAAACATGAAGCCGCTCAGGATCTGGCAGCCGCTGGTCTTGAACAGGTTCACTTGGTTCGAGAAATCGCTGGTGCCCAACTTGAACATACCGCCATCGACCGTCTGATAGCCGCCTTTCGTCAGATAGGCAGGCAGACCGTGCTGCGGATCGGCAAAGCCGCGCGCGGCGGCCTGATCGACGAAGCTGACAGCGACCTTGTCATCAAGCTGCGCCTTGTAGGGGGACCACATCCCCAGATAGGTCTCGCTGATATCGGTCGAGGCAAAGCAGAAATGGAAGTTCCACGGCGTGCCATTATTGGAGTAGTTCTTCGGCCCGCCCAACATGCCCACCACCGCGTCGGCGGGCAGGATCGTGGAGAGGATCGGGGTCTTGTTCACAATCGCCATGCGCCCCGCTCCGATGGCGGCCACCGCATCGGATGCGACGATCAGATCGACCTTATTACTGGTCATCAGCCCAATCGCGGCTTGCGTGGCGGTGTTGACGTCGCTGCGGCTGTCGCGCAGCTCGATCTGCACCGAATAGGTCTTGCCGCCAATCTCCAGACCGCCGGAAAACAGCTTATCAAGCTGCTTGTGCACGAAGTCGGTCGCGATCCCGAAGAGCGCGCCCGGTCCGGACATCGGAGCGATCCAGCCGATCTTGATCGTACTGCTGCCCGAGGCATGGGCTGCCGGAAAATAGAATGACGCCGCACCAGCGCCCAACCCCATAAGGACCGTCCGCCGCGCAATGCGCGTGCCCCCCGCAGATGCGGGTTTCGTTGAGTTCATGACCTTCTCCCTTGCATTGACACTGAATGTCTTCAGCTCCTCCGTTGCTCATAATGCGAGAATGTGGCATCATGTCAATCAAATGATCGGATCATTTGATTGACATCCGGAGACGCCGCGTGATTACACAAGTTCAGGATGAAAGAGACAGATGCGAACGCCTGCGCCGGGGGCCAGCGCCGCGCAGGTCTACGGGTATCGCAAGGAGTTGGGTGTCAGCTCTGCTGCCAGATCTTGGTCAGAAGGGTGCGCAGCATGGCCCGCTCACTCGGATCCAGACGCGCCAGCAGGCGGTCTTCATGCGCGACGAGGGCCGCAAAGGCTGTGCGCGCGGTCTGCGCCCCCTCGGGCGTCGGGAACAGGTGCTGGATGCGCTGATCTCCGGGATCGGTCTCGCGATAGATCAAGCCGCGCTTTTCCAGATCGCTGAGGATCGGGACGATATTGGCGCGTTTGATGCGCAGGCGTCTGCAGGTATCGGCAGCACTCAGCCCCGGATGCTCGACGATACACATCAGCACGCTCACGGGCACCGTGCGCAGCTCTGTCGGGGCCAAAGCACTCAGCGCGCCTTGAAGATCAAAGATCGAGGCCTGCCGAAGGTGGAAGCCAATCAACTCGTTGAGCCGCTCCGCCCCGCCCTCGGATGCAGTCTCCGTCCGCTTGTCGCGCGCCCTGTCCGGCATCGCAGCCTCCCGTTTCAGACATCCGCCTGCTCACGGTGATATTGCTATACAGCATAGCAGTCAATTGCTATGCTTCATAACAATAATCGGTCCGCTTCGATTCGTAGGCCGATATGTCATTGGAAGGAGGAGTTTCACATGACCGCCGCATGCAGCCCGCTGGCAGGGCTTTTGCCGGCCCCGAGGCCCGCGCCTTCCCCGCTTTGAACGCACAGATACGGATTTTCCCGGACCGCCAGCCAGCGGCTCGGGCCCTTCAAGGAGACTATGATGGCTAATGATCACGATACCGTCGCCTATGATGTCGAGGATGGCATTGCATGGCTGCGCTTCAACCGCCCCGACAAGCGCAATGCGATGAGCCCGACGCTCAACCGGGCGATGACGGCAGCGCTCGATGAACTGGAATTTCGCGACGATGTTTCGGTGCTGGTACTGACCGGTGAGGGTCAGGCCTGGACCGCCGGGATGGATCTCAAGGAGTATTTCCGCGAAACCGAAGCCCATGGCCTCAAAGGCGTGCGCAAGGCGCAAAGCGAGTCCTATGGCTGGTGGCGTCGCCTGCGCTGGTACCAGAAACCCACGATCGCGATGGTCAATGGTTGGTGCTTTGGCGGCGGCTATGGCCCGCTTTACGCCTGCGATCTGGCCTTTGCGGCGGAAGAGGCGAAGTTCGGTCTCTCTGAGATCAACTGGGGTATTCTGCCCGGTGGCGGGGCCACCAAGGTCGCCGTCGAGCTGATGCCGATGCGCAAGGCGATGTATCACGCGATGACCGGCGAGATGATCGATGGTGCGACGGCCGCACAATGGGGCTTGGTGAACGAGGCTCTGCCGCTCGACCAGCTCAAGGCCCGGGTGACCGAGGTCGCCAATGTCCTCGCCGCGAAAAACCCCGTCGCGCTGAAGGCTACGAAGGATGCGGTGCGCCGCGTGGGCCTGATGGCCTATGACGAGGCCGAGGATTACCTCGTGCGCGCGCAGGAGGCCGCGAATTCCTTCGACAATGAGGGCCGCAAGGAAGGCATCCGTCAGTTCATCGACGAGAAGTCCTACAAGCCCGGTCTGGGGGCCTATGACAAATCGCGCCAGTCTTCGGACTGAAGCGGCCAAAAGGGAGGAGGAACATGATGGTGCTCAACACACCTGATCCGGTGGCCCTTGGCGCGGGTCTCCGGCCCGACGCGCTGGCCGCGATTGAGCTTGTGACGTCGCAACGCTGGAGCTACCGCGCGCTGGATCTCGACATTCAGCGCGCGATCACCGCGCTCAGCGCACAGGGCATCGGCCCGTCAGACCGGGTCGCCGCACTCGCGCATAACAGCGTGTACCTGATCATCCTGCAACAGGCGCTGATGCGGATGGGGGCGATCTTGGTCCCGCTGAACTGGCGGCTGTCTGCATCCGAGCTTGCGCGTCTGCTGGAGGATTGCGATCCAAAGCTGCTCTATTGCGACCGCGAAGTGCCGCCGCTGCCCGAGGGCTGCCGGGCGCTCAGCTTCGACAGCTTCCGCACGGCGCTTGCGACCGCCAACCCCGCGGCACGCCGCCCCCCGGGTTCGGCCAGCACGCCCTGCATCATTCTCTATACGTCGGGCACGTCTGGGACGCCCAAGGGCGCCCTGCTTACCCCGACCTTCCTGATGGCGACGGCGGTGAATTTCAGCGTTCTCGGCGAGGTCGGCGCGGGCGCCACCTTCCTGTGCGACACCCCGATGTTTCATGTCATCGGCATCGTCACACAGATCTGGCCCACATTGCTTCAGGGGGGAAAGATTGTCGTCTCGACCGGGTTCGACCCCGTCGAGACGAATGAGCGGCTCGGCGATCCTGAGCTGGGTGTCACGCATTACTTCTGCGTGCCCCAAATGGCCAATGCGCTCGCCCAAGCTGAGAATTTCGACCCGTCGCAATGGCGCAGCCTCAAGGCGCTGTTCACCGGCGGCGCGCCGATCCCGGCCAGCACGATCCATGCGTGGCTGGATCGCGGCGTGAAACTGGTCGATGGCTACGGGATGACCGAGACCGGCACCACGCTGGGCATGTCGCTTGCGCCAGAGCTGCTGCGGAGCAAGGCCGGGACGGTGGGCCTGCCCGGCCCACTCACCGCGATCCGGCTTGTCGACGAGGCGGATCGCGACGTCCCCGAGGGCACACCGGGCGAGATCCTCGTGCGCGGGCTGAGCGTGATCGAGGGCTATTGGAACCGCCCCGAAGAGCGCGCGCGCAGCTTCACCGAGGATGGCTGGCTGCGCACCGGCGATATCGGGCGGCGCGACAGCGATGGCTATATTGCCATCGTCGACCGGCGCAAGGACATGTTCATCTCGGGCGGGGAGAACGTTTATCCGCTTGAGGTGGAAACAGCCCTTAGCACCCATGCGATCGTGCGCGAAGTCGCCGTGATCGGCATCGCGGATGCGACATGGGGCGAGGTCGGCTGCGCCTTTGTCGTGATAGAGCCCGGCGCGCGGCCCGATCATGACGCGCTCACCGCCCATTGCCGCGCGCTGATCGCGCATTACAAAGTGCCCAAACGCTATGAGTTCGTGGAGACCCTGCCCCGGACGGCCTCGGGCAAGGTGATGAAACACGTGCTGAGCAAACAGCTCGCGGAGTGACGCGCGCTCAGAGACCTCGATCCCGGTGGCTCTGGGCTCCAAGACAGTGCGATGGCCTAAAAAACGCCCCCCGACCTTGCGGCCGGGGGGCTGAGCGTTCGGCGTCGAGGGAAGGAAAACCGCCTACTTGCCCAACGGGATGGCATAGGTGAGCTTGAAGACCCCGTCGTTCTCAAGCGTGTTGCGTGCGTAGATATCAGTCATGTAATAGGCGCTGAGCGAGCCCTTGCCGAGCTTCGTGGACACGCCCAGCCCCATGCCGACCTCACCGGCTTTGCCAAGCGTGGTCCCGCCGTAATACGCGCCGTGATTGCGGTCACTGGTCAACTGCCAGCGGCCATAGCCGACCAGCCCCGCGCTGAAGCCGCCCAAGTCCTTCATCGCCGTCCAGTCGACCTGAATCTCATTGCCCGAATGGTAGTCGGTATCCTTGTTTTTGCCGTAGACGTAATAGGTCGCCTGCGCCGTCAGGTTCCAACCGTCGCGCAGATAGCTGTAGCTTGCGCTCAGACCGGCGGAATAGCTGTTCGAGCCGATATTGGGCCGCACGCCCGTCACATCGAACGAACCTGTGGGAAGACCAAGGGTCAGGCCGGTACTCACGAAGATGCCCGGGCGTACCATCCAGGTCAGGTTGAGCGGAATGAGCGAGATATCCCCGACCGAATTCTTGGACGACTTCCCCCCCGGTGTGGTCTGCGCGACATGCACGAACGGCACGATCGCAAGGGCGGAATAGCGCCCGCCAAGGATGGTCTGGGTGCCGGCATATTGCAAGGTCAGCACACTATAGGCGACCTTGACCTTCACCGGCAGCGGGTGGCCCGATCCGTCCACGATATTCCCGCGCTGCGCGGTCCCGTTGATCGAGAAGTAAAATCCGGGCGGCGGGGCTGCGCCCGTCGGAATGCCCACGGTCGCGCCAGTTGGCGTCAGGGGCGGCGAGCCGGGCTCGCGGGCCATAGCCATCGGCGCGCTTAGCGCCAGCATGGCCGCAAGGGCCAAAGTCTTCTTCATCATTCTTGTGTCCTCCACTGTTTCTCCACGGTTTGTCAGACAAACCGCCTCCCTCCCCCCGGAGCGTAAGCTCCGGAGACAAACACCCGTTTTCGGGCGTATTCCTTTAAGTCAGGGTCAGCCTTTCGCGGGCGCGCGGGCGGCTTGCGCCTTGTCCTCCGTAGTTGGCTTGGGCCTGCGCGCAGCCAATGACGGGCCCGGAGGCCGACGCCGCGTCGGGAAAATCTGCAAGCCGGTGCGCTGCGCGATCACCCCCCAGATGCCCTGCGGGGCAAAGACCATCACGACAATCGCCGTGAGCCCCTGCAACAGCAGGAACATCTCTCCATTGTCCTGAAATGCCTGCTGGAGCACGAAATAGAGCGCAGTGCCAAGGATCGGCCCCTCCAACGTGCCGACACCTCCGATGATCACGATGAACAGGATCTTGATCTGCCAGCTCAGATCGAAGGCGCCCGACGGGTCGGCATACAGGATCGACAGGTAGTAGACCGCGCCGCCAAGCCCGCAGATCAGCGCCGACAGGATCAGGGCCGTGACCTTGGAGCGGCTCGCCCCGATGCCCACGCTGGCGGCGGCGACGTCATTGTCGCGCGTGGCCATCAGCCCCAGCCCGAAGCGCGAACGCAGCAGGATAAAGACCCCAAATTGCACCACGACCGCGAGCCCGATTGCCAGCCAGAACACCATGTCGGCGAAATGCGTCAGGTCCAGCTTGCTTGACTCCAGCATCACCCCGCGCGACGAGCCGACCCAGTCCCATTGACCGATCAGCAAGCGCACGCAATCGGCCATCACCCAGATCCCGATTGAGAAATAGGCATCCCGCATTCGGTGCAGGAACAGCGCCATCACAGCCGCCGTGGCCATCGTGACCAGCCCCGCCACGCCGAGTGCCAACGGCAAAGGCAGTCCGAAGGCATTCATCGACATGAAGAGCGAATAGGCTCCGATCCCGATAAACACCTGATGCCCAAAGGACAAAAGCCCCGCATAGCCGCTCAGAAGGTTCCAGCCCTGCGCCATGGCGAAAACGAGCAATATCTCCATCGGCAGGCGATTGTCCGAGGGCAGCCAGATCAGCCCCGCGAGGAGTGCGCCACAGATTGCGACGCCCGGAAGGTAGTCGCCCAAGAGGGCTGCGCGCGCGTGTCGGTTGGGCATCATATCTTTTTCCTCGCAAACAGAAACGTCACGTCGAAATGGCGCACGAGCAGGATCAGCAGGAAGGCAAGATGGCTGAACAGCGGCCCGGAATTGGGATTGAGCTTGAGCCCCACCACCTGAACGACGCCGAGAAAGATCCCCGCGATCAGCGAGCCGCGCAGCGAGCCCAGCCCGCCGATGATCACAACCTCGAAGGAGATCAGCAGCCGCTCCACGCCCGAATAGGGCGAGAACGATGAGCGCACCGCCAGCAACAGCCCCGCCACCGCCGCGAGCATGATCGCGAGCCCCATTGCGCTCGCATAGACCTTGCGGCGATCAAAGCCGAGCGTCTCGAGGATCTCGAAATCATCAGCCGCCGCCCGAAAGGCTCGCCCGATCGTGGTGCGCGTCATCAGCGCACCGACCGCAAGAAACAGCACGATCGCGATCGCGAAGATAATCAGCGGCAAGATCCCGATCGAGACCCCGAACAGCGTGATCCCCGCATCCTGAAGGCTGCCCAGATCGATGGCGCGGATATCGGTGCCAAAGACGCTGACCAGCGCGTTGCGGATGATGATCGACAGGCCCATCGTGGCGATCATCGCAGGCACCGGATTGGGTCCGATCAGCCGGTTGAGCAAGCTAAATTGCAGCAGCCAGCCCACCCCGAAGGCGATGATCGCAACCAGACAGACCACCACGAAGATGTTGAGCGGCATGACCGACAAAAGGGCAGCCCCCAGATAAGCGCCCAGCACGATGAATTCGCCATGCGCGATATTGACGACCCGCATGATCCCGAAAGCCAGTGCCAGACCGAGGCCAAAGAGGCCATAAAGCCCTCCGACCATGACACCGTTGATGATGGCTATAAGAAGGCTCATGCTGCGGTCTCTCCGAAATAGGCGGCCTTGATCGCATCCATCCGGATCTCGCTTGAGGCACCCTCAAGCGTCACCTGCCCCTTGAGCAGGCAATAGAGACGGTCGGACACGTCACGCGCCTTGACCGTGTCCTGTTCGACCAGAATGAGCGAAACGCCTGTTTCGCGGATGCGCGTGAAGCAGGTGTAGATGTCATTGATGATCGTGGGGGCGAGGCCCAGCGACAGCTCATCGCATAGCAAGAGGCGCGGATTGGTGAGCAACGCGCGGCTGATCGACACCATTTGCTGTTGCCCGCCCGAGAGGTTGCCCGCCAGAGAATAGCGCACCTCGCGCATCGCCGGAAACAGCTCATAGACCGCAGCGAGCGTCCACGGCCCCGGGCGTGCCCGCGCCGCGCCCATCAGCAGGTTTTCCTCGACCGTGAGCGAGCCAAACAGCCGCCGCCCCTCAGGCACCAGCGCCACCCCTGCGCGCGCGATCTTGTCACAGCGCAGCCCGGTGATGTCGCGGCCATCGAGCACGACCCGCCCGTTGCGCACCGGCGTCAGCCCGATGATCGCGCGCAGCAGGGTCGATTTGCCCGCCCCGTTCGCGCCGATGATCGCCACGGCCTCGCCTTGGCCTACACTCAGATCGACCCCAAACGTCGCCTGAAGGTCGCGATAAAAGACGTCGACTTTCTCAAGTGTCAGCAGTGTCATCGACCGCAATCCCCAGATAAATTTCGTGTACGATGGCCGAGTCCATCACCTCGGCGGGCGGCCCCTCGATCAGCTTTTCGCCGAAATGCAGCACCATGATCCGGTCCGCGACCGCCATCAGCGCGTGTGCGATATGCTCGATCC
This sequence comes from Thioclava dalianensis, assembly GCF_000715505.1. Taxonomy (GTDB): domain Bacteria; phylum Pseudomonadota; class Alphaproteobacteria; order Rhodobacterales; family Rhodobacteraceae; genus Thioclava; species Thioclava dalianensis. The sequence goes on from NZ_JHEH01000003.1 coordinate 187,990, forward strand.
ACAAGATCGTATGGTCTTGCTTGAGCCGCGCGACGATCTCGATCAGCGCATGAACCTCGCCTTCGGTCAGCCCGCCCGCGATCTCGTCGAGCAAGATCACCTTGGTGCCCACGCTCATGGCCTTGGCCAGCTCCAGCCGCTTACGGTCCATCAGGGGCAAGCCACCCGCGATCAGCGCCGCCTTGGCGTCGAGGCCAACCGTTTCAAGGATCTCCATAGTGCGCGCGGCGGCAGCAGCACCGCGCAGCCCCGGCCCATGGGTCACGCCGGCCAAGACGTTTTCATAGACCGACAGCCCGACAAAGGTCCGCGGCACCTGATAGGCGCGCCCCAACCCCTGACGCGCCCGCGCATGTTGCGGCGCATCCGAGATGTCTTGGCCGTCCAGCAAAATCCGCCCGCCATCCATCCGCGCGGTTCCGTCGAGCATGTTGAACAGCGTCGTCTTGCCCGCGCCGTTGGGGCCGATCACGCCCAGACATTCAGACGTGCCGACCGTGAAGCTCACAGTGTCGACGACGGTCTTGGTGCCATAACGCTTTTTGATCGCGCTTACCTCTAGCAATGAAGCGGCCTCCTTGTTGGTAATCGGATAGGAACAGATCGCTTGGGCGCGCGGGCACGGGGCTGACAGCCCGGCCCCCGCCCGCTCTCAGCTCAGTTCAGCTCTGACAGAAGCTTGAAGTCACTCGCGGCCTTGAAGACCGATTGATCACCGGCATAGGTCACGAGGAGGTCGTATGTGTAGGGACCGGAGCGCGCCTTGCGCCATTGCCCGCCCACCAGCGCCGTGCTCGCCAGACCCGATTTGGGCGCCGCCGCGAAATCGACCTTACCGACGATCGTGTCGATATTGACCTCGCTGAGAGCCGCGCGCAGAGCCTCTTTATCCTTGGGATCGCCCGAGGCCTTGAGCGCGGCCACCGCGACCTCCCACATGGCATGGGCATAGCCCAAAACCGGGGTCCATTGCGTGCCTTCCTTGTCTTCCCAAGCCTTTGCAAGCTGGGCGCAGCTCTGGCCCGTCAGGCTTGAAGTGTAGGGCAGCGCCGGGGACCACCAGATTTCAGTCGACATGCCATCGCCGCGATCCCCGAGCGCATTGATACCCGCCGGGAACAGGAACGCCCCGGCGACGGTCACGACCTCGGGGCGGTAGCTGCCCTGCGCCGCCGAGCGCCAGAACGACACGAACTGGCTTGGGAACATGAAGCCCGTCAGGTAGTCGGCCTTGCCGTCCTTGAAGCTTGCGACCTGATTGGAGAAATCGGTGGTCTCGGGCTTGAACATGCCGCCATCGATGGGGCTGTAATCATGCGCCTTGAGCGTCGGAAACACGCCATGCTCGGGATCTGCAAAGCCGCGCGAGGCGGGTTGATCCACGAAAAACACCCCGACCTTGTCATTGAGCCTCTTGCGGACAGGCTCCCACATCCCGACATAGGTCCGCCCGATATCCTTGGCCGAAAACAGGAAATGGAAGGTCCAGGGCTTGCCGTTATTCGAATAGGCCACCGGCCCGCCCCGCGCGCCCACCAGCGCATCCGAGGGGATCAGCGTCGAGAGCATCGGCGTGCGCGAGATCGCGGCCATCTGCCCGCCGGTGATCGGTGCATAGCCTTCGGTGGCCACGATCAGATCGACCTTGTCGCGCGTCATCAGCCCGGTTGTGACCTGCGCTGCGGTGTTGACCGAGCTTTGGCTGTCGCGCACGAGGATCTCGACCGAATAGCGCGATCCGCCGATCTGGAGACCGCCATCAAAGAGCTTGGCCAGTTGGTCTTTCACGAATTCCGTCGTCTCGCCAAAGCCCGCGCCGGGCCCGCTGATCTGCGCGACCCAACCGATGCGCAGCGTCTTGTCGGTGGCGGCATTGGCCGAGGGGAAACGCAGCGTGAAGGCCGCAGCCCCGGTTGCAAGCGACGCCTTCAAGACCCCCCGTCGCGTGAGCGCGGACCTTGAAAGCCCTGAATGTTTGATGTCCGTCATGCCGTCCTCCCTGAGCAGCATTGCGATATTTCGGCCGGTTTCCGGCTCATTTGACGAAAACCATACGAAGCGAAAAAGATAATGTCAATCACTTGATCGGATCATATGATCGGTTTAGCTTGCGCCATGGTCCGCACATCCGGGCCGAGACATTTGCGCCCGCGTTGGCCGCGCGCATAGGGAGGAGACAAGCCTTGGAAGACAAACAGATTTGGGAGCTGGACGCCGTCGCAACCGCGGCCGCAATTCGCGAGCGCAAGTTCACCAGTCGCGAGGCGGTGATGGCCGCGCTCAACCGCCTCGATGCGGTCAATCCGAAAATTAATGCCGTCGTCAATGTGCTGCGCGAGGAGGCTCTGGCAGCCGCCGATGCCGCCGATGCAGCCCTTGCCAATGGCGATCTGCTCGGTCCGCTGCACGGGGTGCCGATCACCACCAAGATCAATGTGGATCTGGCCGGTCAGCCCACGACAAACGGGCTGGTTGCGCTCAAGGATGCCGTTGCCCGCACCGACAGCGCCCCGGTTGCCAATCTCAAGGCGGCGGGTGCCGTGATCATCGGGCAAACCAACATTCCCGCCTTTTGCTATCGCTGGTTCACCAGCAATGACCTGCATGGCGCCACGCTCAACCCGTGGAACCCGAAGATCTCGACCGGCGGCTCAAGCGGCGGGGCGGCGGCGGCAGCGGCAACCGGCATCGGCACACTGGCCCATGGCAATGACGTCGCAGGCTCGGTCCGCCTCCCCGCCGCCGCCTGCGGTCTTTACGGGATGAAGGCCACGATGGGCCGCATTCCGGGCTATACCGAGGGGCCGGTCGAAAAGCCGATGACGATTCAGGCCGGGGCCTCGGAGGGGATCATTGCGCGCAGCGTGCGCGATATCCGGCTGGGCCTAGAGGTGTTGGCACGCCCCGATCCCCGCGACCCCGATCACATAGTGCCCGCAGCGGCCAGCTCAGACGAGGGCCGCCCGTGCCGGGTCGCGCTGTTTGCGGGCAGCTCAGAGCTGCCGGTCCACCCCGAAGTAGAGGCGACCCTGCGCCGCGCCGCGCGCTGGCTGGAAGAGGCGGGCTATATCGTCGATGAGGTCGCCCCGCCGCGTCTGGCCGAGATGGGGCGGCTCTGGATGACGCTTCTTTATGCCGAGACGGGCGTCTCTGGGCGCGAGATGCTGTTGGAGATGGGGGGCGAGGACTTCCGCACCGCTTATCTCCACACCGAGGCCAATCTGCCCACGCTCGATATGGCCGGTTTCGTGCAAGCCTGGTTGACCCGCCACACGATCGAGCGCGCGTGGTCGCAGTTCTTCCAGACCTATCCGCTCGTGCTCACGCCGATCTCGTGCCAGCCGATTTTCCCCGTTGACTACGATCTGCAAAGTCGTGATACGGTTGGGGAAATTATGACGGCTTACAGCTCTTTGCCTGCGATTGCGGGCCTCGGCCTGCCCGCTATTTCCGTCCCCGCCGGGTCCACGAATGGTCATCCGGCCGGGGTTCAGATCGTCTCGGGCTGGTTCAACGAGGAGCGCTGCCTGCGTGCGGCTGAGATCATGGAAGCGCAAATCGGTGCGATCGCTCCGATCGACCCAAAGGCGGATTAAATATCATGGCTCCAGCGCAGGCGAATAAAATGAAACTTCCTGCGCGGAGCCGCCGACCGGCGCGCCCGCAGAGCGATGGCAAACGCGAACAGATCGCCGCCGCTGCCCTGCGGGTGATGCTGCAAAAAGGCGTGTTCGACATCACGACCCGCAAGATCGCCGCCGAGGCGGAGATCAGTGTCGCCACGCTGCATTATCACTTCAACGACAAGGAAGAGATCATCTTCTCCGTGATGGAGAATTTCGTCTCGCAGTACAGATCGCGGCTGAACGACGCACTCGGCGACAGCACCGATCTGCCCCAGCGCATCGAAGTGCTCATCCATTTCGTCTGCTCCGAGATCCGGCGCGCCCCGGCCGAGCAGATCTTGCTACAGGAAATGTCGCTCTACATGCTGCGCCATCCCGAGGGCCAAGATCTCGCACGCGCCAAGGACGAGCATTTCCAAGATCTCTATGCCAGCGCCTTCTCGCAGCTCGTGGAGGACACGCCCGAGGCGCAGCAAAAACTGCGCGCGCTGAGCAACCTCATCTATACAAGCCTCGTGGGCCTGTTCAATCAGTGGCTTGCCACGCAAGACGATCCGCTGTTCGCCCGCTCCGCCGACAACCTGATTATCGCCGCAAAAGCATTTGCAGCGGCGCAGGGCCTGTCCCGCTAAGCGAGGGGCAAGGCCACCGGCAATCTCGCGCATGAGAGGCCATCACTGGCCCGAAGCGCCCGCCTAGCCTACGCGCACGCCCTTCACCCAAGTCCCCCGCAGCGCACCCGAACCGTTCAACCGGCGCACGCGGATCAGATCGGCGCGCTTTCCCAGCTCCAGACGTCCGCGATCCGACAGCCCGACCGCATCGGCGGGCGCCGAGGTCACACAGGCCACGCCGCGCGCCAGATCGTCCCAAAGATCCCCCAGCAGCAGCGCCGAGGACAGCAGCGCCGAGGGCACATAATCCGACGAGACGATATCCAGCAGATCGGCCTCGGCCAGCTCATGGGCCGCCACATTGCCCGAATGCGAGCCGCCCCGGATCAGGTTCGGCGCGCCCATCATCACCGCGATCCCTTGGTCGCGGCAGGCCTGCGCTGCCTCACGCGTGGTCGGAAACTCGGCAAATTGCACGCCCTGCATGGCTGATTGCGCCACCTGATCGGCGGTGGTGTCGTCATGGCTGGCCAGCACCGCGCCAAAACGCCCTGCCGCTGCGACCGCCGCCTCCATATGGCGCGCGCCCAGACGCTCTCGCAGAGCGATCTGACTCGCGACGTGATCTTCGAAATCGGCCTCGCTCAGCCCGTGCTTGCCGCAGACATAGTCGCGCAGCTTCTCAAGATCGCGAAACTGCCGCGAGCCGGGGGTGTGATCCATCAAGCTCACGATGCCCACCCGATCCTCGGGGCCGAATTTCGCAAGCTCCTCGATCAGCGTCTCGGAACAGGCTTCGGCGCGCAGATGCAGGTAATGGCTGATGCGCAACCCATCCGCATCGCGCATCGCGAGGATCTCGCTGGCAAGCGCGCGGGCATATTCGTTGTAATCGGTGCGATTGGTCGATGAGGCCCCGATCGAACCCACCCGCAGCGCGTCGAACACGGTCGTGATCCCGACCGAGGCCAGCTCGGCATCATGGGCGATAATCGCCGCCGAATGGGGCCAGTTCACCTTCGGGCGCGGCTCGATATGGCGCTCTAGATTGTCGGTGTGCAGCTCTATCAGCCCCGGCATCACCAGATCGCCCTCGCAATCGACGGCGCCTGCGGGCACGCCCTGCCCCGGCTCGATCCGGGCGATCTGCCCATCCACGACATGAAGCGCACCGCGCATCACCTCGCGCGGCAGAACAAGGGTGGCATTGGCGAGGATGAAATCACTCATGAGAGGCTCCGTTTGAACGTCTTGCCGCTGTCGCATTGAAGTGTCACATCACTGTGGCACTTTGATGGGAAAAGGCGGTTATGGGATATTATACGCGATACGCCATCTACTATGCGCCGCACGATGAGTTGATGCAGGCGGGCTCCAACTGGTTGGGTTGGGATGCCGCCGCAGGGGCTGAGGTCGCACAGCCTGAGCTGGACGGGATGGCGCCGCCGCTCTCGCAGATCACCGCCGCGCCGCGCAAATACGGCTTCCACGCCACGATCAAAGCGCCCTTCCGGCTGGCCGACGGCCTGACCGGGGATGATCTTGGCGAGGCGATGGGGGCGCTGGCCGGGCAGCTGGCCCCGGTCACGCTCGACGCCTTGGAGGTCGCGCAGCTGGGCGATTTCGTGGCCCTGCGCCCTGCAGGCGATGTGACGGCGCTGCGCGCGCTGGCCGCTACGGTGGTCGAGCGGCTGGACCGCTACCGCGCGCCGCTCAGCGAGAGCGAGCTTGCCAAACGCGATCCGGCTGCGTTGAGCCCGCGTCAGGCCGAGCTGCTGGCGCGGTTTGGCTACCCTTATGTTTTCGAGCAATTCCAGTTGCATCTGACGCTGAGCGGCCCGCTTTCGCCCGATCTGGCAGAGGCGCTCTCCGCGCAGGCCCGTCGCTACTTCGCCCCCTATCTCGGCGCGCCGCATGTGATCGATACACTGTGCCTCTTCGGCGAGGATCCGCAAAGCGGCCATTTCCATCTGTTGCATCGTTACGCCCTCACCGGGTGAAGGGCTGCCAGCATGCGCTCAACCCCTTGGGCGCAGCTGCCGTCATTGATCACCCGGCGGACCGGCAGCCCCTCGGGCAGATCGGCGCAGCTGCGTGCGATGCGTTCGGCGATCTGCTGCGCGCTTTCGCGGCCCCGCTCGGCCAAGCGGCGGGCCAGCAGCTCGGCGGGGGCTGTCACCTCGATCACCTGCAGGGCGGGAAACTGCGCGACGGCCTCGGAAAGCGCCGCGCGCGATCCGTTGAACAAGACCGTGCCGCCCGCCGCCATCGGTTCAAGCTCGGCCCATGCCACACCGTAGCGCAGCCCATGCGCGCGCCAATGCAGCGCAAACTGATCTGCCGCGACCCGGCGCGCAAATTCCGCCTCATCAAGGCTTTCGAACGGCTCACTCCCTGAGGGCGGGCGCGTCACCGAGCGGCGCGCCCAAGAGAGTGTCGGGTCGCGGGCCAGCGCGCCCCGGATCAGCGTATCCTTGCCCGCCCCCGAAGGGCCCACCACCGCAATCAACTGCCCGGTCATGCCGCCCCCCGCGCAGAGGCCGGCGTGAATTCTGTCACATCGACCTCGCGATCACAGACCTGCGCGCGCGCGGCCTCATCGTGGAAGATGCCGATGATCGCAGCGCCGCGCGCCTTGGCCTGCTCGATCAGACCCAGCACGACCGCGCGGTTGGTCGCATCGAGCGAGGCTGTGGGCTCATCGAGCAAAAGCGCCGGATAACCATGCACGAAGCCGCGCGCGATATTGACCCGTTGCTGCTCACCGCCCGAGAAGGTCGTGGGCGAGAGCGCCCAGAGCCGCTCGGGGATGTTGAGCGCACTCAGCAACTGAGCCGCCCGCGCGCAGGCCTCTGCCTCGGGCAGACCAAGCGCCAGAAGCGGCTCGGCCACGACCCGCAGCGTAGGCACGCGCGGCACCACGCGCAGGAACTGGCTGACATAGCCCAGCGTGTCGCGGCGCAGCGCGATGATCTCGCGCGGGGCGGCTTTGGTGATATCGAGCCCGCCCACCCGGATTGCGCCGCCCGCAGCCAGGTAATTGCCCCATATCATCCGCATGAGGGTGGATTTGCCTGCCCCCGACGCCCCGGTGAGCGCCACGCATTCGCCCGGCAGAACACTGAGATGTGCGCCCTCCATGACCGGGATCGTGATGCCACTCTGATTGTGCAGCGTGAAGGATTTGGAGAGATTTTCGATCTCGATCATCGGGTTACACCTGCAAGACGGAAGAGACGAGAAGTTGGGTATAGGGCGCTTGCGGATCGTCGAGCACCTGATCGGTCAGCCCCTGCTCGATGACCCGGCCCGCTTGCATCACCATCAGACGGTCGGCCAGAAGTCGCGCGACGGCCAGATCATGGGTGACAAGGATCACCGACAGCCCCATATCGCGCACGAGCCCGCGCAGCAGATCCAAAAGCCGCGCCTGCACGCTGACATCGAGCCCGCCCGTGGGTTCATCCATGAACACAAGCCTCGGTCCGGTGACCAGATTGCGCGCGATCTGCAAGCGCTGCTGCATACCGCCCGAGAACTGGCGCGGGCGATCATCGATCCGGTCCGCATCGATCTCGACCCGGCCGAGCCAGTCGATCGCCGATCCGCGGATCGCGCCGTAATTGCGTGCGCCCACCGCCATCAGCCGCTCGCCCACATTGCCACCCGCGCTCACGCCCATACGCAGCCCGTCGCGCGCGTTTTGATGCACAAAGGCCCAGTCGGTGCGCCCCAAAACCCGGCGCTCGGCCTCGCTCATCGTGACAGTATCGCGCCCATTGTAGAGCACGCGCCCCTGATCGGGTGTCAGATGCCCGGCCAGACAGCTCAGCAGCGTAGACTTGCCCGAGCCGCTCTCGCCCACGATCCCCAGAACCTCACCCGGCCAGAGATCAAAGCTCACTGCCTCGCAGCCGATCCGCGTCCCGTAATATTTGCTCAGCCCCGCAACCTGAAGCAGCGCAGTGTTCCCGAGATCCTTCATACCGCCTCCTCCGGGCTCAGCCGCCCGCGATGGCCCTGCGCCCGGCGAGCCTCGCAAAAATCGGTATCAGAGCAGACAAACATCCGCCCGCCCCGGTCATCGGTGATCACCTCATCGAGATAACTCGTGGAACATCCGCACAGATCGCAATCGTGATCGGCCTTGGAGGCCATGAAGGGATGATCCTCGAAATCGAGGCTCACCACCTGCGTGAAGGGCGGCAGCGCATAGATCCGCTGCTCGCGCCCAGCCCCGAACAGCTGGATCGCGGGGCTGCCTCCCAGTTTCGGGTTGTCGAATTTCGGGATCGGCGAGGGATCCATCACATAGCGCCCCTCGACCTTCACCGGATAGGCATAGGCCGTCGAGATTTCCCCGTGACGCGCGATGTCCTCGTAAAGCTTCACATGCATCAGCCCGTATTCCTCAAGGCTGTGCATCTTGCGGGTCTCGCTTTCGCGCGGCTCCAGAAAGCGCAAAGGCTCGGGGATCGGCACCTGATAGACCAAGATCTGATCGGCGCGCAGTGGTTCTTCGGGGATCCGGTGGCGGGTCTGGATCAGGCTCGCCTCTGCCGTGTGGGTGGTGGTTTTCACACCGCCCGTGCGCTCGAAAAACTTACGGATCGAGACCGCGTTGGTCGTATCATCCGCGCCTTGGTCGATCACTTTGAGCGTATCTTCGGGCGTCAGGCAGGCCGCGGTCACCTGCACCCCGCCCGTGCCCCAGCCATAGGGCATCGGCATCTCGCGCGAGGCAAACGGCACCTGATAGCCCGGCACCGCGATCCCCTTCAGGAGCGCGCGGCGGATCATCCGCTTGGTCGCCTCGTCGAGATAGGCGAAGTTATAAGCCTGATCGGTCATTCTGCAGCCTCCCTTTCGCTTGCGCCCGCCGCCTTGCGCAGCCGCCGGATCAGCTCCAGCTCGGATTGGAAATCGACGTAATGGGGCAGCTTGATATGTTCGAGAAAGCCCGTCGCCTGAATGTTGTCGCAGTGATAGAGGACGAATTCGGCATCCTGCGCGGGGGCGCCGGTATCCTCCTCGCCCAGCTCCTCCCAACGCAAAGCCCGATCCACGAGGCTCATCGAGATCGACTTGCGCTCGTTTTGGCCGAACACCAGCCCGTAGCCGCGGGTGAATTGCGCAGGCTCGGTCTTGGAGCCGGTGAACTGGTTGACGGTCTCGCATTCGCTCAGCTCGACCGTGCCGATCTCCACGGAAAAGCCCAGCTCTGGGATCTCCATTTCGACCGCGCAGCTGCCGATTCGCAGCTCACCCACGAACGCATGGGTGCGCCCGTAGCCGCGCTGCGTGGAATAGGCCATCGAGAGCACAAACCCCTCATCGCCTCGGCTCAGCGCTTGCAGGCGCAGCGGGCGGTCGGCGGGCATCTCGAGCGGCTCGCGCGTCAGATCGCCCGGCACAGCCGCGCTTGGCGCGAGCGGCTCCATCAGCCCGTCCCGGTCCAGCAGCGCGAGCACATGCGGCGCGGGCTGATCATCGGCGGGCTTGCGCCCGGCCTGCTGCACCTCCCCTTCGGCGGCCAGTTTGAAGTCCAAAAGCCGATGGGTGTAGTCAAAAGTCGGCCCCAGCACCTGCCCGCCCGGCACATCCTTGAACGTGGCCGAGATCCGCCGCGTGATCGCCATCGCCCCGGTCTCCACCGGCAGGCTCGCGCCAAAGCGCGGCAGCGTCGTGCGATAGGCGCGGATCAGAAAGATCGCCTCGATCAGATCGCCGCGCGCCTGCTTGATCGCAAGCGCTGCCAGATCGGGGTCATAGAGCGAGCCCTCCGCCATCACCCGGTTCACCGCAAGGCTCATCTGCTCGCGGATCTGGGCGACTGACAGCTCAGGGATGGCAGGATCGCCCCGGCGCGCCTCGGCAAGCCAGTCATGGGCGGCGTCAATCGCGCGCTCGCCACCTTTGGTCGCGACATACATCTAAAGCGCCTCCACATTGCTCGAACGCGGCAGGCCGAAAACCGTATCGCGCGCGGTGAACAGACAATCAAAGCCCAGCGGGAAGCCTGCATGGTTGGCCTGAAATGCCGCAATATCGGGCAGATAGGCCTTGACCTGCGTCTCGATCCCCGGCCCGCTCAGCCGAGCATTGGGCGGGTTAGACCCAGCCTCTTCGACGATCAGCGTGGCGGCACGGTCGGGGTAGTCGGGCGTACCCATGGCAAAGCGCGCGACGGGCTGCAGCGCCTCCCAAGCACCCAAAGCGAAGGCGGCCTCCTCAGCGCCCGAGAGCGGTGCGCCGCAGTGAAAGGCGATCCAATTTCGGATCTCGGGCGTGTCATGCGAGGGCGCAAGATGAAGGCGCGTCGATTGATCGACCAGCGTGAGCAAGACCGCCCCTGCCGCCGGAGAAAGCGGCGCCGGAGGGGCTGCCCCCTCAAGCTGCTGGAGTTGACCGGGCCGCGCCATCGCATTCAGCACCGCGCGGAAGGCGCGCGCCGATTGCTGTGCGACCTCTGCAAACCCGCCTGACAGATCGCTCATTGATCTTCCCCCCGCACCATCGTGAAAAACTCGACCTTGGTGGCCGCCGCCTTCTCGGCCCGCTCAGTGTGGCGCGCGGCTTCCTCGGCACGCAGGGCGCCCAGAACAGGCGCCACCAATTCGGAGCCCGCCACACCCAGCGCATCGAGGGCAGCGGCGCGCAGCGCATGGGATTTGTCTCGCCCTTGCACATAGGCATGGCCCACCGCGCCGCCCTCCAGACGCACAGAGCAGCGCGTCACCGTCATCTCGCCCAGATTGAACGGCCCGCCCGAGGCCCCGACCCGCCCGCGCACCATTACGGCTCCGGCCTCAGGCGCACGCAGCAGCGCATGCGCCGGGATCTCGGGGAACAGCTCTGCCAGCCGCGTCGGGGTGGCCCGGGCCAAAAGCCCCATGCGGTCGCGCCGCTCTATGTCGTCTTGCGTGAGTTTGGACATCTTGCCGATTTGTCTATTTTACTATACAACTAGACAAATATGCACCGATTCCCGGCCCGGAGGCAAGCGACAGTTCCATGACACGTCCCACCCCGATCTGGTGCCAGATCGCCGATACCCTGCGCCACGAGCTGACGACGGGGCTTTACCCTTCAGGCGCCAAGCTGCCGACAGAGGCCCAGCTCTCGGCGCGGTTCGGCGTCAATCGGCACACGGTGCGCCGCGCACTGGCGACGCTCGCCGATGAGGGCTGTGTCGTGGCGCGGCGCGGCGCGGGCGTGTTTGTCGCCGATGCCCCGCCTGCGGATTATCCGATCTCGCGCCGGGTGCGGTTTCAGCGCAACATCGCGGCCTCGGGGCGGACGCCTTCGCGCGAGGTGCTGCGCATCGAGACGCGGCTCGCGGCTCCCGAAGAGGCCGCAGCGCTCGATCTGCCCGCGCAGGCGCAAGTCCATGTCTTCGAGGGGATTTCGCTGGCCGACGCGGTGCCGCTTGCGCATTTCCGCTCGATCTTTCCCGCCGAGCGGTTTCCGACGCTGCCGGTCGCGCTGACCCGGCATGGCTCTGTCACGGCGGCTTTGCGCGAGGCGGGGCTGCCCGATTATCTGCGCCTCACGACCCGGATCGCCGCGACCCGGGCCAGCGGCACACGGGCGGGGCTGCTGCGGCTGCCAGAAGGCGCGCCCTTGCTGCGCACCGAGGCGATCAATGCCGATGCCGATGGGCAACCCATCGAGTTCGGGATCAGTTGGTTTGCCGGGGAGAGGGTGACGCTGACCATCGGGTCCGACGACGAGGATGACGCGCCTGCCACGCCCTAGCCTTTGTATTTCGCAACAAATTCGGCGGCGGACATAGCGCGAAAATCGGCCAAGGCCCGGTGCAGGCGCCTGTGCTCCCAATCCCACCACGCAAGATCCAGCAGGTCTTGAGCGACCTCATCTGAAAAGCGCGCCTTCAAGGGCTGCGCATTCACGCCTGCCACGATCATGAAGGGCGCCACATCCTTGGTCACGACCGCGCCTGCCGCGACCACCGCGCCCGCCCCGATTGTGACCTCGGGTTTGATGATCGCACCGTGACCGATCCAGCAATCGGGACCGAGAACGGTGCGCCGCCCGGCACGATGTTCAAAGAACTCGGCCCAATCCTCTTCGCCCTCGAAATAATCGGCGGAGCGATAGAGGAAATGGTGCTGCGCGGCATTGCGCCACGGATGATCTGTCGGGCCGATCCGGGTGCAGGCGGCGATATTGGCAAATTTCCCGACCGTCGTATTCGCGATATCGGCAAACCGGTCGCAATAGGCGTAATCGCCAAACTCGCAATTGCGCACGCGACTGCCCTGCCCCAGCTCACAATAGCGGCCAAAGCGGGAATTATGCACGTCGCAATCGTCGGGAATATGGGGCGTGTCGGGATCAAGCTTGGGCATGGTCGTCTCTCGAAATGGCGGTCTGTACTTGGGCGACACATCGCGGCTCGACCGGAGGATACCAAGACGTCCGGCGGTAGTTTCGGCGGCGCTTCAGTCGAAATAGTCGGAATTGCGCGCCACCAGAGTGGATAACACAGCCAGAACCGAACGCAGATGCGTTTTCGCAGCCGTCACCGCGCCCGCAACGTCGCGCGCTTGAATGGCGTCCGCAATGGCCTGATGCTCACTCAGCAGGTCATAGAGATGCGGATGATCGCGCAGCGACAAAACGCGCAATCGATCAAGCTGCATCTTCTCATGCTCAAGCACCCGCGCGGCGCGCGCAAACCCCGTGGCCCGCGCAAGTGCAAGGTGGAACGCATCGTCTTCGGCCTGAAAGGCAAGATCATCACCGCGCTCGAGCGCACGGGCTTGCGCCTTCAGCGTCGCCGTAATCTCGGCCTGCGATGCCGGGCTCGGCCCATTTGCCGCCAGCGCTGCCACATTGGCCAATTCCAGCGCCTCGCGCAGAAACTGGGCCTCGCGGATCTTGCCCTCATTGAGCAGCGTGACGAAATTTCCACGGCTCGGCAATGTGGTCACAAGCCCCGCATCGCGCAACTGCGCCATGGCCTCGCGCACGGGGGTCCGGCTTGCGCCGAAACGGCTGGCGACCTCGGTCTCAGACAGGATGCAACCGGGCGGCAGTTCCATCCGCAAGATCGCGGTCTTCAGCGTCTGGAAGATCTGTGCACCCACAGGGCGCGTCAGATCCAGCTGCGTCGCGGCCAGAGAACTCACATGACCCGCGACGGCCTGAGCCGCAGCCGCCTGCTGGGGTTTGGGTGTCTCTTCGCGCGCCATGTCATCCCTCTCACATTCAACCTGTATACTGGTATTCTGCGTATTTACAACCGGTATACTGGTCTGCTATCGAGACAGGGCCGGGTGGAGTCGGCACGGAGGAGGAGACTATGCGCGCAGCGCTGATCGGCCTGGGAATGGTCGCCAAAACGCATGTCGCAGCGATTGCTGCGACCAAGGGGCGGATCACGCTGGAAGCTTTATGCGCGCGCCATCCCGAGCGCGCCGAAGCTTTCGCCCAAGAGGTCTCGCAGGCGGGACAGGGCACGCCCAAAGCTTATAAATCCGTGGCCGAGATTGCCGCCGATCCCGATATCGATTTTGCCATCGTGTTGACGCCGCCCAATGCGCGGATCGAGGCGGTCGAGGCGTTGGCTGCAGCTGGCAAGCCGATCTTGATGGAAAAGCCTGTAGAGCGCACGCTGAAGGCCGCCACCCGGATCGTCGAGATCTGCGAGGCGGCACATGTTCCGCTGGGCATCGTCTTGCAGCACCGGATGCGCGCCTCGGCGCGGCGGCTCTCGGAGATGCTGGCTGAGGGCGCGCTTGGCGAGATCGGGCTGGTCGAAATTACCGTGCCGTGGTGGCGCGAGCAAAGCTATTACGATGAGCCCGGACGCGGCACCTATGCCCGCGACGGCGGCGGGGTACTGATCTCGCAGGCCATTCACACGCTCGATCTGGCGCTGAGCCTCACAGGTCCCGCCACCCGCGTGCAGGCGATGGCCCGCACCAGCCGCCTGCACCGGATGGAGGCTGAGGACATCGTGAGCGGCGGGATCGATTATGCCAGCGGCGCGGTCGGCAGCCTGTTTGCCACCACCGCAAGCTATCCCGGCTCCGCGGAATCGATCCTGCTGCACGGCACCAAGGGCTCGGCCCGCATCGTCTCGGGGCAGCTTGATCTGAACTGGCGCGACGGTACGACTGAGAGTTTTGGCGAGGGCTCTGGCACCGGTGGCGGCGCGGACCCGATGGCCTTCACCCATGAGTGGCACCAAGCCATTCTGGAAGATTTCGCAGACGCTCTGGAGCACAACCGTGCCCCCATCGTCACCGGACGCGCCGCTCTGGCCGTCCATCACCTGATCGAAGCCCTTGTGACCTCATCGCGCGAGGGCCGCGCCATAACCCTTTCGGAGATTTCATGACCCGACCGATCCGCTTCGCCGCGCTAGGCATCGACCACCGCCATATTTTCGGAATGGCGCAGAACCTGATGGATATCGACGCGCAATTCGTCGGTTGGTGGACCGAGGGCAGCCCCGAGCCGCTGGAGGGCTTTGAAAAGCGCTTCCCCGATGTGCCCCGGATCGCCACGAAAGAAGACATCCTTGCAGATGACACCGTCGATCTGATCCTGATCTCGTCGATCCCGCGCGATCGCGCCGCGCTTGCCATCGCGGCGATGCAGGCGGGCAAGGATGTGATGACCGACAAGCCCGGTTGCATCACCCTTGAGGAACTGGCTGAACTGCAAAAGGTGCAGGCGCAGACGGGCCGGATCTGGTCCATCGATTTTTCCGAACGCTTCGAAGTGCCCGCCGTGACCCGCGCCGCCGAGTTGGTGGCCGAGGGTGCCATCGGGCGGGTGATCCAGACCGTGGGTCTCGGGCCGCACCGCCTCAACGCACCGACGCGCCCCGAGTGGTTCTTCGAGCGCGAGTCCTACGGCGGTATCCTCACCGATATCGCGAGCCACCAGATCGATCAGTTCCTGTTCCTCACCGGCTCGACAGATGCCCGGGTCGAATGGGCGACGGTCGCCAACCATGCCCATCCGCAATGGCCCGGCCTTCAGGATTTCGGCGAGCTGGTTGTTCGCTCGGATCAGGGGCACGGCTATGTCCGCGTGGATTGGTTCACCCCCGATGCGCTGCCGACATGGGGCGACGGGCGGCTGACGATCCTCGGGACCGAGGGTTATATTGAGCTGCGCAAATATGTCGATGTGGGCGGGGCCGAGGGCTGCGACCATCTCGTGCTGGTCAATGGCGATCGCTGCGAGAAAATCCAGTGCTCCGATGCGGGCCTGCCCTATTTCGCGCGTCTGCTCCATGACATCCGCGAGAGAACCGAAACCGCGATGCCACAGGCCCATGCCTTCAAGGTGATGGAGCTGGCGATCAAGGCGCAGATGCTTGCCGAGGGAAAATCGGCATGATCGGCGTTGCAATCATCGGCGCCGGTATCGGGCGCGAGCATCTCGATGGCTACCGCGCCCTGCCCGACCGCTACAAAGTTCACGCCGTGGTCGATCTTGATACCGCGCGCGCACAAGCGGCCGTGGGCGAAGATCCGATCCGGGTCGAGACCCAGATCGAGGCGGTGCTAGAGAACCCAGAGATCGAGCTGATCGACGTCTGCCTGCCGCCGCATCTGCACCTGCCCGTCTCGCTTCAGGCGCTTGGTGCGGGCAAGCATGTGATCTGCGAGAAGCCTCTGGTGGCCTCGCTGGCTGATGCAGACCGGCTGATCGCAGCGGCGAAAGAGGCGGACCGGATAGTGACGCCGGTCTTTCAATATCGCTACGGCCCCGCGATGGCGCAGCTGCGCGCCCTGATCGCGGCGGGTCTGACCGGAAAGCCCTATGCGGCCAGCCTTGAGACCCATTGGATGCGCGGCCCGGACTATTACGCGACCCCGTGGCGCGGCACGTGGAAGGGCGAGAATGGCGGCGCGGTTCTGGGCCATGCGATCCACAACCACGACCTGATGATGATGGTGATGGGACCGGTGGCGCGGCTGTCCGCGATGTGCGCCACGAGGGTGAACCCGATCGAGACGGAGGACTGCGCGGCGATCAGCTTCGAGATGACCTCGGGGGCGGTTGTGACCTCTTCGATCACGCTCGGGGCCGCTGACGACACCACGCGGATCCGGTTCTGCTTTGAGGGTCTGACGGCTGAATCCGGCACCGCCCCCTATGCGCCCGCAACCGATACATGGCGTTTCACCGCGCGCGCGCCCTACGCCCAGGCGGCCATCGACGAGGTCTTGGCCACGGTGCCGGCCGGGCTCTCGGGCTTTGCCGGGTTCCTTGAGGCGACGGCGGATGCTCTGGAGGGGAGACCAGAGCATGCGGTGACCCTCGCGGATGGACGACGCTCTATCGAGCTGGTCACGGCTGTCTATCAGGCCGCCCGCGATGGTGCGCGTGTCGCCCTGCCGCTGGGACCGGATGCTCCGTTCTATCGGGGCTGGATACCAAGCGAGACGTAAACGAAACCAAGGGAGGAAAGACAATGATCCAGAAACGCAAGATCGCCGCAGCGGCGGTGGCAGCCACATTCCTGGCTGCCACCGCCGCATCGGCAGAGGTCCAACTGCGCTTTGAATGTGCGCAGGACGGCAACGAATGCGATACGATGATGACCATCTTCAAACAGTTCGAGGCCAAGCATCCGGACATCAAGGTGAAGATGGATCTCGTGCCCTATAAGGCGATCCTCGAGAACCTGCCGGTGGACCTTGCCGCAGGCACCGGTCCCGATCTTGCGAAAGTCACCGACCTTGGCGGCTTGCACAAATACTATCTCGACCTGTCGCCCTATGTGGAAAAGACCTATTGGGAAGACAATTTCGGCAAAACACTCGACTGGTACCGGGCCGGGCCTCAGGACAAGGGCATCTACGGCCTCCAGACCCAGCTGACGATCACCGGCGCCTTCGTCAACAAGACCTTGTTCGATCAGGCAAACGTCGCGCTCCCGGGCAAGGATGCGACATGGGATGACTGGGCCAAGGCGTCGCGCGAAGTGGCCAAGGCCACCGGAACGCGCTATCCGATGGCGATGGACCGCTCGGGCCACCGCTTTGCCGGCTTGGCGATCCCATATGGTGCGACCTATTTCGACGCCGACGGCAATCCCGAGCTGAACGATCCGGGCTTTGCTGCCGCCTCCAAGCAATTCGTCGCTTGGAACGCGGACGGCACGATGGACCGCAATGTCTGGGCCGGTCAGGGCGGCACGAGCTATGCCGATGCGACGAAGGAATTCGTCAATGGCGAGCTGGTCTTCTACTACTCGGGCAGCTGGCAGATCCAGAAATTCGCAGACCAGATCGGGGATGCGTTCGACTGGGAAGTGGTCCCAGCCCCCTGCGGCCCGGCCGGTCCCGGCCATTGCTCGGGCATGCCGGGTGGCTCGGGCGTGGTGGGCTTCAAATCCACCAAACATCCCAAGGAAGTGGCAGAGCTGCTGAACTACCTCGCCCAGCCCGACAATTATGCGATGCTGGAAGCCAAGTCGCTCAACATTCCCGCCAATGCCACCGTGGCCAAGGCTGGCGTGAAATATGAAGGTGCGACCCCGGGTGCGGCCAAGGCGCTCAATGCCTTCAGCGCTCAGGTGCCGACCATCTCGCCGGTGGGCTATGCCTATCAGGGCTACAAGAACAACCGCGCGATGTTCAACATCACGGTGACCCGTCTGACGCAGGCGATCGTCGGCGAGCTGAGCCTGACAGAAGCGCTTGATCGGATGAGCGCCGATCTCAAGCAAGCGGTCAACGCGGCACAATAAGCCACGATCCTCTTGGGGGGCACACGCTTGCCCCCCATCACCGCAACCAGCAGGGGGGAGACACCGATGCTGAGCCTGATCACGCCACTGATGCAGATCATCGAATGGCCGATGCGCGCGCTACAGCGGATCTTGGGGCCGCGCAAACTGGCTTGGGTATTCCTTCTGCCAAACCTTTTTCTATTCGGCTTTTTCACCTTCCTGCCGGTGATCCTGAACTTCTTTTACGCGACCACCGGGAGCGACCATATTCTGCTCGAGGACCGTCCCTATGTCGGGATGCGCAACTTCGACGAGCTGATGAATTGCACCAGCTATCTCGATCCCAATAGCTGTCAGATCGATCTGTTCTGGCGCGCGGTGCATAACACGCTTTGGTTCATTGTGCTTCAGGTCGGGTTCATGGTGTTCTTCTCGATGACGACCGCGCTGATCCTGAACCGCAAGATCCGGGCGCGCGGCTTTTTCCGCGCGGTGTTCTTCTTTCCCGTCCTGCTCTCGCCTGTCGTGGTGGCGCTGGTGTGGAAATGGATATTGCAAGACCAAGGCGCGCTCAACGCAGTGCTCGATCATTTCGGCCTGCAAACCGTCAACTGGATGCTCAGCCCTACATGGGCCTTTGCCTGGTCGGTGTTCATCTCGGTCTGGTTCCATATGGGGTTTTACACGCTGATCCTGCTGGCCGGGCTGCAGTCGATCCCGCGCGATGTCTATGAGGCCGCCGCAATGGATGCCGCCTCGCCGTGGCGGGTGTTTCGCAAGATCACGCTGCCGCTGTTGATGCCCACGATGGTGGTCGTGCTGGTGCTCTCGCTGATCAAGGGCGTGCAGACCTTCGATGAGGTCTATGCCTTCACGGGCGGCGGTCCGGGTTCGGCCACGACACTGGTGATCCAATTTATCTATCAAAACGGCTTTGCCGGGGCGCCGCGTCTCTTCGGGCTTGCCTCTGCCGCCTCGATCCTTGTGGCCATCGTGCTGATCGCGCTCACGGCGGTGCAGCTTTGGATCACACGGAGGAACGCCAATGGCTAAGCGCGCCCGTAGCCCCTTGCATGCCCAAGCACAACTGGAGACCCAGCCATGACCGCCTTTCTCACCCGCACCCGCGGCCGGAAGCGCCTGCATTGGACCGACTGGATGGCCTATGCCTATCTGACGCTTGGGGTGCTCTTGATGTTCGGCCCCGTGCTCTGGCTGGTGCTGTCCTCGTTCAAGACCGAACGCGAGTTGCAAAACTACCCGCCCCGCCTGCTGCCTTATGTGCAGAAGATGGAAACCGTGCCGGGCTATGACAAACCGCTGCCCATCTACAAGGTCACCGCCGGTCCGCTGGCGGGTCAGGAGGTCGCCCAGATCCGGCGCATTGGCCTGATCAGTCAGGTCGTGAAACCCAGCGACCCCAAGACGGTCCTGAAAGTGCCGTTCAAGGATCGCAAGGCGGTCGAGCATGTGGCGCTGGCCACCTCGAACTATTCCAAGCTGTTCGAGCGGTTCAATTTCTTCCGGTTCTTCTACAACTCGACCTTCATCACCGTGATGGCCACGCTGATCACCTTGCTGGTCAATTCCATGGCCGCCTTCGCGCTCTCGAAATACCAGTTTCGGGGCCGCGGGTTGGTGATGGCGCTGATCATCGGCACCTTGATGATCCCGCCCACCGTGGTGCTGGTGCCGCTGTTCCTGATCGTGCGGGATTTCGGCATGATCGACTCGCTCTGGGGGGTGATCATTCCGGGGGCTGCCACCCCGACAGGTGTCTTCCTGCTGCGCCAATATATGCTCACCATCCCCGATGAGATCCTTGATGCGGCGCGCATGGACAAGGCCAGCGAGTGGAAGATCTACTGGCGCATCATCCTGCCTCTTTCAGCGCCCGCAATCGCAGTGCTGGCCATCTTGTCGATCATGTGGCGGTGGAACGATTTCCTCTGGCCCCTGATCGCGCTGCAAAAGCAGGAAAACTTCACGCTTCAACTCGCCCTCAACTCGTTTAGAGGCGAATTCACCACCGATTGGGCCAGCCTGCTGGCGATGACCGTGCTGACGCTGGTTCCGATCGTGGTCGTCTTCGCCTTCTTGCAGAAATACATCGCCACCGGCATTGCCTCGACCGGCGGAAAATAAGGAGACGCCCCATGTCCGATCTCGAACTTCGCGGCGTGACGAAAGCCTATGGCAATGTCGAAGTCATCAAAGGCATCGACCTCAAGGTGGAGGATGGAGACTTCTGCGTCTTCGTCGGCCCCTCCGGCTGCGGCAAGTCCACGCTGTTGCGCATGATCTCCGGCCTTGAGCCGATCAGCGGCGGCGATGTCTGCATCGGCGGCGATGTGGTCAACGACCTTGGCCCCGCCGATCGCGGGCTGGCGATGGTGTTCCAAAGCTACGCGCTCTATCCGCATATGACGGTGCGCCAGAACCTCTCTTTCGGTCTGGAAAACCTGCGCGCCTCCAAGGCCGAAATCACCGAGCGCGTCACCGCCACCGCGCAGATGCTGCAAATCGAGATGCTGCTCGACCGGCGGCCCAAGGATCTGTCGGGCGGTCAGCGCCAGCGCGTGGCCATTGGCCGTGCCGTGGTGCGAGAGCCGCAGATTTTCCTCTTCGACGAGCCGCTCTCGAACCTCGATGCCGAATTGCGCGTCGAGATGCGCGGCGAGATCAGCCGCCTGCATCGGCGCCTCAACAACACCATGATCTATGTGACCCATGATCAGGTCGAGGCGATGACCATGGCCGACAAGATCGCGGTGCTGCGCGACGGGCGGCTGGAGCAATTCGGTCGACCGCTCGATCTGTACAACACGCCCGACAATATCTTCGTCGCAGGCTTCATCGGCAGCCCGAAGATGAACTTCTTCCCCGGTCGCGTCGAGGCGGGCGGGCTCAGGCTTGAGACCGGCACGGTGGTGGCCCTGCCGCCCGGCAAATTCATGCTGAACGAGGGCGAGCAGGTGACGCTCGGCATCCGGCCCAACGGGATGCAACCGGCGGAGACGGGCCTGCCCCTGACGGTCTCGGGCGTGGAGCGGCTGGGCGGCGAGTCCTATCTTTACGGCACGGCCTCGGACGGTACGGCGGTCACCGTCCACTGCGCCGGTCAAACCAAGATCGAGCCGGGCACCCAGATCGCTCTGACGCTGGAGACCGGCGAGGCGCATGTGTTCTCCACCCAGAGCGGCCAGTCGCTTTTGCGCAAAGGTGCCTGAGCATGAAACAGACGTGGCGTTGGTTCGGCCCGCAAGACACCGTTGGTGTGGACGAGATGCTTCAGGCCGGTGTGCAGGGCGTGGTCTCGGCGCTACATCACCTTCCGCCCGGAACCGTTTGGCCCATCGAAGAAATTCGCAAAAGGCAGGCGCAGATCGCGACCCGTGCGGATGGCACGGCCTCGGGGCTGAGCTGGGATGTGGTGGAAAGCCTCGTGGTCTCGGAAACGCTCAAGACCAAGGGCACAGGCTACGCCGAGCATATCGCCGCATGGAAGCAATCGCTTGAAAACCTTGCCGCCTGCGGGATTAAGGTCGTGTGCTACAACTTCATGCCGATCCTCGATTGGACGCGCACCCAGCTGCGCGCACCGCGCCCGCATGGCGGCACGGCGATGCTCTTCGATCTGGTCGATTTCGCAGCTTTCGACATCCATATTCTTGCCCGTCCCGGCGCGGCCGAAGACCACGGCCCGGAGATCGCGGCAAAAGCCAATGCGCGGTTTGCCCAGATGGACGCGCGCGGTCGCAAGGATCTGAGCGGCAATATCGTGGCGGGCCTGCCCGGTGCGAATGACAGCTGGACGCTGGAGCAGATCCGCGAGCTGCTTGCGAGCTATGCCGCGATCACGCCCGAGCGGCTGGCGGCCAACCTGATTGATTTCCTCTCGGAAGTGGTGCCCACCGCAGAGCGGCTTGGCCTGCGGCTGTGCTGTCATCCTGACGATCCGCCCTTCCCGCTTCTGGGCCTGCCGCGCGTGATGTCGAGCCTGAGCGATTACACGCGCATCCTGAATGCGGTGGACAGCCCCGCCAATGGTGCGACGCTCTGCACCGGCTCGCTCGGGGTTGCGCCCGGTTTCGATCCGGTGCGCTTCATCACTGAGCTTGGACCGCGCATCCATTTCGTGCATCTGCGCAATACCACCCGGATTGCGCCCGCCACCGCGCAGCGCTCGAGCTTTTACGAGGCCGCACATCTGGAGGGCGACACCGATATGGTCGCCACGATCCGCGCGCTTCTGGCCGAAGAAAACCGAAGGGCCGCCGAAGGGCGCGCCGATGCCCAGATCCCGATGCGCCCCGATCACGGGCAGGACATCCTCGACGACCATAACCGCGCCTCGATGCCCGGCTATCCGTTGATCGGACGGATGCGCGGGCTGGCAGAGCTGCGCGGCGTGATGGCGGCGCTGGCCTGAGCGGGGCGGCCCTCCCCTCTCTTCGCGAAACCCCGCCGCCCGCACCGAATTTCTACTCCGGCCCTGCGCGCGATCTGTGCTACGGTCCGCGCAGGGAGGCGGCGCGCCATGACAGATGCACGGCATGTCGAAGAGATCGGACGGGTGTTGGAGGGCAGCCAGACCGGACGGGACAACTTTGTCTCGGCCTCATGGCGGCGCTGTGTCGAGCTTTATGGCATGGATCCCACGCGCTCGGACCCAGCCTATATCGTGACCGACGCCGAGCTGCGCGATCACCGCAAACAGGCGGAATGGATGATCTCGGCGGCGCGCTCCGGGCTGCAATCTCTGTTTCGGCAGGTTGCGGGGCAAAATTACGTTTTGCTGCTGACCGATGCCAAAGGGGTGTGCGTCGATTTCTTTGGCGATGAACTCTTTACCGACGATCTGCGCAGCGCGGGCCTCTATCTGGGATCGAACTGGTCGGAGGATCTGGCTGGCACCTGCGGCGTCGGTGCCTGCCTTGTCACGCAAGAGCCGGTGACGGTCCATCAAGACGACCATTTCGGCAATGCACATACGGTCTTGTCCTGCACCGCAGCGCCGATCTTCGACAGCCTCGGACATCTCGCGGCGGTGCTCGACATCTCGCTTTTGCGCTCGCCCACCCCCAAGAGCAGCCAGAACCTTGCGATGAGCTTGGTGAGCACGGCGGCGCGGCGTGTCGAGATGGCCAACCTGATGGCCGAGAGCCCGCGCGACTGGGTACTGCGTCTCTCTTCAAGCCCGGAATTTCTCGATGTCGATCCCGAGGCCGCCGTGCGGCTCGACGGCTCGGGGCGGGTGCTGGGCTATACCCGAGCCGCGCGCCGGTTGTTTGCAGATAGCGGCCCGATGATCGGACGCCGGATCGACGAGGTCCTGAGCGTCAGCGTCGATGATCTGCCCGATCTGATGCGCGACCGCCCCACCGAAGAGCGGGTGATCGAGATGCGCGATGGCGGGGCGCTTTTTGGCCATGCGATTGCGCCAAAGGCCCCGCGCCAGCACCATCCCGGGATGCGGCGCGGCGGGGCGCTTGCGGGGCTGACGGGGGGCGATCCCGAGATGGCGCGCCTTCTGGGGCAGGCCGAACGGCTCGCGCCGGGCAACGTGCCCATTTTGATCACCGGCGAGACCGGGACCGGCAAGACAAGGCTCGCCCGCGCCATCCATATGACGAGCAAGGCGCAGGGTTTCATCAGTCTGGAATGCGCCGGGCTGAGCCCGGAGCTAGTGGCGCAATCCTGTCTCGCCGCCACCGGCCCCACGACACTTCTGCTGCGCCGGATCGAGGAGCTGAGCGCGCAGACCGCGGTCGCACTTGCAGGCCTCATCGACCGCAAGCCCGACCTGCGCCCGATCTCGACGAGCTGTCTGCCGCCCGCGCAGATCGCCCTGCCGCCGGTGCTGTTTCACCGTCTGGCGGGGTGCGCGCTGACCATTCCGCCGCTGCGGATGCGGCGCGATCTTGATTGGCTGATGTCGCGCCATCTGCGGCGCCATGCCAGCGACGCGGTCCGTCTGTCGCCCTCGGCGCGCGCGGATCTTCTGGGGCGGAGCTGGCCGGGCAATATCCGTGAGCTGGAACAGGTTCTCGACGTGGCAAGCGCGCTTTGCGTGGGTCCGGTGATCGACCTGCCCGATCTGCCCGCCCCGGTCGAGATCGGGACGCCCCGCGAGCGCGCGGCCCTTGCCCCCGCCGATCCGCAGGAGGTGTTGGAGCAGGTTCTGGACGCCTGCGACTGGAATATGGCGCGCGCGGCCCGACGGCTGGGCGTCAACCGCTCCACGATCCTGCGCCGGATCCGCAAGGCCGGGTTGCGCCTGCCCGAGTGATCCGTTGCGCCGCTGTTGCACGCGCAACATGCCGCGCCGCAGCAGGTGGATTTGCGCCCGCCTGAGCCTCACATCCATAGATCGCGCCGCCTGCACGCGCCGATACTCCTCTCTGAGACACGCGCAGAGGAGGAGACGCGATGCTTGATACGACCGTAAACACCCAGACCCAAGAGATGCTCGACAGCCTCAACGCCGCGCTGGAGAGCGGCGATGTCGCGCGGGCCGCAGCCCTGTTTGCCACCGACAGCTACTGGCGCGACCTTGTGGCGGTGAGCTGGAACCTGAAGACCGTCGAGGGGCCTGCGGGCGTGGCCGACATGCTCACACATCAGCTTGCGCAGACCCGTCCGGGTAAGTTCGAGATCCAGTCGGGCGAAATCCCCACCAAGGAGGGTGGTGTGATCACGGCATGGGTCACGTTCGAGACGAAAACCGGGCGTGGTTGGGGCCTGATGCGGATCCGCGAGGGTCGCATCTGGACGCTGCTGACGGCGTTGCAGGAACTCAAGGGCTTTGAGGAAAACCGCGGCACGCGCCGCCCGATGGGGGCAGAACATGGCGCGCGCAAGAACCGGCTGTCGTGGAAAGAGCGCCGCGCGGCGGAAGAGGCCGATCTGGGCTATGGCACCCAGCCCTATGTCGTCGTCATCGGCGGCGGTCAGGGCGGCATCGCGCTTGGCGCGCGTCTGCGCCAGCTTGGCGTGCCTGCGATCGTGCTCGACAAGCATGACCGGCCCGGCGACCAATGGCGCTCACGCTACAAGTCGCTTTGCCTGCATGATCCGATCTGGTATGACCACCTGCCCTATATCAAATTCCCCGACAACTGGCCGGTCTTCACGCCCAAGGACAAGGTGGGCGACTGGCTGGAGATGTATACCAAGGTGATGGAGATCAATTACTGGACGCGCTCCGAGGTGACGCGGGCCAGCTATGATGAGACCTCTGGCAAATGGACAGTCGAGGTCAATCGCGACGGAGAGACGGTCACGCTGGAGCCCACGCAGCTTGTGCTTGCGACCGGCATGTCGGGTAAGCCGAACATGCCGGAATTCCCCGGAATGGAGACGTTCCAAGGCACGATCCAGCACAGCTCGCACCATCAGGGTCCCGAGGCGTGGGAGGGCAAGAAGGTCGTCGTGATCGGCTCGAACAACTCCGCCCATGACATCTGCGCGGCACTTTGGGAGAGCGACGCGGATGTGACGATGGTGCAGCGCTCCTCTACCCATATCGTGCGCTCCGACAGCCTGATGGAGATCGGCCTTGGCGCGCTTTATTCGGAAGAGGCGCTCGCCAACGGGGTCACGACCGAGAAAGCGGATATGATCTTTGCCTCCCTGCCCTATAAGATCATGCATGAGTTCCAGATCCCGCTTTATGAGCAGATGCGCGAGCGCGACGCGGAGTTCTACGCAGGGCTTGAAAAGGCCGGCTTCGATCTCGATTGGGGCGATGACGGCTCGGGACTGTTCCTGAAATACCTCCGCCGGGGCTCGGGCTATTACATCGATGTGGGCGCGAGCCAGTTGATCATCGACGGGGCGGTCAAGCTCGCCAAGGGTCAGGTGGATCACTTCGAGACGGACGCGGTGGTGCTCGCGGATGGCACGCGCCTGCCCGCCGATCTGGTGGTGTTCGCGACCGGGTTTGGCTCGATGAATGGCTGGGCCGCCGATCTGATTTCGCAAGAGGTCGCGGATAAGATCGGCAAGGTCTGGGGGCTTGGATCGGACACCACGAAAGACCCGGGCCCCTGGGAGGGCGAACAGCGCAATATGTGGAAGCCCACGCAGCAGGAACACCTGTGGCTCCATGGCGGCAACCTGCACCAATCGCGGCATTACTCGCTCTATCTCGCGCTGCAGCTCAAGGCGCGCATGGAGGGGTTGGAGACCCCCGTTTACGGGCTGCAAGAGGTCCATCATCTCTCGTGATCCCAAGCCCACTGCTTTCCCCCAACCGCTCCGGCCCCTGTGGCCGGAGCCAATCCAGACCATCAAAGGAGACCCCCATGAAAGCCGCACGTTGGCATGGCGTGAAAGACATTCGCGTCGAAGAGATCGAGACCCCCACCGCCGGCCCCGGAGAGGTTGCGATCAAGG
This sequence comes from Thioclava dalianensis, assembly GCF_000715505.1. Taxonomy (GTDB): domain Bacteria; phylum Pseudomonadota; class Alphaproteobacteria; order Rhodobacterales; family Rhodobacteraceae; genus Thioclava; species Thioclava dalianensis. The sequence goes on from NZ_JHEH01000003.1 coordinate 214,356, forward strand.
TCGCATGGACCGGCATTTGCGGCAGCGATCTGCATGAATATCTCGCCGGTCCGATTTTCGTGCCTGTCGAGCAGAACCACCCGCTGAGCCATGACAAGGCGCCGATCACGATGGGCCACGAGTTTTGTGGTGTGATCTCGGATCTGGGCGCGGATGTAAGCGGGCTTGCCATCGGCGACCGTGTCGCGATTGAGCCGATCTTCGCCTGCGGCACCTGCCCTGCCTGCCGTGAGGGCAAGTATAACCTCTGCGACAGCCTCGGCTTCGTCGGCCTCTCGGGCGGGCATGGCGGTTTCGCTGCGACCTCGGTCGTGCCTGCGCGGATCGTGCATAAGATGCCCGATGACCTCTCGATGGAACAGGGCGCGCTGGTCGAGCCCGCAGCGGTCGCGCTCCACGCGGTGCGGATGTCGAAGATCAAGGCGGGCGATGCGACGGCGGTCTTTGGCGCAGGCCCGATCGGGCTTTTGGTCGTCGAGGCCCTGCGCGTCGCGGGGGCGGCCCAAATCCACGTGGTCGAGCCATCTCAGGAGCGCCGCGAAAAAGCGCTCGAACTGGGGGCGACCAGCGCGATCGATCCAATGGCCGAAGATCCCGTCGCCAAGATCCGGGACGCGACCGGCGGCGTGCATGTGGCGTTTGAGGTCACGGGCGTGCCCAAAGTCCTGCCGCAATGCATCGACAGCACGCGCCATGAAGGGCAGACGCTGATCGTCTCGATCTGGGAGGGAGATGCGTCCTTCCAGCCCAACACTGCCGTTCTGAAAGAGCGCCAGCTTCAAGGCACCATCGCCTATCGCAACGTCTATCCGGCGGTGATGGAGCTGATGGCGCAGGGCTATTTCAGCGCCGACAAGCTGGTCACCAAGCGGATCTCGATTGACGAGATCGTCGATCAGGGGTTCGAGGCGCTGGTGGCGGAGAAATCTCAGGTGAAGATCTTGGTCAAAGCGCCGGACTGATCGCTCTCATGGCGGGCGCGCGCCTTCTTAAAGGCGCGCCCGCCATATCTCACGCATCACGACTGAAACAGCAGCAACACAAAGGCCATGAACATCAACAGATGGACCGCGCCTTGCAGCAAATTCGTCCGCCCGCTTGAGAAGGTGATGATGCAGATCGCGAGCATGGTGATCAACAAAACGAGCTGGGTCGGTGGCAGCCCAAGGTTCAGATCCAGCCCAAGAAAACTTGCGACGACAAACATCACCGGCACGGTCAGACCGATGGTGGCCAGAACCGATCCAAGGAAGATATTGATCGAGCGCTGCAGGCGGTTGGAAAGGGCCGACTTGACGCCGCCGACCGCTTCGGGCGTGGCCACAAGAATGGCCATGAGCACGCCGCCCAAGGCTTGCGGTGCGTGCAGCGTCTCAATCACATAATCAATCGGATAGGCGAGCTGCTCCACAAGATAAACCACGGGCACGATATAGACCAACAGCAAAAGGAGATGACGCAGCAGCGACGATTGGGAGGCCGCGCCCTCCGCCGCACCCTCGATCTCGTCTCCCGGCGTCGAAAAATAAGACCGATGGCGGCCCGTCTGTATCGCCAGGAACACCACGAAAAGCCCTGTCGACATTGCCCCCACCATGACTTTTTGCATGGTCGACAGGGTCGGCCCCGCCGTCGCGATGGTCACATCGGGCAGGATCAGGGTAAAGACCGCCAGCGGCACGATGACGCCCAGATAGGCATTCGCGCTTTGCAGGTTGAATTCCTGCTCCTTGTGCCGGAGCGCACCGAACAAAAGCGCCGTGCCGACCATCCCGCCAAGCACGATCATGATGACGGAAAACAGCGTATCGCGCACCAGATCGGGGTTGTTCTCGCCATGCATCATCACCGCCGTAATGCTGCACACCTCGATCCCGGTGATCGAGAGCGTGAGCACGAGCGTGCCGAAGGGCTCACCCAGCCGCTCGGCGATGGCCTCCGCATGACGCACCACGCCCATCGCCGTGCCCATGACGACAAAAAAGAGCACGCATAGCAGCCCCGCAAGGCCAATCGGCAGCTGCACCAGCGGCAAGATCACATCGCCGAAAACCGCGAAAATCAGGACGGTGATCAATGTGACCGCCAGAAACCACTCCTGTGCCCAGGGGTTGCGTCTGGCCGGACCGGGAGCGCGGGTCGAGGGCTGCGATTGCGTGGCTGACATGGCGTTCTCCTGCAAAAATTGGGATTGGCTTAGCTGCGCGTCCTCTCGGCAATGCTCGCGACGATCTTACCCGACTAGAGCGCATCGAACAGATGGATCAAGAGTTTATGCCGCATTTCCAAGAAATTAGACCCGTCTGCCAGCAAAGAATGCGCTCGGATAGCGCGATCAGATCAGCCGCCGCCTCCAGTGTCGGCTGCGCAATCGCCGGGTTTGGCCTCCAGCGCCCAAGCATATGTGAGACCATAGGAGGACTAAGTCCTTGATTCTGATGCATTTTAGGAACGCTGCGCGGTGCCACCCCAAATCACGCGGGCATCGCCTGCGCCTCGACATGTCCCGACGCCGGTTGCGGTGCGGCAAAAACCTCACGCGCATGCACGCCCAGCATCACCAGCGCGGGCCAGAGCAGATAGGCCTCGATCTCGATATTCTCGCCGAATGACAGCAGCACGAAGACCATGCACAAACCCATCGGCAAACGTCCCCGCGGCCCGAGTGCCGCGTCGCGCATCGCGAGCGCCGTTTGCCAGACCAGCGGCACGGCCAGCGCCAGCAGCCCCACCAGCCCCTTCACGAACAAAAGGCCAAACCACGTGTGATGGCTTCCGATGGGCATATATTCAACGACATGTGGGCCGGGATGCACGGTGCCATGACCGAACCAGACGGCCTCTTGCTGCCAGCGCTCATGCGCAATGCGTTGCAGGGTCTCGCGCACACGGGTGCTGTCAGCGCGCGCGCCTTTGAAGGCGGACACAGCCCCTCTGATCGTGCTTGCAAGCCACGGACCGAGAATGGCAAGCGAGGTCGCAAACCCCGCCAGCGCCATCCACGCCCAGCTGCGCAGCACGAGCGGCATCATGCGCGGCCCCAATGTGCAGGCGACAAGCCCGACCATCCCCATCCGCGATTTCGAGGCAACGATCATCAGCACCCCCGCCCCAATGCCCGCCGCGCGCCAGCGCCGGTCCGGGTCTTCCAGCCCAAAGAGGACCGCAACGACCCCAAGCAGCGCTGCGAAGGGCGACCACGGCGCGAAGAACTGCCAGCGGGGCGTCCAGGATGCGGGATCATAGGTGAACAGGAAGACCGAGAAATATTCCGGCCCCGGCCCGCCCACCGCCTTGAGCGGCGAGGTAAAGATACGCTCGGGCAATCCTGCATAGGGTGCCATCAGCATCAGCGGCGCGAGGCAGAGCGTCACCAAGCCAAGCCGGTTTTGCGCGCGCACAAGGATCTCGCGCCGGATCGGCAGCACCGCGCCCACCAACGGAAACAGCGCCAGCAGCGCCCAGCCCTTCGCCCAGCCAATCGAGGATTTGATCGTCTGCTTGAGACCCAGATCCCAGTTCAGATGCCCCGCCCAAAGCGCGATCAGCATCACCGACATGCCCAAGAGCCACGCCCAGATGACGGGTGGCACGGGGCCGGTCGCGCGCAGATCCTCGCGGATCGCGGGGCCAAGATACAGCGACAGCGCCGTGAGCACCGCCAGCACCCAAGCGAGCACCGGCCCCACCACGTAAAGCGCACCGATGGCGTAAAAGGGCCAAGTCCAGAGGATCGTCTTCCAGATCATCGCCTCGGCGGGATTGGCGGGGGCAATCGTCATTTGCCCTGCCCTTTGGCGAGAAGCGACTCGATGAAGGTCCGCCGCAGCCAGCCCATCGCAAGCGCCATCAGCAGCAGCAGGCTGGCCGCGACACCGGCTGCAATCGCAAGCTTCTTGCGCGGCGAGGACGGGCCATCGGGGCGCGTCGGATCTTCGAGCACCTGAACCAGCGGATAGGAGGCGAAAATATCGGTCTTGCTTGACTGGCTGCGCGCGATGGCAGAGGCGAAAACCGCCTCGGCCACGGAGAAGTCTCGCTGCAAATCCTCAAGCCTCGCAGCGAGAGGGGCCAGCCGGTCCAGCCGGTCGGATTGGAGCTGGTACTGCGCCTCGAGCTTTGCCAGCTCGGCTGCGAGCCCGGCCCGATCCGCCTCATGGCGCACCAGCTCGGTCAGCAGCGCGCCGCGCCCATTCCCCAGCGCCCGCTCCAGCACCGTACCGGGCGCTCCGAGCATCTCGGCACGCCTGCGCGCGCTTGATTGCGCAGCCCCCAGCGCCGCCTGCGCCTTGACGACATCTGGGTGACGCAGACCATAGCGCGAGCGCATCTCGGCCAGATCCGCGGCGGATTGCGCGACGGCCTCGAGCGCTGCCAAATAGGTCGCGTCATTGTTCAACCTTAGGATGACTGCGGCCGAAGCCGCCTCGGTGCCAAGCTTGGTCTCAAGCGCGGTCACCGAGGCCGCTTTGCGGGCATGTTCCGCGCGCAGTTTCTCGATCCGTGCGCTCAGGGCTTCCGTCTCCAGCACATCGCGGTTGAACTGCTCGACCGAGCGGAGCCCCGTCTCTTGCTGAAGCGCGTCGATCTTGGCACGGGTGGCTGCGACCGAGCCCTGATATTCCGACATCGCGGCCAGACCGCCCTCTTGGCGGTTGTCGAGCTCGTCGCCGCGCAGCCGGTCGATCTCGGCAAAGAAGGCCTCCAGCAAGGCGGCGTTGCGCAGTTGGGCGGCCTCCGGGCTCGGCCCCGTCATCTTGATATGGATGAAGGCGGTCTGATCCACGAGCTCGACCTGCGGCTTGCCAAAGGCAGGCGCGCTCGTGCCCAAGCGGCGCGCGGCATCACGCAGGACCCGGTCCGCCGCGAGCAGGCGCTTATAGGTCTCCGTGGGGCTGATCGCGTTGCTGGAAAAGGCGGAATTCGCATAGCTCGACGCCTGACCGATATCGGCCAAATTGACCGAAGCCGAGGCGCCCGACCCCGGCAAGATCAGCGACATATGGCTAGAGTAACTCGGAGCGGCCGTCTTGAGATACCCCGTGATCGGCGCCCAAATCCCCGCAACACCAAGCGCCGCGATCCAGACATAACGCGGCAGTCGCGACCTGTCGGTCGCAGAGCCGCCGACAAGGGCGCGCCGCAGCGAGGGCCGCGTGCGACGGCGCGGAGGGCGCAGGCTTTCTGCAAGCAGGAAAGACGGGATAAGGGGCATCGGGCAATCTCCTTTGCCCGGAGATTACCCCTTTCCCCAATCCCTTGCGCGGGCGAGGGAGGCTGGCCAAGCCGCGCATCCGCGTCCGGACCTGTCCGTTCGGATAGGGTCGCTCAGAACAGCCCGGCATCGCGCGCGACAATCGCGGCCTGCGTGCGGTTGTTCACGTCAAGCTTGCGGTAGAGCGTCTTCATATGCAGCTTGATCGTGGGCTCTGTCAGATCGAGATCGCGCGCAATCTCCTTGTTGGATTTGCCCTCGGTCAGCCCTTTGAGCACCTCATTCTCGCGCTGGGTCAGCCGTTGCGCCATCGGATGCGCTTCGGGCTGCTCACTGGCGCGCATGAAATCGATCGGTGCGTATTGCTCGCCCATCGCCATGAATTTCACAGCGTTCACCAGCGATTTCGCAGGCAGGGTCTTGGGAATGAACCCGGCCGCCCCAAGCGCCAGCGCCTGCTCGGCGATCTCGCGCGTGGCTTGCCCCGATATCAAAGCGACGCGCTGCCCGCCTTTGAGCGCCAGCACCACTTCAAGGCTCTCAAGCCCGCTCATCCCGGGCATTTTATAGTCGAGCAACACAAGATTATAGGCAGCGTCAGTATGAATGCGCGCGCAGGCTTCTTGGAAATTCGACGCGCTGCTGACCTCGATTCCCTCTTCGGTCTCGAGAAAGGCGACCAATGTGTCGCGCAGAAGGTCGTGATCGTCAGCAATCAGGATACGCATAAAAATGTACTCACCTAAGGGTTGAATCACCCTATCTGAAACCCGCGGCACAATTAAGGCAATATTTACCATTCGCAAGCACACAAGCCGATAGTGTGACTATCCGTTCGGATAGGCCCCCTCTCCGTTCTCCCCAAAAGCGATCCGAAAAGGATCACACCTTATCCCTTGGCGGCAGATCCCTGCCCTAACGCGCGGCCTTGGTATCCGGGCGCGAAATTGCGCGGGCTATAAGGCAAAGGGCAATGTCGGGAAAAGACCGATCATCCAGGAGAATCCGATGAACGCCCTTACCGATTTCACGACCGACGCCCCCGTTCAGGCCGCAGGCCCCTTCGCAGGCTACGACATGTCCATGATCGAGACCCTCGTGCGCAAGTCGGTGCTGGGTCAGCCGCTCGTGGATGCCGACACAGAAACCGCCATTGCCGCACTTCTGGACGGATCGGACCGCTGCGTGTATTTCCTGAACGCACATTGCGCCAATCTGCAGAACCGCGACCGCGCTTATGCCGCAGCCCTCGCACGGGCCGATGCACTCCTGCCCGACGGGATCGGGGTGGATATGGCGGCCCGTATGACTGGCACGCGACTGAGCGAAAATCTCAACGGCACCGACTTCACCCCGGCTCTGCTGCAAGAGGCGGCGGCCCGCGGGTTGTCCGTTTTCCTGTTCGGCGCAAGCCCCGGCACGGCGCAGGCCGCAGCCGCCAAGCTCAGCTCGGACATTCCGGGGCTGCAGATCGCAGGCACGCGCGATGGCTATGAGGGCGCTGCGGATTCGCAAGCCGCCATCGCTGAAATCAACGCCTCGGGCGCAGATATCTTGCTGGTCGCGATGGGCGTGCCGATGCAGGAATTGTGGATCGACCGCCACTTGGACGACCTCTCGCCGCGCCTCGTGCTGGGCGTGGGCGCGCTGTTCGATTTCCTCGCAGGCAATGTCTCGCGTGCGCCGAGCCTGCTGCGCCGTGCGCGGCTCGAATGGGTCTGGCGGCTTGCGCAAGAGCCGCGCCGCCTCGCGAAACGCTACCTTCTGGGCAATGCGAGCTTTTTGATCCGCGCGGGACGTCACGCGCTCCATCATGCGGGCCGCGACGCGGTGCTCAAGCGCGGCTTCGACATCGCCTTCAGCGCCGCCCTGATCGCGCTCATCTCGCCGATCCTGTTGCTGGTGGCCGCGTTGATCCAGATCGACAGCCCCGGCCCCTTCCTGTTCCGTCAGGTCCGCATCGGCAAGAACGGCAAACCGTTCACGATCTACAAATTCCGCACCATGTTCACCGATGCCGAAGCCCGGCTCGCCGCGATCCGCGCGCTTTCCGACCGCGAGGGCATCTGCTTCAAGGCGCGCAACGATCCGCGTGTGACCCGCGTCGGGCGCATCCTGCGCCGCTATTCCATCGACGAGCTGCCGCAGATCTTCAACGTGCTGTTTGGCCAGATGTCTCTGGTCGGTCCGCGCCCGGCCCTCGCCTGTGAAGTGGACGCCTATCCGGCGCGCGCTTGAGCGTCTGAACGCGCGTCCGGGCATCACCGGGATCTGGCAAGTGTCGGGGCGCGCCGATATCGGCTTTGACAAGATGGTCGATATGGATGTGGCCTATGTCCGATCGCGCAGCTTCCTGCTGGATATGCTGCTACTGTCGATGACCGCGCGGGCCGTGATTTCGGGGCGCGGCGCCTACTGAGCGCCCCCTTTCCTATCCGTTCGGATAGGCCCCCATCCGCATGAGCGGATGAAAGTGAACGACAATAGTGACAATGTGCCTTCAACCTCCTCTCCTCAAGGAACAGACCCATGCGCCTTATCCAGTCAGTCTTCGCTCCGGCCCTCGCGCTCGTCATCGCGCTCGCCTCAGCGCCCGCAATGGCAGAGCCCCTGCCCAAACCTACCGGCCCCGTGCTCCTGACGATCAGCGGCGATATCGAGATCACCAATACCGATGAGGGCACCGCCGCCTTCGACCTCGCGATGCTGCGCGAGATCGGCCAGAGCGAGATCGAGACCACGACGATCTGGACCGAGGGTCGTCACCGTTTCACCGGCGTCTCACTCAAGGCGCTGCTTGAGCGGGTGGGTGCGAAGGGCAAGATGCTCAAAGCCACCGCAATCAACGATTACAGCGTCGAGATTCCGACCTCGGACGCGGTGCGCAATGGCCCAATCGTCGCCTATGAAATGGACGGCCAGACCATGTCGCGGCGCGAAAAAGGACCGCTTTGGGTGATCTACCCCTATTCGTCATCGAGTGACTATCGGAGCGAAGTCATCTATTCCCGGAGTATCTGGCAACTCGACAGGATCTCGCTCGAATGACCCCAGCCGAAGGCCCCCCCGTCCGCGCCAAGTTCGACAAGGCGCGGATCGGCAGCGGTATTCTCCTTACCCTCGCGGCGATGTGCCTTATGGCCATCGCCTTTCTTGCGCTCGAGATCACCCGCGAGCTGCGCTATCTCAGTTCAGCCAATTCCGACAATGTGCACTGGACGCTTTCGCAGGCCGAGGTGGAATTTCTCGAATTGCAGCATGCGGTCGATCGCTCCTTGCACAGCGACAATAGCGGGCTGGATCGGGTGGTCGAGGAATTCGACATCTTCTACAGCCGCATGGACACGCTCGCGCGCGGTCAGCTTTACGCGCCGCTGCGCCGCGATCCCGCCTTTATCGAACCCGTGACGGCGGTGCGGACGCAGTTGGATGCGATGATCCCCATCATTGATGGGCCGCGCGATCAATTGCGCGATCGGCTTGACGATTTTGCCCGTGAGCTACATCCGCTCCGGCTGGAGGTGCGCGATCTGGCAACAGCCGGGCTCAAGCATTTTGCGCGCAGCTCCGATGCAAGCCGGGTCTCCGTCTCGGTGACGCTGCTTCGGCTTGGGATCGTGACCGGGGTCTTGCTGCTGGCACTCGCCATTTTGCTGTTCAACTACCGGCGCGTGATGTTCCAGATCGCGCGGCGTGGACGCGAGCTTAGCGATGCCTATGCGCGGCTCAACACGATTCTTGAGACCTCGCTCGACGGGGTGATCGTGGCCGAAATGGACGGGCAGATCCTCAGTTTCAACCCGGCTGCCGAACGGATGTTTGGCCTTGAGGCCCCGGATGTGATCGGGCGTGGCATGGGCGAGCTGATCCTATCCGACCCTGAGCGCGAGAGCGATGCGGCGGGCATGGAACGGGCGCGGCCGAATGGTCCGCTTCACGTCATTGGCCAAGGAAGGGTCAAGCTTGAAGCCAAGCGCGCGAATGGCGATTTGTTCCCGCTGGAGCTGGCCATCGAGCGGGCGAGCACCCGCGAGGGCACGCTTGCCGTGGCCTTCCTGCGCGACATTTCCCTCAGGGTCGCCGCCGAGAACGAGCTGGTTCAGGCCCGCGACCGGGCGCTCGCAGGCGAACAGGCCAAGTCGGAATTCCTCGCGATGATGACGCATGAAATCCGCACGCCGCTCAACGGGGTGCTGGGCAATCTGTCGCTCCTCAAAGGCACCCAGCTTGGCACGGCGCAGGCGCGCTATGTGCGCAATATGGAAATCTCGGGCGAGCTGTTGATGCAGCATGTCGATGCGGTGCTCGATGTGGCGCGGTTCGAATCCGGCGTCGAGACCATGCGCGCGGATGTCGTGCATCTTGGCCAGTTGATCCAGGACATCGTGGATTCGCAATCGAGCGGTGCCGAGGCGCATGGCAACAGCTTGCAATGGGGTTGGGTTGGCGCGCCGCTCACATGGGTGCGCATCGATGCCTCGCGGCTGCAACAGGTGCTGCTCAACCTCGTGGGCAACGCGATCAAGTTCACCCGCAACGGGCGGATCACGATTGAGGCCGAGGCCAATGAGGCAGGTGCCGAGATGCGGCTCGACCTGCGTGTCATCGATACCGGGATCGGCATCGCGCTGGACGATCAGGCGCGGGTCTTCGAGGATTTCCAGACCGTGAAGAGCAGCCAGACGCGCGCAATCGGGGGCACGGGCCTTGGCCTGAGCATCGCGCGGCGGTTCGTTCAGGCGATGGAGGGGGAGATCGGTCTTGAAAGCACGCCCGGAGAGGGCAGCGTCTTCTGGCTGCAAATCCCGGTGGAGGTCGCGCAAGCGCAAGACGCCCCCGCGCCGGATGCGACCGCAGCCGTGCCCGCCCGCGCGACGCCCGCGCTCAACGTGCTTTTGGTCGAGGATGACGACATAAACCTCGAGATTGCGCGCGAATTGCTGGAGCGGATGGCGCATCAGGTGAGTTGCGCGCGCGACGGGCAGCAGGCCGTCGATATGGCGGAGCGCACCCGCTATGACCTGATCTTGATGGATATTCGGATGCCCGTCATGGACGGGCTGGAAGCCACGCGGCGCATCCGCGCAAGCGAGGGAGCCAGTCGCGACGTGCCGATCATCGCGTTTTCCGCCAATGTTCTGCCCGAGGCGAAAGAGCGGTTCGCCGCAGCCGGAATGTCGGGCTTTCTGGGCAAGCCGCTCAAAGGGGCGGAGCTGTCGGACTTGCTCGCTGAGTTTTTCGCGTCCCCCAGTGAGGCGGCGAGTGCACCGTCGGAGGCGCCGCCTGCCGTCCCGCGCAATCCGCTTGAGGCTTTGGCGATCCGTCACTCGGATGAATTGCAGCAGTTCTTCGACTGGCTTGACGGGGTCTCTGTTGCGGCTGCTGAGATCGCGGCGCGCGCGCATAAGCTCGCGGGCAGTTCCGCCGCTTTCGGTCAGGCCGATTTGCACGCCGCGCTGATCGCGCTTGAAAACGCGGCGGAGGGGGCATCCGACACGCAAAGCTTGGCCCCCGAGATCGCGCATGCGCGGATGGCGTGGAAGGCCGCGCCCACGCCGCAGCTCGGCTGACGGCGCATTACTGCGAGATCAGACCGACCGTCGCCACAGTGCCAATGGCGCGCGCGGCTTCGGTGACATTGGTCACGCCGCTGTCGTAGCAGGCAATGGCATCGCCCGGCAGAAGATAGGGATCGTAATCGTCGCGATCCGCGCGCTGCAGCATATCCTCGATATTGCGCTCGATCACCGTCGAGACGCCGGTCAGCGGATCGCGCGTCACCAGCACGGCCGAGCGCTTGGCATTGGTCGAACGGGTGCCCCCCACGCAGTTCGTATCGACCACGGCTTGCAAGAAACGCGTGCCATAGGGCACTTCGCGCACCTCCCGTCCGATGGCCGAGGGCGCATTTCCGGTCGCGGGCTGCGTCAGGTTTGACAGGAACAGCGACACGCCGGGCGGGCTGACCGGGCTCGGGCGCATCAAATCATCCTGGAAGCATTGCCGCGAGGGCACGACGATCTCATCGCCGCTCAAAAGCATCACATCCACGGAATTGCGCCCCTCGAACACGCCGCGCATATCGAGCACATAGCGCTGCCCGCCGCGATGCAGCTCAATCGCGGAGAGATCGGCATCGGGGCGCACCCCGCCCGCCGCGCGCAGCGCGCCCGAGAGGTTGCGCGCCTCGGTCGAGGCCCCCAGCGCTTGCTGGCGGGTGGTATCGACCCGCTCGCCGGATTGGCCGATCTCGACGGAATGCGGCTCGAACACCGCGCCCGACACCGCGACCGAAACCGGCGCGAAATCGGCCACGCGCACCGAGATGCGCGGCTCTTCCTCATAGAGCCCCTCTTTGAGCAAGGCGCGGCCCAGATCATCCTCGATCTGAGCGGGGCTGCGCCCCTGCGCGCGCACCGGCGCCAAGAAGGGCAGCTTGAGCATGCCGTCGCGAGAAATCACGTAATCGCCGTTGAAGGTCTTGTCGTCCCCCACGCGCACATTGACGAGGTCATTGCGAGACAGGCGCTCTCCGGTGAGCGCATGGGCGGTGATGCCCGCGCTTTTGGAGGCCGATCCGCGCGCAGGCTGGCACCGCTCGGAATTGAGCCGCTTGGAGATCAGCGCCGTGGCCTGCGGGTCGTACTTCCCCGGATCGCGATACTGCGCCTGATAGCCGCCCCCGTCGCGGACAGGGCCGATATTTTGCGGCGACGGTGCCGGGCTGCACCCGAAGGTCAGGAGCGCTCCGATACAAGTGCCAAGCAGGCGTGTGCGGGTGATCGACATGTCCATCCTCTCCGGGCGGGGTTACTCGCTCATAACGCGAACATCCCGAGCGACCAAGCCTCCCATACGCGTCAGGCCCTATCCCGAAGGATAGGTGTTGCTCCCCCACCGCGCCCCTCGCCCCTCCCGGCGCGCGCGCGACAGGATACGGCGTTCAAAGATATTGGTTAGCAGACGCTTAACGGCCCATGGCCCCTCACAGAAAACGCAAACCAAGATGCCCTCGCAAGCCAGAACCCTTTTCGGTCATCTCGTGGCCTACGGCGCCTCCGAGCTCGCCTCCAAACTTTCCCGGCTGGGTGTCGTGATCGCGGTCGCACGCACGCTAGAGGTGAAAGAGATCGGGATCGCCGCGGCCGCGCTGGCGATTGGCGATCTGCTCAAATCGCTCACCGAGAACGGGATCGGCCAACGGTTGATCGCGGCCCGCGACGAGGATCTGCCCGCCCTGTGCAACCGTGCCCACCAGCTCTTCTGGATCTGGGGCTTGGGGCTTTTCGCAGCCCAGGCAGCACTGGCCGGGCTCGTCTGGGGGCTGAGCGGCAACACGATGCTTGCACTCCTGATCCTCGTGCTCTCGGGCGAATATCTTTTCATGCCGGGCGGGCTTGTGCAGACCGCGCTGGCGCTGCGCAAGGGACGCCTGAAGAAGACCGCAGCGATTGCCGGAGGACAGGCAGTTCTCGCCAATCTCGCCTCGATCGTGCTTGCGTTTTATTGGCCCACAGCGCTCGCGCTTGTGCTGCCGCGCCTTGTCACCGCGCCGTTCTGGCTGATCTCGATGCGCCGCCTGCATCCGTGGCGCCGCGACCCTGCGGCGGGCATGGCGCCTGTGCGACCGTTCGTGCAGTTCGGCTGGGCGGTCCTTGGCACCGAGATCGTCAAGACCGCGCGGCTGCATGCCGACAAGCTGCTGATCGGCGCGCTGCTTGGGCCTGAATTGCTTGGCTTCTACTTCATGGCCTTCAATGCGGGGCTGAGCCTTGCGACCTCTTTCTCGACCGCCTTTGCCGCCGTGCTCTTCCCGCATCTTTGCACCAGCGCGGACCGTGCAGGCGCGTTGCGTCAGGCGCTTCTGGTCTCACTTTGCCTCGTGGCCCCTGCAGTGATGGCGCAATCGCTCGCAGCCCCGTGGTATGTGCCGATCCTGCTGGGCGAGCGTTGGGCCGAGCTGGCCCAGCCCATCGCGATCCTCTGCCTCGTTGCGATCCCCACGATGCTTTGGACCGCCGCCGCAGGTTGGATGCGCGCCGAGAACCGCCCCGGGCGCGAGCTTGCGGCTACGGCTGTGCTGACACTTGCGCTGATCGCCAACACCGTGATCACCGCCCCTTTCGGGCTTGTAACCATCGCCTGGGGATATCTGGCCGTGGCGAGCGTCACGATGCTGGCCCTGTCCCTCCCGGCGCTGCGCGCCGCCCTGTCGAGCCCCCGCCCTCAAGCCGCGCAGCTCCCCCTCCCCCTGCCGATGAAAGCCTGAGCCATGACTGTGATCTCTGTCATCATTCCCGTCTACAACGCCGCCGCCACGCTGCCCGCCACAATCACGGCGCTGCGCGCGCAAAGCCTGCGCGAGTGGGAGGCGATCTTGGTCGAGGATGGCTCCAGCGACGAGAGCTGGCAGGTCGCGCAAGCTCTGGCCGCCCGCGATCCGCGCATCACGCTGCTGCGCAATCCCGGCAAGGGCCCAAGCGATGCGCGCAATTTCGCAGCGCTCACCATCGCCCGCGCCGAGATCCTCGCCTTTTGCGACGCTGATGATCTGTGGATGCCGGGCAAGCTCGCCTCGGTCATGGCGGCGTTTGCCGATGGCCGCCATGCCTGTTTCGGACGCATCCATTTCTTCAACACCGATCCGCGCGACAGCCGCACCCGCTCCACCGTGCCCAGCGGTCCGGTCAGCCTGCCCGCACTAATCGGCGAGAACCCGGTCTGCACGATGTCGAACCTCTCGATCCGCCGCGAGGTCTTTGCAGCGCTTGGCGGGTTGCGCGCCGATATGGTGCATAACGAGGATCTGGAGTTTCTGGTTCGCCTCGTCGGTCACGGCTATCGGCTGCAAGGGATCGATGCCGATCACGTTCGTTATCGGATGAGCCCCTATGGGCTTTCGGCGGACCTGCACCGGATGCGCGAGAGCCGGAATGAAGCGCTCCGCACCGCTGCGATGTTCGGGGTGCCGATCACGCCCTGCGCCGAGGCCGTGCACCTGCGCTATCTCGCGCGCCGCGCGCTGCGGGTGGGGGCGCCTGCCTCGGTCACGCTCGGCTTCGTGCTTGAAGGGCTCGGATGCGATGCCCGCGCCTTCCTTTTGCCGCTGCATCGGGGCCTCGCCACGGTCTGCGCCGCCTTCATCAACCCAGTTCTGCCACGCGCCCTGCGCCGCGCCCTTTTTGCCAATTGAGGAGATCTGCCATGCCTTATGCTTCTATCGTCGTCCCGACCTTCAATTCCAGCGCGACGCTGGGTGAGACGCTTGATGCGCTTCGCACGCAGAACTTTCGCGACCTTGAGATCATCGTCGTCAATGACGGCTCCACCGATGACAGCGTCGAGATCGCGCAACGCCATGCCGCGCGCGATGGCCGGGTCCGTATCGTCGAGCAGCCCAATCGCGGACTGGCAGGGGCGCGCAACAGCGGGATTGCCGCCGCGCGCGGCGCTGTGATCGGGTTTTGCGATGCCGATGACCGCTGGATGCCCGGCAAGCTTGCAGCGCATGTGGCCCATTTGCGCGCGGCCCCTCTGGTCGGGCTGAGCTATTCCGGCTCGGTGCTGATCGATCAGGCGGGCAAGCCGTTCGGTCATGCGCAAAAGCCCCGGCTGCGCGATGTCACGACCGCGCATGTCTTCAAGCGCAACCCGGTCGGTAACGGCTCGGCCCCGGTCTTCCGGCGCGAGGCGCTTGAGGCGATCGCATGGCGTCCCGCTTTCGAGACGCAGCGCGATTGGGTCTTTGACGAGACCTTCCGCCAATCCGAAGATATCGAATGCTGGCTGCGCTTCGGGCTGAGCACGGATTGGCTGATCGAGGGCGTCCCCGGTCTGCTCACCGAATACCGCGTCAACGCCACTGGCCTGTCGGCGCGAACCGAGGCGCAGCTTGCCTCGTGGGAGCGGATGGTCAGCAAGCTGCGCCCACGCGACCCGGCCTTCTTCGCGCGCCACGAAGGGGCCGCGCGGGCCTATCAACTGCGCTACCTTGCGCGTCGCGCGATCAGCAGCGGCGATGCCGACACGGCCTGCACCTATATCGACCGCGCGCTTTCAAGCTCCCGCCTGCCGCTGCGCGAAGAACCGCTGCGGACGGGCACGACATGGCTGGCCTCGCGCCTTCTGCGCCATCTCGGCGATGCCCCGATCCGCGCCGTCCGCAACATGCGTGCCGCGCGCGGCTGATCCCCTTTTGCCTCAGTTTATATTTTACCAAGGACACCACGCCATGACCGATCCCCGCCCCCTCGTTCTCCACCTCGTCGATGATGCCACCCCCGGCGGTGTCACCCGCGTCCTCGACCAGATCCGCAGCTGCACGCTGATGGCCCGCGATGCCCGCCACGAGGTCCGCCCCGTCTCGCGCAAAGGCGGTCTGCCAAGGGTTCAGGCCGATCTCATCGTCTCGCATCTCGCGATCAGCTGGCGCAGCCTGCCCGCGTTGATCTCGTTCCGCGCCCGCCATAGCGGCACGCCTTTGGTCCATGTCGAGCACAGCTATACCGAAGGCTTCACCGCGCTCAACGTGCCCTTCAAGGCGCGCTTCTTCACGCTGCTGCGCACGGCCTATGCGCTGTTTGATCGCGTGGTCGCGGTGAGCGCACCGCAGGCGAACTGGCTGGCACGCCGGGGGCTTGTGCGCTCGGATGTCTTGCAGGTGATCACGCCGGTGGTCGATCTGAGTGCTTTCCGGGCGCTGAACACACCGCAAGGCCCGGCGCTGCGGATCGGGGCCATCGGGCGTCTGCACCGCCAGAAGGGCTTCGATACGCTGATCGACGCGGTGCGCAGCCTGCCCCAGCGAGAGATTTCGCTGCATATCCACGGCACGGGTGAAGAAGAGGCCGCCCTCAAAGCGCGCGCAGCGGGCGATCCGCGCATCGTCTTTCATGGCCATTCGGAGGATCCGGCGGCAGTGATGTCGCACCTCGATATCGTCGCGATGCCGTCGCGTTGGGAAGCGTTTGGCCTTGTGGCCCTTGAGGCGCGCGCCGCAGGCAGGCCCATCGTGGCCTCGGGCGTGGACGGGCTGAGCCAAAGTGCGGGGCCGCAGGCGCTCATCGTCTCGACCCCCTCCGCCGAGGCTTGGGCTGCGGCGCTGTCAGCCCGCCTCAAGCGCGGCTCCACGCCCGGCGCAATGGATCGCTGTGCGACAGCCGAGCGCGAATTTGCCGCCGCTTGGGGGCAACTGCTTGCGGATCTGGCCGCGCCGCAAGAACTGCATATTGCAGCTTGATCCCCTTGGGGGCGTGCGGCGCTCTCGCGCCCGCCGAGGGCGTCCGCGCGCCCCCGGCGAAACGGAGCGACGACGGCCCGGACAAGACCCGTTTGAAGCGCTGGAGCGCGCATGCGTCTTCGCCCGGATCATGGTCAGCCTGGAAACCCGAAACGCCGATCATAAGACGATTACATTCGCCGATAGCCAGAAGCCCCGCCGTCATCGCACCGCCCCAATCTTCCACGGAACCAACTCGTTATCGCCATAGCCGAACTCTTGGGAAGTCATGCGCTGCCCTGAGGCGACATCCAGCAGCAGATCATAGATCTGGCGGCCCATCTCACTCAGCGACGTGCCCTGCTCGACCACGCCGCCGCAATCGATATCTTCGGGCACCGCGCGAGAGCGGGTCCAGCGCGGTCAGCCCGTTACGGGTTCCGCCCGCCTCCATATCCGTCAACACAACCGCGACTGTATCGGCGGGGATCAAGTACCATCAGGTTGCGGGTGGACATTGGCCCACTCTCCTTTTGCGACATTCGCGTCGAGTTCCGGGGCGCTGTGATCGGGCGCGCAGGCGCGCCCCCTCGCGACGGATTGCCCGTCTCGGTCAGCCGGGCCTTGGCTTCGCGAACCTCCACCAGACCCGGCCCAATGATCGGACCCAACCCCCTATTTGAACAGCTTCAACAGGCCCTTCGCGGCCTCCTCCTTGAGCTTTTGCTTGGCGGCATCCTCGGTGCTCTGGCCATCCTGCGGCGAGATCCCGAGCTTCTTGGCAATCTCGGCATCGGCCTTCTGCTTGAGCGTCTTCTTGGCCGCATCGACCTTGTCGCCCGAGATCGCCTTCACATCGACGCCGTATTTCAGCTTGGCCCAAGGCCCCTTGATCGTGAGCGGCACCGTCACACCGCCCGTCCCACTGGAATTGCCCAACGCGGTTGGCGTGACCGTGTAATCGAGCGATTGCGCGCCGATATCGACCCGACCCTTGCCCGCCGCGCTCAAAAGCGGGGCGTTGAAGGTGAGATCATCATTCGAGAGCACCCCATTGGCGATGTTGAAACTGGCGGTGATCTTGTCGAAGATCGTCTTGGCCCCCTTGCCTACGTAATTCAGGTCGAGCGTGCGCAGCATACCCACCAGATCGAGCCCTTCCAGTGCGCCCTTGCCGAAGGCCAAATTGCCCGAACCGGAAAGCGAACGCATCAGCGCGGCCTCGCTATTGCCGGACGCCAAGAGGTTCACCTTTAGATCCGCCTTCGCATCGAGGCGCTTGAAATCAGCCAGATCGCTCAGAAGCGGCTGCATCGAGATCCCCTTCGCCGCGAGATCCGCAGAGGCCGAAAAGCCGCTGCGCGCATTGGCCACCACTTGGCCCGTCACATCGCCGCCATAGGCTGAGACCTGACGCAGATCCACCACCGCGCGGCCATTGTCGAGGCTGACCTGCGCCTTGGTCGGGCCGAGTTTGGTCGCGCCGAGATCGATGGAGTTTGCAGTCAGGGCGATTTTGCCATCCAGCGCGCGCAGCCCCGACGCGTCGATGGGGGCTGTCGACCAGCCGCTGGGCCCCGAGCCGGACGCCCCGCCCGAGCCGCGCGGCTCCGAGCGGCCCAGCGCCGAGAGATCCAGCGCGCCCGCATCGATCTGGGCGTCAATCCGTGGCCTGCCCGTGGCGAAGGACAAATCCCCCGCGATCCGCATCGCATTGTCGTCCAGCGTGAGTTGGCCGCCGCGCATCTGCAAGGTGCCATTCGCGCCCAGCGTCACATCGCCTTTCGCGGCAATCGTGTCGCGCCCCAGCCCTTTGGGCAGATCCGGCGCGGGTTGCCCGAACATCGCGGCCAGCGCGGCGGGTTCTTTGAGATCGGCAGAAAGCGCGCCTTTTGCTGCCAGAGGCGACGTCCCGAAGCTGCCTTTGAAGTCGATGGAGGAGGTATCAAGGGTCAGCGCCAGATCGGTCGGCACCGCATCGCCCGCAAGGAAACTTGCGAAGGCGCCAAGCGTGCCCTTTGCCTTCACCGCCTTGCCATTCAGCTTCCCCGTCAGGCTCACATTTGCGGGCCCGGTAAAGTCGGGCAGCGCGAGGCTCGCGTCAATACCGGTCAGCGCAAGGTGCTGGCCGCTGGCGCGGTCGATCCATGTCACCGAGCCGTCGCGGATCTCTCCTTTGTCGAGACTGAACGCACTCACCCCGCCGCCCGCGCTTGGCTGCGCTTGTTTGGTACTGCTGGTCGAGGCTTTCGGTGTGAACTGCCAGTTGCCAGTTCCGTCCTTACGCCGCTCCAGCAGGATATTCGGCGACAGGATGGTCACTTTCGAGACGCGGATCGCACCGCCGATCAGCGCGCCCGGATCGATCCCGATCTGCAGCCCTTTGGCCGAGAGCATCGGCCCGTCCTTGGACCAATCCGCATTCGCGATCTCGACCGGCCCGGTGCGCACGCCAAGCTGCGGCCAGAAACTCGCATGGACGGACCCCGTGATCGTGAGCTTGCGCCCGGTTGCGGCCTCAAACCGCGCCTCTGCGATCTGGGCGATCTTGGTCGTGGGCAGCATCACGAGCGCGCCTCCAAGACAGAGGGCGATCAGGACGATGAGCGCGAGAGCGCGAAAGAGCCAGCGCATGGGGCCTCCGTGGCGAGTGATGTCGCGCTTACGCTACGCATCGGGCGCATGGAGTTTCAACCCGGAACCGCAGCACGTGGCTCAAAGCTCCGTGGTTCCGGGTCCGCGCGGCACGCCCAACCCTTCGGTCACCTGACGTGGCGGAGAGCGGAACTTATCACGTCGGCCCTTGGTTACCCTGTCGAACTCTAAGGAGGCATCATGTCTACGATTACGACACGCAATCCCGCGACCGGCGAGACCATCGAGACCTACCCGATGATGTCGGTGCAGGACGCGACCGCGAAACTGGAAGCCGCCCATGCCGCGTTTCTGGAATGGCGCACCCTGTCGCATGCCGATCGCGCGCCCTACCTGAGCAAGATCGCCCAAAAGCTGCGCGACTCGGCAGAGGAGTTGGCGGCACTGATGACGCGAGAGACCGGCAAGCTGTTGGCGGATGGCAAGCGCGAGGTCGAGATCTGCGCCGCGATTTTCGATTACACCGCCAAGCATGGGCCGGACGCGCTGGCCGATGAAGAGCGCACGCATGGCCCCAAGGGCTCGCGTGGCGTGGTCAGCTATCAGCCGCTTGGTGTGATCTACTCGATCCAGCCGTGGAACTTTCCGCTCTACCAACCCGTCCGGGTGCTTGCCGCAAATCTGATGACCGGCAATGCCTGCGTGCTCAAACATGCGAGCATCTGCACGGGCACGGGGCTGCGGCTGCGCGAGCTGTGCATCGCGGCAGGCCTGCCCGAAGATCTGTTCCAAGTCATCCTGATCGACCACGACACCAGCGACACGCTGATCGCCCATCCCCTCGTACGCGGCGTGACGCTGACGGGGAGCGATACGGCTGGCCGCCATGTCGGTGCCGTCGCAGCCAAGGCGCTGAAAAAGACCGTGCTGGAGCTGGGCTCGAACGATGCCTATCTCGTGCTTGAAGACGCCGATATCGAAACGGCGGTGAAGTTCTCGCTCATGGGGCGGCTTTATAACAACGGCCAGACCTGCGTGGCGGCGAAACGCTTCGTCGTGCCGGACAAAGTCTATGATGCATTCGTGACGGCCTATGTCGCGCAGATGAAGGCGATTAAGATGGGCGATCCCACCGATGAAGACAGCCAGCTTGGTCCGCTCTCCAGCCAAGACCAGTTGGACGCGGTCAGCGATCAGGTCAAAGACAGCCTCGCCAAAGGTGCCCGCGCGCTTTGCGGAGGCGCGGTCCCGGAGGGCCCCGGCGCCTATTACCCCGCCACCGTCTTGGTCGACGTAACCCCCGGCATGCCCGCCTATGACGACGAGATCTTCGGCCCCGTCGCCGCCATCATCCGCGCCAAGGATGACGAGGATGCGATGCGCATCGCCAATGACAGCCGCTATGGCTTGGGTGGAGGCATTTTCTGCAAGGATGAAGAGCGCGCCCTGAGGCTTGCGCGCGATCATTTCGATACGGGTATGATCCGGATCAACTCCTTCGGGGCCGCCGATCCAAACATGCCCTTCGGCGGGGTTAAGGATTCAGGCTACGGTCGCGAACATGGCGGCTTTGGCCTGAAGGAATTCGTCAATGTGAAAGCGATCTTTTTGCCATGATTACTCTACACGCTCTGGAATATTCCCGCGCCACCCGCGTCCTTTGGCTACTGGCCGATCTGGGACAGACCTGCAACCGTATCGATTATCCGCGCAGCGAGAGCTTTCGCGCGCCCGAGGCCCTGTCCAAGGTGCATCCTTTGGGCAAATCCCCGGTGATCGAGGATGATGGGCTGATGATCGCGGAATCCGCGACGATTCTGCGCTATCTCGCGGCGAGATACGGCGATGATAGCCACACGCCGCCCCGAGATACGCGCGAATTCTGGGACCATGAGGTGCTGTTCGACTATGTCGAGGCCTCCTTCGCCGAGGTCGCCTTGCAGGCCATCCTGCCCGCATTCTCTGGCAAACCGGCGCCCGACGCGGCGAAGGCCGCGCTCGACAAGCATCTCGACTATATCGCGCAGGCCATCGGTGACGGGCCGCTTCTGTTTGGCGACACAGCGATGCTGGCGGATATTCAGCTCTCCTACATCATCGCCTTGCTGGCCCGCTTGGACCTGTTGGCGGATCATCCCAAGATCGCCGCCTACTGGGAAGCCTTGCAAAAGCAGCCCGGCTATATCGCAGCCCTGCGCGCTGCCGGGCCGATGGCGCCGCCCGCCTGAACCTCCCGAAAGGACGCACAATGACCAAGACCATTCTCATCGCCGGTGCGACCGGCAAAACCGGCGTGCTCCTGACCCGGATCCTGCTGGATCAGGGCCACAAGGTCAGCGCCTTGGTGCGCGAAAGCTCTGACACAAGCGCTCTGCCCGAGGGCACCGATCTGCGGCACGGAGATCTGGCCGACCTGCAACCGGGCATCTGTGACGGCGTCGATGTCGTGATCTTCGCCGCAGGCTCGGGAAGCTCGACCGGGCCGGAGATGACCGAGAAGGTCGACCGCGCGGGCGCAATGCGGCTGGTCGATCTGGCGAAAGAGGCAGGCGTCGCCCGCTTCGTCATGCTCAGCTCCATCGGGGCGGATCAATCCGAGCCGACGGGGAAGCTCGCGCATTACCTCAAGGCCAAGCACGCCGCCGATGAACATCTCAAGGCCTCAGGGCTGACCTATGCGATCCTGCGTCCGGTCTCATTGACCAACGACGCGCGCAGTGCCGAGATCGTGCTTGGCGAACAGGTCGACCGGACCGCCAAGGCCAGCCGCGCCGATGTGGCAGCCGTGCTGGCCGAGGCCGCCACAACCGGCAAGCATGATGGCAAAGCGCTGGACATGCAGTCGGCCTGATATGTGAAAATGTGGGGGCGGTCTCTTTTGGCGCGGCCCCTCTGACACGGTTCAGGCGGCAGAGACGCGAGAGCGCCAGAAGGCCGCAAAACACTGTCTCGGTTTATGGCCGCTTGAGGCCACGGTCAGGCACTCTGCGCCTAGCGCTCCACCGCGTCCGCATTGATGCGCACATCTCCAAACGGCGCGCAACCGCCCCGATCCGCCAAGGACTGGCCCCCGTCAGGATCGGTTCTCGGCCTTTACCTCGCCCGTCTCGGTGTCGTTGTAATCGTTGGGATCAAAATCTTCAGGGTCAAAGCTCTCCTCCGCATCGGCGATACTGGTCACATATGACGTGCCTGTTTCTTCATCGAAGATCAGGCCGTAATTCGAACTCCCCTCCGATCTGAAACGCAGATACTCGTGAATGCCCGCATAGAGGGCCACGAACAGGAAAGGCAGTAGGATCAGAGCAGCAAGCAACTGAGCGTTAATAGCAGACCTCCTTAAGGATGTATGGCAAAGACGGGCTTGGGTGTCGCGGTCCGTCTGGCCGATGTTGGTGCAAGGAACCATCATCATGGTGCTAGTCCCACCGATTGGTCAATCGGTGGGATCTTACTCTCCTGACTATATTGGGCCGGAGGCGGTCGAGATCAAGTTTGGCAAGGCGCTGGCCCGCAGTGCGGCATGCCCAGCCCGCTCCCTTTCCGGCCCTGCTTCTTTGTGCAGCGTGAGGACAAGACGACAAACCGCAGGCAAGGGCCGCGCATGCGCCCCGGCCAAACGCGTCGTCTTGCTCCCGCTCAAGTCACATCCGCATGCGTGGCACATCGTTCGGATCCAGCTGCAACTCGATCAGCAGCGGCTTGTCCCGGGTCTCAATCGCGTTAATCGCCTTATCGAGGTCTTCGTTGCAGGAGACCCGCACCCCTTGCCCGCCCAGCGCGGTTGCGACCTGCGCGAAAGAGGGCCAGTCGAACATCGTCAGGCCGGGGTCCATCTTGCGGTCGAGGAACTGGATATGCTCGGCCCCATAGGCAGAGTCATTCGCCACGATCACGATCAGATCCTGCTTCATCCGAACGGCGGTGTTGAACTCGTTGAGACCGCCCATCATGAAACCCCCATCGCCAGTGAAGAGCACGACGGGGCGATCCGACACGGCATAGCCTGCGCCAATCGCGACCTGCAGCCCAAGCCCGATCGATCCGAAATTCGTGGTGGCGAAAAAGCTTTGCGCGTTCGGGCAAGAGATGCGGCACCAGACCTCGGTCATGAAGCGCCCGCCATCAGTGGTGAGAAAGCGATCTTTCGGCAAGGCCTCTTCCAGCCGGTCCAAGGCATATTCGAAATTCACATATCCCGCAGCCGCCTTCTCCGGGTTGCCCTTGGGATGGGCGGTCAGCGCGGGGATGTCGAGCTCGGATGTAAATCCGCTGCCGGGGATCTCGGCCTCATTCAGCCACCACAGGATATTGTCCGCAGTCAGCCCCGCATCGGCCACAAGTGCCGCATCGGGGTGGAAATTCTTGGCCACCTCGGTGACGGTGTCGTTGATCTGGATGACCCGCTTGCCCTTCATCAACGCCCCCTTATCGGTGGTGAAATGATGCAGGGACGTCCCAAAGGCGATAATGCAATCGGCCTTGCCAATCGCCTCATAGGCCGCAGGGGTCGAGAGCGTGCCGAAAATGTCGATGTTATAGGGGTGATCCTTGAACATCCCCTTGGCCTTGAGCGTCGTGGCCAGCGGCGCCTCCAGACGGTCGGCCAGCGCTTTGATCTGCGCAACCGAATCCTTGGCACCGATCCCCGCCAGAATGATCGGGCGTTTCGCGCTGGCGATCATGCCGATGGCTTGGTCCAGATCATCACCTTCGGGCACATAGGCGGGCGCAGTGTAGGCCGGGAAGACATGGCGGATGTGTTCGACCTCCTGCCACATGAAATCGACCGGCATGTTCAACACGATGGGCCGCTTTTCCACCTGCGCGCGGTAGATTGCGTGGGCCACGTCATAGGACGCGGTCTCGGGCGCGCGCAGTTGCTCGAACCCTGCCCCGGTGATCTTGACCGTCTCGCGCTGGTCGATGTTTTGCAGGTTCTGCGGGTTCGACACGGCCGTATCACCCGCCAGCAAAACCATCGGAATATGGGCGCGGGCCGCTTCGGTCAGGGCTGTGACACAGTTGGTCAGGGCCGGGCCATGGGTAATCGTGGCGATGCCGACCTTGCCCGCAACGCGCCCATGGGCCAGCGCCATCAGAACCGCGCTTCCCTCATAGGCCACGGGGACGAAGCTTGCCCCGGTGTCACGCACGAAATGGTCCACCATGAAGAGATTGGCATCCCCCATAAGCCCGAACATCGTGTCGAGGCTGTGATCGGCAAGAGATTGGGCGATGGATTGGTAAACGTACATTTTGCGGCTCTTCGGTTTCTTGTGAACAGGTCACCTGAAACTGTAGCGCAGCAATGGCGCGGAAAATGCGCAGAATTGATAGGATATTAGATAGATATGGAACAGATCGCGCATGAAATATCACATCAGCGCGCAAGTTCCGCATGACGGCGCACCGACGCAGTGATCCCCGACTCAGCGCTTAGAGCACCAGTGATCTTGTCAGCCTATCTCGGGCGAACCCCGCAGATTTTTCTGACTGCGCCAAATATGCGCGTCGACATCTCGCTCAGAGAATATTCACCGCAGAAGCGCGGCGGATCTGGCATGCACTCCATTTGTATGCGGCAGGCCGCCCGGCACTGCTTGCGGCAAACAATAGAGGCTCGCCCCTCTTTACAGAGCTCGATTCACAAGATTGACATCGATGACATTTTCGCTGTATGACATCGATGTCTTTTGGGACTCGCAGCGATTTTCCTGCTTGGGAGGAGGCCGTCTTGTCGACGATTTACGATGTAGCAAAACTGGCTGGCGTTTCACCCAAGACGGTGTCGCGGGTTGTGAACGGGGATGCGCCCGTCGGCAAAAAGACGCGCGATAAGGTGGAAAACGCCATTCGCGAGCTGAAATACGTTCCCTCAAGCGCTGCACGCATGATGCGCTCCAACAGATCGGGGCTGATCGGCGTTGTGACGGGGGCGATTTCGCGCACGGCGGAACTGGCCGACCCGAAAGGGCTGCCCGACCTTTTCATCTTGCAGGGCATCCAACAGATCGTGGCGGAACGCGACCTGACGCTGATGATCGCCGATACGGCGGGGCAAGTTGAGAAGGTGCCCTCTCTTCTGCGGACCTTTCAGCAGCATCGGGTCGAAGGGCTGATCTATGTTGCAGACTACCACAAAAAAGTGGCGTTCGAGCCCACCCCCCCGGACTGCCCGCTCGTTCTCGCCAATTGCTACGACGCCGAGGCGACGCCCGCGATCCTGCCCGATGACGAAGCCTGCCAACGCAGCCTTGTCGAGCGCCTGATCGCGCATGGGCACCGACGGATTGGCTTCCTAACGCTCGATCCGGCAATGGATGCGGTCTCGCTTCGCGTCGCGGGCTATCGCGCGGCGCTCGACGCTGCAGGCATCGCCTATGAGCCGGAATTGGTGGAAATCGGCTATCGAAACAGCGATGCCTTCGCGCATCAGCGGCTGAGCGAGGCGCTTGATCGGTTTCTCGCCCTCCCCCGGCGCCCAAGCGTCATCTGCTGCGGCAATGACGAAATGGCGATGCGGCTCTACGGTCTTTTGCGCACGCGCGGCATCCGCGTGCCCGAGGAAATCTCGGTCGCCGGTTTCGACAATTACCGTGCAATCGCCGAAACGCTCTATCCAACGCTGAGCACCGTCGAGCTGCCCTATGCAGAGATGGGGCGGCGTGCGGCGAAGCTCTTGCTTTCCATGATCACGGAGAAAGCCTCCCCCCCGCACGAGCCCGTGCGTGTGGAGGGCGGCGTGTTCTGGCGCTCCTCCGTGATCGACCTCGAACCAGATCGCCAGACATCCAAGGGAGGATGACATGAAACTATTGAACGTAACGGCCGGGGCGGTCATCGCCGCCACCGGGTTCTGCAGTGCTGCCTTCGCGACCACCGATTTGACGATGTGGTATCATGGCGCTGGCAACAAGGTGGAAGGTAAAATCGTCAACCAGATCATCGACGACTTCAACAAGAGCCAGTCGGATTACAAGGTCTCGCTGCAGAGCTTTCCGCAAAACAGCTACAATGGCTCTGTGACGGCGGCCGCGCTGGCAGGCAAGCTGCCAGACATCCTTGATATGGACGGTCCTGTTATGCCGAACTGGGCTTGGTCGGGCTATCTGCAGCCGCTGCCGATCCCCCAAGATCACTTCAAGGCTTTCCTGCCCGGCACCAAGGGCATCTATGACGGCAAGCTTTATTCGATCGGCCTGTGGGATGCCGCCGTGGCCCTTTATGCGCGCAAATCCACTATGAAAGAGCTGGGCCTGCGCACGCCGACGCTGGACAAGCCCTGGACCAAGGACGAGTTCATGCATGCGCTGAAGGCCGCGAAGGCGAGCGGCAAGTTCGACTACGCAATCGATCTGGGCATGTCGGATAAAAGCGAGTGGTACTCTTATGCGTTCCTTCCCTTCCTCCAAAGCTTCGGCGGCGGGCTGATCAACCGCGAGACCTATGACAGCGCGGAAGGGGTGCTCAACGGCAAGGATGCGATCGCTTGGGGCAACTGGTGGCAATCGCTGTTCACCGACAAGCTGGTACCGGGCACCAGCCAAGACCCGGCCGCGCATGAGACCGGCTTCATCGACGGCAAATACGCCTTCTCGTGGAACGGCAACTGGAATGCGGTCAAGACGATGGCCAAGGTCAAGGATGTCGAATTCCTGCCTGCCCCCGATTTCGGCCATGGCTCCAAGATCGGCGCCGCCTCCTGGCAGTTCGGGATTTCGGCCAGCTCCAAGCATCCAGAGGGCGCAGCGGAATTTATTAAATTCGCGACGCAGGACAAGTATCTCGCCGACTTCTCAGAGGCGTTGGGCTTGATCCCGGCCACCAAATCGGCCGCGCAGATGACCCAGATGTATGCCGACGGTGGCCCACTTGCAGTGTTCTATGGCCTGTCCGCCGCGCAAGCTGAGAAGCGTCCGGTTACCCCCGGCTATGTCGTCGAATCCAAGGTGTTCCAGAAGGCCGCAGCCGATATCGCGGACGGGGCGGATGTGACCGACACGCTTGACGGTGCCACCGACCAGATCGACGCCGATATCAAGCGCAACGACGGCTACAAGACGCACTGAACCGCCACGCATCGGGGGCGCCTTGCGCGCCCCTCATCCCCCACACCCCGAAACCGGGAGACCGCGCCATGCGCTCGTCGCTCACTTCCGCGAACCGGGCGGGATGGGCCTTTGCCCTGCCGGGCATCGGGCTGATCCTTGCCTTCATCATCACACCATTTTTTCTGGGCGTCGGCTTTTCGCTGAGCAACCAGCGGCTGATCTCGCCCAATCCAACGCGTTTTGTCGGCCTCGAGAACTATCGCCAGATGCTCGATATCGCGGTGGTCAAGCTGCAGGCCAAGACCGATGCCGCCGGCAAGGTTATCACGAATGCCGAGGGCGAGACCGAATTTCCCCGCCTGCGTGCAATCACGCGCAACCCCGACACGCCGCAATATCGAGGCATGCAGGAATGGTTCCGCTGGGTCTCGGGCGATACGGCGCATGTGGTGATCGCAAGCGACGTCGTCTTTTGGAAAGCGCTGCTCAACACCTGCATCGTCGTGCTCGTGGTGGCGCCGGTGCAGGCCGCAATCGCCCTGGGCCTTGCGCTGCTGATCAACCAGAAATTGCGCGGGATCACGATCTTCCGCACGATCTACTTCATGCCCGTGGTGGTCTCGATCGTTGTCGTCTCGCTGCTCTGGCGCTTCATCTATTCGGGGCAGAACGGGCTTTTGAACAACATGCTCTCGCTGATCAGCTTCGGGCATTTTCAGCCCGTCGACTGGTTGGGCAATCCACATACGGCACTTGGCGCGATCATCACGATGTCGATCTGGCAGGCGGTAGGCTTTCATATGGTGATCTGGCTGTCGGGCCTGCAAACGATCCCGCCCACGCTCTACGAGGCCGCCGCAATCGAAGGCTCGTCGAAATGGCAGACCTTCCGCTATGTCACGTGGCCGGGGCTGCGCCACACCGCCGTGCTGGTGCTGATCGTGATCACCATGCAGGCATTCGCGATCTTTGCGCAGATCGACGTGATGACCAAAGGCGGGCCGCTCGATTCAACCCAGACCTTGGTCTTCCAAGCGGTGCAACGCGGCTATGGCATGCAGAACATCGCGGGCGGCTCGGCGATCTCGGTGATCCTGTTCGTGATCGTTCTGGTGATCTCGATGATCCAACGCTGGCTGACAAGGGAGCGCTGAAATGAGTGTCATTGGTTCTGACAACCGTAATTTGCGGCTGGGCGTGCGCTATCTCGTGCTGATCCTGATCGCGCTGATCTTCGTGCTGCCGCTGCTGTTCATGGTGATGTCCAGCTTCAAGCCCAGCGATGCGCTGCTGCGCGACTCCTCGAGCTTGCGCGCCTTCCTCCCGGTGGGCCAGCTTAGCCTCGACAATTACACCGGCGCCTTCGAACGCGCCCCCGTGGGGCTGTTCGTCTTCAACTCGATCTTTGTGACCGGGACGACGGTGCTGTTGTCGCTGTTGATCTGCTCGCTGGCCGGGTTCTCCTTCGTGTTCCTGCACTGGCGCGGGCGCGACCTGATGCTCTCGATCATACTCGCGACCTTCATCGTGCCCTTCGAGACGATCGCAATCCCGCTGTTGCTGGAAGTGTCGAAACTGCCTTGGCTGGGACTGGACGGGCTGAGCTGGGGGTGGCTTGACAGCTACCGCGTCCAGATCATTCCTTGGATCGCGGACGGGCTGACGATTTTCCTTTTCGTTCAGTATTTCAAAGGCCTGCCCGGCGAGCTGATCGAGGCGGCCCGTGTCGAGGGTGCGAGTTGGTTCCAGATCTATCGCCGCGTGGTGATCCCGCTTTCGGGTCCGGTGATCGCGACCGCCGCGATCCTGAAATTCCTCGTCATGTACAACCAATATCTCTGGCCGCTGATCGTGGTGCAGCAAGAGCAGTACCGTCCGGTGATGGTCGGCCTGCAGTATTTCTTCCAACTCAACCCCGCCTGGGGGGAGATCATGGCTTACCTGACGCTGATCACGGTGCCGGTTCTCGCCTTCTATCTCGTGCTTCAAAAGGCGTTCATCGCCTCTATCGCCTCGACCGGCGTGAAAGGATAATCCGACATGGTTCTCGCACTCGACAAGCAATGGGTCTGGGACAGCTGGTATGCCCATGACGGGCAACGCTGGCATGCCTGGTTTCTCAAGGCCGATAAGGCGCTCGGCGATCCCGAGTTGCGCCACTTCAACGTCAGCCAAGGCCACGCGGTCTCAGACGACCTGATCAACTGGCACCATCTGGGCACCTCGCTGTCGCCCGCCCCTGCCCCGGCCTGGGACGACATGGTCACCTGGACCGGGTCGGTGGTGCGCGACGATGACGGGCTGTGGCACCTGTTCTACACGGGCGGCCAGAGATCCGAAGGCGCGCTCTATCAGCGCATCGGTCACGCGACCTCGCAGGATCTGAACAACTGGGAGCGCGTGGACTGCGGGCTCTGCCTCGACCTGACGGGCCCCAACGCCGCGCAATATGAGGCCGAACACATGGTCGGTCACTGGCACGACCGGGCGATGCGCGACCCTTGGGTGATGCGTGATCCGGCGGGCGATGGCTGGCTGATGTATTTCACCGCCCGCGCGCCCGGCATCGCGGAGGCGAATGCCGCAGGTGCCATCGGCTTTGCCACCTCTGCCGATCTGATCCACTGGGAATTGCAGCCGCCTGTCTTCATCGGCGGGTTCGGCCAGCTCGAAGTGCCGCAGGTCTTCGAGGTGGAGGGGCGCTGGTACTGCCTGTTTTGCACCGCCGCCCAGCATTGGAGCCGCGCGCGCATCACTCAGACCGGCATGACCCCGGTGACCGGCAACCATTACCTGATCGCGGACGACCCGCGCGGGCCATGGCGGATCGCGCCCGGCTTCCTCGATGGCGCAAACCCGTGCCGCCGCTATGCCGCACGCATCCTGAAGACCGACGAGGGCTTGGTTATCATGGGGTTCGACGACAATGGCCGCGACCAGTTCATCGGCCAGATCCGCGACCCGGAGCCCGTTCTCGTGGACGCAGAGGGCTATCTGCAAATCGATCCCGACGCCCAGCAGGGAGGGAAATGACATGGCGGGCATCAAGCTGCAAAACTTGCGCAAGAACTATGGCGCCCATGAGGTGATCCGCGGCGTCGATATCGACATTGCGGATGGCGAGTTCTGCGTCTTCGTCGGCCCCTCGGGTTGCGGGAAATCCACGCTCTTGCGGATGATCGCGGGGCTCGAGGACATCTCGGGCGGCACGCTCGAGATCGGCGGCAAGCGCGTCAATGACGTGCAGCCCCGCGAACGTGGCGTGGCGATGGTGTTCCAGAGCTACGCGATCTTTCCGCATATGAGCGTGCGCGAGAACATGGCCTTCGGGCTGACCATCTCGGGCGCATCGAAATCCGAGAAGGCCGAGAAGGTGCAGCGCGCCGCCGAGATCTTGCAGATGGAGCATCTGCTCGACCGCCGCCCCAGCCAGCTTTCAGGCGGTCAGCGCCAGCGCGTCGCAATCGGGCGTGCGATCACGCGCAACCCCACGGTGTTCCTGTTCGACGAGCCGCTCTCCAATCTCGACGCCGCACTTCGGATGGACATGCGCATGGAGATCGGCAAGCTGCACAAACAGCTCGGTGCGACGATGATCTACGTGACCCATGATCAGGTCGAGGCGATGACGCTGGCCGACAAGATCGTGGTGCTGCGCGACGGGCTCGTGATGCAAGCGGGCTCGCCGATGGAACTCTATCACAACCCGGCCAACCGGTTCGTCGCAGGTTTCCTCGGGGCGCCGTCGATGAACTTCCTCGAGGTCGAAATCGTCGAGGCCGATGGCGAGACTGCCAAGGTGGCGCATAGCTCCATGGAGCCGATCATCGTGCCTGTGCGCGGGCGCAGCTTCGCGCCCGGCGACACCGGCCTGCTGGGCCTGCGCCCGCAATATGTCACCGCTTGCGCCCCCGATCAGGGCATCTTGCACGGACAGGTGTCTCTCGTCGAACGGCTGGGCAGTGAAACGGTCGTCGATTTGACCATGCAAAACGGCAAGAGCCTGATCGCCGCGTTCAGCGAAGACAAGCAATTCGAGCGGGGCGAACGGATCGATCTGGCGTTTGAGCCTGCCCGAACGCATCTGTTCCACCCCGACGAATGAGGGCCGAGGCTCGGTGACGTTGACGATCTCGCGCGGCATTCCCGCGTCGGTCGCCAACGTCACCGGATCCTGTCCACCTTAAAACTGCGTGATGACCGTGGCACCGACGGATTGGAACCTGTCCATCTCCATCAGAGCCTGAGGCGCGTCTGCGAGGGTGATCCGATCCCCGACCAGACGCGCCGGGTCGAGCGTTCCGCAGGCCACCATATCGAGCATCGCGCCATAGCGATGGGCCTGCATGCCGTGCGAGCCAAGCAGCGCGATTTCCTGCCCGACAATTTTGGGCATCGGCACGGTGGGGGCAGCGTGCTCGCCAAGCATCAGGCCCACCTGAATATGCTTGCCCCGCCGTTTCAGGCAGAGGATCGAATTGGTCATCGTCACCGAATGACCGAGGGCGTCGAGCGAGACATGCGCCCCGCCGCGGGTGATCTCGTGGATCGCCGCGGGCACATCACCGTCGCGGCCATTGATCACCGCCACCGCGCCAAGCTCACGGGCCAAATCCAGCTTCGCCGGATCGAGATCGACGCCGATGACATTTGCACCGGCGGCGGCGGCGATCATGACCGCCGACAGTCCGACGCCACCACAGCCATGCACCGCCACCCACTGCCCCGCGCTGACGCGGCCCAGATCGATCACAGCGCGGAAGGAGGTTGCAAACCGGCAGCCAAGGCTGGCTGCAGTGGCGAACTCCATGGTTTCGGGTAAAGCCACGAGGTTCAGATCGGCCTGATGGATGGCCACATATTCGGCGAAAGAGCCCCAATGGGTAAAGCCCGGCTGTTCCTGATGGAGGCAGACCTGCTGATGCCCGGCATGGCATTCCGAGCAGCTGCCGCAGCCGCAGATGAACGGCACAGTGACCTTGTCGCCCACCCGCCAATTGCTGACGTCCTTGCCTATGGCCACGACCCGCCCGGCCAGCTCGTGTCCCGGGACATGGGGAAGCTCGATATCGCTGTCATGCCCCATCCAGCCGTGCCAGTCGCTCCGGCACACACCGGTTGCCTCGACCTTGAGCACGACGCCATGCGGCTCGGGCGTCGGATCGGGCACAGTGACGCGTTTGGGGGCTTGTTGGAACGCCTCGAACAGCACGGCTTTCATCGGTGTCTCTCCTCGCGGGTATAGAAATGATTTCCGGTATCATAGCCATATCCGGGGAAAGACCTTTGCCAATCTTTCCCGGCATTGCGAATATGAAGGTAGAACCAACTCAAATTTCTTCATCCAGAAGGAGACTCTGCCCCGTGACAAAGATCGACTCAGTCAATGCCGAGATCCTGAAATTGCTTCAGGACGATGGCCGCATGAGCAATGCCAAGCTGGCCGAGCACCTGTCTATGAGCGAGACGCCTTGCTGGCGGCGCCTGAAGCGGCTGGAGGAGAGCGGCATCATCGAGGGCTACCAAGCCCGGCTCAATCGCCGAAAGATCGGGCTTGGGGTCATGGCCTTTGTGCAGCTGCGCTGCTCGGAACATGACGCAGCGGCCACGGCGGAATTCCAGCGCATCATCGAGACCTCGCCCAACATCCTGGCCTGCCACAATACGACCGGGGCCGATGACTTCCTGCTCATCGCCGTCGCGCGCGATCTCGACGACTACAGCACCTTCGTGGAGACCACCCTGCGCAGATTGCCCGGAGTGACCAGCATCCGGTCGAACCTGTCATTGCGCGAAATGAAATCTTCGAGCCATTTGCCGATCACACACGGCGAGAGATGACGGCTACGTGCCTCGACACGCAGGGCAAATGGCGGGCGGTGGCATAGGCCGCGGTATTTCGGTGTCCGCTTTGAAAGCCCCGCGCACCGAACGCGGCAGAGGCATGATGGAAGCTGCGCAAACCTGAGGCGACTTCCCGACCGGAGCCGTGCGCGGTGCGTCAGGCGATACGCAGTTTTTCGCGCGAAATGTTGCTTGCTGCCGGGTCGCGACTGGTTGCGCGCCCCTGTGCGGCGGCCCCCCTGCTCGACGCGTCAACCCGCTGCAGGCGCAATATGACCGAAGCGCTCGGGGAGGGATTTTCTTGCAAGAAACGGCCGCACGGTCTCTCCGTAGCGGCTTGCAATAGCGCATCGGTCCTCCGGCCGCGCGTCTTGCAGGTCAAACAGGGCGCGCAGCTCGGCCAAGGCGGCAGGGTCGAGCATTCTTTCTGCCATTGCCGCGGGATAGAAGCTCTCTGAGGGGGCATTCTCGGCAAAAACAATCTGATGCGCGTCAAACAACAGGTGAATATAGGTGACGCATCTGCGGCCATGGGCGATCCGCACGCGCGATTTCGGCGCCTCCACCAGATGTTTTGCGCGCACCAGAGTATCGCGGCCCAGGAGCATGCCATGCTGCGGTGAGACCAGCAGATCGCGCTCGCAGCCCAGCACGCCCTTCGGGATCAGGATCGGTCGCAGCTTGGGATGTCTCAACAGGGCGGAATGATCCAGATGCTTGCGCCCGATCCAGCGAATGCGCTGCGGGCCGTTGTCCATAGTGGTGACCAGATCGCCCACGCAAAGCGCCTCGATCAGCCTGTCGCCTTGCGGGGTGCGGATCGCGGTGCCGGAGGTGAAACACACGACGCCTGTGTTTTCACTGGTAAAGCTGGTGTTATCTGCGCTCGCGCCCGTGAATGTAACGCTGCCCTCCATCGCAGTGTTATCAGAATAATCGATGGCATTGCCATGGATGTCAGCCGTGTTCGACTGGTTCAGGATGCCGTCATCGGCCTGATCGCCATAGAGCTCCCAGATATCGTCGTAGAAATTCGAGAGATCGATGAAGTCGTTATTCGTGCTGTCCGCATCGCGGAGCGAGCCGGTGTTTCCGACGTTGAAATCGGTGATCGTGTCATTGCCGTCACCGGCGTTGAAGACAAAGAGGTCGTTGCCGTCGTCGCCCGTGAGGCTGTCGTCGCCGTCGCCCCCCGCGAGCGTGTCGCCATCTGCGCCACCATAAAACGTATCATTGCCGGACCCGCCGATCATCAGATCATCGCCCGCGCGTCCCTTGGCGTAGATCCCGGCACTGTCTGATGCCCCAAGCAAGCTGTCATCCTGCTCGGACAGGAAAAGATTTTCGATCTCATGGAAGGTGAGCGTGCCCATGCCATCGGTGATCGTACCCGCCTCATCTCCGGAATAGGTCGCGGTGACCGGGCCGGTGATGAAGGTTTTCAGCGAGTCGTCGTCGAGACCACCTTCGCCACCGACGATGGTATCATCGTCGAGGCTGTAGACTTCGATCAAATCGGCGTCGTCGCCCGCATCGACGCTGTCATCGCCACTCCAGAGCCCGATTGTATCGTTGCCCGTGCCGCCGATCAGAGTGTCATTGCCTCCGTCGGCCGTGAGGCGATCGTCGCCAGCGCCGCCGTCGAGACGATCCGATCCGTTCCAGCCGCGGAGCGAGTCATTGCCTGCGCCGCCGATCAGCGTGTCGTTGCCCGATCCTGCGATCAGCGCGTCGTCGCCTGCCCCGCCATCGACATGGACCGAAACGCTTTGGCTGGAATTGTTCAAGATGTCGGCAAAGCCCGTCAGGGTGAAGGCTTCGATCTCAGTGAAGCTGAGCGTGTCGAAACCGTCGGTGAGCGATCCGGCCTCTGCGCCCGTGAAAACCACGTCGACGCCGCCCCCCAGCGCCGATGCGTCGATGCGGTCCACGCCGGTCGCATCCTCCCCGCCCTGAATCGTGTCGGCGCCGAAATCGTCCTCGATGAGGAACAGGTCGGATCCTTCATTGCCGAACATCCAGTCCGCCCCGGTCCCGCCGAGGATCGTATCGCGGCCATCGCCGCCTGCCAGCGTGTCGCTGCCCGCGCCACCGTCGATCAGATCGTCTCCGGCCTCGTTCGCGAAGAAGCCGCCGATGACATCGTTGCCATCTGCGCCCATAAGGCTGTCATTTCCGGCCCCGCCGACCAGACTGTCCTCGCCACTGCCGCCATGAAGCGACTCGTCGCCCGATCCCCCAAGCAAGGTGTCCGCGCCGGCACCTCCATCCAGTTCTTGGTAGACACGCGACGCAGAGGCATCGATGACATCGTCCGAGGATGTCCCGATCACCTGCTCGATATTGAGAAAATCCCCCCAGGCATTGGCACCGACCCCGGCATAGGAATAGCTGCCCGCCTCATCACCCGAAAAGGTAACCGTAACACCACTGGTGGAGATCCAATTCGAATAGACGAGAAGATCGTGATCAGCACCGCCCTCGCCGCCATCGATCCAATCGTATTGATGGTCGTCTGTGATCAGAATGAAATCGACCCCGTCACCGCCGAGGATGGTGTCCGACCCGGCATCGCCCGACAATGTGTCATTCCCAACACCGCCAGAGATGAGGTCGTCACCGCTCTGGCCCGTGACGCTGTCATTGCCGTCTTGCCCGTAATAGGCCTTGTCCCCGGTATCGCCCAACCAATCGCCGATTACGTCATCGCCAGCCCCACCATAGACGGTATCTGTGCCCTGCCCCGAAATGATCGTGTCATTGCCATCGCCGCCCTGGATCAGGTCATCGTTGCCATCGGTCCCGTCAATCTGATCGCCTTCGCTGTCGGTAAAGCCCACGCCCATTGAATCGTCGCCACCGCTGCCTTCGACGCTGCCAGGGGTCGCGAAATGGCCATCACATCTCTCGGCGATCAGGGCGCCGTCATTGGCTGAGAGACCGTCAAGTGTCAGAGAACGGATCGGTCTGGCCTCAAGTGCCGCCTGATCGGCGTTATAGGTGGGCTCCGGCGCCAGATACAGGTTCCCACTGGTGTCCTGAAAGACGACCGCTGTGATGGGTGCCGTGCTGCCATCAAGATATGTGATCGTCGCATTATAGACCGCGAGGCCATCAAGCGACTGATCGACGCCACCGTCGATACGGAACATATCGTTCGATGCGCTGTTATTCGTATCTTATAAGGTGGGGTCGTTGCTGCCAAAGCCAGTGCTGCCGGGCGAAAATCTGGCGATATGCTCAAAGAGCGGATCGCCGACGCTGCCATAGGTATTTCCCACCAAAGCGCTGGCGTTATCCGTCGTATTATCGCCCTCTGTGGGGTCTATATCGACCCC
The DNA here is from genome assembly GCF_000715505.1 of Thioclava dalianensis. Lineage (GTDB taxonomy): Bacteria > Pseudomonadota > Alphaproteobacteria > Rhodobacterales > Rhodobacteraceae > Thioclava > Thioclava dalianensis. The sequence continues at coordinate 250,620 of NZ_JHEH01000003.1, forward strand.
AATGCCCAGATAGATTACGTCAAATATGGTTGCCACGCCAAAGGTCCTAATTGATGAGCGCCTCTATGGCATCGGGTTTGCGACACGCGTCTTACGCGATTAGGATTATTGCGGGAAAAGGTTTCGAAATTGACCTTCTGCGCTAACTATTTGGCGCGGATTTAAGACAGTTTGTACCGGTTTGGCGGGAGTTGTCCGGGGCGCTCACAGAGCGCCTGCTGTCAATAAATGGCCGTCCGAGGCAGCTCCAACCGTCGAGACCGAGACAAGGGCGTTCTTCTCGGCGTATTGGAGCGCTTTTGAGCGCGCGGATGCCTCCGCAATCGGCGCGCTTTGGCATGAGCTTGGCCTCTTCCCCTGACGGATCGGCAATTTTTCGATGGATCGTGCGGCATCTCGAAGCCGCTGCATGTCTAGATCTTGCGCAAGACGGGCGGCCAATGGCACATCTCGCGGACAATTGCGGATGACGAAATGTCGGCATGGGGCAACGCGGGCGCGGAGAGCGAGAAGCCGACCTTGATCTTGCGAAATCGCGGAGCGGCAAGGGCACGCATCGGTGATCTTTGCGTCAAAATTGCATGACGCCGCCCGCTGATCTGCGGCAGAGAGCTCTCGCTCCCCCCACACAGAGGGCAAAGCCTCCTCAGCGCACGCAGGTTTCCGCCTGCCGCACGCTTTCGGGTCGATTGAATCTTCAGACAAGAGCGCGGCGCAGTGCTATGTTGCGCTGCCGGTCGTGCGCCCCCGTTCGGGGGGCGTGGGGCCGGAGTCTCCTTTTTTGAAAGACGCAAA
>NZ_JHEH01000004.1 GCF_000715505.1 Thioclava dalianensis
TGCCCTCGGGCACCGAGATGGTCATGCCGGGTGACAACCTGAAGTTCGAAGTCGAGCTGATCGCACCGATCGCGATGGAAGACGGTCTGCGCTTCGCAATCCGCGAAGGCGGCCGCACCGTCGGCGCAGGCGTCGTCTCGAAAATCCTCAAGTGATCTGAGATCAGATCGCTTTTGTGAAGGGCCGCCCTCCGGGGCGGCCCTTTTGCATTGGCGCGGGGCTTCGACCTATCGCTGGCTCCGGGGCCGGTTTTTCGGCCCCGGGCTTTGACATTGATGCTGAAACTGAATGGTGCGTCGAGAGGCGCACCATTTGCTCTTGACAGACTCAGGCGAGGCCCGTAGGGGACGCCTCTAATCTGCCAAGATTAAAGGTTCGATGCAGGCACGCATGAGGTGTCGCCTGCCTCTCAACCTTCACGCCATGCGAGAGGCATGACACATGAACGGCCAAAATATCCGCATCCGGCTCAAGGCGTTCGATTACCGTGTGCTGGACGCCAGCACCCAGGAAATCGTCAACACCGCGAAGCGCACGGGTGCCACGGTCCGCGGACCCATTCCGCTGCCCAACAAAATCGAGAAATTCACGGTTCTCCGTGGTCCGCACATCGACAAGAAGTCGCGCGACCAGTGGGAAATCCGTACGCATAAGCGTCTTCTCGACATCGTCGATCCGACCCCGCAAACCGTGGACGCGCTGATGAAGCTCGACCTCGCGGCCGGTGTCGACGTCGAGATCAAGGTGTAAGGAGGGTCACAATGCTTCGGACTGGTGTAATCGCCAAGAAGCTGGGCATGACCCGGCTTTTCCTTGAAGACGGCCGGCAGGTTCCGGTGACCGTTCTTCAACTCGACAAATTGCAGGTCGTTGCTCAGCGCACCTCCAGCACGGATGGCTACACGGCTGTTCAGCTTGGTGCGGGCGAGGCGAAAGCCAAGCGCACGACGGCCGCCATGCGCGGTCACTTCGCCAAGGCGAATGTGGCGCCCAAGCGCAAGGTCGCGGAATTCCGCGTTGCAGAAGAAAACCTCATCGAGGTTGGTGAAGAAATCACCGCAAACCACTACTTCGAAGGTCAGTTCGTGGATATCGCGGGCACCTCGATCGGTAAGGGTTTTGCCGGTGCGATGAAGCGCCACAACTTCGGTGGTCTTCGCGCGACGCACGGCGTCTCGATCAGCCACCGCTCGCATGGTTCGACCGGTCAGTGTCAGGACCCGGGCAAGGTTTTCAAAGGCAAGAAAATGGCCGGTCACATGGGTGCTGCCCGCGTGACGACGCAGAACCTGCAAGTGGTCAAAACCGATGCCGACCGTGGCCTGATCATGGTCAAAGGTTCGGTTCCCGGCGCCAAGGGCGGTTGGGTGACGGTCAAGGATGCGGTCAAAAAGCCGCTCTCCGAGAACATCATCTACCCGGCTGCGCTGAAATCGGCTGCTGAAGCCGCTGCGAAAGCTGCCGAAGAGGCTGCTGCCGCCGCTGCTGCTGAGGAAGAAGCAGCCCGCAAGGCCGCTGAAGCCGAAGCCGCTGCTGCCGAAGAAGCTGCGCTGAAAGCCGCGGAAGCATCGATCGAGGCCGACAAGGCCGAGGGCGATGCAGCGCCTGAGGGAGACAAAGAATGAAACTCGACGTAATCAAACTCGACGCCGGGAAATCCGGTTCGATCGACCTCGCCGACGAAATCTTTGGGCTCGAGCCGCGCGCGGACATCCTGCACCGTGTGGTGCGCTGGCAGCGTGCGAAAGCACAGGCCGGCACTCACTCGACGCTTGGCCGTGCGGACGTGTCCTATTCGACCAAGAAGATCTATCGCCAGAAGGGCACGGGCGGCGCACGCCACGGCTCGCGCAAGGCTCCGATCTTCCGCAAGGGTGGTGTCTACAAAGGCCCGGTCCCGCGCAGCCACGCCCATGACCTGCCCAAGAAGTTCCGGGCGCTCGGTCTGAAGCATGCGCTGTCGTCGAAAGCCGCGACCGGCAATCTCATCGTTCTGGAGAACATCGAGATGGCAGGTGCCAAAACCAAAGATCTGGCCAAAGCGGCCAAGGAATTGGGTTGGAAGCGCGTGCTGGTGATCGACGGGGCCGAGGTGAACGAAAACTTCGCCAAAGCCGCGCGCAACATCGAAGGCATCGACGTGCTGCCCTCGATGGGTGCCAACGTTTATGATATCCTTCGCCGTGACACCCTGGTGATCACCAAGGCGGGTATCGAAGCACTGGAGGCTCGTCTGAAATGAGCAAGTCAGAAGTAAGCGCAAAGCCCGAGCATTACGACGTCATCGTCAAGCCGATCATCACCGAGAAAGCCACGATGGCTTCCGAGCACGGTGCCGTGGTTTTCGAAGTGTCGAAAGACAGCTCGAAGCCGCAGATCAAAGAGGCTGTCGAGACGCTGTTCGGCGTCAAGGTGAAGGCGGTTAACACCACCATCATCAAAGGCAAAACCAAGCGTTTCCGCGGCACCCCCGGTCGCCGTTCGGACGTGAAGAAAGCCTATGTGACGCTCGAAGAGGGCAACACGATCGACGTCTCCACCGGTCTGTGATCCGGTTTAGATGTCAGGAATTGGAAAGGCCCTCGCGCAAGCGGGGGCCTTTTCGCATGGGGGGCGAGCATTGGGGCGGAGCGCGCAGGGCAGGGGCCCCACGCGCGCGGGTCTCATTTTTTGCGCAGGTAGCTGTCAGAGGCATAGCCCGTCAGTCCCTGAGCGGCCTTGAGCGCCACCTTGCACCAGCGGGTGTTGCCGATCCGCTCGCATGACTTCACCAGCACCTCGGTGCCGTTGGGTAGCCCCACGATCACGTTATAGCCCACGCCCGGTCCCATCCGCAGCTTGAGCATATCCTCGCCATGAACGCCGTAGACCTCGTATGTGTCGCGCCAGCCCGCCTGCGCGGGCAGGGCGAGGGTCACGGCTGTCAGCGCCACCAGCGCGCCTTGTTTGATCCTGTGCATCGCTCTGCTCCTCGGTCTTGTGTTTTGCGCGAGTGTACAGCCCGTATGTGGAAGAGAAAACGGTCCGTAGGGAGGAATCGGCAGGGCGGGGCCTTGCGCAAGGATGCGCGCAGTGCCATCGTTCAAGGGTGCGGTTTGTGCCGCCTGTCCAAGCGTTGCGAGCTCCGTCGAGCCCTTTCGGGCATGGCTGCACTTGGGATCGCGCAGAAAAATTGAGGCTCAGCCCCGTCTATGCGCGTTCTGCGCCTCTGCCCTATAGACAGCCCCCGCCAACCCTGCTAGCTACGCGCCAGTCTCGCGGCCTCGGATTCGTTCCGGGGCCGGTGATTTTTGCATTCGGGGACCTTAGGGGCCCTATACCAATCATAGGCGGGGCAACTCGCCGCAAAGCAACGGAAGACAGAAAGCATGGCACTCAAGTCGTATAAGCCAACGACGCCGGGCCAGCGTGGGCTGGTTCTGATCGACCGTTCGGAGCTTTGGAAAGGCCGTCCGGTCAAAGCCCTCACGCAGGGTTTGACCAAGACAGGTGGCCGGAACAATACCGGGCGGATTACGATGTGGCACAAGGGTGGTGGCGCCAAGCGTCTCTACCGCATCGTCGACTTCAAACGTCGCAAATTCGATGTTCCTGGCACCGTCGAGCGGATCGAATACGATCCCAACCGGACCGCCTTCATCGCATTGATCAATTACGAAGATGGTGAGCAGGCCTACATCCTCGCCCCGCAGCGTCTCGCTGTTGGCGATAAGGTGTATGCAGGTGCGAAGCATGACGTGAAGCCGGGCAACGCAATGCCCTTCTCCGGCATGCCCATCGGTACGATCGTCCACAATGTCGAGCTGAAGCCCGGCAAAGGTGGTCAGATCGCGCGCGCCGCAGGCACCTACGCCCAGTTCGTGGGTCGTGACGGTGGCTACGCACAGCTGCGCTTGTCCTCGGGCGAGCTGCGTCTCGTGCGTCAGGAATGCATGGCCACCATCGGTGCCGTGTCCAACGCCGATCACTCCAACCAAAACCTCGGCAAAGCGGGTCGTAAGCGCCATATGGGCGTGCGTCCGACCGTTCGTGGTGTTGCAATGAACCCGATCGACCACCCGCATGGTGGTGGTGAAGGTCGGACTTCGGGTGGCCGTCATCCGGTGACGCCGTGGGGCAAACCCACCAAGGGTAAGCGTACCCGCGTCAACAAGAAGACGGACCAGTACATCCTGCGTTCGCGTCACGCGAAGAAGAAGGGTCGCTAAGATATGTCTCGTTCTGTATGGAAAGGCCCTTTCGTTGACGCCTTTTTGCTTAAGAAAGCAGAAAAAGCGCGCGAGTCGGGCAAAAGCGATGTGATCAAGATCTGGTCGCGCCGTTCCACCATCCTGCCGCAATTCGTGGGCCTCACCTTTGGGGTCTACAATGGCCATAAGCACATCCCGGTGAACGTCACCGAAGAGATGATCGGTCAGAAATTCGGTGAATATTCGCCGTCCCGCACCTATTATGGGCATGCGGCCGACAAAAAAGCCAAGAGGAAGTAATCGTCATGGGTAAGGAAAAGAATCCGCGCCGCGTGGCGGACAACGAAGCAATGGCCAAGACCAAAATGCTTCGGACCTCGCCGCAAAAGCTCAATCTGGTGGCTGCGATGATCCGTGGCAAGAAGGTGGACAAGGCTCTGTCCGACCTCACCTTCTCGAAAAAGCGGATCGCGGGCGACGTCAAGAAATGCCTGCAATCGGCAATCGCCAATGCCGAGAACAACCACGGTCTTGACGTGGATGAGCTCGTCGTCGTCGAAGCCTGGGTCGGCAAGAACCTGGTGATGAAGCGTGGCCGTCCGCGGGCACGTGGTCGTTTCGGCAAGATCATGAAGCCGTTTTCGGAAATCACCATCAAGGTGCGTCAGATCGAGGAGCAAGCGTAATGGGTCAGAAGGTCAATCCGATCGGCATGCGCCTCCAGGTCAACCGCACCTGGGACAGCCGCTGGTATGCCGACACCAAAGACTACGGCAACCTCCTGCTCGAGGATATCAAGATCCGCGAGTTCATCCATGAGGAAGCCAAGCAGGCCGGCGTCAGCCGTGTCATCATCGAGCGTCCGCACAAGAAATGCCGCGTGACCATTCACGCTGCACGTCCGGGCGTCATCATCGGCAAGAAAGGCGCAGACATCGAGTCGCTGCGCCGCAAGCTGGCGAACTTCACCGACAGCGAGCTGCATCTCAACATCGTCGAGGTCCGCAAGCCGGAGCTGGACGCGCAGCTTGTCGCCGAGTCGATCGCACAGCAGCTTGAGCGTCGTGTCTCGTTCCGTCGCGCCATGAAGCGCTCGGTTCAGAACGCGATGCGCATGGGTGCTCTCGGGATCCGTGTGAATGTCGGCGGCCGCCTCGGCGGGGCTGAGATTGCGCGCACCGAATGGTATCGCGAAGGCCGTGTGCCGCTGCATACGCTGCGGGCCGATATCGATTACGCGCTGTCCGAAGCCACGACCCCTTACGGGATCATCGGGGTGAAGGTCTGGATCTTCAAAGGCGAGATCATGGAACATGATCCGCAAGCACGCGACCGCAAGCATGCTGAGGCCCAAGAGGGTCCGGCACCGCGCGGCCCGCGCCGCGATCGCTGAGGGAGTAGTTAGTCATGTTGCAACCGAAACGGACGAAGTTCCGCAAAGTGCATAAAGGCCGGATCCACGGCGAAGCCAAAGGCGGTTTCGACCTGAACTTCGGTCACTTCGGCCTCAAGGCCACCGCTCCCGAGCGTGTCACGGCGCGTCAGATCGAGGCGGCTCGCCGCGCGATCACCCGCCACATGAAGCGCCAGGGCCGTGTTTGGATCCGGATCTTCCCGGATACCCCGGTGACCGCGAAGCCGACCGAAGTTCGGATGGGTAAAGGTAAGGGTTCGGTCGATTACTGGGCCGCCCGCGTCAAGCCCGGCCGCGTGATGTTCGAGATCGACGGCGTCAACGAGACCATCGCTCGCGAGGCCCTGCGCCTTGGCGCCGCGAAACTCTCGGTCGCCTGCCGCATCGTCGAGCGTCAGGACTGGTAAAGGGCGTAGCTGCCCTTGGCAGCTGCGATCCCGCATCGGTTCGTAAGACAGATAGACAAAAGCCCCCGCCGAGCGATCGGCGGGGGCTTTTGCTTTGGGTGGGGGAAGGCCGGGGGCGCTGCACCCTCTTCGGCTGCGCCGAATTCACCCCCGAGGTATTTTCGGTCAAGATGAAGGGGCGAGACGCTTGAGCTGTGGGGCTAGACGCCGCGCTTGTTGCCCCAGAGCAGGACGTGAAGCTGGGGCAGGATGCGCGGGGCGAACCAGCCATCGGCCATGGTTTTGTCCACCAGCCACAAAAGCCTGTCGGAGAGGTCTTGCGGATTGACCGGGGTGGCTGGGTCGACCTCGGGGTTGCCGGGTTGCAGATAGAGCGGGAGGGCGGGATAGCGATCAGTGGCGGCGCGCGCCCAAGCGTAATCAGTCTCATCGAAGATCACGATCTTCATCACGATCTGGGCGGCCCCCTTGGCCGCGCTCAGGCAGGCGTCGAACGCGGGCCAGTCGACGCTCTCGCCGCTTGAGGGCGGCTTGGGGCTGAGCACGAGCGTGTCGAGCTGCGCAAACCACGGCTTGGCGATTGAGCCTTGGGTCTCGCAGGCAAAGCGGTAGCCCTGTGCCTGGCCAAGTGCGATCAGCGCCGTGAAGTCCTGAATGGCGGGGTTGCCGCCGGAGAGCGACACGGTGAGCGGGCGACCCCGTGAGAGGCGTGTGATCTCGGCCCAGACGGCGTCGGTTGTCATCGCTTGCCACAGGTGGCGGTGGGCGGGGTCGACCGCGTGCAGGCTGTCGCACCAGCTGCACCGGTAATCGCATCCGCCGGTGCGCACGAAGACCGTGGGCTCTCCGATCAGCGCGCCTTCGCCCTGGATCGTCGGGCCGAAGATCTCCGCGATGCGCAGGCGGCTCATGGCCGGTACTCCGCCCAGGTCTTGGGTGTTTCGCTGACCCGCACGGCAGAGGTCTCGGGCCAGCGCGCGACGCACCAGTCGTAGAAATGGCGGGCCATGTTTTCGGCAGTGCTGGGGCGCTCCATGACCTCGTTGAGATGCCGGTGATCGAACTGCGCGTCGATATAGCTCTTGAGCGGCTTCAGCTCGCCATAATCGCGCACGAAGCCGTCGGCATTCAGCTCGGCGGCTGCCAGTTCTACGACCACGACGTAGTTGTGGCCGTGCAGCCGGGCGCATTGGTGGTCATCGGGCAAGTGGCTGAGCTGGTGCGAGGCGGAGAAGTGGAACTCCTTGCTGATCTTGTACATCACGCGCGCTCCTTGCGGGCGATGGCCTCGGCCCAGAACGTCAGATCCTCATAGGTGGTGGGGTCCGGGATGCCCGCCAGATGGAACGCCTCGCGCCGCTCGACGCAGGTGCCGCAGCGTCCGCAATGATGGGTGCCGCCCTTGTAGCACGACCATGTCCGCGCGAAGGGCGTGTTGTGGCGCGCGCCTTCGGTCACGATATCGGCCTTGGTGCGGTGCACGAAAGGCGTGTAGAGCGACACATCCGCATAGCCGTCCAGCGCTGCTTTCTGCATCGCCTCGAACTGCTCGGTGAAGGCGGGGCGGCAATCGGGATAGATGAAATGATCGCCGCCATGCACGGCTGTCGCGACCGCAGCGTCGCCGCGCGCGGCGGCCACGCCAAAGGCGATGGTGAGCATGATGGCATTGCGATTGGGCACGACGGTGATGCGCATGCTTTCTTCGGCATAATGGCCGTCGGGCACGTCGATATCATCGGTGAGTGCAGAGCCGCTGAGCGCCGCCCCGATCGCGCGCAGGTCGATCACATCATGGGGCACGCCGAGGCGCTGTGCGCAAAGCGCGGCATAGTCGAGTTCCTTGCGATGGCGCTGGCCATAGTCGAAGGAGATCAGGCGGGTCAGCTCTCGCTCTTGCGCGACCATATGCGCAAGAGACACGGAATCGAGGCCGCCGGAGCAGATAACAATCGTCTTCATATGTTTACCCTTGTTTTGTTACCCGGGTAGGCTGCGACCGGGAAAGCGCCTCGTAACGCAGGCAGGCGTGCGTGCCAAGGGGGGCGGGGCGCTACTCGACCCACTTATAGTTGAAGCTCACCGAGATCCGGTTCTCTTCGGACATGTTCATCGGCACCTCGTGGCGCAGCCAGCTTTCCCAGAGCAGCACCTCGCCGATCTCGGGTTTGACATAGATGAAGGGTTGCAGCTCGCGCCGGGCGGCTTTGATCCGCGTGGGCGCGGCCATCATCATCGCAAGGCGCGGATCTTCGAGCTTGAGCGCCGAGGCGCCCTCGGGCATCGCGACATAGCTGGTGCCCGAGATCACCGAATGTGGGTGAATGTGCGAGCTATGGGTGCCGCCCTCGGGCAGGATGTTGATCCAGAGATCCTCCAGCACCAGCTTGCCCTCGCCGAGATCGAATTGCAGATCCTCGGCAAAGGCTGCGACATGTTTGTCCAGCGCATCGACCAGATCCTTGAAGATCGGGAAGCGCCATGGCAGATCGGTCAGGGATGCGTAGCTGGTATAGCCCGGATAGTCGTTATCCTCGCACCATTGTTGGCCGGCCTCGTCATCCTCGGCGATGGCATAGCATGAGGCGTCCAGCTCGGCTGGATCGACGGCCGGGGTGACGTCGGAGAGCGGCGCGCGGTACAGGCGGGTGACGAAGAGGGACTCGGTCTGGGACATGGGGGTGCTCGTGCATTTGGGTGGCGATTTGGGTCTGTCCTACGCTATCGGAGCGCGAAGGCCAATCAATCCTTGCCATATACGATTCGCTCTGCTAGATGCCCCAAGTTCCTGGAGACAGGACCGACATAACCCATCAGAGACTGGGTCACCCGTGAGGGGCCCGCTGATGCCAAGTAAAGGACCAAGGGATGAACGCCCAAGAACTCAAGGCGAAGACGCCTGATGAGCTGAAAGACCAGCTCGTTTCGCTGAAAAAGGAAGCCTTCAACCTCCGCTTCCAGCAAGCCACCGGTCAACTCGAGAACACCGCGCGTATGCGCAAAGTTCGCCGCGATGTTGCGCGGATCAATACCGTTTTGAACCAAAAAGCTGCTGAAGCCGCGAACTAAGGAGAGCTTCCATGCCCAAACGTATTCTGCAAGGCACCGTGACCTCGGACAAGAACGACCAAACGATCACCGTTTCGGTCGAGCGTCGCTTCACGCATCCGGTTCTCAAAAAGACGATCCGGAAATCGAAGAAATACCGCGCCCATGATGCGGCAAATCAATTCAAAACCGGTGACATTGTTCGTATCGAAGAATGCGCGCCGATTTCGAAGACCAAGCGTTGGACGGTTGTGACGGCCTGAGGGCCCCACGCCGTTTCGGCTTAATCGAAACCCTGGGGTCCCTGAACTGCACGGGCATCCCCAAAGGTCGGGAGACACCTAAATGATCCAGATGCAGACCAATCTGGATGTTGCTGACAACTCCGGCGCTCGCCGAGTTCAGTGCATCAAGGTCCTGGGTGGTTCGCACCGTCGCTATGCGTCGGTCGGCGATGTCATCGTCGTTTCCGTCAAGGAAGCCATCCCGCGCGGCCGCGTAAAGAAAGGTGACGTCCGTAAGGCCGTCGTCGTGCGCACCGCCAAAGAAGTTCGCCGCGAAGATGGCACCGCCATCCGCTTCGACCGCAACGCCGCTGTCATCCTTGGCAACAATGGCGAGCCGGTCGGCACCCGTATCTTCGGGCCGGTTGTGCGCGAACTGCGCGCCAAGAGCTTCATGAAAATCATCTCGCTTGCTCCGGAGGTGCTGTAATGGCTGCTAAACTCCGCAAAGGTGACAAGGTCATCGTTCTCGCTGGCAAAGACAAAGGCAAGCAGGGGGAAATCACCTCCGTCTCGCCGAAAGCTGGCAAAGCCATCGTCGATGGCGTGAACGTTGCGATCCGTCACACCCGTCAGAGCCAGACCGAACAGGGTGGGCGTCAGCCCAAGGCAATGCCGATTGCCCTGTCGAACCTGTCGCTCATGGACAAGAACGGCAAAGCCACCCGCGTCGGCTTCCGTGAGGAAGACGGCAAGAAGGTGCGTTTCGCCAAAACCACCGGGGAGGCGATCTGATGCTCGATCAAGCAAGCTATACACCGCGCCTGCGCGCTGTCTATAACGACAGCATCCGCGCTGCGATGACCGAAGAGTTCGGTTACAAGAACGCCATGATGATCCCGCGTCTGGACAAGATCGTCCTGAACATGGGTGTTGGCGAGGCCGTCAAGGATACCAAGAAGGTCAAACAGGCTGCCGAAGAGCTGACGCTCATCGCCGGTCAGAAGGCCGTCATGACGATGGCGAAGAAGTCGATCGCTGGCTTCCGCGTCCGTGAAGACATGCCGCTGGGCTGCAAAGTCACGCTGCGTGGCGACCGGATGTATGAATTCCTCGATCGTCTGATCAACGTTGCGATGCCGCGCGTGCGCGACTTCCGCGGCGTGAAGCCGTCCTTCGATGGTCGTGGCAACTTCGCCATGGGCCTCAAAGAGCACATCGTGTTCCCGGAAATCGAATTCGACAAAGTCGACGAAGTTCTGGGCATGGACATCATCATCTGCACCACGTCCAAAGTGGATGCCGAAGCGAAGGCGCTGTTGAAGCATTTCAACATGCCGTTCAACAGCTGATCGCGGGGAGAGAAGAGTAATGGCTAAGAAATCCATGGTAGCGCGCGAAGTGAAGCGTCAGCGTCTGGTCAAACAGTACGCAGGCAAACGCGCCGCGCTCAAGGAAATCATCGCGGATCAGGACCGCCCGATGGAGGAGCGCTTCAAAGCGTCTCTGAAACTCGCGGAGCTTCCCCGCAACTCATCGGCAGTCCGCCTTCACAATCGTTGTGAACTGACCGGCCGCCCCCATGCTTACTACCGTAAGCTCAAACTCTCGCGGATCATGCTGCGCGAACTGGCCTCCTACGGCCAGATCCCCGGCATGGTGAAGTCGAGCTGGTAAGGGAGACCGAGATATGTCTGTGAACGATCCTCTCGGCGATATGCTGACCCGCATCCGCAACGCGCAAATGCGCGGTAAATCCACCGTCCGCACCCCGGCCTCCAAGCTGCGTGCTTGGGTTCTCGATGTGCTCAAGGACGAGGGTTACATTCGCGGTTATGAAGCTGCTTCGTCGGCCAATGGCCACCCGGAGCTTGAAATTAGCCTGAAGTACTACGAAGGCACTCCCGTCATCCGCGAGCTCAAGCGCGTCTCGACCCCTGGTCGTCGCGTGTATATGGCCGCGAAAGACGTGCCCTCGGTTCGTCAAGGTCTGGGCGTGTCCATCGTCTCGACTTCCAAGGGCGTGATGTCGGATGCAAATGCACGAACTGCCAATGTTGGCGGCGAAGTGCTTTGCACCGTATTCTAAGGAGGGCTCAATGTCTCGTATTGGTAAAAAACCGGTCGAGCTTCCCAGCGGCGTTTCGGCGTCCCTGTCGGGCCAGACCATCGAAGTGAAGGGGCCGAAAGGCACCCGGAGCTTCACCGCAACCGACGATGTGACCATCACGGTCGAAGACAACAGCGTCAAAGTCACCCCGCGTGGCCTGTCCAAGCGTTCGCGCCAGCAGTGGGGTCTTGCCCGCAGCCAGGTTGCAAACCTCGTTCAAGGCGTGACCGAGGGCTTCCGCAAGGAGCTTGAGATCCAGGGCGTTGGTTACCGCGCACAGATGCAGGGCAATGTCCTGAAACTGTCGCTCGGCTACTCGCACGAGGTGAACTTCGAAGTGCCGCAGGGCGTCACCGTGACGGCCCCCAAGCAGACCGAAGTCGTTGTGGAAGGTATCGACCAGCAGCAGGTGGGCCAAGTTGCGGCCAACATCCGCGAGTGGCGCGCACCCGAGCCCTATAAGGGCAAAGGCATTCGCTACAAGGGCGAGTATATCTTCCGCAAAGAAGGTAAGAAGAAGTAAGGGGCGCGAAAATGGCGAACAACAAGAGAAATCTGTTCCTCAAGCGCCGCTTGCGCGTCCGGAACAAACTGCGCGGGATGGCCAATGGCCGTGCGCGTCTTTCGGTGCACCGCTCGTCGAAGAACATCAGCGTTCAGCTGATCGACGACGTCAACGGTGTGACGCTGGCTTCTGCTTCGACGCTCGAGAAAGATCTCGGCCTCGTGGGCAAGAACAACGTCGAAGCGGCGACCAAAGTCGGCGCAACGATTGCCGAGCGTGCCAAGAAAGCCGGTGTCGAAGAGTGCTATTTCGACCGCGGCGGCTTCCTGTTCCACGGGAAGATCAAGGCGCTTGCCGATGCAGCCCGCGAAGGCGGTCTGAAGTTCTGATCTTGCGGGGGACGTTCGCGTCCCCCCGATGATCCGGGGGTGTCCCTATCGCGGGGCCTCACTTGGATTGAAAACAACGGCGTGAGACCACGCCATCACGAAAGGATTTGCCTGATGGCAGAACGTGACAACCGCCGGAGCCGTCGCGACGACCGTGACGAGACCCCGGAATTCGCAGATCGCCTAGTCGCGATTAACCGCGTTTCGAAAACCGTGAAGGGTGGTAAGCGCTTTGGCTTTGCAGCTCTCGTGGTGGTCGGTGACCAGCGTGGCCGCGTCGGCTTCGGCAAGGGTAAGGCCAAAGAGGTCCCCGAGGCGATCCGTAAGGCCACCGAGTCGGCCAAGCGCAACATGATGCGCGTGCCGCTGCGCGATGGCCGCACCCTGCACCACGACATCGAGGGCCGTCATGGCGCTGGTAAAGTCGTGATGCGGACTGCACCGGCTGGTACCGGGATCATCGCAGGTGGTCCGATGCGTGCCGTGTTCGAGATGCTGGGCGTTCAGGACGTGGTCGCGAAGTCGATCGGTTCGCAGAACCCCTATAACATGATCCGTGCGACGCTCGACGCGCTTGGCAAAGAGGCCAGCCCCCGTCAGGTGGCAGCCCGCCGTGGCAAGAAAGTCGCCGACATCCTGAAAAAGCCGGAAGCTGCCGAGGCGCCCGCCGCCGAAGCCGCTGAAGCGTAAGGAGACCGGACAATGGCCAAAACCATCGTAGTCAAGCAGATCGGCTCGCCGATCCGTCGTCCCCAGATCCAGCGCGCGACCCTCAAGGGTCTGGGCCTCGACAAGCTCAACCGCACCCGCGAGCTTGAAGACACCCCCGCCGTGCGCGGCATGGTCGCCAAGATCCCGCATCTGGTGAGCATCATCGAAGAGCGCGGCTGAGCTTCAGCTTCGTTCGAGTGTTAGAGACGCCCCGGCTGGATCAGCCGGGGCGTTTTCACATTCAGCGCCTACGTTCTGGCGGCCCTCCGCATGCGCGCGCTCTCATGCGTCATTCCGCCGGGGGGGGGGCGGAGCCGGGGAGGGGGGCTAGGCCTTGCCGAATCTCGCGCGGCTCGGCAAGGAAGAGACAGGGGAGGCGGTAAAGCAATGAGGTTAAGCATTTGGATCCAGGCGTAATGCTCCGTGAGTTCGTGACGCTTTTGGTGGTGGTCGATCCGATCGGCACCTTGCCGGTATTCTATTTCGCCACCCGCCACGTGCCCGACAAGCTGCACTGGCGCTTTGCGCTGCGCGCGGTCCTGATCGCAACGGTGGTGCTCGCGTTCTTTTTGATCTTCGGCCAGATTGTGATCGAGGCGATTGGCCTGCGTCTGGGCTCGTTCCAGATTGCGGGTGGGATCGTGCTGTTCCTCTTTGCAATGACGATGATCTTTGGCGAGGGGAAATCCGCCCGAGAGATCGAGGAGGCCGAGCGCGATCATCTCTCGGGGGCGGTGTTCCCGCTGGCGATCCCCTCGATTGCCTCGCCGGGAGCCATGCTGGCCATAGTGATCCTGACCGACAATCACCGGAACACGATCTCGGATCAGATAATGACGGGGGCTTTGCTGCTGGCGGTCCTGTTGGTGACGCTGGCGCTCTTGCTCGCCGCCAAGCCGCTCAAGCGGCTGATCGGCAATACCGGTGCGAATGTGGTCAGCCGGGTGATGGGGATCATCCTTGCCACAGTGGCGGTGGACTCGGTTCTCAGCGGGCTTCAGGCGCTGGGAGTGCTCAGCCTTACCGCAAGCTGAGATCGCCAGCGGTCGGCCCTTGATCGCGGATCGCATTCCCTCTATACGCCCACGGTGGCCTGATGGCCGCATCAGAATCAAACATGAAACGCCGTGTCCCACCGATTTCGCTTCAGGGTGGTGTTCCGGCAAGGAGAAGCGACATGAAACTGCATGAACTGCGCGATAATGACGGCGCGGCCCAGAAGAAAAAGCGCGTCGCCCGCGGCCCGGGTTCGGGCAAGGGCAAGATGGGTGGCCGTGGTATCAAAGGTCAGAAATCGCGCTCGGGCGTGGCTCTGAACGGCTACGAGGGTGGCCAGATGCCGCTCTATCGTCGTCTGCCCAAGCGTGGCTTTACGCCCCCGAACGCAAAGAAATTCAGCGTTGTGAACCTCGGCCAGATCGAGCAGTTCATCGCCGCCGGCAAACTCGACATCAAATCCGACATCACCGAGGACGCGCTGATCGCGGCCGGTGTTGTGCGCCGCAAGCTTGATGGCGTTCGGGTGCTGGCCAAGGGTGATCTGACTTCTAAGGTGACGCTGGTCGTCACCGGCGCCTCGAAATCCGCGATTGAAGCGGTCGAGAAGGCGGGCGGCAAGATCACGGTGGCTCACGCTGCCGAATAAGCTGTTGTGAGCGGGCGCGCGCCCGATTACACAGTCTTAGTTTTCCAAGGCGCCGCCCGACCGGGAAACGGTCTGGCGGCTGCTTACATGAAAGAGACAGGCATATGGCATCTGCTGCAGAGCAAATGGCGGCGAACCTGAGCTGGAACGCCCTGGGCAAAGCGACCGAGCTTCGCCAGCGCATCTTGTTCACGATCGGGTTGCTGATCATCTACCGTTTGGGCACCTACATTCCGGTCCCGGGCATCGACGCGCAGGCTTTGCGCAACTTCATGCAAAGCGCAGGCTCGGGTCTGGGAGGTGTCCTCTCGATGTTCACCGGCGGTGCGCTGGGGCGGATGGGCGTCTTCGCGCTCGGCATCATGCCCTATATCTCGGCCTCGATCATCGTCCAGCTCCTGACCGCTCTGGTCCCGGCGCTGGAGCAGATGAAAAAAGAGGGCGAGCAGGGGCGCAAGAAGATCAACCAGATCACCCGCTATGCCACAGTGGCTCTGGCCACCTTCCAGGCCTGGGGTCTGGCGGTCAGCCTTGAGAAAGGCGATCTGGCGCATGATCCGGGCCTGTTCTTCATCGCAGCTGTGGTGATCACGCTGGTTGGCGGCACGATGTTTCTGATGTGGATGGGCGAGCAGATCACTGCGCGCGGCATTGGCAACGGCATCTCGCTGATCATCTTCACCGGCATCGTGGCCGAAATTCCCGCCGCTCTGGCACGCTTCCTTGAGCAGGGCCGGGCAGGGGCGATCTCGACGCCTGTGATCCTTGGCGTTATCGTGATGATCGCGGTGGTGATCACCTTCGTGGTGTTCATGGAACGCGCGTTGCGCAAGATCCATATTCAGTATCCGCGCCGTCAGGTCGGTATGAAGATCTATGATGGCGGCTCCAGCCACCTGCCGATCAAGGTCAACCCGGCAGGCGTGATCCCGGCGATTTTCGCCAGCTCTCTGCTGCTGTTGCCGACGACAATCGCGACCTTCTCGGGCTCCAATACCGGCCCGATCATGTCGACGATCCTTGCCTATTTCGGCCCCGGACAGCCGCTCTATCTGCTGTTCTACGTCGCGATGATCGTGTTCTTCGCCTATTTCTACACCGCCAACGTCTCGTTCAAATCTGACGAGGTGGCCGATAATCTGAAGAACCAAGGTGGCTTCGTTCCGGGCATCCGTCCCGGCAAGAAGACCGAGGAGTATCTCGATTACGTCGTGTCGCGCATCCTGATCATCGGCTCTGCCTATCTCGCCGCGGTCTGCCTGTTGCCCGAAATCCTGCGCTCGCAACTCTCGATCCCGTTCTATTTCGGCGGCACCTCGGTGCTGATCGTGGTGTCGGTGGCGATGGATACGATCAACCAGATCCAGTCGCATCTGTTGGCCCATCAATATGAGGGGCTCATCGAGCGGTCGCAGCTGCGTGGTCGTGGCAAGAAAAAGGGGCCGCGCAAGCCGCCCGCGCGCCGCTGAGCGAATATTCCGGGGAGAGACTTTATGACCAACATTATCCTTCTTGGCCCGCCCGGAGCGGGCAAGGGCACTCAGGCACGCCGTCTCGTTGAAGAGCGGGGCATGGTGCAACTCTCGACCGGGGACATGCTGCGCGAAGCGAAAGAGTCCGGCACCGAGATGGGCAACAAGGTCGCCGAGGTCATGGCCAAGGGGCAGCTTGTCACCGACGAGATCGTGATCGGTCTGATCGAAGAGAAGCTCGCCGCCGACGAGGGTACGGGGTTCATCTTCGACGGCTTCCCGCGCACGCTGGCTCAGGCTGATGCGCTGGGGCACTCGCTCTCGCGGATGGGGCAAAAGCTTGATGCCGTGGTCGAGATGAAGGTCGATGACGAGGCGCTGGTCGAGCGGATCACCGGGCGGTTCACCTGCGGCAATTGCGGCGAGGTCTATCACGACAAGACCAAGCCGACCAAAGTCGAAGGCACCTGCGATGTGTGCGGTTCGACCAATCTCAAGCGCCGGGCCGACGATAATGCCGACAGCCTGCGCACCCGCCTGATGGAATATTACAAGAAGACCTCGCCGCTGCTTGGTTACTATTACCATTCCGGCGATCTGTTTCAGGTCGACGGGCTGGCCGAGATCGGGGAGGTCGCGGGGGCGATTGCCCGTGTGCTCGATCAGCAAGGCGATTGAGCGCCTGAGGCGTCTTGAGAGATCGAGATTGGATTGCGCGCCCCTGTGGCGCGCATTTTCCATACCGGGTTCTGGTTAATTTCTCTCAAACGCGGTCGGGCTCTTGACGCTGTGGGTGTTTCCCTCTAGGTCACGGCGTCTCTTGCTAGAATCATTTCTCCGTGGGGAAGATTCTTTAGGGAAAGCAGTCGCGGGCCCGAAGCGCCAGTTTCGGGCTTTGTGTTGTGAAAAAAGGGCCTGGGGTTACGGGCTCGCAACGAAAGGATAAACGCTTTGGCACGTATTGCTGGCGTCAACATTCCGACCGGGAAACGCGTCCCGATCGCACTGACCTACATCACCGGGATCGGTCAACATACCGCACGTCAAATCTGCGAAGCTGTTGGCATTGATCTCGCTCGCCGCGTCAACGAGCTGTCTGACAGCGAAGTTCTCGCAATGCGCGAATATATCGACGCCAATCTGACCGTCGAGGGCGACCTGCGCCGCGAAGTGCAGATGAACGTCAAGCGTCTGATGGATCTGGGCTGCTACCGCGGTCTGCGTCATCGCCGCAACCTGCCCGTGCGCGGCCAGCGCACCCATACGAATGCGCGCACGCGCAAAGGTCCGGCGAAAGCAATCGCTGGCAAGAAGAAGTAAGGGGAGGCAGAGACAATGGCTCGTGAAAAGGTTCGCGCTAAGCGCAAGGAACGCAAGAATATCGCCACTGGCGTCGTCCATGTGAATTCTTCGTTCAACAACACCAAAATCCTGATCTCCGACGTGCAGGGCAACGCGATCTCGTGGAGCTCGGCTGGCACGATGGGCTTCAAGGGTTCGCGGAAATCGACCCCCTACGCCGCTCAGATGGCTGCTGAAGACGCTGCCAAAAAAGCGCAGGATCATGGTCTGAAAACTGTCGACGTTGAAGTGCAGGGCCCGGGTTCGGGTCGTGAGTCGGCTCTTCGCGCCCTGGCTGCGGTCGGTCTGACCGTGACCTCGATCCGCGACGTGACGCCGATCGCACATAACGGCTGTCGCCCGCCGAAGCGTCGCCGCGTCTGATTTGAATTTCAGCGGCCGGGCCGTGCGGACTATCCGCGCGGCCCGGGCGTGTTTTTTCGGTTTTTCCTCGGGCGTCCCGACTTTGGACATGGGTCTGGGACAAGTATGGAGGCAATCGCATGATCCACAAGAATTGGGCCGAATTGATCAAGCCCACGCAACTGGACGTCAAGCCGGGCAATGACCCGCTGCGTCAGGCGACGATCGTCGCCGAACCGCTCGAGCGCGGCTTCGGTCTGACGCTCGGCAACGCACTGCGCCGCGTTCTGCTCAGCTCGCTTCAGGGCGCCGCGATCACGAGCGTTCAGATCGACAACGTGCTGCACGAGTTCTCGTCGGTTGCCGGTGTGCGCGAGGACGTGACGGATATCGTTCTCAACCTCAAGGGCGTGGCGCTGCGCATGGATGTCGAAGGGCCCAAGCGTCTTTCGATCTCGGCCAAGGGGCCGGGCGTTGTCACCGCAGGCGACATCACTGAGACGGCAGGTATCGAGGTGCTCAACAAAGAGCATGTCGTGTGCCACCTCGATGACGGCGCGGATCTGTTCATGGAGCTGACCGTGAACACCGGCAAAGGCTATGTCGCTGCCGACAAGAACCGTCCCGAAGATGCCCCGATCGGTCTGATCCCGGTCGATGCGATCTACTCGCCGGTCAAGAAGGTTGCCTATGAGGTCCAGCCCACCCGTGAGGGTCAGGTGCTCGACTATGACAAGCTGACGATGAAGGTTGAGACCGACGGGTCGCTCTCTGCAGATGATGCAGTCGCATTCGCCGCCCGCATCCTGCAAGACCAGCTGTCGATCTTCGTCAACTTCGACGAGCCGGAATCGGCAGGCAAGCAAGATCAGGACGACGGCCTCGAGTTCAACCCGCTTCTGCTCAAGAAAGTGGACGAGCTGGAACTCTCCGTGCGTTCGGCCAACTGCCTCAAGAACGACAACATCGTTTATATCGGCGATCTGATCCAGAAAACCGAAGCCGAGATGCTGCGCACGCCGAACTTCGGGCGCAAGTCGCTCAACGAGATCAAGGAAGTGCTCTCGGGCATGGGTCTGCATCTCGGGATGGAAGTCGAAGATTGGCCGCCGGAAAATATCGAAGATCTGGCCAAACGCTTCGAAGACCAATTCTGATTGACGAATTGAGGGGCGTTGGATAAACGCCCCTCACGCAATGCCCGGACCTGCCGGGGACTATCTGGGCGCAAGCCCCAAGGTGAGCCGGTGACACGCATCGCCGGCCTGACAAAGCAAAACGCAATATTGGAGATACATCATGCGTCACGCACGTGGCTACCGCCGCCTCAACCGCACCCATGAGCACCGCAAGGCGCTGTTCGCCAACATGGCAGGCTCGCTGATCGAGCACGAGCAGATCAAGACGACCCTGCCCAAGGCGAAAGAACTGCGCCCGGTCATCGAGAAGCTGATCACCCTTGCCAAGCGCGGCGATCTGCACGCCCGCCGTCAGGCCGCAAGCCAGCTCAAGCAAGACCAGTATGTCGCAAAACTTTTCGACATCCTCGGGCCGCGCTATAAAGAGCGTCAGGGCGGCTATGTGCGCGTCCTCAAAGCCGGTTTCCGCTACGGGGACATGGCGCCGATGGCGATCATCGAATTCGTCGACCGTGACGTCTCCGCCAAAGGCGCTGGCGACAAAGCACGCGTCGAAGCCGAAGAGGCTGCTGAGGATTGATTCTCGGGCGCCGCACCGGTGCTCGGCTACCCCAGAACGGTTCAAAATCCCGCCAGTTTGGCGGGATTTTTTTTGATTTGCTCCGGGGTGATTGTGGTCGCATTACTACAGGTTGCGCCTGTGCTGTGATCACGCGCTTTGTTTACCTCAGGTTATGCGGAAAAAAATGGTTAATTACGTTAAGGTGAAGGTCGATTAACGCACTTTAAAGTTGACTGAATTTTTCTATAACTATCTAAAAAGACATGTCTTTCAATCGCGCGACTCGAGAAATGCTAGCAGAGCTAGCAGACCTTTCCCCACTTGGGTTTACCGTGGGGCTTCACATTCGTCATGCGTCGCCATTGCTATATCACAGCACGTTTCCCGATGCTTGGGTGGCTTTTTACAACGAAAATGCGTTCTACCTACGCGATCCTCTGGTTTTTTGGGGGATTGGTATGACGGGCGTGACCCGTTGGAGCGAAATTTCTCTCCCAGATCCGTTCGATGTCATTGGGCAAGCTGCTACTTACGGTTTGCGGTTCGGGGCTAGCACGTCCTGCGGCCCTATCTCGTCACGCTCAATGGTTGGCATTGGTCGGGGGGATCGAGAATTTTCCGATCAAGAGATGTTGCGGTTGCAGGATATCGCAATGCGTCTGCACGAGGAAAACACGCCCTCGGACGGCCTGACCAAGCCGCAAGTCGAAGCTTTAATTTGCATTTCAAATGGAGATCGTCACGCCGCTGCCGCTGCAAAACTGGGGATATCGGAAAGCGCACTTAAGGCGAGGTTGAAGTCTGCCCGCATTCGACTTGAAGCCCGAACCACCTCTGAGGCGGTGCGCAAAGCACGAGAATACAGATTGCTCTGAGCTGCCGTGGCGCTCTCCCAGGTTTTTTTACCCCAAGGAGACACACTCATGGAAGCGACAACTCTTTCCTATGCAAATCTGCACAATCATGGCGAACTATTCGCAAATTTTTTTCGCGCGCGTCACCAGACATTTATCGGTTGGAAACAATGGGATTTGCCTCAGGTCGACGGCATGGAGTTTGATCAGTACGACACCGCGGCGAGCCGTTGGGTCGCAGTCCACGATCGCAGCCGGGTTCTGGCTGGCGTACGGCTGACGCCCACCACGCATAGATGCGGCATCTATTCTTATATGATCCGCGACGCGCAAAAAGGCCTGTTGGAATCGATCCCATCGCAATTGCTATACAAAGAGGCCCCTGTGGCAGAGCATATCTGGGAATGTTCTCGCATTTTCGTCTCGGAACATGTCGCGGCGAGAGATCGGCTGAAAGTACAGTTCCAACTCATTCATGAGATGGTCATCTCAGCACGTCAGTTCGGCGCGTCGAAAGTGCTCGGGTTGATCCCGGGCTCTGCGCCGAGACTGGCGCGCCGAGTCGGGCTCGATTGCGTTCCCAATGGCCCGGTTCTTGATATTGGTGGTGACCATGTCTGCGTCGAGATCAGTCTCGCCACCAAGATGCATTGATCCTCTACCGATTGGGCGCGGCGGTCTCAGATCTTGCCTCGAAAAGAGGCGTATAGTCGCTCTCGCCATAGCCCCCGCCATGTCGCGGGGGCTTTCCCATATCGGGGCTTCGCACTAGGTTGCGCGGTGATATGGCTGATTTGTTCGACACCCCTTCCGATCCCGCGTCTGACGCGCCGCAGGCTTCGCGCCCGCTGGCCGACCGTATCCGGCCGCGTGCGCTCTCGGAAGTGATCGGGCAGGAGCAGGTGCTCGGCCCAGATGCGCCGCTGGGCGCGATGTTAGCGGCGGGCTCGTTGGGCTCGCTCATTTTCTGGGGGCCGCCCGGTGTAGGCAAGACCACGATTGCCCGGCTGCTGGCGGATGCCTCTGACCGAGCTTTCGTGCAAATCTCGGCAATTTTCACCGGGGTGCCCGAGCTGCGCAAGGTCTTCGAGGCTGCCAAGTTGCGGCGCGGGCAGGGCAGGGGCACGCTTCTTTTCGTCGACGAGATCCACCGCTTCAACAAGGCGCAGCAGGACAGTTTCCTGCCGCATATGGAAGACGGCACGATCCTTCTGGTGGGCGCTACAACCGAAAACCCGAGCTTTGAGCTGAACGCTGCTGTGCTCAGCCGGGCGCAGGTGATGATCCTCGAGCGGCTGGATCTTGCGGATCTCGAACGGCTCGCGCAGCGCGCCGAGCGGGCGCTGGAACGTCCCCTGCCGCTGACCGGTCAGGCGCGTGAGGCGCTTTTGGAGATGGCCGATGGCGACGGGCGCGCGCTGTTGAACCTGATCGAGCAGATCGTCGCTTGGAAGACCGACAAGCCAATGGATACCGATCAGCTGTCGACCCGGCTGATGAAGCGCGCGGCGAAATACGACAAGTCGGGCGATGAGCATTACAACCTGATCTCGGCGCTGCATAAATCGGTGCGCGGCTCGGATCCCGACGCCGCCGTCTACTGGTTCGCGCGGATGCTTGAGGGCGGAGAGGATCCACGCTTCCTTGCGCGCCGGATCACCCGGATGGCGGTGGAGGATATCGGTCTGGCCGATCCGCAGGCGCAGGTGTTGTGTATTGATGCGTGGAACACCTATGAGCGCCTCGGCAGCCCTGAGGGCGAGCTGGCGCTGGCGCAGGCTGTGCTCTATCTCGCGCTCGCGCCGAAATCGAATGCGGGCTATGTGGCCTATAAAGCGGCACGCGCGGCGGCCAAGAAGACCGGCTCCGAGCCGCCGCCGCGCCATATCCTCAATGCCCCGACCAAGCTGATGGCCGAGCAGGGCTTTGGGGCGGGCTATGCCTATGATCACGACGCTGAAGACGGGTTTTCGGGGCAGAACTACTTCCCCGAGACGATGCCGCGCCCGGTGCTCTATCAACCCGTTGAACGCGGCTTCGAGCGCGAGTTGAAAAAGCGGCTCGAATGGTTCACCAAGCAGCGCATACGTCGCCAAACTTGACATTTCCTCTCCCCTTCGGTCCAAGGGCCGCAAAGGAGACTCCAATGCTGATTACGGTCTTACAGGTCGCGCTGGGTGGCGCGCTGGGTGCCTCGGGGCGCTATCTCGTGGGCGTGGGGATGATGCGCAGTTTTGGCTCTCACCAGATGCCGCTGGGGGTCATCACAGTGAACATCATCGGCTCGTTCCTGATGGGCGCGCTGGTTGTGTTTCTGGGCGACAAGCAGTTGACCCATTGGAACGCTTTTCTCGCGACGGGCTTTCTCGGCGGGTTCACCACGTTCTCGTCCTTCTCGCTTGAGACCTACTCGCTGATCGAGCGCGGGAATGTCACCTTGGCTGCGACCTATGTCGCGCTGTCGGTCGGGGCCGGTCTGCTCGGCCTTGTCGCGGGCGTTCATCTGATGCGGGCGCTGCTATGAGCGGGGTTCAGCACATCACGGTCACCGAGGAAGAGGGCGAGCAGCGGCTCGACAAATTCCTCAAGCGCCGCTTTCCGCAGCTTAGCCAAGGGCTGATCGAAAAGATGTGCCGCAAGGGCGATCTGCGCGTCGATAAGGGGCGGGTGAAGGCCAATGCGCGCGTGGCCCCCGGCCAGACCATCCGCGTGCCGCCGATCCCCGATGCGCCGCCGCCCAATGAGGCAACTGGCATCTCGGATGCGGATGCGGCGTTTATCCAGTCCTGCGTGCTGTGGAAAGACGAGCATATCATCGCGCTCAACAAGCCCGCCGGTCTGCCCTCGCAGGGCGGCTCGGGGCAGGGCAACCGTCACGTCGACGGGCTGAGCGAGGCGCTGTGCTTTGGCTATAAGGACAAGCCCAAGCTGGTGCACCGGCTCGACAAGGACACCTCGGGCGTTTTGCTGCTCGCGCGCACCGACCGGGTGGCGCGCAGGCTGTCGGAATCGTTCCGCGCCAAGACCACGCGCAAGATCTATTGGGCAGCCGTGGCAGGCGCGCCCGAGCCGAAATTCGGCACGATCCGCTTCGGTCTGGTGAAGGCGCCGGGCCATGGGCGCGGCGGCGAGGGCGAAAAGATGCACTGCATCCACCCCGCCAAGGTCGACAAGACCGAAGGTGCCAAACGCGCCACGACCGACTATTTCACGATGCATATTCTGGGGCAGCGGGTGAGCTGGGTCGCGCTGGTTCCGATCACCGGGCGCACGCATCAGCTGCGCGCGCATATGGCCGAGATTGGCAACCCGATCATCGGGGATGGCAAATATGGCGGCTCGGGGCAGGAAAATCTCGGCGATGGCTGGGGCGCGCAACTGGGCGGCGAGATCTCTCGCAACCTGCATCTGCATGCCCGTCAGATCAGCTTCGATCATCCGGTGGGCGGCAAGCGGATCACGCTGGTCGCACCGCTGCCCGAACATATGAAACGCACATGGGATCTTCTCGACTGGCATGAGCGTGACGTGCCTGCCGATCCGTTTGAGGATCTCTAGATGAAGCTTGCGATCTTCGATGTCGACGGCACGATCTCGGACAGTCAGACCCATATCACCCATGCGATGGCGATGGGGTTCGAGGCGGCGGGGCAGCCCGCGCCGCCCGCCTCGAAGGTGCTTCAGATTGTTGGTCTCTCGCTGCCCGTCGCCGTGGCGCAGATCGCGCCCGAGCTTGATGCGCTCACGCAGGCACGCATCGTGCAGGGCTACAAGGACAGCTATAAAAGCACCCGGGCTGTCGATCCCGCGCCGCTTTATCCCGGGGCCAAGGCGCTGCTGCAACGGCTTGCTGCGCGCGACGATCTGTTGCTGGCGGTGGCGACCGGGAAATCGCGCCGTGGGCTTGTGGCGCTGATTGCGCATCACGGGCTCGATGGGATCTTCGTCAATCTGCAAGTGGCCGATGATCACCCCTCCAAGCCGCATCCGTCGATGGTGCTCACGGCGCTGGCGGAGGCGGGTGTCGAGGCGCGCGGTGCGGTGATGATCGGCGATACCAGCTACGATATGGAGATGGGCCGCAGCGCCGGGGTCGCGACGATTGGCGTGCGCTGGGGCTATCATCCGCCCGCCGAGCTTGAAGCTGCCGGGGCGGGGCAGATGGTTTCGGATTTCGATGCGCTGGAGGCAGCGCTGATGACGCTTTGGGAGATGCAACCATGAGCGAATGGGCCGCAAAGAGATTTTGGAAAGCCGCCACGGTCGAGGGGACTGCAGGCGATTTCGGCGTGCTGCTGGACAGCCGTGCGCTGCGCAGCCCTGCGAAATCTGCACTGCGCGTGCCGAGCCGCGCGATGGCAGAGGCGATTGCGGCGGAATGGGATGCGCAGGACGGCGTGATCCGGCCCGATACGATGCCGGTCACCCGCTCGGCCAATGCCGCGATCGACAAGGTGCGCGTGCAGTTCGACGAGGTCGTGGCGATGTTGGGCGATTACGGCGACACGGATCTTTTGTGCTACCGCGCCGAAAGCCCTGAGGAGCTGGCAAGGCGCGAGGCCGATGCCTGGGATCCGCTTCTCGATTGGGCGCGCGCGGAGTTCGGGGCGCATCTGCAGGTTACATCGGGGGTGATGCCGGTGGCGCAAGATCCGCAGGCTGTGGCCCCTTTGCGCGCCGCGCTGGCCGCGCTCTCGGAGTTCGAGCTGGCCGCGATGCATGACCTGATCGCGATATCCGGATCGCTCGTGCTGGGGCTTGCCGTAGGGCAGGGGCGACTCGATGCCGCAGAGGCTTGGCGGCTCTCGCGGATCGATGATGACTGGCAGATCGCACAATGGGGCGATGACGAGGAAGCCGCCGAATTGGCCGCTCTCAAACGCGCTGCACTGCTTGACGCAGAGCGCATTTGGTATCTCGCCAGGGCGTGATTGGCCGCGAGCCGGACGTTCTCTCACGTTCCGCGCAATTCCTGCGCGACCGGCGATCAATTCTACAATTGTCGGGTCTTAAAAGGGAATGTGGCCTTGACCTTCTTTGAACATTTGGACCACACTTTCGTTACTTTGTGTTCTGGGACACAGTGATCGGGCCCCGCAATGGGCCATCAAGAACCGCTCCTAGATAGAGCGGCGAAACAGGAAGAGGTAAAAATGAAGAAATCCGTGTTTTTCGGCGCGCTGACCGTAGCCTCCTTGGCTGCCGGAGTCGCCGGAGCCGCGACGCTTGATGACGTCAAAGCGCGTGGCGAGCTGATCTGCGGCGTGAATACCGGCCTGGTCGGCTTTGCCGCACCTGATGCAAACGGCAACTGGTCGGGTTTTGACGTTGCGATCTGTAAAGCCGTGGCGGCCGCTGTTCTGGGCGACCCCTCCAAGGTGAAATACGTGCCGACCTCGGGCCAGACGCGCTTTACCGCGCTGGGTTCGGGCGAGGTTGATCTGCTGGCGCGCAACACCACCTGGACGTTCTCGCGCGACACCGACCTGAAGCTGCAATTCACCGCGACCAACTACTACGACGGTCAGGGCTTCATGGTGCGCAAGGATTCGGGCGTGACCTCGGCCAAGGAACTCGACGGCGCGTCCGTCTGTATCCAGACCGGCACCACGACCGAGCTGAACCTGGCTGACTACTTCAAAGCCAACAACATGAGCTATCAGCCGATCACCGTCGATTCGAATGCCGAAGGTGAGCAGCAGTTCCTCGCAGGCGCCTGCGATGCCTACACGACCGACGCGTCGGGTCTGGCAGCCACGCGCGCCGCTTTCGCGAACCCGTCCGACTACGTCATCCTGCCCGAGATCATCTCGAAAGAGCCGCTGGCCCCCGCCGTGCGTCAGGGCGATGACCAGTGGACCGATATCGTGCGCTGGACGATCTACGGCCTGATCGCTGCCGAAGAATACGGCATCACCTCGGCCAATATCGATGAGCTGGCCAAAGGCACCGACAACCCGGAAATCAACCGGATGCTCGGTACCGAGGGCAATCTGGGCGCGATGGTCGGTCTCGACAAGGACTGGCTGGTCAACGCAATCAAGGCAGGTGGCAACTACGGCGAGATCTTCGCGGCCACCATCGGCGAGCAGACCCCGATCGGTCTGGCCCGCGGCCTGAACGCACAATGGACCCAAGGTGGTCTGATGTACGCACCGCCCTTCCGCTAAGAGGGCCATGCAGGGGCGCGGTCAATCCGCGCCCCTGACTTACTATAAAAAGCCCGTGAGCAGGGGAGGTAACTCCCTCAAGGCCCGTCATAGAATGGCCGCATAAAAAAGCTGCACGGCAACAGGGGAACGAACAATGACAACTGCGCAAGACGCGTCGGGGCCGACAGGCTTTCGGCTCAGCCAGCTCATCTATGACACGCGATACCGTTCGATCACGATCCAGATCGTGGTGTTGTTTCTGGTCATGGCGGGTGTCGGATGGCTGGTCGACAACGTGATCCGAAACCTCAATGATTTGGGTAAGGATTTCAATTACAGCTTCCTTTGGCAGCGCTCCGGCTATGACATCGGCAACGCTCTGATCCCCTATAATAACGACATGACGCATGGCCGGGCCATGCTGGTGGGGTTGATCAACACGCTTTGGGTTTCATTCCTCGGCTGTATCACCGCGACCTTCCTCGGCGTGATTATCGGCGTGCTGCGTTTGTCGAAGAACTGGCTCGTGGGTCGTCTGATGACGATCTATGTCGAGGTCTTCCGCAACATCCCTGTCCTTTTGTGGATCCTCGTCGCCATCGCATTGCTGACCGAGGCGGCGCCCTCTCCCAACCAGTACCGCGTGAATGCGCAAACCGGCGAAGCCGGTGCCTCGATGGTGCTGGAATCGGTGGCCTTCACCAATCGCTACACGGCGATCCCTTCGATCCATTTTGACCGCACGCTTGGTTCGCTCGACACGGCGCTTGCCCCGATTTCGCTCGATTTCTTGGCGATCGTGATCGTCCTTCTGGGCAGCTATTTCGTCAATAAGATGCTGGTGAACCGTGCAAACCGTGTTCAGGAAGCGACGGGGGTCCGTCCACCGACGCTTTGGAAAAGCCTCGCGATCTGGCTGATCCCGGTTGTTGTCCTGCTGTTCGCGCTTGGTGTGAACCCCGAAGAGCCACAGCTCAAGGGCTTCAACTTTACCGGCGGCACGAATGTGTCGAACGCCTTCGTGGCCCTCTGGGCGGGGCTGTCGCTTTATACCGCAGCCTTCATCGCCGAGATTGTGCGCGCGGGTATTCTTGCCGTATCCAAGGGCCAGACCGAGGCGGCCTTTGCACTCGGTTTGCGGCCCAGCCGCACGATGCGTCTGGTGATCTTGCCGCAGGCATTGCGGGTGATCATCCCGCCGCTGATCTCGCAATTCCTCAACCTGACGAAGAACTCCTCGCTGGCCATCGCCGTGGGGTACCTCGATCTGCGCGGCACGCTGGGGGGCATCACGCTCAACCAGACAGGGCGCGAGTTGGAGGCGATCACACTGATGATGCTGATCTATCTCGTGATCTCGCTGCTGATTTCGGGCGGGATGAATATCTTCAACAATCGTGTCAAGCTGAAGGAGCGCTGAGATGAGCGATACCGAAGCCCATTCCGTCGCCTATGTGCGCGACACGATGATGCCCCAACAACCCGCGCCCGCGGGTGAGACGGGCGCGATCCGCTGGCTGCGCGAGAACCTGTTCTCGGGCTGGCTCAATACCGTGCTCACGCTGCTGGGGATCTTTGCGATCTACCTGTTTGTGAGCCATTTCTACGGCTGGTTCCTGCACGGTGTGTGGGAGGCCAACTCGATCAAGGAATGCCGCCAGATCATTGCCGAGCGTTGGGGGCCAGATGCCTCTGGCGCCTGCTGGGCGGTGATCCGGGAGCGCTGGCACCAGTTCATCTTCGGCTTCTATCCGCCGGAGCTGTATTGGCGCCCGATTCTTGCCTTCGCGCTGCTCTTCGTGGCCATTGGCCCGTTGATGTTCCAATTCGTGCCCAAGAAAGTCGCGTGGTTCACCCCGATTTATCCGTTCCTTGCCGTGTGGCTGCTTTGGGGCGGTTCGGTCTGGGGACCGGTGCTGGTCCTGACGGGGTTCGTGCTGGGCGGCGTGGTCTTCATGGCCGTGGCGCGGTTTGGCTCTATCATGGCCTTCTCGGTCGGAGCGATCGTGACGATTCTCTATTTCCTCTTTGCTGTGGGGCCACTGATTTCGCTGTTCCATGCGATGATCCCGGTCGGACTTGAGAGTGTCGCTTCGTCGAAATTCGGTGGGTTCTTGCTGGCGATCACGCTGGGGGTGGGAGGCATCGCGATGTCACTGCCCGCAGGGGTCGTGCTCGCGCTCGGGCGGCAATCGGACATGCTGCTGATCAAGACCTTCTCGGTCATCTTCATCGAGTTCATCCGGGGCGTCCCGCTGATCACGTTGCTGTTTGTGGCCTCCTTGCTGCTCAACTACTTCCTGCCGCCGGGCACGAATTTCGACATCATCCTGCGGGTGATGATTCTCGTGACCATGTTCGCCGCCGCCTATATCGCGGAGGTGATCCGGGGTGGTCTCGCGGCGCTGCCGCGTGGGCAATATGAGGCAGCGGATGCGCTGGGTCTGGATTACTGGAAGGCGCAGCGCCTGATCATCTTGCCGCAGGCGCTCAAGATCTCGATCCCGGGCATCGTCTCCACCTTCATCGGGATGTTCAAGGATACCACGCTTGTGGTGTTCGTGGGTCTGTTCGACCCGCTCAAGGGGATCCCGGACTTCATCCGCGCCGACTTCAACTGGAAAGGGATCTACTGGGAACCCTTCGTCTTTGTCGGCGCCATCTTCTTCATCCTGAACTTCGCGATGTCGCGTTACTCGATGCATCTCGAGAACCGGCTTCAGCGTGAACATCGCTAAGGGAGACACCCATGAGTGAACCGCACATCGAACGCAGCGTAGACCGCAGCCACATGCAGGTCTCCGACGAGGTCGCGATCCAGATCGAGAATATGAACAAGTGGTACGGTCAGTTCCACGTTCTGCGTGACATTGACCTGACTGTGCAGCGCGGCGAGCGCATCGTCATTGCCGGACCCTCGGGGTCGGGGAAATCGACGTTGATCCGCTGCATCAACCGGCTGGAGGAGCACCAGCAGGGCAAGATCGTGGTCGACGGGATCGAGCTTACGAACGATCTCAAGAATATCGACAAGATCCGCCGCGAAGTGGGGATGGTGTTCCAGCACTTTAATCTCTTTCCACATCTGACGATTCTCGAGAACCTGACGCTGGCCCCGATCTGGGTGCGCAAGACGCCCAAGAAGGAGGCCATCGATACAGCGATGCATTTCCTCGAGAAGGTGAAGATCCCCGAGCAGGCCGACAAATATCCCGGTCAGCTTTCGGGCGGTCAGCAGCAGCGTGTGGCCATCGCGCGCTCGCTCTGCATGAAGCCGCGCATCATGCTGTTCGATGAGCCGACCTCGGCGCTGGATCCCGAGATGATCAAAGAGGTGCTCGACACGATGATCGAGCTGGCCGAAGAGGGGATGACCATGCTGTGTGTGACCCATGAGATGGGCTTTGCGCAGGCTGTGGCGAACCGGGTGATCTTCATGGCCGATGGCCAGATCGTGGAGCAAAACAACCCGCATGACTTCTTCAACAATCCGAAGTCGGACCGCACCAAGCAGTTCCTGAGCCAGATTCTCGGGCACTGAACGGCAAAGCCGGGGGGGACACACCCCCCGGACCACAGTCGGATATTTGGATCAAGAGGAAGAGGCCGGTGGGGACACCGGCCTTTTTCTATCCGCGCCGGGTCGGTGTGAAGAAATCGAGCGTCGAGCCTTGGCCGGGGACCAGTTCGGACCAGTCCTCAATCGCGAAATCGATGATCAGCGTGGCCCCCGTCGGAAAGCGCCGGAATTCCGGGTCGTGAATCGGATGGGCGGGCAATTGGCGGGCAAATTCCGCGATGCCGGGATTGTGGCCCAGCATCATCACGCTTGAGGCATTGGCGGAGCGGAGCACCTCGAGCATGGTTTCGGGGCTGGCGTGATAGAGCGCATCAAGGCAGCGGATCTCGGGGCGCGTCTCGATGACGGCGCCGGCCAGACGCTCCCATGTCTCGCGGGTGCGTTGCGTGTCAGAGCACAGCACCTCCTCGGGTTCGAGCCCGCGCGAGGCGAGAAAATCGCCCAGCTCGATCGCGGCCCTGCGGCCACGTGCGTTAAGCGGGCGGTCCCGGTCTTCGATGAGCGGGTCATCCCAGCTAGATTTGGCATGGCGCGTCAGGATCAGGCGGCGATAGCCGAGTGGTGTCATGGGTGGAACTGCCTCATATGCCATGCGGATTGTCGCGCCAGCCTGCCATAGCTTTGACCCGCCGGGCAAGCGTGACGTGCAAGGCAGCCAAAATCGCGGCAGGATGCGCCCCGGGGCCCGTCGAGATGGGCGTGACAGCTGGCCACGTCATAGCCCGCGGGCGAGAGCGCGCCGACCGGGCAGGCGGTCATACAGGGCGCGTCGCAGCCTATGCAGGGGGATGTCGCAGGGGCGGGCAAGGCAAGCCGCCCGGGCAGCACGAGCGCCCCGCGCAGGCTGGCCCAGAGGCCCATGCGCGCATGCACCGTCATATGCACGGGCGATGGGAAGCTTTGGCCGGACCGGATCGCCCAGGTCACGAAAGGATGCCAGGGCGGGCCCTCAAACGGGTAGCACGCACCGGCTCCGAACTGCGTGGCGATCGCGCCCACCACCCGCGCGGACCAGCGGTCGAGCGGATCGGGCGCATCGTCGGCAAATTCCGGTTGGGCGGTGACGTGATCCCAAAACCCCGGCTCGTCGGGAGAGAGCAGGATCAGCGTCGTCTCGCCTTCATGCAGCGCGCCCGAGACGAAAAGCCTATGCGCTCCGAGCGCTGCATCAAGTCCCGCGATCACCGCGCCTGCGGGGGCACGCGTGGCGCTGTGGAGCGGATCAGCGAGCCTGCGCCATGTTCGGTGAAAAGCTCAAGCAGGCAGGCGTTTTGTACGCGCCCATCGACGATCACCACGGCGCGCACGCCGTCGCGCAGCGCCTTGAGTGCGGTTTCGGTCTTGGGAATCATTCCGCCTGCGATGGTGCCATCGGCGATCAGCGCCTCGACATCTTCGGGGGTCAGCTGGGTGATCACGTCGCCCTCGGCATTCTTGACGCCCGCCACATCGGTCAGAAGCAGCAGGCGATCCGCCTGCAAGGCCCCTGCGATGGCACCAGCGGCCGTGTCGCCATTGACGTTGAAGGTCTCGTTATCGGCCATGCCGGTTGCGACAGGGGCGATGACGGGGATGATGCCCGCGCTGTAGAGATCGCGGATCACCTGCACGTTCATCTCGACGGGGCGGCCGACAAAGCCCAGTTCCGGGTCGTCGGCCTCGCAGACCATCAGGTCGTCATCCTTGCCCGAGATCCCGACCGCGCGTCCGCCCTGATCGTTGATCGCCTGCACGATGCGCTTGTTCACCAGCCCCGAGAGGATCATCTCGACCACCTCGACGGTGGCCTTGTCGGTCACGCGCTTGCCGCGCACGAACTGGCTTTCGATCCCGAGCTTGCCAAGCATCTCATTGATCATCGGGCCGCCGCCATGCACCACGACCGGGTTCATGCCGACCTGACGCATCAGCACGATGTCGCGGGCGAATTCGGCCATCGCGTCGTCATCGCCCATCGCATTGCCGCCGAATTTCACGACGACGACCGCGCCGGAATAGCGTTGCAGATAGGGCAGGGCTTCGGAGAGCGTGCGGGCGGTGGCGATCCAGTCTCGATTCATCGTCTGTTTTCTCATCTGCTGGTTCCTGACAGGGGGCGCGGACCCTTTCTTGCTAGCGGCAATCTTTGGGCTTGGAAAGGGCCGGGGGGCGTTGCACTTGCACCAAAAGCCACTAGGCTCGGCGCGTAAGATCAAGGGAGACACTCAGATGGATGAGCGCAAGGTGATGCTGCTGACCGGGGCGAGCCGTGGCATCGGGCATGCGACGGTGAAGCGCTTTGCCGCTGAAGGCTGGCGCGTGATCACCTGTTCACGCCAGCCCTTTCCCGAGGAATGCCCTTGGGGCGGCGGGCGCGAGGATCATATCCAGCTCGATCTGGCCGATCCTGCTGACACGATCAATGCGGTTGAGGTGATCCGCGAGCGGCTGGATGGCAAGCTCGATGCGCTGGTCAATAATGCCGGGATCTCGCCCAAAGGGCCCGATGGCGCGCGGCTCAACACCATCGACACCGATCTGATGACATGGGGGCAGGTTTTCCACGTCAATTTCTTCTCGTCGATCGTGCTGGCGCGGGGCCTGCGCGATGAGCTGTCGGCGGCGGGCGGGGCGGTCGTCAACGTGACCTCGATTGCCGGGCTGCGGGTGCATCCCTTCGCGGGGGCCGCCTATTCGACCTCGAAGGCGGCGCTCAAGGCGCTTACGCGGGAAATGGCCCATGATTTCGGGCCGTTGGGGGTGCGGGTCAATGCGATTGCCCCCGGCGAGATCGAGACATCGATTCTCTCGCCCGGCACCCAGAAGATCGTCGATACCCTGCCGCTGCGCCGTCTCGGGCAGCCCTCGGAAGTGGCCGATGTGATCTGGTTTCTGTGCTCGGATGCGTCGAGCTACGTCACCGGGACCGAGATCGAGGTCAATGCAGGCCAGCACGTCTGAGCGGGCCCCTCCCTTAAAGCTCGGAGGTCGCGGCGGTCATGTCGCGGCGCAACTGTGCGCTGTCGCGTCCGGGCGGAGCGCCGAAGAGGCGGCGATATTCCCGGCTGAACTGTGAGGGGCTGTCATAACCGATCTCGAACCCCACGCGCGCCACGTCGCTTCCCTCGGAAAGCAGTAGCCTGCGGGCCTCTTGCAGGCGCAGCTGTTTTTGAAACTGAACGGGGGTCAGCGCGGTTGCGGCCTTGAAATGGCGATGAAAGGTGGTCGGGCTCATCCCGGCAAGGGTGGCCAGTTCCCCGACATTAAGGCTTTGCGCGAAATTCGCCCGGATCCACGTCACCGCGCGGGCGATCCGCGCCATACGGCTCTCAGCAAGCCCGATCTGGCGCAGCATCGCACCATGCGGGCCGTTGAGCAAAAGCCACGTGATTTCGCGCCGGATCATCGGCTCGAGTACCGGGAGATCGTTCGGGCGCGCCGGCAGCGCGAGCAGTCGCTCCAGCGGATCGATCAGCGCCTCGGGCAGGGCCTCCACGCTCAGCGCCGGAGTGTCGGCGTGCAAAGGGGGCGCTGCATTGTCATGCTCCACGAGCAGGTCGCTGATCGTCACCGGATCGAGCGTCAGCGAAAAGGCGAGGTAGGGCGCCTCGGGTGAGGCTTCGACCACCTCCGCGATGATCGGCACCTCGAGCGATGCGATCAGGCATTTTCCGGCGGAGTAGCAAAAGCTGCGATTGCCCAAGCGGCTCACCTTCGCGCCGCGCAAGACGACGCAGAGCGAGGGCCTATAACGCCCGTGAAACGGTCCCGTCGGCGCGGTGCGGCGCGTCACCCGTAGCCCGTCAATGCGGGCGATGGCCTCTTGATCGGCGCTCAGTGCCTCGGCCTGCCTAGTCAATCTCACGAAGGGGCTCTGTTGCATGTGCTCAAGATAGCTCTGCGCGTCGCGCTGGCAAAGGGCGCGATGGGGGCATGACAGGATCGTGCAATCATTCGACAGGATCGGCGTGGCCGGGGCACGCGTTGCGCCCCACGTGAGAGACAAGCCGGGCAGCGTCCCGGCGGATTAGGAAAACGGAAAGGATCTTCCCATGCAGTATCGCCGTCTCGGCCCGAGCGGGCTTTTCGTCTCCGAGCTTTGCCTTGGCACCATGACCTTCGGCGGTTCCGAAGGTATGTGGGGCCATATCGGACAACTTCAGCAGGATGAGGCTGACGGGCTTGTCAAAACGGCGCTTGATGCGGGTATCAACTTCATCGACACCGCCAATGTTTATGCGGGCGGCAAGAGCGAGCAGATCCTCGGTCAATCGCTGCGCAACTTGGGCGTCAAGCGCGAGGATGTGGTGATCGCGACCAAGGTCTTTGGCCGGGTTGGCGAGGGCGTGAATGCGACCGGTGCGTCGCGCTATCACATCATGGATCAGTGCAAGGCGAGCCTTGAGCGGCTGCAGCTCGATCATATCGACCTCTATCAGATCCACGGATTCGACAGCGCCACGCCCATCGAGGAGACCCTCGAGGCGCTCAACACGCTCGTGCAGCACGGCCATATCCGCTATATTGGCCTCTCGAACTGGGCAGCGTGGCAGATTGTGAAGGCGGTCGGCATCACCAAGGCGCGCCAGCTTGCGCCGATCCTGTCGCTTCAGGCCTATTACACGCTGGCCGGGCGCGATCTGGAGCGCGAGATCGTGCCGATGCTGGACGATACTGGGATCGGCCTGATGGTCTGGAGCCCGCTGGCAGGCGGCTTCCTGTCGGGCAAATATGACCGCGAGGGTAAGGGCTCGGACGGGCGGCGCGCCAATTTCGACTTCCCGCCGCTCAACAAGGACCGCGCCTATGACGTGATCGAGGCGATGCGCCCGATCGCCGAGTCGAAGGGTGCCTCGGTTGCGCAGATCGCGCTGGCTTGGTTGCTGCATCAAAAGCGGGTCACAAGCGTGATCGTGGGCGCAAAACGTGTCGATCAGCTCACAGACAATATCGGGGCTGCGGAGATCAGCCTGAGCGCCGAAGAGTTGGAGGTGCTCGACAAGGTCAGCGCGCTGCCCGCCGAATATCCCGGTTGGATGCTCGAACGTCAGAGCGCCTATCGCGCCTGAGAGGCATGTCCTCGGGGCGAATGCCCCAAGGGGGTACATTCAAAGAGAAGCCTCGTCGGTCAACCGGCGGGGCTTTGCCGTTGGATCGAGGGGCCAGTCGGGGCCTCAAATACACAAACAGTCCCGCGACCGCACAGATGGGGGGCGCAGGGCGAGTGCCTGTCTTCAAGGCTGATATGAGAGAGAAAGTGGCAGCCCGTAGGGGAATCGAACCCCTCTTTCTAGGTTGAAAACCTAGCGTCCTAACCGATAGACGAACGGGCCACTCAGCGCTGCGAGGTGCTTTCCTCGTCGGCGTGGGCGGTGTTTAGGCCAGCCACGCGTGACTCGCAAGAGGGTTTTTTAAGTTTTTGCGAAAGTTTTGCTCTTTCCGGCGGAGCTGCATTTTTACGCCTTTAAAACAAGGGCTTCACGCGCGGGCGACATCTTCGATGCGCAGCTGAACCTTGTTTCGGCCGCCCCAGGAATTGATCTCAAGCCGCCCTGCGAGGTGAAAGCGCCCCGCACTGCCCTCGCTCAGGGTCGGGCCGATTGGTCCGTCGAAGGCCCCGAAGTGAATCGCCTCGATCCGCGCGCCCATTCCGTCGCCGAACATGAAGCGCAGATGGTTTTCGCCGATGCGGCGGGGCGAGACGACCTCCATTTCGGCGAAGGCGAAACGCGGGGCAGGGGCGCCTTGCCCAAAGGGGCCTGCGCGGTCGAGATCTTCGATAAGCTGCGGCGTGGCGGCACCGGGCATCAACAACCCGTCGAGCCTTAGATCGCGCGGCCCTTGACTGCCTGCGCCCTGTTTTTCCAGCAGGTCCGACAGGCGCGCCATCGCGGCCTCCAGCTTGTCTTCCTCAACGGTCAGACCGGCGGCCATCTTGTGCCCGCCGCCCTTGAGCAAAAGCCCCTCGGCTGCGACGCGCTGGATGGCCGCCCCGATATCGACGCCGTTGACCGAGCGGGCCGAGCCCTTGCCGATCCCGCCCTCCAGCCCGATGACGACGGCGGGGCGGTTGGTGGCCTCTTTGAGGCGCGCGGCCACAATTCCCACCACGCCCGGATGCCAGCCCGCGCCTGCGGCCCAGACAAGCGGCGCCTCGACGCCGCGCGCTTCGGCCTGATCGAGCGCTGCGGCGCGCACCGCGTTCTCGACATCGCGCCGCTCGGTGTTGAGCAGATCGAGCCGTTCGGCCAGCGCCTCGGCCTCATGCGGGTCTTGCGTCGAGAGCAGCCGCGCGCCCAGATCGGCCGCTCCGATCCGCCCGCCCGCATTGATCCGCGGCCCCAGCACGAAGCCCAGATGATAGGAGCTGGGCGCCCGGTCGAGCCGCGCCACATCCGACAGCGCCACCAGTCCCGCGCGCTCGCGCCGCGCCATGACCTTGAGCCCTTGGCGCACCAAGGCGCGGTTGCAGCCGATCAGCGGGGCCACATCGGCCACCGTGGCCAGCGCCACCAGATCGAGCATCGCCATCAGGTCGGGGCCTTTCTGCCCGGCCTCGCGCATCTGGCGATTGGTCTCGACCAGCATCAAAAACACCACGGAGGCGGCGCAAAGATGGCCCAGCTCGCCGGTCTCATCGAGCCGGTTCGGGTTCACGCAGGCCAGCGCCTCGGGCAAGGTCTCGCCGCCCAGATGGTGATCGAGGATCAACACATCGGCACCCTTGGCCGCCGCAACCGGGCCATGGCTCAACGTGCCGCAATCGACGCAGAGGATCAGCGAGTGGTCGCGCGCGAGCGCCTCCATCGCGGGCTCGTTGGGGCCATAGCCCTCGTCGATCCGGTCGGGGATATACAGCGTGGCCTGAAGCCCGATCTCGCGCAGATATATGAGCAAGAGCGCCGCAGACGCCCCGCCATCGACGTCGTAATCGCCAAAGACAGCGATTTTTTCGCGCCGCTCTATCGCCTTGAGAAACCGCTCGGCAGCGCGCTCCATATCGCGCAGCGAGCGCGGATCGGGCAGAAGCGCGCGCAAGGTGGGTTCCAGAAACGCATCCGCATCTTCGGGCAACACGCCACGCGCGACCAGAATGCGCGCAAGCGGAAGCGGCAGATGGGTGGATTGCGCCATCGCCTCGGCGAGACGGTCGGTTTCGGCCGTGGGGCCAACCCAGCGCCGCCCGGTCAGGGATTGCTCGACGGAAAGAAAACTGCTCATGGCATTGGTCATATCGAATGCGCGCGGCGCGTGCCAGTGCCCGCGATAGCCCGGCTCGGGTGGCCTTTGAGCGGGCCAAATCGCCGCGTTTGAGAAGAATGCGCGTTTTTCCTGTATACTTTGCTGCGTCCGGACTATAAGGGGCACAGCTTGCGCTGCCCCGACACGCGGGCATCTTCGCGCCCTTGCCGCTATTTTACGGACTTCATCACCCATGATCGCCCCCCTGACCGAAGCGCTCGCCGAGCGTGGCTATGACAAATTGACCCCCGTGCAGGAGGCCGTGACCGCACCCGGCCTCACAGAGTCCGACCTGCTGGTTTCGGCCCAGACCGGATCGGGGAAAACGGTGGGGTTCGGCCTTGCTATTGCGCCGACGTTGCTGGGCGATGCGGAACGGATGGGACCGGCCGCGCTGCCGCTGGCGCTTTGCGTGGCGCCGACGCGCGAGCTGGCCTTTCAGGTCATGCGCGAGCTGAGCTGGCTTTACGCCAAGACCGGTGCGCGGGTGACCTCCTGCGTGGGCGGCATGGATATGCGCGACGAACGCCGGGCGCTGGAGCGCGGGGCCCATATCGTCGTGGGCACGCCGGGCCGCTTGAGCGATCACATCCGCCGCGGCTCGCTCGATCTGTCGGATGCGCGCGCCGTGGTGCTCGACGAGGCCGATGAGATGCTTGATCTGGGCTTCCGCGAGGATCTGGAATTCATCCTTGCCGCCGCGCCCGAAGAGCGCCGCACGCTGCTGTTCTCGGCCACCGTCTCGCCGCCGATTGCGAAGCTTGCCGAGAAATTCCAGCGCGATGCGAAGCGCATCAACACGCTGGGCGGCACCAGCCAGCACGCCGATATCTCGTATCAGGCGATGCGCGTGGGCCAGACCGATAGCGAGCATGCGATCATCAACCTGCTGCGCTACCATGACAGCGAAAGCGCGATCATTTTCGCCAATACCCGCGCTGCCGTGAACCATCTGACGGCGCGTCTGGGCAATCGTGGCTTTGCTGTCGTGACCTTGTCGGGCGAGCTGAGCCAGACCGAGCGGACCCATGCGCTGCAAGCGATGCGCGACGGGCGGGCCCGGATCTGCGTGGCGACCGATGTGGCCGCGCGCGGGATCGACCTGCCCAACCTCAACCTTGTGATCCATGCTGACCTGCCGGTGAATACCGAAGGCCTGCTGCACCGCTCTGGCCGGACAGGCCGGGCCGGGCGCAAGGGGATCTCGGCGCTGATCGTGCCGCCGCGCGCGACGAAAAAAGCAGAGCGCCTGCTGAAATTCGCCAAGATCAACGCGGAATGGACGGTGCCGCCGCGCGCTGAGGATATTCTCAAGCGCGATGAAGACAATCTGATGGCTGATCCGGCGTGGGAAGAAATCCCCACCCCCGAGCAGGCCGCTTTCGCCGAGCGCCTTCTGGCCGAGCATTCGCCGCTGGAGATCGCGGCGGCCTGCCTGCGGCTCTATCGCGCGCAGAAATGCGCCCCCGAGGAGCTTTTGGCCCCCGATGCCAAGGCGCCTGCGAAGGATCGCAAGCCCTTCGGCCCCTCGACCTGGTTTGCGCTGTCTGTCGGTCATGACGACCGGGCCGAGGCGCGCTGGATCCTGCCGCTTCTGTGCCGCGCGGGCAATCTTGAGAAAGATGGCATCGGTGCGATCCGGGTGCAGAAATCCGAGACCTTCGTGGAATTGGCGCAGCCCTTCGTGGCCGGGTTCAAATCCGCACTCGGGGCGAATGGCGAGTTGGAAGAAGGCGTGCGTGCTCGCCAGCTTGATACGCCGCCGAACCTCGCCCCTGCCGGGCGCTCTGGCCCGCCGAAAGGCCCGCGCAGCTTTGACGACAGCAAGCCGCGCGGTCCGCGCCCCGGTCCCAAGCCCTATCCCAAGCGCGACGACAAACCCGAGGCACCCGCACGCGCCCCGCGTCCGAAATGGCAGCCCGATACCGCCCCCGATGGCGGTTTGGACAAGGCCGAGGGCAAGCCGAAATTCGATAAGCCGAAATTCGACAAACCCAAGGGCGCGAAGGGCAAACCGACCGGCAAGCCCAAGGCGAAATATGCCGCCAAAGGCAAGCCCGCAGGCAAGGGCAAGCCGCATCGCGGTCAAGGCAAGTAAGCTTGAACAGATCCTTTTCGGCCCGTCCCGTCGCAAGACAGGGCGGGCCGTTTTCGTGACGCAGGGCCTCTCGCGCGATGTCGCCCCGGCGGCTGGCCCTTAGCGCGGGGATCGTCTAAATCGGAGCGCGGCCGGCAGGCCCGTGGGGACAGATGCGCGGCGGAGGTCGGCGCAACAGCCGCGAGAGGGGACGGCCTTGGGCGATTGGATCATATCTGTCTCGGACACAGAGACGGGGCGTCACCTCGCGCTGGGTCTCGC
Source organism: Thioclava dalianensis (assembly GCF_000715505.1). Taxonomy (GTDB): domain Bacteria; phylum Pseudomonadota; class Alphaproteobacteria; order Rhodobacterales; family Rhodobacteraceae; genus Thioclava; species Thioclava dalianensis. The sequence continues at coordinate 39,687 of NZ_JHEH01000004.1, forward strand.
GCTGCTCGCGGCTTTCTTGCATGCGCTTTTCGGGGCGTTGCAGAAGGGGCGGCATGATCCGTGGCTCAGCCGGGCGGCGATTGATGCGACCTATGCGATCCTCGCCCTTCCGGTGGCGCTTTTCGTCGTGCCGTGGCCCGAGCCCTTCATGTGGCCGATCTTCGCGACCGTCTTTGTGATCCATGTCTGCTACAAGGTCTTGCAGGCGATGACCTATAGCCGAGGTGCTTATACCGTTGTCTATCCGGTGGTGCGCGGGACAGCCCCGTTCTTTGCAGTGATCGGCGCGGGGATTGTCTTTGGCGAGCGGTTCACGCTCGGGCAATGGGCCGGCGTCGGTGTTTTGCTGGCGGGGATTTACGGGCTGGCGATCTATAATCTGCGCACGATCACGCTCAACCGCGAGACGATGCTGCCCGCGCTGGGCCTTGCGGTGGCGACCGGCGCATTTGTCGCACTCTACACCACCTATGACGCCTATGGCATCCGCGCGAGCGCAGATCCCTTCACCTTTCTGGCGTGGTTTTTCGTCTTTGACGGGCTGTTCATGCCGGTGGTGACCGCGCGGCGCTGGATCAAATTGCCGGTGGGTGAGGTCGTTCCCCTGCTCAAGAGGGGTGTATTGGGGGCGATTGTCGCCTATTTCTCATTCGGATCGATCATGTTGGCCACACGTCTCGACAAGGTGGGCGAGGCGGCGGTATTGCGCGAGACTTCGACGGTCTTCGCAGCCCTCATCGGCTGGTTGGTTCTGGGAGAAAAGGTGGGCCCGCGGCGCACCGTATTGATGGCTTTGATCGCGGCAGGCGCGGTGATCGTGGAAATGGCAGGGAAATAGGCAATGGCAGGCAAGAAGATCTCTCCGTGGGTAAAGGGCGCGCTCGACTGGGGACCGCTGGTGGCGTTCTTCATCGCATTCAACCGTCTCAAGGATGGCCATTACGAGATTCTCGGGCGTGATTACTCCGGCTTCATCGTGGCGACCGCGCTGTTCGTGCCGCTGATCGCGATCTCGACCTTCCTGCTGTGGCGGCTGACGGGGAAGCTCTCTCCGATGCAGATCGCCACGCTCGTGCTGGTGCTGATCTTCGGCGGCCTGTCGGTGTGGCTCAACGATCCGGTCTTCTTCAAGATGAAGCCCACCATCATCTACTTGCTTTTTGCCGCGATTCTGGGCGCGGGGCTTTTGCGCGGCAAGGCGTGGCTGCAACTGGTGATGGATGAGGCGATCCCGATGGAGCATGCGGGCTGGATGATCCTGACCAAGCGCTTTGTCGCCCTGTTCATCGCCCTTGCCATCGCCAATGAGATCGTCTGGCGCACGATGTCCGACAGCGTCTGGGTAGATTTCAAGACCTTCGGGCTGCCGATCATCCTGATCGGGTTCATTCTGTCCCAGTCGAAGCTGTTCGAGCGCTACGGGATCGAAAAGCCCAAAGCCGATGAGGACGGGCAGGGCGACGCTTAAAGCGCGCCCAGAACGGCCTCTAGCAGCCCCGGAAAGCGGCGCTCAAGCGCCTCGCGGCGCAGGCTCAGGAGACGTCCGCGCCCGTGGGGCTCATTGCGGATCACCCCCGCCTCGCGCAGCACTTTCATCTGGTGCGATTTCGTCGATTTCGGGATCTCGGGATCGGTGAGATGGCAGCGCGCCGCTTCAAGCGGCGCTTCTTGCAACTGGCGCACAAGCTCCAGCCGCCCCGGATCGCTCAGCGCAAACAGCACTTTCGCAAGCTGGATCTCGTCATCTGCGGGGTGGGGCAGGTTCGGGCCGGTATCGGATTTTATCTCGCTCATGGTTCGAATATAGTTGAACTATCGGCAAAGGGAAGTAGATAAGGGTTCGAACAGATTCGAACTAAGTGGAGACATCCCCATGTCCACGACAGCGACGATTGCCCCTCCGGCCCGCTCTTTCGGCCTCCCGATTGCGACGTTCGGCGCGCTTGTGATGATGGCGAGCGCGGGCGCGCCGTCGCCTTTCTATCCCATCTTGCAGCAGCAGATCGGCTTTTCCTCGGCCATCATGGCGCTGATCTTTGCGGTCTATGCCGTGGCGCTGCTCTGTGTCTTGCTGATCGCAGGCTCGATCTCGGATCATGTCGGGCGACGCCCGGTGATCAGTGTGGGCTTTGTGATGCTCGCGCTCTCACTTTGGTGCTTTACGCAGGCGACTGATATCAGCGGGTTGATCGCGGCACGGGTGTTGCAAGGCATGGCCTGTGCTTTGCTGATTTCCACCCTTTCCGCCACAATTGCCGATCTGGAGCCAAAATCGCGCCCCGGGATCGCTGCCGTGATCAACACCGTCGTGCCGCTATTGGGGCTAGGGACGGGGGCGCTGATCGCGGGGCTGTTCCTTGATTACAGCCGAGCGCCCGAGTTCTGGGTGTTCGACGGGCTCATCCTCCTGAGCCTGATCCTTGCGCTCGCAGCTTGGCTCTTGCCCGAGACCTCGCCGCGCCATGAGGGGCTGTTGCAGGCCCTGCGTCCGCGTGTGGGCGTTCCCCCGGAGGTCAGCAGGGTTTTTTGGGCCTGCGCGCCTGCCATGTTCGCGGGCTGGGCCACGGGCGGGCTCTATCTCTCGCTTGGGGCGCCGATGATGAGCCATATCTTCGGGATCGAGGCCAACACGCCGCACGGGCTGATCGTGACGCTTCTGGCGGGGATGGGGGCGCTGGCCTGCTTTGTTGCGCGCAATGCGAAAGGTCCGGGAGTTTTGCTCTATGGAACGGCGGCGCTCAGCCTTGGCACACTGGTCTGCCTGATCGCTGCGTGGAGCGGCAACCTCACGCTTTATCTCATCGCGCTGACGGTGGCGGGCACGGGATTTGGGACCTGTTTCTTCGGCGCGCTGCGCAACGTGATGCCGCTGGCCCCGGCTGACGGGCGGGCCGAGCTGTTCGCCTCGATCTTCACGCTGTGCTATCTGGCCTTTGGCATTCCGGCGGTGATCGCAGGGCTGATGGTGCCGATCTTTGGGCTGCTGATCACGCTGACGGGCTATGGCGCGCTGGTGATCTTGGGCGCGGCCACCGCAGGGGTGTTGCGCTGGCGTCAGCTGCGCGGTTGACGCATAGCGTAGGCTGCGGGCGGCGCGCGCCCGCAGCTGCATCGCATCAGCGTTTGAAGAGGCGGCTTTGCGCCTCGCGATCCTTCGACAGATCATTGCGCGAGTCTGCCGCCACGGCGCGGCCAGCTTGCACGGCAGGGCGCGCGGCCAGCTCGTCGAGCCAGCGTTTCAGGTTGGGTTTGTCATCGAGCGTCTGCTGCTGACCTTCCCACAGCGAGGCCCAACCCCAAGCGGCCATATCCGCGATCGAGTAGAAATCTCCCGCAAGATAGCGGTTCTCGGCCAGCCGCTTGTCCATTACGCCGTAAAGCCGCCCGGTCTCGGTGCGGTAGCGGTCCTTTGCATAGGGCAGATCATTGGGCGGATCCATGCTGGGGGCATATTTCAGGAAGTGATGCGCCTGACCCGCCATCGGGCCCAAGCCGCCCACCTGCCAGAACAGCCATTCATCGACCGCGATCTTCTCGCGCTCGGTCGCGCCGTAGAACTGGCCGGTCTTGCGTGCGAGATATTGCAAAATCGCGCCGCTTTCAAAGACCGAAACCGGTGCGCCGTCAGGCCCTTCGTGATCGACGATCGCGGGCATCCGATTGTTGGGCGAGATCTTGAGGAACTCTGGCTTGAACTGGTCGCCCGCGCCGATATTGACCAGATGCGTCTCGTATTTGAGCGCCATTTCCTCCAACGCTATCGAGATTTTCCAGCCATTGGGTGTGGGCCAGTAATAGAGATCGATCATGGGGTCGCCTTTCGCAAGTTGCATCCGCCCCTCAATCTGCGCTGCGCTGTCCCAAAGGCAAGGGGGGCCGGGCGCGCAGCGGGCGTGCGAATAGGCGCGACCAGCGTGGAGCCTGCGCCTCGGGCAGCGCTTGGGCGAGGAAGGGCAGGGGCAGGCGGCCCGGCGTCACCAGTGCGGCGCGGTAAAGATCGAACAGGCCCTCGCGCAGATAGCACGAGAAATGACAGACCCGCTTTTGCGCAGGCGCCACGGGGTAGCCGATTTCGTGGAGAGCCTGCATCACCTCGGGCGCATCGATCTGCAGATCGACCCAGTTGCGCAAGGGGCGCGTCAGCCCGTTGCCGACGCTGCGCTCATGGCCGTGCGCGACGCCCCATTCCATCAGCAGATCGAAGATGTCGTTCTCGCGCGTGGTGATGTTGAGCACTTCGCAGGCACGCCCTGCGGGGCTGGCCATCGCCTCTTCGGCGCGGCTCTGGAACTCCGCCGCCGCCAGCAGCACCATGCGCGAAACCCGGCCCGCATGCAGATGGCGCAGCGCGCGCAGCGCCACGCGGCATCCCATCGAATGGGCGATCAGCGCGACGGGACGATCCGCCTGTGCAGAGAGCCGGGCGACAAGACGGGCAAGGCGCTGCGCCGCGATCTCGGCCTCGTCATAGATCCGCGTCAGGCGCCCGGTGGATTCCCAGCCAAACCCCACGGCAATGCCACTATCGGGGGCGGTGGAGTCCATCCCCAGAGCGCGCGGCCAGCTCACTGCGGTATGCAGGTCATAGCTCGGTTCCAGCGCGAAGATATGCTCATGCGGATTGCGCCGCGGATCGGACGGCGAGAAGCCATAGCCGTGGATCATGACGACGATGGGCGCGCCTTCGGGGAGTTGGGCGGCCCGCGCCAAAAGCGCCTCCGGGATCGGCTCTCGGGCATTGATGTTGTGCATCGTCATCTGTCTGGTCCGATATCTGCGGGATCTCAGATTTCAAACGCCGGGTCGTCTCGGGAGGTTCCGGCCCGCGCCGTGCATGCATGCTCACCTCCTTGTGCGCCACGCGGCAAAGCCACTCCGCGCGCACGTCCGCGTTGCAGAGTTGACCCGAGGCAGGCTTGACGGTATCGGAACTGCGCGGCACTCAACAGCTGCAGGAGAGACATCATGACCGATCGCAAATTCCGCACCAAACTTGTCCATGACGGCATTCGCCGCAGCCAATATGGTGAGATGGCAGAGGCGATGTTTCTCACCCAAGGCTTCGTCTACCCGACTGCCGAGGATGCCGAGGCGCGGTTTCTCGATCAGGGCGATGACGAGTTCATCTATGCGCGTTACGGCAATCCGACCACGCGGATGTTCGAAGACCGGATGGCGGCGATCGAGGGCACCGAGGACGGGTTTGCCTGTGCAAGCGGGATGGCTGCGATCAACGGCGCGCTGAGCTGCCTCGTCAAATCGGGCGATCATATCGTGGCGGCGCGGCAGATGTTCGGCTCGTGTCTGCATGTGCTCAAGGTCTTGGAGGGCTTTGGCGTCGAGGTGACGCTGATCGACGGGACCAAGCTTGACGAATGGCGCGCGGCGATGCGGCCCAATACCAAGATCTGCTTCTTCGAGAGCGTCTCGAATCCCGGTCTTGAAGTGATCGATATCGCCGGTGTCGCCGAGATCGCCCATGCGGGCGGCGCGGTCGTCGTGGTGGATAATGTTTTCGCCTCTCCCGTCTTTTCGCGCGCGGTCGAGCTGGGGGCCGATGTGATCGTCTATTCCGCGACCAAGCATATCGATGGCGGCGGGCGCGTGCTGGGCGGGATCGTTTTGGGCAGCCGCGACTATGTGCGCGGTCCGCTTGAGACCTATGTGAAACATACCGGCGGCGCGATGAGCCCGTTTCACGCATGGCTCTTGCTGTCGGGGCTGCAGACGCTGGACCTGCGGGTACGCGCGCAGGCCGACAACGCCGCGCGGGTGGCGGGTGCGGTCGCAGGGCATGCCGCGCTCGCACGCACGATCTATCCCGGCCTCGAAAGCCATCCGCAACATGCGTTGGCGATGGCGCAGATGGGGTCGGGCGGCACGATGGTCGCGCTTGATCTGGCAGGCGGCAAGGAGGCGGCCTTCCGTTTCCTCAACGCGCTTGAGATCGTGCTCTTGTCGAACAATCTGGGCGATGCCAAATCGATTGCGACCCATCCCGCGACCACAACCCATAAGAACCTCTCCGAGGAGGAGCGGGCGCTGATCAACATCACGCCGGGCCTCGTGCGGGTCTCGATGGGTATCGAGGATGGCGCGGATCTGTTGGCAGATATCGAGCAGGCGCTTTCTGCCGTTTAGGCTGAACCGTTCGATCGATACGTGCGTAATCTCTTGGACATTGTCTGTGAGCCCCCCATATCTGGGGAACGGGCGAGACCGGAGGACAGGATATGAACGTGCACGGCCAGATCGACACTCCAGATGAGCAAGACGCCCGCGCAGCGCTCGATACGCTGCGCGCTTGGGCCGCGCAGGCCGATCCGGTGGAGGTCGCGCGCCTTGACCCGGCGATTGCACGTCTTCTGCCCGGACATGAAGTGGCGAATTATCCCGATCTGAGCCGCAGCTTCGATCCTGATTTCAAAGTGGATGCCGCCTACAAGGCCTCGCTGCCCGATCTTCAGAACGGCCCGTCGTCGTTGATCGTGGGCGCCAAGACCCGGATCGAGCATGTCGGGATCTCCAATTTCCGCCTGCCGATCCGTTTGCGCACCCGCGACGGGGGGGATCTGACGCTGGAGGCGTCGGTTACCGGCACGGTCAGTCTTGAGGCGGAGAAAAAGGGCATCAATATGAGCCGCGTGATGCGCTCCTTTTACAGCCATGCGGAGGAGCGTTTCTCCTTCGAGGTGATGGAAGCGGCGCTTGACGACTACAAGGACGATCTCGACAGCTTCGATGCGCGGCTGATGATGCGCTTTTCCTTCCCCGTGAAGCGTCCGTCGCTGCGCTCGGGTCTGTCGGGCTGGCAATATTACGACATCGCGCTTGAGCTGAGCGAGGTGGCGGGCCAGCGCTGCAAGATTGTACATCTCGATTACGTCTATTCCTCGACATGCCCCTGTTCGCTGGAGCTGTCAGAGCATGCGCGCGCCACGCGCGGGCAACTCGCCACGCCGCATTCGCAGCGCTCGGTCGCGCGGATTTCTACGGTGATCGAGCCGGGCGAGGTCCTGTGGTTCGAGGACCTGATCGATCTGGCGCGCGCCGCCGTTCCGACCGAGACGCAAGTGATGGTCAAGCGCGAGGATGAGCAGGCCTTCGCTGAGCTGAATGCCGCCAATCCGATCTTTGTCGAGGATGCGGTGCGGGTCTTTGCCCAAGGGCTTCTGGCCGAGGCGCGCGTGGGCGATTTTCGCATTGTCGCGAGCCATCAGGAAAGCCTGCACAGCCATGATGCGGTTGCCGTGCTGACCGAGGGCGACACCTTCGCGCAGGCAAGTCTGGACCCCAAGCTGTTCAGCACATTGATACATCAGGGCTGAGCGCTTGCGGGCGCAGGTCTGAGCACCCGCGCGCTTGGGCAATATGGCGCCCATGCGCAAAAAATATCGGGCGTTTTGCGACTCCTGAGATCACGAATCGGTTATACTCTGTGAGGTATCGTCAACACCTTCAGGGGGACTGCCGATGATCTTGCCTGCCACTGCGGCTTTTGCGTCGCACCACTCGCTACCCGTCACTTCGACCCGATCCGCGCGCGCTCAAGCGCGCTCGGAGCGCCTGCGCGATGTGCTTGGCCCGGACCCGCGCGCCACGCTGACCTGCCTGATCGATCTGGGTCTCAGCGATGCCGAGATCGCGCGCTACTTCCGGCTCTCTAAGGACCGCGTCCGGCGGCTGACCGCCGGGCTGCGTCACACGCTGCGCGAAGGCTACGCTGTCATTTGAAACCCGTCTTCGACGCGATGCGCGCCCGCGGCCTTGGGATCACCCCCTTGGCCGCGGGCTTGCGATGGCATAGCGTCCGCCGCGTCGGTACCGACCGGTCGATCTCGCGATGATCTCGAGATCGGTCGCAATCCGCTTGACCTTGGAACCCAGCGCCCTTCCTTCTTGTTGGACACTGGAACCACAGCGAAACCTGAGAGGATACTATGGCTTTCGAACTTCCCGATCTTCCTTACGCCCATGACGCACTTGCCGATCTGGGTATGTCGAAGGAAACCCTCGAGTATCACCACGACATCCACCACAACGCCTATGTCACCAATGGCAACAAGGCGATTGAGGGCACCGAGTGGGCTGGCAAGACTGTCGATGAGATCGTGAAGGGCACCTACAACCCCGACGCGGTCGCGCAAAGCGGCATCTTCAACAACGCGTCGCAGCACTGGAACCACAGCCAGTTCTGGCAAATGATGGGCCCGGGCGGCAACGCCATGCCCGGCGAGCTGGAAAAGGCGCTGACTGAGTCCTTCGGCTCCGTCGACAAGTTCAAAGAAGAGTTCACCGCAGCCGGTGGCGCGCAGTTCGGCTCGGGTTGGGCTTGGCTGGTGAAAGACACTGACGGCTCGCTCAAGGTCACCAAGACCGAGAACGGCGTGAACCCGCTTTGCTTCAATCAGACCGCGCTTTTGGGCTGCGATGTGTGGGAGCATTCCTACTACATCGACTTCCGCAACAAGCGTCCCGCTTACCTGTCGAACTTCCTCGAGAAGCTGGTGAACTGGGAAAACGTGGCGCTGCGCCTCTCGGCGTAACACGCAGGGTCGCGCAGCCCTTTGCGCGATCCCAGAATTTTCGGGGCGTCCCTCTTGGGGCGCCCTTTTTCATGCGCGGCCCCTCGGGCGCGGCGACTGGCGCGGGACCGCTCATGTCACGACGTCATCTGTCCAATCAGGAACCGTCCCGGCATGGCGCGGGTTTTGTTTTCAGCGACACATCGAAAATGGAGGACATGATGGCAGAGCGTATCCAGTCCCAAGACGGCCGCAGCGAGACCCGCGAAATCCTTGGCGACACGCCCGCGACACCGACATCCCAAGGCAGTGCCGGGGGTGAATTGCAGCGCAAGGTCGGCACCCGGGATGAGAAGAAACGGGTAGATGAGACCTCTGCAGGCAAGACGCGCCCGCTGGGTCAGGACCAAGATGGCAGCGGCGACAAGGAGAAGATGTGATGACCGAGCTGAAATCTGGCACTTGGGTCGTGATCGCCGATGGTGAAAAGGCCCTGTTTTTGGAAAACACGATGGATGCGGAGGATCCCTATCTTGTGGTGCGCCGCATCGATGAGCAGGAAAACCCCGCCGATCACGCACAGGGCACCGACCGTCCGGGTCGTATGGCTGATAACGGGATGGGGCAGCGCTCGGCGCTGGACGATACCGATTGGCATCAATTGGCGAAGATGCGCTTTGCCGATGATCTGGCCGATACCTTGTTCAAGCTGGTCCATAAGGGGCGCATCGAACGGCTGGTAATCGCGGCCGCGCCGCGCATTCTTGGCGAAGTGCGCCAAAAGCTGCATAGCGAGGTTTCAAATATCGTTGTGGGCGAGATCGACAAAACGCTGACCAACCACCCGATTGACGAGATCGAAAAAATTGTGGCCGGGCATCTCAAGGCCGCCTGAGCCGAAACGGGCCTTGAGCGCCCTAAGGGGTCGTGCGCATTTCGCAAAATTCGCGATGCGCGCGACCTCTTTCGTTTCGCGGTTTCCTTTTCCGGGGTGATGCGACAGTTTGCGCAGACAAACGACGGGGGCGAGAATGTCAGACGTAGCCAAGGGTTTTTGGGCGGTGATCGCAGCCTGCCTCATCTGGGGACTGTCGAGCATCTATTACAAATTTCTTGATGCGGTTCCGCCCATCGAGGTGCTGGCGCATCGAACCTTATGGTCGATGGTGTTCTTTGGCATCATCCTGGCGTTGAAAGGACGGCTGGGGGAGGTGCGCGCGGCTCTTTCGGCTCGATCCGGACGCGGCGCGTTGCTGATTTTCGCAGCAGCCCTTGCGATTTCGCTTAACTGGTTCATCTTCATCTGGTCGGTGCAGTCGGGCTTTGCCGTGCAGGCAAGCCTTGGCTATTACATATTGCCGATCGTGAGCGTCGTGCTGGGGCGGTTGGTCTTTGGCGAGGCGCTGCGCCCGGTGCAATGGGCCGCCGTGCTGCTTGCGGCACTTGCGGTGGGCGTGCTCACGCTGGGGCTTGGCGTGGCCCCTTGGATCTCGCTTGTTCTGGCCTTCAGCTTTGGCGCTTATGGGGTGATCAAACGCGGTGTGACGGCGGGGCCGATGGTGTCGGTCTTCACCGAGGTGCTGATGCTCTCACCGATCGCACTGACGGTTCTTTTGGGCTTTCATTTCGGCTGGTGGGGCACGTCTCCGGCGGTGGGCGTGTTTGGGACGGATTGGCAGATGACCGCGCTTCTGGTCTTCTCGGGCGTGTTGACCGGCATGCCGCTCTTGCTGTTTTCCTATGCCGCCCAACGGGTGCGCTTGGCCACACTCGGGCAGGTGCAATATCTCAACCCGACCGTGCAGCTTGTCGTCGCGGCATTTCTGTTCAAGGAACCCGTCACGATCTGGCATGTGATCGCGCTGGGGCTGATCTGGTGCGCATTGGCGCTTTACTCCAGCGTCTCGCTGCGCCAGCACCGCGCGGAGCCGCGCCCGCCTGCGGCGCTGGGCGGCAATAGCCCGGGCTAGGCGCTTAGGCGAGGGCGGCCACCAGCCCGGTCTCCAAATCCTCGACCGTATCCACGGCGATGACCATGTCGCGCAGGCTGGGATCGGCGAAGCCCTCGGCGATCACGTGATCAAGCAGCGCCAGAAGTGGCTGCCAATAGCCGTCGGTATTGAGCACGAAGATCGGTTTTTCATGCAGGCCGATCTGGCGCCATGTGAGCACTTCGAACAGCTCATCGAGGCTGCCCGCGCCGCCCGGCAGCACGACGACCGCATGGGCATTCATGAACATCACCTTCTTGCGCTCATGCATCGTCTCGGTGACGACAAAGGTCGACAGGTCGCGCTTGCCAACCTCGCGCGGGAAAAGATGCTCGGGGATGACGCCAAAGATGCGCCCACCGGCCTGTTGCGCGGTGCGCGCGACCTCGCCCATGAGACCGACATCGCCCGCACCGTAGACAAGCTGCCAACCGCGCGCGGCGATCATCTCGCCGGTGGAGCGCGCCGCCGCGACATAGCTGTCCCGCGCCCCCGAACGTGAGCCGCAATAGACACAGACTGATCGTAAATTGCTCATTGCGACTCCAATGCGTGAAAAAAGGCTTTCCTTGAGCGGTGATAATGGGGTTGCTAAGCTCGCTCAAGCTGCATGGCCGCGAGAAGCCGTGCGCGGTGTTGAAAGGGATGGGGATGTCAGAGGGTTCGGTACAAGAGCAAAAGGCCAAGGCTGCGGCGTGGTCTGGCGGGATGTGGGGAGGTGTTTCGGCGCTGGGTCTGGTCGTTCTGGCCCTGATGGGCTGGGCCTATTGGTACGAGCGCGGCACGCCGGATCTCTCCGCCTCTGGCGCGGGCCCTATGCAGAGCCCGGGCGCTGCCAGCCCGGAGCGTGCCGCCGAGACCGGGGCGACAGGGACCACGCAGAGCGCAGCCGTCTCGACAGCTCCGCAGACGGGCGCTGATCCGACCGCCGAGGCGAGCCAGTCTGCGGCGTCAGCCACGCCCTCGACCCCCTCTGACACCGCAACTGCCGCCGCCCCGCAATCCGATGCGGGCAGCGGGGGCGACGCGCGCGCCAGTGACGCCACCGCGCAGGTGCAGTTCGACGCGCTGCGCGCCACGCCTGACGGCTCGATCACGCTGGCAGGTCGGGTTGCACCCGGCGCGTCCGTCGAGATCCTTGTCAACGGGCAGCCCGTGGCCAAGGCGCAGGCGGATGGGTCGGGCTCTTTTGCCTCGCTCTTCGATCTGCCGCCCAGCACCGCGCCGCGTGCCCTCTCGTTGCGGGTGACCGGCACGGACGGCGTGGCGCGCGAAAGCGCCGAGAGCGTCGTGCTGAGACCCGCCCAAAGCGCGCAGGGCACGACAGAGATCGCCAGTGCCGCGCCTGCGGCGGATGGCACCGCGCCCGTGGCCGACAGCGCTGCAGCTCAGGGTGCCGCCGCAGATCCCGTACAGGGCCAGACACCCGCGCCGATTGTGACGGATGCGTCGGGCGCGCGGCTGCTGGCACCCTCCAGCGATCAGCTCGTGATCGACACGATTGCCTTTGGGCGGGGGCAGGGCGCGTCGGCCCAAGGGCGCGGCGCGCCTGCGGGCACCACGCTGAGCGCCTATCTCGACGACAAGCTGGTGGGGCAGACGACGGCGGGCCAGTCCGGGCGCTGGGTGCTTGATCTGCCGGGGCTGACACCGGGCGGGCATTCCCTGCGCATCGATGCCACTGCGCCTGACGGGGCGGATGCGGGCAAGGTCGTGGCGCGTGCCGAGACCAGTTTCGACCAGCCGAGTTCTATCGTGGTGGCCAAGGAGGGGGCGCAGGGCTCCGCCAGCGGATCGACCGGGGCTGCTCCCGGCGCTGCGAGCGACGGTGTCAAAGTGGTGCAGATCGTGCGCGGCAACACGCTTTGGGCCATCGCGCGCGAGGTCTATGGCGACGGTGTTCTCTATGTGCGCGTGTTTGACGCCAATCGGGACCAGATCCGCAATCCCGATCTGATCTATCCCGGGCAGGTGTTCAATATTCCCGCTGCGCAATAGGCCCGAGGCGCGTCGGACCGTTTCAGGGGTGGAAGACCGCTGCGGCTCTGGTTAGTTTGCGCCGGTCCCGCGGAGCCGCCGGGATCCGCACCGCCAAGCAAAGGACCAGACGCGCATGCCTCCCTCCGAGACGACTGCAAGCCGCAAGCTGAGCGCGGAGGAGCGCCGCCGGGGCTGGCGCACGATCCGCGCGGTTCTGCCCTACCTCTGGGCCAAGGACGCGCCTTGGGTGAAGCGCCGCGTGGTGTTTGCGATGATGGCGCTTGTCGTGGCCAAGGTGATCTCGGTCTCGACGCCCTTCGTCTATCGGGCGGCGGTAAATGCGCTTTCGGGCGAAGGGGTCGATCCGGCTTGGGCTTTGGGTGTGGGGGCCGTCGGCATCACGGTGGCCTATGGGGTCGCCCGCCTGATGACGGTGGCGTTTGGCGAGTTGCGCGATGCGCTGTTTGTGCGTGTGGCCCAACGCGCGCTGCGTCATCTGGCGCTGCAAACCTTCACCCATATGCACCAGCTCAGCCTGCGCTATCACATCACCCGCAAGACCGGCGGGCTGAGCCGCGTCATCGAGCGCGGGGTGAAGGGCGTCGAGTTCCTGCTGCGTTTCATGCTGTTCTCGGTCGGGCCGCTGATCCTTGAGCTGACCATGGTCGCAATCATCTTCGCGGTGGTGTTCGACTGGCGCTATGCGGCGGTCGTGGTGATCACAATCGCGGCCTATATCAAGTTCACTTTCGCTGTGACCGAACGGCGCGTGGCGATCCGGCGCGAGATGAACAAGGCCGACAGTGCGGCCAACCAGAAGGCAATCGACAGCCTGCTGAACTTCGAGACAGTGAAATATTTCGGTGCCGAGCAGCGCGAGGCCGCGCGCTACGACAAATCGATGCAGAGCTATGAGGAGATGGCGGTCAAGACCGGCCAGTCTCTGGCGCTGCTCAATGCCGGACAGACGCTCATCATCTCGGTCGGGCTGATCTGCGTTATGGTCATGGCCGCGATCGAGGTGCAGGCGGGCACGCTCACCGTGGGCGATTTCGTCATGGTGCAGGCCTATATGATCCAGATCACGATGCCGCTGGGCTTTCTGGGCACGGTCTATCGTGAGATCCGGCAGGCGCTTGTCGATATGGGCGAGATGTTCGATTTGTTACAGCAACCCGCCGAAATCACCGATAAACCGGGTGCGGATGTTCTGAATGTGCAAGGCGGGACGATTGCTTTTGATGATATTTCCTTTCATTACGATGCCACACGGCCCATCCTCAAAGGGGTCTCGCTGACGGTGCCTGCGGGACATACGGTGGCGCTTGTCGGGCCATCGGGATCGGGCAAGTCGACCATCGGGCGGCTGATGTTCCGCTTTTACGACGTCACCGGCGGGTCGATCCGGATCGACGGGCAGGATCTGCGCGATGTGACCCAAAAGAGCCTGCATGACGCGATTGGCGTGGTGCCGCAGGACACGGTGCTGTTCAACGACACGATCCGCTACAACATCGCATACGGGCGCGGCAATGCCACCGAAGACGAAATCATCGCCGCCGCCAAGGGCGCGAAGATCCACGATTTCATCATGGATCTGCCCGAGGGCTACGACACGGCGGTGGGCGAGCGCGGACTCAAGCTGTCGGGCGGTGAGAAGCAGCGGGTGGGCATTGCGCGCACGATGCTCAAGAACCCGCCGATCCTGCTGTTGGACGAGGCGACCTCGGCGCTCGATACCCAGACCGAGCGTGACATCCAGACCAGCCTGAAGGCGATTGCGCAGGGCCGCACCGTGATCACCATCGCGCACAGGCTTTCGACGATTGTCGATGCGGATCTGATCGTCGTGCTGGAGCAGGGCGAGGTGATCGAGCAGGGCCATCACGAGGATCTGCTGGCCCGGCGCGGGCGCTACGCGGCGATGTGGGCGCATCAATCGGCGGAAGAACAGCGCGCGGACGAAGAAGATGCAGGTGCGGCCTGAGGCGGATGCGCCGCGCAGGCTGGCGCCCGATGATCCGTCGCTGCCCGATGTTCTGGCGCTGATCCAGCAGAGCTTTGCCTTCATGGACGCGCGGATTGATCCGCCGAGCTCAATGCACAGGCTGCGCGTCGAAGACCTGTCGGCGTCCTGCGCGACAGGCGAGGTCTGGGTGATCGGCGCGCCCCGGCGCGCCTGCGTGGTGCTGACCCCCAAGCCAGATTGCCTCTATCTGGGCAAGCTTGCGGTGGCAGAGCAGGCGCGTGGGGCAGGGCTTGCGCGGCGATTGGTTGAGTGGGCGGCGCTGCGCGCCTGCGACCGGGGCTATGCGTGGCTTGAGTTGCAGGTGCGTGTCGAGTTGGTGGAAAACCTGCGCGCCTTTGCGGCGATGGGATTTGTTGAGACCGCGCGCACAGCACATCCCGGTTTTGATCGCCCCACCTCCGTGACAATGCGGCGCGCCTGTCAGCGCTGATCGGGGGGATCTGTCTCGTCGATCCAGATAATGTCGCGCCCGCTGATCTTGCGCATGGCGCGCGCCTGCGCAGCATCGCGCGCGGCCCGGCTTTCGCGCCCGCCACTGAGCGCCGAGAGCGCCTGCGCGCCGCGATAGGCGCCCGCGCCCAACCAGACCCGGAGCGCGAGCAAAGCCGGGGTCAGCACCAGCGTCAGCACCGTCGCCGTGCCGAGACCGAACACCACCGCCGTGGCCAGCTGTTTCCACCAGAGAGCGGTCGGGCTGTCGATGGAATAGCCGCCATTGAAGAAATCGAGCGAGAGCCCGAACATCATCGGCGTCAGCCCCGCCATCGTGGTGATCGTGGTGAGCAAAACCGGGCGCAGGCGCGCCTCGGCTGTGCGGATGATCGCCTCGATATGGGGCATGTAGCGCGAAAACTCCTGATAGGTGTCGATCAGAATGATGTTGTTGTTCACCACGATCCCGGCCAGCGCCACGATCCCGACGCCCGTCATGATGATCGAGAATTGCTGGCCCATGACCAGCATCCCCACCAGCACGCCTGCCGTCGACAGCACGACCGCGACCAGCACCAGAACGGCGTTGTAAAAGCTGTTGAACTGCGCGAGCAGGATCACAAACATCAGCGCGAGAGCCCCCGCGAAAGCCTTGATCAGAAAGTCCTGGCTTTCGGATTGATCGACCTGATCGCCCGACCATTCATAGCTGACGCCTGCGGGCAGCACGGCCTCGGTCTGGAGCCAATCCTCAATCGCCGCGATCCGCTCATTGCCGTTGATCGGCTGGCCCGCATCGTTGCTCAACCCCTCGGCGACGCCCGCCTTGATGTCGTAAAAGCGGGTCTGGTTGATCCGGTCGATCTGGCCGATCTTGGGCTCGGGCGTGCGGGTGATGAAATTGGCCAGCGGCACCAGCCCCTCCGAGGTGCGCAGCTTGAGCGTGTCGAGGGTCGAGAGCACCCGGTCAGCTTTCGGCAGCCGCACCCGGATCTCGATCTCCTCATCCGAGCTGGGCACCCGCATCGTGTCGAGCAAAAGCCCGCGCGTCACAAGCTGTACCATGCCGCCCACTGTGGCCACATCGGCACCAAACCGCCCCGCGCGCGTCACATCGACATCAATCACCCAATCGATGCCGGGCAGGGGGCGGGTGTCCTCGATATCGGTGATCCCGGTCATCTGCGCCATATGGGCCTCGACCTGCTCGACCGCCTGACCGAGCGGACCAAAATCATCGCCCTTCAGGCGCAACTGGATCGGCTTGCCCGAGGAGGGGCCGCGATCCTGCGCCAGATATTCGGCCTGAATGCCGGGGATCGTGGCGATCTGCGCCATGATCCGCTCCATCACCCGGTCGCCGCGCAGGGTCGGGTCGGATTTGCGCATCTCCCATGGCAGCATCTCGATCTGGATCTGCCCGATCGTGTCGCGCGGGGTGCTGGCGCCGCCGGTATTCTGGTTCAGCCCGCCTGCGCCCGCGAAGGAAAAAACCGCGCCCACGCCGGGCATGCCGATCACGTGCTCTTCGGCGGCGCGCAGCAGCGTATCTTTTTCCGACAGGCTCAGATTGCCGCGTGCTCGGATATAGACGATGGCCTGCTCGACCTCGGAATCGGTGAAGAATTGAGTGCCGGGATTGTGGCGTCCGAAATAGCCGAAGGTGAAAACCACCGCGGAGACGATCACGGCCACGGTGACCAGCGGCATCACCGGATTTCCGGCGATGAAAGCTGTGACATGGCCAAAGGGGCGACGGCGATAGCCCGCCTCAACGGGGCGGGGCTTGCGCGCGGGGCGCGCCGCGCTCAGCGTCACGGAGGCCGACATCGCGGCCAGAATGAACAGCCCCATGCCGGGGATGGAGGCCGCGAAATGCCCCGAGGCGGCATGTCCGCCCGTCAGGTAATCGGGGTTGAGCATCAGCATCGCGCCCAAATAGACGAGCGCCAGCGACAGTGCCGCAAGCGCCAGCCGCAGCCAGTAGGGCCAAGGGGTAATCACGCCCGCGATCCCCTCGAGCCTGCGCGAGATCCGCCCTGCCACACCGCCCATCACCGGCAGGTAGATCAGCGCCACAACCAGCGAGGCCGAGAGCACGAAGATGATGGTGATCGGCAGCATGCCCATGAACTCGCCGGGCACGCCGGGCCAGAACAGCATCGGCAGGAAGGCGCAAAGCGTCGTCGCTGTGGAGGAGACCACGGGCCAGAACATCCGCTTGGCGGCCTCGGTATAGGCGGCCATCGGGCCTGCGCCCTCGGAGATCCGTTTGTCGGCATATTCCACGATCACAATCGCGCTGTCGACGAGCATGCCCACAGCCAAAATCAGCCCGAACATCACGATATTCGAGATCGGCACGCCCATCAGTCCGAGAAAGACGAAGGTCAGCAGGAAGGAGGTGGGGATCGCGAACCCCACCAGCAGCGCCGAGCGCGTGCCCAGCGTCGCCAGCACCACGATCATCACCAGCGCAATCGCGGTCAGCACCGAGCCTTCCAGCTGGCTGACCATCGCGCCCACGGTTTTCGACTGATCGAGCGAGACGCTGACATCGACGGCACGTTGCAACGGCTCGGGCCAGCGCGCCTGAGCCTGTGCCACGCGGGCGCGCACCAGATCGACCGTGTCGATGATGTTGTAGCCTTTGCGCTTGACGATTTGCAGCGCGACGGTGGGCTTGCCGTTGAACCGTGCGGTGCCGGTGCGGTCCTCGAAAGTCAGGCGGATATCGGCCAGATCGCCCAGCGTCACGACCCGTTCGCCATTGGTCTTCACGGGCAGCGAGTAGACATCCTGCGCGGTCTCGAAAGTGGCGGGGGTCTTGACCGAGAACGCGCCGCCATCGGTCTCGACCGTGCCCGCCGCGATCAGCTGGTTGTTGGATTGCACCGTCGTGATCAGCTCGGGGGCGGTGACGTTATAGGCCTCCAGCCGGAGCGGATCGATGATCACCTCCAGCATCTCGTCGCGATTGCCCGCGATCTGCGCCTCAAGCACGGGTTCAAGCCCCTCGACCTCGTCTTGCAGCTCGCGCGCCAGCCTTTGCAGCGTGCGCTCGGGCGCGTCGCCGGAAAGGGCCACCACGACAACCGGGAATTCCGAGAAGTTGATCTCATCGACCGTGTATTTCTCGAACCCGTCGGGGAATTTGCCCTCAGCGGTGTTCATCGCATCGCGCACATCGGCGATTGTCTTGGTCTTGTCCCAGCCGAATTTGAACTCCAGCATCACCCCGGCGTAATTCTCTTGCGCGATGCCGGTCATCTTGTCGACGCCGTCGAGCCCCGACAGCTCGGTCTCCATCGGTTTGACCAGCAGCTTCTCGGCATCGGTGGCCGAGATGCCGGGGAAGGGGACCGAGATGAAGAGCATCGGGATTTCGATATCCGGCTCGCCCTCTTTGGGCAGGCCCACATAGGCGGCCAACCCTGCAAGGATTGAGATCGCGATGAAGGCGATTACCATCCGCGCATGCGCGGCGGCCCAATCGATGACACGGATCATTTTGCAGAGCCGGTGTCAGATGCGGGCGTCTCGGGGGCAGGTGTGCCGGGCGTGGGCGTGTCATTGGCCACATCGCCCGGCGCATGATCCACCACCGTGACGCTGATCCGCGATCCGTCGGTGACGTAATCCTGACCGACCACGATGACGGTGGCATCATCGGGAAGCCCGCTCAGCCAGATCCCCTCGGGCGTGTCGCGCAGAAACTCTGCGGGTGCAAAGCGCGCAATGCCATCGTCATCCAGCCTGACGCCAAGCTGGCCGCTATCGTCGAGCGTCATCGCCGAGGCGGGCAGGAAATGTGCTTTGGTGCCGTCGGCTGCGATGATCATCTCGACCGTCTGGCCCTCGCGGATCGCATGATCGGCATTGGGCACCTCGGCCTCGACCTTGAAGGTGCGGGTCGCGGGATCTGCGCTTTGCGCGACATAGGTGATGCGGCCCAGAACCTCGCGCCCGGTGGCCAGACGCGCGCCGACCTGCGCGCCGGTCTTGACGCGATCAATCTCGGTTTCGGGGATATAGCCCACGAGCCGGATCGGATTGAGCGCGATCACTGTGGCGCACAGCCCGCCTGCCGAAATAAGCGAACCCAGCTCTGCCGTGTCGCCCTCGAGAATGCCATCGAAGGGGGCGGTGATCTTGAGCCGTGCAAGCTCGGTCTCGGCGGCCTGCACGCCCGCCGTAGCGCTTTCCAGCGCGGATTGCGCAGAGGCGGTGGCGGTCTCGGAGCGGTAGCCGCCCGCCTGCAGCTTCTGGGCCGCGTTTGCATTGAGCCTCGCCTCAGCCAGCCGGGCCTGCGCCTCGATCAGGGCTGCGGGCCGGGTGCCGGGATCGAGCGTGCAGAGCACATCGCCCTGCGTGACCTTTTGACCTTTGCGCAGCGGTTCCGAGATCACCCGGGCGGTTGTTTCCGCGCGCAGCTCGACCCGGCGCGCACTTTCGGTCTGCCCGCGTGTGAGCACGCCCTGATCGACCGCGCGCGCCTTTGAAATCACCGCCTGAACCGGGACGGAGCCTTCGGGTGTTTTCGTCTGTGGGGCGGGGGCTTCGGCCGCGACCGGGGCGGCGCTGTCGCCCGCAAACCCCATCAGCCGGTCACGCTCGAAGACGAGAAGATAGAGGACCAGCAGGACCAGCAGCGCATTGAGGATCGGGAACAGACGCATGAGGCAGACTCCGGTAAACGGCTGGGTCGCGACATGCCCGAATGGGGATAGTGAACTCAGCAGTTCAATTTAGCGTGACCGGCGCGTGATCTCAACCCCCAAGACGCGACGCGCTGAGGTCTTGGCAGTCTTTGGTCAGCCGTGTAAGAGGGGCCGAGCCAGTGCGCTGGCGAGGCAAGCGAAGTGAGGCATGCGTGAGCGAGAGCGACAGTTTTATTGATGAAGTCACCGACGCCGTCCGGCAGGACAAGCTGTTTGCGGCCTTTCGCAAATGGTGGTGGGTCGGCGCCCTCATTATTCTCGCCATTGTTGGCGGCACCGCATGGAATGCCTGGCAAAAAGAGCAGGCCGCCGCCGAGGCGCGCGGCTTTGGCGATCAGGTGATGGCCGCAATGAACGGCGATGACACCGACGCGGCCCTTGCCAAGATCACGCCCGATGGGGCGGGGCGCGCAGCCGTGCTCAAGATCTTGCAAGGCGATCAGGCGGTCAGCGCCAAAAAGCCGCAAGAGGCTATGAAATTCTACCAAGAGGCGGCTGCAGAGCCGGGGCTTCCCGCCTCGATCACGCAGCTCGCCCAGCTCAAGGCGGTTCTGGCCGGGGGCGCCTCGATGGATCCCACGACCCGCACGCAGATTCTGGCAAGTCTGGCCCAGCCCGGCGCGCCCTATCGCCCGCTGGCGATGGAGCAGCAGGCGATTGACAAGCTGGCCAGCGGCGACAAGGCCGGGGCGATTGCCACGGCGACGCAAATCCTTCAGGACGCCGGGCTTACGCCGGGCTTGCAACAGCGCGCCACAGAGTTGATTGTGGCGCTGGGCGGCACGGTGCCGCATGTGCCGGGTGCGGTCTCGCAACCGGCGACGCAAGAGTAACGAGACGATCCAAGGCCGTGACCGCCGCAAGAGCCGGCGGACATGCGCTAAAGGCAGGGAGACTGGGCGTGAATCTGAGCAAGACGATCTTCGTGCTGGGCGTGGCAGTCACATTGGCGGGCTGTACCAAAGAGGTGATCTTGCAGGGCGAGCGCCTCTCGCCCCGCGACGCGATGCGCGCCGAGGAAGGGCTTCCGCCGCTCGCTGGCCCGGAAAACGTGTCCCAGCCGATCAAGCTGCCCGCGCAGGTCAGCAACGCGCAATGGCCGCAGCGCGGTGGCTCGTCCACCCATTCGCTGTTCAACGCGGCGCTGGGGGCAGGCACCACGCCGATCTGGTCGGCCAATATCGGCGCGGGCAATGCCAAGCGCTACCGGATCACCGCCGACCCGATCGTGGGTGCGGGACGGATCTACACGCTGGACAGCCGCGCCGGGGTGACGGCCACGGGCCTCAATGGCGCGCGGCTGTGGCAGACCGACATCACGCCTCCGGGCGATCATTCGGGCGATGCGTCGGGCGGCGGTGTCGCTTATGACAATGGCACCGTCTATGTCAGCTCGGATTTCGCGGAACTGGTTGCGATTGACGCGGCCACCGGCGCGATCAAATGGCGGCAATATTTCGACGCAGGTATCGGCGGCGCCCCAACGGTTGAAGGCGGCACGGTCTATGTCGTGGCGCGCGACAGCTCGGCTTGGGCCGTGCGGGCCTCGGATGGCAAAGTGCTCTGGCAGGTGCCGGGCGCACCCTCGAAATCGGGCATGACGGGCGTGTCCTCGCCCGCCGTGACCAAGAGCATGGTCGTGTTCCCGTTCCCGTCGGGCTTCATGTCGGGTGTGCTGCGTCAAAGCGGCATGCAGCTGTGGCAGTCCAAAGTGCCGGGCGCGCGTCCGGGCGTAGGCTATGCCTCTATCGTGGATCTGACCGGCGACCCCGTCATCGTGGGCGATACCGTCTATGCGGGTTCCTCTGCGGGCAAGCTGGCCGCGTTTGATCTCAATTCCGGTGAGCGGAAATGGACCGCGAGCGAAGGTGCCAACAGCCCCGTGCAAGTGGCGGGCGGGTCGATCTTCCTGACTTCGGATGACGGCAAGATCGTGCGGCTCGATGCGGCGACGGGCACCCAGATCTGGGCGCGCAATCTGCCCTATTACACCAAGGAAAAGCCCAAGAAGCAGCGCAATGTCGTGGCCAATTACGGTCCGGTTCTGGCAGGCGGCAAGCTTTACGTGGCCTCTTCGGATGGCGTGTTGCGGGTGTTCAGCCCGGTCGATGGGTCGCTGATCGGGCAGGCGCCGATCCCCGGCGGGGCCGCCTCGGCACCGGTGGTTGCGGGCCGCACGCTCTATGTTGTCGGCGGCGATGGGAAACTGCACGCTTTCAAGTGACGCCATTCGGGTGTAAGGGGGCCGCTCAATACTGCCCAAGGAGGGCATCATGAGCTTTACCCTGGCCATCGTCGGCCGCCCCAATGTCGGCAAATCGACCCTGTTCAACCGTCTGGTGGGCAAGCGTTTGGCGCTGGTCGACAACACGCCCGGCGTCACCCGCGATCTGCGCGAAGGCGATGCGCGCCTCGGCGATCTGCGCTTTATCGTTATCGACTCGGCGGGTCTTGAGCTGGCCGAGGATGACAGTCTGCAAGGCCGGATGCGGCGGCTGACCGAGCGCGCCGTCGAAGAGGCCGATATCTGCCTTTTCATGGTGGATGCGCGCGTGGGCGTGACGCCTGCGGATGAAATTTTCGCCGATATTCTGCGCAAGAAGAACGCCCATGTGATCCTTGCGGCCAACAAGGCCGAAGGCTTTGCGGGCGATGCGGGTGCTATGGAGGCGTGGAGCCTTGGCCTTGGCGAGCCGCTGCGGATCTCGGCCGAGCATGGCGAAGGGCTGGATGATCTTTATACCGCGCTGGTGCCGCTGGCCGATGCGTTTGCCGAGCAGCACGCCGCCAACACGCCCGAGACGGATATCGTGATCGACGATGAGCTGGAGGAGGGGGATATCCCCGCCTATCAGCCGCCCTCGGCGCAAAAACCGCTGCAACTGGCTGTGATCGGGCGCCCCAATGCGGGCAAGTCCACGCTGATCAACAAGATCATCCGCGAAGATCGACTGCTCACCGGCCCCGAGGCGGGAATCACCCGCGATGCGATCTCGGTGACGACCGAGTATATGGGCACGCCGATGCGTCTCTGGGACACGGCCGGGATGCGCAAGCGGGGCAAGATCAACGACAAGCTTGAGAAGCTCTCGGTGGCCGATGGTCTGCGCGCTGTGCGCTTTGCCGAGGTGGTTGTGGTGCTGCTCGACGTGAATATCCCGTTTGAGACGCAGGATTTGCGGATCGCCGATTTCGCCGAGACCGAGGGGCGCGCCGTGGTAGTGGCCGCCAATAAATGGGATCTCGAAGAGGATAAGCCCGAGAAGCTCAAAGAACTGCGCGAGGCCTTCGAGCGGCTGTTGCCGCAGTTGCGTGGGGCGCCGATGGTGACGGTGTCGGCCAAGACGGGCAAGGGGCTTGACCGGCTGCATGCGGCGATCCTCAAGGCCCATGAGGTCTGGAACCGCCGGATCACCACCGCCAAGCTGAACAACTGGCTGCGGGTGATGGTCGAGAGCCATCCGCCACCCGCACCGGGCGGTCGCCGGATCAAGCTGCGTTATATCACGCAGGCCAAGACCCGCCCGCCGGGCTTTGTCGTCAAGACGACCTATGCCGACAAGATCCCTGCAAGCTACGAGCGCTACCTGATCAACGGGCTGCGCGAGAGCTTCGATATGCCCGGCACGCCGATCCGGCTGTATATGCGCGATCAGGGCAACGAAAACCCCTATAAGGATCGCAAGAAGTCGATCCCGTCGCGCCTGAAAAAGCACGTGGATGCCAAGAAGAAGGCCGATCACAAGGAAACCGCGCGCAAGCGGCGCGAAGGCAAAAAGGGCGACTAGGCCCGCCGCCTTTTTGTCAGACGCATATCACAGAGCGCCCTTGCCGGAGACCGGCAGGGGCGTTTTCGTTTGGTGAGAGGCAATCGGCCTTGGCTTCGGACGCCGCGCGCGCTCCGGTCTTCACATCCTCAAGGCAGGGCTCAGATGAAGCCGAGGTGATCGAGCGCTTTGCGCGCGCTATCTCGCAGCCGCGTCTCGCTTGCAAACAGCATTTCGTTCAGCTCCGAAATTGTTTTCGACAGCGATCTGTCGCGGCGCATCGCTTCGATCTGAACCGGCAACTCATCCGAGTTGATGGAGAGAATGCGGTTCGGCAGAGACGCGCGCTCTGCGAGCATATCTTTTGGCGTCATAGGTTTGCCCTCCGGCGAATCAGTCGATGCGTCATATGTTAACAATCGGTTAACACCGAGTCCCTGTGGATAAGTGGGGCGTCAGACCAGCTTTCCATCGACGAGCCGCGTCTTGCCGCCCAGATAGGGGTGAAGCACCTTCGGGAGCGTGACCGATCCGTCCTCTTGCTGCCCGTTCTCCAGCACCGCGATCAGGCAGCGCCCCACCGCAAGGCCCGAGCCGTTGAGCGTGGCGATAAACTCGGGTTTGCCACCGGCCTCGGGCTTGTAGCGCCCGTTCATCCGCCGCGCCTGGAACGTGCCGCAGGTCGAGACCGAGGAAATCTCGCGATAGGTGTTCTGGCCGGGAAGCCAGACCTCGAGATCATAGGTCTTTTGCGCGCCAAAGCCGATATCGCCGGTGCACAGCACCAAACGGCGATAGGGCAGCTCCAGCGCCTCCAGCACTGCCTCGGCGCATTTGGTCATCCGCTCATGCTCGTCCAGCGCGGTCTCGGGGGTGCACAGGGTGACCATCTCGACCTTCTCGAACTGGTGCTGACGCAGCATCCCGGCGGTGTCCTTGCCAGCCGAGCCTGCCTCGGAGCGGAAGCAATTGGTATGCGCGCACATCCGGCGCGGCAGCTCGCTGCCCTCGAAAATCTCGCCGCCTGCGAAATTGGTCAGCGTGACCTCGGCGGTCGGGATCAGCCACCAGCCATTGGTGGTCTGATAGCTGTCCTCGGAGAATTTCGGCAATTGCCCGGTGCCCAGCATCGCCTCGTCGCGCACCAGAACCGGGGTGATCGTCTCGCTCAGCCCGTGTTGATCGACATGCAGATCAAGCATGAACTGCGCCAGCGCCCGGTGAACCCGTGCCACGCCATCCTTGAGCACGACAAAGCGCGCCCCCGAGAGCTTCGCGGCTATCTCGAAATCCATCGCCGCGCCGACGGCGGGCAGCGCGTAATGCTCTAGCGGATCGAAAGAGAAGTCGCGCGGCGTGCCCCAGCGGGACTGCTCCACATTGTCGTCCTCGTCTGCGCCATCGGGCACGTCATCGAGCGGCAGGTTCGGGATTCCCAGCAGCAAATCGCGCATCTGAGCGTCGAGTTCGCCCGCGCGGTCCTGCATCGCGGACACTTCTGCCTTTTTCTCGCCCACCAGCGCGCGCAGCCGTTCGAACTCGGCATCGTCGCCCTTGGCCTTGGCGGCGCCGACCTGTTTGGAGGCGGCGTTTTGCGCGGCCTGCGCGGTTTCAGCGGCGTGGATTGCGGCCCGGCGCTCGGCGTCCAGCTTCAAAAGCTCGGGGGAGACCGGCGAAAGCCCCCGGCGCGCAAGCTGGGCGTCGAAGTGTTCGGGGTTCTCGCGGATTGCGCGGATATCGTGCATCTCACTCTCCAAGTCTGTTTCGCCCAAGGCTTTAGCCTATGCCGCGTGCCCGGAAAACCCCCGTCTGACATGGGGTCTGACGTGGGCTTGCGCCTTCGCATCTGGCAGCGATACTGGGCGCGACACGGGAAGGGGGCCGCGATGAGCAAGCTAGATGCGCAGGTGCGCGATATTTTCAACGCAGGCGTTGCGGCGGCTGATCCCGCTCAGGGCGTGACGCGCGCGATGGGTTGGGTTCAGCAGGAAGGCCCGGGCCCGGGCGGGCGCTGGCATGTCGTGGCGCTTGGCAAGGCCGCCCTTGCGATGGCGCGCGCGGCGCTGGATGCGCTGCCCGATGAGACGCCTGCGCTGATCGTCACCAATCCCGAGAATGCCAGCGGGGCGCAGCTCCCCGCCGGGGCCAAGCTGATCGCGGGCGACCACCCGGTGCCCGGCGCGGGCAGTGAAGCGGCGGGGCACGCGATTCTCGATCATCTCGCGCAGCTCGGGCCGCAAGATCGCTTGCTGGCGCTGATCTCGGGCGGCGGCTCGGCCCTCGCAGTGGCGCCAGCAGAGGGGCTGAGTCTGTCGGACAAGGCAGAGGTCAGTCGCCTGCTTTTGGGCTGTGGCGCCGATATCGAGCAGATGAACCTGATCCGCCAATCGCTCTCACGGCTCAAGGGCGGGGGCTGGCTTGCGGCGAGTGCCGCGCCGGTCACGGGTCTGATCTTGTCGGATGTGCCGGGCGATGATCTGCGGGTGATCGCCTCTGGCCCCACGGTCGCGCCGATTGGCACGCGGGCGCAAGGGGCAGCACTCTGCCGGGAGCTGGGGATCTGGGATCAACTGCCCGCTCCGGTGCAAAGCTGTCTGGAGCGCGCCGATGAGACGCAGACTTTACCGCAAGCGCGCAACCGGCTGATCGGGGCGAACGGGATTTCTTGCGAGGCGATGATGAAGGCTGGCGCGCAGGCCGCACCTTTCGCGCTGTCGGGAGATGTGGCGGATCTTGCGCCGCGCATTGTCGCGTTGCTCAAGGAGATGCCCTCGGGCACCGTGTTGGGTTTTGGCGGTGAGACCACGGTCAAGCTGCGCGGCGATGGCGCGGGCGGGCGCAATCAGGAATTGGCGCTGCGCGTCGCATTTGGCGTCGAGCAGGCGGGGCTTGCGGGCGATTGGCGGTTTTTGTCGGGCGGCACCGATGGGCGCGACGGGCCCACCGATGCGGCGGGCGGGTTGGTCGGGCCTGAGAGCCTGCGCGCGATGCGTGCGGCTGGCACCGACCCTGAGGCGCTGCTGGAAAATAACGATTCCTACCGGGCCTTGCAGGCGGGCGGGGCGCTGCTGATCACCGGCGCGACAGGGACGAATGTGGCCGATCTGGCCGTGCTCGCAAAGGGCTGAGCGACGCGACCTGTGAGCGAAAGCGAGATCAGGAGTGGCTTTCCCCCTGCGCGGTCATCGCGGGCGAACGGCGCAGACGCACCACCACTTCGCGCAGGCCGCAGATCATGATGATGGCAAGGGCGAGCGTGTCGAAATTCAGCATGTCGTGGATCCTCCGGTCCTCAGCGCCACTCGGTTTTGCAACCGGCGCGGTTCAATCTTGCGTTGAAATGGGGCAAGAGAAAGGCAACCGCTGGACATTCGCGGGCCATTCCGTTGGCATGCGCAAAAAATTGACACAGCCGCGCTCGGGGCTGATAGTTGCGCCCGGGGAGTGAGTTACGATGACGCAGCGTAGGGTTTTGTTGATCGAAGATGAGCCGCATATCGCCGAGGCGATCCGCTTCATCCTGACGCGTGCGGGATGGGCGGTCTCGGTGCTGGATGACGGGGCGCAGGCCTTTGCGCGGATTGCGGGCGATCCCCCCGATGCGGTGATCCTCGATCTGATGCTGCCGGGGCGCTCGGGGCTTGAGATCCTGGCTGATCTTCGCGCCGATTCGCAGCTTCAGGCGCTGCCGGTCTTGATGCTGAGCGCGCGGGGGCAGGGGCGGGACCGCGAGGCCGCCGAGCGCGCGGGCGCCACGGCCTTCCTCGCCAAACCTTTCGCCAATGCCGATGTGCTTGAGCGGCTTGATGCAATCACGGGAGGTGGCACCACGGCGTGCCGCGCGCACGCCTGATGCCGCAACCGGGCAAGCCGCTGTTTCTTGCGCGCAGATCCTATCGCAGGCGCCGCCTGATGGATGCCGCGCGCCTGTTGCCGGTCCTTGGCGTCGTGCTGATCTTGCTGCCCGCTCTGTGGGTGCCCGCGCAGACGCCCGCCCCCGATACCGGGCGCGGCGGGATTTATCTCTTCGCCGTCTGGATCGCGCTGATTGTGGCCGCGTTCGCCATCGCGCGCGGGCTTGGTCCCGTTCTCGATGCCGAGGAGCTGCCCGAGCAGGGCGCGCGCGACCCGCTTGGGACGCCTGACTAGCATGGGGTTCAACAGTCTTGTCGCGGTCTGTCTGGCCTATGTGATCATGCTCTTCGCGGTGGCCTTCATGGCCGAGCGGCGCGCACGACGCAGCCGCCTGCGGTTCTTGCGCAGCCCGTGGATCTACACGCTCTCGCTTTCGATCTATTGCACGGCCTGGACCTTTTACGGCGCGGTGGGCTACGCGGCGCGCTCGGGGCTGGAATTTCTGGTGATTTATCTTGGCCCCACGCTGGTCTTTGTCGGCTGGTGGTGGCTGTTGCGCAAGCTGGTGCGGATCGGGCGCACGCATCGGATCACCTCGATCGCGGATCTGATCTCGTCGCGCTACGGCAAATCCAATGCGCTTGGCGTGATCGTCACGCTGATGTCGGTGGTCGCAGCCACGCCCTATATCGCGCTGCAACTGCAATCGGTAACGCTCAGCTTCGACGCTTTCGCAGCCCGCAGCCCCGAGGGGTGGGCGCTGCCCGATCAAGGCGCGACGGCCCTGTGGATCGCAGGCGGGCTGGCGCTTTTCACGATCCTCTTCGGCACCCGCAATCTCGACGCCAATGAGCGCCATCACGGCGTGGTCACCGCAATCGCGCTTGAGGCGGTGGTCAAGCTGGTCGCGCTGATCGCGGTGGGGGTGTTCGTGGTCTGGGGCTTGGGCGGCGGCCCGGTCGATATGCTGGCGCGGATTGATGCCTCTCCGATTGCCGAATGGCCTTTGCAGCCCGGTCGGTTCGCGGGGCTGACCTTCGTGTCGGCGGCGGCAGTGCTGACGCTGCCCCGGATGTTTCAGGTGCTCGTGGTCGAGAATGTCGATGAGCGCCATCTGGCCACCGCAAGCTGGGCGTTTCCCGGCTATCTGATGTTGATGAGCCTCTTTGTCGTGCCGATTGCCGTGATGGGGCTGGAGCTGATGCCCGAGGGCTCCAATCCCGATCTGTTTGTGCTGACGCTGCCGCTCTCGCAGGGGCAGGGCACGTTGGCCTTGCTGGCGTTTCTTGGCGGGTTTTCCTCGGCCACTTCGATGGTGATCGTGGCGGCCATTGCACTGGCCACGATGGTCAGCAACCATATCGTGACACCGCTCTGGCTGGCGCTGCGGCGCGCGTCGACGCGCGCGCCGGGCGATGTGCGCGGGCTGGTGCTGATCTCGCGCAGGCTCTCGATCATCGGCGTGCTCTCGATGGGCTATATGTATTACCGGCTGTCGGGCGGCTCCGAGGCGCTGGCCGCGATTGGGCTGATTGCCTTTGTCGGCGCAGCCCAAGTGCTGCCAGCACTTCTGGGCGGCATTTTCTGGCGCGGGGCGACCCATGTGGGGGCGATGACGGGGCTGCTGATCGGCTTTGCGATCTGGGCCTATACGCTGTTCCTGCCCTCCGTCGGCGATGCCGGGCTGCTGCCGCAATCGGTGCTGCAATCGGGACCGTTTGGCATTGGCTGGCTCAGGCCGCATGCGCTCTTTGGCATCGCCGGGCTCGATCCGATCTTGCACGCGCTGTTCTGGTCTTTGCTGTTCAACGCTCTCGCCTTCCTGATCTTTTCGATGCTCAGCTTTCCTGGCCCGTTGGAGCGCTTGCAGGGCGTGGCCTTCGTCAATGTCTTCGATCAAAGCCCTGCCGCGCGGTCTTGGGCGCAAGGCGGCGTCGAGGCCGAGGATCTGCTCTCGATGGCCCAGCGGATCTTGGGGGCGCGCGAGGCGCAGCATTTCTTTCAGACCCAAGCCTCGGCGCAGGGCAAGGAGGGGTTTCTCCCCGATACGACCTCCCCCTTCATTGCGCGGCTCGAGCGCAAGCTGGCCGGTTCGGTCGGGGCTGCGACTGCGCATGCGATGATCGCCCAGCTCACCGGGGGGAGTGCGGTGAGCATGCAAGATCTGATCGCGGTGGCCGATGAGACCGCGGAGGCCAAGGAATATTCCGCCACGCTGGAGGCGAAATCAGAGGAGCTGGCGCGGGTCGCCCGCGCGCTGCGCGACGCCAATGACAAACTGCGCGATCTCTCGGTGCAAAAGGACAGTTTCCTGAGCCAGATCAGCCATGAGCTGCGCACGCCGATGACCTCGATCCGGGCCTTTTCCGAGATCCTGATGGAGCCCGATCTGCCCGATGCGCTGCGCGCCCAATATGCCGAGATCATCCATGAAGAGGCGCGCCGCCTGACCCGGCTTCTCGACGATTTGCTGGATCTCAGCGTGCTCGAAAACCGTGGCGTGCAGCTCAATATCTCGGTTGTCAATTTGCATGATCTGCTCAATCGGGCGCTGCAATCTGCCTCCTCGACCCGCCCCGAGCGCGCCTTTCGCATCGAGCGCGATTTCCCGACCGAACATATGCCGGTCTTCACCGATAC
Source organism: Thioclava dalianensis (assembly GCF_000715505.1). GTDB lineage: Bacteria > Pseudomonadota > Alphaproteobacteria > Rhodobacterales > Rhodobacteraceae > Thioclava > Thioclava dalianensis. The sequence continues at coordinate 69,627 of NZ_JHEH01000004.1, forward strand.
CGACCGGCTAGTTCAGGTTTTCATCAACCTGATTTCCAATGCACGGAAATATTGCGATTCTGAGCATCCGGTGCTGCGCATCGAGGTGCGCAAGCGCGGCAAGCGGGTGCAGATCGATTTCATCGACAATGGCGCGGGGATCGCGAAGCATTCGCAAAAGCTGATCTTCGAGAAATTCGCCCGGCTCACTGATGAAAGCCGCGCAGGCAGCGCGGGGCTCGGGCTTGCGATCTGCCGCGAGATCATGGCCAATCTGGGCGGCACGATCGACTATCTGCCGGGGCAGGGCGGGGCTGCGTTTCGCGTCAGCCTGCCGTTGCGCCGCGGTCGTGAGGTGGGCGCGAACTGATCCGCGCAGATTTAAACATATTGTAAACCTAGCTTTGCGATCCTGACCGGGATGTCTACGAATCTTGGGCGGTCGAAGGGTATGACTTCTGACGACACATCTGCGCTGCGCAAAAAGGCCGCCGCGGGGAAACCCGTCGTCGATGGCGCCGCTGTGTCGCCAGAGCGGGCAATTTCCTTCGCGCTGAGCAAGATGGCGCAGGAATGCCTTGCGCTGCCCGTCCAGGTCTCGGTGCTGGAGGAGGCGCGGCGCAACCTCGCCGATCTGCCCGAGATGCTCGAGGATCTGTCCCTTCTGGCCATCATCGAAGGGCCGGGTGAGGCGCTCGGTCTGATCGCGCTGCCGCCGGTGACGCTGTCAGCGCTGATCGAGATGCAGACGATGGGGCTATTGGCCAAGGGCCTCTCAACTCCGCGCAAGCCCACGCGGATCGATGCGGCGATGGCGGCGGACTATATTGATGCGGTGCTCGGCTCGATCGAGGCGGCGCTGATCTGCCACCCCGCGATTGCCTGGGCGGGCGGCTATCGCTACGCGTCGCATCTCGATGATCCGCGCCCTTTGGGCCTATTGCTTGAGGATGTGACCTTCCGCGTCTGGACGGCAGAACTGGCGCTTGGGATGGGCGGCGAGCGCAAGGGCGGGTTCCTGATGGCGGTGCCGCAATCGGGGCGCGGCGCGCATCTTCAGCAGCGCGCGCCCGGCGCCGGGACCGGCCCGCCGTCAGAGGCTGAGGTGGCAAGCGATGCGACCGCTTGGGCGGACCGGCTGGAGCATGCGGTGATGAGCACGTCTGCTGAGCTTGAGGCGGTGTTGCGCCGCGTGACCCTGCCGCTCTCGGCGGTGCTGAATTTCGCGCCGGGGACGGAATTGCCGATCCCCGAAGACGCGCTGGAGCGGATCACGATTGAAGCGAAGGGGCGGCGCAAGCTGTCCCATGCGCGGCTTGGGCAAAGCCGGGGCAATCGCGCGCTGCGTCTGACCGGGGCGGAGGACGCCGCAAGCCCCCCCGAAGAGCCATCGCTGCCCGCGCTATCGGCAGGCGAGAGCCCGTTTGCCGCGCCTGATCCCATGGACGGGCTGAGAGATGGGCCCTTCGATCTGGCGCCTGAGCCGCTCGATCTGCCGTCCAATACGTTTGACGCAGAGCCCGAACCGCTCGATCTGTCCTTCGATGCGCCACTGCCTGCAGCCGATCTCGATATCTACGGCACGCCAGACCCAGAGGAAGACCTGCCCGCGTTGCGCACCGGCACCTGAGGAGCCCTGAATGGGGCTGAACGTCCGGCCAACTTTGGCTCATAGGCTTTGCATCTTGCAAGCGCCGCCGGGTTTTCCCCTTGTTTTGCAGCGCGTTGACCCTAAAGTGGGGCAAGGCAAGGCAGACGGACACTGGGCGATAGGGGCGATGGCAAGACGTGTGAAAATCGGACGCCATGACGGGTTGGCATGGCTGACCCTGCCTGCGCGCGATGCGGATGGCGCGCCTGCGGGGTTTGACCCGCAATTGCGCGCCTCATTGCAAAATGCCCTCAGTCTTGTGGCAAGCTCGCCGGAGGTGCGCGGGATCGTCTTGCAAGGCGATGCGCATGGTTGGCCCTGCGCATCCGATCCGCTGGCCGACTACGACCATGATGACAACGCCCCCGATCTTAGCGCGTTGAGCGCGGCGGTTGCGGCGGTCGAGATCCCGGTGCTGGCGCTTCTTTCGGGGCGTGTTCAAAGCGGGGCAATGGCCATCGCGCAAGCGGCGGCGCTGCGGATTGCCTCGGAGGACACGGTCTTTGCCGCGCCCGAAGGCACGCTTGGTGTGCTGCCTGCGGCGGGCGGTTTCGTGCGGCTGGCCCGACGCCAGGGCGGGGCGGCGGCGCTCACTCTCATGGCGTCGCCCGAAGAGATTGGTGCCGAAGCGGGTCATGCGATGGGGCTGTGCGATCTGGTGATCTCGGATATCGCCCCCGAATATGCGACGGCGGCGCTTGATATTCTGATCGAGGACGGGGTGCCGCGCGATGATGGCGCGCTTGACGATCCGGCGGCCTATCTGGCGGCTTTGACGGGGCCGAAGGCGGCTTTGGCCGAGGATTGGCCCGACAGTGTCGCCCGGCGCGCAGTCGAGGTCGTGGAGGCGGCGCTTTTGTTGCCACTTGAGGAGGCACTCGCTTTCGAGGCGGTGGCCTTTGACGATCTGCGTGCCGCGCCGCTGTCGCGGGCGCTCTGTCATGCCCATCGCGCCCGCCGTGCTGCGGCCCGATTGCCGGGGGAACCGGTTCAGGCCGCGCCCGCGCGCCGGATTGGGCTGTGGAACCAGCGCCCGTCCTTGGCCGCACGCCTGCTTGCGGCGGGCCATGAGGTGGTGTTCGGCGCGAGCGATGCAGCCCAGATCGAAGAGGCTTTCTCGTCGATCGCGCGCAGTCAGGAACGGGCGGTGCAAAGCGGCACGCTTGAGGTGGCCCAACGCGATGCCGATTGGGCGCGGCTTGGCGCGGCGCTCGATCTGTCGGGGCTCACGGGTGCGGCGCTGATCATTGCGCGGGATGTGGACGGCGCGCTGCCCCAAGCCGATGTGGTGCTGCGCGAGGCGGAGGGTCCGGCGCGGCCTGAGGGGCGCGAGGTCACGCTGATCTCTAATCCCGGTCTGGTTGAGCTGGTGCCCGGCCCCGATCTCGACGCGGACACGCTCTACGATATCGCTGCCGTGCTGCGTCAGGCCGGTGCCACGGTGCTTCGGGGTGGCCCGGGGCGTGCCGGGATCTATGAGCATGTGATCGTGGGCGCGCTTGCTGCGGTCAATCGTTGCCTGCTGGCGGGGCTGTCTGTGGCCGAGATGGACGTGATCATGGAGGAGGCGGGTTTCACGCAGTCGCCGATGCGCCTCGTTGATGAGCTGGGTGCGGCATCGATGCTGGAGCGGACGCGCCGGGCGGGGCACAAGCCTGATCTGCTGCTTGCGACAATCGCCGAGGCGGGGCTGCGCATCTATGATGCGCAAGAGGGGGCGGATAGCTGGCTTGCGCCGCTGCGCACCGAGGCCGGGCGCGTGGCGCGCCGGATCGGAGCCGCCGAGTTTCTTGCGCGAGTCCATGCAGAGCTGGCCAATGTTGGTGCGACGCTTTTGCAAAACGGGCAGGCCTTCCGCGCGAGCGATATTGATCTCGCCCTGATCCGCGCGCTCGACTACCCCAAAGAGTTGGGCGGGCCGATGTTTGCCGCGGATGAGGCAGGGCTGCTGGCCACGCGCAAGCGGCTTCGGGCGCTGGTGGCGGAGGGGGCCCCTGACCCTGTGACGCTGTGGGATGTGCTGATCCGAAACGGCAAGCGTTTTGCCGATCTCGATGAGGGCTAATGCCCGAAATTACTTCAGGAAAATGCCGACCACGACCATCATCAGGCCGATCACCGAGATAAACAGCGCCGCCATATTGACCACCACCACGCGCTGCAGACGTGCGCGCAGGGCCGCGTCGTCAAGGCCTGCGCGCTTGGCGCGGGCCACCGTCAGGATGCAGTAGAAGATCCCGGCCAAGCCGAGCACCGACACCACCGCGCCTGTCCAGATCAGATAGTCCATGGCATTCTCCCGTCATCGCGCCACTGCCCTAGCGGCTGGACGCCGATGTGGCAAGCGAAAGGCGTGCAGCCCTCTTGATGTGGCTCGCGCGGCGGGCTAGTCAGAGCCTCGATCAGAGCAGGAGAGTGCCATGCCCAGCGATGCCGCCTATAACGTCGCCGCCGACGAGCTGCGTCAATTCATCGAACAGTTCGAAAGCCTTGAGGCCGAGAAAAAAGACATTGCCGAGCAGCAAAAGGACATCATGTCCGAAGCCAAGGCGCGCGGTTATGACACCAAGGTGCTCAAGAAGATCGTCGCGATGCGCAAGCGCGACAAGGACGATCTGGCCGAGGAAGAAGCCATCCTCGATCTTTACAAATCTGCGCTTGGCATGGGCTGAGCGCTTGCGCCTTGGTCACGCGCCCTAAGGGGCGTGATCAGGGGGCGATGAACTCGACGCCGGGAAGCTGCGCGATTGCGGCGACATCGGCGTCATATTGCTCGGTGATTTCGGCCACCAGCTTCTCATCCCAGCCGGGCAGGGGCGCGTCGAGCATGATCTCGTCGGGCTTGACGAACTTGTCGAGAAAGGCCGTCATGATCTTGCGCCGCTGCAGGATCGATTTCGCCGGATGGCTCTTGAGATAAGCACGCAGACGGCTGCGGCCTTCGGGCAACATGATCTGATCGAGGACCTGCATGTCGCCCATCAGCCCTTGTTCTTCAGGCACGCCTGAGACCGCGCGCAGCACCTCGGGCCAGATCAGCGGCACGTCCTCATTGCACCAGATCACCAGCCTGCGGCCTTGCGCGGCCTGACGCATCTCGCGCACCACGGTTTCCCAGCGCAGATCGCGCGGGTCGTTCTCTGCCATCAGCTCTTCGTAGCTGCGCTTGGGCATGCGGGTGGCAAGTTGCGGGATCAACGTGGCGGGGTTGATCAACGCCATGTGAAACTCGGTTTCGCTTTGCGGGAACAGATTGGCCAGCGGCCCCAGCTTGCTGCCCGCCATCGTGTAGAATCCGCGCCGGGTGATCACGCGCTCGGGGATGCACAGGAAGAACTCGTGGCTGAAGATCAGCCGGTTGACCTCTTCGGCATCCGAACAGGCTTCGATGATCGCATCCTGAATATCCTGGCCCGCCGGTTCGCCATGCAGGTTCACCAGCGCATCGCGCAGTACCATGCGGTATTTCTGCGGCGGTGGAACCGCGATGCCGTATCGATCCATGATCTTGGGGTTATTCGCCAATACCCGCACGAGGCGGTCTTCATCGGTCGAATGTGCGCCCAGATGGAAAACGACTTTCATATATTCTGCCTCAAATGCGTCAGCGGCCTTTTTGAGACCTTCTGTATTTGCGGCTCACTTTAGCCCCGTAAATCTGGACAGGCAAATGCGTTTCAGGGTATGGGGCTGGCATGAAGCCCGACAAAACCACTCAGGCACTCGCCAGCCGCTCCGCCCGGCAGCCCGGCCCGCATCGCGGCCAGATCCGTTCGGGCCTGCGCGGCTCTGGTGGCATCTGGTCGGCAGGTGCGCTGGCGATCGCGGCTTTGGTGCTCGCACCGCTGCTGGCGGTGGTCGTGATGGCGCTGGATCCGCGTGAGAATATCTGGCCGCATCTGATCGCCACCACTTTGCCGCGCTACCTGTCCAACACCGCAATCCTGAGCCTTGGGGTAGGCGTGCTCAGTGCCGCTATCGGGGCGGGGGCTGCGTGGCTCGTCGTGATGTACCGCTTTCCGGGGCGGCGGGTGCTGCAATGGCTGTTGCTGTTTCCGCTGGCAATTCCGGCCTATGTCGGCGCCTATGCGCTCACCGATTTTCTCGACTATTCCGGCCCCGTGCAGACCGCGCTGCGCGGCGCGTTCGGTTGGGCCTCGGCGCGCGATTACTGGTTTCCCGAGATCCGCTCGCGCGAGGCGGCCATCGTGGTGCTTGCAGGCGCGCTTTATCCCTACACGTACCTGATCTCCCGCGCGGGGCTGCGTGAGCAATCGGGCGCGAGCTACGAGGTCGCCCGCGCCCTCGGCGCCGGGCCGTTTGCGCTGTTCTGGCGCGTCGGCCTGCCGCTGGCACGGCCCGCCATCGCGGCCGGCGCTGCGATTGCCATGATGGAGACGGTGGCCGATTACGGTGTGGTCGCGCATTTTGGCGTGCAGACGCTGACCACGGGCATCTTTGCCACGTGGCTTGAGGGCGGCAATGCCGGGGGCGCGGCCCAACTGGCGCTGTTGATCCTTGCGGTGGTCTTTGCGCTCTTTGCCCTTGAGAAAGCCTCGCGCCGCAAGGCCCGCTATTTCCAGAGCGCGCGACAATCGCGCCCTGTGATGCCGGTGAGCTTGCGCGGCGGGGCGGGGTGGCTGGCCTGCGCGCTGTGTGCCCTCCCGGTCGCCTTTGGATTTGTGCTGCCGGTGGCGGTGATGGCAGGCCATGCGCTCGACAATCCGCAGGCATGGTTCGGGCGTGGTCTTGGTCTGGCGCTGTGGCACACGCTGACAACGGGAGGTGCAGCGGCGCTGCTGACAGTCGGCATGGCGCTGTTCATGGTCTACGGCGTACGTATGACGGGCCGAGCGCTGCCCGCGCGCCTGCTGCCGTTCACGACGCTGGGCTATGCCGCACCGGGCGCGGTGCTGGCGGTGGGCATCCTGATCCCGCTGGCCGTGTTCGATCATGCGCTGGCCGATACCGTGCTTGCGCTGAGCGGGCGTGATCCGGGCCTGTTGTTGACCGGCTCTGCCGCAGCCATCGTGCTGGCCTATGTGGTGCGGTTCTTCGCGATTGCGCAGGGCGCGACCGATGCCGCCTTTGGGCGCGTGCCGCCCTCGCTGCCGATGGCCGCGCGCAGCCTCGGGCGTGGGGCGGGCGGCGTTTTGCGCGCGGTCTACCTGCCGTTGATGCGCGGCTCGATCGGCTCGGCGCTGCTTTTGGTCTTTGTCGATTGCGTCAAGGAATTGCCCGCCACGCTCTTGCTGCGCCCGTTCAACTACGAGACGCTGGCCACCCGCGTGCAGGAAAAAGCCAGTCTTGAGCGGCTGGGTGAGGCCTCTCCGGCCGCACTTCTGGTGTCATTGGTTGGGCTGCTTGCGGTTCTTGTGCTGGCGCGCGCAAATCTGGGAAAAAGCGGCTGAGCACAGTCTTGCGCGCTCGCCCCGCTCGCGGTATTGCGAGACTCGTGCCGGCGTAGCTCAGTTGGTAGAGCGTCTGATTTGTAATCAGGGGGTCGGGAGTTCGAGTCTCTCCGCCGGCACCATTCTCCAAAGCAAGATATTGGTTTCTTCAGATTTTTGCACAAGCGAGGTGTCGTAGAGCACCTCGCCCGCGTTTGCCTTCGCGAAAGCTTACGCTTCCTCTCTCATGTGCCTAGGTGTTGTTTTTTCGTTTAATATCAATGTTTTAATCCGGGAAAATTTGTCCAGTTGTCCCCGCTGGGGTAACAAGATGAACCTCTGCAAAGATTTGCGCGTCTGCCGCCAAGTCGCTTCTCGGCCTGTGAGGCGACCTGCCACGCTTAGCATCCCGTGTATGAGGCCATTTTTGCGCTATGCCGTCATGCGGGCCTCGCCCGTGCAAGATCTATGGAGGAGACGCATATGAGCAATAATCGTGAATGCCACGATCAGTCCGCTCGACCAAGCGGCGGAGGGCTACAAGAGCTTCGACAGCGGCGTTGCGCAGAAATTCCTGCTTGATCCGCATGGGATGCTGGGGGCCTGAAGGGCTGGGGCACCAACTCAACCGCTGCCCCTTGGGGCGGCGGTTGTCTCCAAGATGAGGCTCGGAGGGGCTTGCGACCCGGTGTGGGATCGCCGCTAACGGATGTTCGTGATCGGGGCGGCGATGCCGAAAGGTGCTCCGCGGAGGATCACATCACTCATGGAGGCTTTGGATCTATCGCAGTCGTCCAAATTTTGCGCGAATCCTCTGACTGATATTCTTCAGGTGCTGGGGCGCCGGTCACTGTCCTTCCCCGATCTCGCGCACCTGAAGTTTATGGCGATCATGACAGGGGGCGCTGTGTGGCTCTGCCCCGGCAGGCGCTTCTGCATATGCAAGCCGGAGATATCTGCCTCATAAGGCGTATCAGGTCGATGGGCCGGTCTGATGCGCGAACGTGTGCGGGACCGTGCCGCCTTTGACCTGTCTCAACCAGTCCACGAACAAATCGCGTGGTTGATAATTCGGCTCATCGATCGGCCAGACGAAATAGTAAGCTCCGATGCTGGTTTCGCTTTCCGGCCAGAGCGCCACCAATCGGCCATCCTCCAACTCGTTCTCGACCAGATAGGTCGGCAAAAGCGCAGCCCCCATGCCATGAATGGCCGCCTGGATCATCGATGCGAACTGGTCAAAGAGCATTCCAACGGGGCATTCGATGTCTTTTCCGAGTGCCTGCGCCCATTTCTCCCACGCATCCGGGCGTGTATCGAGATGCAGGAGCGGCAGCGAAAACAGATCGCTCAGGGTGCTGCCCCGCAGGGTGTGCGCGACTTTCGGCGATGCCACGGGCACGACATATTCCCGCATGAGCTCTTGATAGGCGACATCGGACCAATCCCGTTGGCCAAAATGGATCGCGCCGTGAAAAGGCTCAGACGCGAAGTCGAAAGGTTTTAGCCGGGTGCTGAGGTTCACGGTAAATTCGGGATGACGTTCCACGAAGTCTGGCAGTCTCGGGGCCAGCCAGCGTACCCCAAAAGCCGGGAGCATCGCGATATTCAGCTGCCCGCCGCGCGGATTGGCCTTCAGGCGCAGGCTGGCCGTTCCGATCTGCTCCAGCGCGGCCCTGACCTGTGTGCAGTAATCGCGCGCGGCCAGCGAAAGCCGGATGGTCTTCCTGTCGCGCGTGAAAAGCGGTGTGTCGAGGTGGTCCTCCAAGACTCTGAGCTGACGGCTCACCGCGCTTTGCGACACGCCGAGCTCCAGACCGGTTTGCGTGACGCTGCCCGTCCGCTCGAAGGATTCCAAAGCACGGAGCGCTGTCATCGGCGGCAAAAAGCGCTTTGGATGCGGCATAGGTATGAGCCTTTTGCATGAGTAATGCGATAATTGCGTTTCTCATATGACCGAACAGCATGTCAAACTCGGCCTGCAACGGGAGCCCATGATGCAGAGAAACGCGGGTGGAATCGACGCAATGACACTGTCAGAGATCGTCGCGATCTCGCAAGAGGCCGCGCGTCTGCGCGCCTCCGGGCATGATGTTTTGGCATTTAGAACCGGCGCCCCCCGACTTTCCGACGCATATGCGTGCGCCGATTTTGACGAGGGCTGCGCGCGCCCGAACCGGGCCGTCCAAGGCCTGAGCTTGAACCAGAGGACAGCCTTATGAAATACCAAGACATTCTCGACGCCTGCAGCCTGAGTGCAGCAGACACCACAGGCGGCACGCTTTGTGTGACCACCCCTGTGGATGGCAGCGAAATCGCGCAGGTGCCGACGCATTCGGTTGCTGATGCCGAAGCCGCAATTGCCACGGGCGTTCAGGCCTTCAACGCTTGGCGCAAGGTGCCCGCGCCGCGCCGGGGCGAGTTGGTGCGCCTCTTGGGCGAAGAACTGCGGCGCGAAAAAGAAAACCTTGGCCGCCTCGTGTCGCTGGAATGCGGCAAGATCTACCAAGAGGGGCTGGGCGAAGTGCAGGAGATGATCGACATTTGCGACTTCGCGGTCGGCCTGTCGCGGCAGCTCTACGGTCTGACCATCGCCTCTGAGCGTCCGGGGCATTCGATGCGCGAAACATGGCATCCCATCGGGGTCTGCGGCATCATCACCGCCTTCAATTTCCCAGCAGCGCCGTGGTGCTGGAATGCCGCGCTGGCGCTGGTCTGCGGCGATCCGGTGATCGCGAAGCCCTCCGAGAAGACACCGCTGACCCAACTCGCGATCCAGAAAATCTGCGAGCGCGCGATGGCGACTTTCGGTGAGGATGCGCCCGAGGGCCTGATCCAGACGCTGATCGGTGAGCGGGATCTGGGCGAGGTGCTGACCGCCTCGCGTGACGTGGCGCTGATCTCGGCCACCGGCTCTGTGCCGATGGGCAAGGCGGTTGCCGCGGATATGTCCAAACGTCTGGGCAAGACGATCCTCGAGCTGGGTGGGAACAACGCGATGATCGTGGCCCCCTCGGCGGATCTGGAAATGGCCGTGCGCGCGATTGTTTTTTCCGCCGTCGGCACGGCGGGTCAACGCTGCACCTCGCTGCGCCGTCTGATTGTTCACGCGGACATCTACGACCAGCTGATCCCGCGCCTGATCAAAGTGTACGCAGGGCTTTCGATCGGCAGCCCGCTGGCGGATGGCACCCTCGTCGGCCCGCTGATCGACGCAGGCGCCCTGACGGCGATGGAACAGGCGCTGGAGCAGGCAAAGGCCGAGGGTGGCACCGTCTATGGCGGTGGCCGGGCCTTGACCGATCAGTACCCGGATGCGGCCTATGTAGCCCCTGCGATTGTCGAGATGCCCGAGCAAAGCGCCATCGTACACACCGAGACCTTCGCGCCGATCCTCTATGTCGTGAAATACACCGATCTCGACGCGGCCATCGCGATGCAGAACGCGGTGCCGCAGGGGCTGTCGTCCTGCATCTTCTCGACCGATCTGCGCGAGACCGAGCATTTCCTCTCGGCGCAAGGCTCGGATTGCGGCATCGCCAATGTCAATATCGGGCCCTCGGGCGCGGAAATCGGCGGGGCTTTCGGCGGCGAGAAGGAGACCGGCGGCGGGCGCGAAAGCGGCTCGGATGCATGGCGTGCTTATATGCGCCGCCAGACCAGCACGGTGAACTACTCGCGCGCGCTGCCGCTCGCCCAAGGCATTTCCTTCGAGATATGACACCCGCGCTGCGCCTCGACAGCCTGTGGTCCGACACGGCCCCCGACCGGACCGACTACGCGCCCCTGAACGCGGCGATCACCGTCGATGTCGCGGTGATCGGCGGCGGGTTCACCGGGGTTTCGGCGGCCTATCATCTGGCGGCCGGGGGCGCGTCGGTCGCGCTGCTGGAGGCGCGGACCATCGGCTTTGGCGGCTCGGGGCGCAATGTGGGCCTCGTCAATGCCGGGCTCTGGACGCCGCCCGATGAGGTGGAAAAGACCATCGGAAAGACGACGGGCGGAGGCCTGAACGCGCTGCTCGCCACTGGGCCTTCGGTGGTGTTCGAGCTGATCGAGACACATCAGATCCGCTGCGAGGCGACCCGCAAAGGCACGCTGCATTGCGCCCATTCACCGGCGGGCCTGCGCGATCTCGAAAACCGCTTTGCCCAGCAAGAGGCGCGCGGTGCGCCGGTCAAGCTGCTGGATGCCGCAGAGACTGCGCGGCGCACGGGGAGTACGGCCTATTGCGGCGCACTCTGGGACGGGCGGGCGGGTACGATCCAGCCCTTGGCCTATGTTCAGGGGCTGGCCCGCGCGGCAGAGGCTCAGGGTGCGCAGATCTTCGAAGAGACCGCCGCCCTGACCATGACGGAAACTGCACAGGGCTGGACCATCCGAACCGCGCAAGGCGAGGTGCGTGCGGGGCAGCTCATTCAGGCGACCAATGCTTATGGTGTGAACGCAGGCGCCACGAATGCGATCACCCCCGCGCATTTCTTCCAATTGGCGACCGCGCCGCTTCCAGATGAGCTGCGGCACAGCATTCTCGTCGGCGGCGAGGGCTGCTGGGACACGGCGATGATCATGTCCTCGTTCCGTCTCGATCAGGCGGGGCGGATGATCTTTGGCGCGCTCGGCAATCTCGAGGGTCTAGGCCGGGCGCTTCATCGCCGATGGGCCGCCCGCAAGCTGGCCAAACTGTTCCCGCAACTGGCGGGCATCCCGTTCGAGCAGGACTGGACCGGGCGCATTGCAATGACGGGCACCCATCTGCCGCGCATCGAGCGGCGCGGAAAACGCGGCATCTCGATCTTCGGCTATAGCGGGCGGGGCATCGCCCCGGGCACGCTCTTTGGCCGCGCCGCCGCCGCTTGGGCCCTTGGTACCGGCGATCTGCCGCTTCCGATCCAAGACCCGCAATCAGACCCTTTTGCCGCCGCCAAAGGGCTCTATTATGAGGCCGGGGCCACTCTCTCCCATCTCACGAACGGGCGTATCTAGACGCCAGAGGACAAAACCGATGACCGTATCTCCCAGCCAGATCCGAGCCGATTTCTCGGCCGCAATGTCCGAGATGTACCGCAAGGAAGTGCCCGCCTATGGCACGCTTGTCGAGATCGTGGAAGCCGTGAATGCGGGTGTTCTGCAGCGCGACGCGGGCGCGTTGGCGCTGACGCCCGGCGAGGATACGAACCGGATCAGCGCGGAGCGTCACGGCGCGATCCGGCTGGGTACCGCGGACGAGCTTGCGATGATGGGGCGCGTCTTTGCCGTGATGGGGATGGAGCCTGTGGGCTATTACGATCTGTCGGTCGCCTCCGTGCCCGTCCACTCCACCGCCTTTCGCCCCATCGGGCGGGATGCCTTGGCCGAGAACCCGTTTCGCGTCTTCACCTCGCTTTTGCGGCTGGAGCTGATCGCGGATGCGGCGCTGCGTGAGACAGCCGCCGCCACGCTTGCGCGCCGCCGGATCTTCACCGAAGGCGCGATTTCCCTGACCGAAAAGGCCGAGGCCGAAGGTGGGCTGACCGCCGAGGATGCCAAACGTTTCGTGGCTGAGGTGCTGGAAACCTTCCGCTGGCATCCGGAGGCCTGTGTCGATGACAAGACGTTCGAAGAGTTGATCGGGGCACACAGACTGATCGCTGACGTGGTCTCTTTCAAGGGCCCGCATATCAACCACCTGACGCCCCGCACGTTGGATATCGATGCAGCCCAGGCCGAGATGGTGGCCCAAGGCCTGCCCGCCAAAGCCGTTGTCGAAGGCCCGCCGCGCCGTGCCTGTCCGATCCTGCTGCGGCAGACCGCGTTCAAGGCCCTGAACGAGGCGATCCGCTTCCCCGTGGAGGGCGGATGGCATGAGGGCCAGCACACCGCGCGGTTCGGCGAGATCGAACAACGCGGCGTGGCGCTCACGCCCAAGGGCCGGGCGCTCTACGACCGTTTGCTGGCGGAGGTCCGGGCAGAGATCCTGCCCGCAGCCGACGGGTCAAACGCGGCAGACTATGTGGCAAAGCTCGAAGCGGTCTTTGAGGCTTTCCCCGATCGCTGGCGCGACTTGCATGATCAGGGGCTTGCCTATTTCAAATATGGCGTCGGCGAGGGGGCGGCGGCTGGCGCGGATCTGCCAGCGCTGCTCGATGCGGGCGCGCTGACGCTCAGCCCGATCATCTATGAAGATTTCCTGCCCGTCAGTGCGGCGGGGATCTTCCAGTCCAACCTTGGCGACGAAGCCCGTAGCGATGCGCAGGCCGCATCAAACCGCTCAGATTTTGAAGCGGCCCTTGGCAAGCCGGTTTCGGATGAATTCGCGCTCTATGAGGCGATGCAGGCGGCCTCGCTCAAAGCCGCGCTGGACCAGTTGAACATGGGCGCAGCGTGAGGTTTCCGAAAGGACTCGCGTGGCCACTTCTCCAAGAGAGATGACGCTTCCCTGCAAAGCCTGCGTGGTAGTATCGGCATAGGCCCGGCGGTTCCGCTGCCCGAGGCGCCCGCGCCGATAGCGCAATGTCTCCGCCCCCCTTAAGGCATAAAGCCTCCTTTCGTTGCGCAGTCGGGGCATTACGGGGCTGGTCGGGGCTTCCGTCCCCGATGATCGGCGGCAGGGTGGCCACCAATATCGGGGCGGGCGGTTCCTGCGCTATGGCAATATGCGCCGCGATAGGCTCGGAGCGCCGCTTATGTGACGCGATTCACCTGAACCTGGCCTATCGGTGGTCTTGCAGGTTGAAGCTGGTAGGGAGGGTCCCGGATCGCTTGACACTCTCGCGGTATCGCAACGGCAAGTTTCGGGAAAGCAACCGGCTGAGGCACGTCTTCGTGGCCCTGCTCGAACGCTGTCTGGGGGAGGGGGTCGTGTTCCGCGAGGGCTTTGCCGTCGACGCCAACAAGCTCTGTTCCATTGCGGCACAAAGCTGGTGCCCTGAGGTTGCACGCGAGGCCGCGCCCCGCGCCGCCTGAGCGTCTGCACCCCATTTCGGCCGTCCCCAGTCCAAGTTGACACCCCGAAAACAGCCGCTGGTCGCAGCTCCTACCGAGGTCAGTTCGGCGGACGAAACCGGCCTGTCGTAAACCACTCGGCAATGTCAGGTTTGGTCAGCACGGTAGGTATGTGGGTCATCGGAGTATTTTGGCCATACTTCGCCACATTATGTAGGAGGCGAATGGTTCGTTTTGGAAGAACGAACGCCATATGGAAACCACATCCTCAATGGAAAAAATCTCATCTGCGCTCACCGTTATCTGACCAGCTCCGCACACAATGATTTGCGGCGCATCTGACATTAAGCTTGCTGTTTTCAGATGCGCACGCCAGTGCAGTTTGTCGACGAAATCGCGCCTTTCGATAAGGTATTTCTTTTTTTCACCAGCTACTTGAACGTATGATCCATCCTGACGGGTCAAATTCGCATATGAATGTGGGTTAGAGTTGTTCAGCTCTCTCAGAGCCGCTTCAATTTTCGAAAACTCCCTAACTTGCTCCGGTCTTTTCCCCTCAACTTCAAGAAGCATCCTCATGGCAACCCCATTGAGCTGTTTGTTACTTCACTTGAGGTAACCGACCTGCGCAGTTCGCCGCGAATATCCAAATCTCACGCCTAAGTCGTTACGCACGTGCAGCGATTAGCAGACGTTTGGTGCGTGTGCAAAATTTGTCTCGATGGACTCGAAACCGACCTACATCGCGCCAGCAACCAAGATCGGTTCCAGAGTTAACGGCCGACAGCAGCTGTGTGGGACAAACCTGCCCTTCCTTCAAGTCGGCTTTCCTGCGCGGAGGTGTAGTCTTCCGGAACCGGCAAGATCACGACTGCATCGTCGAGAGTTGCTGGTATCCAAAGTCTGTTACCCGCTTCGTCAAAGGAAAAATCCGCCGGGCCGCGGATTGACGTTTGTAAAGGGAACGCGCTTGCGGTGCCGGTTGCTGGGTCTAGGTCGAGCATCGCTCCGGGCCTGCCCGCAAAGCTGATCCAATCTGATACCAGCACGCGTCCGTTTGGTAATACGGCCACCCCGTCGAAGATGCCGAAAGGGCTGTTTGGTATCTGTCGGACGCCTCGTGCGCTGGACCAGGTGAACAGATGGCCACCGGCGAAATCACTCCCCAAGGCGACAATTATGGCTTCACCCCGAGCCTTGTCCCAAGCGATCCCGTTCGCCCCCGGAATGTCTTTTGTCAACAGCGTGACCTGCCGTGTCTTGGGATCAAGGTCATAGAGCCGTCCGCGCAAAGTGTCGCTGAACAGCAGCCGATCGTCCACGACCGCAATATCATTGAGCAGGCATGGCTGCTCACAATCCATCTGCACGACGAAGGTCCGCTGATGCGTCTGAAGATCGAACCCAACGATCCTGTCGATGTCGGCCACGTAAAGTTCGTCTGCGATCAGCGCCATGCCCTTTGGCGCGTCAAGGCCGGTAAAAGCGCGACGTTCGACAAGCCTGCCTTGTGCGTCGACAATGCTGATGAAACCGTCGCCGTCCTTTTTCAGGGGCTCGAGTTCGGCACCGATACTCGAGACGTAGCGCAGCGAGGGACCAAGAAGCACGCTTTCAGGATGCGCGAAACCGCGCGTGATGATGGCAGCGCGTGGTGTCTCGGCGTGCGCCGCACCGGTCAGGCCGACGACGAAAGCGGCGGCGAAAAGAGGACGGATTCGAAGCATGATAGATCTCCTGGCTGACGTTTCGTCATCTATCGCAGAGCTTTGCTCTCACGCTGCGCCGGAGCCGGTCGTGTTTGAACCCGATCCGGTCAGACTTCGGTTCTACGGACGGGCAATTCAAGCTATGCTAATGGGATGAAGGATTTCGTCGCCATATCTTCCAACGCTGCCACATTGCTCGAAAGCTTTGCCGCATTTCGGCGTCCAGAGCTTTCGGGCACCGCGCCGCATGGGCAGGGGCTATTTTCCTATTGCACGCTGGTGCGCGAACGCCTGCGGCAGATCAATCTGCCCCATCCCATTCTTGGTGTCGTGCTATCGGGTACGAAAGAGATCTGGCGCGCCCTCGATCAGGAGACACTGACGGCGGGGACGCTTTTTGCCCTGCCTGCCGGGGTCGATATTGATGTCGTCAACGATCCTGATCCGGAGCGCGGGACATATCAATCATTGCTGATCGAGGTGACGCCGGAGATGACAGCGGGGCTGCCGAGGCTTGACGTGAGCGCTTCTCGCAAAGGTGCCGCCATCGATCTGACGCCCGAGCTGATCGAGGCGCTTTCTCACGCCGCCATGGCGATCGCTTCCGGCCCCATGGAAAGTTCAATCCGGCGAGCGCGAATCGCGGAACTGTTGGCGCTTCTGGCGACAGAGCCGGCAGCGGGCGTGCTGTTCGATAGTCCCGTGGCAGATAGGCTTGCGCAGCTGGTCCGCTCGCAACCCGATCATCCTTGGACCTCCGACCAGGTAGCTCATGCGATAGGTATGTCTGAATCCACGCTCCGGCGACGCTTGCGCGACACGGATGACAGCTTTTCGGCGATCCTCCGGCGTGAACGCATGCAGATCGCGCGACGGATGCTCGGGCAAGGCATGGCGAGCGGTCTTGTCGCATCGGCAGTGGGCTACGCCTCGCGCGCGCATTCCGGGACGAATTTGGGCATAATCCACGGCACACACTTCGGTGAATATATAAGACCGCCGGAAGGCCGGTTTGTTCTTTCCGCCACTGCCGTGCATTCATGAAATTGCACCGTGCCACAGTCAGATTGACTGTCTCGGACGCGCTCAGCGCCGCGCGCCATGTTCTCATCTGATGTCTGCAGTGTCGGTTCCCGTGTCCGAACGTGTCGGTGGTCGTCGAACATCTCTGTCGACCAGCACTGCGGCACAATGTGGAACGACGTACCGGTTTGTTCGGCCGCCATCCTGTGCCTTGGCCGGGACCGTCAGCAGGGTAGGCCGAGCGGGCAACAAGTCATGCGCGACTGAAGATATCGGTCAGATCCGCGTCGAGATTTCGGCGACCCTCCAGAAGGGCCGTTCCAGAGAAAATCCGGGCGCGCGGTTGTGAGCCAGGAAAACAAAGTGGTCGAACGCGATCTGGTGTGGGGGCTGGTCCGCTACCCACATCGTGGCGTGGCGTTGACCGAAACGGGCGCCTTTCTCTTCGAGGGCTTTTCTCTGGTCCCAGAGCTGGTCATTTGTCCAGCGGTCACGCCGCGACCGCGATACATCATGAGCCTCTGCGATGCCTTAAAGCCGAAGCCTTCGTAGAAACGCGTAAGCCCTTGGTCGCGCTCGGCTTCCTCAGTGATGATCAGGTATGTCTCGGAGGCGTTCTGACTGTCCGCCCAGCTTAGCACGCGATTGAGCAGGGCCTTGGCGAGCCCGTTTCCGCGGCAGCTCGGCACGACATAAAGGTCTTCGACCTCGGCGGCGCAGCCAAACTCCACCCCGAAGGTGAGACTGCCCGATGCCATTCCAACGATGCCCGATCCCGCGTCTGCCACAAAGACGCAGGCGCGGTCATCTCGCAGCATGCGCTCAAGATTTGCCCGGATCGCCGCGGGGTCGACAGCGATCCCGTCTTCATTGAAGAAATCGAGAAAGAGCGGGGCCAGTGCGTCGACATCTGAAAGCAACGCTGGGCGGATCTCGCCTTTCGCCTGTGACATGATCTTCCCCTTGAAATAACGTCACTCTTTACTGAGGTCACTTGCGCCTCAACGTCAACGCCCCTGCGGCAGATCCCGTCGGGCAAGCAGGTGCGGCTAGGGCTGTGACCAGAAGGTTAAGCGCGGCAACTGTGCCGATGAGGGGCGAGCCGAATAGCATTCCGCCATAGCCCAGCGTCGCACCCCCCGCGATGGCCCGGCCTTGAGCGATGCCGGGTTCGGTTGCCGCGCGCGAGAATGCCAGTTGGCATATCCCATGCCGAGGAGGATGAACCCGACGAGGGCACTCGCGAGCCCCTGCGACAGGACGACGGCTACGGCTCCTACGGCGGCGATCACACCAGAGGCGCGTGCCGTGCCGACCGCGCCTAGCCGCGAGATGATCACGGAGCCGGACAGACGGGTTGTGAGCATCGCGACCGAAACGCAACTTAGCCGAGGGCCGCGCGCGCTTCGCTCGCACCCGTCGCGTCTGTGAGAAAGACCGCGCTCCAAGAGTTCATGGCCACGTCCATCGCACCGGGCGCGGCGCCAAAGATCGCCAGCGTGAGAGCGAATAGCGCAAGAGTGTGGGGCGCGGACAAGAGACAGAGCGCTGCGGCGTAAAACAGGGTCAGCTTGCGCGTTAGGAAGGCTGCGCCCGTCTTGTCCGACATTCGCCCTGCAATCGGGAGGACAAAATAGCCCCGCTAGCAAAGTACAGCAAAAGCGGTCCAAGTGTGCCCGGGAAAATATCGAAACGGTCCACGAAGGCGGGAATGCGCGAGGCCCAGATACCAAAGAGCGCGCCGTTGAGCGCAGACATGGCGCATAGGGCCCGCGTTGGGGGGCGCGGATCACGCATGGTGAATGTCGATGCCTGCATCGCGCAATGCCGTCACCTCGTGCTCGGATGCGTCTGTCACGAGATGGGTGATCGCTCGCGGCGCCAAGGTCTTGTGACGCGCACGCATTCCGATCTTGCTGCTGTCGGCTAGGACAGCGACCTCTTTTGCACACGGGGCCACCGCTCGTTTCACCGCGGATTCAAATAGGTCGTCAGCGCCGAAGCCGAAGGTGCCTTCAAGACCGCATGCCCCCAGAACGGCCCATGGTGCCAAGCTGTGCCTCCGTATCCCTCCCGACGCAGATGCCGCCGAGGGTGCTGACCTGTCCGCCGATCAACGTCACCTCGATCCCGTTCTCTTGGCAGGCCACCGCGATCCACGGCGAGGGCTGCGAGATCCGCTCTTTCATCGGAGCGGCGGGCATTGCCGGTTTGATCGCGCCACCGCGCCCGCGCCGCACCTTGATCTCCCTCAGACGAGCGTCGCGGGGGGAGGCGGCGGGTCGGGAGGGGGCCAATGGGGCGACCCGCCGATCCCTTCAAATGGCAGCCTTGTCCCCATTTGGCAGGCCATGAAAAAGGCGCCCCGCGAGGCGCCTTTTTGCATCATGTGTCGTTCTGGCTCACAGCTGGGCTGCGACATCCTCGGGGACGTCGAAATTGGCGGTAACGCTTTGCACGTCGTCGTCATCTTCCAGCGTGTCGATCAGCTTCATCAGCTTTTGCGCGGTTTCCAGATCCACCTCGGTGCGGTTCTGCGGCTTCCAGATCAGCTTGGCTTCCTTGGCCTCGCCAAGTTCAGCCTCGAGCGCTTCTGAGACTTCCGAGAGGTTCTCCATCGGGCAGTAAATCCAGTGCCCGCCTTCTTCGCCCTCTTCGCTCTCGACATCTTCGGCGCCAGCCTCGATCGCGGCCATCATCACCGTGTCGGCATCGCCCGCATCGGGGCCGTAAGAGATTTCGCCGACATGGTCGAACATGAAGCTCACCGAGCCGGTCGTGCCCAGATTGCCGCCGCATTTGGTGAAGGTCGAACGCACGTTCGAGGCGGTCCGGTTGAGGTTGTCGGTCATCGCCTCGACGATCACCGCGATGCCGTTGGGGCCGTAGCCCTCGTAGCGGATCTCGGTGTAATCATCGCCATCGCCCGCCTGCGATTTCTTGATCGCGCGGTCGATCACGTCCTTGGGCATCGATTGGGCTTTGGCCGCTTTCACCGCCAGACGCAGGCGCGGGTTTTTCTCGGGGTCGGGATCACCCATCTTCGCGGCGACGGTAATTTCCTTCGCCAGCTTGGAAAACATCTTCGAGCGCGCCGCATCCTGCTTGCCTTTGCGGTGCTGGATATTGGCCCATTTTGAGTGGCCTGCCATGAGGGTCTCCGTTGAGATTTTCGCGAATTTGGCCTGATATAGTGCGGATTACCCCCCGGGAGCAAGGAGGGAAGCGTCACGGCATGTTCAGGGTGCCCTCACCGTGATCGGTGGCGGGGATCGGCGGCGGGGTCTCGAAATGCCATGTCATGCCGGAGGGCGCGCTGAGCGTGATCTTCGCATAGGGCTCGAAAATCTCGGAGAGCGCGCCAGCCCGGCCGATCACGCTGGGTTTGTAGTCGCGCACCGTATAGGCCATCGGCCAGCGGCAGCCTTGCAACTTGCCCGAAGGGGCCTGCGCGATATCGGCGCGGCAGACCGTGCCATCGTTGAACGAGACCCGCATATCGGTGCGGTGGATCGTCACCTGATCGGGCCATGACGGCGCGCGCGCACCTGCCGCGCAGCCCGCCAGTACCAGCGGCAAGATCATCCAAAGACGCATCGCTATTCTCCTTTAGAAGGGCCAGATCAGCGGGATCAGGAAACAGGCGGTCAGGCCCGTGACAATATCCATCGGTATCCCGAGGCGCAGGAAGTCGGTGAACTTATAGCCGCCCGGCCCGTAGACCATCATATGGGTCTGATAGCCGATGGGCGTGGCAAAGGCCACCGAGGCCGAGAACATCACCGCCACCGCGAAGGGGCGGGGATCAAGGCCAAGGGCTAAGGCCAGCGACATCGCGATTGGCGTGAAAATCACAGCGACGGCGTTGTTGGACAAAAGCTCGGTCATCGCCAGCCCAAGGAAATAGACCACGATCAGCGCGACCTGTGGAGGCAATGTCTTGAGCCATGGCGCCACCGCATTCACGATCAGCTCCACCGCGCCTGACTTATCAAGCCCGACGCCCACCACCAGCATCGCGAAGATCAAGGCCAGCAGGCGACCCTCGATGAAGGTGAAGGCCTCGTCGGTATCGATGCAGCGCGACACAAGGATCGCGGCCACTGCCACCATTGCCAGCGCAAGGATCGGTGCCACGCCAAGCGCCGAGAGCACCACCACAGCCGCCAGCGCGCCCACTGCGAGGGGCAGATGCGAGCGGCGATAGGCGCGGGCCTGCGGCTTGGAGACATCGACCAGATCCATGTCAGAGGCCAGACGTGCGATATCTTCGGAGGCGCCTTCCAGCAGCAGCGTATCGCCGACGACGACCACCAGATCGTCGAGCTGGCGACCGATATTCTGGTTGCGGCGGTGGGCGGCCAGAACATAGACGCCGTAGCGCCGGCGCAGGCGCATGTCGCCCAAGCGCTGCCCGATCATCCGGCATCCGGGCGAGATCAGCACCTCGACGGTCTCGGTCTGCACCGAGGACAGCTTGTCGACCATCCGCAGATCGCGGTTCTTCTGCATGCCCAGCAGCTCTTCCATCTCCGAGCGCAGAACCACGCGGTCGCCCGCCTTCAGCTCGACCGAGCTCAGATCGCGCCGCAAGCTGGCATCGCCGCGCAGCACGTCGATCACCCGCACGCCCTCGCGCGAGAAGCTGTCAGCCTCCATCACGTTCTGGCCGATCAGCGCGCTTTCCTCGGGGATCGCGACTTCGGTGAAATATTTCATCTTCGGGCGATCGCCCAGCATGAAGGAGAGCGACTGGCGCTCGGGGATCAGGCGACGCGCAAACAGCGCCATGAAGATCGAGCCAATGGCGCAGATCGCAAGGCCCAGCGGTAAGATCTCAAAAATCGAGAACGGCTCCAGCCCGCGGCTGCGCACCACGCCATCGACCAGAATGTTGGTGGACGTCCCGATCAGCGAGAGCATCCCGCCCATCACGGTGAAATAGCTGAGCGGCATCAGGAAGCGCGAGGGCGAGATCTTGAGCTTGCGCGCAACCTGAATAAAGACCGGGATCATCACCGCGACCACGGGCGTGTTGTTCATGACACCGCTGGCAAACATGGTCAGCGCGAACATCAGCGCGACCGTCAGTTTCGGATTCTGATCGATGCGCGATTCTGCATAGCGCGTCATCGCATCGAGCGCGCCGGTTCGCACCAGCGCCCCCATGATCAGGAACATGAAGGTGATGGTCCAAGGCGCGGGGTTGGACAGCACCGCGGCTGCGTTCTCATAGGGCGCGAGGTTGAAAACCAGCATCAGGGCCGCGCCCGCGATCGCAGTAACCTCGGGCGGCCAGCGCTCGCGCAGGAACATCGCGAACATACCCGCCACGATCAGCAGGGCGAGTACGGCATTGCCAGTTTGGGACAGGGGGAGGATGATCATCTATCGGTCTCGCACAGGCACATCTCGCGCGATACTAGCGTTGCAAGGCCGCGCCGCAAGCACCAGATTTGGCAGCTTGCGGGGAATCGCTGCGAGATCCCGCGTCGGTATGGGCTCACACGGTGCCCGGTCCGGCCTGCGCCAGCCGTCCACCGATGCGCACCGGTTCCGCGCGGGTGGCGCGCCCCGTCTTGTCATCGGTTTCGACATAAAAGCCGCATAGGGTGGCCTCGCCGCGCGCGGGCTGGAAGCGCTCTTTGGGCATGCCGGTCACGAAACGGCGCATTGGCTCGGCCTTGGCCATACCGATCACGCTGTCGTAATCGCCGCACATCCCGGCATCGCTCAGATAGGCCGTACCCTTGTCGAGAATCTGCGCATCGCCCGTGGGCACATGGGTATGGGTGCCGACCACGACGCTTGCGCGCCCGTTGCACCAATGACCCATCGCCATCTTCTCGCTCGTGGCCTCGCAATGCATATCGACCAGCGTCGCCTGAACCGCGCCGCCCAACGGGTAGCGGTTGAGCGCCGCCTCGATGGTCGAGAAGGGATCGTCGAAGGCGCGTTTCATGAAGACATTGCCCAGCACCTGCGCCACCAGAACCTTGCGCCCGCGCGCATCCGAGAACACCCGCGCACCGCGTCCCGGCGCATCCTTGGCGTAGTTGAGCGGGCGGATGATCCGGGTCTCGCCGTCGATGAAACGCAGCATGTCCTTTTGATCGAAGGCGTGATCGCCCAGCGTCACGACATCGGCGCCCGCCTCAAGGATCAGCTTGGCATGTTCGCCCGTGAGCCCCATGCCGCCCGAGGCGTTCTCGCCATTGACCACGACGAAATCCAGCCGCCAATCGGCGCGAAGTTGCGGGAGCTTTTGCGTGATTGCGGCGCGCCCCGCGCGTCCCATCACATCGCCCAAGAATAACAGTTTCATGACGCAAATGCATAGGGGGCAGCGGGCGCAAGAGCAATGGGGGGCGCGCGCTTGGCGCTACAAAAGCACCTTCGCGGCCTCGGCGCGCAGGGCGCGGCCCAGCGGGGCCAGAGGCGCTTTGAGCCTGCGTAGGCTTTGCCAATGCAGCGGCACATCGAGCGGCGCGGGCCCCATCGCGACAAGCCTGCCCTGCGCCAGCGCCTCGCGCACCAGTGCCTCGGGGTTCATCCCCCAGCCGAGCCCGTGCAGCGCTGCCTCCACAAACCCCTCGCTCGAGCCGATGCGATGGGCGGGCAGGCGCACCGGGCCGCCACAGATCATCGCCGCCCAATCTTCCTGCAGGCGATCCTTGGCGTTGAATTGCAGGCTCGGCGCGGTTTTCAGCGCGCCCGCGCGCAGCCCGTCGGGGAAATGCCGCGCCATGAAATCGGGGGCTGCCGTCGCAATGTAGCGCAGCCGCCCGAGGCTGATGCTGTCGCAGCCCGCGATGGGCCCGGGATCGGCGGTGATCGCCCCCACGACCTCGCCGCGCCGCAACCATTGATGCGCGTGATCCTGATCGTCGATCACCAGATCGAAGAGCACACCCTCGACCTGTGCAAGCGCGGGGATCACCCAGGTCGCGAGGCTGTCCGCGCTCACTGCGATGCGCAGCACCGGCGGCAGATCACCGGGCGCAAGCTGTGCCTCCAGAAGGGCGACCTCGCGCTGATGGGTGATCAGCCGCATGCCCTCGGCCGTGGCGCGGCATGGCTGGCCCCGGATCACGAGAATCGCACCCATCCGTTCTTCCAGCAGTTTCACGCGCAGCGAGATCGCGGGCGGGGTGAGCCCCAATCGCGCCGCCGCCCCCTCGAAAGAGCCGGTCTCGATCACCGCAGCGAGGGCCGCGAGCTGTGCATAGTCCAACATAAGAAAAACTTAATCTGGCTAAAGTTAATTAACTGGAGCTTATCCGCGCGCAGCACCAGAAGATAGGCCCGAGAGATAGGGAAAGCATGAGGGGTGAGAATGGCATTCTGGGCAGGCCTGAAGCTGGGGCTGGGGTTGATCGTGGCGATCGGGGCGCAAAATGCCTTCGTGCTGCGGCAAGGGCTGCGGCGCGAGCATGTCTTCGCGGTGGCGCTTTTCTGTGCGCTCTCGGATGCGCTCTTGATCGCTCTCGGCGTGTCGGGCTTTGCTTTGGCGTCCGATGCCTGGCCGCTGCTGCCCGAGATCCTACGCTGGGGTGGGGTGGTCTTTCTCACCGTCTATGCGGGGCGCGCCGCCTATGCGGCCCTGCGCGGCGGCGCGCGGCTCGAGGCGGGAGAGGGCCGTACGCCGCGCCTGCGCACGGTGCTGCTGACGCTTGCGGCTTTCACATGGGCCAATCCGCATGTCTGGCTTGATACGGTGGTGCTGCTGGGCGCGGTCTCGGCGCAATTCGAAGGCGCGCAGGTGAACTTCGCCGCCGGTGCCATTCTCGCCTCATTTCTGTTTTTCTTCTCATTGGCTTACGGGGCGCGGCTTCTGGCCCCGATCTTTGCCAGTCCGGTCGCGTGGCGCGTGCTTGACGGGGTGATCGCTTTGCTGATGGCCTCGCTGGCATGGCGGCTGGCCGTGGGTACGTTGTAACCGATACAGGCAAAGCACTTGCAGGGACGCGCAAAACCGCATCCAAGACAGGGATGACCGATCGACCCGCCCCCAACCGCCCGCTTGTCGGCATCGCCTGGATGCTGGCCACGACGCTGTGCTTCGTGCTCGTCAATATCATCGTGCATTGGCTGGGCGCGCGGGTGCCTGCGGTGCAATCGGCCTTTGTGCGCTTTGTCTGGGGCACCCTGTTCTTCGCCCCCGCGCTGGTGCAGATCCTGCGCAGGTCCTACCCGCGCAAGGTCTGGGCGCTGTTCGGGCTGCGCGGCGTGCTGCATGCGATCGCGGTGGGGCTGTGGTTCTACGCGATGGCGCATATCCCGATCGCAGATGTGACCGCGATCAATTACCTCAACCCGATCGTGGTGACGGTGGGCGGCGCGGTCCTTCTGGGCGAGGGGCTCGCGTGGCGGCGGATCACGGCGGTGATCGTGGCGCTTCTGGGCGCGCTGATCATCCTGCGGCCCGGGCTGCGCGAAATCGAGCCGGGCCATCTGGCCCAGCTTGGCGCGGCGCTGTTTTTCGGCGCGACATATCTGGTGGCCAAGCGGCTGACCGATTTCGTGCCCGCAGGCACCGTGGTGGCGATGATGTCGCTGAGCGTGGCTCTGTGCCTCGCGCCGGTCGCGATTTGGAACTGGCAGCCGATCACGCTGTCAGAGACGCTCTGGCTCGCGGCGGTCGCGGTGTTCGCCACGGGCGGCCATTACGCGATGACCCACGCCTTTGCAGCGGCCCCCGTCACGGTGACCCAGCCGGTCTTATTCTTGCAACTGGTCTGGGCCGCCATCGCGGGCTGGAGCCTCTTTGGCGAAGTGCCCGACCCGTTCACCATGCTGGGCGGTGGGATCATCATCGCCTGCGTGAGCTTCATGACCTGGCGCGAATCGCGCCTCAAAGGTGGTCCCGTCACGCCGCCTGCGCCCGCCACCAAGATCTGAAAAAGGCGCGCCTGTTGCACCCGTCGGAGCCTCCGGCGGGGATATTTAAGATCAAGAGGAAGAGGGTACCCGTGCTTCCTCTTGATCTAAATATCCTCCGCGAAGCGTCTCTCCTTACTCTGAGGCTGCGCCGGTCTTGGGATCAAGCAGCGCGCTGATGACCCCTTCGCGGGTCACGATCCGCCCGTCATCGAGCGTGACCGCGGGGGCTTGGCGCAGCGCTTCCATCACCTCGCGCACGGGCGCGTCGCTGGCGACTTCCGGGCGGGGCGGGGGTAATGCTAGCGGCTGCGTGGGCTGGCGCCCCATAAGGCGACGGATCAGCGAGGGCGGAGCTTCTTCTTCGGCCAGTTTGGGTGCGGGCTCGGCCAGATCGGTGGCGGTCAGCACGCCCAGCGGGTTCATATGGGCCACGAAATCGGCCACATATTCATTGGCGGGGTTGGCTATGATGTCGCGCGCGGTGCCGCATTGCACGATCCGTCCGCCCTCCATCAGCGCGATCCGATTGCCGATCTTGAAGGCTTCATCGAGATCGTGGCTCACGAAAATGATCGTGCGCTTGAGGGTCGATTGCAGCTCAAGCAGCTCGTCTTGCAATTTCGAGCGGATCAGCGGGTCGAGCGCGGAGAAGGGCTCGTCCATCAACAGGATCGGCGCTTCGGTCGCAAAGGCGCGCGCCAGCCCCACGCGCTGTTGCATGCCGCCCGACAGCTCGGCCACGGCGCGGTCGGCCCATTGCGACAGCCCCACGAGTTGCAGCTGGGCGTCCACCCGCTCGCGGCGTTCGGCCTTGCTCATGCCGCCCAACTCAAGACCCAGCCCGACATTTTCGCGCACCGTGCGCCACGGCAGAAGGCCAAATTGCTGGAACACCATCGCGACCCGGCTGAGCCGCATCCGGCGCAGCGTGGCGGGGTCGGAATGGGTGAGGTCGATCATGCCTTGGCCGTCATGGACCTGCACGGAGCCGCGCGCCACCGGGTTGAGCCCGTTGACCGCGCGCAGCAGCGTGGATTTGCCCGAGCCCGAGAGGCCCATCAGCACGAGGATCTCGCCCTCGGCGACATCGAGCGAGCAGTCATGCACGCCCAGCACCTGTCCCGTGCGGTCTTGGATTTCGGGGCGCGAGAGGCCTTCATCCATCAGTGGCAACGCGGTTTGCGGATGTTCGCCAAAGACGATGGAGACATTGTCGAAGCGGACCGCGAGGCCCTTGGTTGTATCGGTTGCGGTCTCGTTCATTTCTTGCCCTCCCGGCGCAGCATGCGGTCAAGGATGATCGCGAGCACCACGATCACGAAGCCCGACTCGAAGCCGAGCGCGGTGTTGACGGTGTTGAGCGCGCGCACCACCGGAACGCCAAGACCATCCGCGCCCACCAGCGCGGCGATCACCACCATCGAGAGCGAGAGCATGATCGTCTGGTTCAGCCCGGCCATGATCTGGGGCAGGGCGTAGGGCAGTTCGACCTTCCACAGAAGCTGGTTCTTGGTCGCGCCAAAGGCGCGCGCCGCTTCCGTCAGCGTGTCCGGGGTCGAGACCACGCCCAGATAGGTCAGCCGGATCGGCGCGGGCAGCACGAAGATTACCGTCGCAATCAGGCCCGGCACCATGCCGATGCCGAAAAACACGATGGCGGGGATCAGGTAGACAAACCCCGGGAGCGTTTGCATCAGGTCGAGCACCGGCTGGAGCACTTTGTAAAGACGTGGCCGGTGCGCGGCGGCGATCCCGATCGGGACGCCCAGTCCCATGCACACGACGCAGGCCGAGAGCACGAGGGTCAGGCTTTCGGTGGTTTCGGACCAATAGCCCTGATTGACGATGAAGAGAAATCCGATGGCAACGAAGAGCGAGAGCTTCCAGCTGCGTTGAAACCACCATGAGAGGGCGACGAAGACGGCGATCACGACAAGCGGTGGCGGGGCCTCAAAGACCCATAGGATGCCGTTGATCAGCCCCTGCATCAGGGCGGAGAGGGCGTCGAAAAAGCCGCCGGCATTGATTTGCAGCCAGTCGATCACCGCTTGGGCCCATTTGCCCAAGGGGAGTTTCCATTCGGTCAACCAGTTCATTGCTGTCCCTTGTTGGTTCTGTCTGGAGGGGTCTTGCTTTGGGAGGCGGGGCGCGCGGAGATTGTGTCGAAGGCGACCTGCGCCAGCGGCGCGCCGGTTGCGGGGTCAAGCTTGGTTGCGCGCAGCACGAGGCCCGGGTCGGGGGCGTATTCCTTGAGGAAGGAGGCGCTCAGATCGCCAAGATCGATGCGTTCGATCACCTGCCATGCGGGGTAGCTGCACGCGCCGATTTCAACCGTGCCTTCGCCGCGATAGCTGTAGGTGATGGTGCCTTCGCGCTCCGTCTGGCCGTCGACGACCAGCGCCACGGGGCTCGACCAGCGGCGTGTCTGTGGCAGCGTGTCGAGCTCTGCCGGATCCTTGGTGTAGCGCAAGGCAAATTCGCGTCCGCCCATCTCGCGCAGGCCTACGGCGAGGGGATGGGGGTAGGTTTCGCGCAGCGGTGCGCGGCCGGTCGCGGGGTCGTCGGCGCGGTAGCCGGTCAGCGTGCCGTTCTCGAAGCGGAAGGCCTCGCTCATGCGCGGGGCATTGCGGGTCAGCAGGATGCCCGCACCCTGCAAGGCGCTTGCGCCGGGGCACTCCGGCTGTGGCTCGGCGGCGCGGACGGGGCCCGCGAGGAGCAGCGCCAGCCCCGCCAGCGAGAGACGCGCGCAGATTGCTCTGCGCGCGTCGGTGGTGTCAGGGGGGAGGCTCACGCGCCGAGGGCCTTTTGCACCGCGGCCACCGCGTCGCCACCGTCTTTGGTGGTCACGCCGTCGAGCCAGGGCTTCCAGGTGTCGGGATGGGCTGCGAGCCACTCTTTGGCGGCTTTGCCGGGCTGCTCGCCGTCATCGAGGATCTTGCCCATGATCTCGTTTTCCATCGCCAGCGTGAATTTCAGATTCGAGACGAACTTGCCGACATTGGGGCAGTCCTGCACGTAGCCCTTGCGCACGTTGGTTTTGACCTCGGCACCGCCATAGTTCGGGCCGAACACGTCATCGCCGCCCGACAGGTAGGTGATCTTGAAGTTCGAGTTCATCGGGTGGGGTTCCCAGGCGAGGAAGACGATCGGCTTGTCGGAGCGATCTGCGCGGGCGACCTGCGCCAGCATGCCTTGTTCGGAGCTTTCCTTGAGATCGAAATCGCCGAGGTCGAATTCGTTTTTCTTGATCATCCCGAGGATCAGCGTATTGCCGTCATTGCCCGGCTCAATGCCGTAGATCTGGCCGTTGAGCGCATCCTTATGCTTGGCGATATCGGAGAAATCCTTGATCCCGAGCTTGGCGCCTGCGGCATTCGTGGCCAGCGTGTATTTCGCGCCCGTCAGGTTGGTGCCCAGCGTCTCGACAGTGCCATTTTTCTCATAGGGTTCGACGTTGGAGGCCATCGAGGGCATCCAGTTGCCCAAGAACACGTCAACATCGCCCTTGGACAGCGCCTCGTAGGTGACCGGCACCGAGAGCACTTTCACATCGGTCTGATAGCCGAGCGCGTCGAGAATCGTCGTTGCGGTCGCGGTGGTCGAGGTGATGTCCGTCCAGCCGACATCGGAGAACGTCACTTTGGAGCAATCCGCCGCCTGAGCGGGTGCGCTTGCGGCAAAGCCGAGCGAAAGCGCCGCGCCGAGCGCGAAGAGGGTGGAACGAAATGTCATATATGTCTCCCTGTCACAGCATGAAAACCGCTTCGGTGCGGTTGTTGATTGACGAGTCAATAAACATGTTTTAGCCCGAACATGCAACCGTAACGTCAAAAGACGAGAGATCAGATGCCGAAGCTTGGAGCAGAGCCTATACGCCGTGCCGCCTTGGTGAAAGCCACGATTGAGGCAGTGGGTGCGGCCGGATCGCTGGATGTGACCGTCGCTCAGATCGCGCGACGGGCGGGGATGAGCTCTGCGCTGGCGCATCATTATTTTGGCTCGAAAGAGCAGATTTTCCTCGCCGCGATGCGCTCGATCCTGACGCTTTACGGCGCCGAGGTGCGCGGGGCGCTGGCCATGGCGCAGACCCCGCGCGACCGGGTCCAGGCAGTGGTGATGGGCTCATTCGCGCCCAGTTCGTTTCGCAATGAGGCGATCTCGGCCTGGCTGAATTTCTACGTGCTGGCGCAGTCGAGTGCGGCGGCCCGGCGTCTGCTGGCGATTTATCAGGCCCGGCTGCGCTCGAACCTGCTGGTTGGGCTGCGGCCCATCGTGGGGCTGCGCGCCGAGGCTGTGGCCGATGGTTTGGGGGCATTGATCGACGGGGTGTATATCCGCGCCGCACTGGCGGGAGGCGTGCTGGATCGCAGGCAGGCCTGCGATCTGGTGCTGGCCCATCTGGAACTTGAATTGGAGGGCGTGCAATGAAAGCGCAACCGAAGGCGAGCCATTTCGTGAATGGCGAATGGATGGAAGACAGCGCGGGCGAGGTGATCGAGGTCACCTATCCGGGCACGGGCGAGGTGATTGCCAAGCTGCATGCCGCGACGCCTGCGGTGATCGAGGCCGCGATTTCCGGTGCGCTTGCGGCGCAGGCTGATTGGGCCGCGCGGCGCCCGGTGGAGCGGGCTCGCGTGTTGACCCGCGCTGTCGCGATCATTCGCGAGCGGGCCGAGGAGCTGGCGCAGCTTGAGACGCTCGACACGGGCAAGCCGATTCAGGAAACTCGCGAGGCCGACTGGCCCTCGGGGGCAGAGGCGTTGGAGTATTTCGCGGGGCTTGCGCCCACGCTGACCGGCGAGACGATGCCGCTGGGGGGCGATTTCGCCTATACGATCCGCGAGCCGCTGGGCGTCTGCGCCGGGATTGGCGCGTGGAACTATCCCAGCCAGATCGCGTGCTGGAAATCCGCGCCCGCGCTGAGCACGGGCAATGCGATGGTGTTCAAACCCTCGGAAGTGACGCCGCTGGGGGCCTTGCGGCTGGCCGAGATCTTCATCGAGGCGGGGCTGCCTGCGGGCATCTTCAACGTGGTGCAGGGCTATGGCCCGGTGGGCGCGGCGCTCGCGACCGATCCCCGGATTGCCAAAGTCTCGCTGACGGGATCGGTGCCCACGGGCGGCAAGGTCTACAGCGCCGCCGCCGCTGGCATGAAGCAGGTCACGATGGAGCTGGGCGGCAAATCGCCTTTGATCGTGTTCGACGATGCCGATCTGGAAAGCGCGGTCGGTGCCGCGATGCTGGGGAATTTCTACTCCTCCGGGCAGATCTGCTCGAACGGGACGCGGGTCTTTGTGCAAAAGGGCATCAAGGAGGCGTTCCTGAAGCGGCTGGCCGAGCGCGCGGGCACGATCCGGCTGGGCGATCCGCTTGACGATGAGACGCAGTTCGGGCCGCTGATCTCGACCGCGCAGTTTGACAAGGTGATGTCTTATATCAAGCTGGGCCGCGATGAGGGCGCGCGGCTGGTCTGCGGCGGCGCGGGTGATCCTGCGGGGCCGCTATTCGTGCAGCCCACCGTCTTTGCCGATATCACCGATGTGATGACCGTTGCGCGCGAAGAGATCTTCGGGCCGGTGATGTCGGTTCTGGATTTCGAGAGCGAGGACGAGGTGGTCGCACGGGCCAATGACACGCAGTTTGGCCTCGCCGCCGGGGTTTTTACCGCCGATCTCGCGCGCGGGCACCGGATGGTGAGCCGTTTGCAGGCCGGCACCTGCTGGATCAATGCCTATAACCTGACGCCGGTGGAGATGCCCTTTGGGGCTGTGAAAGGCTCGGGCTTTGGGCGCGAGAACAGCCGCGCGGCGGTGGATCACTACACCCAGCTCAAGTCGGTCTATGTCGGCATGGGCCCGGTCGAAAGCCCCTATTGAGGGTTTGGGTGAGGCGGCGGGAGGGGGCTCTGCCCCCGACTGCCAAAACGGGCGTTTTGGCAGTCTCTCCCGGGATATTTTCGTCAAGAGGAAGTTGGATATGAGTGCGGAATTCGTGATCATTGGTGCCGGGTCGGGCGGGTCTGCCTTGGCCTATCGTCTGGCTCTGGCCGGGCGCGATGTCGTGGTAATCGAGCATGGCGGTTCGGATGCCGGGCCGTTCATCCAGATGCCGGGCGCGCTCTCCTATCCGATGAATATGCCGATCTATGATTGGGGGTTTTCCTCCGAGCCGGAGCCGGGGCTGGGCGGGCGCAGGCTGGCGACGCCCCGTGGCAAGGTACTGGGCGGCTCGTCGAGCATCAACGGGATGGTCTATGTCCGGGGCCATGCGCGCGATTTCGACCATTGGGAAGAGAGCGGTGCGCAAGGCTGGGGCTATGCCGATGTGCTGCCTTATTACAAGCGGATGGAGCATTGGCATGGCGGGGCGGGCTCGCAATGGCGGGGCACCTCAGGGCCCTTGCATGTGACGCGCGGGCCGCGGGCCAATCCGCTTTTCGATGCGTTCATCAAGGCGGGCGAGCAGGCGGGCTATCCTGTGACCGAGGATTACAACGGGGCGGCCCAAGAGGGGTTTGGTCCGATGGAGGCCACGATCTGGAAGGGGCGGCGCTGGTCGGCGGCCAATGCCTATCTGCGTCCCGCGCTCAAGACCGGCAAGCTGCGCATCGAGCGCGGTCTGGCGCAGCGCGTGGTGTTTGAAGGCACGCGCGCGGTGGGCGTCGAGATCACCCGCAAAGGCGGCGCCCGCGAGATCATCCGGGCCACGCGCGAAGTGGTGCTGGCGGCCAGCTCGATCAACACGCCCAAGATCCTGATGCTCTCGGGGATCGGGCCGGGCGCGCATCTGCGCGAGCACGGGATCGAGGTTTTGGCGGATCGGCCGGGTGTGGGCAGCAATCTGCAGGACCATCTTGAGGTCTATATGCAGTTCTCAGCGCGCGAGCCCGTCAGCCTGTTCAAATATTGGAACCTGAGGGGCAAGGCGCAGGTCGGCGCGCAATGGTTGCTGACCAAGACCGGCGTGGGGGCGTCGAACCAGTTCGAGGCCTGCGGCTTCATTCGCTCGGAGGCCGGGATCGACTATCCCGATATCCAGTATCACTTCCTGCCGATTGCCGTGCGCTATGACGGCAAGGCCGTGGCTGAGGGGCATGGCTTTCAGGCGCATGTCGGGCCGATGCGCTCGAAATCGCGTGGCACGGTGCGGCTGCGCGCGGGCGATCCGAGCGGTGCCCCGGAGATCCGCTTTAACTATATGAGCCATCCCGATGACTGGGCAGAGTTCCGCAAATGCATCCGGCTGACGCGCGAGATCTTTGAGCAGCCCGCGATGGCGCTCCATGTGAAGCGCGAGCTGCAACCGGGCGCGGATGTCGTGAGCGATGAGGCGATCGACGCCTTTATCCGCGAACATGCCGAAAGCGCTTATCATCCCTGCGGTACCGCGCGGATGGGGGCGGCGGATGACCCGGATGCCGTGGTCGATCCGCAGGGTCGGGTGATCGGGGTCGAGGGGCTGCGGGTGGCCGACAGCTCAATCTTCCCGCGCATCACCAATGGCAATCTCAACGCGCCTTCGATCATGGTGGGCGAGAAAATGGCCGATCATATCCTCGGGCTCGACCCGCTGCCGCGCGAGAACCTGACGCCCGAGATGGCGCCGAACTGGCAGGTCGCGCAGCGCTAGCGCCAGAGTTTGAAACGTCCGGGGCCTTGGGCTGCGAGGATCAGCAGCCCGCCCGCGATCGCCCAGTTCTTGACGACGATGGTCACCTGCCACGGGTCGGCGCGCAGCTGCCAGTGAAACCAGCTTGTGAAGATGCAATAGCCCGCGAGCAGCACCGCCCAGAGCTGAACGCGGGGCCCGAAGATCAGCGCAAGCGCCGCGATCAGGTTGAACAGGGCCACGGGCCAGACCAGCCAGCCGGGCAGGCCAAGCCAGCCGATCATCTGCTCGACGATCTGCGGATCGGTCACTTTTTGCGCAGCCCCGCCGAAGAACAAAAGCGCGATCAGGATCCGGCCTGCGAGATTGAGGCTGTCGGTCAGTTTCGGGTGCATGTCGGGCCTTTCCTGAGGGCTGCGCGCAGATGCGGTCGGGGCGCAGATGTGCCAATTGGTAAGATTAACCTACGAGATCTGTTGCCCCTGAGATCAATTCTCGCCATATCTTGAGAATGTTCAGGATTTGTTTCCTTTGGTTAATGCTGGCGCTGCCAGCCGTTGGGGGCTCGGTGAGCGGGGCGCCGCGGGTCGTGGATGGCGATACGCTCGTGCTCCAGAATACGCGGGTGCGGCTCTTTGGGATCGACGCGCCCGAGGCGCGCCAGACCTGCAAACGTGCCTCGGGGCAGCTGTGGGCCTGTGGCAAGGCTGCGACCTTGCAATTGCAAAAGCTCGCAAGCCATGGCGTGCGCTGCACGGGACAGGAGACGGATCGCTACGGGCGCCTGATCGCTGTGTGTCGCGCGGATGGGCGCGACATCAATGCGCAGATGGTGGCGCGCGGTGCGGCCTTTGCCTATCGCAAATATTCCCGCGACTATGTCGGTCAGGAGACGCAGGCCAAGCGCGCGGCGCTGGGGATCTGGCAGGGCGCGGCCGAGCAGCCTGCCGATGTGCGCGCACAGGGCCGGGCGGGCGATCCTCCGCCCAAGTTGGGCTGTGCGATCAAGGGCAATATCTCGGCGCGCGGGCATCTCTATCATCTGCCCGGAACGCGCGCCTATGCGGCGACCCGGATCAATCCCAAGCGTGGCGAGCGGTGGTTTTGCTCGGAGGCGGCGGCGCGGGCGGCAGGCTGGCGGCGCGCCGGGGGCTGAGCGCGCTCAGGCAATGTCATAGGGCAGAAGTCCGCGGTGATCGGGGTCGACATGCAGACGCCGCTCCAGCGGCGGGACCGAGCGCTGATGGCAATTCTTGCGCTCGCAGATCCGGCAGGAAATCCCGATTGGCTCATAGGCCTTCGGGTTGATCAGCTCCATATCGTCGGCATAGATCAAACCATCGGCATGGCTGACCTCGCAGCCAAGGCAGATCGCGTAGCGCCGCACGGGGGCTGTGAAACTGCCGCCCGGTTTGGACACGTCGCGGGCGAGGCAGAGATAGCGCATCCCATCCGGCGTCTCGGCCAGTTGGCGCAGGAAACGCGTTGGCGTTTCAAAGGCTTGGTGGACATTCCATAAGGGGCATGCGCCGCCGAAGCGGGCAAATTGCAGCCGCGTGGCGGAATGGCGTTTGGTGATCGTACCGGCCTGATCGACGCGTACGAAGAAGAACGGAATGCCCTTGGCGCCGGGGCGTTGCAGGGTGGAGAGGCGGTGGGCGACCTGCTCGATTGACGCGCCGAACACGTCGCAAAGCCGTTCCAGATCGTGGCGCGTCTCCTGCGCGGCCTCGAGGAAACGGGCATAGGGCAGCAGCGCCGCGCCCGCGAAGTAATTGGCCAAACCGATCTTGGCGATGGCGCGCGCGGTGTCCGATTGAAAGCGGGCGAGATCCAGCGTGGCCTCAAGGAGGTCATCTTGGGTCACAAGAGCGACCTGATGCAGCAGTTGAAACGCTTGCGTCGGCTTGCCTGCATGGGCGTTGATCACAAGCCGGTCGCCATCACGCTCGCGCAGCGGGCCGATGTCGGAAAACTGCACGGTGAGCCCATGGCGGGCCAGCGTGTTCATCGCATGGGGGATGGGGTCCAAGCGATTGCCATTGGGGCAGGAAAACCGCTCGGCGGCGCGATCGACCGCATCAATGTAATTGTCGCAATAGTGAAAGAAGTCGCGCACCTCTTCCCACGGGCTGAGCACGGTTTGTGTGCCGTCGCGGCCCAGAGCCTCGTCGAGAGAGGCGAGTCGTTCATGGGTCTGGCGATAGGCGCGGTGCATCTCGAGAAAGGCGCGCGCGAGGGCAGGGGCGTTCGACGCTGCGAGCCGGAGATCGGCAATTGGTGGGGCGGTTTCGGAGAAGATCGGATCGGCCAGCGCCTCGCGCATATCGGTGACCAGCCGCTCGGCATCGCCCGCCGACAGCTCGGTCACATCAAGGCCGAATTCCGAGGCCAGAGCCAGCACCACCTGTGCGGAGACCGGGCGGTGGTTGTTTTCCATCTGGTTGAGATAGGGCAGGGAGACGCCCAGCCGTTCGGCAAAGATCTTTTGGGTCAAGCCCAGCCGTGTGCGCGTCTCGCGCAGTTTGACACCGGCATAGAGTTTCTGAGTCGCCATCCGAGCCTCCTCTTTGCAAACGCATTACTATCTTTGCAAAATCTGGAGGTCAAATTCTAGTGACGCGGCTTGCTACTTTTGGCGCGTTATTGCTTTCAGAACGAGGGGCGAGACCGCGATTCCGCGTGATATTCGCAAATTCGCAATTAGCAACAATCATCTTGCCAAGATTTTGCAAATTTTCTGAAATGCCCTTTGTAAGATGGTTGCGCTTGTATACTGTGCCTTCAAACAGTCGGAGGTTCGCATGAGAGATATCCTGGAAGAGCTCGAAGAGCGGCGTGCGCAGGCGCGGCTGGGCGGTGGTGCGGCGCGGATCGAGGCGCAGCACAAGAAGGGAAAGCTGACCGCGCGCGAGCGGATCGAGCTGCTGATGGATGAGGGCTCTTTCGAAGAGTTCGACATGTTCAAAACCCATCGCTGCACGGATTTCGGGATGGAGGAGAGCAAGCCTTATGGCGATGGTGTCGTCACCGGCTGGGGCACCGTCAACGGGCGGATGGTCTATGTGTTCTCGCAGGACTTCACCGTGTTCGGCGGCTCGCTGTCGGAAACCCATGCCGAGAAGATCTGCAAGATCATGGATATGGCGGTGCAAAACGGCGCCCCTGTGATCGGGATCAACGATTCGGGCGGGGCGCGGATTCAAGAAGGTGTGTCGAGCCTCGGCGGCTATGCCGATGTGTTCCAGCGCAACATCATGGCCTCGGGCGTGGTGCCGCAGATCAGCCTGATCATGGGGCCCTGTGCGGGCGGTGCGGTTTATTCGCCCGCGATGACCGATTTCATCTTCATGGTGAAAGACAGCTCCTACATGTTCGTCACCGGGCCTGACGTGGTGAAAACCGTGACCAATGAGGTCGTGACGGCCGAGGAGCTGGGCGGTGCGAGTACCCATACCAAGAAAAGCTCGGTGGCTGATGGCGCCTATGAGAATGATGTCGAGGCGCTGATCGAGACTCGCCGCCTGATCGATTTCCTCCCGCTCAGCAATCGCGAAAAGGCGCCGGTGCGGCCCTTCTTCGATGATGTGGACCGGATCGAGGAATCGCTCGATACGTTGATCCCGGCCAATCCCAACGCGCCTTACGATATGAAAGAGCTGATCACGAAGATTGCCGATGAGGGCGATTTCTTCGAGATTCAGAAGGAGTTTGCGGGCAATATCATCACCGGGTTCGTCCGCCTTGAGGGGCAGACCGTGGGTGTGGTGGCCAACCAGCCAATGGTGCTGGCGGGGTGTCTGGATATCGACAGCTCGCGCAAGGCGGCGCGGTTCGTGCGCTTCTGTGACGCTTTCTCGATCCCGATCCTGACGTTGGTCGATGTGCCGGGCTTCCTGCCGGGCACGGGGCAGGAATATGGCGGGGTCATCAAACACGGGGCCAAGCTGCTCTTTGCTTATGGCGAGGCGACGGTGCCGAAGGTGACAGTGATCACCCGCAAAGCCTATGGCGGGGCTTATGACGTGATGGCCTCCAAGCATCTGCGGGGCGATTTCAACTATGCATGGCCCACCGCAGAGATCGCGGTGATGGGGGCCAAGGGCGCGGTCGAGATCCTCTATCGCTCGGAGCTGGGCGACCCTGAGAAGATCGCGAGCCGCACCAAGGATTACGAGGACCGCTTTGCCAACCCGTTCGTGGCGGCTGAGAAGGGGTTCATCGATGAGGTGATCCAGCCCCGCTCGACCCGGCGCCGGGTGGCGCGCGCATTCGCGGCGCTGCGCTCGAAGAAACTGTCCAACCCTTGGAAGAAGCACGATAATATTCCGCTGTAAGAGGGCGCTATGGGGGTGATGGATGCAGGGCTACGCGCGGTGGGCGCAGGTCTTTTGGCCGCGGGGCTGATGGCTGCGAGCGCGCAGGCTCAGGCGCCGCGCGAGGTCGCGCCGCTCGCGCAATACGGCGTGCATATGCATCCCGATGACGTGACGCCTGCCGATGGACCCGAGGGAACGCAGGGCAAGGCGATTCCTGTGCCTTCGGGGCAGAAGGTCTGGTGGATCGACGTGATCCACTCCGCGCAGGGCGCAAATGGACTGACCTACCGCTTCCGCTTTCTTGCGCCGCAGATTGGCGGGCCAAGCCCTCTGAGCCCCGAGATCGCACTGGCCGATATCGAGTCACTGTGCAATTCGTGGGTCGCCGCCCGGCTGGCCAAACCGGCTCCGGGGCCGGTGGATGTCGTGGTGAGCCTGTCCGACCGCATCGTGCCGTTCGGCGAGGTCGACCACGAGGCAACACAATATTTCGACACCTATTCTGTCGATAAAGGAAAATGCGAATGGCAATTCTTCTAATGCCGTCCTCGACGGTTCGGCGGATCACGCGCAGATCGCGCTTCCGTGAACAGGCTTTGCGGGGTAACCTAACGCTGGGGAAAGGGAATCCTTGCCCACCCGTGCAATCGGATGCGGCTGGTTTGACCTTCGTGGCACAGCGCGTGTCCACGGACAGGAGAACACCATGTCAAAGCTGCTTATCGCCATCGCGCTCGTCGGGTTCGTCGCGGCCTGCGCGCCCAAGCCTGAGCCCGCGCCAATGGCTGCACCCATCACGCAAGAACCGGTCTCGTCCGGCAAGTATTGAAGCCGTTCGCCCGGGACGGGGCGCAGCCCTCGTCCCGCGCAACAGCGCAGCGCTCTCTTCGCAGGGAGGCTGTGCAACATGCTGAAACATCGCGGCTTTCCGGGGCGTCTGCCCTCAACCGATTATCAATTCACAATTCGGCGCGCCAATAAGAAGGGCGCGACCAAGATCATCAAGCGCGAGCGTTTCGCGGATCGTTCGGCTGCCGATCGGCGGGCCGATGAGGGCTTTATGGCAGCCCTCTGGGCGCAGTTCGGCGAAGAGCCCTTCGAGCGTGGCAATCTGGATGCCGGACGGATCAGCTGGCTGTTTGGCCGCGAGGTGATCCCGGCTGAAGATCCCTTCGATCCCGAGAGCTATGAGGCGCTGCTGCAGATTGATGTCAAACGCGCCGAGGCTGCGTTTCCGACCGTGTTCTCCGCCCCCGAAAGCTTTGATTTCGGGGATGAAGATGACGAGGACTGGGCATGATTTCGCCAGTTGCAACTTACGAATGGCAGCAAGCCGCCGAATCCGCGGCCCGGGCCCAATTGGGCTTTGCAATCGTGTGCAACAATGCTCAGATTAATGGTGTGGCCCGTTATGTCCCCAACCCCTGCGGGTCACATATTACTACCCCTACCCCTTCCCTTTCTCTGCGGCCTGACCTTCTGGTCGGGTCGCAGCTTTCTTTTGCTGCGCGCAGAGCGGCGGATCGACATGGCAAGAGGGTCCTCGCACGGCGCTGCGGGGATCGGCGGCGCTTTGCCGATTCTTGCGAGATTGCGGATTTTGAGTTGGCTTTTCACGCTTTCGAGATAGGTTCAGCGGTAATAACAACCGCTCGAAAAGGCAGAACACGATGCGCAAGACCCCAATTCTCATCCTTCTTTCCGGCCTCGCACTCGCAGGCTGCATGCAGACCGATGGTCAGCGTGCGCTGGCAGGGGCAGGCGCTGGTGCCCTCGTCGCCGATGCGACTGACAACAACGTTGTGGCAGGCGCAGCCTTGGGCGCGCTCGCAGGCACCTATTGCGACGATGCGGGCGTCTGCACCCGCTCGCGCCGCGGCTACTAAGTTTCGCGCGCAGCCCGCATCGGGCCGCGCCTATTCGATCATGACCGCCATCGGGGCCACGCGTCCCGGTGGCGGTTTTTCGTTTGTCTCAAGACAAGATCAGACCGTATCGGAGGGCCCGCGCGCCGCGCGTGCCGCCAAGGGGAAGGAGCGGCTATGTTCAAGAAAATCCTGATTGCCAACCGGGGCGAGATCGCCTGCCGGGTCATTAAATCGGCCCGGAAAATGGGTATCCAGACGGTCGCTGTCTATTCCGATGCGGATCGCGATGCGCTGCATGTGAAGATGGCCGACGAGGCCGTGCATATCGGGCCGTCGCCTGCCAACCAATCCTATATCGTGATCGACAAGATCCTTGAGGCGATCCGGAAGACGGGCGCGGAGGCGGTGCATCCGGGCTATGGGTTCTTGTCGGAGAACCGCAAATTTGCCGAGGCGTTGGAGGCCAATGGTGTGACCTTCATCGGGCCGCCCGCCAGCGCGATCGAGAAGATGGGCGACAAGATCACCTCGAAGAAGATCGCGCAGGAGGCCAATGTCTCGACCGTGCCGGGCTATATGGGGCTGATCGAGGATGCTGATGAGGCGGTGAAGATTTCGGGCGAAATCGGCTATCCGGTGATGATCAAGGCCTCTGCGGGCGGCGGCGGCAAAGGCATGCGGATCGCGTGGAACGATCAGGAGGCGCGTGAGGGCTTTCAGTCGTCGAAGAACGAGGCCGCGTCGAGCTTTGGCGATGACCGGATCTTCATCGAGAAATTCGTGACGCAACCGCGCCATATCGAAATTCAGGTTCTGGCGGATCAACACGGCAATTGCGTCTATCTCAATGAGCGCGAATGCTCAATCCAGCGCCGCAACCAAAAAGTCATCGAAGAGGCGCCGTCGCCGTTTCTCGACGAAGAGACCCGCGCGGCCATGGGAGCGCAATCGGTCGCACTGGCGCAGGCCGTGGGCTAC
Organism: Thioclava dalianensis; assembly: GCF_000715505.1. Classification (GTDB taxonomy): domain Bacteria; phylum Pseudomonadota; class Alphaproteobacteria; order Rhodobacterales; family Rhodobacteraceae; genus Thioclava; species Thioclava dalianensis. The sequence goes on from NZ_JHEH01000004.1 coordinate 109,959, forward strand.
ACGTCGGCGGGGACGGTGGAATTCATCGTCGATGGCGAGAAGAATTTCTACTTCCTCGAGATGAACACCCGCTTGCAGGTCGAGCATCCGGTGACCGAGCTGATCACCGGCGTCGATCTGGTCGAGCAGATGATCCGCGTGGCCGATGGCGAGCCGCTGCCGATGAAACAGTCGGATATCGGGATCAATGGCTGGGCCATCGAGAGCCGGCTTTACGCCGAAGATCCCTATCGCAACTTCCTGCCCTCCATCGGGCGGCTGACGCGCTATCGCCCCCCGGTCGAGGGCAAGACCGATGGCGGCGGCATCGTGCGCAACGATACTGGCGTGTTCGAGGGCGGCGAGATCTCGATGTTCTACGATCCGATGATCGCCAAGCTGTGCACATGGGCGCCGAGCCGTGCCGAGGCGATTGAAGAGATGCGGCTTGCGCTCGATACGTTCGAGGTGGAGGGGATCGGGCACAACCTGCCGTTCTGCGCCGCCGTGATGGATCATGGGCGCTTCATCAGCGGCAATATCACCACCGCCTTTATCGAGGAAGAATATCCCGAAGGGTTCGAGGGTACGGAGCTTCCGGCGGAGTTGGAGCGGCGGGTCGCTGCGGCCTGTGCCGCGATGGAGCGGGTGGCCGAGATCCGGCGCACGCGCATTTCCGGCACGCTGGGCAATCACGAGCGCAAGGTCGGCACCGATTGGGTCGTCTCGCTGCAAGATCAGAACTTCGCGCTAAGCGTGGCCGCCGACAAGGCTGGGGCCACGATCCGCTTCGAGGACGGGGCCGAGATGCGTGTCGAAAGCGACTGGACGCCGGGTAACCAATTGGCGCGGCTGGATGTCGATGGCGCGCCGCTGGTGCTCAAGGTCGCCAAGATCCCGATGGGTTTTCGGATCCGCCTGCGCGGCGCTGATCTGAAAGTCCATGTGCGCACGCCGCGTCAGTACGAGCTGGCGCAGTTGATGCCGGTGAAAGTGCCGCCTGATACCTCCAAGCTGCTGCTCTGCCCGATGCCGGGCCTCGTGGTGAGCATTTCCGTGCAAGAGGGCGATGAGGTCCAAGAAGGGCAGGCGCTGGCCACTGTCGAGGCGATGAAGATGGAAAACATCCTGCGCGCGGAGCGTAAGGGCGTGGTGAAGTCGATCTCGGCCGAGGCGGGCGCGAGCCTTGCCGTGGACGAGATCATCATGGAGTTCGAATAAGGTGGGCATGGCGCCGCGACAGTCGGGGGCAGGCCTGGATGCGCCGGTCGCGATCGCGCGGCGCTACCTGAGTGCGCCGTTGCGGACCTCTTCGCGCCGGATCGGCATTTTGTCGATCGAGCGGATCACCTCGCGTGCATCCCAAGGCGCGGGTTTGCGCAGGTTGACGGTGCCATCCTTGGCGATGATCACCAGCGAGAACCCGCGCGGGCGCAGCTTGAGCCGCACGGAGCTTGGCGGATCGGGCGTTGTGTCGGCAATCACGATGACGTCGCGCGCGGCCAGTTCCGGCCAGCGCTCTGACAGGCGGCGGATCTGCTCGATGAATGCGGGATCGTTGGGGCTGTCGGCAAAGACGACGACGGGGCGCTTTTTCCACACCAGATCGTCGAGCGAGACGCTATCGCCGGGCACCGGCGCAAAGCCGCCCGCCGCCTCTGGCGTGGTCGTGGCATCGGGCGCGGGCTCTGCCGCCTGCTGGGCGGGGAGCGCGGAGCCAAGGCTCAGGCTCAGACAGGCCGCGAGGGCCAAAGTGATACGGGACTGGGTCATCGCTCCTCCTGTGCAAGATATAGGCATGCCGGGGCGTGCGGGCTACGGCTGCACATGCAATTTTTTGCAAAATCAGCGCTTTAAGCGTGTTGAGAGGGATTTTTCCCGGATCATCCCGGCAGAAGGGACTGTGCGCTCGATCCGGGCTAAGAAGCCCCGCGGCTGCGCTAAGGGAATTGATTTCGTGGATGTTTCAGCCGGGAGGACAGGGGGTCACCCCGACCACGGCGCCAGAGTAAAAAGGAAGAGACCATGACCGACAAGCAAGCGGAATGGCGCAAGCTCGCCGAGAAAGAATTGCGTGGCCGGGACTTCGGGGATCTGACCTGGAAAACCCTCGAAGGCATTGATGTGAAGCCGCTCTATACCGAGGCGGATCTGGAGGGGCTCGACCATCTGGGCACCGTGCCGGGGATCTCGCCCTATACGCGCGGGCCCCGCGCCACGATGTATGCGGGCCGCCCGTGGACGATCCGGCAATATGCGGGCTTCTCGACCGCCGAGGAAAGCAACGCCTTCTATCGCCGTGCGCTGGCCGCAGGGCAGCAGGGCGTGTCGGTGGCCTTCGATCTGGCGACGCATCGGGGCTATGACAGCGATCATCCGCGTGTTGAGGGCGATGTCGGCAAGGCGGGCGTGGCGATTGACAGCGTCGAGGATATGAAAATCCTGTTCGACGGCATTCCGCTCGATAAAGTCAGTGTTTCCATGACGATGAACGGGGCCGTGATCCCGATCCTGGCCAATTTCATCGTCACCGGCGAAGAGCAGGGCGTGGACCGCTCGGTGCTTTCGGGCACGATCCAGAACGACATTCTCAAGGAGTTCATGGTTCGCAACACCTATGTCTATCCACCCGAACCCTCGATGCGGATCATCGCCGATATCATCGAATACACCGCCAATGAGATGCCGAAATTCAACTCGATTTCGATCTCGGGCTATCACATGCAAGAGGCGGGCGCGAACCTCGTGCAGGAGTTGGCCTTCACGCTGGCCGATGGGCGCGAATATGTGCGCACGGCGATTGCGGCGGGCATGGATGTGGACCGGTTCGCGGGGCGTCTGAGCTTCTTCTTCGCCATCGGGATGAACTTCTTCATGGAGGCGGCCAAGCTGCGCGCGGCGCGTCTGCTGTGGAGCCGGGTGATGCAAGAGTTCAATCCGCAAAAGCCGGGATCGAGCATGCTGCGCACCCATTGCCAGACGTCGGGTGTGAGCCTTGCCGAGCAAGATCCCTATAACAACGTGGTGCGCACCGCCTATGAGGCGATGGCCGCCGCGCTGGGCGGCACGCAATCGCTGCACACCAATGCGCTCGATGAGGCGATGGCGCTGCCCACGGATTTCTCGGCCCGGATCGCGCGCAACACGCAGCTGATCTTGCAAGAAGAAACCGGGATCACCAATGTCGTCGATCCGCTGGCGGGCAGCTATTACGTCGAGAGCCTCACCGCCGAGCTGGCCGAGAAGGCTTGGGCGTTGATGGAAGAGGTCGAGGAGCTGGGCGGTATGACCAAGGCCGTGGCCAGCGGCATGCCCAAGCTGCGCATCGAGGAATCGGCGGCGCGCCGGCAGGCGTTGATCGACCGGGGCGAGGACGTGATCGTCGGCGTCAACAAGTACCGGCTTGAGAAGGAAGACGATCTCGACATCCTCAATATCGACAATGCGAAGGTGCGCGACAGCCAGATCGCGCGGCTCAAGACGATCCGCGCCACCCGCGACGAGGCGGCCTGCACGGCGGCTTTGGCCGAGCTGACACGGCGCGCGAAAGAGGGCGGCAACCTTCTGGAAGCGGCCGTTGAGGCGGCGCGGGCGCGGGCCTCTGTAGGGGAGATTTCGATGGCAATGGAAAGCGAGTTCGGGCGGCACCGCGCCGAGGTGAAGACCCTCGCAGGCGTCTATGGCGCGGCTTATGAGGGCGATGAGGGCTTTGCCCAGATCCAGCGCGATGTCGAAGAATTTGCCGAGCAAGAGGGCCGTCGTCCCCGGATGCTCGTCGTCAAGATGGGGCAGGACGGGCATGATCGCGGGGCCAAGGTGATCGCGACCGCATTTGCCGATATCGGCTTTGACGTCGATGTCGGGCCGCTGTTCCAGACCCCCGATGAGGCCGCGCAAGATGCCATCGACAATGATGTGCATGTCGTGGGTATCTCGAGTCAGGCAGCCGGACACAAAACACTTGCCCCCAAGCTGATCGAGGCCCTGCGCGCCAAGGGGGCAGATGACATCATCGTGATCTGCGGCGGCGTGATCCCGCAACAGGACTACGCCTTTCTCAAGGAGGCCGGCGTCAAGGCGATCTTCGGGCCGGGCACGAATATTCCGCACGCCGCGCGTGAAATCCTTGAGATTGTGCGCCAGACCCGGGGCTGATCGCGCCCTCTCAGGCATCGGGCCGCGCGCCCGGTGCCGGTCCGCCGTGAGCGCCTTTCGGTGGCAAGATTGCGCCTGCGGCATATTGGATCTGTAGCTGCTCTGTGCATTTGTGCAGGTGCAAAATCATGCGCGTGAGGCTAAACTTACCGCATGGATAAGCCGCTTTCGATATGGTCTCGCATCGCGCATGCTCTTGCTGCCCTCGGGCGCGGCGAGGGGCTGTCGTCGTTTTTTGACAATCTGCGCGAGCCGCCGGAACGCTCGGTCGCCTTTACCATCGCGGTGATTGCGCTGGGCGCGAAGATGGCCAAAGCCGATGGCGAGGTCACCCGCAACGAGGTCGCGGCCTTTCGCAAAATCTTCCAGATCCCGCCCGGCGAAGAGGAAAACGCCGCGCGCGTCTTCAATCTTGCCCGCACCGATGTGGCGGGTTTTGACGCCTATGCACGCAAGATCTCGCGGATGTTCGGGCCCGGCGCGGATGTGCTGCGCGATGTGCTTGAGGGGCTGTTCTTCATCGCCATAGCCGATGGCGATTACCACGAAAACGAGGATATTTTCCTGCGCGAGGTGGCGCAGATCTTCGGGCTTGAGGAGTGTTGCTTCCACGCGATGCGCGCAGCCTTCGTGCCTGATGCGCCGCGCGATCCTTGGTCGGTCCTCGAAGTGGCACCGGGTACGCCGATTGACGCGGTGCGCAAGGTCTGGCGCGCGAAGGTGCGTGACGCGCATCCCGACCGCGCCATCGCGCGCGGTCTGCCGCAAGAGGCCGTGCAACTGGCCGAGCAGCAGGTGATTGCGCTCAACGCCGCATGGGAAGAGATCCGCGCCAGCGCCACGACCGCCTGATGCGTATCGCCACTTGGAACATCGAATGGTTCACCACGCTGTTCGATCGTGACGGGCGGATGCTTGAGGATGATCAGTGGTCGGCGCGCTACAACGTGACGCGCGCCCAGCAGCTTGGCGCCATCGGGATCGTGATGAGCGCGCTGGAGGCGGATGTGCTGCTCGTGGTTGAAGCCCCCGACGATGATGTGAAGCGCCATCGCACGGTCGATATGCTTGAGGCATTCGCGCGGCATTACGGGCTGCGTCAGCGCAAGGCGCTGATCGGGTTTGCCAATGACACCCAGCAGGAAATCGCGCTGATGTTCGACCCTGACGTGGTGAGCGTGCGCCATGACCCGCAAGAGAGCGATGCGTGGCCGCGGTTTGACATGGCATTGCATATCGATCTCGATATTGATGCCCATAAGGACACGGTTCGGTTCTCCAAGCCCCCATTAGAGGCCGAATTGAAGACAATCGGCGGGGAGGTTATGCGGCTGATCGGGGTGCATGTGAAATCCAAAGCGCCGCATGGCGCGACCAGCCCGGAGATGGCGACGCGAATCGCAATCGAGAACCGCCGCAAGCAGCTTGCCCAGACGGTCTGGCTGCGCGGGCGGGTGGAGGCGCATCTGGCGGCGGGCGACAGCCTGATCGTGCTTGGGGATTTCAACGACGGGCCGGGGCTGGACGAGTACGAAAAACTCTTCGGGCGTTCCGGCGTAGAGATCGTCGCGGGCGAGGGCGGGCCGGAGGCGCTGCGGCTGCGTGACCCGCATGCGCGGCTGAGCATTGCGCATCACACGGCGGCGGCGCCCAGCTCTGCCCGGTTCTATCGCTCTGATACCAAACAGTATTTCTCGGCGATGCTCGACTATATCATGGTCTCGCCCGATTTGGTGCAGCGGGGGGCCGCGTGGCGGATCTGGCATCCGTTCGATGATCCCAAGATCTATGCGGTGCCAGAGTTGCGCGGAGCGTTGTTGCAGGCATCCGATCATTTTCCGGTCGCGCTCGATCTGATGCTCGATGCGTGATTTCCCACCGAAATACGGGTAAGGTGCGGGCTATGAAACATGCTTTTTTGACCCTCGCGACCGTTCTCTCTCTGGCCGGGCCTGCCTCGGCTCAGAGCACGCCCGCGCCATCGGACGGCGATGCCGAGCGTGGCTTGTCGATGCTTGAAGAGGGCGCGCAGCTTCTGTTTCGCGGGCTTATCGACCAGATGAAGCCCGATCTCGACGAGATGCGCAAAGGGCTCGGGGAGGCGACCACGGAGCTGGGCCCCAAGCTGCGCCAGTTTCTCGCGCTGGTCGATGATCTGCGCAATTACGAGGCGCCCGCGCGGCTGCCCAATGGCGATATCGTCATGAAGCGCCGTCCCGATGCGCCCCCGCCGCCGCCCCTTATGGACGCACCGCCCGCGCCCGAGGCGCCAGATGGCCCGCAGGACCACCACACGGGGCCGCAAAACGAGATCGAGCTTTAGGAGACCTGCGCCTCTGCCTTGAGCGCGTTGGCCAGCGACCGGAAGCGTGCTGCGGCGACCTCGCCAAAGAGCGCACGGCCTTTCTTGCTTAGTTTCAGCTTCAGTACGCCCTCTTTGGCGCTGTAGTCTAGCTCTCCGGCATCGGCGGGATTACTGGCGCTGAACATCGAGCCGAACCGCATCGCCTTGCCCAGAACTTCGGCCTGCTGGATTTCCTCGTCACTCAGAAGCCCAAGGAAGCTCTCCAGCCGCGATCCGGAGCGCGAGTTTTTGTAGCGATGCAGCAAGGCCAGCCCCAGAAAGATCCGTTCGGCATGTGACATCGCGGAATAGTTCGCGCGGGTGACATTCTCGAAACAGGCCTCGGCGCGGTAATCGGGATGGGTGCGCCATGTCGTGTCATGCAGCAGGCAGGCGGCGCGGATCAGGCGGAACCTCTCGGGCGGCAGCGGGCCGAAGATCGGCTCGATGAAAGCGTGCAGCTTCTTGCCCGAACCGGGGATGCGCGACATCACGCGCTCGGAATGGCGGCACGCCTCGACCAGCGGATCGCGACGGCGCAGGCGCTCGGGCATCTGCTCATAGAGCAGACCTTCGCGGATGCCATAGGCCGAGACGTCGATTTCCTTGGGCTGGAACTGTGTGATCAGTTCGGCCAGAACCTGACTGGCCAGCGGCACCAACTCCATCCGCGCAGCCGAGGTGCCGGTCTTGGAGCGCAGCTTGTCGATGTCGGATTTGCCGATCCAGTCGATGGTCTCGTTGAGCCCTTCGGGCGTCATCCGGTATTCGTGGAGCACCAGAAGAGGGTATTCGCGGCGCTCCATATCGAGCCGGGCAATCGCGCGCCACGAGCCGCCCACGAGATAGATCCGGTCGTGATCGGTGCCGACCTGTTCGGCCAAAGCGGCAATCGTTTCCTGAATATGGGCGGCCAGTGCTTTCTTGCCGCCTTCGACCATCTGCAGCCGGAAGGGGCCAAGCTGCGAGGTGGCGCGGCGCCAGACCTTACCGTTTTTGATCTCGGCCAATTCCATCGAGTTGCCGCCGATATCACAGACCAGACCCTCGGCTTCGGGCCAGCCCAGCAGCACCCCTTGGGCCGACAGCCGGGCCTCTTCGACGCCTTCGATCACATGCAGCTTGAGGCCGGTCTCGCGCTCGATCTGGGCGCGAAATTCGGGGCCATCCTCGGCATCGCGCATCGCGGCGGTGGCCACGCAGGTGAGCGGTCCGATCTCCATCCCGTCAGCCAAGGCGGCAAAGCGTTTGAGCGCCTCAAGCCCGCGCTTGCGCCCCTCGGGATTCAGCTTGCCGGTTTCGGCCAGACCTTGGCCCAAGCCCGCCATGACCTTTTCGTTGAAGAAATAGGCAGGCGAACGGGCGGCCCCGTCAAACACCACCATGCGGATCGAGTTCGACCCGATATCGACCACGCCCACACGCGAGAGCGCGCGCACCGATGGGTCGTCGAAGAGTGGCTGACCAAAGGGGTCCCAATCGTCATTGTCACTCGTCTTCGGCAGCGCCTTGAGTTTGCCTGTCATCAGCCCATCCGGTTGAGTCGCTTGGGGGCCAAGCTAGGGCTAGTCGAAGCTATGGGCAAGTTTTGGTACGTCCTTTGCCCCTGCGGAACCCCGGCCCGACAGCGAGGGAAACTCCATGAAGAAGCGATGGCAGGAAAACAGATCGTCCTTGCCCTCGGGCAGGTAGCGGATGAATTTCCCGTCGGGTTGCAAGATCCAGCTTTGCGCCTCATCGGCCATATTGGCGGCCATGATCTGGCCGGTGATCTGCGCCTTGACGGTAGGGTTCTTTGCCTCGACGAGCGTTTCCACGCGGCGATTGAGATTGCGTCCCATCCAGTCGGCGGAGGAGAAAAACACCCGCGCCTGTTCGGAGGGCAGGCCATGGCCATTGCCGAAACACACGATCCGCGAGTGCTCCAGAAAGCGGCCCACGATGGATTTGACGCGGATATTCTCGGACAGGCCCTTGATGCCGGGCCGGATGCCGCAGATGCCGCGTACCACGAGCGAGATCTTCACGCCCGCCTGACTGGCCCGGTAGAGCGCATCGATCACATCGGATTCGATGATCGAGTTCATCTTGGCCCAGATCGCCGCAGGCTTGCCCGCCTTGGCAAAGCTGACTTCGCGGTCGATCAGCTCCAGCAGCCGGGGCTTCATCGAGATCGGCGAGATCGCGAGGTTCTCCAGCCCCTCGGGCTGCACATAGCCCGACAGGTAGTTGAACACTTTGGTCGCATCGCGGCCCAGCGGCGCATCGCAGGTGAAGAAGCTCAGATCGGTGTAGATCTTGGCGGTGATTGGGTGGTAGTTGCCGGTGCCGTAATGGGTATAGGTGACAAGCTGGTCACCCTCGCGGCGCACCACGGTCGAGATCTTGGCGTGGGTCTTGTAGTTGATGAAGCCATAGACCACATGCGCGCCCGAGCGCTCCAGCCGCCGCGATTGCCGGATATTCGCGGCCTCGTCAAAGCGGGCCTTCAGCTCGACTAGTGCCGTGACTGACTTGCCGTTCTCTGCGGCCTCGCAAAGTGAGCCCACGATCGGGCTGTCCTTGGAGGTCCGATAAAGCGTTTGTTTGATCGCCAGAACATTGGGGTCATTGGCGGCCTGATCGAGAAAACGCACCACGAGATCGAAGGTCTCATAGGGGTGGTGCAGCAAGATATCCTTTTGCTTGATCGCGGCGAACATATCGCCCTCGTGATCCTGCACGCGCTCGGGGACGCGCGGCGTGAAGGGCGGCCAAAGCAGATCAGGCCGCGAGCTGAGCACCAGCTCCTTCACGTCAGCGATACCCACGAGGTTCTTTTCCTCGACCACCTCATCGGGATCCACATGCAGCTCGCGCATCACCAGCGCCTGCAGATCGGCAGGCGCGCCGGGCGATACCGACATGCGGATCACCTGACCGCGGCGGCGGCGCTTGAGCGCCGTCTCAAACTCGCGCACGAGATCTTCGGCCTCGTCCTCGACCTCAAGATCGCTGTCGCGCAGAACCCTGAAGCTGCACGAACCCACATCGCGATAGCCCGGAAAGAGCGAGTTGAGGTGGATCATCAAAAGCTGCTCAAGCGGCAAGAAGCGGGCCTCGCCGGGCAGCCGCACGAAGCGGTCGATTTGCTGCGGGATCGGCAGAAGCGCCTGAAGGCGGCGCTTGTCGGATTCGCGCTCCAGCTCGAGCGCCAGACAGAATCCGGTATTGGGAATGAACGGGAAGGGGTGCGCCGGGTCAATCGCCAGCGGCGAGAGCACCGGGAAGACCTTGTTGAGGAAATGCTCCGACAGATAGCTCAGATCGGCCTTGGTCAGGCGCGAGCGCGAGACGACATGGATGCCCTCTTGCTCCATCGCGCGCTTGAGCGCGGACCATGTCGCCTGCTGGGTGTCCATCAGCTTGCGCGCATCGGCGTTGATCCGCTCCAATTGCTCGGCCGGGGTCAGGCCGTCATCGGAGGGGTTCATGTTGCCCTCGCGCACCAGTTCCATCAGGCCCGCGACACGGACCGAATAGAACTCGTCGAGATTGGTGGCCGAGATCGACAGGAACCGGACCCGCTCCAGCAAAGGCACGCGCGGATTGCGCGCTTCGTCGAGGACACGCCAGTTGAAGGCGATCCAGCTCAACTCGCGATTGAAGAACCGGCCCGGCCCCGAGATTTCCTCGGGCGGCAGGGTCACTGGGGCGGGGAACGGTGTCTGTAGAAAATCTGCCTGTGTCATATCCGCGCTTATCGTTGAGAATTGTAAGGGCGATATGACAGTTTGCGCGGCTTAGTCCAGACTGTCCAGCACCTGTGCCGCCAGCGGTCGCGTGATCGCGCGTTGCTCTGACAAAGCGCGGTCATCAAGCGCTGCCACCAGCCTGCGCGCGGTCGCAAGCGAGCGATCCATCCGCGTCACCAGCCAGTCGATCAGCACCGGCGAGACCATCAGTTGGCGATCGTTGAACAGCTTGACGAGCACGGCTGCGAGCAGCGCATCATCGGGCGGTGTGATGCGAACGGTGGCCGAGGCTTCCATCCGGCTGATCAGGTCTGGCAGCGTCACGCCCCAGTCGCGCGGCGGAGTGCGCGCGGTCAGCAAAAGCCTGCCGCCCTCGGCCTGCATCAGATTGTGCAGGTGAAACAGCGCGGTCTCGCGCACGCGATCCCCGCCGATCTGATGGGTGTTCTCGATCACCGCGACGCGCTGGGCTGCCAGTCGCGGTGCGTCGTCATCGCTCAGATCGCGCGCCGCCAGCGGCTCGGCGCCCTGTTCTTGCGCCCAGATCGCGGCCAGATGGGTTTTGCCCGCGCCTTCCGGCCCGATCAGGATCATCCGACCGTTGGGCCATGTCTGGGGCGCATCCAGCGTGCTCAGCGCCAGCGCATTGGCCGGGGCGATGAAGAAATCCTCCCGTCCCTGCGCGGAGCGGATCGGCAGGGGAAAGATCAGTTGTTTGGCCATATCCTAGCTTTCGGTCGTGCTGCGCCCCGCGCCCGTGACCTGACCCGTCTCTTCGTTGATGAAGGATGGGGGCGCCATGTCGGGCGGCTCGTGCCCGCTGACGCCACGATAGAGCGCCCCGTGCAGATATTGGTCGATGAGGAACCTTGCAAGCACTCCGATGGCCGCGGCGACCGGCACTGCGACCAACATGCCCGCAAATCCAAACAGCGTGCCGAAGGCCGAGAGCGCAAAGAGCAGCCAGAGCGGATGCAGGCCGACGGAATCTCCGACCAGTTTGGGCGTGACGATATTGCCCTCCATGAACTGACCGAAGGCAAAGATCCCCGCGACGATCCCGATATGGAGCCAGTCTCCCCAGAACTGGAACAGGGCAAGCCCGATGGCCAGCGAGCCGCCGATGATCGCGCCGATATAGGGGATGAAGGTGAGCGCCCCTGCGACCGAGCCCACCAAAAGCCCGAATTGCAGCCCTGCCAGCATCAGCGTGATGGCGTAGAACGAGCCGAGGATCAGGCAGACCGTGACCTGTCCGCGCACGAAGCCCGACAGCACACGGTCGATATCATGGGCGATGGTGCGGATCGTGGGCGCGTGATCACGCGGCAGCCAGCTGTCGATCTTGGCGACGATTCGGTCCCAGTCGAGCAGCATGTAGAAAGTCACGACCGGCACGACGACGATGAAGATCACGATATTGACCACTGTCATAGCCGAGCTGAGCAAGGTGCTGGCCACTTCGCCCCCGCGCGATTTGATGGCCTCGCCAATCGAGGCGAGCGTGTCATTGACGACGGAGTTTTTCACCAGATCGGGGAAGCGCTCCGTCAGAAAGGCTTGCAGCGATTGCAACAGCTCGGGGGCCAGCGCGATAAGCTGGCCGAGCTGGCGCACCAGCATCGGCAGGATCGCGAGCGACAGCACGACGAAGACCAAGAGCCCCACCAGCGCGATCACGATGGTCGAGAGCGCCCGGCTCAGCCCCAGCCGCTCCAGCCGGTCGGCGAGCGGGTCGAGGAAATAGGCAATCGCGCCGCCCATCAGGAAGGGCAAGATCACGCCGCCCATGCGCCAGAGCGCAAAGACAAGCACTGCCGCGGCGAGGCTCCAGAAGATCATCTGTTGTCGGACGGACAAGGCCATCGTCGGGCTCCTTTGCGGTACAGTTGCCCTAACGTGGCAAGACGGCGGAGAGAATCAAGAGTGCGTGCGGCGATCGCTCGACAGACTATGGCATGTCCGCCCGGTGAAATAGGCCCTCTGTGTCGCGACGCCAAAGCAGGCGGCTCTCTGGCCGGAACCTGTGCGCGGCGGGAGCCAAGCCCCGTTCCGCAAGCGCCATCTTGCCCAATGCGCCCATTTCCTCTAGGCCATCTGGCAAGACCTTCCTCAACGCCCAAAGGATCGCAGATGCGCCTTTCCCGCTATTTTCTCCCCGTTCTGAAGGAAACCCCTGCGGATGCGCAGATTGCCAGCCATCGGCTGATGCTGCGCGCAGGCATGATCAAGCAGCAGCAGGCGGGGATCTATTCCTGGCTTCCGCTGGGCTACAAAGTGCTCAAGCGCGTTGAGCAGATCGTGCATGAAGAGCAGGTGCGCGCCGGGCATATCCCGCTTTTGATGCCCACGCTGCAACCCGCGACGCTGTGGCAGGAATCCGGTCGCTATGACGCCTACGGCCCCGAAATGCTGCGGATCAAGGATCGGCACGGGCGCGATATGCTCTACGGTCCGACCAATGAAGAGATGATCACCGATATCTTCCGCAGCCATGTGGAAAGCTACAAATCGCTGCCGCTCACGCTCTACCACATCCAGTGGAAATTCCGCGACGAGGTGCGGCCGCGCTTTGGTGTGATGCGAGGGCGCGAGTTCCTGATGAAGGACGGCTATAACTTCGATCTGACGAAGGAAGACGCGCTGCATGCCTATAACCGCCATATGGTGAGCTACCTGCGCACCTATGAGCGCATGGGGCTGACGGCGATTCCGATGCGCGCCGATAGCGGCCCGATTGGCGGCGATGACACGCATGAATTCCTCGTGCTGGCCGAGACTGGCGAGTCGGAAGTGTTCTACGACGCCAAGGTGCCCGAGCTGAAGCTGGGCAAGCGCGAGGTGGATTACGATGATCGCGAGGCCGTCAAGGCGATCTGCGACGAGTTCACCTCGGCCTATGCGCGCACCGACGAGACCCATGACGCGGCATTGTTCAACGAGATCCCCGAGGAGCGCCGCTGCGTTGGCCGCGGGATCGAGGTCGGTCAGATCTTCTATTTCGGCACCAAATATTCCGAGGCGATGGGCGCCACCGTCAACACGCCCGATCAGGGCAAGGTGCCGGTGCATATGGGCAGCCATGGCATCGGGGTCTCGCGTCTTCTCGGCGCGCTGATCGAGGCCAATCACGACGAGCGCGGCATTATCTGGCCCGAAGGCGTGACGCCGTTCCATGTCGGGATCGTCAATCTCAAGCAGGGCGACACGTCTTGCGACGCCGCCTGCGAGGCGCTCTACCGCGCCTTTACCGAAGCCGGGCTTGAGCCGCTTTACGATGACCGCGAAGAGCGGGCAGGGGCGAAATTCGCTTCGATGGATCTGATCGGTCTGCCCTGGCGCATCACCGTCGGGCCGCGCGGGATCGCGGCGGGCAAGGTCGAGCTGACCAGCCGCCGCACCGGCGAGAGCGAAGAGATGTCGGCAGAGGAGGCGGTCGAGAAGATCGTGGCGATCTATGCGGCGCTTTGATCTGATATTGGCCGCCGGGTTGGCGCTGCTCGGGTCGGGCGCGTTGGCTCAGGGAACGGGGCTTACGCACTGGTCCGATGACGGGCTGGGGATCTCCGCGCAGGTGCCGCTGGGCTGGGACGTCGATACCATGCCAGGCGGTGGTGTGCTGTTCACGCAGCCTGGGCTGGATTCGCATGTGGCGGCCCATGTTGCGTTCCGCGCCCATGCGGATGCGGGCACGGCGCTGACATCGCTGCATGACCAGACTTTGCGCGCGCATCTGCTGGAAGGCGACACGGTTCAAAGCGACACGATCGATGACAAAGGGTTCGATCTGCGCTCGAGAGCGGCTGAAAGCGGCATGGTGCAATGGCAGATCACCAAACGGCTGAGCTGCAAGGGCGGGCCTGTTCTGGCTTCGCTCGATATCCGCTTCCCCTCTGGCGCGGCGGATCAGATGCAGGGCTTGCTGGCCGATATCCCGGACTCGCTTGGCTGCAAGTAAGACCGACTGGACCTGAGTGTTTCTATCGGGTATTCACACCTCAATCAGTGAGAGGGGCGGGTATGCGGTTCGTTTTGGCGGCACTTATCGGGTTGGCGGGCTTTGGGTCGGCCAGAGCGCAGGACGCGGCCCCCTATGACAGCCTTGCCGATTGGGGGGCTGCGTTGTTTTTCGACGCGGATCTGTCGGCGGCGCGCACGCAATCTTGCGCGACCTGCCACGATCCCGCGCGCGGCTTTTCCGATCCACGCCCCGGGGCCGTCAGCCTCGGCGATGATGGTGAAAGCCGGGGCGCGCGCAATGCGCCCGCTTTAGGATATGCGAAGTTCGCCCCGCCCTTTCATCGCGATGAGACGGGTGCCTATATCGGTGGCCAGTTCCATGACGGGCGCGCACGGGATCTGGCAGCCCAAGCGATTGGTCCGATGATGAATCCGGTCGAGATGGCCTTGAGCGGCCCGGAGCAGGTGGCCCAGCGGGTGCTTGAGAAGCCGCGCTACCGGGCGAGCCTTGCCGTATTGGGCGGTGCCGATCCCTCTGATCCGGAGGCTGTGGCCGCGCTCACCGCCAAGGCGATTGCCGCTTTTGAATCCGAACCGCAATTTTCCAGCTTCGATTCGAAATATGACCGGTTTTTGCGCGGCGAGGCGGAACTGAGCGATCAGGAGGAACTGGGACGGCTTTTGTTCTTCTCGCAGCAATTCACCAGCTGCAATGCCTGCCACCAATTGCGCGAAACGCCGGGGGCGGCCAACGAGACTTTCACCAATTACGCCTATCATAATATTGGCGTGCCCGCGAACCCGGATCTGCTGCGCGCGGGGCAAGCGCCCGATCGCGGGTTGTTGGACAATCCCGAGATCTCCGATCCGGCGCTCGCGGGGAAGTTCAAGGTTCCGAGCCTGCGAAATGTCGCACTCACCGGGCCTTACATGCATAACGGGGTGTTCTCGGATCTGCGCACGGTTTTGCTGTTCTATAACAGTTTTAACAGCAACCGCGCCGAGCGGCAGATCAATCCCGAGACCGGGCAGCCCTTTGGCCCGCCCGAGACGCCCGGCACCCTGTCGCGCGCGGAGTTGGAACGTGGGCCCGCGCTGAACGATCAGCGGATCGCGGCGCTTGAGGCATTTTTACGCAGCCTGACCGATCAGCGCTATGAGGGGTTGCTAAGCGAGTAATGGCGCTGGGAGGGTAGGGGCTCTGCCCCTCTGGCCCTTACGGGCCATTCACCCCGGGATATTTGGGCGAATTCGAAGGCGGAAACTGGCGCAGGCGTGAGCCGGCTAGGGTGGGCGCGCCCTTGACCTTTGCCCGCGCGCAGGCCAGCTTGCGGCGAATTTTGCCGGATGGAGCCCATGGCCGCACGCACCGCCCCGTTTTCCCGTTTCGAGTTCATGATTGCCTGGCGTTACCTGCGGGCGCGGCGCGCCGAGGGGGGCGTCTCGGTCATGACATGGATCAGCCTGATCGGCATCACGCTCGGTGTGGCTGCGCTGATTGCGACCTTGGCCGTGCGCGCGGGCTTCCGGGCCGAGTTCGTCTCGACCATCGTGGGCTCAAACCCGCAGATCACTGTCTATACCGCGCCCAGCGAGGTGGTTCCGGGCTCGGGCGTGTTTACGCGCCAGATCCGCGATTACGAGGAACGCACGAAGCGGATCAAGGCGGTGCCGGGCGTGGTGAGTGCGGCCCCTGCGGTGCGTGGACAGGCGATGGTGAGCTTTGCCGATCGTGCCAATGTGGCGGATGTCTATGGTCTTGCGCTATCGGATCTCAAGAACATCCCCCGGATCGCGCATTCGAGCGAGGCGCAGGGCAATATCGACAATTTCGACAAGGGGATCGCGATCGGTATCGGCATGGCGCGCGATCTCGGCGTGACCGTCGGCGATAAGGTCAAGCTGCTATCGCCCAACGGGGCCAAGACGCCCTTTGGCACAAGCCCGCGGGTGAACGCCTATACGGTCGAATATATCTTCTCGGCGGGGCGTTACGATATCGATCAGACCCGGCTCTACATGCCCTTCAAGGAGGCACAGAGCTTTTTCAACCGCGAGGGCGGCGCGGATGAGATCGATGTCGATGTCGCCGATCCCGAACATGTCGAGCAATGGGAGACCGCGCTGAGCAATGCCAGCGGTAAGGGCACGCTGTTGTGGACGTGGAAAGATGCCTCGGGCAGTTTCCTGCGCGCGCTTGGCATTGAGGACAATGTGATGTTCATCATCCTGTCGATCCTCGTGCTGATTGCCTCGATGAACATCACCTCGGGGCTGATCATGCTGGTCAAGAACAAGGGCCGCGATATCGGCATCTTGCGCACGATGGGGTTGGGGCAGGGCTCGATCCTGCGGGTCTTCTTCCTCTGCGGCGCCTTCATCGGCGTGATCGGAACGGCGGCGGGGCTGGCCATCGGGGTGCTGTTTGCGGTCAATATCGACCATGTGATGGAGTTCGTGAACTGGATCAATGGCGGCGATGCGTGGGACCCTTCGATCCGGGGCATCTATCATCTGCCCGCGAAATTGCAGCCCTGGGATGTGCTAAAGGCCGTTGGGTTGTCGCTGACTTTGTCCTTTGTCGTAACGATCTTTCCGGCGCGCCGGGCGGCCCGCATGAACCCGGTGGAGGCGCTGCGTTATGAGTGATGTCTTGGTCCTGAGCGCGCTGGAAAAGCGCTACAATCGCGGCAAGCCCAACGAGATCGTCGTGCTGCAGAACCTCTCGCTGCGCATTCCCAAGGGGCAGGTGACGGCGCTGGTCGCACCCTCGGGGGCGGGCAAATCGACGCTTTTGCATATCGCGGGGCTGCTTGATACGCCCGATAGCGGCACGGTCGAGCTTGAGGGCACGGATCTGAGCGGTGCGCGCGATGGGGTGCGCACGGCGGCGCGGCGCGAGAAGCTGGGCTTTGTCTATCAGTTTCACCACCTGCTCCCGGAGTTCTCCGCTACCGAGAATATCGTGCTGCCGCAGCTTGCCAATGGCGTGGCGCGCAAGGCGGCTGAGGCGCGTGCGGCGGATCTTTTGGGGCGTGTCGGGTTGACCTCGCGCGCCGCACACAGACCCTCGGCTCTGTCGGGGGGCGAGCAGCAGCGCGTCGCTTTCTGCCGCGCACTGGCCAATGGGCCGAGCCTGCTTTTGGCCGATGAGCCCACCGGCAATCTTGATCCGACGACTTCGGATACGGTGTTCGACGTGTTGATGGAGCTGGTGCGCGAGACGGGCCTTTCGGCGCTGATCGCGACGCATAATCTGGCGCTGGCTGCCAAGATGGATCGGGTTTTGCGCCTTGATGCGGGCGGTTTGACGGAGGAGTAAGCGATGATCGTCTATGGGATTTCGACCTGCGACACGGTGCGCAAGGCGCGCCGCGCCCTCGAAGAGGCGGGGCGCGAGGTCACGTTTCGCGACGTGCGGGCCGAGCCGCTGAGTGCGGCAGAGGTCTCGGAATTCGAGGCGGCGTTTGGCGAGAAGATCGTCAACCGCGCCTCCACGACTTGGCGCAAGCTGACAGATGAGACGCGCGCAATGCCGGTGGCCGAGCTGCTTCAAGAGCACCCGGCTTTGATGAAGCGCCCTGTGATCCGCGAGGGCGCGCAGCTGACACTGGGCTGGGGCAAGGATGTGCAGGCGCAGTGGCTGTGAGCGGTCGCGCGCTTTGAGCGGCGATCCGGCCGAGGCTTTGCGCCAATGCAAACGGCCTGCGCATCATCTGCGCAGGCCGTCGCTGTTAGCTGATCATTGAGATCAGAGCAGCTTGAGATCTGAGGCCGACTCGCGGCCATCACGGCCCGACTGAAGCTCGTATTCGATCTTTTGATTGTCATCGAGACCGCGCAGCCCTGCACGCTCGACCGCCGAAATATGCACGAAAATATCTTTGCCGCCATCATCGGGCGCGATAAATCCGTAGCCTTTGGTGGAATTGAACCATTTCACGGTGCCAGTGGCCATTCCCGTCTTCTCCTTCGTAACTACCCGACGCGAGATTGCGCCGGGGCCGTGCAGCCAGTGTCTTTCGGGTCGTCCGGCTGCCTTGTGAGAGCACGGGGTAGAAAGTCAGCGATACACGCGTAATCAAGTCTGGCGGAGATTTGCAAAAATGCAATGACATTCCGTGAGGAGGCTAACCCCCTCACAGATCTATGAAAAATTCCGAAGCCCGAGATGTCGCGGCAATTATCCGCGCAAGTCGGGGGGCGTCGATTCGGTGCGCAACTCAGCGATAATTTCGTCAATTCCCACACTCGTGGTGCGGTTCTCGCCGAGACGCCGCACCGAGACCGTGCGCTCCTCGACCTCACGCGCGCCGATCGCGAAGATATAGGGCACCTTGCCGAGGCTATGCTCGCGGACCTTGTAGTTGATCTTCTCGTTGCGGATATCGGCTTCGGCCCGGATCCCGGCTGCGGTCAGCTTGGCCACCACTTCGCGCACATAGTCATCGGCCTCTGAGACGATGGAGGCCACTACGACCTGACGCGGTGCGATCCAAAGCGGCAGTTTGCCCGCGAAGTTTTCGATCAACATGCCGATGAAGCGCTCAAAGCTGCCAACCACGGCGCGGTGCAGCATGATGGGGCGGTGGCGGTTGCCATCCGAGCCGACATAATCCGCATCCAGTCGCTCGGGCAGGTTCGGGTCGACCTGCAGCGTGCCACATTGCCAGTCGCGACCGATGGCGTCGGTGAGGACGAATTCCAGCTTCGGACCATAGAAGGCGCCTTCGCCCTCGTTGATGGTGAAATCATAGCCCGCCGCGCGGCAAGCATTGCCAAGCGCCGCTTCGGTCCGGTCCCAGCTCTCTTCAGAGCCGATGCGCTTTTCGGGCCGGGTCGAGAGTTTCACGCGCCAGTCGTGGAAGCCCAGATCGGTATAGATCCCCGCGAGGAATTCGATGAATTTCTTCGTCTCGGATTCGATCTGGTCCTCGGTGCAGAAGATATGCGCATCGTCTTGCGTGAAGCCGCGCACCCGCATGATGCCGTGCAAAGCGCCCGAGGGCTCATAGCGCGAGCACGAGCCGAACTCGGCCATGCGCAGGGGCAGGTCGCGATAGCTTTTCACACCTTGGTTGAAGATCTGCACGTGACACGGGCAGTTCATCGGCTTGAGCGCGTTGACGGTCTTTTCGCGGGCATGATCCTCGTCCACTTCGACGATGAACATATGCTCTTGATAGTTCTCCCAGTGGCCCGAGGCCTCCCAGAGCTTGCGGTTCACGACTTGCGGGGTGTTCACCTCGACATAGCCGTCCGCGCGCTGCTTGCGGCGCATATAGTCCTGCAGCTCGGTATAGATCGTCCAGCCGTTGGGATGCCAGAAGACCTGACCCGGAGCCTCTTCTTGCATGTGGAAGAGATCCATCTCGCGGCCCAGCTTGCGGTGGTCGCGCTTGGCGGCCTCCTCAAGCATGGTCATATGAGCGTTGAGATCCCTCTTCGACTTGAAGGCCACGCCATAGATCCGCTGCAGCATCGGGCGTGTGGAATCGCCCAGCCAATAGGCGCCCGCGACATGGGTCAGCTTGAACGCATCCGCCGGAACCTGACCGGTATGCTGCAAATGCGGGCCCCGGCAGAGATCCTGCCAATCGCCATGCCAATACATCCGCAGATCCTCGCCCGCGGGGATGCGGTTGATCAGCTCGATCTTATAGGGCTCGTTATTGGCCTCGTAATATTTGACCGCATCCTCGCGCGCCCAGACTTCGGTTTTCACCGGATCGCGGGCATTGATGATCTCGCGCATTTTCGCCTCGATAGCGCCCAGATCTTCGGGGGTGAAGGGCTCTGCGCGGTCGAAATCGTAAAACCAGCCGTGATCGCGCACCGGACCGATGGTGACCTTCACGTCGGGCCAGATCTCCTGCACGGC
The DNA here is from genome assembly GCF_000715505.1 of Thioclava dalianensis. Classification (GTDB taxonomy): domain Bacteria; phylum Pseudomonadota; class Alphaproteobacteria; order Rhodobacterales; family Rhodobacteraceae; genus Thioclava; species Thioclava dalianensis. Next base: position 130,012 of record NZ_JHEH01000004.1, read on the forward strand.
GCGCGCCATGATATGCGCGAGGTCGTGGCGGATCAGCTCCAGCGCGGGGGCGTCATCTTGCAGCGTGTTGATTGCGATCTTCGCATCTTGCGTGATCGGCCATTGCAGATCCCAATGCGCGCCGTCGAGCGTGGCCGAAATGGCCTTTTTTGCAAGCGAGGGGGCAATGGAGGCTGCGACCTCGGCTGCGCTCACGCCAGCCTCATAGCTGCGCGCATTGCCATCGGGAAAGGTGAGGGAGATCTGGGACATGGTCGTCCTCCTCGTCGATTTGGCGCCCACGGAACGCCCGGTTGCGGGAAATATGTGGAGGCGTTTTGCGATGTGGGAGGGCGGCTGTCAATGGGGCGCGCTGCGGCATGCGTTGCCAGTGACTGACAATGACCGGAGAAGAGAGGGGCTCTGCCCCCGTCCTTTGATGAGCACTCCCCCGGGATATTTTGATCAAGAGGAAGCGGCGATCTCTTCCTCTTGCCCCTAAATATCCCGGGGGTGAACTCGGCGCGGCCGAAGAGGGGGCAGCGCCCCTTTTTGGCGCGAGACGTTACATCTTGTTGAGCTTGGTCTGCAATTCGGCGAGTTGCTTCTTGATCGCGTCCAGCTCGTCGCGCCCGTCGCCGCTCTCTTCCGGGGCAGGGCCGCTTGAGCCCATCGGGGCCCAGCCCTTCATCATGTTTTGCAAGAAGGCCTGTTGCTGCGCTTGCAAGGCCTCGAAGCCGGGCATCGACGACATCGGGGTGGGGATCTTGTTCATGTTGTCGAGCAAATGCGAATGCCCTTCGCGCAACATCTCGAAGGAGGCGGCGAGAAATTGCGGCACCACCGATTGCGCGGCCCCGGTATAGGAGCGCACCAGATCAGTCAGAACATCGACCGGCAGCACGCTTTCGCCCCGGCTTTCATGTTCCGCTACGATCTGCAGCAAATATTGCCGGGTCAGATCGTCGCCGGATTTCAGATCGATGATCTGAACTTCGCGCCCTTCGCGAATGAATTTCGCGATATCCTCGAGTGTCACGTAGTCGCTTGTCTCGGTGTTATACAGGCGGCGGCTGGCATAGCGCTTGATCAAAAGCGGCTTGGCGTCTTCTGCCATGATATCCTCCCCAAAGTCTTTTTTGCAGTGCAGCGATTGTTAGACGCAGACCGCACAAAAGCAACCATAGAAAATATATGCAAAAAGGGCGGGCCCGAAGGCCCGCCCAGATATCCGTCACCCGGCAGGGAGGACGTCGCCGGGGTGACGGGAGGAATTACTTCGCAGCAGCGGTCGCTTTTTTGGCCGCAGCGCCCATCTCGTTGGTCGCTTTGGACATCGTGGCGGTCGCTTCATCCGACATGTCTTTGCCAGCAGCCATCATCAGCTCGACCGTGTCCATTTGGACTTTTTTCGCGATTTCAGCGAAAGCGGCGATGTTTTCAGCAGCCATTTCAGCCGAAGCCGAGGCGAAGTCGCTCATCGCTTTGGCGTAGTCAGCGGGCTCTTCTTTCGTCGTGGTCAGCGTCGAGACTTTCGAGAGGGTCTCTTTGGTCCACTTGGTCGAGAGCTCGGTCGACTGCTCGGCTGCGGTCAGCGCGACTTTCGACATCTTCTCGCCCAGAGCCGCTTGCGATTTGAAAGCGTCTTGGAATTTCGAGCTGTCGATCGGGAAGGACGACATCATATCTTGCATGATTTTGCTGTAGTCTTGGGTCTTAGCCATGGGTCTTGCTCCATCGGTTGGGGCCCGTTGAGTTGGAACATTGGCGGGGCCCGTTTCGTTACGTCATCTATATACATGCTGCGGTGCGGCATTTCAAGGGGGTATTCGCTGCAACGCAGAGATTTGCACGCATGACGCGAGTGCTCAGAGCTTGACCACCTCTCTTACATAGGAACCCGGGGCCGGTTCGATAACCGTGTGGCTGCCAGAGCCGGGCACGCGTGCGGGCACCATCTTGCCCGACCGTCCGGCCAGCCATTCGCCCCAATGCGGCCACCAGGATCCGGCGCTGAATTCGGCCTCGTCTTTCCACTCATCGGCATTCGAGACCGGGGCCTGCGATCTGTAATGGCCGTATTTCTTCTTGGAAGGCGGGTTCACGATGCCCGCGATATGGCCCGATTCCGACAAGATGAACTGTTTGTCCTTCGCCCCCATCTGGGCGATCCCGGCGAAGGAGGCGCGCCACGGTGCGATGTGGTCGGTCTCGCAGGCGATGGCCATCAGCGGGACTTTCACATCGCGCACGCTGACCGTCTCGCCCAAGATCTCAAAGCCCTTGCCCGCAAGCCGGTCCTGTTGGCACAGCCCGCGCAGGTAATCGATCGCCATCTTGCCGGGCAGGTTGGTCGAATCGCCGTTCCAGTAGAGCAGATCGAAGGCGGGCGGGGCCTCGCCCATCATGTAGCTGCGGATTGCGGGCTGATAGATCAGATCGCGCGAGCGCAGGAAGGAGAAGGTGCGCGACATGAAATAGGACGACAGGATGCCGTCCGCCTTGCATTGGCGCTCGATCCCGTCCACGAAATCGTCCTGCAGAAAGACGGTGAATTCGCCCTGATCGGAGAAATCGGTCAGCGTCGTGAAGAAGGTGGCCGAATTGATCGACTTGTCCTTGCGCTTTTCGAGCAGTCCCAGTGCGAGGGTAAGCGTGGTGCCCGCGATGCAATAGCCCACCGCGTTAATTTTCTTTTCACCGGTGATGTCTTTGACCTGCTTGATCGCTTCGAGATAGCCGTCTTGCACGTAATCCTCGAGTCCGACTTCGGCATAGCTCGGATCGGGATTTTTCCAGCTCACGACAAAAAGCGTGAATCCCTGATCGACGATCCAGCGGATCAGCGAGTTCTGCGGCTTGAGATCCATGATATAGAAGCGATTGATCCAAGGCGGGAAGATGATCAACGGGATCTTGTGCACGGTCTCGGTGGTGGGCGCGTATTGGATCAGCTCGAACATCTTGTTGCGGTAGACGACCGAACCTTCCGCCGTGCCAATATTCTCGCCCAGCTTGAAGGCTTCGGTGTCAGACAGGGTGACCAACAGGTCGCCGCGATTCGCTTCGAGGTCGCGCACGAGGTTCTCGAGCCCTTTCACGAGGCTCTCGCCCTCGGTCGCCACCGCTTTTTCCAGCGCATCGGGGTTGGTCGCGAGGAAATTCGTGGGCGCCATCAGATCGACGATCTGGCGTGAAAAATAGGCAAGGCGCTTGCGATCCACCTCATCTAGATCTTCCAGCTCGTCGACCGATTTCTGCACGCTTTCGGAGGCAATCAGATATTGTTGCTTGATGAAGTTGAAATAGGGGTGGCTGTCCCAAAGCGGATTTTTGAAGCGCGGATCGGCAGGGCCGGGGTCTTCGGGGGGGCGAAAGCCGCCATGGGTCAAGGCTTCTGTCGCCTCGACATAGTGCTGCATGGCCTGCGACCAGTAAGAGACCTGAGTCTCGAAGATCTTCGAGGGTTTCTCGACCCATTCCTTCATCAGCGCGGCGCTGGAATTCACGATCAGATCGCTGCCGGGACCTTCGAGCGCGGGATTGGGAGCGCGCTTGCGTGCAAGCGCCTCGACCATGCGCTCGGTGAGGGCCTCGATCCGCGCGAGATTTTCCTGCATCTTCTGCGATGCAGCATTTTTGATCTCGTCGTTAGTTGTCATAGGCCAATTTCCTCCCTATCCTCGATCTCAGCATAATCTTGCCGCAGTCTTGGGGTAAAGAAGCGTTTGGTCACAATCGGCCTTGGTTGCTGAACTGCCCCACGCAAGGAGTCGCCATGAAGACCATGATGAGCTACGACCTGATGGAGACCGTCAGGAACACCAATGAATGGATGGGAGCATCGGCCCGGGCTATGGCCTCATATCCGGTCTGGGGCCTCGCACCGCATCCGATGTTCAAGATCATGTCGGCTTGGGGCCGCGTGACGGAGCGTTCCTTCTCTCGCATGGTGATCAAGCCCGACTGGGGAATCACCTCGATTGCCAGCGAAGACGGGCGCGATCATCTGGTCGAGATTGAGACGGTCGTGAAACGGCCTTTCGGCTCCTTGCTGCATTTCAACGTACAGGGCCGCGCGCCGATGCAGCGCCGTGTCTTGCTGGTGGCGCCGATGTCGGGCCATTACGCAACGCTGCTGCGCTCGACCGTGGCCTCGCTGCTGCCCGACGCCGATGTCTGGGTGACCGATTGGCACAATGCACGCGACATTCCGGTCAGCGAAGGCAAGTTCGATATTGAGGATTACACCCTCTATCTCGTCGATTTCATGAAACATATGGGGCCTGACACCAACGTAATCGCGGTCTGTCAGCCCGCGCCCCTAGCGCTTGCCGCCACGGCCTATCTCGCCGAAGAGCAACCCGAGGCGCAACCGCGCACGCTCACGCTGATCGGCGGGCCGATCGATCCTGATGCGAAGGCGACGGATGTGACCGATTTCGGCCGCCGGGTCACGATGGGTCAGTTGGAGCAGATGGTGATCCAGCGGGTCGGCTTCAAATACAAAGGTGCGGGCCGGATGGTCTATCCGGGCCTGATGCAGCTTGCCTCCTTCATTTCGATGAATATGGAGCAGCATACCAAGGCGTTTCAGGACAAGATCTGGCACGAATCGACCGATCAGGGCTCGGAGAATGACCGGCATTACCGCTTCTATGATGAGTATCTCGCGGTGATGGATATGACGGCGGAGTTCTATCTCTCGACCGTTGAGAGAATCTTCAAAGGGCTGGAGATTGCTCAGAACAGGTTCACGATCAACGGCAAGGCTGTCGATATCGGCAAGATCACCACCGTGGCCATCAACACTGTCGAGGGCGAGAAGGACGATATCTCTGCGCCCGGTCAATGTGTGGCGGCGCTGGATCTCTGCTCGGGCGTGCCCGCATCGATGAAGACCCAGCATCTGGAGCCCGGCGCCGGGCATTACGGGATTTTCGCGGGCTCGAGCTGGCGCAACAATATCCGTCCGCTGGTGCTCGATTTCATCGATGATAACGCAGAGCCCGTCACCAGCGACAAGCGTAAGCCCGCGACCGTGACGCCGATCCGCAAGAAAGCCGTCAAGCAGCCCGAAGCAAGCTGACACACCCGCCCGGTCGCGCGGAGCTTGGGCCGGGCGATCCTTTGCAAATTCGGCGAAACGGCTGGTTCAGGTCAGCAAAAGCGGCGCATCGAGCCAGTCGCGCAGATTTTGCGTGACCTTTTCGGGCTGCTCAAGCGGGCTCAGATGGCCCGCGCCAAGGACCAGCCGATAATCGGCATGTGGCATCAGCTCGGCCAGAAACTCGTGCCGACGCGGGGGGCAGATCTGGTCATATTCGCCACATATCAGCAGCGCGCGCGTGTGAGTCGCGCGCAAGGTGCGCTGAAAATCCGGGCGGCGCATCAGGGCGCGCGATTGTTCAACGAAGGTCTCGGCCCCAAGACCTGCAGCCATATCCAGAACCTGCGCCTGTATCTGCGTGCGCGCCGGGCCGGGCGCGAGGGTCTCGGCGGGGATCTCCTCCAGCATCACCTCGTCCAGCCGTCCCGTCCGTGCCCGCACGATCCGGGGCTCGCGCAGCCCCGCCATCTGCGGCGTCTCGGGCAGCGGCGAGATGTCGATCAGGGCGATCTGGCTGACCCGCTCGGGGGCTTTGCGCAGGATCTCCATCGCCACGATCCCGCCCAGCCAATGCCCGACCATCGCAAAGCGCGGTGGGGCCTGCGCCAGAACCTGCTGCGCCATCTCTTCGATCGTCGCCCCGCGCAGACGTGCCACGAAGACAGAGCGGTCGGTCGAGAGTTCCTGCACCTGATGCCAGAACAGGCGGGCATCACACATGAACCCGGGCAGGAAGATCAGGGGATCGTCTTGCATCGCTCGAACCTCGTTTCGCGGCGCTTTCTCGCGCTCTTGCGAGATTGAGTGTGCCGCAAGCCTGTCCGTGAGGCAAATTGAAACGGTGTGATGGCGTCAGCCGAGCGCGCCCAGCACCTCTTCGAGCGCGGTTTCGATCAGCGCAAGGCAGTCCGGCTCCGAGAAGCGGTGATCTGCGCCCTTCACAAGCGTGAGCCGCATATCATCACCCTGCGCGTGCCCGATCAGCCGTACTGCTGTCTCCACCGAGACGGCCTCATCAGCGGTGCCTTGCAAGAACCGCGTGGGGAAAGGGAGGGTGAGATCGGAACGCAGTACAAGCCGGGTGCGCCCCTCATTGATCAGGCGTCGCGTGATCACATAGGGATCGCCGTAATCCGAGGGGATCTGGACCGATCCTTCGGCCTCAAGCTGATGGCGCGTCTCTTTGTCGAAGCCGGCCCAGTAGCCGTCCTCGGTGAAGTCGGGGGCAGCGGCGATGGTGACAAGGCCGGCTACGTGCTCGGGATGCTCGCGCGCCAGCAGAAGCGAAATCCAGCCGCCCATGGAGGAGCCGACCAAGATCTGCGGCCCTTCGGTCAGCGCTCGGATCGCGTCGCGCGCATCCTCGAACCAATCGCCGATGGCACCCTCGTCGAACTGCCCGCCAGATACACCATGGCCCGAATAGTCAAACCGCAGAAACGCCCGGCCCTGCGCGCGCGCCCAAGCTTCGAGGGCGAGCGCCTTGGTGCCCTCCATATCCGAGCGGAAGCCGCCCAGAAACACCACGCCCGGACCTTTGCCCGGTGTGTAATTATAGGCGATGCGGCGAGCTTCGGGCGTGTCGAGATAGTCGGTCATGAGATGTCCTCTGGCGTCCTTTTGCGCAAACCTATCCGGGCCTTGCTGTAGGCTCAACCGCTTGCCCCCCATGCGGGAGGCAAGCGCGCGCGGGATCAGGCGGCGGAGAGCGCTTCGGCCAGCACCGACACGGCAAGCACGCGCGGATTGCGAGCCCGCTCGATCAGGCCGACCGGGCCGCGGATCCGGGCGATGTCGCGCGGCGCGCAGCCCAAGGCTTCCAGCTGGACCTGACGGTTGCGCGCGGTACGCTGGCTGCCTTGCGCGCCGATGAAGAAGGCCTTGCTGCGGATCGCGTCGCGCAGGATCGGGATCTCGCGGTCATGATCGTGAAAGAAGGTCACGATGGCGGTGCGGGCATCGATATCCATGCCCGCCAGCGGATCAGAGGACGAGAGCGCAACCGTATCGACCGCCACGAACGCGGCAGGTTCGGGGCTGGCAAGCCGGACCTTATAGCCCGATGCGGCGGCGAGGCGGGCAAAGGCTTCGGCCTCGGGGCCTGCGCCGAAGACCGCAAAGCGCGGGTCGGGCTGCAAGGTGAGCGCCAGCAGGTTCTCTGCGCTCGCCTCAACACGCAAATCCGCGGGAGTGGCGTGCAGCGTGACCGTCTTGCGGGTGCGGATCGCCGTGCAGAGTGCATCTTGCACCTTATGCTCGGGGGCGGGGTAGACCGTGACCTCAAGCGCGCCGCCGCAGGGCAGGACGAGATCGTGGAAGGGCGAACCCGTGCCATAGCGCAAGGTCCGGGCCTGTGTGCTTTTCACGGCATTGCGCAGGTGGATCTCGATATCGGCATCGATGCAGCCGCCCGAAAGCTGGCCGCGCAGATTACCCGCGATATCGAGCGTCATCGCCGCGCCTAACGGACGGTAGCTTGCGCCTTCGCGATGGGTGATCATCGCAATGGCCGCAAGCTGCCCCGGCTGGGGCAGCGGCACCTCGAAGGCGTCCAGAGTGATCGCCACCCCACCTTGCGATGGGGACACGGGCAGATCCGTCAGATCGAGTTTATCGGCCATGTTCCATGAACCCTTGTACGATTTTATCCGGCGTGGCCGGGAAGTCATAGACCCGAAGACCGGTGGCATTGTGGATCGCGTTGATCACCGCAGCCCCGGCACCCGAGATGCCCAGCTCGCCAATTCCCTTGGACTGGATAGGGTTGGCATGATCGTCGCGCTCCTCCAAGAAACGCACCTCCATCTTGGCCGGAATATCGGCATGGGAGGGGACGTGGTAATTGGCGAGATCCCGACCCACTATATGGCCTGTGCGCGGATCATGCGAGAGTTCTTCGTGCAAAGCCGAACCCACGCCCCAGATCATGCCGCCCACGGCCTGAGAGCGCGCGGTCTTCTCATTGAGCACGCGACCCACGCCAAAGACCCCAAGTATCCGGCGCACGCGCACCTCGCCGGTGATCTCGCTGACCGCCACTTCGGCAAAATGCGCGCCGAAGCCGGAAGAGAAATGCGTCTTCGCGGTCTCTCCGGACTCAATGCTGGCCTCCATCGCGATCGGCTCGACCAATAGGTCGGCCAGAGCAGCCTTCTTGTTGTCGCCGGTGACCTGACCACGGTCCACGCGGACGTCTTCAGGCGCACAGCCCAGTCGCTTGGCCAACTCGTCGCGGATCTTGCGTGCGGCGAGAAAGACCGCGGAGCCCGCGGAGGAGGCCCCGAAAGAGCCGCCCGAGCCCGACGCGCCGGGCAGGTCGCTATCGGCAAGATGGACCGAGACCTTGTCGATGGGCAGGCCCAGCATCTCACCTGCGATCTGGCCTAGGATCGCGTAAGATCCGGTCCCGATATCGGTCATGTCGGTCTCGACCAAAGCGCCGTCACGGGTCAGCGTGACCCGCGCAGATGAGGCGATCAGCATGTTGGTGCGCGCCGCAGAGGCCACGCCCATCCCGATCAGCCATTCGCCCTCGCGCCGCGTGCCGGGCTCTGTGCGCTTGTCCCAGCCGAATGCCTGTGCCCCTTCGCGCAGCGCTTGGGCCAGCGCATGCGCGGTGAAGGTCTGGCCGGTCTCAGGGTGCTTTTCGGGGATGTTGCGTAGGCGCAGCTCTACCGGGCAGATCCCCAGGGTCTCGGCCAGCTCGTCCATCCCGCATTCCAGTGCGAACATGCCCACGGCCTCACCCGGTGCGCGCACCGAGCCCGAGGGGGTGCGGTGATTGCGCGAGATCGTCTTGCGGACCAGCCGGTTTGGGGCTGCGTAGAGAAACTGCGTGGCCGCCGCCGTGGGTTCGGCAAAGCCTTCCCCTTCGAGGTTGGAAATCCGGTCCTCATGGCCGATCGCGGTGAGCTTGCCATCGGTTTCTGCCGCCAGACGCAGGCGCTGCGCGGTCTCAGTGCGGCGCAGGATCGCGTCGAAGACGGTCTGGCGGGCCATCACCACCCGCACCGGGCGCTTGAGCGCGCGTGCGGCCAGTGCGGCCGAGATATGCTCGGCCGAGATCCCCAGTTTGGAGCCAAAGCCGCCGCCGATATAGGGGGCAAGCACGCGCACCTGTTCGGGCTTGACCCCGATGGCATCGGCAAGCTCGGCCTTGTTATAGCGGATCATCTGCAGCGCGCCGTGCAGGGTGAGGTGATCGCCCTCCCATTCCGCAAGGGCCGCATGGGGCTCCATCGCGGCTGCCGCATGGCCCGGGGTCGTGTAGGCGCGATCCAGCGTGGCCGCGCCTTTGCGCATCGCCGCGTCGAGATCGCCCTGAACGGTGCGATCATCGGGCTCCTCGCTGGGGGCGGTTTCGGGATCGACCGGCGCGCCGGGCTGTTCGTCATAGTGCACGACGATACGTGCGGCGGCGTCGCGCGCGGTCTCAAAGCTCTCGGCCACCACAAGCGCAATCGGCTGGCCGTGATAGGCCACCCGATCGCCGGGCTGGGTCGGGGCCTTGCCCGCCATCCCTTGGGCTGGGTTGCGCAGGAATTCGGGGCCGTGAAAGAGCCCCAGATAGCCGGGCAGGGCGGCGGCGGCGGTCTCGTCGAAGCCGGTCACCGTGCCGCGCGTAATCGTCGCGCGCACCAACACGCCATGGCACATCCCCTCAGGGTGATACTCGGCGGTATAGGTCGCCTGACCGCTGACTTTCAACGCCCCTTCGGGACGGTCGAGCGGGGCCCCGATCAGTCCTTGATCTGTGGTGTCGAGCAGGCGCGGCTGCGCCTCGTTCATCGTGAAGCTGTCGCTCATGCCGGCTCTCCTACAAGGTCGGTTCCGGTGCTGGCGGGGGCGAGGCCCGTGGCCTCACGTAGCACGGCGATCATCGCGCGGTGCGCGAGGTGGCGTTTGAACTCATTGCCCGCATCGCTGACGGCCTCGGCCAGCAACGTATCGGCGGCTTTGGAAAAGAGCGCCTCGGACGGGGCCTGTCCGGCCAGCATCGCATCGACCTGCGCGTCCTTCCACGGGCGCGGCGCAAGCCCGCCAAAGGCCAGCGACGCCTTGCCGATCCGGTCATCCTGCATCGTCACGACAGCGGCCACCGAGACCAGCGCGAAGGCGTAAGAGGCGCGGTCGCGGATCTTGCGATAGCTTTGCGACGACCCAAGCGCGGGGGCAGGCAGCAGCACGGCGGTGATGATGTCGCCCTCGTCTAGTTCCGTCTCAAGATCGGGACGGTCGCCGGGCAGGCGATAGAGCTGATCCATCTCGAGGATGCGCTCGGTGCCATTCGGGGCGCGGATCGCCACGCGGGCCTCAAGCGCGCGCAGCGCCACGGCCATATCAGACGGGTGTGCGGCGCGGCAGTCCTTGGAGGTGCCCAAGATCGCGAGCATCCGAGACGCGCCGCCTTCGGCGGCACATCCCGATCCCGGCGCGCGTTTGTTGCACGCCATCGCGGTGTCGTAGAAATAGGGGCAGCGGGTGCGTTGCAGCAGGTTGCCACCCGTGCTGGCCTTGTTGCGGATCTGACCCGACGCGCCCGCCAGAAGGGCGCGCGCGAGCACCGGATAATCGGCGCGAATGCGAGGATCGGCGGCCAGATCGGCATTGCGTACCATCGCGCCGATCCGCAGGCCGGGGCCGTCGGCCTCAATCGTGTCGAGACCGTCCAACCGCGAGATGTCGATCACCCGTTCAGGCACCATCACTTGCAGCTTCATCAGGTCCAAGAGGTTGGTCCCGCCCGCAATCAGCGCGGCATGCGGCCCGGCTTGCGCTGCCGCGTGATCGAGACTGTCGGCGCGCACGTAGTCGAACTCTCTCATTGCGACTGCTCCGTGTTGCGCGCGATGGCCTCGCGGATGAAGGGATAGGCCGAGCAGCGGCACAGGTTGCCACTCATCCGCTCGGCAATCTCGGCATCACTCAGATTGGCTTTGCCGATCAGGCTTTCAGAGACATGGCTGGGCATCCCGTCGCGCGCCTCGGCGAGCATCCCGGTCGCCGACATGATCTGGCCCGGCGTGCAATAGCCGCATTGATAGCCGTCGCAGCTGACGAAATCGCGCTGCATCGGAGAAAGGTCCTCAGGGCCGCCCAAGCCTTCGATCGTGGTGATCTCGTCGCCCTCATGCATGACGGCAAGCGTCAGGCAGGAATTGATGCGACGGCCATTGACCAGAATGGTGCAGGCGCCGCATTGGCCGTGATCGCAGCCCTTCTTGGTGCCGGGCAGGTCGAGATGATCGCGCAACGCGTCAAGCAGGCTCACGCGCGTGTCGCACTCCAGCGTGCGTTCGACGCCGTTTACCTTGAGAGAGATAGGCATGGGGATCCTTTCGGAGATGTCTTCGAAGGCTGCAAGCGGCACCAGACGCTAAAATCAGGTGCGCCGCATTCTCAGCCTCAACCACGTTCCACCCCATCAGGTTCCGCGTGGCGGGTCACTTTTCGCCCGCCATCGCGGCTGCCTTTGCGTCGGCTGACGCGGCGATGCCTAGCCGCGTCCCAGCGTGTAGAACTCCGGGTTGGGCGGGATCGCGGCCATATTCACCAACCGGTTGGAGAGCGCGAAGAACGAGGCGATGGCGCCGATATCCCAGATGTCGTCATCCGCGAACCCGTGGGCGCGCAGGGTCTCGTAATCGGCGGCCTCGATTTCTTCCGCACGGCGCGAGACCTTCATCGCGAAATCCAGCATCGCGCGCTGGCGCGGGCTCAGCGGTGCCTTGCGGTAATTGACGGCCACCTGATCGGCGATCAGAGGATCCTTGGCCCGGATTCGCAAAATCGCGCCATGGGCGATCACGCAATACTGGCATTCATTGGCCGCCGAAGTCGTTACAACGATCATTTCACGATCGGCCACGCTAAGCGCGCCCGGGCGCTCCATCAGCGCGTCGTGATAGGCGAAAAAGGCACGAAACTCGTCGGGCCTATGGGCCAGCGCAAGAAAGATATTGGGCACGAAGCCCGCCTTTTCCTGCACTGCCTCGATCCGGGTGCGGATATCGTCGGGCATTTCGGCAAGGCGTGGCACCGGGTGGCGGCTGATCTGTTCTGACATGATGGTCCTCCTCGCGCCGATCCTGCGGCGCGAGGAGGCTATGTGCAAGGCAGCGTGTGCGCTCTCAGGCGGCGAGATCGACCCAGACCGGCACATGGTCGGAGGGCTTGTCGCGCCCGCGCACATCCTTATCGATGCCCACTTCGCGCATCAGGTCCGCGGCCTGCGGCGAGAGCAGCAGGTGGTCGATCCGAATGCCATTATTGCGCGACCACGCGCCCGCCTGATAATCCCAGAAGGAATATTGGCCGGGGGCGGCATCGCGGGCCCGAAACGCCTCGGTGAAGCCCATGTTCAAAAGCGCGCGGAACGCGGCGCGGCTTTGCGGCAGCGCAAGCGCATCGCGCGCCCAAACCTCGGGTTTGGCGGCGTCTTCGTCTTGCGGGATGATGTTGTAATCGCCCGCCATCACGAAGGGCTCTTCGAGCGCCAGCAACTCTGCCGCGCGGGCCTGCATCCGCGCCATCCAGCCCAGCTTGTAGCCGTATTTGCCCTCGAGGATCGGCGCATCCTCGGCGTCGAATTCCACCGGGTTGCCATTGGGCAGGTAGAGGCCGCAGAGCCGCACCGCGCGCTCGCCCACCACCGTGGCCTCGATCCAGCGCGCCTGTTCGTCCGTGTCGTCGCCGGGCAGGCCGCGCGTGATATCTTCCAGCGGCAGCTTCGAGAGGATCGCCACGCCGTTGAAGCTTTTCTGGCCATGGGTTTCGACTTGATAGCCCATGTCCTCGAACAGCTCGCGCGGGAAGCCCTCATCGACCGATTTGATCTCCTGAAGCAACACCACATCCGGCTCTGCTTCCTTGAGCCAGTCGATCAGGGCGGGGTGGCGCGCCTTGATCCCGTTGATGTTGAAGGTGGCAATTTTCATGTCGGGCCTCCGCGTGGCGTTTCGCCGATGGGTGTATCCTTTCGGGCCGCGAAAGGACAAGGCGATTGCGCGTGATCATCGCAGCCCGGCGCGGGCTTGCCCATGCGCGGGCCTTGAAGGGCAGGCTGCAGAGGGAGTGCAACCCGCATTGAAAAAGGCGCCCCGATGCGGGGGCGCCCTGTCTCAAGTGGTCGTGTTTCGCGATCAGTTGACCGTGAGATCCAGCGTAATCTCGCAATCGAGCACTTTCGAAATCGGGCATCCGGCTTTCGCACCCTCGGCCACTTCGCGGATCTTATCCGCATCGCCTTTGCCTTTGACGGTGGTGGTAAGCGCCGAGGATTTGATTGCGAATCCGTCGCCCTCCTTGTCCATCGATACAACGGCTTTGGTGTCGATTTCGACATCGGTGATGCCTGCCTCGCCCAGACCCAGCGAGAACGCCATCGAGAAACAGGCCGCATGGGCCGCCGCGATCAGCTCTTCCGGATTCGAGCCGGGCTTGTCCTCGAAGCGCGTGTTGAAGCCATAGGGCTGGGCGTCCAGCGCGCCGCTCTGGGTCGAGATTGTGCCTTTGCCCTCTTTGATCGGGCCTTCCCAATGGGCGGATGCGTGTTTGCGGATCATATGCGTCGCTCCTTCATGTTCGTGTTGAACCTGCCTCTCCAACGGGGAGGCAGGCCAAGCGGTTCCAAATATTAGCCGTCGCGTCCGATCAGCCGCTCATATTCCTGGATGGCGAAACGGTCGGTCATGCCCGCGACGTAGTCCAGAACGACACGAGCGAGTGCCTCGCGGGCCTCGGGCCGGGTGCGGTCGCCGCCGATGACGCGAGCCTGTGCGACCTCGTCCTGCCATTCCGCAGGCAGCAATTCGGGCTGATCCATAAACAGCGGGAACAGCGCGTTGACCATCGCGGTCACCCGCTTGCGCTCGACGACGACGCTGGGGGCACGGTACATGTGCTGAAACAAGAAGCCCTTGATCGCCTTGAGGTTTTGATAGAGCGGCTTGGAAAAGCGAATGATCGGCCCGTCCATTTGGCGGATGTCATCGGCGGTTTCCGGCCCCAGCGAGGTCAGCCGGTTCTGCGCCACTGCGATCACGTCCTCGACCATGACGCCGAAGACACGCCGCAGCGCCTCATGCTGGCGGCGAGACCGATCCAGACCGGGATAAAGCTCGTCCACGGCCGCGAAACACTCGCCCAGCACCGGGAGCTCGCACAGGTCATCCTCGTCAAACAGCCCCGCGCGTAGGCCGTCATGCAGGTCGTGATGGTTATAGGCGACATCATCGGCGACGGCGGCCACTTGTGCCTCGGCAGAGGCATTGGTTTCCAGCTCCAGATCCCATTGGGCATCCACTTCGGCCAGCGCATAGGGCAGCTCCGCCCGTGTCGGGAAGGAATGCGACCCGCCGTGATCCGAGATCGCCGGGCCGTTATGCTTGGCGATGCCTTCGAGAGTTTCCCATGTCAGGTTCAGCCCGTCGAAATCGGCGTAATGTTTTTCCAGCTTGGTCACGATCCGCAGCGCCTGCGCGTTGTGATCGAACCCGCCGAACGGCGCCATCAGCCCGGCCAACGCATCCTCGCCGGTATGACCGAAGGGCGGGTGGCCGAGATCATGGGCCAGCGCCACAGCCTCGGCCAGATCGGTGTTGAGACCGAGCACGCCCGCGATGGTGCGCGCAACCTGCGCCACCTCGATCGTATGGGTCAGCCGGGTGCGGTAGTAATCGCCCTCATGCTCCACAAAGACCTGCGTCTTGTGCTTGAGCCTGCGGAAGGCCGAGGAATGGATGATCCGGTCGCGGTCGCGCTGAAAGGGCGAGCGAAAGGTGGACATGCGTTCGTCATGCAGACGGCCGCGTGTGTCTTCTGGTTGGCAGGCATAGGGTTTGAGCAAACCGATCCTCGTCTTGTCGCGTGACCTTTCTCCTCCTATATCTGGAAAGATACGGAATTACAGGCCCTTTGGGCCAAGCGGAGGTTATCCGATGCAACTGCCCCCCAAAGTGACCGAACGTGCCTTCGCCCGACTGGCCGAAATCAACGGTCAAACTGCAGCGCCCCAGGCTCTGCGTGTCGCGGTCGAGGGCGGAGGATGTTCGGGATTTCAATATGATATCAAGCTTGAGGCTGATGTGGCCGAAGACGATATCGTGTTGGAAGGTGCCGGACAGAAAGTCTTGATCGACCCGGTGTCGCTGCCGTTTCTGGAAAACGCGACGATCGATTTCACCGAAGAACTGATTGGCGCGCGCTTCGTGATCGACAATCCCAATGCCAGCAGCTCCTGCGGCTGCGGCGTTTCTTTCTCGATGTGAGGGCGCGCCGCGTCGCGTGGCCTTGCCCGATCATTTACTTTCAGCCCGCCCGCAATTTTGCGCGGCGGGCTTTTTGCTGCGGCTCAGTCCAAAGCGGGATGCCCGGTCTTGGGGCAATCGGCCAGATCGGATTGCCGGGGGCCGGGAAGCTGGCGGGCAATTTCGCGCAGCGCCGAGCGTAGCCCCTCTTCCAGCACCGGGTGATAGAACGGCATGCGCAGCATCGCGCGCACGTCCATTTCCTGATGCATAGCCAGCGCAAGCAGATGCGCCAGATGCTCGCCCTCGGGGGCGGCGAGCTCTGCGCCGAGCAGACGTCCGGTCTCGGGCGCGGCATATATCCGGATGAGCCCCTGTGCGGTTTCTGCCATCCGCGCGCGGCCCTGATCGCTGAAATCGCGCGCGCCGATAAGGTAGTCCTGCCCCTCAAGCGCGCTGAAGCCCTTGCCGATCCGCGCGGCATTGGGGCTGCAAAAGGTGATCGCAAGCGGTACCCGGCGTTTCATTCCATGCGGGGATGTCGAGAGAGCATTGCGCGCGGCGATATAGCCCTCATCCGAGGCTTCATGCAGCAGGCTGCGCGCGCCATTCGCATCGCCCACCAGAAAGACCGAGGTCTCACCGATGCGCAGCGTGTTGGTGTCGACCTCCGGCAGGCCTTTGTCGTCGAGCGGAACACCCAGCGTCTCAAGACCAAGCCCGTCGATATTGGGTTTGCGCCCGAGCGCTGCCAGCACGGCATCGGCTTCAAACGCGCCTTGCTCTGAGCTGACGCGCAGATGGGCCCCAGCCTCTTCGATCTGCGCTTGCCCGCCCAGATAGAGGCGCATGTCTTTCGCAATCCCGGCATGAAGTGCTGCGGCCACTTCTGGATCACTCAGCCCCCCCATCTGGTCGCGCTGGTCGAAGCCTGCGACCTCGATCCCGAGCCGCGCCATCGCTTGGGCAAGCTCCACGCCGATCGCTCCCATACCGATCACCGCGATGCGGCGGGGCAGGTCGGGCAGCTCGAACAGGGTGTCGGTGGTCAGGATGCGGTTGCCAAAGGCGCGCCACGGGTCTGGGACCACAGGGGTGGAGCCGGTCGCCAAGATGATCGCATCGGCGCTATGCGTGCCATGGCCTTCGATCTCGACCCGATCCGGTCCCGTCAGACGCGCCCAACCCGAAATCGCGCGGGGGCCGAGTTCTTCGGGCACAGCGCGCGGGGAGGAGGTGAAATCGTCGCGCAGCCTGCGCACGCGTTGCAGAACGGTTGGGATATCGACGTCCAGATCTTGTGCTCCGTTTATGCCGAACTGCGCGAAATCCCGGCGGCGCGCAAAGGCGTTGGCCGCCTCGATCAACGCTTTGGAGGGCATGCAGCCACGCGCCGCACAGGTCGTGCCCCAATCCGCGTGATTGATTAGTAGGAAATCATCCGTCTCGCGGCGGACCTCGTGAAGGGCTGAAAGGCCCGCCGAGCCCGAACCGATGATGATGACGCGATGATGTTGGGTCATGAGACCTCCCGTTATAACTTTAACTCAACGGGTGGGCGCGGCTTTCGTTCCCGGCAGAGCGCCGACATCATGTCGCACACGCAACCCGCGCATGTGGCGGATTTGGCGCAGCGCCTGCACCGGGCCGATGGTGCGGAAAATATCGCCCATCATCCGCGCATCGGCGCGCAGACCCGCGCGCCATGTGCCCAGCTTGTCATGCTTCATCGGGCTGTCGACTTCGGGCCAAGGCACGACCGCGATCCGGGCCTGCTCGGCGATCCAGATCCGGTTCATGAAGACCTCAAGGCCGAATTGGGGCAGGCGATGCAGCTCTTCGAGCCGGTCGGCCAGCATTGCACGGGGCAAAACACGCTCGCCCGAGATGTAATCCAGCCCGATTGCGTGCCACAGCCGGGGTGCATTGCGGCGCAGGCTGAGGCTCACATCCGCGCGCCCGGCAGCCACGGGGGCCAGCAGCGCGCCCAGAGCCTCGGGCGTCAGCCCCAGCAGATCGCTGTCGAGAAAGACCAGATGTGCGCCCTGCGCCTCGGCGATCCCGCGCGCAACGGCGGCGGTCTTTCCGGCATTCACAGACTGGCGCAGAACGCGCAACTGGGGATGGGCTGAACGGTAGCTTTCAGCGATGGCGGCGGTATCATCGCGCGAGCCGTCATCGACCACGATCACCTCGGAGAGCTCCTCCTGACGCAGCACGCATTCGAGAACGGCGGCGATCCGCGGTCCCTCGTTATAGGCGGGAATGATGCAGCTGAAGGCAGTCATGCATGCCGCCGCTTGCGCCGATAATACCAGATTGCTCCCCCGATCACGATCAGAACCAGAAGGATCAGCGAGGCGCGGCTGAGCCAACCGTCGATACGCCCGTAATATGATCCCAGCTCATAGCCAAGCCACACGAAGAGCAGGGATTTCGGGATGGAGGCGATCAGGTTGGTGAGCGCGAAGACCATGAAATTCATCTTCGCCACGCCTGCGGCGACAAGCACGGGGGCGCCTGCCGAATGGGTCCATTTGCCAAAAAGCAGCGTGCGCACGCCCTTGTCGCGGAAATGCTTGCCGTTGCGCAAAAGCCGCGCCCGGCTGAGGCCAAGCTTGGTACGCCAGCGCGATGGCAGGCGATGCAGCCCCCAGCGTCCGAGCGCGTAGAGCCCGAGATCGCCTACGACATCGGCGAGGATCACGACAACGGCGACGGCCCAGACGTTGAACATGTTCTGACTGGCGAGCCACGCGGCGATGACGGTCACGATCGGACCTTCGAGCACCGCAATCGGGGCCACGACGATCAGTCCGTTCTTGGCCATCAAGGCCGTGAGCGTCTCAAGGCCGATCATTGTTTGGCGCTGCCCGCCCGGACCTCGCTATGCGACATCTGGTTGCCGCGCCACGAAAATTCGCGGTTTCTCCAAGTCGCGCACCAGATCAGCGGCAGCATGGCGTCGCGCAAGAGAAAGGCTACCAGATCGCGCGGGCCTGCGGGCCAACCGGCGATCCGGGCCAGTGCCCATTCCGCTGCGTACCACAAGATTGCCAGCACCGGCAGCGCGAGCGCGGGCAGCAGGCCTGCGGCGCTGAGCGCGAGGGTCGCGAGGAACGGGACAAGCGGGCCTTGCGCGATCTCGATGGCGAAGATCGCGGCGAACCCGTCGCGGCGCACCTTGGACCAGCGCAATTGCCGGTCCCAGACCGCGCGGGCAGAGCGTTGGCCAATCGGCTGAGCAAAGAGCCTTTGCGTGATGCGCACTTTGAGCCCCTGATCGCGGACAAGTTTGGTGGAGGCGACGTCCTCTGCCATGTTGCGCCCGAGCGCTGGAAAGCCGCCACCGGCCTCAAGAATGTCGCGGCGCCAGAACAGCGATTTGCCCTGCGCAAACCCTACCCCGAGCACGTCGGCGCTGAGCTGCCAGCGGGCCTGATTGGTGTTGAGAAACGCGGCTTCGACCGCGCCCCACAGATTGGCCGGTTGCGCGCCGATGGCAGGGGCCGAGACGAGCCCGGTGCCGGGCCGCCATTCCGCCAGAAGCTGCTGAAAGTAGTCGCGCGGCAGATCGAGATTGCTGTCGACCATTGCAAGCCAGTCGGCGTCGGTCGCCGCGAGAGCCTTGTGCAGGTTGTTCAGCTTGGGATTGGCCGAAACCGGATCAAGCCCGGTGAGCAGGCGCGCGCGCACCTGCGGATTGCGCGCGATCAGCTCTCGCACCAGCGCACAGGCCGGGTCGTTCTCGGAGGGGGCGCAGAAAATTACCTCGTAATCGGGATAATCGAGGTGAAACGAGGATTCCAGCGTCTGCGTGTCAAAGGGATCTACGCCACAAACGGGGCGCAAAAGCGCGATGGGGGGAAGCATGCGGGGCGCGGGCCGGACGGGGCGCAGATAGCGCGCGGCGCTCAGCGCGGTCGTCAGGAAATGCGCGATCACTGTGATCCCGAGGATCGTACCAACAAAACCATATACCAAACTCATGCCCGTACCTTCGCCAAGACCGGTTCTTCGGGCTGTGCCGCAGGACGTACGCGGCGTTCGACACGCCATTCCAACAGCTGCAGTGAACCCGAGTAATCCTCAGTCAGGGCGGTCAAGCTGTCAACCCAATCGCCACAATTGGCATAGGTCAGCCCGTCCAGATCGCGCAATGCGGCCTTGTGGGAATGGCCGCAGATGATGCCGTCGGCCTTTGCATCGCGGGCAAGCCGCACGAGTCTGCGCTCATAGCCATCGCCGCGCGAGATCAGCTGGTTCACCCAGTCGATGGCCTGCTCGATCGCGCTATGCTCGGCGTCGCCGCGCGAAGAGTGGCGGCGGAGCCACGCATCGATGCCTCTGAACAGCGCATCCATCCGGCTGCCAAAGCGCGTCATCGCATGCCAGCGCAGGATCCGCAGATCGCATTGATCGCCATGGATCACCAGATAGCGCTGACCATCGGCGCCAATATGGACGGCCTGCTCGGCGAGATCGAAGTTGAGATAGCTCATGCCGGGTGCGCGCATCGCGGCGTCATGATTGCCCGGCAGATAGACCACGCGGGTGCCCGCTTTGGCGCGCCGCTCCAATTCGCACAGGATTTCGGTCTGTTCGTCGCACCACTGAACCGTGCCGCCATGCCAGAGATCGAGAATATCGCCGACGAGATAGATTGTTTCGGCATCACTGGTGCGAAGAAATTCAAGGATCGGGCCGGGGCGGCACCCGCGCGAGCCAAGATGAAAGTCCGACAGGAAAAGCGCGCGATATTGCTTGCGGCGAGTTGCGGGTTTGAGGGGAACGGCTGGCAACGCTGTCATGAGGCGGCTCCGATCAGGGGGAGAGGCAAAATGATCGAACCGGACCGTCCAGCTCGGAGAGCAGAGGGTGCGACGCTTGGGCGGGAGGCGGTCAGCTTGATCATGATGCTCGCGACGACGGTTCTTGACGCCCCATGACGGCGCGATGTGACGCCGGGGTGACGGTTGGATGAAGATAAGGTAGCAACTAGGGGATGGGGCGAGAGGATCAAGTGCTTCTCTCATTCGTGCGAGCGCAAATTCCGGTGAGTATTCTGTAACTTGTCATTTGCAGGCCGTGTGTTTCATAGTCGTAACGTGAAACAAACGAAGGGCAAAACGCGGATGGCTGGTTACTTGACGACCCATGTTCTCGACACGGCCTGCGGTGCTCCGGCATCGGGGCTGCGCGTTGCGCTTTATCGCCTGTCGGGCGAAAGCCGTGTGCTTCTGGCCGAGCTGGAGACCAATGCCGATGGTCGCACGGACCGGCCGATCCTGCCCGAGGCGGAATTTGCGACCGGGCAGTATGAGCTGGTGTTTTACGCAGGCGAGTATCTGCGCCGGGTCGGGCAGGCGCAGGACGAACCGCTCTTTCTCGATATCGTGCCGATCCGCTTCGGGATCTCAGATCCGCAGGCCCATTACCATGTGCCGCTGTTGCTGTCGCCCTTCGGATATTCGACCTATCGCGGCAGCTGACAGCGCTGGAAATTTAATCAAACGTAGAAAATTTTCGCGCCGGCCGTCCCGGGCCGCTTGCGCTTGCGAAAGGCTTGCGAAACTCTGTCCAAAACCGAGGGACGGAAGATGGATTATACCTTTTGGCTGGAATGGGCGCAGTTTGCCGTGCGCTGGCTGCATGTGGTCGCCGCGATTGCGTGGATCGGATCGTCCTTTTATTTCATCGCGCTCGATCTGGGACTGGCACCCGAGCCGGGCGCGCCCAAAGGTGTGAGCGGGGCGGCCTGGCAGGTGCATGGCGGCGGCTTTTATCACATCCAGAAATACACGATTGCACCCGAGCAGATGCCCGCGCGGCTCACATGGTTCAAATGGGAGAGTTACGGAACCTGGCTGTCGGGCTTTGCGATGCTGGTGTTGCTCTATTGGAGCCAGGCGCAGTTTTATATGATCGATCCGCGGGTGATGGATCTGGCCGTCTGGCAGGCGATTGCGATCTCGCTCGGTTCTCTGGCGATCGGCTGGATTGTCTATGATTTGATCTGCAAGACGCGCTTTGGCGACAATAACACGCGGCTCATGCTTGGGCTCTATGTGTTGCTGGTGGTGATGGCTTGGGGCTACACTCAGGTGTTTTCGGGGCGCGCGGCTCTTTTGCACCTCGGGGCTTTTACCGCCACGATCATGACCGCGAATGTGTTTCTGGTCATCATTCCGAACCAGAAAATCGTGGTGGCCGATCTGATCGCTGGCCGGACGCCAGACCCGAAATATGGGCGCATCGCCAAGCAACGCTCCACCCATAACAATTATCTCACCTTGCCGGTGATCTTTCTGATGCTGTCAAATCACTACCCGCTGGCCTTTGCGAGCCAGTATAATTGGGTCATCGCCTCGCTGGTGTTCCTGTTGGGGGTGACGATCCGGCATTTCTTCAATTCCCACCATGCCCATAAGCCAAAGCCTTGGTGGACCTGGGGGGCGAGTGCCGTGATCTTCTTGCTGATCATTTGGCTGTCGATGATCCCGAAGGCGGATCTGGGCGCGCAGGATGACGACGACACCGCCATGTGGTCCCCGGCGGAGGCGCGTTTCGCGGCGGCTCCGGGCTTCGAGGATGTGAGCAATGTCGTGCTAGGGCGCTGTTCGATGTGTCATTCCTCCGAGCCTGGATATGACGGGATCGGGCAGGCGCCGAAAGGGATCGTTCTGGAGACACCGCGCGAGATCGCGGCAGCCGCGCGTCAGATCTATCTGCAAGCCGGGCTGACAGATGCGATGCCGCCGGCCAATCTGAGTTTTGTAGAGCCCGGTGAGCGCGCGATGATCCGCAAATGGTACCGCGCCGGAGAGGCGGGCGTCCACGCGACAGCGGCGGATCGGTCGGAGTCTGGCTGAAACTTGGCTTTGAGCTTGAAGGCCCGCCCCGAGATCCCGGGGCGGGCCTTGTGTTGAGATGGGGGCATCGTGACAAAGCGTGCGAGGCCCACTGTCCAACCGGCTTAGAAATCTTCCCAATCGTCGGCTGCAGGCGCGGGCAAGGGGGCGGATTTCACCGCCTGCGCCGTTTTGCCCGCTGCGCGCGCCGAGCTGAAGCTTGGAGCGGGAGTGGTGGCTTTGGCAGGCGCGCTTTGTTTTGGAGCAGCGCCTTTTTGCTCTAACCGTGCGGTGCTTTCGGGGGCAATCCGTGCAGGTTGGCCGAGATCGAAACGTGCCATTGTCTGGGTCAACATGTCCGCCTCGCGATCTAGAGAGTGGCTCGCGGCCAAAGCCTCTTCGAACATCGCGGCGTTTTGTTGGGTGACTTGATCGAGCTGCGTTACCGCCGAATTGACCTCCGAGAGGCCTGCGCTTTGCTCCTGCGTCGCATTGGCGCTGTCGGCCACATAGGTCAGAATGTCCCCAACCGAGGTCTGGATGCCGCCCAAGGCCTCACCCGCCTGCCCAACCAGCCCGACACCACGCTTGACTTGCAGCGAGGAGGATTCGATCAGATCGGCGATTTCGCGCGCCGCGTCTGACGACCGTTGGGCCAAGGCGCGGACTTCGGAGGCGACGACGGCAAAGCCGCGACCAGCTTCTCCGGCACGTGCGGCTTCCACCCCGGCATTGAGCGCGAGCAGATTGGTCTGGAACGCGATCTCGTCGATGACAGAAGTGATGCTCGAAATCTTGTCGGAGCTTTGTTCGATTTCCGACATCGCCTGAACCGCCTCATTGACGACCTCGCCGCTTTGTTCGGCGTGGCGTTTTGCGGCCTCCACCAGTTGGTTGGCATGGCTGGCGCTTTTCGCCGCAGCCTCTACGGAACTGGTGATCTGATTGAGCGCGGCGGCGGTTTGTTCAAGTGTTGCAGCCTGTTGCTCGGTGCGGCGCGCCATATCCTCTGAAGAGGAGTTGATCTGAGAGGTTTCCGCGCGGATCGAATCCGCGTTTTCCAACACCTGCACCATGGCTTTGCAAAGATCGCCGAGCGCACGGTTGAAATCGTGGCGCAGGCTTTCGTATTCGCTTGGAAAGTCCTCGTCGATCGACTGGCTCAGTTTGCCTTCCGAGAGCCGGGTGAGCCCCGCGCGCAGGGCGTCGACGACATGTCTTTGGTCTGCGGCTGTGGTGGCGGCCGCGGCGGCGCGCGCCTCGCGTTCCCGGGTGATTGCGGTCTGATCGCTGGCCAGCAGGCTGAACATGACCATCTCGCCTTTTGCATCGAAGATCGGATTGGCAGATCCCTCAAGGATGGCTTCGTCGCCCGATTCGCAGGTGAGGATGAACTGGCCGCTCAACGCCGTTTTGTTTTTGCGCATATGGGCGCAAACCGGCTGTCCCTCATAGAGAATCCGCTTGGACAGGGAGTGGCCCGGCAGGGTCGAGAGAGGTTTGCCAAGGATCGTTGCAAAGCCCTCATTCGCTCGGTCAATCGTCGCATCAAGGCGCAGGTCGACGCGCAGAAGATTGGTGTCGATTGCAGCGATAAGCGAGGCGTTGCGCATGTCCTCTGTGACGTCGCGCCATTCCCAGACATATCCGATCGTGCCGCCGGACTCGTCCAGAACGGGGCTGACGATTGCGCGGAGCGTGCCCTCTGGCAAGCGGCCCTCATGCGTCTGAACCTCATGTGAGGTGCTGTCCATCGGTGCGCCAGAGCCATCATCGGGCAGAATCTGGTCGGCGCGCGCCCCGATCAGAGCCTTGGTGTCAAACTCGGGATTATGCAGTCGAACCCCGGCCTCGAACACTGCAAGCAGCGTGGTGGCCGCGTCATTGGCGTAGGTGATAACCTGATCCTTATCGGTCAAGATGACGGCAACAGTCGAGCAGTCGAGTGCTGTTGAATGCATATGGGCCTCGCGATGACCCTGTTCGGCCTGCGCGAGTGAGGCGCGAAACGAGTCGAGCGCCCGTGCAATTGCGCCGATTTCGTCCCGACGCGTCTGGTCCGAGATGACATCGCTCAAAGCGCCGGCTGCGACGTTGGAGACCGCGCGATGCACCCGTGTGAGCGGGCGCGTGATCAAAACGATTGCGAGCCCAGCGACAATGCCAAGGCAAGCCAGTGCAATCAGCCCGGTGAGCTTGATCACGCGCAGCGCATCCGCATGTGCTGTGGCGATGTTGAATTTCGGTGTCCATTGCATCGCCAGCGCGCCGATCGGGGCATCGCTTTTGCCGGAAAAGATCGGCACGGCATAGGAAAATCCATCGGTTGATTGCGTCGGCGTCCCGGTTTCAAGGGCCGACCGGGCGATCCGAGTCAGTTCGGGAACATCCGCGCTCCCCGGATCTTGCGCGAAGGACGCACCTTTACCGTCAAGCGCCACGGCGCCTTCCGCTTGCCCGTTCGTTGCAGCCAGTGCCTCTTCGATCAAGGTCTGGGCGGGGGCCGATTTGCCAAAGCGCAACGCGCCGACGATCTGGTCGGACACCATCGGCGTGACGAAGCGCGCGGTTTCCTGTGTGAGCGTTTTGGCGCGTTCGGTCGCGGCATTGTTCGAGAGCCACGACATCAGCGTTGCGAAGATCAGGGCGCTCACCCCGGAAATCAGGGTGATCTTGGCGAAAACCGAGAAAATACCCGGGCTTCGCATGGTTTTCTTCGGTGCGGCAGGCATCAATGTCGCTCCTGATTATTCGAAGGCTTCGGCGTCGAGGCCGACGGTCATGGCGCCAATCGGAGCGTGCGATGTGGGGTCGGTGATCGTGAAAGAGACCTGCACCTGATAGCTTTGCGTCGATTCGTCGAACTCCACCTCGTCGATGAAGACCGCATCCGCGCCCTCGGGATAGGTTTTGGTGAACTTGGCCTCATCGCCCTGCCAATAATCCGACGTGACGCTTGACGCGGCCACGTTGAGGCCGGTCTGGTCGACCACGAAAGCTTCGGTGACGAACCCGTCGCTCCCTGTCACATGTTCGCGCAGCGCCTGTGAGGCGGGTGTATCGAGGACGGCTTGAATCGTGGGGCGATCCGTTTGTGCGGTCTCTGCGCGCCAGGTTTGATCGAGCGCTTCGATCGCCTCAGGCGTCAGGTCGGAATGTGCGGCATTTCCGGCCTGAATCGCGGCGACAATTGCGGGATCCTCTGCCCAGCCGCGCAGATCCGAGGCGACGAAGGCGCGCACTTTGTCATTCACGTCTTGCGCCGCGGCGCGCAGCGGTACGGCCATCACACAGGCGCAGAGGAGAAAAGTCGGGGCAGTCAGTCGCATGGGTCACACTCCAGATCGAAGCCGTATGGCACGGCGGTCGAGGAGCACATTATCGCCCAACACTTTACAGCCAATTAATCGCAGCCCGGTGAGGAGTTTCGCCTGCCTGCCCTTGCAGCGCTTTGCCCGCGTCACTAAGACTTCAGTAAAGACCTGAGGCTATGATTTTCGAATGACACGCAGGAAGGGCATCGAGATGAAAGACCCCCACGACCTTTACATGAATACGCTGGTGCCGATGGTGGTCGAGCAGACGTCACGTGGCGAGCGCGCCTATGACATCTTCTCGCGCCTTCTCAAAGAGCGCATTATCTTCCTCTCCGGCCCGGTGCATGACGGCATGTCGACGCTGATCTGTGCCCAGCTTCTGTTCCTTGAGGCGGAAAACCCGAACAAGGAAATCGCGATGTATATCAACAGCCCCGGCGGTGTCGTCACCTCCGGTCTGTCGATCTACGACACGATGCAATACATCAAACCCAAAATCTCCACGCTGGTGATCGGGCAGGCGGCCTCGATGGGGTCGCTGCTGCTGACCGCAGGTGAGAA
This sequence comes from Thioclava dalianensis, assembly GCF_000715505.1. Taxonomy (GTDB): domain Bacteria; phylum Pseudomonadota; class Alphaproteobacteria; order Rhodobacterales; family Rhodobacteraceae; genus Thioclava; species Thioclava dalianensis. Next base: position 156,077 of record NZ_JHEH01000004.1, read on the forward strand.
AGACATGCGCTTCTCGCTGCCCAATTCGCGGGTGATGGTGCACCAGCCTTCGGGCGGCTATCAGGGCCAAGCGACGGATATCATGATCCATGCGCGTGAGACCGAAAAGCTCAAGCGGCGGCTCAACGAGATCTATGTCAAGCATACCGGCAATGATTACGAGACCGTCGAGGCAGCACTCGAGCGGGATAATTTCATGTCGGCCGAGGACGCCAAGGCATGGGGTTTGATCGACGATATTCTCGAAAGCCGCGTGGCGGGCGAGGGCGAAAAGTGATCTTGGCTCTTAACTGAGCCATGAATTTGACATTGAGGTGACGGGTGGCCTGTCCTAGTCTGAGTGGGACAGGCCCCCGAAATAGTCCGGAAGGCCCGGCAGCGCAGAGGTTTTAGATGGCGAACTCGAACGGCTCCGACAGCAAGAACACGCTCTATTGCTCGTTTTGCGGCAAGAGCCAGCACGAAGTCCGCAAGCTTATTGCGGGTCCGACCGTGTTCATCTGCGATGAATGCGTCGAGCTGTGCATGGATATCATCCGTGAGGAAACAAAATCGGCGGGGCTGAAATCCACCGATGGCGTACCCACGCCGCGTGATATCTGCAATGTCCTTGATGATTACGTGATCGGTCAGGAACACGCCAAGCGCGTGCTCTCGGTGGCTGTGCACAATCACTACAAACGACTCAATCACGGTACGAAAACCGATATCGAGCTTGCGAAGTCCAACATCATGCTGATCGGCCCGACGGGCTGCGGCAAGACGTTGCTGGCTCAGACGCTTGCGCGAATCCTCGACGTGCCGTTCACGATGGCGGATGCGACGACGCTGACCGAAGCCGGTTATGTCGGCGAGGATGTGGAGAACATCATCCTCAAGCTGCTTCAGGCCAGCGAATATAATGTCGAGCGGGCGCAGCGCGGCATCGTCTATATCGACGAGGTCGACAAGATCACCCGCAAATCCGACAACCCCTCGATCACCCGCGATGTGTCGGGCGAAGGCGTGCAGCAGGCGTTGCTGAAGATCATGGAGGGCACCGTGGCCTCTGTGCCGCCGCAGGGCGGGCGCAAGCATCCGCAGCAGGAATTCCTGCAGGTCGATACGACGAACATCCTGTTCATCTGCGGCGGGGCGTTTGCTGGGCTCGACCGGATCATCGCACAGCGCGGCAAGGGCTCTGCGATGGGCTTTGGCGCCGATGTGAAGGACAGCGAAGATCGCAATATCGGTGAGCTGTTCAAAGAGCTCGAGCCCGAGGATCTGCTGAAATTTGGCCTGATCCCGGAATTCGTCGGGCGTCTGCCAGTGATTGCGACGCTTACCGATCTCGATGCCGAGGCCTTGGTGATCATTCTGACCGAGCCGAAAAACGCGCTCGTGAAGCAATATCAGCGGCTGTTCGACATTGAGGGCGTCAAGCTCACCTTCACCGATGACGCGCTCAAGGCGATTGCTCTGCGGGCGATTGCGCGCAAAACCGGCGCACGCGGCCTGCGCTCGATCATGGAGGACATCCTGCTCGACACGATGTTCGAATTGCCGGGCATGGAAGAGGTTGAAGAGGTTGTCGTCAACGAAGAGGCGGTCGGTCAGGCCGATGCCAAACCGTTGCTGATCTATGCCGATGCCAAGAAAGAGGGCAAATCGGCAAGCTGATCTTCGGCTTCGTAAGTCTTTAGCGAACGGGGCGTGCAGTTGCGCGCCCCGTTTCGTTTGGGGTGCCCTGTTCCGTTTGCGACAAAAAGCGTCTAAACTTTGATAAAACCGACATAAAGCGCGGGACACAGGGCATGGGCGTAAGTTTGGAGCCGCTGGCGGCGGGGCGGGACAATAATCTCAATTTGATCAGGCTGATCGCTGCGCTCTGCGTGCTGGTCTCCCATGCGTGGCCGATCGCTTTGGGACCGGGTACGACCGAGCCGCTGGAGCGCGCCACCGGTTACAGTCTCGGGACCTTCGCCGTGCTGGTGTTTTTCGCGATCTCGGGCTTTTTGATCAGTGCGAGCTATGAGCGCTCGGCGGGGGTGTGGCCCTACCTGCACGCACGCGTCGCGCGGATCTATCCCGCGCTCATTGTCTCAATCGCGCTGGTGACGCTTGGCCTCGGGCCAGTGTTCACGGAACTCTCGATCCAGGACTATCTGCAGGACGCGCGGACTTGGGACGCCCTGCTGGGCAATGCCAGCCTGCTTCATCTTGAATACACGCTGCCTGCGGTGTTTACCCAAAATCCCTATCCCACGGTGCAAGGCTCGATCTGGTCACTGCCGATCGAGATGGCGCTGTATCTCGCGACCGCCGCTGTTGGCTTTGCGGGGTTGCTGCGCGGGCGTCTGGTGCTCAGCCTGCTTGGGGCAGGGCTTTTGGTCGCGCTATTTGCAGGCTCAGATTTGGGGGGGATGGTGCAGGCCGATTTCTGGATGCCGTCCCTGGCCTTTGGGACAGGCATGCTGCTCTACCTGTGGCGGTCTGTAATTCCAGCCTCGCCATGGATCGCGCTGGCACTGATCGGTGCTGCGGCCCTGTCGGGGCAGGGCGGGCTGCATGGGCCGCTGATCTGTCTTGCGACGGGCTATGGCGCGATCTGGCTGGCCTTGCTGCCCTCCGGTGTCGCGCGGCGCTGGAACGCGCTCGGCGACTATTCCTATGGCGTCTATATCTATGCCTTTCCGGTTCAGGGCGCGATGATGGCTTGGCTCGGGCCAATGGCGCCGATGTCAAATGTGGCCCTCTCTCTGCCGGTCACGCTCGCCTTGGCGATCCTGTCATGGCACTGGATCGAACGCCCCGCGTTGCGCACACTGCGCCGTCCGCGAGTTGCAGCGCAAGTTTCCGGGCCTGAATGCGATCAATCCACGCAGAGCACTGGACCTCGGCGTCCCACAAGATATAACAGGCAGGATAGATCGCGGAGGGTATCGCATGAATTTCCTGCTTCGGACTCTGACCTGGTGGAACGGCCAAACGCTCGGCACACAGCTTTTTACGGCCCGCAAAGGCACGAAAGTGGGCGAGGATGAGCAGGGCAATATCTACTACCGTTCGCGGGACGACAAGAAACGCTGGGTGATCTATAACGGCGTCATCGAGGCGAGCCGGATTCCGCCCGATTGGCATGGCTGGATGCATTTCACCTATGACGAGCCGCCGACCGATCAGCCGTTCGTGCATAAGCCTTGGGAAAAGCCCCATCAGGAAAACCACACCGGGACCTCGGCCGCCTATGTGCCTCCGGGCTCCATCCGCCTTGCACAACCCGTTGAGCGGCGTGACTACGAGGCCTGGCAACCCGAGTAACGAGGGGCGGGCAAATGGCTGAAAACCGTACCGAGATTGTGACCGGCGCTGTCGTGCTGGTCGTAGCCTTAGGCTTTCTGGTCTGGGCCGGGCGCGGTATTGGCTTGGGCGGCGAGAGTGCAAGCTACCCTCTGCATGCCTCATTTCGCTCGATCGGCGGGGTGATCCCGGGTACGGATGTGCGCTTGGCGGGGGTCAAGGTTGGCTCTGTCAGCGCGGTGCAGCTGAACCCCAAGACGTTTTTCGCAGACACGACGATCTCCGTGAAGGAGGGCATCCGGTTGCCCGAGGATACCGTGATTGCAGTGGCCCAGGACGGTTTGTTGGGGGGCAATTATATCGAACTGATTCCCGGCGGCGCGCTCGACGACTTGCAGCCCGGCGACGAGATCCTTGATACGCAAAGCGCCGTCTCGGTGCTGAATCTCATGATGAAATTCGCCGGTGGTGGCGATGGGGAGGCGCAATGATCCGCGCGTTGATGCTGGCGGCGATGCTTTGGCCTTGTGTCGCAGTGGCCCAAGAGGCAAGCCCGCAGCAAATCCCCGACGATCAGATCCCGCAGGCCGGACCAACCGAGGGGCTGGCCGAGGGCTCGGGCGCGATGTTGCGCGGACTCGACAAGGTGGCCGGTCGCACCTCCAATATCGAAATGAAAGTCGGGCAGACGGTTCAGTTCGGCTTTATTTCCGTCACCTTGAAGGAATGTCGCTACCCGGTCGATGATCCGGCGTCGGATGCCTATGCCTTCCTCACGATTACTGAGGGCGACAAGCCCAAGCCCGATTTTTCGGGCTGGATGATCGCATCGTCTCCGGCGCTCTCGGCGCTCGATCACCCGCGCTATGACGTCTGGGTCATTCGCTGCAACAATAGCTGAGCCGTCGGGATCTGCGGCGCGGTAAACTCCGCGTCGAGATAGAGCGCCGCGGCCAGGCGCGTGCGGTACTCCATCCGTGTCACCTCGATCCCGCCCAGCGTCGCGAGATGCGGCGTGATATATTGCGTGTCAAACAGCACAAACCCCGCCTGACGCAGCCGGTCCACGGTATAGGCAATTGCGATTTTTGACCCGCTGCGACGCGCGGAGAACATGCTTTCTCCACAGAAAGCCCCGCCCATTGTGATCCCGAACAGGCCGCCCGTAAGTCGCGGCCCGTCCCAGACCTCGACCGATTGCGCAAAACCCGCCGCGTGCAGCTCATCATAGAGGTCGAAAAGCGCGCCGTTGATCCAGGTTTCTTCTCGGTTCGCGCAGCACTCGACAACGCCCCGAAATGCCCGGTTGATCGTGATTGTGAAGTCTTCGCGCCGGATCTCCTTCGCGAGAGAGCGGGAAATGTGGAATTTGTCCAAGGGGACGATGCCGCGATGGGGCGGGTCGAACCAGTGAAGCTCGAGGGTCTCCCGGCTTTCCGCCATCGGGAAAATGCCTTGGGCATATCCCGCTAATAAGAGTTGCGCGCTTAACCTGTCCGTCATTTTCTTGCCCGGTTTTCCCGTTACGCATAGGCTCGCCTGCAAGATGAACCAGAGTGGGGTCGAGCGCAAACATGGGTTTTTATGATTTCCTGCCCGAAATCGGGCGCTATGCCGATGATCCGGGGACGGTGGAGCGGATGAATCATCGCCACAAGATGATCATCAAGCCGCTGGAGGACCAGATCGCGGGCAAGCGCGTGCTGGATCTGGCAGCCCATGATGGCCGCTGGGCCTATGCCTTTGCCGCCGCAGGCGCGCGCGAGGTGGTGGGGATCGAGGGCCGACAGGAGCTGATCGACCGCTTTGCGGAATTTCCCCGCGCCCATCTGCGCGAGAAGGTCTCGCTGATCTGCGACGATATTTACGACGGGATGCAAAAGCTTATCGACGCGGGCGAACGCTTTGATGTCGTGGGAGTTTTGGGGATTCTCTATCACGTGATGGATCATTTCCGTCTGTTCCAGCTTGTGCGGAAACTGGGCCCGGAACTGGTGATTGTGGACAGTGAATTTGCGCAGCGCCCGGGGCAGGTGATCATGCTGGTGCGCGAGCGCACGGATAATGAGCTGAACTCGATCCCGCAGTTCGAAGGCCAGACGAAGGCGCTGATCGGCATTCCCTCTTTCCCGGCGATGGACGCGATGGCCGATGTGCTCGATTACGATTGCCATTGGCTGAACTGGGAGGAGCTGGGCCCGGGGCAGCGCAAATTTGTGGGCGACTATTACCGTCCTGCCGATCAGGCGAAGCGGCGTGGTACCTGTCTTCTGATCCCGAAATAACGCTGTCGGATGTAAAAAAGCGCCTCCCCAGAAGGGAGGCGCTTTGCATGCGTTCGATGGCGCGTCAGAGGTTCTTTTCGAGCCACTTCTCGAGCCAGTGGATCGAGTAATCGCCAGACTGAATATCAGGCTCGGCCAGAAGCGCGTTGAACAGCGGCACCGTGGTGTCGATGCCGTCCACAATCAGCTCGCCCAAGGCGCGATTGAGCCGCTGCAGCGCCTCATGCCGGTCGCGCCCATGCACGATCAGCTTGCCGATCAGGCTGTCGTAATAGGGCGGGATCGAGTAGCCGTCATACAGCGCGCTGTCCATCCGCACGCCAAGACCGCCCGGTGCATGGAAATGCGTGATCTTGCCGGGGCAGGGCGCGAAATTCGGCAGCTTTTCGGCATTGATACGCACTTCAATCGCATGGCCGCGGATCGAGAGCTTGTCCTGCTCGAACTCCATCTCTTCTCCGGCGGCAACCTTGATCTGCTGGCGCACGAGGTCGACGCCGAAGATCGCCTCGGTCACCGGATGCTCGACTTGCAGACGGGTGTTCATCTCGATGAAATAGAACTCGCCATCCTCATAGAGAAACTCGATCGTGCCTGCGCCGGCATAGCCCAGCTCGCCGATTGCCTTGGCGCAGATGCCGCCGATGCGGGCGCGCTCTTCTTCCGTGATCGAGGGGCCGGGGGCCTCTTCGAACACTTTCTGATGGCGGCGCTGAAGCGAGCAGTCTCGCTCGCCCAGATGGACGCCGCGACCCTTGCCGTCGCCAAAGACCTGCACCTCGATATGGCGCGGACGCTGGAGATATTTCTCCATATAGACTTCGTCATTGCCGAAGGCCGATTTCGCCTCGGCGCGGGCCGTGCGGAAAGCGCTCTCAAGCGAGGCCTCGTCCTTGGCCACCTTCATCCCACGCCCGCCGCCACCGGCGGTTGCCTTGATGATGACGGGATAGCCCATCGCAGCGGCTTCTCTCTTGGCCGTCTCGACATCAGGCACGCCGCCTTCGGAGCCCGGAACCACGGGAATCCCCAGCGATTTCGCGGTTTCCTTGGCGGTGATCTTGTCGCCCATGATGCGGATATGGGCCGCCGACGGACCGATGAAAGTGATGCCGTGATCTTCGAGCACCTGCACGAAGGCCGCATTTTCGGACAAAAAGCCGTAGCCCGGATGGATCGCCTGAGCGCCGGTGATCTCACAGGCGGCGACGATCGCGGGCACCGAGAGATAGCTATGCGTCGAAGAGGGTGGGCCGATACAAACGGATTCATCGGCCATCCGGACATGCATCGCGTCCGAATCGGCAGTGGAGTGGACCGCGACGGACGCGATCCCCATCTCGCGGCAGGCGCGGATGACGCGCAGCGCGATCTCGCCGCGATTGGCGATCAGGATCTTGTCGAACATCTTTGGCCCCCTCACTCGACGATCATCAGGGTCGTGCCAAACTCCACCGGCTGGCCGTCATCCACGAGGATGCGCTTGACCGTGCCCGATTTCGGCGCCGGGATGTGGTTCATGGTTTTCATCGCCTCGACGATCATCAGCGTCTGGCCTTCCTTGACCTGATCGCCGGGTTTCACGAAGGCAGCCGTGCCCGGTTCGGGCGACATATAGGCCGTGCCAACCATGGGCGAGGCCACGGCGCCCGGGTGATCGGCCGGGTCTTCGGCAGCCGGAGCGGCCGCGGGAGCTGCAGCGGCTTGCGGCGCGGGCGCGGCTGCGACAGGCGCGGGCGCCGGAGCGGAGGCTGCGGCTTGCACGATGTTGGTCTGTTTCGAGACCCGCACCTTCAGGCTGTCATCGGGCGCGTAGTCGCGCGTTACCGCGATCTCGGTCAGTTCATTTGAATTGAGCAGCTCGGCCAGAGCCTGAATGAAAGCGACGTCATTATCTCGGGTGGTGTTGGTCATGCGGTCCTCTGAGGGTGCTTGTCACGAATGCCCCGTTCTTTCGGAGCCTTGCCTTTGTTTCGAGGCGTTATACGCGAGGTCAGCCGCGGTGAAAAGCCGCAACGGGAGTCGTGCCCTGCCGCGTGGCGAATTCGTGACCGCCCGGAAAGCGCGCAAGCGACGGGCGGGGTGCTTATTTTTCGCGCAGGGTGCCCCGGTGCGGGCCAACTTCCTCGCGCAGAGTAAAATTTTACCACTTGATAAAATTAAAACCTGTGGCACCGTGTTGGCACCAAAAACACAAAAATCAGACAGGGAGCCCGCAAGTGTCCGACAGCCAGCTCACTCAAGGGATCGTGCCAGGGCGGCTCGACCCGGAACGCTATTGTACGAATTTCGCCGATCACACCCCGCCGCTGGGCGCGCAAGAGGCCCGGATCGCGGCGGATCGCTGCTATTTCTGCCATGATGCGCCATGTATGGAGGCCTGCCCCACCTCGATCGATGTGCCGCTTTTCATTCGGCAAATCTCGACGGGCACACCCGAGGCCGCCGCGAAAACCATTTTCGCGCAGAACATCCTTGGCGGCATGTGCGCAAGGGTCTGTCCGACCGAGACGTTGTGCGAAGGCGCTTGCGTACGGATGGAATCCGAAGGCGAACCGGTTGAGATCGGTGCGCTGCAACGCTTCGCGACCGATACGCTGATGGCACGGCAGAGCCATCCCTTCACCCGCGCGGCGAAGACCGGAAAGTCGGTTGCCGTGGTGGGGGCGGGACCTGCGGGGCTTGCCTGCGCACATGGGCTTGCGATGCGCGGCCATGACGTGACGATCTTTGACGCGCGCCCCAAGCCCGGCGGGCTCAACGAATACGGGATCGCGAGCTATAAGGCGCCGGGCGGGTTCGCTCAGGCAGAGGTCGATTGGCTGATGCAGATCGGCGGGATCTCGGTGGTCGCGAATTGGGAGCTGGGCCGTAAGGGCGATGGTGATCTTGGCGACCTGCTGGCCGATCATGAGGCGGTTTTCCTCGGCATGGGGCTGTCAGGTGTCAACGCGCTTCGGATGGAGGGTGAAGACAAGGACGGTATCGTTCCTGCGACCGAATTTATCGCCGAGCTGCGGCAGGCCGACGATCTGGCCAAGCTGCCGATCGGACGGGATGTCGTGGTGATCGGCGGCGGGATGACGGCAGTGGATGCGGCTGTGCAATCCAAGCTGCTGGGCGCGCTCAACGTCACGCTCGTCTATCGCCGCAGCCGCGCGCAAATGCCTGCGAGCCTGCATGAGCAGGAGCATGCGCTGACCCATGGCGTGCGGATCATCGAGAATGCGGCCCCTGTGGCGATCCATGGAAATGGCGCGGTGCGCGAGATCGAGTTCGCCTATACGCAAGAGGGGGCGTCCGGTCTTGAGCGGACCGATGTCACGTTCCGGCTGCCAGCGGATCAGGTCTTCAAGGCGATTGGTCAGACGCTGGGCGATATGCCCGAAAAGATCGAAGTGAAGGGCGGCAAGATCGTCGTTGACGGGGCCGGGCGCGCCGCGCCGCGTGTCTGGGCAGGCGGCGATTGCACCCATGCGGGCGAAGACCTGACGGTCACTGCCGTGGCGCAGGGGCGTGACGCGGCCGTTGAAATCCACCAATTCCTGATGGAGGGCTAAGACATGGCCGATCTGCGTTCTGAATTCATCGGGATCAAATCCCCCAATCCGTTCTGGCTGGCCTCCGCGCCGCCCACCGACAAGGAATATAACGTCCGTCGCGCTTTTGAGGCGGGCTGGGGCGGCGTCGTTTGGAAAACGCTCGGCGCCGAGGGGCCGCCCGTGGTCAATGTGAACGGCCCGCGCTATGGCGCGATCTATGGGGCCGACCGGCGGCTGCTGGGGCTCAACAATATCGAGCTGATCACCGACCGCCCGCTCGAGGTGAATCTGCGCGAGATGACGATGGTCAAGCGTGACTATCCGGATCGTGCGCTCATCGCCTCGATCATGGTGCCCTGCGAGGAGGAGGCGTGGAAAGCGATCCTGCCCCGTGTCGAGGAGACCGGCGCCGATGGGATCGAGCTGAATTTCGGCTGCCCGCATGGGATGGCCGAACGCGGGATGGGCTCGGCCGTGGGGCAGGTGCCCGAATATATCGAGATGGTGACCCGCTGGTGTAAGCAATATTCCAATATGCCGGTGATCGTGAAGCTCACGCCCAATATCACCGATATTCGCAAACCCGCGCGTGCGGCCAAGGCCGGGGGCGCAGATGCGGTCAGCCTGATCAACACGATCAACTCGATCACTTCGGTGGATCTGGATGATTTTGCACCCGAACCCACGATTGACGGCAAAGGCACGCATGGCGGCTATTGCGGGCCTGCAGTGAAGCCCATCGCGCTCAATATGGTGGCCGAGATCGCGCGCGACCCGGAGACAGCTGGCTTGCCGATCTCTGGTATCGGTGGGGTGACGACCTGGCGCGACGCGGCGGAATTCCTAGCGCTTGGCGCGGGGAACGTGCAGGTCTGCACGGCGGCCATGACCTATGGGTTCAAGGTCGTGCAGGAAATGATCTCGGGCCTGTCGGATTACATGGATCGCAAAGGGTTTGTTTCGACCTCCGAGCTGGTGGGGCGTGCCGTGCCCAATGTCACGGACTGGCAATATCTCAATCTGGGATATGTGACCAAGGCCGAGATCAAGCAGGACGACTGTATCAAATGCGGGCGCTGCTATGCGGTATGCGAGGATACCTCACATCAGGCCATCGACATGAGTGCGGATCGGGTATTCACCGTGAAGGACGAGGAATGCGTCGCGTGCAACTTGTGTGTCGATGTCTGTCCGGTCGAATGCATCACGATGCGCAAGCTTGAACCGGGTGAAACCGATCTGCGCACTGGTGAGACGGTTGGCGGCTACAACAACTGGACCCAACACCCGAACAACCCGAGTGCAACGGCTGCAGAGTAAGGTCTAGCGCGCAGAGTGATGCGTGACATTTGGCGCGCGCCCCGGGGGGCACTTCGGGGCGCGTCAGCGTGTTACGTCCAGCTGTGCCGTGCCGGAATCGCTGAGCTGTCGCCAGGCGCGTTCGGCCATCGCCGGTGTTTCATCAGCGGTGACTTGCGGACGCTCTGGTGCATCATCTTGCAGGTTTTCCGTCTCTTTCGGCGCCGCTGGGGCGGAGGCTTCAACCGGGGCTTGGTCTATCTCATTTGATTGGGGGAGAGGCGCAGGCGGATCCAGCGCCCGGGCGGCGGCGGCCTCAAGCGGGCTGACTTCGAATGTTGGCTTCGGGCCGACCAGCGCATCCGGGTCTGGCCGTGACTTCGGCGTCGGGCGGGGTGATGCCTCGGGAACTGCGCCACCATACCCTGGCGGATCAGTGCGATTGTGCCGGGCGGCCGAGAGCGCGCCGATTAACCGGGCTGTTTGAGCGCGATCTCCGCTCTCAGGAGTGTCGACATCGGCCCGCAAGCCGCTGCCCATTTGGGATCCCGCGCCTGCCGCTTCGACACGGCTGGCCGGGGAGACCTTTGTCGTCGGCGGCGCCATCAGGGGCGACCAACCGATCTGTGGCCAAAGCGCCGAAATCCGATCCATCTCCAATCCTCTTATAGATCCACTATCAGACGAGTCTGCGCCCCGAATCTTACTCAAAGGTGAACAATTGAAAATTTTTCTGGAGCCGGGGGAGGGCATGCGGGGCGCGACGTGTCGGCCCGCGATCTTTGGTCTATGGCGGCAGTCGTCGTGGCCTCAGGGGGCCAGAAGGCGCTCGAACAGCATGTCGAGAAACTGGCCCGCCCCTTCGAACGGATCGGCTTTAGGTCCAAGCACGGCGCGGACCTGAACGTCGAAATCGGCATAGTGCTGGGTCAGCGCCCAGATCGAGAAGATCAGGTGATGCGGATCGACCGGCGCGATCTTTCCCGCGGCACTCCAGTCGCGGATCACCTCTGCCTTGGCATCGACCAGCTCTTTCAACTCGTCGCCAAGCGTGTCGCTGAGCCGCGGCGCGCCTTGCAGCATCTCATTGGCAAAGAGCCGACTTTCGCGCGGCATATCCCGGCTCATTTGCAGCTTGCGGCGCACATAACCCATCAACTCGCTGCGCGGATCGCCCTGCGGGTTCAGCGCGCGCAGAGGGGCAAGCCAAATTTCGAGCAACCCGCCCATTAAAGCGACATGTATCGCTTCTTTGGAGGGGAAGTAATAGAGAAGGTTCGGCTTGCTGAGCCCGGCCTCCACAGCGATTTGATCGAGCGTGGCGCCGCGAAACCCATGCGCGGAGAACACTTCAAGCGCTGCCTCAAGGATCTTGCGGCGGTTCAGCTTTTGTATGCGTGTCAACGGCTTATCCTGCTCGTTTGCCGCGCCGGCCTGTGCTGGATGTCCCGTGTCTTTCACATTTTTTCTCCCAATCTAGAGGGATTAAATCCGAAACCGTTGTGCGGATCAATCACAACGGGGCGCGTGGGGGTGAAAAGCGCGCAGAGGACGTGCTTGACTGGCTTTTTGGCTGTGCTAGCGTGACCCTGACCAATTGGTCAGATCGCTTATGCCGATCCCGTCATGACCGGGGTCGCCCGACCGGAGACATCCCATGGCCCTCGACCGCAAGACCCCCAACGACCTCAATGCATTCTGGATGCCGTTCACCGCGAACCGCCAGTTCAAGAAGAACCCGCGTATGTTCGTGGCTGCCAAGGATATGCATTACACGACCTCGGACGGGCGGCAGGTGCTGGACGGGACGGCAGGTCTGTGGTGCTGCAATGCCGGGCATTGCCGCCCCAAGATCACCGAGGCGATCCAGAAGCAGGCGGGCGAGATGGATTACGCGCCCGCGTTCCAGATGGGCCACCCGATTGCGTTCGAGCTGGCCAACCGTCTGATCGATGTGGCGCCCGACGGGATGGAGCATGTCTTCTACACCAATTCCGGCTCGGAATCGGTCGAGACCGCGCTGAAACTCGCCATCGCTTATCACCGTGCGCGGGGTGACGGGGCGCGGACCCGTCTGATTGGTCGCGAGCGCGGCTATCACGGCGTGAACTTCGGCGGTATCTCGGTGGGCGGCATTGTCACAAACCGCAAGGTCTTTGGACCGCTGGTGCCGGGCGTCGATCACATGCCGCACACCCACCTTCCCGATCAAAACCGGTATTCCAAGGGGCAGCCCGAGCATGGTGCGCATCTGGCAGATGAGCTGGAGCGGATTGTGGCGCTGCACGGGGCCGAGACGATTGCAGCCGTGATCGTGGAGCCGATGGCGGGTTCGACCGGCGTGCTGCTGCCGCCCAAGGGCTATCTGCAAAAGCTGCGCGAGATCACGCGCAAGCACGGCATCTTGCTGATCTTCGACGAGGTGATCACGGGCTTCGGTCGTCTGGGCGCGGCCTTTGCCGCTCAGCATTACGGCGTAGTGCCCGATCTGATGACCACGGCCAAGGGCCTGACCAATGGCGTGATCCCGATGGGGGCTGTGATGTGCACGGCAGAGGTGCATGATGCCTTCATGAACGGCCCCGAGCATATGATCGAGCTGTTCCACGGCTATACCTATTCGGGTAACCCGATTGCCTCGGCCGCCGCCATCGCCACGCTCGACACCTATAAGGAAGAGGGGCTGTTCGAGCGCGCAGCCGAGCTTGCGCCCTATTGGCAGGATGCGCTGCATTCGCTCAAAGGCACGCGCCACGTGATCGACATCCGCAACGAGGGTCTCATCGGCGCGATCGAGTTGGAGCCGATTGCCGGTGAGCCGACCAAGCGCGCCTTTTCGGCCTTCCTCAAGGCCTATGAGAAGGGCATCCTGATCCGCACCACGGGCGATATCATCGCGATGAGCCCGCCGCTGATCATCTCGAAGGAGCAGATCGACGAACTGATCGGGACGCTCAAGGACGTGCTCGAAACATTGGATTAAAACGCACCCTGCGGTGGGTCACAGACCTGCCGCGCATCTGTGAAATCAACGCCCGGGCGGATCGCTCGGGCGTTTTTCGGTCTCAATAGGGGTCTTTGGCGGAGCGATCCGTGGAGAGCGATTGCTGCGAGCGCGCGACGATCCGCTCGATGGCATCGGCCAGATGGACCTCGCCAATGGACTCGTCGCCCGCAGCCACGCGGATCCGGTGGGCTTCGATCATCACCTCCGCATGAGACGATCCACGCGGTGGCTCGAATTTATAGGCCGCAAGCTCAATCAGAAAGCCGAGCGGGTCCTTGAAATAGATCGAATCCATGAAGCCGCGATCCTTCACGCCCGAATGTTTGATCCCGCGCGCATCGAGCCGGGTGACCACTTGGCGATGGCTGGCAAGGCTGACGGAAAAGGCGATGTGATGCACGCAGCCCGGATCGGTGGGCGTGCGGTCATGCACCGGCTTGCGGGTCTCGTCGGTGAAAATGGTGATCAACCGCCCGTCACCGGGATCAAAATAGAGATGCCCCTCATCGGGATTGTCGAGATTGGGCTGATCGAAGATGAAGGGCATCCCGAGCACCCCTTCCCAGAAATCGATCGTGCTCTGCCGGTCCGCGCCGGTCAGCGTGATGTGATGAACGCCTTGGGACTGGATCTTGCGCATTTGAGGCCTCCCTATCATGTCTGCCCACAACAATAGCCGCTCTCGCTGTTGGGTCGAGGCGCAAGACCTGTGCAGTCTTGCGCGAAACCCCGCCCGAGCCTGTCCATCTGGGCATTCTGGGGGCTTGTTGCGCGCTGGGCCTTCGCTATCGTGCGGCTCGAAACGAAAGGGGTTTCCAATGCTGCGTTACCTGGTTTTGATCGCGGTCCTCATGCCGGTCCCCGCGCTGGCCGAGCTGGTTTCTTGCGAGACGTCGATTCGTGGCACGCAATATGCCTTTCGCTACGACCCGGACAATGCCGCGCTCAAGGAAAGCCGGTCGCTGCGCGAGAAGATGTTTGGCGGCAAGGGCGATGTGACCTGTCCGGCGCTGGTGACGCTGCGCGCGCTCACGCCCGAGCTGGACGATGCCGGGCGGGCGCCGTTCTGTCTGCAATGGGATACGAAGGACAAGACCTATCTGGGCTATGATCAGGGTCCGCGCGATGCGCTGGGTCTTTGCAAGGAACCCTCGAAGAGTTTCTGTCAGCGCATCGAGGGCACGGCAGAGGCCGCCAAGGGGTTGGGCGACAAGGCGGGCGATCTTGCATCGGGGGCGGCGGGGGCCGTCATCGGCGACAAGCTGGGCAACAAGATCGTGCATGACACGTCAAGCAACCTGCGCGACAAGCTTCTCAAGGCAGGCTTTGGGATGTTGACGGCGGCCTCACCGCCCGCCTTGATGGCCACGGCGGTGATCGTGGGCGGCACGGTTTATGTCTGTTCGGACGCAGGCGCGGAGGGCGCGGCGGCGGAAGCCGCCCCTGAGCCCAAGCTGGAGCATGGCGCCGAGATCAGCGACGGGGCCGAGCTGTTGGGCTCGAAACTGCCCAAGAACCATTTGCCTTCCGGGGTGAGCGGTGCGCCGGTCGGGTCGGTCGTCGAGACGCCTTTGAAACCAGAGGCCGGGGATCAGAAAGCAGCGGATCCGGAGGGCACGGTGCCTGCCGATCCTCAAAGCCCCGCCAAGGCGCAAGATCCGCCCGTCGGGCCCTCAAGTGCGCAACCCGATCAGAGCGCTGCGCCTGCCCAAGGCTCTGATCCCGCCCCGAGTGCTGCGCCTGACCCGACCACGCCCGCGCAGTAGCGCCTAGAGCACGCCGATCCCGCGCAGTACGATGGTCTTGACGCTCGTCTTGGCCGCTTCCCATTGCGCGTCGGACAAGGGGTCCCCGCCGTTGAGCGTGTCAATCTGGTGGCTGAAATCGGCGTAATGCTGGGTCGTGGCCCAGAGCATATACATCAGGTGATGCGGGTCGGTTTGCGCCATCTTGCCTTCGGAAATCCAGCGCCGGATCACCGCGCAGCGCCCCTCGGTCCAGTCGCGCAATGTGGTCTCGAGGTAATCTTGGATGACCGGCGCGCCATGCATCACCTCGCTGGCCCAGACCTTGGAGCCGTTGGGATGATGGCGCGAGATTTCCATCTTGGCATCGATATAGGCCCCGATCCCTTCGGTGGGGCCGGCTGCGCCATCAAAGACATCGGCAGCCTCGAGCCAGATGTTGAAAATCCGCTCGACGACGCGGCGATAGAGCGCCTCTTTGGTATCGAAATAATAGTGCAGGTTGGCTTTTGGCAGACCCGCCAGATCGGCAATGAGCTGCATCGTCGCGCCACCGAAGCCTGCCTCGGCAAAGACCGTTTCTGCCGCAGTCAGGATCGTCTCTTCGGTTTCGCGGCGCGCCTTCGCGCGGCTCCCGCCGTTCGGTCGCCTATTTTTTAGGCTATTGCTGTTCTTCTCGTCTTGCACGCGCATTCCGCCGGATTTTTTGTTGACCGAATGGTCAGGACATGGCCCACTCCAACCTGACCATACGGTCAGATCAAGATTCGTCGCAAGAGGGCAAAGCCCCACCAGCCGACAGGGAGTTCTACAATGCCAGCACCCGGAGAAAACCTCCGTATCAACCCCGACCGTCTTTGGGACAGCCTGATGGAGATGGCCAAGATCGGCCCGGGCGTCGCGGGGGGGAACAATCGCCAGACCTTGACCGATGCCGATGCCGAAGGCCGCGCGCTGTTTCAATCTTGGTGCGAGGCCGCTGGCATGACGATGGGCGTTGACACGATGGGCAATATGTTCGCGACGCGGGCGGGCGAGGACCCGGACGCGCTGCCGGTCTATATGGGCAGCCATCTCGACACGCAGCCCACGGGCGGGAAATATGACGGTGTGCTGGGTGTGCTGGGCGCGCTGGAGGCCGTGCGCTCGATGAATGATCTCGGGATCAAGACCAAACATCCGATCGTGGTGACCAACTGGACCAATGAGGAAGGCACACGGTTTGCGCCTGCCATGCTGGCCTCGGGCGTCTTTGCGGGCGTGCACACGCAGGATTGGGCCTATGGCAAGACCGATGCCGAGGGGAACACCTTTGGCGATGAGTTGAAGCGCATCGGCTGGGTCGGCGATGAAACGGTCGGCGCGCGCAAGATGCATGCGATGTTCGAGCTGCATATCGAGCAAGGCCCGATCCTTGAGGCTGAAGGTAAGGATATTGGCGTGGTCACCCATGGCCAAGGCCTGAGCTGGACGCAGGTCACGATCACCGGCAAGGACAGCCATACCGGATCGACCCCGATGCCGATGCGCAAGAATGCGGGCCTCGGCATGGCGCGGGTGCTCGAACTTGTGGATGAGATCGCCTGGTCGCATAAACCGGATGCCGTGGGCGCTGCCGGTCACATCGATGTCTATCCCAATTCGCGCAATGTGATCCCGGGCAAGGTCGTGTTTACCGTCGATTTCCGCTCGCCCGATCTGGCGGTGATCGAGGATATGGAGGCGCGTCTCAAGACCGGCGCGCGCGAGATCTGCGACGAGATGGGGCTGAGCGTCGAATTTGAGAAAAGCGGGGGATTTGATCCCGTGACCTTCGATCCGGCCTGTGTGAGCGCTGTGCGCAATGCCGCCGAGCGGCTGGGCTATAGCCATCGTGATATCATTTCAGGCGCGGGCCACGATGCCTGCTGGATCAATCAGGTCGCACCGACCGCGATGATCATGTGCCCCTGCGTGGACGGGCTGAGCCATAATGAGGCCGAAGAGATCTCAAAGGATTGGGCTGCAGCGGGCACGGATGTGCTGTTCCACGCAGCGCTTGAGACGGCCGAAATCGTGAGCTGAACGGCGCGGCCGGGGGCTCTGCCCCCGGACCCCCGGGATATTTCTATCAAGAGGAAGGCCAGGCCTTTCGAAGGGAGAACAGCATGACCACAGTCATCAAGAACGGAACCATCGTCACCGCGGATCTGACCTATAAGGCGGATGTCTTGATCGAGGGCGGGCAGATCATTGAGATCGGTCGGGATCTGAAGGGCGATGAGACGCTCGATGCGACCGATTGTTTTGTGATGCCGGGCGGGATCGATCCGCATACCCATCTCGAGATGCCGTTCATGGGCACCTATTCGGCGGATGATTTCGAGAGCGGCACCCGTGCAGCCTTGGCGGGCGGTACCACGATGGTGGTGGATTTCGCATTGCCCGCGCCCGGTGAGGGGCTGCTCGATGCGCTCAAGAAATGGGACAACAAATCGACCCGCGCGCATTGCGATTATTCCTTTCACATGGCGATCACATGGTGGGACAAGCAGGTCTTTGACGAGATGAAGGCCGTGACCGAGCGCGGCATCAACACCTTCAAGCATTTCCTCGCCTATAAGGGCGCCTTGATGGTCAATGATGACGAGCTTTATTCCAGCTTCAAGCGCTGTGCCGAGCTGGGGGCGATCCCGCTTGTCCATGCCGAGAATGGCGATGTGGTGGCCGAACTGTCAGCCAAGCTGCTGGCCGATGGTAATAACGGGCCGGAGGGGCACGCCTATTCGCGCCCACCCCAGGTCGAGGGGGAGGCCACCAACCGCGCGATCATGATCGCCGATATGGCGGGCGTGCCGCTTTATGTCGTGCATACGTCTTGCGAGGAGAGCCACGAGGCGATCCGGCGCGCGAAACTCGCGGGCAAGCGGGTCTGGGGTGAGCCGCTGATCCAGCATCTGACGCTCGATGAAAGCGAATATTTCGACAAGGATTGGGACCATGCCGCGCGCCGCGTCATGAGCCCGCCTTTCCGCAACAAGCAGCATCAGGACAGCCTGTGGAACGGGTTGTCTTCGGGCACGCTGTCTTGCGTGGCGACCGATCACTGCGCCTTCACCACCGATCAGAAACGCTATGGCGTGGGCGATTTCACCAAGATCCCGAATGGGACAGGGGGGCTTGAGGACCGCCTGCCGATGCTCTGGACTTACGGGGTTGGCACGGGGCGGCTGACGCCCAACGAATTCGTGGCTGTGACCTCGACCAATATCGCCAAGATCCTCAATATCTATCCCAAGAAGGGCGCGGTGCTTGTGGGCGCGGATGCCGATCTGGTGGTTTGGGATCCCAAAGCGTCCAAAGTGATCAGCGCGAAGGATCAGCAATCGGCGATTGATTACAACGTCTTCGAGGGCAAAGAGGTGACGGGTCTGCCGCGCTACACGCTCTCGCGTGGCGTCGTGGCTTGGGCCGATGGCAAGATCCAGACGAAAGAGGGCCATGGCCAGTTCGTGCCGCGCGAGGCAGGAACGCCCGTCACCAAGGCGCTCTCGACCTGGAAAGAGCTGACCGCGCCCCGTCCGATCCAGCGCAGCGGCATTCCGGCGAGCGGGGTCTGAGATGGTCTCGTCCCCGCCCAAGAGCCCGGGCGTTCTCGAAGCCGCCGTCTATGTCACTGATCTCGACGCTACGGAGGCGTTCTATAGCGGGCTGCTCGGGCTCGAAGTGATCACGAGGGTCGAGGGGCGGCATGTGTTCTTTCGTTGCGGCGAGAGCGTGATCCTCACCTTTATCGCCAGCGCGACACAAATACCGCCCGCGCCCGATGCGCGTCTGCCCGTGCCGCCCCATGGGGCGACCGGGCCGGGCCATGTCTGTATCGCAAGCGATGCACAGACGCTTGAAGACTGGGAAACTTACTTGAAAGACAATGATGTAGAGATCGAAGCCGATTTCACCTGGCCGGTCGGGGCACGCTCGATCTATCTGCGCGATCCGGCGGGCAACAGCGTTGAGATCGCCGATCGTGGCTTGTGGAGGCGCGGATGACTGCGACACCGATCATTCAGGCCAAGGGGCTTGAGCTGACCTTTCAGACCAATGACGGGCCGGTCCACGCGCTCAAGGATATCGATCTGGATATCGAGGCGGGCGAGTTCGTCAGTTTCATCGGCCCCTCGGGCTGCGGCAAGACGACCTTCCTGCGCTGTATCGCAGCGCTTGAGACGCCGACGGGTGGCGCGCTGAGCGTGAAGGGCATGAGTGCCGAGGCCGCGCGGCAAAAGCGTTCCTACGGCTATGTCTTTCAGGCCGCCGGGCTTTATCCGTGGCGCACGATTGCCGCCAATGTGCGCTTGCCGCTCGAGATCATGGGCTATAGCCGCGCCGAGCAGGTCAAGCGCGTGGAAGACGTGCTGTCGCTGGTGGACCTTGAGGGCTTTGGCAAGAAATTCCCCTGGCAACTGTCGGGCGGGATGCAGCAACGGGCGAGCATTGCCCGGGCGCTGGCCTTCGATGCCGATATCTTGCTGATGGACGAGCCGTTCGGCGCGCTCGACGAGATCGTGCGCGACAAGCTCAATGAAGAGCTGCTCAAACTGTGGGAGCGCACGGGCAAGACCATCGGCTTTGTCACCCATTCGATCCCGGAGGCGGTCTATCTGAGCACCAAGATCGTGGTGATGTCGCCCCGTCCGGGGCGGATCTACGAGGTGATCGACAGCCCGTTGCCGCGCGGCGCGCGCCCCTTGGACATTCGCGACAGCGAGGCGTTCTTGCAGGTGGCTCATCGTGTTCGCGAGGGCCTGAGGGCGGGGCATGCCTATGAAGATTGAGCGCATCATTCGCACCGGGGCGGGGGGGCTGTCTGCCCCCAGCGGGCCAGGCTTTGGCCTTGCCCGCTCCCCCCGAGGATATTTCGGTCAAGAGGAAGGGGGCGCGCGATGAAGTCGATAGCCCCCGTTCTGAGCGTACTCGCGGCGATTCTCGTGATCTGGTACGGCGCTACGGTCTTGCTCAACAGCAAATGGACCTATGATCAGGCGGCGAGGGCGGGCGAGAGTGTCAGCATCAGCCATCTTCTCACCGACACGATGAGCCAGAAGCGCCCCGTTCTGCCCGCGCCGCATCAGGTGGCGCAGGGCTTGTGGGATGGTTTGTTCGGGCAGCGCTTCACCTCCAAGCGCAGTCTTGTCTTCCACGCATGGATCACGCTGTCGGCCACGATGGTGGGCTTTGCGCTGGGCACCGGGCTGGGGATCCTGCTCGCGGTGGGGATCACCCATAGCCGGGCCATGGATCTGTCGGTGATGCCTTGGGCGATTGCGAGCCAGACCGTGCCGATCCTCGCGATTGCGCCGATGGTGATCGTGGTGCTGGCAAGCCTTGGCGTCACGGGGCTTTTGCCCAAGGCGCTGATCGCGGCCTATCTGAATTTCTTTCCCGTCCTCGTGGGGATGGTGAAGGGATTGCGTGCGCCCGATGCGATGCAGCTTGATCTTCTCAAGACCTATAATGCGAGCCGGTCGGGGACGCTTTGGAAGCTGCGCCTGCCATCGTCGATGCCCTATCTGTTCGCCTCGCTGAAAGTTGGCGTGGCGGCCAGTCTGGTGGGCACGATCGTGGCCGAGCTGCCCGCAGGGGCCACGCAAGGGCTCGGCGCACGGCTGCTGTCGGGAAGCTATTACGGGCAAACTGTGCAGATCTGGGCTGCGCTGTTTACCGCAGCTGGGCTTGCGGCGATCCTCGTGATCGCGGTGGGCGTGATCGAGCGGGTGGTGCTGCGTCGAATGGGGATGGCATGATGGGTTGGTTGATCTTCGCAGTGGTGTTCTGGATTGCGGCATGGGGGGCCAACGCGTGGCTCGCACAGCGGCACGGGCATCAGAAATGGGCGCAATTCACGATCCCCGCGCTGTTTGGCATCTCGATCCTCTTGCTCTGGGAGGGGCTCGTTCTCGGGCTTGAGATCAGCCCGGTGATCCTGCCCGCACCCAGCCAGATCGCGCAGAGCTTCGCCGCGTCGGGGCCGATCCTGCGGGAGGATTTCGTCCAGACCATTCTGAAAGGCGCGCTGTCGGGCTATCTGATGGGCTGTGCGGCCGCCGTGGTCGTGGCGGTGCTGATCGATCGCTCGCCGTTCTTGCAGCGCGGACTGTTGCCGGTGGGCAATTTCGTGGCCGCGTTGCCGATCGTCGGGATCGCGCCGATCCTTGTGATGTGGTTTGGCTTTGACTGGCAATCCAAGGCGGCGGTCGTCGTGGTGATGGTGTTCTTCCCGGTTCTCGTGAACATGGTGGCGGGGTTGGCTGCGACCGATCAATTGCAGCGTGATCTGATGGCGACCTATTCGGCGAGCTATTGGCAGGGTCTGTTCAAGATGCGTCTGCCCGCCGCGATGCCGTTTTTGTTCAACGGGCTCAAGATCGCCACGACGCTGGCGCTGATCGGGGCCATCGTTGCTGAATTTTTCGGCAGCCCGACACGCGGGATGGGCTTTCGGATATCGACCGCCGTGGGGCAGCTTGATTTGCCGCTCGTCTGGTCGGAGATTACCGTTGCGGCCCTCGCGGGCTCGGGCTTCTACGGGGCGGTCGCGCTCATCGAGAAGCTGGTGACATTCTGGCACCCGTCGCAACGCGCACGAGCCTGACGAATAGCGAAAATCCCGGGCGCAAGATCCGGGGCCAACAGTGGAGAGAGAAATGAAAAAACTGATCGCGGGGCTGAGTGTCAGCCTGGGTCTCATGGCGGGCGCAGCCCAGGCCAACGAAGATGTGACGCTACAGCTCAAATGGGTGACGCAGGCGCAATTCGCGGGCTATTATGTCGCGCTCGACAAGGGCTATTACAAGGATGCGGGGCTCAATGTCACGATCAAGCCGGGCGGTCCCGATATCGGGCCTGAGCAGGTGATCGCAGGCGGTGGCGCGGATGTCATCGTCGACTGGATGCCCGCCGCACTGGCTGCGCGCGAAAAAGGCCTGCCGCTCGTCAATATTGCGCAGCCTTACAAGAAATCGGGCATGATGCTGACCTGTCTGAAGGAAAGCGGCATCAAGACCCCCAAGGACTTCCCCGGTCATACGCTGGGCGTGTGGTTCTTTGGCAATGAGTATCCTTTCCTGAGCTGGATGGCCCATCTGGGCATCCCGACCGATGGCGGCCCCAATGGCGTGACGGTGCTCAAGCAGGGCTTCAACGTCGATCCGCTGCTGCAAAAGCAGGCGGCCTGTATCTCAACGATGACCTATAATGAGTATCTTCAGGTGCTCGAGGCCGGGATCAAGCCCGATCAACTCATCACCTTCAAATATGAGGACGAGGGTGTGGCGACGCTCGAAGACGGTCTTTACGTGATGGAGGATAAGCTCAAGGATCCGGCCTTTGTCGACACGATGGCGAAATTCGTGAAGGCGTCGATGGAAGGCTGGAAATATGCCGATGCCCATCCCGAGGAGGCCGCTCAAATCGTGCTCGACAATGACGAGACCGGTGCGCAGACGATGGAGCATCAGGTCGGCATGATGAAGGAAGTCGCCAAGCTGACCGAGGGCACCGATGGCGTGCTTGATCCGGCTGATTACGAGCGCACAGTCAAGGTGCTGCTGGAAGGTGGTTCGGATCCGGTGATCACCAAGAAGCCCGAAGGCGCATGGACCCATGCCGTCACCGATAAGGCCGGTCTGAAGTAAAGTCCGCGCCGCGCGCAAAACACTTGGCCCCCCGGAGCGATCCGGGGGGCTTTTTGCTGCGCGTTGACGGAGTTTTAAGCCTGAGCGTGCTAGGCTTTGGAGCGGGTCCACGAACCGGGGGATGATATGGCGGCCAAGGCGAGCACGCGAGCGGGCGCCGGGATCGGCCTGCGGGTCTATGTGCTCGGTGCTCTGGGGTTGTCTGGCTTGGCTGTGTTGTTCTGGATGACGTGGAAAAGCCAGTTCGCGGCACCGGCGGGGTATCTGTTTGAGACCCCGACTCAGCCCGTGGAGGCGGGCTATTGTCTGGCCGTCGCGCGGCAGGTTGTGCCGGGTGCCAGCTATGGCGGCTATATCACCGAGGCCAAGGAGTTTTGGCTGCAGCGCCTGCTCGACTTCAGCGGCCCGCTGGCCAGCAATATCATGCGCGGAGAGATCGCGCTGAACCGCCATTTGCAGGCCTTCGAGGGGCCTGATCGGGCATGGCTGATGAATGCGATGGACAGTTGCTCGCATCGCGCGCTGACCTATGGCGCGCGCTTCAAGAGTTTCGAGTGAGGCACCTTAGGCGGGCGGCGTTCTCAGCGAGGGGCTGGGTCGTGCGGCGGGGGCGATTGGTCGGGCGTTCTAGCCTGCGCGTGGGGCTCCAGCCCGTCGATCTCGGCGCGAGTCCGGGGCAGGGCATGGGGCATCTCGCGCTTGATCCAGTCGATCAGCGCCTCGCGCATGTCGCAGCGCAGATCGAAGGTGCGCGGCCCGTTGCGCGCAGAGACAAGGATGCGGACCTCGATTACTCGCTCGCGAAAATCGGTCACCTGAACAGCGAAAACATCGCGATCCCAAAGCGGTGAGGCCTCGGCGATCTCGCGGGCCTTGGCGCGAATCGCGGGGATATCGGCGCTGTGGTCGAGATAGATCATGACCGTGCCGATCAGAGCCGCGCTCTCGCGCGTCCAGTTCTGGAAGGGCTGCTCGATGAAATAGCTCAGCGGCACCACAAGACGCCGCCAGTCCCAGATGCGGATCACAACATAGGTGGCGGTGATTTCCTCGACATTGCCCCATTCCCCCTCGACGATCAGCGCATCATCAATGCGGATGGGCTGGGTCAGCGCAAGCTGGATGCCCGCAAACAGGTTTTTCAGCACCGGTTGCAAGGCAAGCCCCACCACGATGCCCGCCGCCCCACCGGCGGCCAGCAGCGAGACGCCATATTGCCGCACCGCCGGGAAGGTCATCAGGGCGGCGGCCACGGCCAGGATCACCACCATCACCTTGGCCACGCGCATCAGGATACGGGTTTGGGTGACATGTTTGCGCGCGAGCAAATTGTCCTCGGCATCAAGTTTGAAGCGCCGTAGATGGATCGTGGTCCAAATGTAGAGGGCGGTATAGGCGATCCAGGCGAGGCACAGGATCAGCGCCATCAGCAGGATCTGCGTGACGCCCCGGCTCACATGCGGCGGCATGGGCACGATCTGGTTCACGAAGGCCAGCGCTACGATCAGCAGCACGAGGCGCAGCGGCTGGGCGGCGCGCGCCACCAGCGAGCGCCAGAACAGCTCGCGCTCCGCAACCATCCGGGTGAGCAGTGTAAAGACGAAGCGGAACAGCCCCAGCGCCAGCAGCGCCGCGATCGCAAAGCCTGAAAGCGCGACCGCCCAGTCGGGGGCGATGCGGTTTACGGCTGTGACCATGTCTTTCAGGCCGGATTCAATCTGGTCTGGCTGCATCGGGGCCTCTTTTGGGCTGCGGCGGGGGAAATCTCAGGATGGGCGATTCTGTCGCGCGGTCAAATCACCGAGCCGTTTGTCCCGGCAATGGTAGGGGCAATGCTGTAAATTTCATTGTAAAGGGCAGGGTTGATTGTAAACTGGGCAAAGGAGAAACCCGATGCCTCGTTCCCCCCTCACTGGCACACGCATTCGCGAACGCCGCACCTTGCTGACGATGAAGCAGGCGGATCTGGCCCGCGCGGCGGGGATTTCGGCGGCCTATCTCAATCTGATCGAGCATAATCGCCGCCGTGTATCAGACGCTTTGGTTGAGCGGATCGCCCGTGCAATGGGCGTCGAGACGGTGATGCTGTCCGAGGGCGCCGATAGCGCGCTTTTCGATGGGCTGCGCGAGGCGGTTGCCGCAGGCGAAAGCGAGGTGGCGGGCGGCGGTCCGACGCCCGATCTGGAGCGGATCGAGGAGTTCGTCGGGCGTTTCCCCGGCTGGGCCGGGCTTTTGGCGCGCAGGCAGGCGCGCCTGTCGCGGCTTGAGCGGGTGCTTGAGGATTACGCCGACCGCATGGCGCAAGACCCCTTCCTTGCAACCTCGCTGCATGAGGTGCTCTCGGCGGTGACGAGCCTGCGCTCCACCGCGGCGATCCTCGTTGAGGCGGAAGACATTGAGCCGGAATGGCGCACGCGGTTTCTCTCGACGATTCAGGAGGAAAGCCTGCGGCTGTCGGCCACGGCAGAGGCGCTTGTGGGATATCTCGACGGGATGAATGAGGCCGAGACGGGTCTGTCTTCGCCGCAAGAAGAGCTTGAGGCTTGGCTGGAGGCGCGGGCGTGGCATTTCCCAGAGATCGAGGCCGGCCCCTGCGCTCTGTCAGAGCTGATCGAGGGCGTGCCGGAGCTGGCCTCTGCAGCGGCACGCAGCCTCGCGCGCGCCCATCTGGAACGGATCGCCACGGATGCGCGGGCCCTGCCGCTTGACGTAATCGCGCCTGCCCTGAGTGAGATCGGCACCGATCCCGGCCAGCTTGCGCAGGCGCTTGGCGCGCCGATCAGCACCGTGATGCGCCGGTTGGCCGCTCTCCCGCCCGGTCTTGCCGGGATGAGCGAGCTAGGCCTCGTGATCTGCGATGGCTCGGGGACGATGACCTTTCGCCGCGCCGTGCCAGGTTTTGCGCTGCCGCGCTTTGGGGCTGGCTGCCCGCTCTGGCCGCTCTACGAGGCGCTGGCCCAGCCGATGCAGCCGATCCGCGCCCATGTCGATATCGCGGGGCGGATGCCGATGCGGTTTCTGACCTATGCGCTCTGCGAGACCCGCGTGACCGGGTTTGACGGGCCGGTTCTGCGTGAGGCGATGATGCTGATCCTGCCCGAAGAGACCGCGCCCCCCTCCGGCTCGCTGCGCCGCGTCGGCACGTCCTGCCGGATCTGCCCGCGCGCGGACTGCGCGGGGCGGCGTGAACCCGCGATCGTGGCCGAGGGCTAAAGGCTTGTGGCCATCGCTGTTGCGCGGCACTGTGCGCGCGGAGCCAGCAAAGGAGCCTGCCGATGCCCCCTCAGCCCCCCCGCGTAAGCCTCTGGGCCGTCGAGGTGTTCACCGCGACTGCGGAAGAGGGCGCGATCACGGCCGCAGCCCGGCGGCTTGGGGTCTCGGCACCGACCGTGAGCCAGCAGCTCGCCGCGTTGGAAACAGCATTGGGCGCTGAACTGGTGGATCGCAGCGCCCGGCCGTTTGCGCTGACCGTGGCGGGGCAAGGGTTCTTGCCCCATGCCGAGGCGATGCTTGAGGCGCTGGCGCAGGGGCGCGCTGGCGTGGCGTTGGCCGACCCGTCGGGTCTGACCAGTTTCCGGCTTGGCATGATCGAGGATTTCGAGGCCGAGGTGACGCCCGAATTGCTGGCCGGGATGGCCTCGGAGCTGACGCAATGCCGCTTTGAGCTGGAGACCGGGCCGAGCCACCGCCTGTTGAGCCTGCTTGAGACGCGCGGCTTGGATGTCGCGGTGGCGGCGCTGCCTGAAAACGGGCTGCCTGATGGCACCGAGCTGCACCCGTTGTTGCAAGAGCCCTTTCTGGTGGTGCGCCCGGAAAACGCGCCGCGCGACCTGCCGTTCATTCATTATTCCGAGCGCACGCTTATGGGCCGTCAGATTGCAGCTCATCTGGCGCGCGAGGGGCATGCGCCGGGGCATCGGCTCGCGCTGGACAGCTATCCGGCCATTCTTGCGCTGGTGGCGGCGGGGCAGGGCTGGACGATCCTGACACCCTCGGGGGTGCGCCACGCGCCCCGCGCGGGGCTGGTGCTCGAGCCCTTGCCGGGCGCGCCGCTCTCGCGCCGGATCGTGCTTGCGGCACGGGCGGGCGGCATGGGGGGCTTGCCCGGTCAGGTCGCCGAACGGCTGCGCGGATTGCTGGCTGCGCGGGTCGTGACCCCGGCGCTGCGCGATGCGCCTTGGCTGGGCGATACGTTGCGCATCGAGGGCGCCGATCAGGTCTGAGGCAGTCCGAGCGCCTGAAGCATCGCGCCCAGGCCCTCGCGCGGCACCATCAACAGGGCCGAGCCGTTGAGCGTGATCTCCACCCGACCCAGCGCCGCATTCGATGTGCCGACCCGCGTGTCGGGGGAAAACTCCAGCCCGTCGAGCGGCCAGCGCAGCCCGGAAGAGTGCGCGGTGACCGGGCCGAAGGGAAAGATCGACACCCGCGTCTCGGGCTCCAGATCCAGCGTGATATGCGCAGGGCAGCGCGTGATCACCTCTTCCTCGGACAGCATCACCACGGTTTTGGATGTGCGAAATAGATCGCTCATCGCGGCCAGCGTGTGATCAAGCCGCTGCCCGGTAAAGCCGAGCGCGAGGATGAAGGGGGCCTCGATCAGAGCGAGGCATTTGCCAAAATCCGTGCTGTCTTGCTCGGCCACGTGATGAACGCGGCTCCCCAGATGCGCGCGGGCCTGTGCGCTCAGGCTGTCGAGATCGCCGATGACGGCCTGCGGCTCATGACCCAGATCCAGAGCCCGATCACCTCCACCATCCGCGGCCACGAGACAGGGCGCGATTGTCAACGCATCGTCAACATCTATTTGGTTCACTGCCCCGGCGCCGAGCAATGTGACACCGTGCGTTGAGTTTACAATCGGCTGGAACATGGCATGATTGATGACGAATATGGCAGGGGAACACAATCAAGACCTATAAAATTCCTTTTAAATGCCTTCTTTCGTCCACGGGAAAGAACCAGTTCAGTTGGATGTTGACGCTATGAGGTCCAATAGAAAGCGAGTGGTCCATGATTGGTGCAAGCAAGATCCTTACCGTCTCTTACGGCACTTTTTCGTGCACGCTCGAAGGGTTTGACGAGCCGTTCAATACGATGAAGGCGATTGCGGAGTATTTCCGGGATCTCGCATCTGAGGACCGGTATTTCGGCGCAGAGCCACCGCAACCCGATGCCGAGATGCTTCACAAGATCGCGGAGCGTGAGATCAAGCGCCGTGTTGATGCCAAGATCCAAGAGAACGGGGTGATCCTGCGCCAGCATGACAGCCTGATCGGCGCGCAATCCGAGTCGGAGCCCGAGGTGGCGCAGTCCCCTGAACCGGCGCAGGATCTGGTCGCTGATGAGATGACGACGGCTGCGATTGCCGCCGAGGCTGCACCTGCGGCTGCCGAGGCTGTTGCCCCGGAGGCCAGCGCCGCTCAGCCTGAAGCAGCTGAAGCTCCGGTTGGTACCGCGCCTGAGTCGGTGGCGATGAAATTGCAGCGTATTCGTGCCGCCGTGGCTCGCGCCCGCGCCGAACAGCCCATGACCTATGAAGAGGATGAGCAGACCGATATCGTGTCGCAGCCCTCCGTTGGCTATACCGACGCAGCCGCACCCGATGACGATGCGGATTTCGGCTTTGATCTCGATATTTCCGGCCCGCTGGATGCCGAAGATCTGGATGCGGATGCGCCGCAGTCCGCCTCTGAGGAACCTTCCGCAGCTGAGGCCGCCGCTGAAGAGCCCGCCGACCGTGAGGCCGCGCCCGAGCCGGCAACCGACCCGGCTGATGACACGCTGATCGCGGGGCTCGCCGAGGCCCTTCAGCCCGAGCAATCGCAGGACTTGGTCGATGCCGTGGAGGATGACACGGCTGACGAGGTGGCGCTTGAGCATGCGGAGGATGCCCCCGAGGCTGCCGCAGAGGACGCGCCCGAAACCGCCGAAGCAGAGCCGGAAGCGGTCGCGGAACTGATTGAAGAGGCCGCTGCTGAAGCCGAGCAATCGCCGGTCGAGGAGACCCCCGCCGAGCCCGAGGCGGCTGCGCGCGAAGAGGTGCAGGCCGATGCACCCGCACCCGCTCGGGTTCGGGCGCGCGTGATCAAGGTGCGTCGCCCGACGCCCGCACCGGTCGCACTCAAGACCGAAGCGCCCCAAGAGACCAATGCCGTCGCCGAGGCCGAAGCCGCTCTCAAAGCCGCCCAGTCGCAAGACGAAATGGCCGAGAAAGAAGACGT
Source organism: Thioclava dalianensis (assembly GCF_000715505.1). GTDB lineage: Bacteria > Pseudomonadota > Alphaproteobacteria > Rhodobacterales > Rhodobacteraceae > Thioclava > Thioclava dalianensis. The sequence continues at coordinate 185,131 of NZ_JHEH01000004.1, forward strand.
GGCTCAGAAAGACGAGGCTCAACAGGACAGTGGGGCCGCAGAGGACGCAATCGGTGACGATCTCGCCGCGCGCCTAGCCGCAGAGTTGGGCACCACGACCCCGGAGAAACCCGCAGCCGCCGCGCCGCGCTCCTCGCTCTCGGAAGAGGATGAGGCCGACCTGATGCGCGAACTGGCGATGCTGTCCGACGACGCAGAAATGGCCGAGATCGAAGATAGCTCTGATTTCGACGCAGATGATGCCGACGACGCAGACGATGCCGATCCGGACGCGTTGGATCTGGAAGATGCCGCTCTGGCCGAGGCGCTGGGTCTTGAGACGCCCGAGGAAGCCGACAGCAAAGCGCATGCCGACGCTGACGCGCTCGACGAAAATGACGAGGATGATCTGGCGCTTGAGCCGGACGACGAAGAAGATGCGGATGTCGCGCCGCAGGAGCCCGTGGCGGCACAGACGCGCAACCCGGCTCCGGCTGCCGATGCGCCCGAGGCCGAGATGTCGCGCCTGATGCAAGAGGCCGACAAGCAATCGGCGGGCAAGGAAACCCGTCGCCGCTTTTCCGCTATCGCTCATCTCAAAGCGGCTGTGGCCGCGACCGTGGCAGATCGCATCACCAAGGGTCAGGACACCGCCGGACCGCTGCCGGAGGACGAGCGCGCGACCGAAGCCTATCGCGCGGATCTTTCGCAAGCCGTGCAACCGCGCCGCCCCGTCGCCAGCGGAGGCGAGCGCGTGTCGCGTCGCCCCGAGACCGCGCTGCGCCCCGCGCCGCTGGTTCTGGTGTCTGAACAGCGCGTGGATGTGGATGCCGATCAGCAGGTCGCCAAGCCCGCCGCTCAGGCGCAACCGACGACCCATGTGATCCGTCCGCGCCGTGTCTCGAGCGCGCAGCTGGCCGAAGCCTATGACGCGGAAACCGCAGCCATGGCGTCCGGCGATGCCACGAGCTTTGAGGAATTTGCCGAAACGCTGGGCACGCAGGGCCTGTCGGATCTGCTTGAGGCAGCAGCGGCCTATACATCGGCAGTCGAAGGGCGTCCCTATTTCTCGCCGCCCCAGATCATGCGCAAGCTGACCACGATGAACGCCACCGCAGATGTGCCCCGCGAAGAGCGGATGCGCGTCTTTGGCCGTTTGCTCCGTCAGGGCAAGATCACCAAGGTGAAACGCGGCCAATACGCGATTACCCAAGCCTCGCGCTATTACGACGAGGCCAAGGTGGCCGCCGGGCAGTAAGTCTGGAGAGTGGTGCGGAGTAACGGGGCGGTCCTGCGGGGCCGCCCTTTTGCGTCAGTCGTATCGGAGAAAGACGATCCGCCGAGGCGGATCAGTCTTGCGAGGGCGCGTCCGGGTCGTCCTTGCCGATGCCGGTGAAGACCGGTTTCAGCGGGACGATCCAAAGCATACCGAGGACGACATAGACGACGAGCGAGAACCACCAAGGCATCGTTCCCCAGCGGCCCTCTGCCCAGTTCACCACACTCACCGCGACCACCACGTAAAGCGGCAGCCCGATGACGAGGGCCAGAAGGGCCCCGCGTCTGCGTGCTTTGTAACTCAGCGCCATCGGCCTCAATCCGCGAAAGGATCGGTGACGAGGATCGTGTCTTCACGCTCGGGGCTGGTCGAGAGCATCGCCACCGGGCAGTCGATCAGCTCTTCGATGCGACGGACATATTTGATCGCCGCTGCCGGAAGATCGGCCCAGCTGCGGGCGCCTTCGGTGGATTCGTTCCACCCTTCGATCTCTTCATAGACCGGGGTGCAGCGGGCCTGCTCATCTGCCGCGGTGGGCAGATAGTCGAGCCGCTTGCCATCCAGATCGTAGCCGACGCAGATTTTCAGCACGTCGAACCCGTCGAGCACGTCAAGCTTGGTCAGCGCGATCCCCGAGACGCCCGAGACGGCGCAGGTCTGGCGCACCAGCGCGGCGTCGAACCAGCCGCAGCGACGCTTGCGCCCGGTGACGGTGCCGAATTCCCGGCCACGCTCGCCCAGCCGCTGGCCGTCGGCATCGTCAAGCTCGGTCGGGAAGGGGCCTTCGCCGACGCGGGTGGTGTAGGCTTTGACGATGCCCAGGACGAAATCAATCGCGCCCGGTCCCATGCCCGTGCCGGCCGCCGCTTGGCCTGCGACCACGTTGGAAGAGGTCACGAACGGATAGGTGCCAAAGTCGATATCGAGAAGCGAACCTTGCGCGCCTTCAAACAAGATCCGTTTGCCCTGTTTGCGGTTCTCGGCGAGCACTTTCCAGACGGGCGCTGCGTATTTCAGGATCTCGGGGGCAATCTCCTTGAGCTGCGCGATCAGCCCGTCGCGGTCGATAGGCTCGATTCCAAGCCCCTTGCGCAGCGGGTCATGGTGCTGAAGCGCGCGATCCACACGGGCCGTCAGCGTGGCCTCATCGGCGAGATCGGCCACGCGGACCGAGCGGCGCCCGACCTTGTCTTCATAGGCCGGGCCGATGCCGCGCCCGGTCGTCCCGATCTTGGTGCCCTTGGAGGAGGCTTCTTCGCGGGCGCGGTCCAGCTCGCCATGGATCGGCAGGATCAGGGGGGTGTTTTCAGCGATCATCAGCGTCTCGGGGCTGATCTCGACGCCCTGTTCGCGGATCTTTTCGATCTCGGTCACAAGATGCCACGGATCGAGCACGACGCCATTGCCGATCACGCTGAGCTTGCCGCCGCGCACCACGCCCGAGGGCAATGCGTTCAGCTTGTAGACCTTGCCATCAATGACCAGCGTATGGCCCGCGTTATGGCCACCCTGAAAGCGCGCAATAATATCGGCACGCTCGGACAACCAGTCCACGATCTTGCCTTTCCCCTCGTCACCCCATTGGGCACCGACGACGACGACATTGGCCATTGCTCTCTCCTTGGCAGCTGTCAAACCGCGCGAGGTATAGCGGCTGCGGGCCTGTTGCGAAAGGGTCGAATTGTAAAGCACGCTGCGCGCATCGGGTCCGCGTCGGGTGAGCTGCGCGTTGAGGCGCCTCCGGCGGGGATATTTGGCGATCAAGAGGAAGCAGGAAAGGGGGGCAGGGCTGAGATGCGGCCACGCGCCCCGATGGTTTGATACATTTTGCGCAGCGGTCGGGGGAAAAACCGGCAAGTCGGTCTTGCGCCTTGGGCTGCATCCGCCTAGATAGGCCCGTCAATGAAAGAAGGCCCGGACCCGCGCAATGGAAAACGTCGTTCTCTCGATCCACCTGATCCTCGCATTGCTGCTGATTGGTGTGGTGCTGCTGCAACGCTCCGAAGGGGGCGGGCTTGGTATGGGGTCGTCGAGCTCTTCGAGCGGCGTGGGCGGGCTCATGACCGGTCGTCAGGCCGCGAATGCGATGACCCGGTTGACCTGGATCCTTGCAGCCGCCTTTTTCGTGACCTCGGTGACGCTGACGGTGCTGGCTGCGCAGAAAGCGCGTGACGAATCGGTTCTCGATCGGGCCGGCACTCAGCAGGGCGCCCCGGCTGACACGAACAGCACGGCACCCGCAGGTGGCTCCTCGAGCGGGTCGCTGGGTGTCGTGATGCCGCCGGCGCCGGATGGCTCGGATGCGACGTCGGGCACGAATGCGGGTGAAAGCACCTCGGCCCCTGCAAGCCCTACGAGCTCGGGCGCGAATAGCTCGGGGCCGGTGACGCCGCCGCCTGCGAATTAAGCTGGCCTTGTGCCACAACCCCTTGGGGCGTGGCGAATATCTATCCCAATAACTTGCGGTCCGGTTGCGGGCGGGCCGCGAATCGTGTAAGTATTAAATCCCGTGATCCTGCCCATCTGTGGGCAGGTTAAATTCTCTTATTTGCAGATCACGGGGGTCTTCATGGCACGTTATGTCTTCATCACCGGCGGCGTTGTTTCGTCGCTCGGCAAGGGGTTGGCATCGGCTGCCTTGGGCGCCTTGTTGCAAGCGCGCGGCTTTTCGGTGCGGCTGCGCAAGCTCGATCCCTATCTCAATGTCGATCCCGGCACGATGAGCCCGTTCGAGCATGGCGAGGTTTTCGTGACCGATGACGGGGCCGAGACCGATCTCGATCTGGGCCATTACGAGCGGTTCACAGGGGTTTCCGCGCGCAAGACCGATTCCGTCTCCTCGGGCCGGATCTATTCCAACGTGCTGGAAAAGGAACGTCGCGGCGAATATCTCGGCAAGACGATCCAGGTGATCCCGCATGTCACGAATGAAATCAAAGACTTCCTCAATGTGGGCGATGATGAGGTCGATTTCATGCTCTGTGAAATCGGCGGCACCGTGGGCGATATCGAGGGGCTGCCCTTCTTTGAGGCGATCCGCCAGTTCAGCCAGGATCGGCCGCGCGGCCAGTGCATCTTCATGCATCTCACGCTGCTGCCCTATCTCGCCGCCAGCGGCGAGTTGAAGACCAAGCCGACGCAGCACTCGGTCAAGGAGCTGCGCTCGATCGGTTTGCAGCCTGACGTGCTGGTCTGCCGCTCGGAGCACCCGATCCCGGAAAAAGAACGCGCCAAGATCGCGCTGTTTTGTAACGTTCGCCCCGAAGCCGTGATCCCCGCCTATGATCTCAAATCGATCTACGAGGCGCCGCTGGCCTATCACCGGATGGGGCTCGATCAAGCGGTGCTCGATGCCTTCGGGATCTCGCCCGCGCCCAAGCCCGATATGGGACGCTGGGAAGATGTGATGGACCGGCTGAACCATGCCGAAGGCGAAGTCCGTGTGGCCATCGTGGGCAAATATGTCCAGCTCGAGGATGCGTATAAATCCATTGCCGAGGCGCTGACCCATGGCGGCATGGCCAACCGCGTCCGCGTGAAGGCCGAGTGGATCGACGCGGAGATTTTCGAGACCGAAGATCCCGCGCCCTATCTCGAGAATTACCACGCCATCCTCGTGCCCGGCGGCTTTGGCGAGCGCGGCACCGAGGGCAAGATCCGTGCGGCGCAATTCGCACGCGAGAAAGGCGTGCCTTATCTGGGCATCTGTCTCGGGATGCAGATGGCGGTGATCGAGGCGGCGCGCAATCTGGCCGGTCTCAGCGATGCGGGCTCCGAGGAGTTCGACCACGAAGCCGGGGGCAAGCGCTTCACGCCCGTGGTCTATCACCTGAAGGAATGGATCCAGGGCAATCACCGCGTCGAGCGCAAGGTCGACGATGACAAGGGCGGCACGATGCGGCTGGGCGCCTATTCGGCGGCCCTGCGCGAGGGCTCCCGCGTCGCCGAGGTCTATGACGCAACCGAGATCGAAGAGCGCCACCGTCACCGCTATGAGGTCGACGTCAAATACCGTGAACCGCTCGAGGCCTGCGGGCTCGAATTTTCCGGCATGTCGCCCGATGGCCGCCTGCCCGAGATTGTCGAGCACAAGGATCACCCGTGGTTCATCGGTGTGCAGTTCCATCCCGAGCTGAAATCCAAACCCTTCGCGCCGCACCCGCTCTTTGCGGGATTCGTCAAGGCGGCGCTGGAGCAAAGCCGGTTGGTCTGACGTCTCAATGGGCTGAGGTTCGATAGGAGGGGCGCTGCCCCCTCGGCCTGCGGCCTCACCCCCTTGATATTTCGATCAAGAGGAAGCCGCCTCTTTCATCTTGGACAAAATACCTCGGGGGAGCGCGGCACGCGCGGGGGCGGAGCCCCCTTTTTTCGTCTCAGCAGCGGGCCCGCCTGCGCGCCGGACCCGCCCGCCAAGTTCGGCTTATTCCAGCTCGATGAGGAGATCCTTCGCATCGATCTGTGTGCCGGGGCTGACATGAACCGCTTTCACGGTGGCGTCGCGATCGGCATGCAGGCCGGTTTCCATCTTCATCGCCTCGATGGTGAGCAGCAGATCCCCCGCTTTGACCGCCTGACCCACGCTGACCGCGACGCTTGCGATTGAGCCCGGCATCGGTGCGCCGATATGGTTGGGATTGCTGATATCGGCTTTCGGCTTGGCCGCCGTGGTCGCCTTGACTGCGCGATTGGGGACGCGCACGGCGCGCGGTTGGCCATTGAGCTCGAAATAGACTTTCACATCGCCCAGTTCATCGGTCTCGCCTGTCGTGAGATAGCGGATCTCCAGCGTCTTGCCGGGATCGATCTCGGCGGAGATCTCGGTCTGGGGTTCCAGCCCGTAGAAGAAGGTGGGGGTGGGCAGGGCGCGCACCGGGCCGTAGGTCTCGTGGCGCGTTGCGTATTCGGTGAAGACCTTGGGATACATCAGGTAGCCTGCGAGATCTTCATTGTCGATCTCGCAGTCCAGCTCTTCGGCCAGCGTTTTGCGGGTGGCCTCGATATCCACCGCAGGCAGGTGCTTGCCGGGGCGTTCGGTCGAGGGGTTCTCGTCCTTGAGGACCTTTTGCGAGATCTCCGCGGGCCAGCCACCGGGGGGCTGGCCGAGATTACCGCGCAGCATGTCGATCACCGAGTCGGGGAAGGACATATCCTTAGCGGGGTTGAGCACATCGGCCTTGCTGAGCCCCTGGCTGACCATCATCAGCGCCATGTCACCCACCACTTTCGACGAGGGGGTCACCTTGACGATATCGCCAAAGATCTGGTTGGCATCGGCATAGGCCTGCGCCACCTCGTGCCAGCGCTCTTCAAGGCCCAGCGAGCGAGCCTGTGCCTTAAGGTTGGTGAACTGGCCGCCGGGCATCTCGTGCAGGTAGACTTCCGAGGCCGGGGCCTCGAGGCCGGACTCAAAAGCCGCATATTGATGACGCACGGCCTCCCAATAGTTCGACATCATGCGGATCGCGCCGATATCGAGCCCGGTGTCGCGCTCGGTATGGGCCATTGCCTCGACGATGGACCCCAGGCAGGGCTGCGAGGTGCCGCCTGAGAACGCATCCATCGCGGCATCCACGGCATCGACGCCCGCATCGGCGGCCGCCAGCACCGTCGCGCCGGAAATCCCCGACGTGTCATGGGTGTGGAAATGGATCGGCAGGCCGATCTCATCCTTGAGGGCCGAGATCAACTGGCGCGCAGCGGCCGGTTTCAGCAGGCCTGCCATATCCTTGAGGCCGAGCACATGGGCGCCCGCCGCCTCCAGTTCCTTCGCCATGCCGACGTAATATTTCACGTCATACTTGGCGCGGTCGGGGTCGAGCATGTCGCCGGTATAGCAGATCGTCCCCTCGCAGAGCTTGCCGCTCTCGATCACTGCATCCATCGCGACGCGCATATTCTCGACCCAGTTGAGGCTGTCGAAGACGCGAAACACATCCACGCCGGTTTCGGCGGCCTGTTTCACGAAGAACTGCACCACATTGTCGGGATAGTTCGTATAGCCCACGCCGTTGCTGGCACGCAGCAGCATCTGGGTCATCACGTTGGGCAGATGGCTGCGGATATCGCGCAGGCGCTGCCACGGGCATTCCTGCAAGAAGCGATAGGCCACATCAAAGGTGGCGCCGCCCCAGCACTCGACCGAGAACAGATCGCCCAGATTTGCGGCATAGGCGGGCGCGGCCTTGATCATGTCGATCGAGCGCATCCGGGTCGCCAGCAGCGACTGGTGGCCGTCGCGCATCGTGGTGTCGGTCAGAAGAAGCTTCTTTTGACCCTTCATCCATTCGGCCACGGCCTTGGGGCCTTTTTCCTCAAGCAGATTGCGCGTGCCGGGCTGCGGCGTGCCGATCGCCTCGGGGACGCGCGGCGGGCGCGCCTCGGCAGAGGGTTTGGGGCGGCCTGCGGTCTCGGGATGCCCGTTGACCGTGATATCGGCGATATAGGTCAGGATCTTGGTGCCCCGGTCGCGGCGTTGCTTGAAGTCGAACAGCGCGTCGGTGGTGTCGATGAACTTCGTCGAATAGCTCATATCGATGAAGGTTGGGTGTTTGAGCAGGTTGATGACGAAATCGATATTCGTGCTGACCCCGCGAATGCGGAACTCGCGCAGCGCGCGGTCCATCCGGCGGATCGCCTGATCGGGATCTTGCGCCCAGGCCGTGACCTTGACCAGCAGGCTGTCATAATAGCGCGTGATCACGCCGCCCGCATAGGCGGTGCCGCCATCCAGCCGGATCCCGTTGCCGGTGGCCGAGCGATAGGCGGTGATGCGCCCGTAATCGGGGATGAAGTTGTTCTGCGGATCCTCGGTGGTGACCCGGCATTGCAACGCGTGGCCCGAGAGCGTCACATCGTTCTGGCTTGGCGTGCCGGTCGCCTCGGCCAGTGTCGCGCCTTCTGCGATCCGGATCTGGGCCTGCACGATGTCGATGCCGGTGACTTCCTCGGTCACGGTGTGCTCGACCTGAACGCGCGGATTGACCTCGATGAAATAGAACTGGTCGGTCTCCATATCCATCAGGAACTCGACCGTGCCTGCGTTCTGATATCCGACCGCGCGACCGATCTTGAGTGCGAGCGCGCAGACTTCCTCGCGTTGCGCCTCGCTGAGATAGGGGGCGGGGGCGCGTTCCACGACCTTCTGGTTGCGGCGCTGAACGGTGCAGTCGCGCTCATAGAGGTGATAAAGACCGCCATGGGTGTCGCCCAGAAGCTGCACCTCAACATGGCGCGCGCGCAGGATCATCTTCTCCAGATAGCCCTCGCCATTGCCAAAGGCGGCCTCGGCCTCGCGCCGACCCTCGCGGACTTTCTCGACCAGCTCGGCCTCAGAGGTGATCGGGCGCATCCCGCGCCCGCCGCCACCCCAGCTTGCCTTGAGCATCAGCGGGTAGCCGATCTCGGCGGCCTCGCGCTTGATCGCGTCGAAATCCTCGCCCAGAACGTTTGTCGCGGGGATTACCGGCACATCGGCCTTGATCGCGACCTGACGGGCAGAGGCCTTGTCTCCCAGTGCCCGCATCGTTTCGGCTTTCGGCCCGATGAAGGTAATCCCGGCATTGACGCAGGCATCCACGAAATCGGGGTTCTCCGACAGGAGACCGTAGCCCGGATGGATCGCGTCTGCGCCGCTGGCAAGCGCCACGCGGATGATCTCTTCGATGCTGAGATAGGCGCCGACAGGCGAGAGCCCCTCGCCGATGCGATAGGCTTCATCGGCCTTGAAACGATGCAGCCCCAACTTATCCTCTTCGGCGTAGACCGCGACGGTTTTCTTGCCCAACTCGTTGGCCGCACGCATCACTCGAATGGCAATTTCTCCACGGTTTGCCACAAGGATCTTGTTGAACATCGAAGTCTCCTTAGTCTTTCAAAGTCGCCCAGACGGTAGCGGTGCCGCAGCGCAGCGCAAGGCATATCTGCAAACTTGGGCAAATTTGCTGAAAGGTTCGGTGGGGTTTGCAAAGATAATCGAGCTATTGACTAGCCCCGCCTGCTGGGCATGTTGGGCGGATGATCGATCTGCGCCCGGTAGGCTACATCATCGGTATGCTGACTTCCGTGCTGGGGCTGACGATGCTTATCCCGGCGGCGGTGGATTGGGGATATGGCTCGGCCCATTGGATGATCTTTGTCGAGACGGCGACCCTCACGGTGAGCGCAGGTCTGGTGTTGGCAATCGCCTCGCGCGACGGGCTGCGCCGCACGCTGAGTATCCAGCAGAGCTTTGTGCTGACCACGGCGGTCTGGTTGACCTTGCCCCTCTTCGGTGCGCTGCCCTTCATGATCGGCGTGCCTCATCTGGGGCTGACGGATGCGTATTTCGAGGCGATGTCTGGCCTGACAACCACCGGCACCACCGCAATCGAGCATCTTGATGATCTGCCGCCCGGCGTGAACCTTTGGCGCGGCATCCTGCAATGGCTGGGCGGGCTGGGGATCATCATCGTTGCGATGATCTTTCTGCCGGTGATGAAGGTCGGCGGGATGCAGTTCTTTCGCTCCGAGGGCTTCGATACGCTTGGGAAAATCCTGCCGCGTGCGATGGATATCTCAAGCGCGCTGATCCGCATCTATGTCGGTCTGACCATTGCCTGCGTGGTGGTCTATATGGCGGTCGGGATGACGGGGTTTGACGCGGTGATGCACGCGCTCACGACGCTCTCGACCGGGGGATTTTCGAATTACGATGCCAGTTTCGCGACCTATAAGGGTGCGCCGGAATATGCCTCCTCGATTTTCATGGCGCTGGCCGCGATGCCTTTCATCCGGTTTGCGCAGCTGATGTCGGGCAATGTCACGCCGCTCTGGCGCGACCCGCAGGTCCGCGCTTTCCTGCGCTGGATGGGCTATGCAATCGCGGTGATCGTGATCTATCGGATGATCCGCCATGAGGCCGCCTTCTGGCCCACGCTGCGCGAGGTGACGTTCAACGTCGTCTCGACCTTTACCGGCACCGGCTTTGCCTCCGAGGATGTGACGCAATGGGGGCATCTGGCCTTCACCATCCTGATCATCGCCGGGCTGATCGGGGGCTGTACCTCTTCGACGGCCTGTTCGGTCAAGGTGTTTCGCTACCTGATCCTGTTTGAGGCGATCAAGGTGCAGATCCAGCGGCTCTACTCGCCTCACCGACTGCTGCGGGTGCATTACGATGACGCGCCGGTCGAGGACAGTATCGTCAACTCGGTCGTCGCGTTTTTCTCTCTGTTCATCCTGACTTACGGTGTGTTGATCATCGCGCTGACCTTCACCGGGCTTGAGACCGAGACGGCGATGACCGCCGCCTGGACCTCGATTGCCAATATCGGCCCGGCTTGGGGGCCAGAGATCACCGCCAATGGCTCGGTCGCGAAATTTCCCGACTCCGCCAAATGGCTGATGAGTGCCGCGATGTGCATCGGGCGGCTGGAGCTTATGAGCGTGCTGGTCCTGTTCCTTCCGCGGTTCTGGCGCGCCTGATCATTTCCAGCAGGAAATCTGCACCACGATCTTGTCGGCCATCGCCTGAAGATCCTCGGCGGCCTTCGCCCCGGATGGCTCTGCCGCGCGCGGCGCAAATCCGTTTTGCGACAAGGTGCTGGTCATTGCCTCGGTTTGCAGCGCGACCGACAGCCCGTCTGGCAAAACCCGGCCCGCGCTTTGCGGCAGCGGCAGCAGCATGCCGATCACCGCGCCCGTGCTGTCGAACACCGGCCCGCCCGCATCGCCTGCGCGGGTGCGTGCCTCAAGCCGCGCCTGTCCGGCTTGCCCGTCCAGACCTTTGAGCGCCGAGAGCGTGCCAAAGGTCAGCACCGGAGCGGGCAGGGCCTCGGGATAGGAGAACCCGGCCACGGAAATCGGCACCCCGGCCAGCGGCGCATTGGTTCGAAAGGCCCCGACCGCTTTGGGCGCAAGCCGGTCTTGCGGCTTGAGCACGGCAAAGCCCGTCTTGGTGTCGCTGAAACTCACATCGGCCGGGTGATCCTCGATCGTGATCCGCCCGCAACGGGCGAGCCCCTCTGCGGCGGTCAGCACATCGCCATTGGCATCGATGAAAAAGCCCGAGCGCGAGAAGATCGGTGCGCGCTTCTCGATCCCTGCCATCAGGGCTGCGCGGGTCACCGACATCGGCTGACCAAGCGTGGCATCCAGCGCCGTGGAACCGATGGGTTTGAAACTCGATTTCATCGCGTCGAGCACGCGACCCATGCGTTTCTCATCGCCCTTGGGCCAGACCAGCGTGAAGCCTTTGATCAGCCCCTGCGAGAGGCTGACTTGCGTGTAGGACTGCAGCGCGCTGTTTGTGCCCTCGATGGTGAAGCCGTTGCCGCGCAGATCGCGCGGGCCGTTCACCGGCACGATTTCCAGCGTCTGCATCGCGTCATAGAGGCCGCGCAGCCGGGCCGCATCGCCTTGTTGCGAGATGAGCAAGACCTGAACGCCGCTGCCATCCTTGGGCGCGTAATTCACGAAGGGCGCGTTGTAGCGGTCGAATTTCACGAGGCCCATCGGCAGATCGATCGAGATGCCGGCCTCTTTCTCGGTAACCGGTTCGAGGCCCAACTCGGTGCGCTCGGAGGCGACCTTGTCCAGCAGCGCCTGCTGTTGCGCCGAGGAGAGCACGCCAGTCGGATCATATCCGTTTTTCAACTGCCAATCGGCGATGGAGGCGCGGGTGCCCTGTCCGAAGATCCCGTCGATGGCCCCGGAATAGCTGCCCTCCCAGTCAAGGGCGGTCTGGATCTCGCGACGCTGATCGCGGCTGAGCGCCGCTTCCAGCCGACGCGACTCCCCAATCGTTTCGGGTGCCGCTGTTTCGGGCGCTGCGGCCTCTGGCGCTGCGCTTTCTTCTGCCGGTGACGCCGCGTCGGGCACCTCTGCGGGCAGGGGGGCAATCTCGATATTCGAATCCGGCTCGCCCGGTCCCGGTATCGTTTCGGATTGCGAGGGGGCTGTCCCGAGGCTGGCGCCGACCGGCCAGAATTGTTGCGTGAATTTCCCGCCATCGGCCACGAAACTGTCGCGCGGGATCAGACCTTGCGCACGCAGGGCGCGCAGCCGTTGATTGGCCGTCTGATCATCGGCAAAGGGCCCAATCGCGATGGCATACCAGCCCGAGGTCAGGCGAAAGCCCGAAATTTCCGGAAACATCCCGGCCCAGTCGCGCGCCCGGTCCTCAGCTTGATTGAGCGAGGGCTTGGCCTCGATCTGTACCCAGGCCTGTGCCCAGGCGGTGCCGGTCCAAACCATGGCGGTCAGGCTCGCCCCCACCACAACCGATACCGCTTTGCGACAACCGCGCATCTGCTCCACCTCATCCGTTCTTTTATCGCGCAACTTACCGAAACAAGGGCCAAGGTCACCCCCTGAATTGCGCGCAAAGCTTAGGTTGTGGGCGGCGGGCCGCAGATCGGGGCGATCTTGCTGCGTCGCAGCCGTTGACGGCACTGCCCCCCTTGCCTAGGAAGAAGGCGCTTTGAGAGAGGTGCTGACATGGCCAAACCCGATACCCCCAAGTCGTTTCAGGAGATCATCCTGCGGCTGATGAGCTACTGGGCCTCCAAGGGCTGCGCTGTGTTGCAGCCCTATGACATGGAGGTGGGGGCTGGAACCTTCCATCCGGCCACGACACTGCGGGCGCTGGGCGATCGCCCTTGGGCTGCGGCCTATGTGCAGCCCTCGCGGCGGCCGACCGACGGGCGCTATGGCGAGAACCCGAACCGGTTGCAGCATTACTATCAGTATCAGGTGCTCATCAAACCGAGCCCGCCCGATCTGCAAGAGCTCTATCTGGGCTCGCTTGCCGCAATCGGTATCGATTTGGATTTGCATGACATCCGCTTTGTAGAGGATGACTGGGAGAGCCCGACGCTGGGCGCTTGGGGGCTTGGCTGGGAGGTCTGGTGCGACGGGATGGAAGTCTCGCAATTCACCTATTTCCAGCAGGTTGGCGGTCATGACTGCAAGCCGGTTTCGGGCGAGTTGACCTATGGGCTTGAGCGGCTGGCAATGTATGTGCTGGGCATCGATCACGTCATGGACATGCCCTATAATGACCCGTCAGCTCCGATTGCGCTCAGCTATGGCGATGTCTTCCGCCAGACCGAGCAGGAATATTCCCGCTGGAATTTCGATCAGGCCGATACGGCGATGTTGTTGCAGCATTTCGAGGATGCCGAGGCGGAATGCGGTCGCATTCTGGCCGCTGAGGAGCGCGATGACGCGGGCCGCGCGATCATCATGGCCCATCCCGCTTATGATCAGTGCATCAAGGCGAGTCACCTGTTCAACCTGCTAGATGCGCGCGGCGTGATCTCGGTGACCGAACGGCAGGCGTATATCGGACGTGTGCGCACGCTCGCCAAGGCCTGTGCGGATGCCTTCGTGCGCACCGAAGCGGGCGGGGCGGTCGCGTGAATGGCAAATACATCGGAGGCGGTATCGTGATCATCGCGCTGCTTTTCGGCGCCGGTGTCTATTACGCGCAGGAATATGCCTATTACCAAAACGTTTCGGCTGACGCGGCTGACGCCGATCTCACACTTGCGCAGATCGACAGTTCCGTGCTCGAGCCGATTGCCGTGCAGGGCTACGAGGGGATCGACGCGGACAGCTCGCCCCTGCGCTACCGCGCCTGTTTCCACACCGATCTGTCGATTGCGACCGCGACCGAAACCTATCAGGTCTATGCCGATCCTAAGCCGTTGAACGGGCCGAACTGGTTCAAGTGCTACGACGCCAAGAAGATCGGTGCGGATCTCGAACGCGGCGACGCGGTCGCGTTCCTGTCGCATCATGACATCCACCCCGGCGTTGACCGCGTGGTGGCGATTTATCCTGATGGCCGGGCATTCGTCTGGCACCAACTGAATGATGAGGCGGAGAAGTAACATGCCCGATCTTCTGATTGAACTGTTCTCCGAAGAGATCCCCGCGCGGATGCAGGCGCGCGCGCGTGCCGATCTGCAAAAGCTGATCACCGATGGCGTGGTCGAGGCCGGATTGACCTATGCTTCCGCAGGTGCGTTTTCGACACCGCGGCGTCTGGTTCTGGCCGTGGAGGGGCTGACGGCCCATTCGCCGACCCTGCGCGAAGAACGCAAAGGTCCGCGCACCGATGCGCCGGAAAAGGCGCTTGAGGGGTTTTTGCGTTCGACGGGGCTTGCCAAAGAGCAGCTTGAGATCCGCGACGACAAGAAGGGTCAGGTCTATTTCGCGACCCTCGAAAAGCCCGGGCGGCCCGCGACAGAGATCGTGTCCGAGGTGCTCGAGCGCGCGATCCGCACTTTCCCCTGGCCGAAATCGATGCGCTGGGGGGCAGGGACTCTGCGCTGGGTGCGGCCGTTGCATTCCATTCTGGCGATTTTGTCGGATGAGGCGGGCGCCACGATCGTTCCGCTCGAGATTGATGGGATCACAGCAACGGATACATCGCGAGGCCATCGGTTCATGGCACCCGAACCGTTTCGGGTGATCGGGTTTGAGAATTATGCGCGTCAACTCAAGGTTGCCAAGGTGGTGCTCGATCCGCAAGAACGCGCCGATACGATCTGGCATGATGCCGAGCAGATGGCCTTTGCAAAGGGCTGGGAGGTTGTCGAGGATAAGGGGCTTCTGGCGGAAGTTGCAGGGCTCGTCGAATGGCCGGTCGTCTTGATGGGCGAGATTGATGCAGAATTCCTCACGCTGCCGCCCGAAGTGCTGCAAACCAGCATGCGCGAGCATCAGAAGTTCTTCTCGGTACGAAACCCCAAGACCGGTCGCATCGAGGGCTTCGTGACGGTTGCTAATCGCGAGACCGCCGACGAGGGCGCAACGATCCTTGCGGGCAATCAGAAGGTGCTCTCGGCGCGTCTGTCCGACGCCAAGTTC
Organism: Thioclava dalianensis; assembly: GCF_000715505.1. Taxonomy (GTDB): domain Bacteria; phylum Pseudomonadota; class Alphaproteobacteria; order Rhodobacterales; family Rhodobacteraceae; genus Thioclava; species Thioclava dalianensis. The sequence goes on from NZ_JHEH01000004.1 coordinate 200,243, forward strand.
TTCTGGGAAAATGACCAGCGCCTGATTGCCGGAAAAGGGCTGGAGGGGATGGCGGCTGGCCTAGACGCCGTGACCTTCCACAATAAACTCGGCTCGGTCGGAGATCAGGTTCGTCGGATCGAAGCACTGTCGCGCGAGATCGCACCGCTCGTCGGTGCGGATCCCGAATTGGCCGCTCAGGCAGCGCGCGTGGCGAAAGCCGACCTGAGGTCGGAAATGGTCTACGAATTCCCCGAATTGCAGGGTGTCATGGGCCGATACTATGCGAAAAGTACAACTCTCCCCGATCCGGTAGCTGATGCCGTGCGTGATCATTATGCGCCGCTCGGCCCATCGGACGCCGTACCGAGTGAGCCCGTTTCCGTAGCCGTTGCGCTGGCCGAGAAGATCGACAAGCTCACCGGCTTCTGGGCGATTGACGAGAAGCCGACGGGGTCCAAAGATCCGTTCGCCCTGCGCCGTGCGGCCCTCGGTGTGATCCGGTTGGTTCTGGAGAACGGGTTGAAACTGTCTTTGACGGAGCTTTTCGCCGCCGCACAGCCGGACGCGGATCAAGCCGACCTTCTGGTGTTCTTCCATGATCGGCTCAAGGTTTTCCTGAAGGATCAGGGGATCCGCTATGACGTGATCGATGCGGTGCTGGCGATGCCGGGCAGCGATGATTTGGCGCGTGTGGTGAAGCGGGCCGAGGCCTTGTCGGAGACGCTCAAGACCGAGGATGGTGCCAACCTTCTTCAAGGCTTCAAGCGCGCCAACAATATCCTCACGCAGGCCGAGGAGAAGGACGGAGTCGAATATAGCTTCGGTGCGGATGTGAAATTCGCGGAAACCGAGGAAGAAAAGGTCCTGTTCAAGGCTCTCGACGCGGCAGAGGCGCGGATCGACCCGGCTATGCAGGCTCAGGATTTTGGCGCGGCGATGGCGGCAATGGCCAGTTTGCGCGGACCGATCGACGCGTTTTTTGAGGCGGTTCAGATCAACGCAGACAATGCGGTGCTTCGGCGCAATCGTCTCAATATGCTCTCGCGGATTCGCCAGATTTGCCTGAGTGTCGCCGATCTGACCCGGCTTGAAGGTTAGGCCCGTTCTATCTGCGAAAAACCGGACACCCGAAACCTTTCGGGTGTCCGGTTTTTCGTTTGATCTCCCGGTGGCGCATTGCAGTTGCGTTGTTGAATAGTGACGCCGCGTCTTTCATCAGAGTGACACACTTGCGGGGCGGGAATTTCAGCCTATTCTTCGGGTGTGGAGGGCTTCGCTGCAATGCAGAAACTTGCTGAAAATGCTGAATTTGTGGCTTTGACGCCCGGCGCACGTGTCGAGACGGCTCGGCACGGATGGCGTGCAAAATGCCTTCAGCGTCTGATCCGGCTGGAATTGCCGGTCCCCAAAACCGTTGCGCTGCCCGCACAATCCGTGCGCGCGATCGCCTCGGGGCAGGGGATCGACACGGTCGCGATGGCGGGTGAGTTTGGGGCCAACATGCTGGTATCGGTTCGGCCCAGTCCGGAAAACCCGGCATGGGGTGGCCCCGGTACGGTCCTCAATGTCGGCATGAATGACGAGATGCATGCGATCTTGTCCAATACGCATGGTACCGAGACGGCAGATGCGCTTTATCTGCGCTTTGTTCAGGGATACGCGCTTCATGTCGCGCGCCTCGATCCAGATATGTTTCAGCAAGAAACCGGGCCGGGTGCGCTGGAAGCTGCGCTTGATGCCTATGAGGAAGAAACCGACTCGCGATTTCCGCAAGCGCCTGCGCAGCAATTGGCAGAGGTTCTGCGCTCGATGGCGCGGGCTTGGGAAGGTACGACGGCGCGGCTCTTGCGGCAGGCCAAAGGCGCGCCACCTGATGCCGTGCTTGGGCTTGTTGTGCAAGATATGGCACTGGGGATCGGGCCCGGACTGTCCGGCTCTGGGACGATCCAGTTCGTGGATTCGGTGACGGGCGCGCAGGAGATCCGGGGACGGTTCCGCGATCAAAGCCAAGGGCGCAGCAGTTCCATAGAGGCGCTCTATCTGACGCGCGATCAACGCGGCGCCTCGCTTGAAGAGGCCGATCCGTCCGTTTTTGCCGACCTGAAACGTTTCGGAGCCGCTTGTCGGGTCAAGCTGCGCGAGGAAATGCAGCTCGAATTCACGGTGGAATCGGGGCAAGTGCATGTCATTGACGCGGTGCGTGTCCAGCGCTCCGCCCGCGCGGCCGTCAAGATCGCGGTGGCTTTGGCCGAGGATGACGTCATCTCGCGCGCCGATGCCCTGTTGCGCGTCGAACCGCGTGCGATCACCGAATTGCTGCATTATCAAATAGATCCGCGCGCACCGCGCGACGTGCTGGCACGGGGTATCGCGGCGTCGCCGGGGGCGGCGACGGGCAAGGTGGTGTTTACCGCCGCTGCCGCGCAGGCTTCGGCGGCGCGCGATGAGCCCTGTATTTTGATACGCCGTGAGACCTCGCCCGAGGATATCCGCGGGATGCATGCCGCGGTGGCGGTGTTGACCGAACGGGGCGGGATGACGAGCCATGCGGCGGTGATCGCGCGGGGCCTTGGGCTGCCCTGTATCGTCGGCTGCTCGGAGATCGAGATCAACGCGCGCGAGCGGCAATTTCGCGGCCCTAAGGGCAGGATCTTCCGGGAAGGCGATGTGGTGACGCTCGACGGGACCAATGGGGAAGTGCTCGTCGGCACGGCCGAGATGCTCGCCCCGGCCCTCGATGACGGCTTTCGGACCTTGCTGCATTGGGCCGATCTGGTGCGCGATATCGGGATCCGGGCCAATGCCGACACGCCCGATGATGCGCGCACGGCGATGATGTTCGAGGCCGATGGAATCGGGCTGTGTCGGACCGAGCATATGTTCTTCGACGAAGATCGCCTGACGGTGATGCGCGAGATGATTTTTGCCGATAGCCCGGAGGACCGGCGCGCTGCGCTGGAGCGGCTTCTTCCGATGCAACGCGCTGATTTCCTGTCGCTTTTCGAGCTGATGAAGGGGCAGCCGGTTTGCATCCGGTTGTTTGACCCGCCGCTACACGAATTTCTGCCACATGACCGGGAAGGGATGCGGGAGTTGGCCGAAGCTCTGGACCGCCCGCTGTCCGAGGTCGTGCGCCGGACCGAGGCGCTCAGCGAGTTCAACCCGATGCTGGGGATGCGCGGGGTGCGGCTTGGCATCACTGTGCCCGAGATCTACGACATGCAGGCGCGCGCGATTTTCGAGGCGACAGTCGAGGCCAAGATGCGGGGAGCCGAGATCATTCCCGAGATCATGATCCCTCTGGTTTCTGCCTCACGTGAGGTCGAGATCGTGAAGACCCGAATCGATTCGGTTGCGGCAACCGTGCGCAATGAGACCAAGACACGGTTCACCTATAAGCTGGGCGTGATGGTCGAGACGCCCCGGGCGGCGTTGCGGGCCGGAGAGATCGCAGAACACGCGGCGTTCCTCTCGTTCGGGACCAATGACCTTACGCAGATGACCTATGGTCTGTCGCGCGACGATGCAGGCCGCTTCATGTCGACCTATGTCAATCAGCAGGTCTATTTCGAGGATCCGTTCCATATTCTCGATGTCGAGGGAGTGGGGGAGCTATTGCTGATGGGGGCCGCACGCGCCCGCGGCGCGCGTCCTGATATCACCATTTCGGTCTGTGGCGAGCATGGCGGCAACCCCGAATCAATCGCCTTTTGTCGGGCGGCGGGCTTCGATTATGTTTCCTGTTCGCCCTTCCGGGTGCCGGTTGCACGGCTTGCAGCGGCCCATTTCGCGCTTTTGGCACCGCGCGGGAGGGGCGCGCCCTAACCCAAGGGTAATTGCGCTCGAATTTTCGCCCGATCGCTCTTTTTCTATTGGCTTTTAGCATAGCTCACGCTATCGCGAGAAAAAGGCCGTCACGCGGATTTGCGCGCACGGTTTTGGCAGGTTTCCGCCGCCGATCCTGTGGGATCTGCGCCTAGGTTCCCTGTTTTCTGGACTTTTTTTCTTCATGACGTTAAGTGAGCCTCGGTCACGCCCTTGGGGGGATGTGGCGATTGTCCTTATCGGAAGATAAACATGTCAGTGCTGAAAAGCTGGACCGGGGGCGCTTTGATCCTTCTGGCCTGTGCCGGAGGCTTGCGTGCCGAAGTAACGGTGAGCCAGTCCAATAACCAAGGTGAAGTTGCCGAACAGGGCCTGATGTCGGTTCTGTGGCAGGAGCGCACGGCGATGAGCGCGATCGACAAGCGTCGCGTGACCGCGCTCACGATGGCACCTGCCCATTCGAAGAAAGTTGCCAATCACGGGGCTCTGCCCGGCTTGCTGTCTGCTGCTTGGCTCTCGCAGCAGCCTAAGGCCACCGGCGGGGCGCAGTTCGAATGCCTTTCGCGCGCGCTTTATTTCGAAGCACGAGGCGAGACGGTCAAAGGCCAGCAGGCTGTGGCTGAAGTAATTCTCAACCGAGTGGATGACCCGCGGTTTCCAGGCTCGATCTGTGGCGTCGTTCACCAGTCGAACGCGCGCGGCTGCCAGTTCAGCTGGTATTGTGACGGTCGCAAGGACACGGTGCGCAACGCCAGTGCCTTTGCACGTGTGGCCAAGGTGGCGCGTGCGATGATGGATGGCGCGCCGCGCAGCCTGACCGATGGGGCGACCTATTTCCACACGCTCAGGGTCCGTCCGCGCTGGTCGCATCGTTTCGACAGGACTGCTTCGATCGGGCATCACGTGTTTTACGCCAATCCGATCCGCACGGCCTCGAACTGAGGGCGCGGCCCGTCTTGGTCGCAGATCGTCACTGCTATGACGTAAGAGGGTGGGCTTCGGCGCACCCTTTTTGCTATCAACACGCATGATCGAACAACTTCGGGAGGGACGCATGAGTTCCGACATTTCACAAGCGTTTGCCCATCCCGAAGAGCGGGCGCGTGCCTCGGCTCCGACAGATCCGCGGGATCGGATTTCGCTGCGCGATCATATCGTCGAGGCCGATATTGGTGCGTTCCAGCAAGAGCGGGGGCACTCGCAGCGGCTTCAATTCAATGTCGTGGTCGAGGTGCGCCCGATCCCAGAGCCGCTTGAGGATGATGTCGACCGGATTCTCTCTTATGATCGCATCACCGAGGCAATCGCGGATGAGCTGAGCGAGGAGCGGGTCAATCTGCTTGAAACCTTGGCGGCGCGTGTGGCCGAACGGATTCTCGCCGCGCCGCAGGCGATGCGCGTCTTTGTGCGGATCGAAAAGCTCGACCGTGGACCGGGGGCCCTTGGCGTCGAGATCGTGCGCGCGCGTGCGGCCTCTCCTGTGAAGGGCACGAATGCGAGCGGCGTCGAAACCGCCCTGCATCCCGTCGTGGCCTATCTCTCCAACCCGGTGTTCACGCAAGAGGATCTCGGGCGCAGGCTCGATGTGCTGCAAGCCTCGGGGCTGCCGGTGATCCTGACCGTCGGGCTGCCCGATGGGGAAATTCCGCAAAGCGGGCAGGGGCCGACCCAGCGCCGGATCGATCTGCTGGCAATCGAGCAGAATGCCTGGCGGCTGGCGGCGCGCGATCCGCGTTGCGTCGTGGTCGCGACGCGCACCGAGATCGACTGGGCGATGCGCCATGGCCAGATGGTGGTCTGGGCGCCCTCAAAGATCGTGCTGGACGCGGTCGATGGTCCGGGCGCGCCCGCGCGAGATGCGGTGGCGCTCGCGCTGTGGCTCTCAGAGCAGTTGGCGGCGACGCGGCTTGAGCTTCACGGAGATGTTTCAGCCCCGGCGGGAAGCCGCGTGCCGATCACCATCTCGGGCGTTTGAAGCGCTTGAAACTTCTGCGCCGATGCGGTGAATGGGGCGCATGGACAAGATCTATTATCGCCCGATTGCGCGCACCGACTCCGCCCGGCCCGAGACGGCCCTGACACTGGCCGGGGGCTGGTGTTGGTTTGATGAGGTGGAGCTGATCCGCCGGGACGCCGAGCCCGAGATCATCCCCGCGACCCATTTGCCCGAAGAAGAAATGATCCGCCTCTGCGAGCCGCGCAAGCCGCTTGGTACGCTTGCGCTTGATGCACCGCGGATCATGGGAATTTTGAACGTCACGCCCGACAGTTTTTCCGATGGCGGGCAGTTCGATGTCGAGGATGCGGCGGTGGCCCGCGCCTTTGCCCTGCGCGAGATGGGCGCGGATATTCTCGATATCGGCGGGGAATCGACCCGACCCGGCGCGACGGAGGTTTCCGAGGATGAAGAGATCGCTCGCACCGCCCCGGTGATTTCGGAGCTGCGCGCGCGTGGCTTCGACGGTCTGATCTCGATCGACACGCGCAAGGCTCTGGTGGCCGATCAGGCGCTTGAGGCGGGGGCGAACATGCTCAACGATGTCTCGGGGCTAGAATTTGATCCCGCGATGGTCGAGGTGGCGGAAATTTCTGGTGCGCCGATTTGCCTGATGCATGCGCAAGGCCTGCCTGAGGATATGCAGGACGACCCGCGCTACGGCGATGTTCTGCTCGATATCTACGATTATCTCGAGGACCGGATCGCTCTGGCCGAGGCTCATGGCGTCGAGCGCGCCAATATCATCGCCGATCCAGGTATCGGCTTTGGCAAGACGGTGGCGCATAATCTGGCGTTGATCCGGGGTCTTAGCCTGTTTCACGGCTTGGGCTGCCCGCTGTTGCTGGGGGTGTCGCGCAAGCGGTTCATCGGCACTGTGGGGCATGCCGAGGAGGCCAGCGCCCGGATGCCCGGGACGCTGGCCGTGACGCTGACGGGGCTGGCGCAGGGCGTGCAGATCCACCGGGTGCATGATGTTGCCGAGATCGTCCAAGGCGTGCGCCTTTGGGACGCTATCGCAAGAGGCTACGCAGAGGAGAGCGACGCATGAGCAGGAAGCTTTTCGGCACGGATGGCGTGCGCGGACAGGCCAATTCGGGCCATATGACGGCTGAGATGGCGCTGAAGCTGGGCGCGGCCGCCGGGCGCTATTTCCGGCAGGACAAGTCGCGCGGCCACCGGGTCGTGATCGGCAAGGATACCCGCCTTTCGGGCTATATGTTCGAAAATGCGCTGACGGCCGGGCTGACCTCGACGGGGATGAATGTGCTGCTGCTGGGGCCGGTGCCGACGCCCGCCGTGGGCTATCTCACCCGCTCGATGCGCGCCGATCTGGGCATCATGATCTCGGCCAGCCACAATCCCGCAAAAGACAATGGTATCAAGTTCTTCGGCCCGGACGGCTTCAAGCTATCTGACGCGGCAGAGGCCGAGATCGAGGCGATGCTCGACGAGGAGATCCGTCTGGCCCAGCCCGAGAATATCGGCCGTGCCAAGCGCATCGATGACGGGCTCGGGCGCTATGTCGAATATGCCAAGACGACCTTCCCCAAGGGCGGGCGGCAGGGCCTCAAGGTGGTGGTGGATTGCGCCAATGGTGCGGCCTATCGCGCTGCCCCCGCTGTGCTGTGGGAGCTTGGCTGTGACGTGATCCCCGTCGGGGTCTCGCCCGATGGCCGCAATATCAACGAGCGCTGCGGCTCGACCTATCCCCTGACCTGTGCCGAGGCCGTCGTGGCCCATGGCGCGGATCTTGGTATTTCGCTCGATGGGGATGCCGACCGGGTGATGATCATCGACGAGACCGGCCATGTCGCCGATGGCGATCAGATCATGGCGCTCTTGGCTGCGCGTTGGGCCGAAAGCGGTCAGTTGCGTGGGGGCGCTCTGGTGGCGACCGTGATGTCAAACCTTGGGCTGGAGCGCTTTCTTCAGGGGCGCGGGTTGCGGCTTGAGCGCACGGCGGTCGGTGATCGCTACGTGGTCGAGCGGATGCGCGAAGGCGGGTTCAATTTGGGCGGTGAGCAATCGGGCCATATCGTGATGACCGATTATGCCACGACCGGTGATGGGCTGATGGCGGGCTTGCAGTTTCTGGCAGCCATTGCCGAGACCGAGCGACCCGCCTCCGAACTCGTGCGGCAGTTCGAGACCGTTCCGCAATTGCTGAAAAACGTCAGGTATCAGTCTGGGCAGGAGCCTCTCTCTGCGCCAAACGTTGAAAAAGTGATATCGGAGGCCGAGGCGAACTTGGCCGGGCAGGGGCGTCTCTTGATCCGGAAATCGGGCACAGAGCCGCTGATCCGCGTGATGGCGGAATGCGAGGACGTGGGCGTCTTGCATGCGGCGGTGGACAGTATCGTGGCGGCGGTCGCGGCAGAGACCGCCTGACCCGCGATCACCCCACCAGCAGCCTCAGGCCGACCCAGAGCAGAAGGCCCGTTTCGAGCAGCGTCCAAGCGATACCGAGCGCGTGCCAGATGCGCGGGCCAGGGCCTGCGCGCCGCACGGAGCGGATCAGCCCAAGGAGGATCGCCCCTCGGTAGATCGCCGCAATAATCGCGGCACTGCCAAAGAGCGGCGAGAGGTGGCCGGGGCTTGCAAGGGCGGTGAACAAAGCCACCAGAACCAGAACCGGAACCGCAAAAAGCGCCGGGCCGTAATTTCCCGCCCAGAACGTATCGCCCGGCGGGAGTTGACCTGAGAAAAGCCGCGTAAACCATTGACGCGTAAAAATCTTTGCGTGATCGGCATGGATCGCGTCAAGTTCGGATCGGGTCAGGTCAGGCATGCGGACTCCGGATGTGTTACGTCACTCTCGCAAAGAAAAGGGCGCCTCGCAAGGCGCCCTTCCTGATGCATCTGGTCGCAGGCTCAGTTGCGCTCTTTATCGACCATTTTGCCTTTCGAGATCCACGGCATCATCGCCCGCAGCTTCTCGCCGACTTTCTCGATTTCATGCTCGTCATTGATGCGGCGCGTCGCTTTGAACGACGGCTGGCCGACCGCATTTTCCTGCATGAAGTCGCGTACGAATTTGCCGCTTTGGATGTCTTGGAGAACCGCTTTCATGCGGGCCTTCGTCTCATCATAGGGCAGAATGCGCGGGCCCGAGACATACTCGCCATATTCGGCGGTGTTCGAGATCGAGTAGTTCATGTTCGCGATGCCGCCTTCGTAGATCAGGTCCACGATCAGCTTGACCTCGTGGAGGCATTCGAAATAGGCCATCTCGGGCTCATAGCCCGCTTCGACCAGCGTCTCGAAGCCCATGCGGATCAGTTCAACGAGGCCGCCGCAGAGCACGGCTTGCTCGCCGAAGAGGTCGGTTTCGCATTCCTGACGGAAGTTGGTCTCGATGATGCCCGAGCGCCCGCCGCCGATGGCCGAGCAATAGCTCAGCGCGATGTCCTGAGCGGTGCCGGTTGCGTCATTGTCGACTGCGAATAGGCACGGCACGCCGCCGCCTTTGACATATTCGCCGCGCACGGTGTGACCCGGGCCTTTCGGTGCCATCATGATCACGTCGATGCCGGGCTTCGTCTCGATCAGGCCAAAATGCACGTTCAGGCCGTGGGCAAATGCGATGGCCGAACCTTCTTTGAGGTTGTCATGCACGTATTTCTTGTACGTCTCGGCCTGCAATTCGTCGGGCATGGTGAACATGATCACGTCGCACCAAGCGGCGGCTTCTGCGATCCCCATGACCTTGAGGCCCTCGCCTTCAGCCTTCTTGGCCGAGGGCGACCCGTCACGCAGGGCGACGACGACATTTTTCGCGCCGGAATCGCGCAGGTTCAGCGCGTGGGCGTGGCCTTGGCTGCCATAGCCCAGAATGGCGACTTTCTTGTCTTTGATCAGGTTCACATCGCAATCGCGATCATAATAGACGCGCATGGCGTTCCTCCTTCTATGTTCAGGGGCGAGATTAGCGATCTAGCGCGGAAAGTGATTTCGAAACTTGAGAAAAATTTGAGTAATTCGTATTATCAATTCTTAATTTTATAGAACATCGAGAAATTCATGCAAATTACCGATGCGGACCGCCGACTCTTGCGGCACATGCTGGCAGCGCCCGGGCTTTCGGTTGCCGATCTCGCCGAGCGTGCGGGGCTGACTTCGGCCACGTGCTGGCGTCGGATCGAGAGGTTGCGCGAAGGTGGCGTCTTGCGTGGTGAACATGCGGTGATCGACTGGCACGCGCTGGGTTGGGAGGTTGAAGTGTCGCTGCGGTTCACGCTCGACAAGACCGATCCGCGCGCGTTCGATGCGTTTATTGCTGCGGCCCGAAACGTTTCGGAGGTGATCGAAATCCAGAGCTTTCTGGGGTCGACCGATATGCGGCTTCAGGTCATCGCCCGTGATATGGCGCATTATCAGGAGATTTATCGCAACAAGATCCTGACCTTGCCGCATATTGCCGAGCTGGATGCGTTGATGCTGATCTCGACCATAAAATCGGGCGCGGAGTTGCCGCTATGAGCTTTGCACTGGATGATCTGGATCGCGCGATCCTGCGTGCTTTGCGGGAGGATGCGACCCAAAGCGCCGGCGCTCTTGGGCGCAAGCTTCACCTGTCTCAACCCGCGACCTGGCGCCGTATCAAGCGTTTAGAGGAGGCGGGCGTTCTGGTCGGGCGTCGCATTGACCTTGATCACACGGCGCTCGGCTTCGGGGTGACGGTGTTTCTCGGCATCAAGCTTGCGGCGAAGGGGCGTGTCAGTCTGGAAGATTTCGAGCGCGCCGTGACGGCGATCCCGGAGGTGCAGGTCGTTCAACACGTTTTGGGGCTTTTTGACTATCGTGTCCGTGTCACCGCGCGCGATCTTCCCGATTTCGAGCGTGTCCTGCGGCGGCGGATCATGACACTGCCGGGGGTCGGGCAGGTCGAGGCGAATGTCTTGCTCAGTGAAGAGCGCAGACCCGGGCCGCTCGGCTAGTTCCTTTTCCGCACGTTTTGTGAGCAATGCGAGCAAAAAATAGACGCAGGTTTGTCGCCATCCCATCTGTCATGGCCGTTGTCAGTCTGTGCAATGGACGCGCGAAGCTGCGCGCGGTTCTATCGTCTGGGAGGCCCAGATGTTTGACGCAAAATCCCCGGATGAATTGACGCCTGCGATGCAACGCTCTCGCGGGGCGGCGATGGTGTCTTTTTCGGGGTCGCGCCTGCGTGGGTTGCGTCAATCGGGATCGGCCAAGGCGATCTTGCCGCGGGTCGCAGGCGATTCCGAGGTGGTTTTTCTCAATACTTCCGGTGGTTTGACTGGTGGGGATCGGCTGGACTACCGAACGTCACTGCAAGAGGGCGCTCGATTGGTGGCGACCACGCAGGCGGCTGAGCGGGGCTATCGCTCGGATGCGGGCGTCGCCCGCGTGCATGTTGAGCATAGCGTCGGCGCGGGTTGCTGGCTTGATTGGTTGCCGCAAGAGACGATCCTGTTTGATCGCGCCAAGTTGCATCGTGAGACGGTTATCCGGCTTGCTCCTGATGCCGGGTGCTTGATGGTCGAAGCTGTCATCTTGGGGCGCACCGCGATGGGCGAGACCGTCTCTGACTTGCAGTTTTTCGATGTTCGACGGATCGAACGGGCTGGAAAGCCTATATTTCTAGAGCCTTTCTTGATGAATTCCGACATCCTCGCAAACAGTGCTCAAGCCGCGACATTGGCGGATGGGAGGGCCTTCGCGACGATTGTGCTCTGCGCTCACGGTGCGGAAGATGCGGTGGATGCGGTGCGGGGCGTGCTGGATGAGCCGGAAGTGACCGGCGCGGCATCGGGATTTGATGGCAAATGCGTGATCCGGCTTTTGGCGCGGGAAGGTTGGCCGCTGCGCCGACAGATCTTGCGCGTGATGACGATTTTACGACGTGGGGCGCCCGCCCCGCGCGTGTGGCAGATCTAAGAGGACAAGATGAACCTGACGCCGAGGGAAAAAGACAAGCTTTTGATCAGCCTCGCCGCGATGGTCGCGCGCGGGCGATTGGAGCGTGGGGTGAAGCTGAATCACCCGGAAGCTATTGCGATCATTAGCGATTTTGTTGTGGAGGGGGCCAGGGATGGGCGTTCTGTCGCGGATCTGATGGAGGCCGGCGCGGAGGTGATCACAGCCGAGCAATGCATGTCTGGCATTCCGGAGATGATCCATTCGATTCAGGTCGAGGCGACATTTCCCGATGGCACCAAGCTCGTCACGGTTCACCATCCGATCCGCTGAGATAAGCAAAGCTTATTCTCCCGCCTGATACATAAGTTTTACTTACGAAAGGACCTTCGATGAAACGTCTCTTTGCCCTTGCCGCCCTCGCACCCACCGCTGTGCTGGCCCATCCCGGTCACAGTGCGGGCACCACTTGGTTTTTCCACGATGGTCCGCTTATCGGCGTGCTTCTATTGGCCGCGGCGCTCTATCTGGTGCCGGAAGTGATCCGGGCTTGGCGCAATTCCGACGATGAGGAGTGAGCGCATGATCCCAGGGGAAATACTGACATTGGATGGCGAGATCACGCTCAATGAAGGGGTCGAGGCGATCACGCTGATGGTCGCCAATGCGGGCGACCGCCCGGTGCAGGTGGGAAGTCACTACCATTTTGCAGAAACCAATCCGGGGCTGTCCTTTGATCGGGATGCCGCACGCGGATACCGGCTGGATATCGCAGCCGGCACGGCGGTGCGCTTTGAGCCGGGCCAGAGCCGCGAGGTGCAGCTCATTCCGTTCCGCGGGGCGCGCCAAGTCTATGGTTTCAATCAGAAAGTCATGGGGGCTTTGTAATGCCAGCTACGATTTCTCGCGCGACATATGCCGATATGTTCGGCCCGACGACGGGCGACCGGGTGCGGCTGGCCGATACCGATCTGATCATCGAAGTGGAACGCGATCTCACCACCTATGGCGAAGAGGTGAAATTCGGCGGCGGGAAGGTGATCCGCGACGGGATGGGCCAAAGCCAGATTTCACGCGCGGGCGGTGCGGTCGATACCGTGATTACGAATGCGCTGATCGTGGATCATTCGGGCATCTACAAGGCCGATCTGGGGCTGCGCGACGGGGTGATCGCCGCGATTGGTAAAGCGGGCAATCCCGATACCCAGCCGGGGGTCGACATCATCATTGGCCCCGGTACGGAAGTGATTGCGGGCGAAGGGAAAATCCTGACGGCGGGCGGGTTTGACGCGCATATCCATTTCATCTGCCCGCAGCAGATCGAGGACGCGCTGGCCTCCGGGATCACGACGATGCTGGGTGGGGGCACGGGGCCGGCCCATGGCACGCTGGCCACGACCTGCACTCCGGGCCCATGGCATATCGGGCGGATGCTTCAGAGCTTTGACGCCTTTCCGGTGAACCTTGCGCTGTCGGGCAAGGGCAATGCGTCGCGGCCCGATGCGCTGGTGGAGATGGTCAATGCCGGGGCTGCCGCGCTCAAGCTGCACGAGGATTGGGGGACGACGCCGGGTGCGATCGATTGCTGCCTGAGTGTCGCCGACGACATGGATGTGCAGGTGATGATCCATACCGACACGCTCAATGAGAGCGGGTTCGTCGAGAACACGTTGGCCGCGATCAAGGGCCGCACGATCCACGCCTTTCACACGGAAGGGGCGGGCGGAGGCCATGCGCCAGACATCCTGAAAGTCGTTTCACATCCGAATGTTATCCCGTCTTCGACCAATCCGACGCGGCCCTATACCGGCAACACGATCGAGGAACATCTCGATATGCTGATGGTCTGTCATCACCTCGACAACCGGGTGCCCGAGGATGTGGCCTTTGCCGAAAGCCGGATCCGCAAGGAGACAATTGCGGCCGAAGATATCCTGCATGACATGGGCGCGATGTCGATTATCTCGTCAGACAGTCAGGCGATGGGCCGGGTGGGTGAGGTGATCATTCGCTGCTGGCAGACTGCTGACAAGATGCGCAAGCAGCGCGGGCGGTTGCCCGAGGAGCAGGGCGAGAATGACAATGCGCGGGTCAAGCGCTACATCGCGAAATACACGATCAACCCCGCGATTTGCCATGGGATGAGCCGCCATATCGGCTCTGTCGAAGTTGGCAAGCGTGCCGATCTGGTTCTGTGGAACCCGGCTTTCTTTGCCGCGAAGCCCGATATGGTGCTGGTGGGCGGAATGATCGTGTCGGCCCAGATGGGCGATCCCAACGGGTCGATCCCGGCGCAGCCTTTCTACATGCGCAATATGTTTGGCGCCTATAGCGGCGCGCGGCATGCGTCTTCGGTGATCTTTGTGAGCCAAGCCGCGGAGGCGGCGCAGATCGGGGCCAGTCTGGGGTTGGCCAAATCCACGCTTGCTGTCGAGAAGACGCGCGGCATCGGCAAGGCGGATATGGTGCATAATGCGGCGACGCCTCAGATCGAGATCCATCCCGAGACTTATGAGGTGCGTGCCGATGGCGAATTGCTGACCTGCGAACCGTCCGAAAGCCTGCCTTTGGCGCAGCGGTATTTCCTGTTCTGAGCTGGGAGCGGTCCGAAACGTTTCGGCCAGCCCATCGGCGCGGCGAGCGGTGATCAAACAAGGCGGTCCTGTCGCGGATTTTACGCGGATTGGGATCGCCAAACTTACAGAGCTTTCATGGAGGCAGAAATGTCTGAATATCCGAAATCCGAAACGATTGCGGCGCGGGGGGAATGGCGCGATGCGATTGATCATGTGGCGCTTGATTATGAGGGGCGCTTCCTGCGGCGCAAGCGTCTGGTGGCGGCCTCTGGGGCCGGGTTCCTGGTGGATCTGCCCGAGGTGACCAATCTTGTGGGCGGTGAGGCTTTTGTTCTGAGCGACGGGCGCTGCATCGAGGTGCGACCCGCGCGCGAGCCGGTGCTGGTCGTCCGTGGCCCCAGCCTGCCGCGGCTGGCGTGGCATATCGGCAACCGGCACACACCTTGCCAGATCGAGGCGGATCGCTTGGTGATCCGCGCCGATCATGTGCTCGAGGGGATGCTCAAGGGCTTGGGCGCGCAGGTCAGCGCCGCGATGGAGACCTTTCAGCCCGAGGGCGGCGCCTATGGGATGGGCCGCACGATGGGCCATGAGCATGGGCACAGCCATCACCACGCCTCCGATCATCACCACGAACACGATCATGCCTGAGGGCGCGCCTGAACTGGCCCTGATGCAATGGCTCTCGCCCGGGTTTCCGACCGGGGCCTTTGCCTATAGCCATGGGCTGGAGCAGGCGGTGGCCTTGGGCGATGTGCATGATCCGGACAGTTTGGCGCTATGGCTGGGTGCTGTTTTGGCGCATGGCACAGGCTGGAGCGACGCGGTGCTGCTGGGATGCGCGCTGCGCGGCGAGGATCTCGATGCGCTCGATGATCTGGCGCGCGCTCTGGCGGGGTCGGCGGAACGGCTAAGCGAAAGTGCGGAGCAGGGGGCGGCCTTCGCGCGGGCGCAATCGGGCTTGCGCGGGGTCGAGCAGCGTGCGCGGATGATGCCGCTCGCCGTGGCGGAGGCGGCGCGGGATCTCGATCTTCCGAGCCCGCGCATCATTGCACTTTTTCTACATTCCTTTGCGGCAAACCTGGTGTTTGCGGCGGTCCGGCTTGTCCCTTTAGGACAAGTGGCCGGTCAGAAGGTGCTCGCTGGGCTGCATCCGCAGATCACCGAGATTGCGCAGCGCGCAGCGGCTGCGGGCCGCGACGATATCGCGACCAGCGCCTATCGAGCCGAGATCGCGGCGATGCAACATGAGACGCTCGATGTGCGTCTGTTCAAGACATGAGGTGAGAGAATGGGAAACGGACCTTTACGCGTTGGCATCGGTGGGCCGGTCGGCGTTGGCAAGACGACACTGACCGAGCAATTGGCGCGTGCGCTGGCCGCGCGTGTCTCGATGGCGGTGGTGACCAACGATATCTACACGCGCGAGGATGCCGAAGCCCTGATGCGGGCGCAGGTGCTGCCGGCTGAGCGGATACGCGGGGTGGAAACCGGCGGTTGTCCGCATACCGCGATCCGTGAGGATGCCTCGATCAACCTTGCCGCGATTGCAGATCTGAACCGCGCGATCCCGGATCTGGAGCTTGTGCTGATCGAGAGCGGGGGCGACAATCTGGCGGCGACCTTCAGCCCGGAGCTGGCGGATCTTACGATCTATGTGATCGACACGGCGGCGGGGCAGGATATTCCGCGCAAACGCGGCCCTGGGGTGACGAAATCCGATCTTCTCGTGGTGAATAAGATTGATCTGGCCCCCTATGTCGGGGTCGATCTGGCATTGCTTGAGAGCGACACGCAGGCGGCGCGCGGGGACAAGCCTTTCGTGCTGACGCGCCTGCGCCAAGGCGATGGGATGGAGCAGATCGTGGAGTTTCTGGTGCGCGAGGGCGGCTTGGCGCTCAGCCCGATTCCAGCGTGACGCGAGATGCGATTGCTTAAATAACGGGCGCGTGAGCGAAATCTGCGCAGGAATCTTTGGCAAACCCGTCCTCGTGGCGGGTTTTGCCACTTTGAGCTGCGGATTTCTTTGCCGCGTTGCAGCGTTGGCGCTTGGATAGCCGAGGCGCTGCGGGATCTCACCCGCACCGCCACCAACAATGGAGGTTCAGCCGCCGCGACAAGAGCCCGATCCACGCGATCGCAAGAGGGCCACGCGCGCTGACGCAAACGAGGGACGACACATGATTACTCGGCGCAACCTTATGATTTCCGCAGCTTTTGCGGGAACGGTGACGATGACGGGCGGGGTGGCTTTCGCTCAGGAGGACGACAAGATTAAGGTGGGTGTCCTGCATTCGCTGTCGGGCACGATGGCGATTTCGGAGACCACGCTGAAGGACACGGTCCTGATGCTGATCGAAGAGCAAAACAAGAAGGGCGGCATCAACGGCAAGATGCTAGAGGCGGTCGTGGTTGATCCGGCCTCGGACTGGCCGCTCTTTGCCGAAAAAGCCCGCGAGCTGATTTCGGTCGACAAGGTGGACGTGATCTTCGGCTGCTGGACCTCCGTGTCGCGCAAATCGGTGCTGCCGGTGCTTGAAGAGCTCAACGGGCTGCTGTTCTACCCTGTGCAATACGAGGGCGAGGAAAGCTCGCGCAACGTGTTCTATACCGGGGCCGCCCCGAACCAGCAGGCGATCCCGGCGGTGGATTACTTCCTCAACGAACTGGGCGTCGAGAAATTCGCGCTTCTGGGCACCGATTATGTCTACCCGCGCACCACGAACAACATTCTCGAGGCCTATCTCAAAGATAAGGGCATCGCGAAGGAAGACATCTTCGTCAACTACACGCCCTTCGGTCAGTCCGACTGGTCCAAGATCGTCTCGGACGTCAAGGCGCTTGGTGCGGATGGCAAGAAGGTCGGCGTGATCTCGACGATCAATGGCGACGCCAATATCGGCTTTTACAAAGAACTCGCAGCCTCGGGCATCACCGCAGATGACATCCCGGTCGTGGCCTTCTCGGTTGGCGAAGAAGAGCTGTCGGGTCTGGGTCAGGCCGATCTGAAAAACCTCGTCGGTCAGCTGGCCGCCTGGAACTATTTCGAGAGTGCCGATACCCCCGAGAATGCCGAGTTCATCAAAACCTGGCACGCCTATACGGGCGATGACAGCCGTGTCACCAATGACCCGATGGAGGCCACCTATATCGGCTTCAACATGTGGGTGAACGCGGTCAAAGAGAAAGGCACGACCGATATCGATACGATTATCGCGGCGATGCCGGGGCAGGAATTCCCCAACCTCACCGGCACCACGGCGAAGATGCTGCCCAACCACCACCTGACCAAACCGGTCCTGATCGGTGAGATCCAAGAGGATGGCCAGTTCGACATCATCTCGCAGACCGATCCGGTTCCGGGCGATGCCTGGACCGACTACCTGCCGGAATCGGCGGTGCTCAAGTCGGATTGGCCGGGCCTCGATTGCGGGATGTACAACACCCAGACCAAGACCTGCGTTCAGAAGAAGTCGAACTACTGATCGACCGACAAAACACGCGGCAGGGGCCAGTCTCCTGCCGCGAGACCGGGCAGGGGTGCAGGGGAATTCGATGCATAAGCTCTTTATTTGGCTCGCGATTGCCGTGATGCTCGCGTGTCCCGTGCGCGCGCAGGACACGTCCCCGCAGAGCGGATCTGTGACCTCGGCGCCCGCACCCACTGGGCTTGGCGCGATCTTGGCGGATAACGCCCAGAAGATCGCGCGCCCCTCGCGGATGACCATCGGCCCGGTGATCGATGAGATCGCAGCCTCAGGCCCCGGCGCCTCGCGGTTTCTGCAGGCTTGGGCGGATAAGCGGGTGGGGCTGCGCGAGAGCGATGATGCGGTCTTTATCATAAAGCGCGTGGGTCAGGACTATGCGCTGAGCGATCCCGTCACGGGGGAGGATGCGGGCACAGCGCCACGCTCCGAGATCAAGGAGGTCAAACCGAATTCCGGCGTGCGCGCGCTGATCGGCGCGGCGCTGGTCAAGTTTCTGCTCTCCGATCCCGATCCCTCCAAGCGTCGCGAGGCTTTGCAGGCGATTGAGCGCGACGGCGAAGCCAGCCATCTCGCGCCTTTGCGCGCCAGTATCCCGGATGAGACCGACCCGAAAATCAAGGCCGAAAAGCAGCGGCTCGAGCGCTTGCTGACAATCCGTTTTGGCAAAGAGTCCGCCGAGCGGATCGCCGCAATCGAGAGCTTTGGCTCCGATACCGGGCTGGATCTGCGCGGCACGCTCAACCCTCTGGTCGCGACCCGACGGAGCGCGTTTGCAGGCGCGCCCGAGGGCAATGTCGCTGATGAGCTCAAACCCGGGCGCGATATTTCGGATGCTGAGGCCTATGCGCTTTTGGTGGAGGCCAAGATGGCACCCGCGCGGATCAGCGCAAGCGAGGTGCAGCGGGCGCTGGCGGCCCATGTCGTCAACGGTCAGGTGGGCGGGCTGCCGCTGTCGGAGATGTCCGATCCCAAGGCGCGCGAGCAGGCTTATGCGGCGCTGGCCAAGGCAGGCGAAGTGCCGCAGCGGTTGACCGATGCCGAGGCGCAAAAGCTGGTGGAGGCGCACAGCTATGCCGATATCTACGCCGAGCCCGACCCGGATGTGACCGCCGCCGCCGAGGCGGGGCTGACGCGGGTGAGCCGTCAGGTCTCGCTGATGCAGGGCGCGGATCTGGGGCTCGATGCGCTTTCGCTCGCCTCGATCTATTTCCTCGCAGCCATCGGTCTTGCGATCACCTTCGGGGTGATGCGCGTGATCAACATGGCGCATGGCGAGTTCATCACGATGGGTGCCTATACCGGCTATGTGGTGCAGCTCTTCGTGCCCGATAAAACGCTCTCGGTGCTGGTCGCGCTGCCGCTGGCCTTTGCGATCACATTCGGCGCGGGCGTCGCGATGGAGCGGCTGGTGATCCGCTATCTCTACAAGCGTCCGCTCGAGACGCTGCTGGCAAGCTTCGGGATCTCGATTGCGCTGCAACAGCTCTTCAAGAACATCTTCGGCACGCAGGCCCGTCCGCTCACCTCGCCGCCTTGGCTCGAAGGGGCGCTGCAATTCAACGATATCGTCTCGATCAGCTATATCCGCATCGCGATCTTCGTGCTCGCGCTGGTTTTCCTCGCGCTGTATCTCTGGGTGATGCGGCGCACGCGGCTCGGGCTTGAGGTCCGCGCGGTGACGCAAAACCCCTCGATGGCGGCCTCGATGGGAATCAATCCCGACCGGATCAACATGCTGGCCTTCGGCTTTGGCTCGGGGATTGCCGGGATCGCGGGCGTGGCCATCGGGCTGTTTGCCAAGGTCACCTCCGAGATGGGGCAGGATTATATCGTGCAAAGCTTCATGACGGTGGTTGTGGGCGGTGTGGGCTCGATCTTCGGCACGCTGGCCGGGGCCACGCTGATCGGCGGGCTGCAAAAGAGCATCGAATGGCTCAACCCCTCCAACACGCTGGCAGCCCAGACCTACATGATCCTTTTCATCATCATCTTCATCCAATTCCGGCCGCGCGGCATCATCGCGCTCAAGGGTCGGGCCGCGGGAGATTGACCATGTTAAAACCGGATATCTCTTCGCCTTGGATCAAATACCTTGCGGGGGTGCGGGGGTGCAAAACCCCCGCCGCGACATGGGGGGGGAGCGCATGAAACCCGGATTTCTGAGCAAAAACCCCTCGGTGCTGTGGTTTCTCGCGATCCTTGCCTGCTTCACGCTGGTGATCACCTTACTGAGCCATGCCTATGGGCCGGGCGTGATCTCGACCTCGATGGTGAAGACCTTGGGCAAGACGTTGTGCCTGTGCCTGATCGCCATCGCGATGGATCTGGTCTGGGGCTATACCGGCATTCTCAGCCTTGGCCATTTCGCCTTTTTCGGACTGGGCGGCTACATGATCGGGATGTGGCTGATGTATGAGCGCACGCGCGATATCGTGCTGGCCTCGGCGGGCGATTTTCCGATGACCCAGCAGGAGGTGCGCGATGCGATTGGCACGCAGATCTTTGGCGTCGTGGGGGGCTCGGATCTGCCCGCGATCTGGACCTTCGCGGGCTCGCTGCCGATGCAGCTTCTCTTCGTGGTGCTGGTGCCGGGGTTGCTGGCGCTGATCTTCGGCTGGCTCGCCTTCCGTTCGCGGGTGACGGGGGTCTATCTGTCGATCCTGACGCAGGCGATGACGCTGGCGCTCTCGCTCTATCTCTTCCAGAACGAGAGCGGGCTGCGCGGCAATAACGGCCTTTCGGGGCTGCAAAACATCCCCGGCCTCGCAGCCGATCAGGATCACAGTTCGGTCTGGTTCCTCTGGGCCTCGGCCTTTGCGCTGGCGTTGGGATATGTGCTCTCGGCGGCGATTGTGTCGGGCAAGTTCGGCTCGGTCATTCGCGGCATCCGCGACGATGAGGCGCGGGTGCGGTTTCTGGGCTATCCTGTCGAGGGCTACAAGCTGTTCGTCTTCACGCTAACGGCCGTGATCGCAGCGATTGCGGGCGCGCTCTATTACCCGCAGGCGGGCATCATCAACCCCGGTGAGATGGCGCCCATCGCGTCGATCTATCTCGCGGTCTGGGTCGCCATTGGCGGGCGCGGGCGGCTTTACGGGGCGGTGATGGGTGCGTTTTTTGTCTCTATCGTCTCAAGCTGGTTCACCGGCGGGCGGGTGCCCGATCTGCCGCTGGGCTTTTACACGGTCAAATGGGTCGATTGGTGGCAGGTGTTGCTGGGGCTGAGCTTCGTTCTGGTGACGCTGCTGGCGCCGAAAGGCCTCTCGGGGCTGGTCGATCTTCTGGCCCATATCCGGAGCCCCCGGCGCGGTGGCACACCGATGGGCCCCGATCAGGGCAGTTTGCAGCAAGAGGAGGCGCGCGAATGAGTACCGGTGCGGGCGCGGCCACGCTTCTCGAGGTCTCGGGCATCTCCGTCAGCTTTGATGGGTTCAAGGCGATCAACAATCTCAGCTTCTCGATTGGTCGTGCCGAGTTGCGCGCGGTGATCGGCCCCAATGGCGCGGGCAAGACGACCTTCATGGATATCGTCACCGGCAAGACCCGGCCCGATGAGGGCTCGGTGCTTTGGGGGCCGATGTCGACCAACCTGCTCAAGCGCAACGAGGCGCAGATCGCGCGGGCAGGCATCGGGCGCAAGTTTCAAAAGCCGACAGTCTTCGAGGATCAGTCGGTGACCGACAATCTGATGATGGCGCTCAAGGCGCATCGCGCGCCGTGGCGGGTCCTGTTCTGGCGCGCAGGCGCGCGCGATGCGGCACGGGTGCGCGAAGTTGCCGAGCAGGTGGGGCTGGCCGAGCAATTGCCGCGCAAGGCGGGTGAGCTGAGCCACGGGCAAAAGCAATGGCTCGAGATCGGGATGCTGCTGGCGCAGGAGCCCCAGCTCTTGCTGGTAGACGAACCCGCCGCTGGCATGACGCTGGCCGAGCGCGAGCAGACGACAGCCCTTCTGGTGGCGCTGGCGCGCGATCATGCGGTGGTGGTGGTCGAGCACGATATGGAATTCGTGCGCAGGCTCGATTGCAAGGTCACGGTCTTGCACGAGGGATCGGTGCTGGCGGAAGGGTCGCTCGATCATGTGACGGCGGATAAACGGGTGATCGAGGTGTATCTTGGGCGCTGACATGCTGAAAACACGCGGGCTGACGCTGCATTACGGCGGCAGTCAGATTCTATACGGCATCGATATGGAGGCCCGCGCCGGTGAGGTGACCTGCATCATGGGCACGAACGGGGTGGGCAAGACCTCGCTTCTGAAAGCGATTTCGGGCACGCATCCGCGCTCTGGCGGCGAGGTCATTCTGGACGGGGCGCAGATGGGGCGGGTCGCGCCGCAGGCGATGGCGCGGGCGGGCTTGGGCTACGTTCCGCAGGGCCGGATGATCTTTCCGCTGCTCAGCGTGCGCGAGAATATGGAAACGGCCTTTGCCTGTCTGCCCAAATCCGAGCATTTCATCCCCGATGAGATTTATGAGCTGTTCCCGATCCTCAAGGAGTTCCTCAACCGGCGGGGCGGCGATCTGTCAGGCGGCCAGCAGCAGCAGCTTGCGATCGCGCGGGCGATGCTGATGAAGCCCAAGCTTCTGTTGCTCGATGAGCCGACCGAAGGCATTCAGCCCAATATCATCCAGCAAATCGGGCGCGTGATCGCCTATCTGCGCGAGAAGGGCGATATGGCGATCATCCTCGTCGAGCAATATTTCGACTTCGCTCATGATCTGGGGGATCGCTTCTACGTGCTCAAGCGTGGCGCCGTGGCGATGGAGGGCACGAAGGACACGCTGACCCGCGAGGCGCTGCGCGAAGTGGTCTCGGTCTGATCCGCCGAGCCTTGGCCGCTCATTTCGCCTTGGCGATCACCCGTTCGGCCTTTTTGCGCACCAGAACCGAGCGCAGATCATGCATCGTGAGCAAGAGCGTGTCGGTGATCTCTTCGAGCTGATCATCGGTGGCGCGCGATTGCGCCCATTGCGTCACCAGATTGAGGTGATCGATCGCGCGCAGGATGTCATCGACATCGCGCGCCGCCAGCACATCGCGGCGATGCGTGATCCAGGCGTCGATCTCGGCACGGTCCTGTGCGCTCAGAACGCGGTCGCCCTGCGGCTTGATCTCGCCGTTGCGGACATTGACCACCGCGATCTGGTCCATCTCGATGCGCCGTTGCCGGTTCTCGGTATCGACCCGAAAGACCGCCGCGCCATTCTCTTTGACCCGGAAATAATAGTCCGGAAGCTCGCCTGCCATGCCTGTGTCTCCCTGGCCGTTTCCCGGCCTATCGCAGCCCTTCGCAAAAGGTCTTTATGCGGGCGCATGCTTCGGTCAGCGCCGCATCAGAGGTAGCGTAGCTGATGCGGAAGTTGGGCGAAAGTCCGAAGGCTGCGCCGAACACCACGGCAACGTTGCCCTCTTCGAGAAGCGCAGTCGCGAAGCTCTCATCATCAGAGATGAGCGTGCCTCCGGCGGTGGTTTTGCCGATGCAACCCGCAATCGAGGGGTAGACGTAGAAAGCCCCCTCGGGCGTCGCGCAGGTGATCCCGGGGCAGGCGTTGAGCGCGTCGACGACAAGATCGCGCCGACGTTTGAAAGCGGCCCGAGCGGTGCCGATATAGTCCTGCGGACCGTTTAGTGCTTCGGTTGCGGCCCATTGGCTGATCGAGCAGGGGTTGGAGGTCGATTGCGACTGGACCTTGCGCATCGCGGCGATCAGCGCTTTCGGGCCGCCCGCATAGCCGATCCGCCAGCCCGTCATCGCATAGGCTTTGGAGACCCCATTGACCGTCAGGGTGCGCTCATACAGCCCCGGCTCAACCTGCGCGGGGGTGGTGAAATCGAACCCGTCGAAAGTCAGGTGCTCGTACATGTCATCCGTCATCACCCAGACTTGGGGGTGGCGCATCAGCACATCGGTCAGCGCTTTCAGCTCGGCGCGCGAATAGGCAGCTCCCGAGGGGTTGGAGGGCGAGTTGAAGATGAACCACTTGGTGCGGGGCGTGATCGCGGCCTCAAGCGCCTCGGGGCTGATCTTGAAGCCCAGCTCGGGCTTGCCCTCCACAAAGACAGGCGTGCCGCCCCCGATCAGGACCATATCGGGATAGCTCACCCAATAGGGCGTCGGGATGATCACCTCATCACCGGGATTGAGCGTCGCCATCAGCGCGTTGAACAGCACATGCTTGCCGCCCGACGAGACCGAGATCTGATCGGGCGTGTAATGCAATTCGTTATCGCGCGCGAATTTGGCGCAGATCGCTTCCTTCAACTCGGTCAGCCCGTCGACGGCGGTGTATTTGGTTTTTCCGCCATCAATCGCTGCCAAGGCCGCTTTCTTGATATTGTCGGGCGTGTCGAAATCGGGCTCTCCGGCGGACAGGCCGATCACATCGCGCCCGGCTGCGCGCAGATCGGCAACCTTGCCCGTCATCGCAACGGTTGGCGAGGGTTTGACCCGTGCGAGCGTCTCGGAAAGAAATGCCATCGAACTGCCCTTGATTTGTATTCCATTGCGCAAACTTCTAGGCTTGGGGCCAACAGTGATCAAGCGAAAGCAGGAGATGTTCATGGCCGAAGATTGGTACGGTGAGGCATCGGCAACATTTGGCGACCGTTTGGCGGGCGCGCGTGAGGCTGCAGGTCTGAGCCAGACGCAACTGGCCGAGAAGCTGGGTGTGCGGCTGGAAACCCTCGAGGCGTGGGAGGACGATGCGGCCGAGCCGCGCGCCAATCGTATGCAAATGCTCTCGGGGATGCTCAATGTCACATTGATGTGGTTGCTCACCGGCGAGGGGCAGGGGCTTGACGGCCCGCCCGAGGCAATGGCAGAGCCAACGACGGATCGTGCGATCGTGCGCGAAATCCGCGAGGTGCGCGCCGGGCTCGAAGAGCTGGACGCACGGCTGGGCCGCTTGGAAAAACGGCTCATGGCAGGAGAGAGCGAATGAGCGAGACCCCAGAGGCCCGGTTGAAGCGGATGCGGATGCGCAGCTGGCGGCGTGGCACCAAGGAAATGGACATGATCCTTGGGCCTTTCTCCGATGAGTCGCTGGCGGGGCTCGAGGCGCCGGAGCTGGATCTATATGACGCGCTGCTCGAAGAGAACGATCAGGATCTCTATCCGTGGGTGTCGGGTACGCGCCCCTGTCCCGAGCAGTACAGCGCCTTGATCGCCCGGATCGGGGAGTTTGCCCGCGCACGCCATCTGCCGCAACGCTGAGGCCCGCAAGTCCCTGTTCGGGTGCGGGGGTATTCGTCTTAACGGTATCTTTGCCATTCTCCGTCACGCTGCTTGCGATAGGTGAGCAGCGTTGGAGAGTCACATGGTTGTGCAAAACAAGATTGAGGAGCTCCGGTCTCGCGCGGACGGCCCGGGTCTGATGGCGGGCTATCTCGACAGCCTGTCCTTGCTGGAGCGATTGCACCGTCTGTTGCTCGATGTGATCAAGGACGAGTTCGAGCGTCTGGGAGAGCTGGAGATCAACCCGGTTCAGGCGCTCTTGCTGTTCAATGTCGGCGCGAATGAGGTCACCGCAGGCGAGCTGAAGACACGCGGCTATTATCAGGGCTCCAACGTGTCTTATAATCTCAAGAAGCTGGTCGAGGCGGGCTATATGCACCATCAGCGCTGCGATATTGATCGCCGCTCGGTGCGGGTGCGCCTGACCGCGAAGGGCCGCGAGATGCGCGACAATGTCGAGGCGCTCTTTGCGCGTCATGCGCAGGGGATGGAGACGCAGGGCGTGATCTCCTTCGATGCGATGGAGGAGATGAATCACACCCTGCGCCGGATGGAGCGCTACTGGTCCGATCAGATCCGCTACATCTACTGACGCCGATATCGCGCGCGGGGCTTGCCTTGCGCAGGTGCATCGCGGAAGCTTAGCCCCCAAACAGGGGGCGCTAGGATGCAGATGTACGAAGCGATCAATGTGTTGGGCGGGCCGTTGCAACCCTGCTCAAAAGCGCCGATGACCGGGTTTTTCCGGGATGGTAGCTGCAATACCTGCTGGGAAGATACCGGCTCGCACACGGTCTGCGCAGTGATGACGGCCGAATTTCTCGCATGGTCGAAATATGTCGGAAATGATCTGAGCACGCCGCGCCCGGAATTCGGCTTTCCCGGATTGAAGCCCGGTGACCGGTGGTGCCTCTGTGCCGCGCGTTTTGCCGATGCCGCGCAAGAGGGCTGCGGACCAAAGATCATGCTCGCCTCGACTCATCGCGACGCGTTGCGCGAGGTCTCGCTAAGCGTGCTCAAGGAACATGCCGCGCAAACCAAATGAGGTAAGCTAGGGTGCGACGCGCAGTCTGCGTCTTTGGATCAGGTGCGCGGCCTGATCCCTAGCCAACGGGCACCCAGATCACGTCATCGATCTGCGGCGCGCCCGTTGCGAGCATGACCAGCCGATCAAAACCAAGCGCGATCCCCGAGGCTTCCGGCATGATCGCAAGGGCGCTCAGAAATTCTTCATCGAGCGGGTAGCGCTGCCCGTAAAGCCGCGCCTTGAGATCCATATCGGCCTCGAACCTACGGCGTTGTTCAACCGCATCGGTCAGCTCGCCAAACCCGTTGGCCAGCTCCACCCCGCAGGCATAAAGCTCAAAGCGCTGGGCCAGCCGGGGATCGTCGGGGGCGGGGCGCGCGAGGGCCGCTTCGGCCAGCGGGTAGCGATCGAGGATCGTCGCGCGGCCATGGCCCAGATGCGGCTCGACCTTGGCCACCAGCAGTTTCGAGACCATATCCGACCAACTGTCATCCGCGGCTACGGCAAAGCCTGTACTTTCGCATTGCGCACGTAGGGCTGCGGCATCGGTCGCCCCGCCGGGTGCACAGGTCGCCAGCAGGTCGATCCCGGCATAGTGCGAGAAAGCCTCCGCCACGCTCAGCCGCTCGGGCTGCGCGAAGGGGTCGCATTCCGCATGGGCTGAGCGGAACACCTCTGCGCCCGCCGCCCGGGCTGCCAGCGTCAGAATCGTCGCGCAATCGTCCATCAAAACCGTGTAATCCGCGCCTGCGCGATACCATTCCAGCATCGTGAATTCGGGGCTGTGGCGCGGCCCGCGTTCCCGGTTGCGCCAGACATGGGCAAAGCTCGCGATCCGGGCCTCACCCGCTGCGAGCAGCTTTTTCATCGCAAATTCTGGCGAGGTATGCAGATACATCGGGCGCGCTTGCCCGTCATTGCCAAGGGCCTCGGTTGCGAATGCATGCAGATGCGCCTCGTTGCCCGGGCTGATCTGCAACGCGCTGGGATCGACCTCGAGGAAGTCCTCCGCCTCCAGCCAGTCGCGGATCGCGTGTTGAATGCGGTTGCGTGCCAAAAGCGCCGGGCGACGGTCGGCATGGCGCTCAGGGGTCCAGAACGGGGGCATGATCGGCCTTTCAGGCTGGAAATCGGGGCGTAAATGGTTTAGGCGCTCAGCCAGCCGGGCGCCAGAGCCTGTTTCTTCGATAGTCACAAGGGGTCCTTTCATGGCCAAAGTCATCGCTTCCTCGGTCCGCAAGGGCAATGTTCTTGAAATCGACGACAAGCTTTATGTCGTGATCACCGCGCAGAACATCCATCCCGGCAAGGGTACGCCCGTCACGCAGGTCGACATGCGCCGCATTTCGGATGGCACGAAAGTGTCCGAGCGTTGGCGCACGACCGAGCAGGTGGAGCGCGCCCATGTCGAGGAAAGCGAGTATGATTTCCTCTACGAGGATGGCGAGGGCTATCACTTCATGGAGCCCAACACCTACGAGCAGATCGCGGTGCAAGACGATGTGATTGGCGATGCGAAAGTGTTCCTGCGCGACGGGCTGCGCGTCTATCTCAAGACGTTTCAGGGCGCCGCGATCGCGATCGACCTGCCGCAGAAGGTCACCGTCGAGGTCGAAGAGACCGAGCCGGTCGTGAAGGGTCAGACGGCCTCGTCGAGCTACAAGCCGTCGATGTGCACCGGTGGCATTCGCGTGATGGTGCCGCCGCATATCGGCGTGGGCACGCGGATCGTCGTCAACACCGAGGACAACACCTATGTGGAACGCGCGAAGGACTGATCTCGCGCCAAAGTCTCGGATTCCGAAACGTTTCGGAAAAGGCGCTCCTTTTGGAGCGCCTTTTTGTATCAATGGGTTAGGCGTGAGGTTGGTGCCAGTCGGGGCGGAAGAGCGTTGTGCCTTTGGGCGCATCCTTGGCGTAGAGCTTCCACAGGAACCCGAAACTGTCATCGCCCTGAGAGATTGCCTTGCGGGGCAGGGCCAGCGGGTCAAAGGCGGGCGTCGCCGCGCCGCGCTGACAGGTTACGCCGGTCTCATATCCGGCTTGGGCTGCGGCCTTCAGCGTCTCTGGCCCGTGTGAGCCATAGGGGTAGCAGACATGCGGCACGGCCCGTCCGAGCCCGTCTTCCAGCCGGGCTTTGCTGTCGCGAAGCTCGCGGATCTGCCGGGTCGCATCCTGATCGCCCAAGCGGATGTGATTGGCGCTGTGGCTGCCGATTTCGATGTTATCGGCGGGCAGGCTGCGCAACTCCTCCCAATTCATCAGAGGCGCTGCCGGGTGACCGGCCGAGGCGAGCCAGTCAGCTGTCCCGCCAATCATATCCGAGATCGCATAGACGATGGCGGGAAAGCCATGCGCGCGCAGGACGGGCAGGGCGTGTTCGTGGAAATTCCGGCATCCGTCATCGAAGCTGAGCACCACGGCGCGCCGGGGCATCGCGATCTCGCCACGCAGCGCGCGTGCTGCCGTGCTCATCGACAAGACGGGGATGCCGAGCAGTTTGAGCATCCGCATCTGCGCGCGAAACCGGTCTATATTGCAATAGCTTGCGCGGTGCTCGGCCATCTTCGGGAAGGGGCCTATCTGATGATACATGAAGATTGTGATGCCGCTCATCGCGCGCCTCCCTGCGCCTGTGACAAGGCCTGCGCATAGCCCGCCTCGGTGCCCGCGCGCATCGCGGCCTCGGTGAAGGTCTGCAGAAAAACCGCGCGGGCCGCATCGCCCATCCGCGCGCGCAGCGCGTCGTCCTGAGCAAGCTGCATGATGGCTTCGGCCAGCGCCTCGGGGTCGGAGGGCGGCACCAGAAGCCCGTTCTGGCCGGGGGTGATCACCTCGGGGATGCCGCCCAGATTGCTGCCGATGGCCGGGCGTCCGGCGGCGCAGGTTTCAAGAAGGGAGAGGCTCAGCGCCTCGCGGTAGGAGGGGGCAAGCATGAGGTCCATCTGCGCAAAAACAGCCGCGATGTCGCTGCGCTGGCCCCAGAATTCGACGCGATCCGAAAGGCCGAGCGCCTTTGTGCGGGCCTTCATCTGGGCCGCCCATTCGGTGGTGTCTGCGCCGATAAAGACGAGCCGCGCGGGCAGGCGGTCGCGCAGAAGGGCCAGCGCCTCAAGCGCCGTGTCATGGCCTTTCACCTGTTCGAGCCGCCCAAGAATGCCCATGACAAGCGGGCGCTCGGGGCGGATCGGGCCGGGGGGCGGCGCGGGGGCGCGGCCTTGATCGGGCACGCCCAGATGCACGCAGCGCACCTGCTCGGGCGCGAATCCCTTGTCGAGCAGCACAGAGCGTACGGCCTGCGAGACTGCGAGGATCGGGTGATTGGGGCCGAACCATTTCCACGCGGTCGTGGAATGCGCGCTGGCGATGACGGCCACACGCCCGGCCGCCGCCCAGCGGGCGTAGCGCGTGCCGCGTTGGGCATGACCATGCAGCAGATCGGCACCCCATCGCTTTGCAAAGCGCCGCAATTTCCACGCCGAGATCGGATCATACATCCCGTTCATCGCCAGATCGAGGCTGTCATACCCCGCCTGCGCCATCGCCTCGCCCAGCCAGCCGTCCCGCGGACCGGCATAGGCGATGTGATGCCCGGCCTCGCTGAGCACGCGGGCCAGCGCATGCACGTTGCGCTCGATCCCGCCGAGCTTGTGGCTATGGGCCACCATGATGATCCGGTGGCGGGGGCTGCTGGACGAGCCTGCATGCATCGAGAGCCTCTTTGGCAGGGACGGCGAGGGCGTTTATAGACAGCGCGCGGCGCCAGCGGTAGGGGGCGCGCTCAGAGCTTTGCGATCCAAGCGTGCAGCGCTTCCAGCGCCTCGGCTTCGTCGAGGAAGGGGATATGGGCGCGGTCTGGCACGCTGGCATAGATCATGTCGGGGCGGCGGCGCTGCATCTCGCGGGCGGTCTCGTCGCTCAGCAGTTCGGAATTCGCGCCGTGGATCAGCGCCAGCGGCAGCCCTTCGGCGGCATCAAACAGCGGCCAGGCCTCGGGCACACCGCCTTCGAAGGCCTTCAGGAAGGCGGCGCGCAGCTCCGGGTCGTAATTGATCTTCAGCCCGGTTTCTGTCTCGAGATAATGGTGGCGCACCTCCTGCGCCCAGCGGCTGTCGGGCACGTTCTCAAAGCCCTTCATCGCTGCGGGCAGTTTCGCGGCCATTTCGTCATAGGTCTTGGCGGCCGGATTGCGCCCTATATAGTCGAAAATCTGGTTCAGCCCGGTCTCTTGCAGTACCGGGCCGACATCGTTGAGCGCGAGCCCCGTGATCCGGTCCTTCGCGGTGGCTGTGAGATACATCCCGATCAGCCCGCCGCGCGAGGTGCCCAAGATCGCGGCGCGCTCCAGCCCCAGATGGTCGAGAAGTTGCAGCGCGTCCAACGCCTCGCGCGGGACGGTGTAGCTTGCCTCTCCGGTCCAATCGCTCGCGCCGCGACCGCGGTAATCCATGCGGATCAACCGGATACCCGGCAGATGCGGAGCGACATAGTCGAAATCCTGAACGGTCCGCGTGAGGCCCGAGAGCGCGAGCACCGGCGTGCCCGAGCCCGTGTCGCGATAGGCCAGCTTCGCGCCATCATCGGCGGTGAAGAACTCCATGAGGCTTCCTTTCGGTTGATCATCTGAGAGTAGCTAGGGCCTTGTTGCGACCTTGCCATTCACGTCTGCTTTGCATCAGCAAGGCGCGCTCAAAGATGGTCGGGCAGGGACGTGAGATCTGGCAGGATCACGTCCGGGCTATGGGACAGCCGCTCGGTCGGGGCACCCGCGCGATTGGCCCAGACCACGCGAAAGCCGAAGCGCGCTGCGCCGGCGGCATCCCAGCCATTCGACGAGATGAAACTGGTCTGCGCCGGCGAGATGGCAAGCTGGGTCTCGACCAGCCCGTAAACTTCCATAGCGGGTTTGAAGCGGCGTAGCGCGTCGACCGAGATCACCGCATCGAGCAGCGGCGCGAGGCCTGCAGCCTGTACCGCAGAGGCCAGCATGTCGGGGGCGCCATTCGAC
Organism: Thioclava dalianensis; assembly: GCF_000715505.1. Taxonomy (GTDB): domain Bacteria; phylum Pseudomonadota; class Alphaproteobacteria; order Rhodobacterales; family Rhodobacteraceae; genus Thioclava; species Thioclava dalianensis. The sequence goes on from NZ_JHEH01000004.1 coordinate 231,262, forward strand.
AAGATCGCGCATTTCACGCCACGCGCCCTGAGCGTCTCCAGCATGGCGGGCACTTCGGGGAAGGCCGGCAGTTCGCGGTAGAGATCCATCAGGCGCGCGGCCAGCGCGGGATCGTCAAGCCCTTGCGCCTCCATTGCCCAGTCCAGCCCGTCGCGGGTGAGTTGCCAGAAATCGACGTAATCGCCCATCACCTCGCGCAGCCAAGAATATTCAAGCTGCTTGCGGCGCCAGTCGGCGGCGAGACGGGGCCAGATATCGCGCAGGCGGGGCTCGTCGAGCGCGAGTGCGCGGGCGGCGGCATCGACGTCGAACAAGGTGCCATAGGCGTCAAAGACGCAGAGCTCTGTGGTCATTTTGGGTCCTCCCAAAGGGTGAAACGGTGCCGAGCCATTGGCGGGTCCGCTCAGTATATCTCTCGGGTCTTCTGCACGGCGCTTTCAAGGGCGGCTGCGATCTCGCGCGCAAAGGGGCCGCTTTGCAGGCGTCTGAGCCCGGCAGCCGTCGTCCCGTCATAGTCGATCATCTCTTGCACCTGCGTGGCCGGTGAAGGGCCCTCGGCCATCATCTGCCCCGCGCCGAGAAACAACTGCCGTATCGCGCGATCAGCAATCTCGGGTGCGATGCCTTGCGCGCGGATATGATCTGCCATCGCGGCGGCGCAGGCTGCGACAAATCCCGGCACCGGACCGGTAAGCGCGGTGAAATGGGCGAGGTGGTCCTCGGTCTCCAGCTCATCCGTGGTGCCGCAGGCCTCGAAGATCGCGCGGGCGCGGCTGCGATCTTGCGCGGTCACATCGGGCGCTGCGAACCACGGCGAATAGGCCAATGCATGCGCGGCGGCGGGGCTGCTCATTGCGCAGATCGCGCGGGAGCTCTGGGTGAGCCGCACAATTTCGGCCAGTGGCACGCCCGCCATCACCGAGATGACCAGCTTGCCTGTGGCTTGGATCTGGATACTGCGCGCGGCGGCGGGCGGAACGCATAGCACGATGACATCGCAGGCATCCGCCAGCGCCTGCGGATCCGTGAGCAGGTGATCAGCGGGAAATCCCTCAAGATCGGGCAGATGGCCTGAGCGGTTGCTGAGATAGAGCGCTGAGCCCTGCGCGCGGGCCTGCCAGAGAGCGCGCGCCAGAGCCGCGCCAAGCATGCCTGTGCCAATGATTCCTACGGAAAAATCGCGTCTTGTCATCCCGCCCCTCCTGTTTGCTTTCACCCTAGCGGGTGGGGCGGGGTGGTAAACCCCTTACAGGTTTTCTGCGATGGGCATGCCCATCACGTGATAGCCGCTATCGACCGAAATGATCTCGCCGCTGGTGCAGGCAGCATACTCTGAGCACAGATAGACTGCGGTGCCGCCGATCGCCTCGAGCGTCGCATTGTGGCGCAACGGGGCATTGGCATCGGTGTGCCGGAATGTTCTGCGTGCGCCGCCAATGGCGGCCCCTGCGAGCGTCTTCATCGGGCCGGGCGAGATCGCGTTGACCCGGATGCCTTGCGGCCCGAGATCGGCGGCGAGGTAGCGCACGGCAGATTCCAGCGCCGCCTTGGCCACGCCCATGACGTTGTAGAAGGGCGTCACGCGCTGCGAGCCCATATAGGTCAGCGTGATCAGCGAGCCGCCTTCGGTCATCAGCTCCGAGGCGCGTTTGGCCACGTCGATGAAGCTGTAGCACGAAATCGTCAGTGAGTTCTTGAAGTTGTCTCGCGTCGTGTCGATGAAGCGGCCCGCGAGTTCACTTTTGTCGGAAAAGGCGATGGCGTGGATCACGAAATCGATGCTGCCCCAGCCTTCTTTCAGCTGCGCGAAGGCCGCATCCATCGAGGCGTCGTCATTCACATCGACATCGAGAAGAAAAGTCGAGCCGAGGCTCTCGGCGAGCGGAGCGACCCGTTTGCCAAAGGCCTCGCCCTGATAGGTGAAGGCCAGTTCTGCGCCTTCGTCCGACAATGCCTTGGCGATGCCCCATGCGATCGAGCGATCATTCGCGACCCCCATAACGAGGCCGCGCTTGCCCTTCATTAATTCTGCCATTCCCGTCCTGCCGTCCTGCCGCCGTGTTTACGAATTAATCCAGAAATTTGCTCATGATGAGCGATGCGTTCGTGCCGCCGAAGCCGAAGCTGTTGGAGAGCACGCTGTCATGATCGACGCCATCGACCATCTCGGTCGCGATCTCGCCCGCGCGAATGGCAGGGTCGAGCTCGGTCACGTTGATCGAGGGGGCGATGAAATTGCCCTGCATCATCAGGAGCGAATAGATCGCCTCGTTGACCCCTGCCGCGCCAAGCGCGTGGCCCGTCATCGACTTGGTGGAGCTGATCGGCGCGTGATCTTCGCCTATGGCGCGGCGCACGGCCTCAACCTCGGTCACATCGCCCACCGGCGTCGAGGTGCCATGCGCGTTGATATAGGTGATCTTGCGGCCTTCAGGCAGGGTCGATTTCGCCAGCTTCATCGAGCGCTCGCCACCCTCGCCAGAGGGGGCCACCATGTCATAGCCATCCGAGGTCGCGCCGTAGCCCGTCACCTCGGCATAGATCTTGGCACCGCGCGCCTTGGCATGTTCGAGCTCTTCGAGCACCAGCATGCCGCCGCCGCCGCCGATCACGAAGCCGTCGCGGGTCGCATCGAAGGCGCGCGCGGCGGTTTCGGGGGCGTCGTTATATTTCGAGCTCATCGCGCCCATCGCATCGAAGAGACAGCTCAGGGTCCAGTCGACCTCTTCGCCGCCGCCTGCGAAGACGATGTCTTGCTTGCCCATCTGGATCAGCTCTGCGCCGTTGCCGATGCAATGGGCCGAGGTCGAGCAGGCCGAGGTGATCGAGTAGTTCACGCCCTTGATCTTGAACGGCGTGGCGAGGCAGGCCGAGACGGTCGAGCTCATGCATTTGGTGACCATGAACGGCCCCATGCGTTTGGGGCTGCCTTTCTCGATCACCGTCTGGTGGGCCAAGAAGAAATTCGAGGTGGACGGACCGCCCGAGCCTGCCACGAGGCCGGTACGCTCATTGCTGATATCGCCGGCATCAAGCCCGGCATCGGCAATCGCCTGTTCCATCGCGATATAGGCATAGGCCGCCGTCGGTCCCATGAACCGAAGCTGGCGCTTGTCGATATTCGCGGCCAGATCGATATCCGGGACGCCGGCGACCTGACTGCGAAAGCCAAGCTCCTTATACGAGTCCTGGAAGGTGATGCCGGATTTACCGGCCCGGAGGCTGGCGGTGACTTCGTCGGCGGTGTTGCCGATGGGCGAGACGATGCCAAGCCCGGTGATGACGACGCGGCGCATAAGGCCCTCCTCGTTTATAGTCTCTCAGATCAGCTCTCGGAGAGCGCGACCTTCATATCCTTGACTTGGTAGATCACTTCGCCATCGGCCTCGACGATCCCGTCGGCGACGCCCATGGTCAGCCGGCGCGTTTGCACGGCCTTGGTGAAATCGACCTTGTAGGTCAGCATCTTGCGCTCGGGGCGGACCATTCCGGTCAGCTTTACCTCGCCGACGCCGAGCGCGTAGCCGCGCCCTTGCCAGCCGCGCCAACCAAGGTTGAAGCCGGTGAGCTGCCACAGCCCGTCCAGCCCGAGGCAGCCGGGCATGATCGGGTTGCCCGGGAAGTGGCACTCGAAGAACCACAGGTCGGGGGTGATGTCGAATTCGGCCACGACATGGCCTTTGCCGTGCAGACCGCCATCTTCCGAAATCTCGGTGATACGGTCCATCATCAGCATCGGGGGCTCGGGGAGTTGTGCATTGCCGGGGCCAAACAGCTCCCCGCGCGCACATTTAAGTAGATCTTCTTTCCCGAAGCTCGTCGGAAACCCTGCCATCGGTGCTCCTTCCCGTTTACGGCGTGCTTTTCCAAACCCTCTAGCACCGCTGCGCCAATCGGCGCAAGGGCAACGGGGAGCCGGCTGCGCGCCTGCTCCATTGAAACCTGCGCCCAGAACAGTCATATTGATGGGAAGGAGTTTAGGGATGCCAGCAAAACCTGACGGGATGCGCGAGCGGGGACAATCTTGGTTGGCTCAGGGACACCTGAGGCCGACGCGTCAGCGCGTGGCCCTTGCGGCCTTGCTCGTGGGAGATGGCGAGAACCGTCATGTCACCGCTGAGAGCCTTTATGCAGCGGCCTGCGATGCGGGCGAGAAGGTCTCTTTGGCCACGGTTTACAACACGCTCAAAGCGTTTTGCGATGCCGGGCTGATGCGTGAGGTGACGGTCGATGGCTCGCGCAGCTATTTCGACACGCGCATGGATGATCATCCGCATTTCTTCTGGGAAGATGAGAACCGGATCTCGGATGCGCCTGCCGAGGAGCTGCAGCTGGCGCGGATCCCCAAAGCCCCGGAAGGCGCCAAGGTGACCCGCGTCGATGTCGTGATCCGGGTGCGCAAGGCCTGAGCGGCGCGCAAGGGGAACTGACTTAGGGCAGGATCGCCAGCCAGCCCCAGATCGTCAGGATCGACAGCGCCGTTGCAATCAGCACTGCCGAGGCCGAGACGCGCTTGGCCACCCCGTAGATATTGGCAAAGAGATAGGCGTTCACGCCGGGTGCCATTGCGCCCGTCAGCGTGGCCGAGCGCAGGGCGGCGGTATCCACGTGGAAGGCGAAATGCGCTAGCGTGTAGGTGATCGCCGGATGCACGATCAGCGCCAGTACCGTGATCATCGCAATCGCCTTGGCATCGCCCTCGGGGCGGTAGCGATGCAATACGCCGCCCAACCCGAACAGGGCGGCAGGCAGCGCCGCACGCGCCATCATATCCATGCCTTCGCGGATTGGATGGGGAAGGGGTTGGCCTGTCAGCTCGGTCCCGATCTTGATGGCAAAGCCAGTGAGGATGCCGATCACCAGCGGCGTGCGCAAAACGCCTGTCAGCGCGTTGAGCCCGACGCGGCCAAGGCTCGCCCCCGTGCCCGACGAGCGCACCATCTCCATCGAAAGGATGCCGACTGCGTAGAGAAACGGCGAATGCACCGAGATGATCGCGAAATTGCCCGAGAGCGCGTCGGTGCCATAAGCGCGCTCGGTAATCGGCAGGCCCAGCAGCAGCGAGTTCGAGAACATGCAGGCAAAGCCGATGGCTACGCATTCCGGGCCGCTGCGCCCCATTATCCGCGATCCAAAGATGCCGATTGAAAAGGCAATCAGAGCGCCGGCATAGAAGGCGGTCATCATCCACCAGTTATAGCTTTGGCTCAGATCGAGATTTGCGATGGACCGCGCCAGCAGGACCGGCACCGCGAAGGTCTGGGCAAAGCGCATCAGCCCATCGACCGCCCCTTCGGAAAACAGCCCGCGCCATGAGGCGACATACCCGAAGGCGATCACCAGAAAGACCGGCAGGATGACGTCGATCAGAACGCTCAAAGGTCAAATTCCAGCACCATCCCGTCATGGGCCGGGCGCACGTGATCGGGGGTCTCGCGCGCCACCGCGTCGTGATCGAGATCGATATGCATATTGGTGATCACGGCGCTTTGCGGAGCCGCGCGGGCGATCCATTCGAGCGATTGCGCCAGATGCGCATGGGTCGGGTGGGGCGTGCGCCGCAGCGCATCGAGCACCCAGCATTTGAGCCCGCCCAGATGGGCCCATGCGGGCTCGGGGATGGCCGAGACATCGGGCAGATAGGCCAGATCGGCGATCCGAAAGCCGAGCGCGTCGATATTGCCATGTTCGACCTGAAATGGCTGGAAGCGGATCGGGCCGCCATCGCCCGTAATTTCGAAAGCCGTATCGTTTCGGATCGCGTTGAGATCGCAGATCGGCTTGTAATTGCTATCGGGCGGCTGGACGAAGGCATAGGCGAAGCGGCCCAAAAGAGCCTCTTGCGTGTCGCCATCGGCCCAGACGGGCAGGCGCTTGCGCATGTTGAAAACAATCTGGCGCAGATCGTCGAGCCCGTGCACGTGATCGGCGTGGCTATGGGTATAGACCACCGCATCGAGCCGATCGACGCGCGCGCTCAAAAGCTGCTCGCGCATATCGGGGCCGGTATCGATGAGCACTCGGGTCGTGCCGCCCTCGCTGATCCGCTCGACCAGCATCGCGCAGCGCAGGCGGCGGTTTTTCGGGTTGGCTGGGTCGCATTCGCCCCAGTTATTGCCGATCCGCGGCACACCGCCCGACGAGCCGCAGCCCAGAATGGTGAAGCGCATGCGGCTCATGCAGACAGGCTCCCGCGTTCGCCATGAGCGGCGGCCTTGGCAAACAGCCGGTCGAAATTGGCCTGCGTGGCCGCGGCGAAATCGGCCAGCGGCAGGCCGAACACCTCTGCGCCCACCTTTGCCGTCAGCGCGCTATAGGCGGGCTCGTTGCGGCGCCCGCGATGGGGCGGCGGGGCGAGATAGGGGCTATCGGTCTCGACGAGGATCCGCTCCAACGGGGCGCGCGCGAAGATATCGCGCACCTCCTGGCTTTTGGGGAAGGTCGCGATGCCCGACATCGACAGGTAAAACCCCAGATCAATCGCCGCCTGCGCCAGCCGTGGCCCCGAGGAAAAGCAATGCATCACGCAGGCATAGGGCGCGATCTTCATCCCCTCGGTCAGGATCGCTTCCATATCTTCATCCGCATCGCGGGCATGGATGATCAAGGGCAGACCGGTTTCCTGCGCGGCCTCGATATGAAGGCGCAGCGAGGTCTTTTGCGCCTCGGCGCTCTCGGCGGAATAGTGATAATCGAGCCCTGTCTCGCCGATGCCTACGAATTTCGGATGGGTGCTGAGGGCGACCAGCTCCTCGACCCGCGCCATCGGCTCGGCGGCGACGCTCATCGGGTGGGTGCCTGCAGCATAGAAGACACCGCGATGTGTTTCCGCCAGTGCGCGCACTTCGGGCTCATTGCGCAGCCGGGTGCAGATCGAGACCATCCGCGTCACCCCGGCGGCATTGGCCCGTGCGATCACCTGATCCAGTTCCCCCGCGAAGTCGGGGAAATCGAGATGGCAATGGCTGTCTGTAATCTCGGGCGGGCGGGTCTCGGGGGAGGGGGACAAATCGGGCTCCTTGCTGCGACCTCAAGAGGCCGCGTCACTGATCTCCAACACGATATCCATCACCAGAGCGGCAGGGTCAAGGTTGACCGCCCGGCCATGGCGGGCGCGTGCGCCCAGCTTTTGATGAAGCTCCGCCCATTTCATCGCCGCCTGCTCATTGGGCGAGAGGCGGGCCAACAGCTCGGCCTCGCCGGGGGCGGCTTGCGGCTCGGGCGGGCCTGCGACCCCGGCCCGGGCCGTGCGGGCGAGAAACAGCTCGATCAGCCCGAGGATCAGATCGTAGCGCGGCTCATTGGCCTTGCCGGCGCAGGCTTCGGCCAATTGCAGCGCGCCGATCCGGTCCAGCCGTGGCAGGGTGGCCATCAGCTTGATCAGGTTGGCATAGCGCGTCATGCCCTCGAGATTGATCAGCCGGATCGCCGCCCCGACCGAGCCGCCCGACAAAGCCGCCAGCGCATGGGTGTCGAGATTGGGCGGCGTGCCGTCCTCATCTGCGGCGGCAAGGGCTGCGGCCATCTCGTCGGGCTCAAGCGTGCCCAGACGCAATTCGCGACAGCGCGAGCGGATCGTGGGCAAAAGCCGTGCGGGCTGATGGGCGATCAGCAGGAAGGTTACGCGGGCGGGCGGCTCTTCGAGCAGCTTCAACAGCGCATTGGCCGCCTGCACGTTCAGCTCATCTGCGGCATCCACGATCACCACGCGCCGCCCGCCTTCGGTGGAGGACAGATGCAGGAAGGACTTCAGCTTGCGCACCTCATCGACGCGGATCTCTTGGCTGAGCGCGCTTTCCGTCGCATTGGCGCCGCGCTTGAGTGTGAAGATCCCGGGCTCGGAGCCCGCGAGGATTCGGCTCAGCGCAGGATGGGCCGGGTCCGGATCGAGGCTGGTGGGGGCTTCAGGCGCACCAAACAGACCTGAGTCGTCGCCCTCGGGACGGGTGAGCAAAAACCGTGCGATGCGCCATGCCATCGTGGCCTTGCCGACGCCGCGCGGCCCGCTCAGCAGCCAGCCGTGATGCAGCCGCTCGGTGTTGAAGGCATCGAGGAAATCCGCCTCGGCGCGGAACTGACCCACCAGTGCGAGCGTCTCACGCGGGTGGCGTGCGCCGGGGGCAAGGGTGGGATCGGGAAGGTCGGCGAGGCTCATGGCCGACACTCTAGAGCCTGGCCGCCGCACATTCCAGCACGTCTTGCGCGACGCGCTCGGGCGCGCGTGCGCCGTCGATCACCGCAAAGCGCGCAGCGTATTCGCGGGCGAGATCGAGAAAGCCTGCGCGCATCTTTTCTTGCAGACCAAGGCCGAAATCTTCAAAGCGTTCTTCATGGCCCTGCCGCCCCCGGGCGCGCGAGAGACCGGTCGCTGGGTCGATGTCGATCAGAATGGTCAGGTCGGGCTCGCGCCCGATCATCAGCGTTTGCAACTGATCGACCACCGCGCGCAGATCGCCGCGCGAGAGGCCCTGATACATCCGAGTGCTGTCGGCAAAGCGGTCGCAGATCACGATCCGACCGGCCTCGAGCGCGGGTTGGATCACGCGCTCCAAATGGTCGCGGCGTGCGGCGGTGAACAGCAAGATCTCGGTCTGGGCGGACCAGCGCTCGGGATCGCCCTCAAGGACAAGCCTGCGGATCTCTTCGGCCCCCGGAGAGCCCCCCGGCTCGCGGGTGAGCACCACGTCATGGCCGCGCCCGCGCAGGGCCTCGGCCAGCAGATGCGCTTGGGTCGATTTGCCCGACCCGTCGATCCCCTCAAAACTGATAAACATGGCGCCTACTCGTATCCCCGGGTCATGCGCTTAGCTGTTCACCTTTTCCATCGCCGCGTCAAAGGCTTTGCCGCCCAGCCGTGCCATGGCCGCCTTGACGCGCACCATGAACCCGCCGCGCTTGACGTCATTTTCCGCCACCAGCGCCACTTCGCGCGGATCCTGCAGGCCCGGCACCGTGATCACCAATTTGCCAAGCTTCTGGCCCTTCTTGATCGGCGCCTGAATCGGACCGTCAAAAACCGCCTCGGCTTTGACCTTGTCTTTCGCGCCAGCCGGGATCAGCAGGTTGAGATCCTGCTCGGGGGCAAGCCCCACCGTTTTCTGCGCACCCAGCCAGACCGGGGCGCGGGTCAGCTCGGTGCCGGAGGCTGCGACCTTTTCCATCACGAATTGCCGAAACGCCCAGTTCGCGACCGCCTCGCCTTCCTGAGCGCGGGATTGCTCGGTGGGCAGCCCTGCCAGAACGTAGAGGATCCGGCGGTCGCCCATCACAGCCGAGCCCACCAGTCCATAGCCTGCTTCTTGGGTGTGACCGGTCTTCATCCCGTCCGCTTTCCAGTCGGCGGCCTTGATCTCAAGCAGCGGATTGCGGTTTTCGGCATTGGCCGGGGCGCGATCCTTGTAGTTGAAATGGGTCTCGGAGAAGAAGTGATAATACTGGTGGAAATGGGTGATGATGCGATTGGCCACGATGCCCAGATCATGCACCGACATGCGTTGACCCGGGTCGGGCCAGCCGTTGGAATTGGCAAACATCGAGTTCTTCATGCCCAGCTCATGCGCACGCTCGGTCATCAGTTTGGCAAAGGCGGGCTCGGAGCCTGCTAGCCCCTCGGCCACCACCACGCAGGCATCGTTGCCCGAATTGATGATAATACCTTGGATCAGCTCGCGCACGGTCGGGCGGTCGGTCGTGTTGAGAAACATCGTCGAGCCGCCCATCGACTGGGCATGCGGCGAGACGGGGAAGGTCGTGTCCATGGTGACCCGCCCATCCTCGAGCGCCTCGAACAGCAGATCGAGCGTCATCAGCTTGGACATCGAGGCTGGGGGCAGCGGAATGTCGGCATTCTTGTCCAGCAGCACCGTCTTGGTCGTCACATCATAGACCCAGGCCGCGCGGGCCTTGGTTTCAAAGGCTGCGGCGGGCAGGGCGGTGGCGAGCGCCAGAGCGGCGGCGAGGATCAGGCGGGGGAATCTCATGGTCAACGATCAATCCTAGTTCGAGACAGCATAGGCATCGGGGTAGCCCAGCTTGTGAATGGTGGTCTTCAGCGCTTCGAGATCGGGTTTGGAGGGGGCAGGGCCCGCGATCACGCGCCAGAAGGTCTTGGACTGGCTTTTCTCTTTCTTGATGGTGGCAATCACGCCCGCTTTGGCCATCTGGGCCTTCGCCCGGTTGGCATTGGCCTCGCTCGAGAAAATGCCAATCTGCACGAAGGAGCGCCCGCTCGGGGCCGTTTTGGCGGCGGGCTTGGGGGACGGGCTTTCGGGCGCTGCGTTCACGGGGGCGGCCGGGGCGGGCGCCGGTGTCGGCGGTGCGCCGATGGCCGGTTTAGCGGCGGGCTCAGTTGTCGTGGCGGCGCCCTTGGGCGGCGCGAGCGGCGTTTGATCGACGCTGTCGGGCTTGGCGATCACGGGCTTATCGACGAGCGGCGTGGTCTCATCTTCCGCCGGTGCGGTTTCGCGCCGCAGCGCCACGACCGACAGCTCGGCCGGCGCGCCTGCGAGCATGCCAAGCGCATCGGCGGCATCGGAGCTGACCTGAAGCTTGGGCCCGGGATTGTCGATCTCGCGGCGGAACAGCGCGCCGATCACGAATTTGCCGTTGGAGGGGTTGCGGATGATCACCCGCTCAGGGTCTTTGACCCCCGGATAGGCGACCCAGACCCCGCCCAGCGAGGGGCGGCCATCCCAGAGCGCCTTTTCATCGACAGAGAACACCTGCGGCGCCTCGACATCGCGCTCTACCAGATTGGTCGAGGTCGAGCTCGACGTGTCTGCCGTCGCATCACCCGGCTTTTTCTTGAGGAAATCAAACGGCTTGGCACCGTCCTGACAGGCTGAAAGCATCAAGCCGCCCGCCAGTGTCAGCGCCAGTACAGACGCCTTGCGGCGTAAACTGTTGCCCTGCAAATTTAGCTGTCTCATAGCTCGCCCCTCACTGCGCGCGGTTGGTCCGCGCCTGTTTGCCCCGTCGTCGGAAGGTGTTTCATGCGAGGTTTTTGGCCCTGCGCATAAGCTCTCCGCCGCGCGCGATCCTAGCGTGTTGCCCGGCCCATGAAAAGAAGGGCTGCATGTCGAGGGCGGATTTCGGCGCGAAAGGCTTTCAGAATCGCGTGAGCCGGGCTAATGGCTGGCCAACGGAAGTGTGGCCGAGTGGTTTAAGGCTCTAGTCTTGAAAACTAGCGTGCGGGGAACCGTACCGTGGGTTCGAATCCCACCGCTTCCGCCATATGCTACACGCGTTGAATGTGCGTAAGCATCGTTTCCTAGGAAAAATGATAAAATTGGCGCGAGCGGGGCAGGTCCTCTATGCCGATTTGCTGCACATTTTTCTGCACAAACTGCTGCGCATTTGCGGTTGTTGAGGGTCGTGACGGGGGAGATCCGTGATGTCGATAATGGCTAGGGGCAAAGGGGAAAGCTCTGTCTCGTGAAGCGTGTTCCAACGAAATATGCGTCGGTCGAAAGCCGTAAGACGGTTTGGATTTCTCTTGATACAGACTCGAAGTCTGTTGCCGGGGAGAGGGGGGGGAGCCGCGTGGAGACAGCAGGTCTCGGAATGGGACGCATTGCTTGCCTGCGGAGGTGCCAATTCGGAATTGAAGCTAGACGTAGCTCGAACGTTAGTGGGATCTAAGGGGTTCGACTATTTGTCCTCGAAAGATCTGCTCGCCGGACCCGTGTCTGATATCATCGCGCGTGTTGAAGCGATTTCGATGAAAGGGCGAAAAACGAGAGCGCAGGAAGGTCGCGCTCTACTGGGCACGTTGCCTGACCCGGGCCTACGCGCCTGCATCCCAGGCCGAGAGCAACGCAAGGCACCGGTGAAGTATGACAAGCGCGGATACAAACGTCGAAGCCGGATCGAGATCATATTCGGCAGGCTCAAGGACTGGCGGCGCGTTGCCACGCGCTAAGACCGATGCCCAAAGGTCTTCCTCTCAGCCATCGCTCTCACCGCCACCGTAATCTACTGGCTATGGGCCTTGATCCTAGGTAAGGGTCTGCCCCGAGCCGCTACTCGGCCCCACCGATAGGCTCTGCGCCCGCGCTTGGCTTGAGGTCCGCGCGGGCGCTTTGCCCTTGATAGGCGGGCTGCCGTTTACGTTGGCTTAGAGATTTTGCGCTAATCATGCCGGATCAACAGGCATGAAAGGTCTACGAATGCGGTTTCTCAAAGCACTTCTCGGGCAGGACGTGGCGAACCCTTCCCCTCAGGCGGAATGGTTCGATCTGATCGAGCAGACGCAGCTCATCTGCCGCATCGGTGCTGACCGAACGATCCTCTCCGTGAATGATCGGTTCGCGCAGGCTATGGGCTATACACGCGCGCAGCTGGAAGGCAGCGATTACGCGCGCCTCCTGCGCGAGAAGGATCGGAAATCCGCGGAATACAAGGCGCTTTGGGGCGATCTGGAACGCGGGGCCCCCGCGCAGGTCATCCGACCGCGCCTTGATGCGAAGGGCGATGAACGCTGGCTCGATATCAATTATCTGCCTCGGATGGGCGCGGACGGAACGCTGCAGGACGTACTGCTGCTCGCCAGCGATATCACAGAGTTCCATCTGCGCCGCCGCGACAACCGCTCGAAGGTCGATGCCTTGTCGCGCTCCATGGCCGTGATCGAATTTGACCTCTCCGGCAAGGTGTTGAACGCCAATACGCATTTTCTCAACGCGATGGGTTATCGGCTCGAAGAGATTAAAGGCAAACATCACCGGATCTTCATGCCCGAAGGTGAGGCCGAGGGGCCGCAATATGACGCCTTCTGGTCCGATCTGGCCAAAGGTGCCTCGCGCAACGGTCCGGTGCGGCGGATGACCAAATCCGGTGAGATTTGCTGGCTTGAAGCGACTTATGAGACATTGATCGATCCCGAAGGTCGGCCCTTTAAGGTCGTGAAATATGCCTTCGATATCACTTCGGTGAAGAACATGGAGGCTGAAAGCCGCGCCAAGATCGATGCGATCGAAAAGGTGCAGGCGGTGATCGAGTTTGACCCGCAGGGCACGATCCTCGAAGCCAATGCGCTGTTTTGCAATGTGATGGGCTATACGCGCGACGAGATCGTAGGGAAAAAGCATCGGATCTTCATCGAAGATGAGGTTGCGAAAAGCGCGGAGTATGCCGCATTTTGGGAGGATCTGAGAGCGGGTAAGACGCTCGCAAAACAATACCGCCGCGTTGGAAAGGGCGGGCGTCTGATCTTCATCGACGCCAGTTACAACCCGATCATGGATGCCTCCGGGCGTGTGGTGAAGGTGGTAAAATTCGCCGTTGATATGACGACGTCCCAGCTTGCAATCGAACAGGTCGGCGGGGCCCTTTCCAAGATGGCGGAAGGAGATCTGAGTGCCCGCATCGAGACCAACCTTGGTCCGATGGACGATATCCGGACGATCTTCAATCGGGCGCTAGAGCAGGTCGAGAGGGCAATCGGATCGGTCTGCGAAGGTGCCGCCGAGGTGGTGCGCGAGGCGCAGGCGATCCGTGCCAGCAGCAACGAGTTGTCGCGCCGGACAGAGACGCAGGCGGCGACACTGGAGCAAAGCGCCGCGGCTCTGGAGCAATTGACCGGGTCCGTCTCGGGCTCGACGGAGCTGACAAATTCCGCCCGCGGGCAGGTTGGCAGCGCCGCCGAAGAGGCCGATCACTCTGCCCGGATCGTCGACAATGCCATCGTGGCCATGAACGAGATCGCGGCATCCTCGCAAAAAATCTCATCGATCACCGGCGTGATTGACGATATCGCGTTCCAAACCAACCTTCTGGCGCTCAATGCGGGGGTCGAAGCCGCGCGGGCGGGCGATGCGGGACGCGGCTTTGCGGTCGTTGCCTCCGAGGTCCGCGCGCTGGCACAGCGCTCGTCGGAAGCTGCCAAGGAGATCGCCGATCTTCTCGTCAATTCTGAACGGCAGGTCTCCGAGGGCGTCGATCTGGTCGACAAAACCGGTGCCGCGCTCAAGCGGATCAACCAGCGCGTCGCTGAAATCCGCGACTCAGTCGTCACGATCGCGACCTCCGCCTCCGAGCAGTCGAACGGGCTGGCAGAGATGAACAAGGCAGTGTCGGATCTCGATCACACCACGCAGCAGAACGCGGCGATGGCCGAGGAGACGAACGCGGCGGTGATGGGGCTGACCCAGAAGCTGGAAGAGGTCCTGCAGGAGGTCGCCTTCTTCACCACCAATGTGCGTGCCGAAATTGATGAGCCTACGCGGCTTGCCGGTTGACCGCCGGTGTCTGGCCCTTGCTTTGGGCCCGCGAAGGTTCGACGAAAATGCCGGGGTTTGCCGGGTCTGCCGCCTATCAGGCGGGCAGGCCCGGGACCGAAAGTCCGGCGGATTGCCATAGCAGCACGAAGTTGAGAGCCAGCACGATCCCCGCCCCAAGAATCGCCAACCAAAGAAGGGGCCCGCGCACAGCGAACTCGCCCATAACCCCGCGATGGCGCACAAAATAGATCAGTGCGATCATTGGCACCGGCAGGGCGACCGACAAGACGACTTGGCTCATCACCAGCGCCTCCGTGGTGTTCACGCCGAGCAAGACGACAACGAAGGCAGGAACCATGGTGATGGCGCGGCGCAGCCAGATCGGGATCCGGCGCCGAATGAAGCCTTGCATGATCATCTGGCCCGCCATCGTGCCGACGACAGAGCTGGAGACGCCTGAAGCAATCAGCGACGTTAGAAACGCTGCGGCGGCGAATCCGCCCAAAAGCGGGGTGAGGGTATGATAGGCTGTCTCGATCTCGGCCACGCTGGCATGGCCCTGATGAAAAGCAGAGGCCGCCATGATGACCATCGCGATATTCACCATGCCAGCCACGGCCAGCGCAATGATCACCTCAAAGTTCGAGAATCGCACGATCCGGCGTTTTTCTGCAATGCCGTGAGAGCGCGCGCGGTCCTGTGTCAGACCGGAATGTAGAAAGATTGCATGGGGCATGACCGTCGCCCCGATCACACCCACCGCGATCGTCAGCGCGCGGGCGTCGGGCAGATCCGGCGTGCCCAACCCGATCAGTGCCGCGCTCCAGTCGACGGGGGCGATGAACATCTCAATCAGGTAGCTCGCGCCAATGATCCCGACGAGCGCGCCGATCACCAACTCCATCGGGCGAAAGCCACCGCGCTCAAACAGCAAGATTGCGTAGGTGACGATTGCTGTCACCCCCATCCCCCAAATCAGCGGCCAGCCGAATAACAGCGAAAGCCCCAGCGCGCCGCCCAAAAACTCCGCCAGATCGGTGGCCATCGCCGCGATCTCGGAGACGACCCACATCGCCAGCGTCAGCGGCTTCGAGAAATGCATGCGCGACAGTTCCGCCAGATTATTACCAGACACGATGCCGATGCGCGCCGAAAGCGCCTGAAACAACATTGCAATCAGATTGGCCCCCAGCACGACCCAAAGCAGCCGATAGCCGTAGCCCGCACCTGCCTCGATATTGGTCGCGTAATTTCCGGGATCCATATAGGCGACCGAAGCAATGACAGCAGGGCCGAAGAACAACAGCAGCCCACCGCGTCTGCGCCCGGCCAGAACATCCGCCATCTTGATGCGGGTTCGCTCTGTCATGCCGGTCATGCTCATTGGGGGCCTCGTATCGTCGAAAGATGCTGCGTCCGCGAAATGTAGCCTGGGCTACAACTTTGGCAAGGGGCTATATATCGTTGACACGGGAGCGTGATGGAGCCGAAAATAGCTTGGCAGCGCTGGCATCGCCCGGTATCCAGCGCGCCCAGTGGAGCTTTCAGATGACCGAGACCGATCCGACACAAATCAAGGGGTTCGACCGTGCACGGCAGGCAGCGTCGCGCGCGTTGGCAGAGGATTATGTCGAGATGATTTCTGATCTCGCGCGGGAGTTCGGTGAGGCGCGGATCACTGATATCGCGGCCCGGCTGGGCGTTGCCCATCCCACCGCGAATAAGGCGGTGGCGCGGCTCAAGCGGGAAGGGCTCGCGGTTTCGCGGCCCTATCGCGGGGTTTTTCTGACGGAAGAGGGGGAGGCGCTGGCCGAGCAGGTGCGTGCGCGCCATCGCGTGGTCGTGGCGCTGTTGCGTGCGGTCGGGGTGCCTGATGAGGTGGCCGAGCTGGATGCCGAGGGGATCGAGCACCATGTGTCGCAGCGCACCTTGCGCGCCTTCGAGGCCTATCTTGCGCGGTCAGAGACCGGCAAACAGGGTTGAGAGACGCCGGGCCTCGTCGGCCAACCCCCAAGGTGGATTGACCACGAACATTCCCGATCCGATCATGCCGTGCCCTTCGCGCGCTGGCGGAAAGCGGACCTCATGGCTCAGCGCTTCGGGGAAGTTGCGCATCAGCTGCAGTATCATGGATTGATGCGCGCCAGAGGTCAGAATCGGGTACCAAAGCGCGATGATGCCGACATTCCAGCGTGTCGCGACCTGCGAGATGACCTTGGGCAGCGCGTCATATTCGGATTTCACCTCATAAGACGGATCGATCAGCATCATCCCGCGGCGGGGCATCGGCGGGCTGAGCGAGATCGCCATTTCCAGCCCGTCCGCCTTGTGCAAGATCGCGCGCCGGGGCCCGATTGCGTCGCGCAGCGCTACATATTCCTGCGGGTGCAGCTCGCAGAGTTGCAACGTGTCGGTGCGTCTGAGCAGAGCCTGCGCGATCAGCGGTGAGCCGGGATAGGCGGCGGGGCCCTGCGCCTCAAGTACCTGCGCGCGCGCCCGGCTGTAGGGGTGATCGGGGCCGAACCAGTCAAGCTGCGCAATCCGCCCGATGCCCGCTTCGGCCTCACCGGTCTTGCGCGCCTCGATCCCATCCAGTGCATAAAGCCCGCGCCCGGCATGGGTTTCGATATAACTCAGCGGTTTGTCCTTGCGCGTGAGGTAATCGAGCGCCGAGGCCAGCAGCGCGTGCTTGTGCACGTCGGCCAGATTTCCTGCGTGATAGGCGTGTTGATAGGACAGCATCGGCAATCTCCTTGTCGCCTGAGTGCCTGCAGTCCGCGACGCACGCAACCCGTTTCACGCCTGAGCGCATCTCGGAGCGGATCTGCGGACATAAAAAAACGGCGGCGCTCAGGGAGGAGGAGAGAGCGCCACCGTCTTTTTCTACCTCGGGTCTCAGGGAGGAGGAGAGAGACCCTTCGGTATGTTCGACACCGCTCCAGGGAGGAGGAGAGGAGCGATGTCTCAGCCTCGGGTCCAGGGAGGAGGAGAGGACCCTCGGTGTTCTTTGCGGCGGCACCCTCAGGGAGGAGGAGAGAGGGCGCCGCCAGAACGATCGGCCCAGGGAGGAGGAGAGGGCCTTTCGTAACCAATTTGGAGCCTTTGCTCCGGTGTTCAAGTGCTGCGGTGCAGCATGCGACAGCCTGTCGCAGGTTTCTGCCGAAATTAACGGGCGGTGACCTCAGGGAGGAGGAGAGAGGTCACCGCCCTCTCGGCGCGGCTTCCAGGGAGGAGGAGAGGAAGCCGGGCAGTCTGTCCGACATCGCGGCCTCGCGCCGCGTGGGGTCGGTATCTTTGTGGCGGCATCCTCAGGGAGGAGGAGAGAGGATGCCGCCGATTTCCAAGACCCCAGGGAGGAGGAGAGGGGTCTCAGGAATTCAATTATTTACCGTAAGCGGCTTCGTAAGCCACGCGGGTGATCATCGAGGCGTGCAGCCCCAGATCGTCCAGCTCACGGGCGCTCAGCGAGCGCAGCTCGCCCAGCGTCTGACGGTACACCTTGCGGCGTGCGAACGCTTCGGAAACTTTGGTCATCACGGCGCTCAGGCCGTTTTCGGAAACGCGGATATCTTGTACGAGTGCCATTGCTTCAGCCTCTTAATCTCTGATCGGACCGGCGCGGATTTTCCGTCATGTGGTCCGTGGTGGTTGCGATGTGCTTTCTATCGCGTTGTCCCTAAGATGAGGCTAATGCTGCGCTTGCACAACGGCGCTTATGCTCATTGCTGCCATGCAGAAACCGCATAACCGTTTCTGATCCATTTTCGGGTCATTTCGGCAAGAAATGTTCGCGCTCACATCGGCGGTCACGGATTAACTGTCCTTTTGGGCAGGTCTGCTCTTGAACCCCGCGACAAAAACGCCACAGTCGCGGCCAAACTTGGCGACGCTGATAATAAGCTGCGCGGGCAATAAGGAGAGATTTGCATGGCTCTGGGCAAAGAAGAGGTGCTTGCTGCCCTCAAAGGGGTTGCGGTTTCCGGCGGCGGCGATGTCGTGAGTCGTGATTTGGTACGGGCATTGGCTGTTCAGGACGGAATCGTGCGCTTCGTGCTGGAAGGCGCACCGCATTCCGAGCTGGAGGCGATGCGCCCGGCGCTGGAGGCGGCGGTGCGTGCGCTGCCCGGTATCTCGAGCGTGACGGTTGTGATTCCCGCAGGGCCGCCGCGGGGGCTGGGCGGTGGGCAGGCTGCACAAAAGGGTCCAGCCATTGGCGGGCATGCCAAGCCGCAGGCGGGGGCCCCCCCC
>NZ_JHEH01000005.1 GCF_000715505.1 Thioclava dalianensis
GTTTGTTACGTTCAAACTTTGCCTTAGCCATCTCGCGGGGCGCCTCTGATTTAGGGGGCCGCTCATGCGGGCCCGAGTCAATATCGCGCGTTAGGTATTGCTCTGGCAAAAAAAAATCAAGCCCGGATCAGAGGAAATCCGCCCGTTTTCGCGGGTTTCATTTGGCAGATGCCTCGCGCGCACCTACCTTTTGAAGATGGATCAGCGCCTCACAGATATATCGCCCCGCCTGCCGGCACGCGCGCCCCTCGCGGGCAAGCCGCTCGGCATCGTCGCAAGCCTGCGCGCGGCACGGCGCAACCTGTTGGAAATCATCCCGGAACTGGCGACCCATGCGCCGATCATCTCGGGCAATACCGGGGCGCGCTGGCATATGGTGATGGATCCGGGCTGCCTGCGCCACATCCTCAAGGATCAAGTCGAGGCCTACCCCAAATCCGTCGTGACAAAGCTGATCCTCGGCCCCGCCGTGGGCGAGGGGATGTTTGTCGCCGAAGGCGCGGAATGGCGCTGGCAGCGCCGCGCCGCAGCCCCGGTCTTTGCCGCGCGCAATATGGAGGCCTTGGCCCCGGTCATGCAATCGGCAGCACAGGCAAGCTCGGCTCGGATCGCACAGGCCGCCGATACCGGGCGCGCCATCGACCTGCATCAGGAAATGGTCACCGCCACCTTCGAGGTGATCTCGGATGTGACCTTTTCGGGCGATGAAGGCTTTGACCGCGCCGCCATCCATGGCGCAATCGACGCCTATATCGCGCGCACAGCCAAGGTCTCGCTGCTGGATTTCTTCGCCCTGCCCGGCTGGGTGCCGCGCCCCCACCGGATCGCCTCGGCCCATGTGGTGCGCGATCTCAAACGCCACGCGGATGCCGCGATCGACGCGCGCGCGCACCCCAAAGACACGCCCGATCTTCTGGACCTGCTCAATGGCGCGACAGACCCCGAGACGGGCCGCACGCTCAGCCGCGCCGAGCTGCGCGACAATCTGCTGACCTTCATCGTCGCGGGCCATGAGACGACCGCCCTCACCCTTGCCTGGGCGCTCTATCTCTGCGCCTTCGACCCCGCCGTCCAAGACGCCGCACGCGCGCAGGCGCAAGCGGTGCTGGGGGAGCGGGAGGCGACGGTTCAAGACCTCGCGCAAATGCCGCTGATCGGGCAGATCGTGAATGAAAGCTTGCGGCTCTACCCACCGGCGGGCTTCCTGTCGCGCACGGCCCAAAAGCCCGACCGGCTGCTTGGACGCGAGATCCGGCGCGGCGACACGGTGATGCTGCCAATCTACGCGCTGCATCGACACCACGCCTTGTGGGACGCCCCCGATGCGTTCCGTCCCGAACGCTTTGCCACGCCCGTCCATGACCGCTTCGCCTTCCTGCCCTTTGGCGCAGGACCACGGATCTGCATCGGCGCGGGATTTGCGCTGCAAGAGGCAGGGATCATCCTCGCCACCCTGCTCGCCCGGTTTCGATTTGCCGCCGTACCGGGCCGCGAGCCGCGGCCTGAAATGACAATCACGACGCGCCCCACGGGCGGCATCTGGTTGACCGTATCCGCAGCCTGATTGCTTTGGAAAAAATGGGGCTCTGCCCCCTCGGCCTGCGGCCTCACCCCCGGGATATTTGGACGAACTCGAAGACATTCAGAGTCGGTTAAGAAAATTCTGGCAAGACAGAAGACGCGGTACAGGCGGGGACGCCGATGACCGCCGAAGTCGAAGACGCCCGGCCCGGGCCCCTCGCTCAAGGGCGGCTCCGGGTCGGGCTCTTCTTCGAATTCGGTCAAATATCCCGGGGGAGGAGGTCGAGCCCCGAAGGGCGCGACCGGAGGGGGCAGCGCCCCCTCTTCATACGCCTGCATCTTGACGGATCAGGTAAAGGTATTGTCACGCGGGAAGCCACGCGGCGCCATCCGGCCCGCAGAGGCACGCTTGCCGATCCACTCGCTCAGATCCAACTCCGTGCGCGTGCGCCCGGCCGGGTCTTTCCAGCTCAAACCATCGGCCAGTGTGAAGGTGGTGGCATCGCTCAGTCCTCCATCCTTGTATTTCTGCAACCGCACGCCCTTGCCGCGCGCCATCTCGGGCAGCTCGTTGAGCGGGAAGACCAGCAATTTGCGGTTTTGCCCGACACAGGCCACGTGATCGCCGCCGATCCTCGCACAGACCGCGGTGCGCGCCGCGCCGCGCAGATTGAGCAGCTGTTTGCCAGACCGGGTCTGGGCGATCATCTCTTCTCCGGGGCAGACAAATCCATCGCCGTCGCTGGAGGCAAGCAGATATTTCTCACCCGCCTTTGGCAGCAACAGATGGGTGACCTCGGCCTCATTGGGCAGATCGACCATCAGCCGCACCGGCTCGCCCATGCCGCGCCCGCCGGGCAGGTTCGCCCCCAGCACGGTATAGGCCCGGCCATTGGCGCCCATGATCACGATGCGGTCGGTGGTTTCGGCATGCATGGCGAACATCGGCCCGTCGCCATCCTTGAACTTCACCTCGGCATCAAGCGCATTATGGCCTTTCATCGCGCGCACCCAGCCCATCTTGGACAGGATCACGGTGATCGGCTCGCGCTCGATCATCGCCTCGATCGGCACCTCTTCGACCTCGCCTGCCTCGGCGAAACTGGTGCGGCGTTTGCCCAGCTCGGTGGCCTTGCCGAATTTCTTGGCGATCTCTTTCAGCTCGGAGCCAATCGCCTTCCATTGCCGCGACTCGGAGGCCAGCAGATCCTCAAGAGCTGAGCGTTCCTCATAAAGCGCATCGCGCTCGCGGCGCAACTCCATCTCTTCGAGCTTGCGCAAGGAGCGCAGGCGCATGTTCAAGATCGCCTCTGCCTGCGCGTCCGACAGCTCGAATTCCTTGATCAGCATCGCCTTGGGCTCATCCTCGTAGCGGATGATCTCGATCACCCGGTCGAGGTTCAGGAAGGCGATGATATAGCCCTCGAGCACTTCGAGACGCGCATCGATCTTGTCCATCCGGTGCTGCGAGCGGCGCAGCAGCACTTCGCGGCGGTGATCGAGGAAGGCGCGCAGCACCTCCTTGAGCGAGCAGACCTTGGGCACGCGCCCGTCGATCAGGACGTTCATATTCATGCTGAACCGCAGCTCAAGATCAGAATTCTTGAACAGCATGCCCATCAGCATCTCGGGATCGATCGTGCGGGATTTGGGCTCCAGCACGATCCGGATATCATCGGCGCTCTCGTCGCGCACATCGGCGAGCGCGGGCACTTTGCGGGTCTGGATCACCTCGGCCAGCCGCTCGATCAGCTTGGATTTCTGCACCTGATAGGGGATCTCGGTGACAACAATCTGCCACTGACCGCGCCCCAGATCCTCGCGCTCCCAGCGCGCCCGCAGCCGGAACGCGCCGCGCCCCGTGCGATAGGCCTCAAGGATGTTCTCTGCGGGCTCCACGATCACGCCGCCGGTCGGAAAATCCGGCCCCGGGATCAGCGCCACGAGATCCTCATCCGACAGGCCGGGCTTGGCGATCATCGCAAGGCAGGCCTGCACCAGCTCATCGAGGTTATGCGGCGGAATATTGGTCGCCATCCCCACCGCAATCCCGCTTGCGCCATTGGCCAGAAGGTTCGGAAAGGCCGCGGGCAGCACGATCGGCTCTTCAAGCGTGCCGTCATAATTGGGCCGGTAATCGACCGCATTCTCGGCCAACCCTTCAAGCAGCGCCTCGGAGGGCGAGGCCAGACGGGCCTCAGTATAGCGCGAGGCGGCCGGGTTATCGCCGTCGATATTGCCGAAATTCCCCTGCCCATTCACCAGCGGGTAGCGCATCGCGAAATCCTGCGCGAGACGCGCCATCGCATCATAGATCGCGGCATCGCCATGCGGGTGATAGTTGCCCATCACATCGCCCGAAATCTTGGCCGATTTCCGAAAGCCGCCGGTCGATGTCAACTTCAGCTCACGCATCGCAAACAAGATCCGCCGATGCACCGGCTTGAGGCCGTCTCGCGCATCGGGCAGCGCCCGGTGCATGATCGTCGAGAGCGCATAGGTCAGGTAGCGCTCGCCGATCGCGCGGCTCAGCGGCTCGGAGGTCATGGACGGGGGAAGAGGGGCCGGGAGGTCATCGTCACTGCTCATGGCCATCTGTGTAAAGACGCGCGGCCTCCCGGTCCAGATGCAAACCGCTTTGAGAAAGTTTTTGCGGAACAAAAACGGCATCAGCGGAATTCCGCTAGTGAACAACAAATATCGAATCGGGTAACCTAACCGTGACCGACGCTGCCAGCGGTCACCGGGGGGAGGGATTATGGCCAAGTTGCTTTTCACCACACTTGCGGGGATCTTTGTCGTCATGATCGTCTTTGGCCGGGACATGCCGGGCCAAAAGGGTGCCGGACAGGCGGTGGCCGAGACCACACAGGCCAGCGCCCGTCAGGCGATCGATCCGCAACCTGCCGCAGCGCGCATACCGGCTGCCAAGAAGGCTGAGACCGCGATCTTGCAACAGGCAAGCTTCGAGAGCCCGCAGAGCTATTCCGCCACTCCAGCGGTGGACAGCCAAACCGCGGCCACGGTCTCGAACACCACCGTGATCAGCTCGGTTTTCAAAACCAGCCGGATGCCCGGCCCGGCGCTCTCGCCCTCCCCCGAATATTCAGCCACCGCAGCCCCCAAAATCGATGGCGGCTCGCTTTGGGAAGTCTCGGCCAATGCACTCAACGTGCGCTCCGGCCCCGCGACGTCGCATCAAGCGGTCGACAGCCTGCATCGCGGCGAGCAGGTACTGCTGGTGGCCGAGCAAGGCGGCTGGGCGCATGTGAAAATCGAAGGCGACGGCATCGACGGCTGGGTCTCCAAGCGTTTTCTGAGCCCTGCGCGCTGACGCAACGGGGGGCAAGCCCCCCGGCGTCACTCCCCCCCCCCGCCCCCGATAACATTGCCTTTTCCCCCGCCTGCCCCTATCCCGGCGTGATGCGCCAAAGCGCGGCGAACGGACAAAGGCAGGCCCATGGCAAAGACGATCCTGATCACCGGATGCTCCTCAGGCATCGGCTATGACGCGGCCCATGGGCTCAAGGCGGCGGGCTGGAACGTGCTCGCCACCTGTCGCAGCCCCGACGATTGCGACCGGTTGCGCGGCGAGGGGCTGATCTCCTTTCCGCTCGATGTCACCGATCCCGCCTCGATCGAAGCCGGGTTTGCCGAGGCGCTCTCGCATGGAAATGGCAGGCTCGATGCGCTCTATAACAACGCAGCCTTCGCCTGCCCGGGGGCGGCCGAGGACATCCCGCCCGGCGCGCTGCGCGAGATCTTCGAAACCAACCTCTTCGGTCTGCATGACCTGACGACCCGCGCGATCAAGGTGATGCGCAAGCAGGGCGAAAATGGCGAGGGGCGCATCTTGCAATGCTCCTCTGTGCTGGGCCTTGTCGGCATGCAGTGGCGGGGCGCCTATGTGGCGACGAAATTCGCCCTCGAGGGGCTGAGCGATGTGCTGCGCATCGAGATGCGCGATACCGGCATCAAGATCATTCTGATCGAGCCCGGCCCGATCACCTCGAAAATCCGGGCCAACTCAATCCCACCCTTCGAAAAATGGGTCAATTGGCAACGCTCCGCCCGCCGCGCGCAATACGAAACCAGCCTGCTCAAGCGGCTTTATGAGCCCCGCGAAAGCCCCGACCGGTTCGAACTGCCCGCCTCGGCGGTCACCAAGGCGATCCTGAAGGCCCTCGAGGCGCCCAACCCCAAGCCACGCTACCCGGTCACCACGCCCACGCATCTGATGGGGATCGCCCGCCGCATCCTGCCCGGCCGCGCGCTCGACTGGATGATTTCCAAAGGCTGAAACCCCTTCGCATTTGCCCCCCGCGCGGCTATGTCTGGGACAAGAGGGAGAGTCACGCATGCGCAACGATCCATTGTTTTACGTCGTGGCCGCTGCCAGCCTGTCGGTGCTGGTGATCCTGATGAT
Source organism: Thioclava dalianensis (assembly GCF_000715505.1). Lineage (GTDB taxonomy): Bacteria > Pseudomonadota > Alphaproteobacteria > Rhodobacterales > Rhodobacteraceae > Thioclava > Thioclava dalianensis. The sequence goes on from NZ_JHEH01000005.1 coordinate 5,948, forward strand.
CGGGATCGCCGGGTTCGGGCGCGGCAGCGAGTTCAATCGCAAACATGCCAATAAACTGATGCGGCTCAGGATCGCGGCGCAAGCGGTCGCGATCGTGCTGATCCTCGTCTTCGTCTATCTACGCAAGGGGGCCTGATGGTCGTTCTCAATCGCATCTACACACGCACCGGCGATGCCGGGGAAACCGCCCTCTCCAATGGTGTGCGGGTCGCCAAGCACTCGCAGCGCGTCGCCTGCTACGGCACGGTCGACGAGTTGAACGCCGTGGTCGGTCTGGCCCGGCTGCATGCGGATGAAACGGTGCAAGCGGCCCTGTCGCTGATCCAGAACGACCTCTTCGACCTCGGCGCGGATCTCGCGCGCCCCGACATGGAGCGCGACGACGAAGCGGGCTACCCGGTGCTGCGCATGATCGAGAGCCAGACCACCCGGCTTGAGCGCGAAATCGATGCGATGAATGCCCGGCTCGAGCCGCTGCGCAGCTTTATCCTGCCCGGCGGCACGCCGCTGGCAGCCCAGCTTCACCATTGCCGCACCGTCGCCCGCCGCGCCGAGCGCGGCGCGGTGGAACTCTCGACACTCGAGGGGGTGAATGAATGGGCGGTGAAATACCTCAACCGCCTGTCGGACTGGTTCTTCGTCGCCGCCCGCATCGCCAATAATGACGGGCAGGACGACGTGCTCTGGGTCCCCGGCGCGAACCGCTGAGACCGGCGGATCTTGATTTGAGCTAAGGCACGAGGGGGCGCTGCCCCCTCGGCCTGCGGCCTCACCCCCGGGATATTTCGATCAAGAGGAAGCAGCCTCTTTCATCTTGGACAAAATACCTCCGGGGGCTGTCAAAGCCCGAAGGGGTTTGGCAGTGGGGGCAGAGCCCCCGCCTGTTTTGTCTCAGCGCTCAGGCGCGCGCATGTCAGCCTCACACCGCAAGCCCCTGCGCGTCGAAGAACACAGTCCGGCTGGCATCAAAGCTCAGCCCCGCGACATCGCCGGGCACGAGATCGGTATCGCCGGCCACCCGCACATTCACACCGCCCAGCGCGCCGCAATCAAACAGGATGAACGTGTCGGCGCCGAGGAACTCGACCACATCGACCCGGCCATCGCATTGCCCCTGCCCTTCGGGCAAAAGCGCAATATGTTCGGGGCGAATGCCAAGCTGCGTGGCTTGTGGGGCTGCGCAGGCTGCGCCGCGCCCGCCTTCCAACCGATACTGATCCGCCGAAACCGAGCACGGCATCACATTCATCTTCGGCGAGCCGATGAACTGCGCGACGAACAGGTTGGCGGGGCGCTCATATAGCTCGCGCGGCGTGCCGACCTGCGCGACATGGCCATATTCCAGTACCACGATCCGGTCGGCCAGCGTCATCGCCTCAACCTGATCATGGGTCACATAGATCATCGTGCGTTTGAGATCGCGATGCAGCCGCGCGATCTCCAGCCGCATCTCCACGCGCAGCGCGGCATCGAGATTGGAGAGCGGCTCATCGAAAAGAAAGGCCGTCGGGTCGCGCACGATCGAGCGCCCGATCGCAACCCGCTGGCGCTGCCCGCCCGACAGATCCTTCGGGCGGCGTTCGAGATAGCTCTCGAGCTTGAGGATGGCGGCCGCGTCGTCGACCTTGGCCTTCCACTCCGCCGCGGGTGCGCCTGCCATCTTCAGCGAAAAGCCCATATTTTCGGCCACCGACATATGCGGATAAAGCGCGTAGGACTGGAACACCATTGCAAGGCCACGCTTCGAGGGGGGCTGGTCGGTGACCTCTGCCCCGTCGATCTCGATCGCACCGCGCGAGGTATCCTCCAGCCCGCCGATCATCCGCAGGAGCGTGGATTTCCCGCAGCCCGACGGGCCCACGAACACGACGAACTCGCCATCGGCAATCGTCAGATCAATCCCCTTGATGACCTGCACATTGCCAAACCACTTCTCGACAGCTTTCAGCGCAATCGCACCCATCTCATCCCTCCTTGCCAGCCCAGGCGAGCCAAACGGCGGCGGTCCATGTAAAGGCCTTGCCGCCTGCCGCAGCGCCTGTCATCGGATCGAAATACTCAACGAAACCGTAGCGCGCGATCACCTCGCGGGTGCGTTTGCGCACCTCCTCGCCCAGCGCCACGCCGCGCTCGGACGCGCCCTCGCCGATCATCATGTTCATCATCCCCCAAGTCGGGCCGCGCCAGTAGCGCCGGGCATCAAAGCGCGGATCGAAGGGCGCAAGCGAGGGCACACCATAGGGGGCCGCATCGAGCACGCGGCTCAGGTGTTGCGCCATCTCCGGGGCGTCGAGCCCTGCAAACCAGCACAGGAAGGAGGCGTTCGTCAGCGCGTTCGACCAGATGCCATTGGCGCAGTTATAGCTGTCGTAAAAGCCCATGCCGGGGTTCCACAAGGCCTGCGCCCCCGCCTCCAGCTCGGCCAGTTGCTCGGCCATCCCTGCGGTGTCGAGCCCCTGCGCCTCGCCCGCCGCATAAAGATCGCGCAGCGCGCGCAGCAAGATGAAATGCATCGTCGGGTCAGCGACCCGGAACGGGTTGTCCTGCGCGAGGCGCGCATCGTCCCACTCCAAAGCCTTCCCGCGTTGCACCAGCCAGATATAGCGGTCGTAATCGTATTTCGTGGGCCGCATCGAGGCATCGACATGCTGGGTGTCACGGCGCTCGTAATAGCCCACGCCCTGCGGATCGATCGCATCCATCGCATTGTCCCAGTCGGGCGCATTGTCGCGGCCCGACTCCCAAGGGTGAACCACGAAGATCGCGCCCTTCTCGTCGCGCCGCCAACGCAAAAACCACTCCGCCCATTTGCGCATCTTCGGATAGAGCGCGGCAAAGCGCGCGGCCCCAAGCGCGGGATCCGCCGCCAGCAGCCGGGTCGCGAAACTCAGCGCAACGGGGGGCTGGGTGATGCCAGAGGACGGGATCGGGCCGGTGCAGCCCCAGACATCGGGGCCCGGGAAATAGCCCGGATCGGGTTTGTGAAACAGGATATGGGGCACCTGCCCGCTCTCCCACTGGCCGGAGAACAGCGTCTCAATCTCGCGCCATGCCCGCTCCAGATCAAACTGCGCAAATCCGAGGCTCGCGAACGCACTGTCCCAATTCCACTGATAGGGGTAGAGCCCTGCGGTCGGCACGGTATAGCCGCCGCGATCATTGCCCGTCAGGATCGCGCGGGCGGCTGCGTCGCGGTCGGAGAAATCGGCATCGGCAGCCAGTGTTTCGGTCATCATGTCTTATCCTTTCACCGCGCCAGCCGTCAGGCCGCGGGTCATGAAACGTTCAAGCCCGAGGAACAGCGCCATGATCGGCACTGTCGCAATCACCGCGCCCGCCATCAGATGCTGGCGCGGGATCTCAGAGGAGTTGAGCGAGGCGATGCCCCGCGTGAGGGTGAATTTGCTCGGATCGTCGAGCAGCATGAAGGCGAGCAGGAACTCGTTCCAGGCGATCATGAAGACGTAAAGCCCGACCGAGGCCAGCGCGGGCAAGGCCAGCGGCAGGGTGATCTTCCAGATCACCTTGAGCCGCGAGAGACCATCCATCAGCCCGGCCTCTTCGACCTCCACCGGCAAGCCCCGGAAATAGCCCTGCAGCATGTAAAGTGCGACCGGAATCGTCGTGACCGGGTAGATCATCACGATGCCAAAGACCGAATTGCGCAGCCCCACCATCGAATAGGCAATGTAGATCGGCAGCGCGAGCACGATCATCGGCACCATATAGATCAGCAAAATCCCGCGCGAGAACACCTTGCGCCCCGCAAAACGCAGCCGCGCCACCGCATAGGCGCCGGGCACCGAGAACAGCAGCGTCAGCAGCACGGTCAGCACCGAGACATAGAACGAGGTCCACAGGTAGCGCCCGAAATGGAACCGCGTCATCAGCTCGTAATAGCTGTCAAACAGATGCCAGCCCTTCGACAGATCAATCGAGAAATCGAGCGGATTGAGCATCAGCTCCTGTTGCGATTTCATCGAGGTCATCACCATGACGTAGAACGGGATGATCACGATCGCGGTGAAGAAGATATATCCAAACCCGGTGAGAAACCGGATCACCGCCGCCTCGAATTCATGCCGGGTCAGCGCACCGATTTGGATCTCGCGCAGGATCACGTTGAGCGGGAGGGCCACCGCCCCGGCCAGCACGATACTCAACACGATGCGCGCCTCAAGGCCGAAGGCCTGCCCGAATTGCAGCGCGCCAAGCCCCAGCACCATCAGCGCAAGCGCCACCACGACCGCCACCACATCGGTCAGCCAACGCGTGCCGCCCCAGGCGCGGGCCAGTCCCGTGGCGAGCCCCAGCAAAAGCGCGCCGAAAACCGCAGGTCGCGCCGCATGTCCGGTCGCAAATGAGATCGCAACCCCAAGGCTCACCGCCATCACCAGCGCCCAAAGCGCCCCGATGATCGGTCCCGCGAGATAGCCTTTATGCAGGAATTTCATAGCCCTTCCTCCCGGCTCATGGTGCGGAAGAAGAAGATCGAGAAGATCAGCAGACAGCCGAACACCACGACCGCCACCGCCGCCCCGGCTCCGATATTGGAGACCGCAAAGGCCTGCTCATAGACATTGACGGTCAGCGTGCGCGTGCCCGCATTGCCGCCGGTGAGCAGGAAGATGTCGTCGAATTTGTTGAAGGTCCAGATGAAGCGCAGCAGGAACAGCACCGACAGGATGCCCATCAGCTGCGGCATGCTCAGATGCCAAAATTTCTGGAATGGCGAGGCCCCGTCCATATCGGCAGCCTCATACATGTCTGTGTCAATCGACTGCATCCGCGCGAGGATGAACAGGAAGGACAGCGGGAAATAGCGCCAGATCTCAAACACCGTCACCATGATCAGCGCCAGTGGCTTGGCCCCGAAGAAATTGATCGCCCCGTCGCTCACGCCCATCTGCACCAACAGCGCATTGGCAGAACCCGAATAGGGATCGAACAGAGTAATCCACGTGAAGGCCACCGCGATCACCGGGGCGACATAGGGAAAGAGGTAAAGGCCCCGCAAAATCCCCTGACCGCGAAAATCCTTGTTCAGCAGCAGCGCCGCGAACAGCCCCACCAGCAGCGCGCCCAGCGTGCCGAACACCGTGTAGAACAGCGTCACCCCAAACACGCCCCAGAACTCACCGCCGCTGAACAGCTTGCGGAAGTTGTCGAGCGTGAAGGTGGAGTTGGTGAGCACATTGGAGACCTGCCCGCGCGAGACCAGCTTGGCATCCCGCACCGCCCGCTCAAGCGTGCGCCCCTCGCCGCTCACCTGCGCGTCGATGCGGAACCGCTCATTCGTGCGCGGCTTCAGATCGCCGAAATCGCAGCTCAGCCGCTGCCCCGTCAAGGCACAGCCCTGTGGCAGATCCCCGGTCAGCACCACGCCATCGGGCAGCGTCACCGCCAGCCCCGTATCGCGCATCTCCTGCTCGCGCGAGGGATTGATGACACGCAGCTCGACCTGCGGCGGATCGCTCCGGTCATTGAGGCTGATCCGCGTGCGCAGCTCGGCGGGGCGCAAATCGCCAAGGCTCACCGGCTTGACCGAGATCCAGAAGATCGCCAGCAGCGGCACGATCACCACAAGGGCCACGATCGCGATGGTCGGGAAAAGAAGGCCCCAGGCTAGGCGCGCCTCGCGACGGGCGAGCGCTCCGCTGCCTTTGGGCGGCGATATCTCGGTCATGGGAATCTCCAGTTCGCGCCCGAGAGCGGGCGGGATCGGACAGGGCGCACGCGCCCTGCCGCGACTTGGATCTAGATCAGTCGATCTGGCTCAACTCGTCATTCATCTTCTTGACGGCATCCTCGGCAGAAACATTGCCGTCGAGATAATCACGCACGACACGGTTGATGACCTGCGAATTGAGCATCTTGGAGGCGAGTGCGAGCTGTCCGTCATTGACGCCCCAGCGCTGCGCGGTGTCGAGCCCCTTGGTGAGCTCGTCGATCACCGCCGGATCATAGAGATCCTTCAGCGGCGCCTTGCGATCCACGCCCACCGGCAGGGTCGCCCAGAGCTTGGTGAACTTGTTCGGATCGGCATCCGTGCCGCGCCGCGTCGGGAATTTGCCCTCGGGCGCAATCGACAGCGTCTGCCCGTAGCCGTCATTCATCGAGTAATCGACGAATTGCTCGGCCGCATCCGTGTCGGCATCCGTGGTGATCGCGAAATAACGCAGATCGGCCCAGCTTGCGCCCTTGGGGTTCGACGGGCCCGCAAGGTTCGTCACAACGCCCGTATCTTTCGCAAGCGCCGTCGAGGTCGGATCGTCATTGATCATCGGCGGTGACGAGTTGCGCAGCCCTGCCAACTCATCAAGGATAAAGGGCGACCACATGATCATCGCAGCCTTGCCCGCGAAATAAAGCTCGCGCGATTGCTTCCAGTAATTGTCACCGGGCGGCGAGGCATCGGCGAGCTTCTTGTAGAATTCCAGAACCTGAACGGTCTTCTTCTCGTCGAGCGGTTTGAACCCGTCAGTCCCCACCGGCGAGACGCCATTGGCCAAGAATATCTGCTCAAGCACCTGACTCATGTAATTGTCGTCCACCTTGGTGGCGGCCACGAACCCATACATCTTCGGCGGATCGTTGAGCTTGTCGATCGCGGCCTCAATATTGGCGAAATTGGTCGGGGGCGCGAGGCCGTCCTTCTCGAACAGGTCTTTGCGATAGAGGATCATCTGGGTCCAGCCATCGACCGGCACGGCGGCATAATCGCCATCCGTCTCAACCATCTTGAGCGCGCCCGGCGCGAAAGTCTTGGGGTCGAGCTTGTCGACCACATCGGTCGCGGCCAGCGTGTCGACAATGCCCGCCTCGGTCCAGGGCAGCACGTTCTGGAGCGGGGTGTAGATCACATCGGGCAGATCGCCCGCCGCAAAGGCCGCCGTCGCGCGCTGGTTGAGATCGCTCTCAGTGACCGGGATCACCTCGACATCGATGCCGCTCTTGGCCTTGAAGTCATCGGCTAGCTGCTGCTGTTTGGCCAGCCGCTCGGGCTGCTCCTCGGTGGTCCAGAATTTGATGGTCTGAGCCTGTAGGCTCACAGCGCCCAGCATCAGCGCCATCGCGGCCGATCCCAGAAGCTTTGCGGGTGTCTGCATTTGATTAAGTTTCATTTATCTTCCTCCCAGTCGATTCAGAATTTCTTATTCACGCGTGCGCGGTGGCCCGTCCGAGCCCCCCGCCCGCAGCGGCGCCTCTACAAGTTCGGTCAATTCCGCAGGGTCGGTGCCGCGCAGCTGCGCGATCAGCAGCGCGGCAAGCCGCGCGCCCGCATGGTGACTGTCCACCGCAAACGTCGTGAGCGGCGGCGTCACCAAGCGGGCCTCGGGAATGCCGTCATAGCCGATCAGCGACAGGTCGCGCCCGATCTCCAGCCCCCGCTCGCGCGCCACGTCATAGGCCCCGAGCGCGGTGGCATCGGTTGCATAAAGGATCGCGCTTGGCGGATCGGGCAGATCGAGCAGGCGCCGCGCGGCCTCGGCCCCCTCCTCGCGCTCTGCCACCTCCATGATCTCAAGCACGGGGTCATGGGCAAGCCCGGCCTGCGCCAGCCCCTCGCGGTAGCCATCGCGGCGCAGCAGCGCGAAATTGAAACTCGCGGGCGGGCCGACAAAGGCGATCCTGCGATGGCCCATCGCCGCGAGACGTGTGATCGCCGCGCGCATTGCGCCTGCATTATCAATGTCATACCACGAATGCCCAGCATCGGGGCGCCCATGATCCGTCCGTCCAAACATCACGAAGGGCACATGTTTGGCGCTCAGGAAAGCCGCGCGCGGATCGTCGACCTGCGTGCGCGGCAGAATGAACCCGTCAACCTTGTGCTCTTGCAGCAGGCGCGTGACGGTCGCCTCCATCTCACTGCGTGAGGACGAGGAGGAAACGGTCAGCGTCCAGCCCTCCAGCGAGGCTTCCTGCGTGATACCGCCCAGAAAATCGGCCAGAAACGGCCCGTAACGGTCGGGGGCGTCCAGCTCCAGCACCAGCCCAAGCGCCCGCACCCGCCCGGTGCGCACCGCCTGTGCGTAGGGCATTGGCGCATATCCCATCTGCGCTGCCATCTTCGCAACCCGCGCCCGGGTCGTGGGCGCGATGTCGCTATAGCCGTTGAGCGCGCGCGACACGGTGCTTTTGGTCAGCCCGAGCGCCTGCGCGAGATCAGAGATCCGCACCCTGCGGGTCCGGCTCTTATCCCCGTGTGATTTTGTTCTGCGAATCTCCTCCATATGAGAAGCCTAGGTTTCCGAAACTGGTTTCGTAAAGGCGAAACTGGTTTCGAGATGAAAAAATCTGTTCACGACCCTGTGCGAGCCATCTCAGAAAAGCCGGAATATGTGGCGGATGCCCCCTCGCGAAATCGCATGAGCGCTCTTCATCACGAGGGCAGAATTATGATCGCATTTGTGCATAGATGCGCTAGATGAAGCGATAAGAGCCCGCGTCCTTCGTCTTACCGTGACGGAGATCCGGCGCGGGCCGTTCCGACCCAGAAGACAAGAGAGCGCACGTGTTACCCAAAGAAGGCCAAGACGTCTCCCCGCTCGACGACCCCGCCCGGCTGCGAGCCTTGCAGCAAACGGGATTGCTCGACACCCCCGCGCAAGAGGCCTTCGACCGCGCCACCCGGCTTGCAAGCCGGATCGTCGGCGCCCCGGTCTCGCTGATCACTCTCGTCGAACCCACGCGCCAATTCCTGCTGTCGCGCACCGGAGCGGCCGCAGAGGCGCTGGCCGTTCCGGAGACCCCGATCAGCGACTCGTTTTGCCGCCATGTCGTTGAGAATGACGCCGAGCTGATTGTCGAGGACGCGCGGACGGATCCGCGTGTTCAGGGCAACGGGGCGATCGAAGGGCTTGGGGTCATCGCCTATCTGGGCGTGCCGCTGCGCACCGAAGAGGGCGACGTGCTGGGCTCCTTCTGCGTGATCGGACATGAGCCGCGCAAATGGACCGAGATCGAGCTCGAAACGCTCAAGGATCTCGCACTTGGGGTGGAATCCGAGATTCGGCTGCGGCGGCGAACCAATATCGCCACGCAAGAGCGCGAAACCTTCCGCGCGATCCTCGATCAGATGCCCATGGGCATCTTGCTGAGCGAGATCGGCGACGACGCGACGCTCAACATGAACCGGGCCGCACGCGACATGATGGGGCCGCCCGCCCACGCGCCCGATGCCAATTCACGCCACGGGGTCACGATCTGCGATCCGCAGGGCGCAGCCTACCGCCCCGACGATCTGCCGATCAACCGGGCGGCGCGGGACGGCGAGACGGTCTCGTCAGAGGAGATCGTGGTTCACCATCCGCAGCGCGCGCCGCATAACCTGCTGGTCTCTGCGCGCCGGATCGAGACCGAGCCACCGCTCGCCGTGGCGACGCTTCTTGATGTCACGACCCATCGCGCCGCCGAGCGGGCCGCCGCGCTCAGCCATGCCCGGTTGGCGCATTTCCATGACATCACCCGCGATGGCATTCTGGAAATCGACGCCACCGACAGGGTGCGCTACGGCAATGCGGTGATCCGCGCCCGGCTGCGCGATGCCTATGGCGAGGACCGCGCCGAGGCCATGGAAGGCGTGAACCTTGCCCGCGAATGCCCCGAGTTTCTGGGGCCGGAGTTCGAGCCTGTGCTGGCGCAGGCCCGCGCCAGCGGACAGCCGCAGACCACGGATCTGACCGGGCATGACGGGCACACGCTGGAAGCCCGGCTGTTTCCCGATGAAGATGCGGTGCTCGTCTATCTGCGCAATGTCACAGAGGAGCGCGCCGTGGCGCAGGCCCGCGACACGCTGGCCCGCGAGCTCAATCACCGGGTCAAGAACCTGTTTGCGATGATGTCGGGGCTGATCGGGATGACCGCGCGCCACGCCAAGACACCCGCCGCGATGGCCTCGGGGCTTCGCGCGCGGATCAATGCGCTCGCCCGCGCTCATGATCTGGTGAGCCCGACCGCCACGCTTGAGAGTGCCTTTCGCGGCAAAATGGATTTCGCCACCCTGATCCACGCGATTCTGGAGCCCTATGTTGCCGCCGATGATCCGCGACTGAGCCTTGAGGGCCCTACGGTTCTGCTCAACCAGTCGGGCACGACCAATTTCGCGCTGGTCCTGCATGAGCTGGTCACCAATGCCGTGAAATATGGCGCGCTGGGGCATCCGGGCGCGCGTCTGGCGCTGCAGTGGGATGTCACAGAAGGGAAAGACGGGGCGGAGCTGCATTTCACTTGGAAAGAATCCGACTGCCCGCCGCGCGGAGATCAGCCCCGCGGCACCGGTTTTGGCAATAGCTTGATCGACTTAACCATACGCGCGCAGCTCCGGGGGAGCTATGGAACCGAATGGCCCTCTGACGGGTTTATCTCGCACATGACCGCGCCAATGGAGCTAATCAAAGGGTAAATCCCATGCGTATCGAGCCGAGCAGCCACTGGCTCGAGGGCCGCAAGGTCCTCGTGGCCGAAGACGAGATGTTAATCGCCTATGACATCGCCTACACGATAGAAGATTGCGGCGGCGAGGTAATAGGCCCCGTCGCAAACCTGTCGGATGCGCGTGCGTTGATGGCGAGGGATCACATCGACGCCGCCGTTCTGGACATGAACCTGCTGGACGGCAGTTGCGAGCCTTTGGTCTGCGAGCTGCGAAAGCGCAACATCCCCGTGGTGGTCAATACCGCCGAGCGGCTGCCGCTGGCCTTTCAGTCGGAGCTTCCCGAGGTGATCGTGTTTTCCAAACCGACAATGCCCGATTTACTGGTCGAGGCACTGAGCAACGGGTTGCATCTCGATATGCGCAACGCTGCCGAGTAAGCGATGCGCCCCCCCTCCCGCCCCGCCTGAGTTGCGGCACGGGCGGGCGAAAATGATTAGTTTTGGCTCAGGGCCCGGTCCGAAACGGTCGGGCCTTTGTGATGCACGGTTTCTACGGATCACGATCGGGAGCCCTTAAAATCAAGGCTCTGGCAGTTGCAAAGCCCCCACAAACTCCTGTGGAAAAGGTGCTTTGTCTGGCTGATTATGAACGTTTTCAGGTTTCTTTTGCCATCTCGGTTGGACGCGCGGGCGTCGTGCGCTAGTGTCAGAGAGGTAACTGAACTGTGAGACGATGGAGGGGCCTAGAAAAATGTTTAAGGAAATCATGATACCCGTCGATCTGCGCCATACCTCACGGCTCGCCAAGACGACCACGATCGCGGCGGATATGGCGCGCAAATACGGGGCGCGCATGACCTATGTCGGCGTGACCGGCCCCGAGCCTAGCGAGATCGCTCACACGCCTGAAGAATATCGCGAAAAGCTCGCGCAATTCGCAGCCTCCGAGTCCGCGATGCACGGGGTGGAGGGGCGCGCGCATGCGATCTTGGCCAATGATCCCTCAATCGATCTGGATCGCAAGCTGACAGAGGCTGCAACCGAGATCGGCGCGGATCTTGTGATCATGGCCACCCATGTGCCCAACGTCTCCGACTATATCTGGGCCTCGCATGGTGGCCATCTCGCGAACCACTCTAAGATTTCTGTTTTTCTGATCCGCGACTGATCGAACGTAGAAATTCGACACAAACCTCAAGACCAACGAATAAAGGAGGACGGCATATGGCCGAACCCGCAGAGGGACAGGGGATACCGACACCGGATGGTGCGACCCAGATCATCGATACCGATTACGAAATCGGTCAGGACAATCTGGAGGGCAAACTCGGCCCTCTGGGCTTTGACATTCACAACCCGGTCTTCATGGTGTCCGCATTGTCGGTCATGGCTTTCGTGTTCTACGCGCTGGCCCTGCCCGAACAGGCGGGCGCTTTGTTTGGCTGGCTGCGCCCGTGGCTGACATCGACCTTCGACTGGTTCTTCATGTCGGCGGCCAATATCTTCGTGCTCTTCTGCCTGTTCCTGATCGTAAGCCCTTGGGGCAAGGTCCGGCTGGGCGGCAAAGAGGCCACGCCCGATTTCACCTATATCGGCTGGTTCGCGATGCTGTTCGCAGCCGGTATGGGCATCGGCCTGATGTTCTTCGGGGTGCTGGAGCCGGTCTATCACATGGCGGTCGACAGCCCGCTGGGCACGCCCTCGCCTTTTGATGCGAATGGCAATCTGATCCCGGAAAATGTGGCGCGGGCCAAAGAGATGGGCCTTGCCGCGACGATCTACCACTGGGGCCTGCACCCTTGGGCGATCTATGCGGTGGTGGCGCTGGCACTGGCGCTGTTCTCCTATAACAAGGGTCTGCCGCTGACGATGCGTTCGGCCTTTTACCCGCTCTTTGGCGAGCGGATCTGGGGCTGGACCGGCCATGTCATCGACATCCTCGCCGTGTTCGCCACGCTCTTTGGTCTTGCGACCTCGCTGGGCTTCGGCGCGCAGCAGGCCAATGCTGGTCTCAGCCACGTCTTTGGTGTTCCCAACTCCATCACCGTGCAGGTGATCTTGATCACCGTGATTACCGGTGTGGCGCTGTTCTCGGTGCTGCGCGGGTTGGATGGCGGCGTGAAACTGCTCTCCGAGATCAATATGGGGATCGCGTCTCTGCTGCTGCTCTTCGTGCTGATCGCGGGTCCGACGCTGGCGATTGCCACCGATTTCGGCAAGGGTCTCGTGGCCTATGTGAAGGATGTCATCCCGCTCTCCAACCCCATCGGACGTACGGATGACGCCTATCGCGACGGCTGGACCGCGTTCTACTGGGCGTGGTGGATCTCTTGGTCGCCCTTCGTCGGCATGTTCATCGCGCGGGTCTCGCGTGGGCGCACCGTGCGCGAATTCATCACCTGCGTGCTGGTGATCCCCTCGCTCGTCTGCGTGCTCTGGATGGCCGTATTCGGTGGCGTCGCCATCGATCAGGTGCTCTCGAACCCAGCGACTTCTGCGGTCAAGGCGCAGGTGATCGACAACTACAACCCGCCGCTGTCGCTGTTTGCGATGCTCGAAGGGCTGCCGCTGTCCTCGATTACCTCGGTGATCGCCATCGTGCTGGTGATCGTCTTCTTCGTCACCTCGTCCGATAGTGGCTCGCTTGTGATCGACACGATCACGGCAGGCGGCAAGGTCGACGCCCCTGTGCCTCAGCGCGTGTTCTGGGCGACCTTTGAAGGGGCGGTGGCAATCGTTCTGCTGGTCGGCGGCGGGCTCAGCGCGTTGCAGGCGATGGTGATTTCCACCGGCCTGCCCTTCACGCTGGTCTTGCTGGTCATGTGCTGGGCGATCATCAAGGGCTTGCGATCAGAGCCCCGCTAAGCGCGGCTCCGACACCACAAAAGAGAAGCGGCGGATCCCCCAAGGATCCGCCGCTTTGCATTTTGTCGCCTGTTAAACCGATCCGAGCGCGCGCCTCAGGCGGGCAGGTCATACTCCGCCACGATAGCCCAAATTTCCGCATTGATCGCGTGCATCTCAAGAAGCGCCGCGTCCATCTCGGCCAACGTGGCGCTGTCGAGCACGCTCTCCTCGCCGATCCTCAGACTTGTCTTGCGATCCGCAATCCGCATCTGGATCGTGCGCACCGGCCCACCATGCGCATCAAACGCATAGAGGCAATGGTTGAAGTGATTGCGCAGGCCAGAGACTTTCTTCATCCGGCCCGTCACCTTGATCACCCGCGCCCGTGCCTGATCCGGCACCGGGCAGGCTTCACGCTTGGACAGACGCTCCACCAGATCGAGCCGCGCCCGTGTCGTGTTGAGCGTCAGGTGCAAGATCACCGCGGTTTCCTTGTCGGTCCCGGCAAGTCCCGCGATCAAGTGGATCAAAAGGCTCTCTGTATTGGTCCAGGCATAGTTGATACGCCCGATCTGCATCAGGAACGCGTCAAACTCCGGCGGTGGTGCGGCCCCGCGCGGTGGCTCAGTGTCCGCCATGTCGGTGGAACCAGATGGCCGCCTCCGTCCGGTTCGATACGCCAAGCTTACCGATGATCCGGTGGATATGCAGCTTGACGGTATGTTCCGACAGGTTGAGCTGACCCGCGATGATCTTGTTCGGCTGACCCGATGCGAGCATCCCCAGCACCTCGGCTTCGCGCGGCGTAAGTGCCGTGAGTGGCTGCGGATTGTCGATTGCATCCCCACCGGGCATAGTGCTGAACCCGTTGATCGCGGAGAGCATCGGACGACTGCGCGCGAGCGCAGGCGCGATGTAATGCCCCCCCGAGACAACCATACGCACGATCAAAAGCCATGTCGTGAGGTTGAGGTTCATCGGCAGCAGGCTGATCTGACGCGAAATGATATGTGCGCCGTATCGCTCCATCAGAGCCCTGCCAAAGCTCTCGTCCTCATAGGCGATGGCAAGGCGCGCACGGCCAAGCCCTCCCTCTGGGTCTTGAGACAATGCGATCAGCCCTTCTGCATTGGATTCATCACTGACCAAAGTGCAGAGCTGGCCCTTCCCTTCCAGCCTCCCCTCTGGTTCCAACTGCTGTTGCAGCGCATCTAGATCCGACAGGCGCAGACTGGATGTCGGCGCCATTTCGGCATCCACTGTGCGTAAGACGGTTTCGGAAAACTGCTGACCTGACCCCAAGAAACAGATTGCAGTGGCGTCACGACGATATTTTACACCCATTGGTGAGCCTATAAATTCACTCTTACGTAAACCATTCATGGTGGCCCCCTTTTCCAACCAAGAATTACCGACATCGTTCGGCTCCGGACCCTCCCCGAGCCCGATATAACGACCATAACACAATCGCGTGAGGCGTTCGTCGTCCTTTTGGTTTACATAGGCGTAACCGGCCCCCCCAAATACGGACTACACAGTCAAATTCTGTGCAAAATGCGAAGGAATCAGAGCCAGAATCGGGAAGTATTAACAATTCGTTGCCCTTTACCCAAGGGAAACACCAATATCTTGTGGTTCTACCAAGTTTCATGCCGCGATGCAGCAATATGTAGCACCTTGCTAAAAAGCTGCGGTATTCCGCATACCCCTGAGGCCAAAAATCGCGAAAAATGATGCGAATCAACCCGTTATAGGGGCACCCATCGGCGCTATACCGAATTGCTAGCTAGGTCGAAACCGCTCGCTGTCACAGGATGGTGAAGTCGCAGCTGGGGGCTGTGATCCTTTCACATACTGACCCGGGCCATCGAGGCGCGGAGCCTCGCGAACCATCTCAGGTTTGCGAACTGGGGGCGGCTTGCCACCGGGCAGAATGGAAGGTCTCGACTGCCAAAACCCTCAAAAATCCGGTTCGGTCGACCCGTTTGAAAAATGCGTGACGGCTGCCGAACCCCGACTGACAGGGAACAATGCCATGACGAAGAGAAACTCCTTCAATAACTGGGGTGATCCGAGCTCAAACCAGGATCAGGACCAGTCGCAAGACCAGCACGAGCATCAGGGCCAGCACCAAGCTGAAATGCAGGGTCAGGGCCAAGGTCAGATGCAGGGCCAGTATTCGTCCAACACCTCGGATTCCAACTCCGGCTCTGATGCCGGCGCAGGGGCTGGTGCTGGTGCATTGGCCGGGGCTGGTGCGCTTGCTGGCAGCGGTTCGGGCTCCGATGCGTCTTCGAGCTCCAACAGCAACAACCATAATGGCAATGCCAACGGGAACCATAACGGGAATGGGAACGCGAACGGCAACCATAATGGCAACAGCAACGGCAACGCCAATGGCAACCTCAACGGGAACGCCAACTCCAACGGCAACTTGAACGCCAACTCCAACTCCAACAGCACCGACACCACCACGACCACGATGACCAAGACCACGGTCGATGTGTCGGTCGATTTCAACATGGAAGGCTATGAGCCCTCCGATGACGATTTCGCCGATTTCGATCTGGCCAGCGGCGCCTCGATCGGTGACGTGCTGATGGGCAAAGGCGATATCAGCTACAACCCGGGCGACGACATGAACCTGTCGAACATCCTCAAGGATGCGCTCAACGGTGCGGGCAACGATGTCGGCATGGTCAACGCTCAGTCCAACACGCTCACGGACAATGACGAGCTGCACTCGGCCACTGTCTCCAATGACAGCACCTTCAAGGTTGACGCGGTGATCAAGGACAACTCGGCGACCTCGGATGAGGGCATCGAGGCGACCGGCGGCACTGGCGGCGACGGATCGGACGATCCTTCGGCCGATGGCGGCGCGGCTCTGGCCGGCGGCGGCATCTCGCTGGCATCGGGCGCAACCTCGTTCTCGGTGGCAGGCGCAGAAGGTGAAGGCGATGACGGCGGCGACGGCGGCGGCGGCTTCGGCATCGGGCTCGGCTCGGGCGTCGGCGCAGCCGGTGCGGGCGCGAATGACGGCGGCGCAGTTGCAGGGGCCAACGGCTCGGGCACTGACGACGGCGGCCATGGTGGCCATCACTTCAGCAAGCCGTGGAACAACGATGACGACGGCGGCTCGGGCGGTCATGCAGAAGCCTATGATGGCGGCGCAGTGGCTGGTGCGATGGGCATGGGAGCCGGTATGGGCTCTGGCATGGGCATGGGCGGTGCCGGCGGTGACGGTGGCGACGGATACGGTGCGTCCGGTTCGGTTGCCTCGGCAACGGGCGGCTACTCGGAAGCCTATGGTGGCCAAGCCATTGCCGGTGACGGCGGCATGGTCATGGGCGGCAGCGGCGGCGATGCCGGCGGCCTCGGAAGCTGGGGTTCGGGCAATGGTGACGACGGGATCGTGACCGGCCAGTCCTATGCAGATGCCAGCGGCGTGGTCGATACCACCGCGTTCAACCAGTCGATCGTGATGGGTGCCAACGTGCTTGGCAACACCGTCGACACGACCGTGGTCGGTGGCTCGCTCACCTCGACCTATATCGGCGACGACGACGCAAGCTGATCCAAACAACGCGGCGCGCCCGGTCTTCCGGGCGCGTTCGCACCCCGACCTCCGATCGTCACCTGTCCGCGACATTGGAAGCCAAGACCAAGAAAGGGCGGGAACAATTGCGGCAGGGGATGCCATGTCGGGTGTGAAAGCCCCGATGTTGAGCCCCCCAAACCAGCAAGAGGGACCAGAACATGCTCGATCGTCATTCAGAGATTATCGCCCATTTCATCGGTGCCTTTCAGCAGACGACTGAGCAACTCTCGGCGCGCCAGCAATATGACACGTTCCGCGCGATGCAGCTGGGTGAGACCCAGCAAGGGCCCCTGCTCAATGTCACCGTCCATATGTCTTCCGATTACGCGTTGGGTGGGTTTTCCCCGGAACTCTCGCTCAAGCTTGAGGGCTTGCCGCCACGAGAAGCGCCGCAGCTGATCCACGAGATCGCCCTCTCCACACCGCGTGGCATGGCTTTGCCCGTCACAACCCCGCTCCAGCCGCTGTATCTCGCACCGTTTCTCGGCGCGAGCGCCGGGGTGGCCAGCGGTCCGACGCAATATCAGGTGGTGCTCGACGCCCCCTCCTCATTTGCCACATATACGTTCCAATCCAATGTGCTGCACGATGGCGATGTCATCGACATGGTGCCCTTCGAGCTGCCCGAGGCCTTTGAGGGCGGCTTCTCGCAGGCTGCAATCACCGGAAAGCTCGACGCGTTGAGCGATCTGGCCGATAGGCTGAGCCTTGGCGGCGGCGGCATTTCCAACCTGAGCATCGCAGATCAGGTGCAGGTTGTGAGCGACGCCATCGAGGCGCTCGACGGCGCCTCCGGCGCAGACGGGGCCGATGTGGTACTCTATCGCAAAACCAGTTCTGGACCAGATCCACAGCCCGAGGGAAGCAAGAGCGCCGAGGCCACGCCCACCGAGGCCCCTGCCCCGGATGCGTTCTCAGGCGCAGTCGTGATGGATGGCGTGTTCACCGATGCGGTGCCCACGACGCTGGCCGATCGGCTGGAGGCCCGCAATCCGCCCCAAGACGAAGAGCCCGAGCTTCTGCCCGGGCAGGTCCGCGTCGAGGGCGAGAGCGTGGCCGAGAGCAGCGCGGCGGGCCGGGTCGAGACGCCCGCAACGCCCCACACCAATGTCCCCGAAATCACCCAGAGCCTCGAGACCGGCGACAACCTGCTGCTCAATCAGGCGCAGGTCTCGCATAACTGGCTCGATGCGCCGGTGATCGCGGCGGCGGGCAGCGCGCATTCGCTCAGCGTGATCTCGCAGACCAATGTGATCCGCGATCACGACATCGGCGCGGGCGGCAAAACGCTGCATGCCGGGCTGGACGATCCGGCCTCGGCGGGCCACAATATTGCGACCCAGACCACCAGCTCTAATCCGGTCGATTTCCTCGCCCCGCGTCTGGCGGAGGGCGACACGATGATCGGGCTGGTGCGGATCACAGGCGACCTGATGATCGACAACACCACGGTGCAGGTCAATCAGGTCCATGATTCCGATATCGTCAGCTACAGCTTTGGCTGGCATCAGACCGAGATCTCGACCGGCGGCAACACGGCGGTCAATCTTGAGACGCTGCTGCAGTTGGGCGGGCGTTTCGATGTCATTCTCGCGGGCGGCAATCTCATGCAGCTTACGATGATCGAGCAGATCAATGTCCTGCTCGATGACGATCTGTTCTTGGGCGGCGGGGGTGGCGCGCACTCGACTCATGACAATCTGGCCTGGAATGAGGCGCAGATCTCGCGGGTCGGGACCGATACCGCGACCGAGATGTCGGATCACTTCCAATCCGCGCTCAAAGCCCTTGGTGATCTCAGCAAACTGGGCGGCGGGCATGTCCCGAGCAGCGCGGAATTTGCAGCGGCGGCCAAGCTGCTGGGCGATCCGCTGATGAGCGGGCTCGACAGTCTGCGGGTGCTCTATGTCGAGGGCGATCTGATGATCCGCGACACGCTCACCCAGATCAACATCCTGTCGGACAGCGATGTCGTCTCTGTGGCCCTGCCCGGTGACGACGCGATGCCCACGGTCTCGACCGGGGGCAACACGCTGGTCAACGTGGCCGCGCTCACCGTGAACGGCGTTGACAGCGCGGTGATGGCGGGTGCGGGCAGCTATTCCGACGCCGTGCTCTATCAGGCCGGGATGCTCGATATGGAGGGCGACAGTTTCAAGATGGCGGGGGCCACCAGCGCACTCAAAGGCGATCTGGCCTCCGAAGCCGTGGTCTTCTTGACCGATGACGGCCCCTTCGGGCCGGACGCGTTCGACGAGGAGACACATTTCATACCCGATGCGGGGAATTCGGGAACGCTCGACGCTTTGCACAGCGTCCTCGCCTGAGGCGCGGGCACGGCTGAGAGACATTCGAAGGGGAGAGAGACGTGAGCGAGAACGGGGAACACGCCGGTCGGGGACCGGGACGCGCCGATTGCGCGATGAGCAAGCAGGACCACATGCCAGAGGCGCGCAACGGGGCAGAGCACAGCGAGGCCATACCCGGCGGATCAGAGCGGCTGGTGCTCAAATCCGAAATGCGCGCAGACCAAACAGAGACAGGCGGGGCTGACCCTGCCGCAAAGACCGAACCTGCGTTTCCTAAAACGACGCAGGCTAGGAAGGAGGGGGGTGCGGAAAGCCCAGAGGAAGTCGAGCACGTCCCCGCGAATGCGGCTTCCGGCTCCCCACCCGCACCACCCTCCGATCAAACTTTCCACCAGCGCGTCGCACCGCTTGATTACACCCGCACGCTGGGTCAGGTGAAGCGGCGGCTACGCACCAATCTGGTCTTCGTGGCGCTGATGACCTGCGCCACGAATGTGCTGATCCTCGCGGTACCGATCTACCTGTTCCAGATCTCGGACCGGGTGTTCACCTCGCGCTCGATCGATACGCTGGTGATGCTAACCATCGTCATTCTGGGCGCCATCGTGGTGCAGACGATCTGCGACGCGCTGCGCCGTCTGGTGCTGATGCGCTCGGCGGTGGATGTGGCGGCCCGGCTGGGCGCGCCGGTTCTGTCGGCGGCAGCGCAGGCGTCGCTGCATTCCAACGGGCGCGAGTATCAGGTTCTGGGTGATCTGGGCGCGCTGCGCAGCTTTCTCGTCTCGGGCACGCTTCTGTCCTTTCTCGACGTGCCCTTCGTGCCGTTCTTCGTCGTCGCGGTCTTCCTGATCCATCCGCATCTGGGGATGATCGTGATCGCGACCGCGACCCTGCTGGCACTGTTCGCATGGATCAACCAGAAGATCACCTCGGATGGGTTCCGGCGCGCCAATATTGCGCAGAGCAAAGCCAACCTTCATCTGGAATCGATGTCGCGCAACAGCCAGATCATCAACGCAATGGCGATGATCCCCGAGGCCGTCTCGATCTGGGGGCGCGACACCGCCGCCTCGCTCAAGGCGCAGATTCAGGCGCAGGACCGCAATGTCTATACCGCCTCGCTGTCGCGCATGTTCCGGCTGTTCACCCAGATCGGGATGCTGGGCTGGGGGGCGTGGCTCTCGCTCGATGGGCAGATCACCGGCGGCATGGTGATCGCGGCCTCGATCGTGGCGGGGCGTGCCTTGGCACCGATCGAAGGCGCGATCGAGGGCTGGAACAGCTTTCTCATGGCGCGCGGCGCCTATGACCGGGTCGCGAACCTGCTGGCCTCGGCCAAGAGCCGCAATGACAAGCTGCGCCTGCCCAAGCCACAAGGGCGGCTGGATGTGGAGCGCCTGCTCTATGTTCCGCAGGGCACCAAACATGTCGTGCTCAACGCACTGACCTTCTCGCTCTCGCCGGGCGATCAGCTTGCGATCATCGGCAATTCGGGCGCGGGCAAGACCACGCTGGGCAAGATGCTGGTGGGATCGGTCCTGCCGACGTCGGGGGCGATGCGGCTCGATCTGATGGATCTGCGCAACTGGGATCCGCGGCAACTGGGCGAGATCCTTGGCTATCTGCCGCAGGATGTTCAGCTGTTCCCGGGCACCATCAAGGCCAATATTGCGCGGATGCGCGAGAATGCGAGCGACGAGGCGATCCACCGCGCCGCCGAACTGGCCGATGTGCATGAGATGATCGCGACGCTGCCGCAGGGCTATGAGACCGTGGTCTCCTCGGATGGCGCGCCGCTCTCGGGCGGGCAAAAGCAGCGGATTGGTCTGGCGCGCGCGTTCTTTGGCGATCCGAAATTCGTCGTGCTCGATGAGCCCAACTCGAACCTCGACACCCAAGGCGATGCGGCACTTGTCCGCGCGCTCGGCCATGCCAAGCGCAGCGGCATCACCGTCGTTGTGGTCACTCAGAAACCCTCTCTGCTCAGCGCGGTCGACAAGATCATGCTGCTGGCAGATGGCAACATCGCCATGTTCGGCTGGCGCGATCAGGTGCTGGGCGAGCTGGAACGTCGCAAGCAGCGTCAACCGCCGCAAAAGGTACCCCAGCAACCGCGCGGTGCCGCCCTTCAAGGAGCCCCGGCATGAGCAATCGTCAGGATATATCCGATAGCCCGAGCTGGTTTGCAGATGTGCCCCGCTCGATCCGTGGCATGGTCATCATCGGGATGGCGGTCTTTCTCGCAGCATTCGGCGGCTTCGGGGTCTGGGCGTTTTCCGCCCCGCTGGCCGCGGCGATCATGGCGCCGGGCTCCTTCGTGGCGACCGGGCGTAACAAGATGATCCAGCACCTTGAGGGCGGGATCATCAAGGAGATCCACGTCTCCGAGGGCGATTTCGTTCAGGCGGGCCAACCCCTGATGCGTCTCGACGAGACCTCGGCGCTGGCCAATGAGCGCGCGCTGTTCCTGCGCCGCGCCCGGCTTGAAGCCATCGAGGCGCGCATACTGGCCGAATATGACGGCTGGCGGGCGCTGGAATTTCCCGACTGGCTGCGGGAGGCGCGGATTGATCCGGAAGTGGCCGCGATGCTCGATTCCCAGCAATTGTCCTTCAACGTCACCCAGGCTCGGGTGCAAAGCGAGCTGGATCTTCTGGCACGCAACATGGCCGCGATGGAGAGCCGTGCGCGCGGCTACAAGGCGCAGCTCGACTCCATTCGAAGCCAGCGCGAGATGCTGGCCGAAGATCACGCCAGTAAATCGAAGCTGTTTGAAAGCGGGCTGATCCGACGCACCGAGTTCAACGCGATCCGCCGGGCAATGGCCGATGCGGATGGTCAGATCGGGCGGCTTCAGGCCGAGGTCTCGGAAAGCGAAGAGATGCGCGCGAAATACGAGGCGCAAACCACGCAGACCATCGAAACCCATCGGCAAGCCGCGCTCGATGAGCTGGAAACCGTGCAGGCCGAACTGGATTCGGTGCGCGAGCAAGAGCGCAAGGCCAGCTCGATCCTCAAGCGCGTGGTGATCGAAAGCCCGGTATCGGGCACGGTCGTGGCGCTCAACTATTCAGGCGCGGGCGGCGTGGTCGAGGCAGGCAAAGTGATCGCGGAGATCCTGCCCTCCGAGGCACCGCTGATCATCGAGACGATGATTGCGCGCACCGATATCGACGCGGTCAAGATCGGCCAGACCGCCTCGGTACGCCTGACCGCGCTCAACCAGCGCACGACCCCGATCCTGCAGGGCGAGGTGTATTACATCTCAGCCGATGCGATCGTGGAGCGCTCCGCTGCGACCCCGCGCGAGGTCTATCTGGCCCGCATTCGCTTGCCGCAATCCGAGCTGCGTCGGGTGCCGGGTTTTGCGCCGATGCCGGGGATGCCGGTTCTGGTGATGATCGAGACCGCCTCGCGCACCTTCGCACAATATATCGCCAAGCCTGTGGCGGATTCGATGCAGCGGGCGTTCCGTGAACATTAAAGGCGCATCCGGGGTTTGACCCGGTTGGACACTCGGGGCCATATGGGCCGACCCCGAAAGTTCCATATCAGGTTTCCCCAATGCACCTTGCCCGCCGCCTACTGCCCGCTGCCCTCGTCTCCACCCTGCTGCCGATCTCCGCACATGCTTTCGAGATCAGCACCGGATATGACGGGCTGAACGACCCGCGCACCTCGATCAAGGGTTTGTCCCGGGTCTATTTCGGGCATGATATGGGCCATGGCATCAGCTTCGGCCAGTCGATCTACTCGGCCGCCAAGGGCGATGGCGGCGGCGCGTTCTTCTGGGGCGTCGAAGGGGTGAAGCGCTTTGCGCTGACAGATCGGCTCTCGGTCCACGGCTCGCTGTTTCTGGGCGGCGGCGGCGGGGCGGCTGTCGTCGTCGGCAACGGCTTCATGACCCGTGTCGGGCTGGGTCTGGGCTATGCGCTGAGCGACCGGCTCGATGCAGAACTTGGGGCGAGCTACATCGACATCGACGGTGCCGATATCGAAAACAGCGCGATCAATGCCGGGCTGACATGGCATATCGGAGCGCGCCCCGATCAGACCGCCCGGACCGGCTCTGCGCTCGCGATGCCGCTGCGCTCGGTGTCGATGCGCGCGACGTATATGGACATGGGCAACAGCCGCGACCGCACCGGCGCCAAACAGTCCAGTCTCAAACTGGCAGGCGTCGAGTCGAGCTTCCTGCTGGGCCAAAATAACGAGCTGGTGCTGGGCACCGATGGCGCGGCCTCGGGCGGCGAGGGCTACATGCAGATCATGGGCAGCCTGCGCCACCGGATCTCGCTCGGTCAGCGCGTCTCGGTCTATGGTCAGGGCGGGATCGGCTTTGGCGGCGGCGGGCTGGTCGATACCGGCGGCGGCACCTTGGTCAGCGCCGATCTCGGGATGAGCATCGCGCTGCTGCCTTGGGCCGATCTGGATCTAAGCGTCGGCAAGACGGTCGCACCGTCGGGCGACATGAACGGGACGATTGCCCGGGTCAACCTGACCCGCGTGTTCCGCCGCGCCATCGATGAACCCTCCGTCAGCAACCATCCGCAACGCTGGATCTACTCGCTGGGCATCTCGAGCCAGCAGCCCAACTCGGACTTCCGCAAAGCGGGCGCGCCGGGCAGCGGCCATCCGGTGATGCAGGAAAGCTCTGTCGATATGTTCCTGACCGACAATCTCTATGCGACCGGCAATGCGCAAACCGCGCTGGGTGGCGAAGTGGCGGGCTATGCGATCGGGATGATCGGTCTGGGCTGGCGCCAGCCAATCGCGGATCGCTGGGCGGTCTCGCTGGAAGGCCGCGTGGGCGCGGCAGGCGGCGGCGGTGTCGATGTCGCAGGCGGCGTGATTGGCTCGGTCGCAGCCGAGGTGGATTATGCGCTGACCGACCAGGTCTATGTTTCGATGGGGGTGGGCAAGATCAAGGCGCTCAAGGGCGGCGGCATGGCCCCGACGACCGTCACGGCGGGCCTGAAATTCCCCTTCACCACGCATTGAGAGCGGGGAGCGCGGCTTTCAGCTTATCGTGAATTATTTCAGAGTGGAATTGTCAGAGATCAAAGACTGCGCTAGTTCCTGAGTGGAAGTATCGGGAAATCGACTCGAACCCCGCTCGGAGACACGCAGATGATGGCAAGCCACGACACGATGAAAGCCGCCGCCACAGCCCAGCCGCTTGGCCTGTGCCGACGCGGTTTCCGAGGCACACTGGTGTCGGTCTCCCCGGTGGCGACCCAAGGCGGGTTCGATCCTGAAGAACTGGAGCGCCGCCTGCTGGAGTTGGGCTTCATCGAGGGCGCGACAGTGCAGATCCTGCATGAAGGCCCGTTCGGGCGCGACCCGATTGCCATCCGTGTCAATGATACAACGGTGGCCCTGCGCCGCCATGAGGCGATGGCGATCCTCGCGCAATGACGCAAGCCGCCTCCTCCGCGCTGCCGCTCTCCACGCGTACCGACCCCGAGACCCAGCCCATCGAAGCCGCCCTCGTGGGCGCACCCAATTGCGGCAAGACCGCGCTGTTCAACGCGTTGACCGGGGCCACGCAGAAGGTCGGCAACTATTCCGGCGTCACGGTCGAGCGCAAGATCGGTGTCGCCAGAACGCCCGAAGGACGGCAGTTCTCGGTTATCGACCTGCCCGGAACGCACAGCCTGCGCGCGCGCTCCCCGGACGAAGAGGTCACCCGCGATGTGCTGCTGGGCCGTCGCCCCGATGAGCGCATCCCCGATCTGATCTTGGCCGTCGCCGATGCCACCAACCTGCGCGGCGCGCTGCGGCTGGTGAATGAGCTGAAATCGGTGGGTCTGCCCATCGTGCTGGTGCTCAACATGATCGACATCGCCCGCCATCGCGGCTTGCAGATCGACCATCTGGCGCTGTCGCAATCGCTTGGCATCCCCGTGGTCACCGCAACGGCAGTGCGGCGCGGCGGGCTGGATGCGCTTTGGGAGGTGGTCGCGCCGATGCTCGAAGCGCCGCTGCCCGCGGCGCAGCCCGCCACATGGGTCGCGCCCAATTCGCATGACCTGCGGGTCGCGATGCGCGAGGCCGACCGGCTGGTCAAAGCCCATGTCATCCAACCCGCGATCCCCGACACGGTGACCGCCCGGATCGACCGGGTCGTGCTGCATCCCATCGCGGGGCCAGTGATCTTGCTGGTGCTGTTGTTCACGATGTTTCAGGCCGTGTTCACCTGGGCTACGCCCTTCATGGATGCGATTGATGCGGGCTTTACGTGGCTTGGCACGCTGGTCGCGCAGGTCATCCCGTCCGGGCTGATCCAGAGCTTTTTGACCAATGGCGTGATTGCTGGGATCGGGTCTGTCATCGTCTTTCTGCCGCAGATCCTGTTCACCTTCCTCTTCATCCTGCTGCTGGAAGATTTCGGCTATATGGCGCGCGCCGCCTTCCTGATGGACCGGATCATGGGGCGAGCGGGGCTCAACGGGCGCGCCTTCATCCCGCTGCTCTCAAGTTTCGCCTGCGCCATTCCGGGCATCATGGCCGCGCGGGTCATCGACAACCGGCGCGACCGGCTGACCACGATCCTCGTCGCCCCCTTGATGACCTGTTCGGCGCGCATCCCGGTCTATACGCTGATCATCGCCGCCTTTATCCCCAAGACCAAAGTGCTGGGCGGGCTGAGCCTGCAGGGGCTCGTGATGTTCGGGCTTTACGCGGTGGGCATTCTCAGCGTGCTGGTCGTGGCCTTTTGCGCGCGGTTCTTCTTTGCGCGCACCGAGCGCAGCGCGCCGCTGATGCTCGATCTGCCGGACTATAAGATGCCGCGGGCGCGCAACGTGGCCTTGGGGCTCTACCAGCGCGCGCGGGTCTTTCTACGCCGAGCGGGCACGGTGATCTTCTGGTCGATGGTGGCGATCTGGGTGCTCTCGACCTTTCCGCAGCCGCCCGAGGGCGCGACCGGCCCTGCGATCAACTATTCCTTCGCCGCGATGATCGGCAAATTCATCGCCCCCATCCTGCATCCGCTGGGCTTCAACTGGCAGATCGCGGTCGCGCTTGTGCCGGGGATGGCCGCGCGCGAGGTGGCGGTGGCGGGTCTCGCGACGGTCTACGCCGTCTCGGGCGATGGCGGGCTGATCCATACGCTGGCCGGGCAATGGAGCCTCGGCACGGCGCTGGCGCTGCTTGCGTGGTACATCTTCGCGCCGCAATGCATCTCAACGCTTGCAGTGATCCGGCGCGAGGCGGGATCGGGCAAATGGATGTGGATCGCGCTGATCTACATGTTCGTGCTCGCCTATGTCGCGGCCCTGATCACCTACCAGATCGCAGCCCTTCTGGGCGCCGGATAAACGACGATTCGGCGCCTGCCCGGCGCGCGACCGCCCATATTTCCCAGCAATTGCGCTGATATCTGCTCGCGTTTCATCACAGAGGCGTGCGCGCCCCGTGACGTGAGCGTCACCCGATACGTGCGCCAAGCCGCCCATGCCCCTGCACTGCAGTGATTTCAGCCCATCGCGCCCGATCACGCAGCCCGCGCAGGGCGCAGATCCTGTTACAGAACTGTCAAAAAGCCCCCCTAGGCAAAGGGCCGAGCCATGGCGCAAGAGTGTCATGGTCATGAACCGAACACCTGGGATCAACACAAGGATCGTCTCCATGATCACCCTTCGCATTCTCGCGCGCGGCGCAGCTATCGCCGGCGTGGCCCTTTCGTCCTCCGTTGCGGCCCATGCCGCCAACCTGTCGGGCGCTGGCGCGACGTTCCCCTACCCGATCTATTCCGACTGGGCGAAGGCCTATCAAGAGAAAACCGGCACCGGCCTCAACTATCAGGCCATTGGTTCGGGCGGCGGCATCAAGCAGATCGAAGCCCGCACCGTGACCTTCGGCGCATCGGACAAGCCGCTGGATGGCGCTGAGCTGAAGAAAAACACCCTCGTGCAGTTCCCCACCGTCATGGGCGGCATCGTGCCCGTCGTGCATATCGATGGCGTGAAACCGGGCGAGATGGTTCTCGACGGCCCGACCCTTGCCAAGATCTACGAAGGTAAGATCACCAAGTGGAACGACCCCGAGATCACCAAGCTGAACCCGGGCCTCAAACTGCCCGACGCGGCGATTGCTGTTGTCTACCGTTCGGACGGCTCGGGCACCACGTTCAACTTCACCACCTATCTGGCAGACGTCCTGCCCGAGTGGAACGACAATGTCGGCGTGTCGACCTCGGTTGAATGGCCCGCAGGCATCGGCGCCAAAGGCAATGCGGGCGTTGCCGCAAACGTGCAGCAGACCGGCAACTCGATTGGCTATGTCGAATATGCCTACGCGCTGCAAAACCACCTGACCTATACCGACATGATCAACAAGGCGGGCAAGAAAGTCGCCCCCGAGGCCTCGGCCTTTGCCGCCGCCGCCGAGAATGCCGATTGGTCCTCGCAGCCGGGCTTTGGCGTGATCCTTGCCAACCAGCCGGGCGACAAGACCTGGCCGATGACGGCAGCGACCTTCATCCTGATGCATTCGGATGCCAAAGACGGCGCCGCCTCGAAAGAAGCGCTGAAGTTCTTCGACTGGGCCTATGCCAACGGCGACGAGATGGCCGCCAAGCTCGACTACATCCCGATGCCCGACAAGGTCGTCGCGCAGATCAAGAAAGAATGGTCGCAAATTCAGGCCGACGGCAAACCCGTCTGGTCGATGAGCAACTGATCACTCTGACAGCCAATGGGGAGCGCGGAGCCATCCGCCCTCCCCTTTTCCAGTACTAGATTTGGAGCGTGCGATGACGGCAGCGTCAGATATCGACACCCGATCGAAAAACCCGGTGGCTCAGTCCGACCGGGTTTTCGGCGCTTTGACACTTGCCGCTGCGATCTTGGTGCTGCTGGTGCTTGTGGGCGTGTTCATCTCGCTCGTCATGGGCGCATGGCCCGCATTGCAGAAATTCGGCCCCGCCTTCTTGTGGACCAAATCGTGGAACCCGGTGACCAACAAGTTCGGGGCCATCGCTCCGCTCTATGGCACGGTCGTGACGTCCATCGTGGCGATGGTCATCGCGGTGCCGGTGGGGCTTGGCGTGGCGATCTTTCTCACCGATCTGTGCCCGCGCGTGCTACGCCGACCGCTGGGCATCGCCATCGAGCTGCTCGCGGGCATCCCCTCCATCATCTACGGCATCTGGGGCCTGTTCGTCTTTGCCCCCTTCATGCAAAGCACGATCCAGCCCGCGCTGATCGCGACGCTGGGCAAGCTCCCCGTCATCGGCGCGCTCTTTGCAGGCCCGCCCTATGGGATCGGGCTGTTCACCGCCGGGCTGATCCTTGCGATGATGATCCTGCCCTTCATCGCCTCGCTCTCGCGCGATATCTTCGGGACGGTGCCGCCGATGCTGCGCGAAGCCGCCTACGGGATGGGCATGACGCGCTGGGAGGTCAACCGCCATATCGTGATCCCGCATGTGCGCACGGCGCTGGTGGGGGGCATCATGCTCAGCCTCGGGCGGGCCTTGGGCGAGACGATGGCCGTGACTTTCGTGATCGGCAATGCGCATCGGATCTCGGGCTCGATCCTTGCCCCCGGCACCACGATTTCCGCCGCAATCGCCAATGAGTTCAACGAGGCAACGACGCCCATGTATGTCTCCTCGCTGATCGCGCTGGGGCTCGTTCTGTTCATCCTCACCTTTATCGTGCTGGCCTGTGCGCAATGGATGCTGCGCCGCATGAAAGCCAAGGCAGGAGTGTAACCCATGTCCGCAAGTATGACCCGCCGCAAGGCGGTGAACGCCGTGATGATGACGCTTTCGACCGGGGCCGCCGTGCTGGGCCTTGTCGTGCTGGCGCTGATCTTGATGCATCTTCTGGTGCGCGGCGCGGGCGCGCTCAACCTGGCGGTCTTTACCCAAGACACCCCCTCGCCCAATGCCGCAGGAGGCCTGCGCAACGCCATCGTGGGCTCGCTGATGATGAGCGCCATCGCGGTGGCCATCGGCACCCCCATCGGCATTCTGGCAGGCACCTACATGGCCGAATACGGGCGGTTCGCCAAACTCAGCAAGGTGATCCGCTTCGTCAACGACATCCTGCTCTCGGCGCCCTCGATCATCGTGGGCCTGTTTGTCTATCAACTTCTGGTCGTCAGCTTTGGGCATTTCTCCGGGCTGGCCGGATCGGTTGCGCTGGCGATCCTCGTGATCCCGATTGTCGTGCGCACGACCGAGGACATGCTGCTGCTGGTGCCCGATCAGTTGCGCGAGGCGGGGCTGGCTATGGGCTGGCCGCGCTGGATCGTGATCCGCCAGATCGCCTATAAGGCCGCCATGTCGGGCATCATGACGGGCGTGCTGCTGGCGGTCGCGCGGATCTCGGGCGAGACCGCACCGCTCCTCTTCACGGCCCTCTCAAATAACTTCTTCTCGCTGAATATGACGCAGCCGATGTCGTCGCTGCCCATTACCATCTTCCAATTCGCCCTCAGCCCCTATCAAAACTGGCAAGACCTAGCATGGGCGGGCGCGCTGTTGATCACCATCGCGGTGCTGGCCTTGTCGATCATCGCCCGCCTCGTCACTTCCAGGAAGGAAAAATCCTGATGGATACCGAAATTCGCGAACGCTCCCCGATCTCGTTTCAGGGCATCGATCCCAGCCCCAAGGCGCGCATCTCGATCCGCAACCTCGAGTTCTTCTACGGACAGACCCGCGCCCTGAAGGGGATCGATCTGGACCTGCCGGAAAATCAGGTCACCGCCTTTATCGGCCCCTCGGGCTGCGGCAAATCCACCCTGCTGCGCATCCTCAACCGGATGTATGACCTCTACCCCAACCAGCGCGCGACTGGCGAGGTGCTGTTGGACGGGCAGAACATCCTTGAGAAAGGCACCGATCTGAACCGGCTGCGCACCAAGGTCGGCATGGTGTTTCAGAAGCCCACCCCCTTCCCGATGACGATCCATGAAAACATCGCCTTCGGGCTGCGCCTGATGGGCGTTGCGAAATCCGAAATGGATGGCCGGGTCGAGGCCGCGCTGCGCGGAGCGGCCCTTTGGGATGAGGTGAAGGACAAGCTCACAGCCTCCGGGCAGTCGCTCTCGGGCGGCCAGCAGCAACGTCTGTGCATCGCGCGCACCATCGCGGTGGAGCCGGAGGTGATCTTGCTCGACGAGCCTGCCTCGGCGCTCGATCCGATCTCGACGGGCAAGATCGAAGAGACGATCCACCAGCTCAAAGAGCAGTTCACCATCGCGATCGTCACTCACAATATGCAACAGGCAAGCCGGGTCAGCGACCGCACGGCCTTCATGTATCTGGGCGAGCTGATCGAAGAGGGCGAGACCGCGCAGATCTTCACCCGCCCGCGCAATGAGCAGACTTCGGACTACATCACGGGGCGGTTCGGCTAAGACCTGCGCGTTGCGCAAAGCGCCTCCGGGGCGTAACCTCAACCGAAGTTGAGATGGGCGTGCAATTGGGCACTTGAGTTTCGCGACTGTGTCGGGATGATGCCGCGATACGTCAAAAGCCACATAAGAGGTCCGCAATGCCCCAACGATCCCGCCTCGCCGCCCTGATCGGACTGATCGCACTTTTGCTGCCGCAGATCGCAAGCGCGCATATCACGTCGACCGGCTCGGGCGGGTTCGCCGCCGGGTTCGAGCACCCGCTATCGGGTTATGACCATTTCCTCGCGATGTTCTCGGTCGGTCTTTGGGGCGCGCAAATGGGCGGGCGGCGCGTGTGGTCTCTGCCTGTCACATTCCCGATGATCATGGTGATCGGCGGCATCGTTGGCATTCTGGGCATCCCCTTCCCCGGTGTCGAGATCGGCATCGCGCTTTCGATCATCGTGCTGGGCCTTGCCATTGCGGCGAAATGGAAGCCTCAGGAATGGGTATCGCTCGCGATCATCGCGGTGTTCGGCTTCTACCACGGCTATGCCCATGGCGCAGAGCTGCCAATGGCCGCGGATCCCGCAGATTACGCCATTGGCTTCGTGCTTGCGACCGGCTTTATCCACGTGATTGGCGTGGGCGTCGGGCTGGTGCTCAACCCGATCTGGAACGGGCGGTTCTCACAGATTCTTGGCCTGCTGGCGGCTATTGTGGGCTTTGGGTTTCTTGCGCTTGCGCTGGGATACATGCATTCTCAACTCGAGTTCCTGAACTCTGGGCTACACATCTTTGGAACTTGATCTGAGCACATCAGACGCACGAACACGGACATGGCCTCGCCACCTTTGGGTTTTGGCGGGGCTTGCGATTTTGATCGCGCTGGCCCTGATCCCGGTCGAGACGCGGGGCGAGGCAGGCGCTTGGGTGATCCGCGAAGGGCTGACCCTGCGCCGGTTGTTCCCGCTCTTTGGCTTTGCCATTGCGCTGTCGCTGGTGCCGCGCTCTGCCGCGCGGCTCGCCTTCGTGCTGTGGCTCGCGGGGCTGGCGGTTGGCTATGTGTACCGGATCGAGCTGATGGCCGCGCTGCAACAGATCCCCGGAGCGATCACCCATCACTTCCTGACGATGCCGGTCTCGGCAATCGCCGCAGGTCTGGTTCTGGCACCGGGCCGCATGCTGCGCCCGGTGCTGATCGCGCCCGCAGGGCTGATCCTTGGCGTGATGTATGCGCTGGCCACGAAGCTCTCCGATCCAAGCTATGGCGGCGCACCATGGGTTTTCCTCAGCGGCTGTGCGCTGGGTGTTTGGCTGATCGTCGCGGTCACGCTGAGCCTGCGCGCGTGGAATGCGCCGTGGTTTGAGATCGCCGGGCGGATCATCGGCAGCTGGCTTCTGGCCATCGGCCTGCTCTATGGCGGGGTGTCGGTGATGGGCAATCGGCTCAAGCCGAAATCGGAACCCACGAAAAGCGCGATCTCGGAGAATGCGCCCGCCACCCAGTCGGAAGTGCCGGGCGCGGATGCTTTCCCCTCCTTTGGCGCCCCGCCTGCGCCGAGCGTGCCGGGGGAGAGCAAGCCGGAGTTCCAGCCATGATGCGCGCGCTCGCTCTGGCCGGGCTGTTGATCGGCTGGCCGCTTATCGCCTCGGCCCATCCCGAAGATGCAGTGCTGATCCGCCTGCTGGTGGGCATGGACAACGGCAAGGTCACCCATATCGGCGAGAGCTGGACCTTTGACCCTTCCGTCTCAAAATGGCTCTTGCAGAATTTCGACGCCAATAGCGACGACAAGTTCGAGCCGGACGAGCTGAAGAAAGTGCTGGAGGCGACGCGGGAAAACACGCCGGATTCCTTCTTCTACACGCGGATCTGGAAAGGCCAGACGCAGCTTCCCGATCCCAAGCTTTACGGCTTTCAGGCGACAGTAAAAGATGGCGTCGTGACCTTGGCCTTCGCGCTGGCGCTGGCCGTGCCCGAAGACCCCAACGCCCTGCGCATCGAAATGTATGATCCGCAAAACCTCACCGGGCTAGTGCCGGTCGAGGATAATCCGGTCGTGCTGCGCGGCACCCGCAAGGGCCAGACCTGCGTGCCCAATATCGCGGTGATGAAGCCAGATGCCCATGGCGGGCCGGACGACATCCCGATCGCGCTGACCTTGGCCTGCTCGGGCTGAGCGGGCAAAGGGGGCGCTGCCCCCTCTTCGGCTGTGCCGAATTCACCCCCGAGGTATTTGGGTCAAGATGAAGAAGGCGGGCGCGGGCTCAGTTTCGGGGCCGGGCGCGGATCCGCCAGCGGTGTGTCCGACAGCCGGATCGGCGTGCGGATGCCGGGGATGCCACCTGCTGAGGTGACCATGCCGCGCGCCTGCACCTGCGGATCGGCAAAGACCTGATCGACCGAGTTGATTGGACCCGCGGGCACGGTGGCGGCCTCGAGCGCGCCCAGAAGAGCGTCGCGCGACCAGCGCGCCAGCACCGCCGAGAGCATCGGGCGGAGGCGGTCGCGATGTGCCACCCGCGCCTCATTGGTGGCGAAATCCGGGTCATCGGCCAGATCGAGCCCAAGGAGCGCACAGAGCCGCGCGAACTGCCCGTCATTGCCGACCGCAAGGATCAGATCGCCATCGGCGGCGCTGAGCACCTCGTAGGGGGCGATATTGGGATGGGCATTGCCAAGCCGGGTCGGCGCCCGGCCCGTCGCGAGGAAATTCATCCCCTGATTGGCGAGCACCCCCACCGCGCAATCGAGAAGCGCCATATCGACCAGCTGGCCGCGCCCGGTCCGTGCGCGCGCCGCCAGCGCCGCCTGAATACCGATCACCGAATAGAGCCCGGTGAAGATATCGGCAAAGGCCACGCCCATCTTTTGCGGCTGGCCCAACGGGTCGCCCGTCAGATCCATCCACCCCGCCATGCCCTGAATCAGAAAGTCATAGCCCGCGCGGCTGGCATAGGGGCCGTCCTGTCCAAAGCCGGTGATCGAGCAATAGACGAGGCGCGGGTTGAGCGCGCTTAGGCTGGCATAGTCGAGACCGTATTTCGCCAATCCGCCGAGTTTGAAATTCTCGATCACCACATCGGCGTCTGCCACCAGATCGCGTACGATCTTCTGGCCCTCGGGCGTGGTGAAATCCGCCGAGACCGAGCGTTTGCCGCGATTGGTGGCGTGGAAATAGGCAGCCGAACGGTTCTCAGGGCCGTCGCCCTCGCGGGCGATGAAGGGTGGGCCCCAGCGGCGGGTATCATCGCCCAGCGGGGCCTCGACCTTAATCACCTCGGCGCCCAGATCGGCCAGCACCTGACCGGCCCAGGGGCCGGCCAAGATACGGGCCAACTCGACGACCTTGATCCCTTCGAGCGGCGCGCTCATGCGAAGGCCTGAAGGCCCGTCTGCGCACGGCCCAAGATCAACGCATGGACGTCATGGGTGCCCTCGTAGGTGTTGACCGTCTCAAGGTTGACCATGTGGCGGATCACCTGAAACTCGCCCGAGATCCCGTTGCCGCCATGCATGTCACGTGACATCCGCGCGATATCGAGCGCCTTGCCGCAATTGTTGCGCTTGATCAGCGAGATCATCTCGGGCGCGGCATTGGCGGCATCCAACAGGCGGCCCACCTGCAAACAGGCCTGCAGACCCAGCGTGATCTCGGTCTGCATATCGGCGAGCTTCTTTTGGAACAGCTGCGTGCCTGCGAGCGGCTTGTTGAACTGCTTGCGATCAAGGCCATATTGCCGCGCGGCATGCCAGCAGAACTCGGCCGCCCCCATCACGCCCCAAGCGATCCCGTAGCGGGCGCGGTTGAGGCAGCCGAACGGGCCTTTGAGCCCCTGCACATGGGGCAAAAGCGCGTCCTCACCGACCTCGACGCCTTGCATCACGATCTCGCCGGTGACGGAGGCGCGCAGGCTCAGCTTGTTCTCGATCTTGGGCGCAGAGAGGCCCTTCATGCCCTTTTCCAGCACGAAGCCGCGGATCTTGCCGTCATGGGCGTCGGATTTCGCCCAGATCACGAACACATCGGCGATCGGCGAATTTGTGATCCACATCTTGGCCCCGGTGATCCGGTAGCCGCCCTCGATCTTCTCGGCGCGGGTTTTCATGCCGCCGGGATCAGAGCCCGCATCGGGTTCGGTGAGACCGAAACATCCGATCCATTCGCCACTTGCGAGCTTGGGCAGGTATTTCTGCCGCTGCGTCTCAGAGCCATAGGCGTGGATCGGATACATCACGAGGCTCGATTGCACCGACATCATCGAGCGATAGCCGCTATCCACGCGCTCCACTTCGCGCGCGATCAGACCGTAGCTGACATAGCCCGCGCCCAAGCCCCCATATTCCTCGGGGATCGTGGCGCCCAGAAGCCCCATCGCGCCCATCTCGGCAAAGATTTCCGGGTCGGTCTCTTCACGGGCGAACGCGTCGATCACGCGGGGTTGCAGCTTGTCTTGCGCATAGGCGCGGGCCGCCTCGCGCAGCATCCGCTCATCCTCGGTCAGCTGATCATCAAGGCGCAGCGGGTCGTCCCAGGAAAATCCTCCAAGATCCGGTGCATCCTTGGCTTTGATCGCGGGTCGGTCGGTCATGGCGGTCCTCATTTTGGCAGATCTGTTGCCCGCGAGACTAGAGCCGGCACCGCGCCCGCTGCAAACAATATAAATTGTGAAGATGATGAGTTTTGCGCATAGTTGATCTTTCGAGACCGCGAGGGGGACGCGCATGCGCCACACCTATCTGCCCACGATTGCCGAGTTGCAGGCCTTTACCGCCTGCGCCCGCCACGGCACCACGACGCGCGCGGCGTTTGAGCTGAACCTGACGCAAAGCGCGATCTCGCGGGCGCTTGGCACATTGGAGGCGCGGCTGGGGGTTGCGCTGTTTCACCGGGTGCGCAAGCGTCTGGTGCTTTCGCCTGCAGGGCAAGGGTTTCTGGAGCGCGCGGAGCAGGCTCTGGCCACGCTGGATGCAGCTGCCGTGGGCGCGATGGCCTTTGGCGGCACGGAGGCGGTGCTGCGCATCGCGGCGCTCCCCTCCTTCACCCGAAGCTGGCTGATCGCGCGGCTGGCCCGCTTTGCCCAGATCGCCCCGCAGATCAGCCTTGATATCACAGCGCGGCTGCACCCGGTCGAATTTGAGCGCGACCCGTTCGATCTGGCAATCATGCGCACACAGCATGAACGGGCGGGCACGAGACTGGTGCCGCTTTTGCGTGAAAGCCTCGTCGCGGTTTGCGCGCCCGAGCGGTTGGCGGGGAACGAACCGCTGGCCCCGGAGGCGCTGCTGGGTCATCCGCTATTGCAGCAATCGACGCGTCCGACGCTCTGGCTGGATTGGTTTCGCGATACCGGGCTGGATGCGCGCGACATCTTGCGCGGCGCGCGGTTCGATCATTTCGACATGATCCTCGATGCCGCGATTGCCGGGATGGGGATCGGGCTGGTCCCCGAAATCATCGCCCGCGCATCGCTGACAGAGGGGCGGTTGGTGCGGGCCTGCGCGCGCACATTCGAGACCGGCGGGACCTATTCGCTGATCATCCCCGAGCGCACTGAGGACACGCCTTCGGTCGCGACCTTCCAGAGCTGGTTGCTGGCCGAGCTGCGCGCCGATTAACCGATCACGGTGAGCGGCGGGTCGAGGGGGAATTCCTCGAGATTGGCGCCCGGGCCGATCCGGTCGATCACCGCAAACAGACCGGGGGCTGCAAGCGGGGTCAGCACGCCGTGCCACGTGCCGCGATGGAAGTTGATCCCCTGCGCCCCATCACTCAGGAAAGCGAGCGGCGCACCGGGGCGCCCGCCGGCATCGGGGGCTGCGATGACGAGGAAGGGATCCGCGCTCATCGGCACGAAAGCCTGACTGCCCTCGGGGTGGCGTTCCAGAAGGGTGCAAATATAGGGCAGACTGCGCGGCACAGCCTTGAAGATCGAGATCCCTGCCCGACCGGCGCCGAAATCAAGCAGCGCGCGGTCGTGAAAGCGCTCGCACAGCCCCGCATTGATGAGCCTGTCTGCGGGCCCCCGCGCATCGAGCACATCGCCAAACGGAGCAAACGCATCGGCGGTGAGGGGCTGGGCTGTGATCTGCATCGGGTCGCTTTCTGATCGGGAACCTCAAGGGGGACGCTCTCCGCTTAGCCCGAGAGGGGCAGGCCAAGCTTGGGGTGGCGGTTGACGTCCTTGTAGAGCAAGTAGCGGAACGGGCGGCGGCCTGCGGCGTAGCAGGCCTGCGGGCAGAAACTGCGCAGCCACATGAAATCGCCCTCTTCAACCTCGATCCAGTCCTGATTGAGCAGGTAGACGCCGCGCCCCTGCAACACGTAGATGCCATGTTCCATCACATGGGTTTCGGCAAAGGGGATCGTGCCGCCGGGCATGAAGGTCACGATATTCACGTGCATGTCGTGGCGCAAATCCGTCGGATCGGCAAAGCGCGTGGTCGCCCAATAGCCCGCCGTGTCGGGCATCTCGACCGGGGCCTTTTCCTGATCGGAGGTCACGAAGCTCTCGGGCAGATCCAGCCCCGGCGCGCGTTCATAGCGTTTGCGCACCCAGACGAAGGTCGCGGGCGTGTCCTGATCGTTGGCGATCTGCCATACAGCCCCCGGGGCCACGAACGCATAGCCGCCGGACTCCATCTCATGGGCGATCCCCTCGATCACCAGTCGCAGGTGACCCGCCAGCACGAAGAGCACGCTTTCGCCTTCGGGATCGGGTTCGGGTGCCTCCGAGCCGCCCCCCGGGGCGATCTCGACGATCAACTCGGCGAAGGTCTCGGCAAAGCCGCTGAGAGGACGGGCCAGCACCCAAGCCCGGCTGCGTTCCCATCCGGGCAGCAGAGAGACCGTGATATCGGAAAGCACCCCGCGCGGGATCACCGCATAGGCGTTGTTG
This sequence comes from Thioclava dalianensis, assembly GCF_000715505.1. Lineage (GTDB taxonomy): Bacteria > Pseudomonadota > Alphaproteobacteria > Rhodobacterales > Rhodobacteraceae > Thioclava > Thioclava dalianensis. The sequence goes on from NZ_JHEH01000005.1 coordinate 43,343, forward strand.
AACTGGGCGCGCTCGCGGGCGCGCTGGTTCTGGTCGGGCAGCCCACCGGTGGGGGCGAAATAGGTATAGTCCATTTACAGATCCATCGCATTGAGACGGTGCCACGCGATCCGCTCGACCTGCGCACAGGCCTCCGCAAATTCCGTTTCGCGGTCTTGGGTCAGGCGGCGACGGAAGGCGTGGAGAATTGACGCCTTGGTATTGTCTTTCACCGCGATAATGAAGGGGAAACCGAAGGTCTCGGTATATTTCGCGTTGAGCGTCTCGAAGGCGCTGCGTTCCTCATCGGTGAGCGCGTCGAGCCCGGCGCTGGCCTGCTCGGCGGTGCTCTCGGCGGTCAGGCGGCGCGCCTGTGCCAACTTGCCCGCGAGATCGGGATGCGCGGTGAGCACGCCGAGGCGCTCCTCGGGCGTGGCCGCGCGGAAGATCCGCGCGAGCGCCGAGGCCATGCCTTCAAGACTGTCATGGGCGGGGCCCAGCTCCAGCACGTGGGCGCGCTCGGCAATCCAGGGCGAGTGCTCATAGATCGCGCCGAACTGCTCGACAAAGCGTATGCGCGTCATCTGGCTCGGGCGCTCGCGGCGCTGATGGGGATGGGTGGCCGTCCAATGGGCCGCGATCTGGCCACGCGTGGCAAACCACACGCCCTCACGGGCGCGCGCATACTCAAGGAACCGCTTGAGACCTGCGGCCTTGCCCGGACGTCCGATCAGCCGGTTGTGCAGCCCGACCGAGAACATCTTGGGCGCACCCGCCAGCCCCTCGGCATAGAGCATGTCGAAGCTGTCCTTGAGATATTGGAAGAACTGCTCGCCCTCGATATAGCCCGGCGCTGTGGCAAAGCGCATGTCATTGGCTTCGAGCGTGTAGGGAATGACAAGCTGATCGCGCGCGCCGGCCTCGATCCAATAGGGCAGATCGTCATCATAGGTATCCGAGATCCAGTCGAAGCCGCCCTCCTCGGCGGTCAGGCGCACCGTGTTTTCGCTGCACCGGCCCGTGTACCAGCCGCGCGGGCGGGCACCCACGACCTCCGTATGCAGCCGGATCGCCTCGGCGATCTGGGCGCGTTCCTCATCCTCGGGCATATCCTTGTGCTCGACCCATTTCAGCCCGTGGCTGGCGATTTCCCAGCCCGCCTCTTTCATCGCGGCGACCTGCTCGGGCGCGCGGGCTAAAGCCGTGGCGACACCGTAGATCGTGAGCGGCAGTCCAAGCCCGGTGAACAGCCGATGCAGCCGCCAAAACCCCGCCCGCGCGCCGTAATCGTAGATCGATTCCATGTTCCAGTGGCGCTGACCGGGCCAGGGGGCCGCCCCCGCGATATCTGACAGAAACGCCTCGGAGCCCGCATCGCCATGCAGGATGTTGTTCTCGCCGCCCTCCTCGAAATTGAGCACCATCGAGATCGCCACGCGCGCGCCGCCCGGCCAGCGCGGATCGGGGGGCGTGCGGCCGTAGCCGCGCAGGTCGCGAGGGTAGCGGGTCATCGGGAGGCTCCGTGTCTTGCGGTCAGTTGCACGCAGAAGAAAGCAAATCGCGGCGAAGGGGAAGCCCCCCGGCCCCTATCCCCGCGCATCCAGCGGGACTGTGCCCGGCTCGCGTGCCACGCCTGACGCTGCGGAAACGTCTTGCGCGAAAGCTGGCGGCTTGGCAGAGTTTTGCATGGGGTCGGTTGCGGCCGCCCCCTGAAAGGGAGCTTATCATGCGCAAGTCGGCTATTCTCGCGGCGTTTCTCGCCCTGTGCCCTGCCCCGCTACTGGCGCAGGACTGGAACCAGCTGGCCATGTACAGCGCCTATATCAGCCCGGCAGATATGCATAATTCCAAGGGTGCGGCGCTCACGAGCCTTGGGGCGGCCTTGCAGCAGGACCGCGCGAATTTCCACCGCTTCGGGCGGCGCGATGCGCGCGACAAGGGCGATCCGCTCTTTGCCGACCGGGCCTTGCGCGCGCGCATTCCGCAGATGGTGCGCGCGGGCGGCGAGGATCGCGGCAGGTTCGCGCAGATGGTGCGACGCGGAGAGCCCTTTGGCGTGACGGTCTTCGTTTGCGGCAATGGCAATCTGCCCTCGACGATCTTTCTCGCCGGATGGGACGAGGATCATTCGGGCTGCTATTGAAGCCTGCGCCCTCAGGTCGCCGAGATCGTAGCCTTCACCGCGCGCTTCCATGCCGCATGCCGCGCCTCGCGCAGATCGGCATCCATCTGCGGCTCGAACGTCCGCTCAAGCGCCCAGCCCTTGGCGAAATCTTCAGGCCCCGGATAGAGCCCGGCCTTGTAGCCCGCAAGCCATGCCGCACCGAGCGCCGTGGTCTCAAGCACCTCGGGACGGTCCACCGGCGCGCCGAGGATATCGGCCAAGAACTGCATCGTCCAATCCGAGGCCGTCATGCCGCCATCGACGCGCAGGGTGGGCGGGGCGTCATCGGCCCAATCGGCCTGCATCGCCTCAAGCAGATCGCGGGTCTGGAAGCCCACGGATTGAAGCGCCGCGCGGGCGAATTCGGCGGGGCCAGAGCTGCGGGTCAGACCGAAAACGGCACCGCGCGATTCAGCCTCCCAATAGGGCGCGCCAAGCCCGGTGAAGGCCGGCACGATGATCACGTCCTGCCCGTCATCGGCCTGATCGGCGAGGCCTTGCGTCTCATCCGCAGCCTCGATGATCCCCAGCCCGTCGCGCAGCCATTGCACCACCGCGCCCGCCACGAAGATCGAGCCTTCGAGCGCATAGGTCACCTTGCCGTCGAGCTGATAGGCGATGGTCGTCAGCAGGCGGTTTTGCGAGCGCACCATTTCGTCGCCGGTATTGAGCAGCGCGAAACAGCCCGTGCCATAGGTCGATTTCAGCATGCCCGGCTTGAAACAGGCCTGCCCGACGGTCGCGGCCTGCTGATCGCCCGCAACGCCGAGGATCGGGATCTCAGCACCAAGATGCTCGGCCTGCGCGGTGCCAAACTCGGCGGCGCTGTCGAGTACCTTGGGCAGCATCTCCATCGGGATATCGAGCTTGTCGCAGATCGTGCTCGACCAGCGGCCTTTGGCGATATCATAAAGCATTGTGCGCGCGGCATTGGTCGCGTCGGTCACATGCGAGGCCCCGCCGGTGAGCTTCCAGATCAGCCAGCTATCGATGGTCCCAAACGCCAGTTTGCCTGCGGTGGCTTTCTCGCGGGCGCCCTCGACGGTCTCAAGCAGCCAACGCAGCTTCGTGCCCGAGAAATAAGGATCAATGATCAGGCCGGTGCGCGCGGTGATGGTTTCCTCGAAATCCGCCTCGCGCAGCTCGCGGCAATACTCAGCCGAACGCCGGTCCTGCCAGACGATCGCGTTATGGATCGGCTCCCCGGTTTCGCGGTCCCAGACCAGAGTGGTCTCGCGCTGGTTGGTGATGCCGATACCCGCAATATCGCCCGGCGTGATCCCGGCCTTGTCGATGGCGGCGCGCGCGGTGCTCAGCACGCTCTCCCAGATCTCCATAGCGTCATGCTCGACCCAGCCGGAGCGCGGGAAATGCTGGGTGAATTCCTGCTGTGCGCTCTCGACCGGCTTGAGATCGCTGCCAAATACGATCGCGCGCGACGAGGTCGTGCCCTGATCAATCGCCAAAATATACTGCATAAGTTCCTCCCTCGTCACACAGCTCAGCCTGCATGCGCCTCCAACCATTGCGCCACAGAGTGGACCTGATCCGCGCTCAATCGCAAGCCCAGCTTGGTGCGCCGCCAGATCACGTCCTCCACCTCGCGCGCCCATTCCTTCTGAACCTGCCAGCGCAGCTCTGCCTCACTCAAGGTCGCGCCGAAATCCTGACCCAGATCCTCCACGCTTTTCGCATCCCCAAGGATCTCCCACGCATCAAGCCCGTAATGGCGGATCAGCCGCTCCGCCCATTTCGCGCCCAGAAACGGGTAATCCTTAGCCAACGCCGCGATCTTGTCGCGCGCCTGCGCCGGGGTGAAATCGCCCCCCGGCAGATGGCTCTTGGCCGTCCAAGAGGCGCGCATGCCCGGCAGATGCGGGCGCAGCTTGGCCAGCGCATCCTCGGACAAGCGGCGATAGGTGGTGATCTTGCCGCCAAAGACATGCAGCGCTGCGGGCTGCCCTGCAGGCGCATCGAGCGAGAGCACATATTCGCGCGTCGCGGCCGTGGCGGATTTCGCGCCATCCTCATATAGCGGACGCACGCCGGAATAGGACCAGACGACATCCTCGGGCGTCACCGCGCGCTCGAAATATTTCGACGCGAAGGCGCAAAGGTAATCGCGCTCTTCCTCGGTGCATTCGGCCGCCAGAGGCGAGCCGTCATGCGCAGCCTCAGTGGTGCCGATCAGCGTGAAATCCTGCTCATAGGGAATGGCGAAGATGATCCGCCCGTCTTCACCTTGGAAGAAATAGCACTTGTCGTGATCATAGAGCTTGCGCGTCACGATATGGCTGCCGCGCACAAGCCGCACATGTTCGGAGCTTTTCGTGCCCATTTCCTCCTTGAGAACCTGCTCGACCCACGGTCCCCCGGCATTCACGACGGCGCGGGCGGTATGCTCTTCGCGCCCCTGCGGCCCCTCGGTCACGATGCGCCAGTAGGCACCGTCGCGATGGGCCGAGATGACTTTGGTGCGGACCCGGATATCGGCGCCGCGTGCCTGTGCGTCGCGCGCATTGAGCACGACCAGCCGCGCATCCTGCACCCAGCCATCGGAATATTCGAACGCATGGGCGAAGCGGTCCTTGAGCGGTGCGCCCTCGGGCCCTTGGGTCAGGTCGCGCCGCGCGGTGCCCGGCAGATCGCTTTTGCCGCCCAGATGGTCATAGAGAAACAGCCCCGCCCGGATCATCCAGCTCGGGCGGCGGCCCTTCATCCACGGCATCACGCGGCTCAGTGCCTTGGAGACCGGCGTGTCACCTTCAAAGCGCATATCCTTGCTATAGGGCAGCACGAAGCGCATCGGCCACGAGATATGCGGCATCATATGCAGCAAGATTTCGCGCTCGCGCAGCGCTTCGCGCACGAGGTGGATTTCGAGAAATTCCAGATAGCGCAGCCCGCCGTGAAACAGCTTGGTCGAGGAGGAGGAGGTCGCCTGCGCCAGATCGCCCATCTCCGCGAGCCGCACCCGCAGACCCCGGCCTGCCGCATCGCGCGCGATCCCGCAGCCGTTCACACCGCCGCCGATGACGAAAAGATCCACTGCGTCCGATGACATGCTGGCCTCCTGTTGCCGGTTACTCTGTCTAGAAAGGGTGTGAACGGGAATGGGTCAAGGCAAAATGTTCGTTTTTGTTCATTTGGGCGCGAAAATTTTGCGGTTCTTTGGTGGCGCGCGGCGCAAACCTTCGGTCGTGGGCTCTGGGGATGGCTCGACATGCCGGGGTATCGTCGATAAAATATCTTTAAAATATCAGTGATAAGCGGTTCAATTGGGCCGCAATGACGCAGGAGATCCCCGATGGTCGCAAGAAATCGCCGCATCGTCTCATCCCGGCACCTTGCCGATGGACCGGCATGGCAAGCGTCAGAATATGAATATGGAATGATCATCGCCTATAACAGCTTTGCGCGCTGGATGCAGCGCTGCATGGCGGCCTCGGGCGTGCCGGAAATGTCGGCGCTTGAGATCCTGGTGCTGCACAACACCAACCATCGCGACCGGGAAAAACGGCTGAGCGATATCTGCTTTTTGCTCAATATCGAGGACACGCATACCGTCAATTACGCGCTGCGCAAGCTGTTGAAGATGGAGCTTCTGACCTCGGAAAAGCGCGGCAAGGAAGTGTTTTACCGCACCTCCGAGGCAGGTCAGGCGCTATGCGACCGCTACCGTCAGGTGCGCGAGGAATGCCTGCTCGACCCGCTCGTGAAAGGCGGCATGGATGGCGAGGAGCTGCGCGAGATCGCCTCGGCCATGCGGGTGCTCTCAGGCTATTACGATCAGGCAAGCCGCGCGGCCTCGTCTCTCTGAGGCCGCGCGCAAAGGTCAACGGCTCATCAGGCTGGGCAGATATGTCACGATCTGCGGCACCATCGTGATCAACACCACGCCCAACAGCAGCAACCCGAAGAAGGGGAATGCTGCGCGGGCAATCTTCATGATGTTGAACCCCGTAAGCCCCTGAATGACGAAGAGGTTGAATCCCACTGGAGGGGTGATCTGGCTCATCTCGACCACGAGCACCAGATAAATCCCGAACCACATCGGATCGATCCCCGCCGCCTGCACCATCGGCAGAATGATCGACGTGGTGAGCACCACGACCGAGATCCCGTCCAGAAAGCAACCCAGCACGATGAAGAACACCGTGAGCACCGCAAGCAAGGCATAAGAGGACAGCCCGAACGTGCCGATCCATGCTGCCAGATTGCGCGGAATGCCCGTGAACCCCATCGCGACCGACAGCACCGCTGCGCCCATCAGGATGAAAGCGATCATGGCGCTGGTGCGCGTGGCCGACAGCGCGGCCTCCACGAAATCGCGCCATGAAAATGTCCCGCTCGCCACCGCAAGGATCAGCGAGAACACGACCCCCACGGCCGCCGCATCCGTGGGTGAGGCCACCCCCGTATAGATCGTGCCGATCACGCCGCCGATCAGGATTACGACGGGCAGCAGGCTGCGCGAGGCGATCAGCTTTTCGCGCAGGCTCGGCGCGCCCTCCTCAACCGGGATCATCTCCGGGTTCATCCAGGCGCGCAGCGCGACATAGCCGCCAAACAGCGCGACCAGCATCACCCCCGGCAGAATACCCGCGATGAAGAGACGTGCGATGGATTGCTCGGTCGCAACCCCGTAGACGATCAGGATCACCGAGGGCGGGATCAGAAAGCCCAGTGTGGCCGAACCCGCCAGCGTGCCCAAGATCAGGCTTTCGGGATAGCCGCGCTTGGTCAGTTCGGGCACTGACATCCGCCCGATCGTGGCCGCGGTTGCCGCCGACGAGCCAGACACCGCGGCAAAGATCGCGCAGCCCAGCACGTTCACATGCAGCAGGCGACCCGGCGCACGGCCGAGCCAAGGGGCGAGCCCCGAGAACATATCTTGGCTCAGTCGCGAGCGCAGCAAGATCTCCCCCATCAGGATGAACAGCGGCAATGCGGCCAGTGGCCAGCTATGGGAATTGCCCCAAAGCGTGGTGGCCATCACAAGCCCGGTGGGCGCGTTCGAGAAAAAGGTCAGCCCGGCAAGTGCGACGGCCAGCAGCGAGAGCGCCACCCACAGACCGCCCGCCAAAAGCGCCAGCAACAGCCCCAACAGCAGACCAAAGACGACAGGATCAGACATCGCGCTCACTCCGTGCTCTGATCGAGGATCACCGCACGGCGCGCCTGCAGGCTCTCGATCAGCGTATCGACGAAGGCAAGCGTCAGCAGCGCCAAACCCGCGACCATTGCGCATTGCGGAATCCAGATCGGGATCGCCACGATACCGGTCGACATATCCCCGTAATGCTGGCTCTCAAGCATCAGGGCCGCCGCGTACCACACTGCATATCCGCTAACGGCGGCGGCTATGGCGAGCGTGAGCAGCTCCAGCGCCCAGCGTGGCCGCTCTGGCAGGCGCGAGATCACGAGGTTCACCCGGATATGGGTGCCGTGGCGCAGCGTATGCGCAAGGCCCAGAAAGCTTGCCGTGGCCAGCAGATAGCCCGCGAAATCCGCGTAAGAGGGGATCGTGAAAGAAAGCTGCGGCCCGCCGATCCGCGCGAGGATATTGAGGCAGACCTGCCCCGTCACCAGCACGCAGATCGCAAGGATCGCGATGGCGGCAAGCCCGCCCGAATAAAGATAGATCTTGTCGAAAAACCGACGCATGGCGGATCGCTCCGATAAGGCTGAAGGAGGAAGACGTGATCAAGCGGCCCGCGCAAGGGTTCGGGCGGGCCGCGATCTTGGCCTAGTTGGCCTGATAGGCCTTGAGCACTTTGAGCGCCTCCGGGCTGGCCTGCGCCTCCCATGTCGTGAGCATCTCGGCACCGATTTTCTTCAGACCGGCTTCCAGCTCCGGGCTGGGCGCCACGATCTTCATGCCGTTTTCCTTCATCTCGGCGGTTTTCTCGGCGGCTTCCTTCTTCGACATCTCCCAGCCGCGCGTCTCAGCCTTGGCGGCCGCCTCCATGACCGCTTTTTGCTCATCCGCACTCAGCCGATCGAAGGCGCGCTTGTTGACCACGACGATGTTCTTGGGCAGCCATGCGTCGATCTGAGTATAGGTATCGACGAAATCCCAAGCCTTGGAATTGGCCCCTGTCGAGGGCGAGGTGATCATCGCCTGCACCTGTCCGGTGGTGAACGCCTGCGCGATATCCGAGGCCTCGACCTGCACGGGGGCTGCCTTGGCCAACATAGCGAATTGCTCAAGCGCCGGGTTGTAGGCCCGGAAGCGCAGCCCCGCGAGATCGTCGACCGTCTTGATCTCACCGTTGGTATAAAGCCCCTGCGCCGGCCACGGCACGGAGAAGAGCGGCATCAGCCCCTGCTTGGCCAGCAGCTCGGTAATGACTGGCTTTTGAGCGTCCCAAAGCTTTTGGGCCTGCGCGTAGCTGGTCGCGAGGAAAGGCTGGCTGTCCATCCCGAAGGTCAGATCCTCATTGGCGAGCGTCGAAAGGAAGAACTCCCCGATCGGCACCTGTCCCGAGCGCACAGCATTCTTGATCTCGGAATGCGGGAACAGCGATCCGGCGGAATGCACCGAGATCTCCAGCTTGCCATCCGTCGCGGTTGCGACGTCCTTGGCAAAATCGCGGATGTTCACGGTGTGAAAGGTCGTATCGCCATAGGGCGTCGGCATGTCCCAAGTCTGAGCCTGCACGGCCCCGGCAAGCCCAATCGCCGCCGCAAGGGTTATTGCGAAATGTCGCATCTTATCTCTCCTGTCGGTTCAGGGCGGGGTTGCTCCCCGCTCACAATCATAACGTTGACAAATTGTCTGTATTTTGTGATTAAAGTCAACGAGAAGTTTTTTCCGGCTGAAACTGCGCGGTGAGAGGGTCCAGATCATGAGCTTGCAAGACGCCCTGAGGCTTGGCTCCGTCGATCCAGATCATGTGCAAATCTTGCCCTTCGGGCTTGACGGGGTTCTGGTGCGGTTTGCTGTCACCGCAGAGCCTTGGGCGACGCAGGCCGCACAGGCGTTTCACGATTACGCCCGCTCGGCTGATCTGCCTTTTATCTGCGAACGCGCCCCCAGCCTCAGCTCGGTCCTGCTACGCTTCGACCCCGCCCAGATCACCCGCGAGGCCGCAGCGGCGCGGATCGAATCGCTGCTCGATGCGCATGATTGGCGCAAGGCTACACCGCGCGCCCCGGAGCGGCTCTGGACGATTCCGGTCGCCTTTGGCGGCGCGCATGGTCCCGATCTCGAAGCCGCAGCCGAGCTGGCCGGGATGCGCCCGGAGGCCGCGATTGCCGAGATCACCGGCTTGGAGCTGCGCGTGCTGGCCATTGGGTTTGCCCCGGGCCAACCCTATCTCGGACTGCTGCCCGAGGCGTGGAACCTGCCCCGGATGGAGCAGATCAATCCGCAGGTGCCCAAGGGCGCGATTGCGCTGGCGGTCCGGCAACTCGTGCTTTTTGCCAACCCCTCGCCCACCGGCTGGCGGCAGATCGGCCGCACGGCCTTTGCGCCCTTCCGCCCCGAGGCAGAACCCGCCGTGCCGCTGCGCGCGGGCGATGCGCTGCGCCTGAGCGCCGTGTCGGGCGACGAGATGACAGCGCTTCTAGACAGAGGCGATCCAGCGGGGGGCGCGCTGTGCGAGAGCGTCACATGAGGCCCGAGCTGATCATCCATAGCGCAGGTCCCGGCGTGAGCGTTCAGGATCTGGGCCGCCCCGGTCAGATCTCGATTGGCCTCTCGCGCGGCGGGGCGGCGGATCGGCGCGCGCTTTTTGAAGCCGCGGCTCTGCTCGGTCAGCCCGCCCCGCTCGCAGCCCTAGAGATGGCCGGGATGGGCGGCAGCTTCGAGGTCACGACCCCCACCCGCATCGCACTGACAGGCGCCCCGATGGAGGCCCGGCTCGACGGCGCGGCCCTCGCTTGGCATGCAAGCCATCTTCTGCAGCCGGGCCAGAGGCTCACGATTAGCGGGGTGCGCGCGGGCAGCTATGGCTATCTGAGCGTCGCGGGCGGGCTGCGCACCGAGCCTGTGATGGGCAGCCGCTCGACCCATCTGGTCGCGGGTCTGGGCGCGGCTCTTGAATCGGGCATGACCCTGCCGCTGGGCGAAGACCCGGCGCCCGACCGTCCCGCCCGCAGCCTGCCCGTCGCGGACCGATTCTCGGGCGGCACGCTGCGCTATATCCACGGCCCGCAAACCGGCTATTTCAGCGGAGAGACCGTCGCGCGCTTTGACTCAGCCAAGCTGATCCGCAGCGCGACCGGCAACCGACAGGGCGTGAAGCTGGAGACCGAGACCGGCCCCTTCCCGCCTGAGCTGTCGGGCGGGCTGGCCTCGGATTTCATTCAGGAAGGCGATATCCAGATGACCGGCGCCGGCCTGCCTTTCGTGCTGCTCTGCGAGTGCCAGACGATTGGCGGCTATCCCCGGATCGGCACGGTCCTGCCCTGCGACCTGCCCCGCATCGCACAGGCCCCGCCCGGCGCACTGCTTCGGTTTCAGGCCGTAGACCTTGCCGAGGCGGATCAGATCATGCGCAGCGACGCGCGCGAGATCGACGCACTTGCCGGTCAGACAACCCATTTGATCCGCGATCCGCGCTTGATGCATGATCTGCTGTCCTATCAGCTGATCAGCGGCGTCACCGCAGGGCGCGAGCTAGAGGAGGAATAAGCCATGAAAGTCGATCTGAACGCGGATATCGGGGAGAGCTTCGGCCCTTGGGTGATGGGCGATGACGCCGCCCTGATGGAGGTCATCACCTCGGCCAATATCGCCTGCGGCGCCCATGCGGGCGATCCCGATGTGATGGCAGCCTCGATGGCGCGCGCACAGAGCCACAATCTGGGGCTCGGCGCGCATCCGGGCTTTGCCGACCGGCAGGGCTTTGGCCGCAGGCGAATCCCGATGGCACCCTCAGAGATCGCCAATATGATCACCTACCAACTGGGGGCTGCGATCGCGATGGCCCGCGCGGCGGGTGGCACGCTGCGCCATGTGAAGCTGCACGGGGCGCTGTCGAACATGGCCGCCGAAGACCTCACGCTGGCGCGTCACTGCTATGAGGCCGTGCTCAAGGTCGACCCCGACCTCATCTTGGTCGCGCAATCGGCCACGGCGCTGGAAGAAGCGGCCCGGGCGTTGGACTGCAACTGGGCGGGCGAGATCTTCGCCGATCGTGCCTATAATGACGACGGCACCTTGGTCAGCCGCGCCGAGCTCGGCGCTGTGCTCCACGACCCCGGCGAGATCGCCACGCGGATCACCGAAATGTTGCGCGAAGGCGCGATCATCACCCGTTCCGGCAAGCGGATTGCCTGCCGGATCGACACGATCTGCGTGCATGGCGACACCCCCGGCGCCGTGAAAACCGTCCGCGCCCTTCGCGACGCTCTCACCGCCGAGGGCATTGCGCTAGAACGGTTTTGAACCGCAACCCGGGGGCATCAGATGCCAATAATCCAGTGTCCCCGAGGAATGTAAAAATTCTTTGAAATTTCTGCACCCGAGGCATTGCGCTTCCCAAGCGAGTGGCCTATCTAGCCCCCATTGGCGCGGGGTGGAGCAGCCCGGTAGCTCGTCAGGCTCATAACCTGAAGGTCGTAGGTTCAAATCCTACCCCCGCAACCAAAATTATTGAGTATATTCAGTGCACTAAGAGCCACCTTCGGGTGGCTCTTTGCGTTTAAATATGAGCCGTGGAAGCACTGTGGAAGCAACAGGAAGCCAAACCGGACGTTGCGATTTTACAACAATCGAATCGGCCATGCGTGATTGCGAACTCAGCAGTGCGATTTGTCAGAGTTGGTGCTGCGCTTCACGCGAAGAGTGCCGCCAAAAAAAACGCGGCAAGCTGCCGTTGGAGAGTTTGGCTAGGCGAGTCCGTTTCCGGCCCTAAGCTGACCTTCACGCCAGGCGTGGCGGAGGACCGATGCCCAGCCAGAGCCGCCGGCCGCAACCGCGTCATGCTCCTCCTGCAAAACATTGTCTCTGTGAAGCCGTGATACCGATGGGAAAGCGCACAGGGACGCGAATGTTGCCTTCGGCATGCTTGTTCTGTGGCAAAAATGAGAAAGAGCATCGGGATACTTCAAGCTGTGGGCTTGTGGTGACAAGATATGACTGAAATGCGGAAGCAAAGAGCAGCAGACGAAACTGTAACAAGTGCATGGCAAGGGGTGAGACGTGTCCGAGCTTTCAAAAACAGAACGTTTGCGAACTCTATTAGAAAGAGGTTTCTTCCCTGAAGAGCTTCCGCCTCCATTCAATACTAGGGATCTAGCGCATTTCAGAAGATACGTTTGGGATAATTGGCCTGGGCAGCCGCAGCAGGAGCCACCCAAGACGACCCCTGAGATATATAGCATTCAAAGATTAGGTTGGAAGCGCCGTAGTCTATCCATCGTCAATCCGATCTCGCAATTCTTTCTGTCGAAGAAGATCTCTGACCATTGGGTGCAGATCAAGAAGCATCTTAGCCTCGGCTCTGCGTCTCTGGACCACGCATATCTTCAGAGGAATGCGGGTCGAGCTGTGCCAAAGCCAGACTTTTCTAAGATCGAGTTTATGAAGCTCAAGGCCGGAGGCGATTTCGACCACATTCTGATAAGCGACATCTCGAGGTATTATGGTACTATCTATACTCACACGTTACCTTGGGCTCTTGATGGAAAATCCTGGTGCAAGGCCCATGTGAACTCCCCCCTTCTAAAGGCAACTCTTGGAAATGAGTTGGACAGACTTGTGCGGAAGGGGCAAGATAACCAGACTATCGGAATTCCAGTTGGCCCTGACACCTCACGCATCCTCTCTGAAATTATTGCAGTTGCTTTGGAGACACGCTTCTTCGAACTCGCACCAGATGCGAAGGGGTGCGCGCACCGCTTCGTCGACGATTGGTTTATCGGGCACAATACAGCCAAATCCGCCGAGGCTGCGATGCGAAGTCTTGCGCAAGCCTGTGCTGAATTTGAGCTCGAGCTTAACCTTGAGAAAACAGAAATAATCGACGCGAAGGATGAGATCATCGAGACGTGGCCGAGCGAGTTGCTTGCACTAGCAGTATCAAATCGCAGCGGAAGAGATCAGGTCAAACAACTGAACAGTTTCTTTTCTCAGGCATTCAGCCTAGCAAAAGCTCACCCTTCAAGTAACGTCATGGATTACGCTCTAAAGGTGGCGCGATCATTCCGGATTTCCAAGCGGTCCTACACCCTGTTCGAGAGCTTCGTTCTCCGAGCTGCTCGTGCCTATCCGATCACTCTACCCGTTGTAGTTCAGATCTTGGTTAATTACCGACAGGATGGCGCACCTATCAGCTCAGCTCGTTGTAAAAAGCTGATTGAAGATGAACTCGAAAAGTCGGTGGCACTACGTCACACTGCTGAGGTCGCATGGGTACTGTTCTTGGCAAAGGCGCTGAGGATCAACCTTTCGGCAGATACTCTCAAGCCAATTTGCGCGGTAGATAATTCGGTGTGGGCCCTATTGGTCTTGGATCTGGAAGAACAAGGTTTGATCGAAGGCAACTTGGACAAGGCGTACTGGAACTCTTTACTGCTCAAAGAAAATTTAACAGCGTCATGCTGGTTGTTAGCCTATGAAGCCCACCTCAAAGGTTGGTTGACGCCTCCAGACGTGAACTTTGTAGATAGCCATGACTGGTTCAAGGTTCTGAAAGCCAAGAAAATCAGCTTCTATGATACAAAGCGAAATGTCGAAACCTTCAAGAAGTCGAGGGAAAGGTCTGCACTTATCGCTCATCATCGTCGTCAAGCAGGGCTCAGTATGTTGACCTACTTCTTCAGTAAGACCTCCATATGATTGAGGTAGAGCGGCGGATTGCTATTTTGCGCCTCTACCATGCCGCGAAAATTAACTGGTGGGCTGCGTAGGTAAACATACGCCCATGATAGTTAGTGATATACATCATTGTATCCGCAGGATGCCCAAAGGACATAGTAGGTCGAGCGGCCGGTACCGGGGCGCCGCAGGGCGGCAACGCCAGCTGATGAACGACCGCATTCGGGACCGAAGCTTCGCGTTGGTCACCCCACTGGGAGTTTGGACTAGCGGCTGCGTTGCGCTTGGCCGCTGTACTGGTGTCCAGATCGAGCGTCAGCTTCCATGCGCTGAGCAGCCGTTCATGACCGGCGCAGCGAATGTCGGCTGCCCGCCAATCTCACCAAATGCCAATGACGCCAGCTATCGCCAGTGCCATTGCACAATGAACTGCCCATCACTCAACAAACCGATACCGATCCCGCGCCTGATCCAGCTTGTTCGCAGCGCGTGCAGGATCGGCTTTAATGACCTCGCGCAGGCGTCCGCCCATTCCGGCCATGTGATCGGCCAGCTTGGCCTCTGAGGTGCCTTCCAGCGCCGCGAGCGTGATCGCGTTGCCTGCGAGTTGGGCCATGATCAGGCGAATATGTTCGGTGCGGTGGACGTGCTTGATTTGGCTTGGCGGCAGGTAGCTGCGCATCTCGGTTAGATCGCCTTCGGCCTCCGTGCCGATCAGATCCCAAAGCGGATGATTGGACCAACGGGCGCGGTTGGTGTCTTGCGGGTCGGGGGTGCAGTAGCGGATTTTCTGCAAGGCTTCCGCCACCACGTCGCCGAACTGCGCGTCAAATTCAGCCCAACGGCGGATCTGCCAGCGGTCCTTTAGCAAGTCTTTGCCCGCGCGGATCTCGATGCGCCAGACGCGGCTTGTGTCGCGGTCTGTGGAGTCGAGCGGGGCAAGATCCTCCCGCCCTAGGTTCGCGTTCCAGATATCCCACCAGATCGGCTTGTGGCGGTCGATCACCTCGCGGCGTTTATCATAGATGATCACCTGTCGCCCCGGCATCTTGCCGACTGTAACAGAGGTGAACTGCCCCGACTTGCCATTGCTGCGCGTGTCATGCTCCTCGACCGTCAGGTGATCCGCCCTGTTGGTGTGGCTGTGTATGACAAAATTTTCGGGCATCAGCTCGAACTCAGGGGCGAGCACGTCCACGCAAAAGTCCGCCCGTGCAATGCTCACCTGATCGGCGGTGTAGCGAATGCCCAGCCGTGTCAGCGTTTTGTCTAGATAGGCGCGGGCATAACCCAAGCCTTGCGTTGCCAGAAGGGTTGAGCCGACCGAGACGCGCACGCCCCACGGGTCGCGCGCATTGGGCTTCTTGAAGAACCAAGTGACCTCAAGCGGCCCCCCTTGCAGGATAAAGCGATAGCCGTTGCCGCCGTAAGGTTTCAGGTCGAACTCGGCCCCGCCATAGCTCACGGGGACCGGGGCGCGGGCCTCCTCGGCTTTCTCGCGTTCGACGTCGAGATATTCGAAAAGTTCGGGCGGGATGTTGGCTTGGATGGATAGAACGAGCGTGTCAAAGCCACGATGAACGATGTGCATTGGATGTTTGCCTTCCTTGGCTGGCGGTATTTCTAGAGGGGGGTGCTACAATCACCCCCCTCAAACGGCGGGGCCGCGCTGATTTCCTGAGGTGAGAAGAAGGGGCGGGCGCTGGCGCGCCCTTAAAGGTGCCTCCGGCGGGGCAGCTTTTGTTTTGGGGCCGGGCAGTGCTGCCCGGCGCTCCGATCAGACCGGCATCGCGGTCTTGCGCGATATCCAGTTCTCCGCCCGCTCCGAGCATTTCGCGACGTTGAGCAGGTCGTTGTGACCAAACGAGTTGGTGGATTTCCAATCGCCCTCGTTGGTCTTGTAGGAGCGCGACATTTCCACCGAATAGAAATTGTCGTTCTCCCAGATCGTGGCGGTGATCAGGCCGATCCTGAACTTGTAAGCGGGTTGGTTGGACATGGGGTTTCCTTTCGTTGCCCTGAGCGGCAGACATAGAGAGGGCGCGAGACGGAAAGCCCCGCGCCCCTTTAGAGCCATCCGGCCCCAAAATCCCGCGCGGTGCTGCCAACCCCGGCGCGGGCAAAACTGGTGATTAGGCGGCGTCCTGACTGGTGCTGGAGCGACGGCGCGCCTCTGCCCAGTCGCGCAGATCGCGACGACGGTAGCGGACCGAACGGCCCGGTTTATAAAAGGATGGGCCGAAGCCGTTCACGCGCCACTTCTGAAGCGTGCGCACGCTTTGGCATAGGTAATCGGCGGCTTCGATTTCAGCGATGAAACCATCCCAATAGTCATGGGCCTCATCGGGAAATGCGGGGGCTTGTTGTCTGATCGACATATCTGGCTGTCTCCTACGTTGCTGTTCGCTGGAGACAGACTTGCTCAAAACGTCGCTTTACTGCGAGCCAATACGCTGGAAGATTTGTGCGCCGTTTTGAGTCACAAATCTTCCAGCGGTTTTTGTTGCGTAGCTTTAATTCGCGTTTTCATCGCGTTGAGCACGCGCGAGCTAGGCAGCGCCGCATCAATGGGCTTGAATGCTTCAACGCAGAACCGCGCCGCTTCGGAGATCGGGTCGCCCGCGTCCGTTACATCTCGTGAGAAGGGACGACCAAGAATGTCGATCCAGATCGTTTCAATATTGGTGATCCACAGACGCAGTGCGTCATCGCTCTTTTTGCCTGCCCGGCCTGTTTTCTGATCGTCTATGGCGGCCTCCGCAACGTCTCGAATGCCTGATATGATCTTTGACAAATCTTTGGCCTGAAGTGCGATTGCTACGGGACTAGGGTCGCCTTCAGTGATCGCGACAAACGGATATTGCAGATCGCCTTGTTCGAGATCCTTTGGCGCAGCCGCCTGCCCGATGCGCTCATGTGATTGCATCAGCGCGTGGTTTGCATCCAGTGAGAGGGCTTTTAAGCGGTCGTAAAGCTTTCCGGCTTGCTTTGAGACCTGCTGAAGCTCTTTCTTGATTTCGCCGGGGCGCAATGAGTCTGTCGTGCCACCGCCAAGCCGTTTCCAAACATCGCCAGCCCCTTCAAGGCGTGTCCGCACCTCAGCGTGAAATTCAGGATCAATTTTGAACTCTTGCGCGAGGTGTTCAAAAATCGCATCGCTGTAGATTGTCGGCGGCTGGCTGAACTCTCGCATTGGGCAGACCTTATTTGCAAAGAAAAGCTTCTTGGAAGGATTACGGTAGCCACGCATGAACTCAGTGATGTGACCGTCGAACCTCCTGCGCATTACTAGAAATATTTCCAAGGAAATACCCGTAACATTTCCAAGAGAATTCCCGCTCCGTCTCCGCGCTGAACCTTGCGAATTGCATGTAATTTTCGGATATGCCGCCATGAAACTTGGCGGCAATAGCATGCCAGAAGTTCAACGCACGACCCGCAATGTAGCGACACGCGGCGAGGTTTGTGTGCCAATGGCGGCACTGAGCCGCGCGGCATTCTCTTCGGCGGCGCGATTTACCGGATCGTCCGCAAGATGCGCATATCTCATTGTGGTTTGAAGCTGCGTGTGACCAAGCAACCTACCAACCATTTGGATCGGCATCCCCGAAGACACCGCGTTTGAGGCATAAGTATGCCGCAGATCGTGAATGCGAACTCCGGCCAAGCCAGCCCGTTCGCGAATGCGTCGCCACGGGTGCTGAAAGTCTGTGGCGTGTTGGTCTGCGATCTTGCCCGCAATCACATAAGGGTTGCTTGAGACACGCGGCAGCGCGGCTAGAACATCGCGGGCAGCTTCCGGCAGCGGAATACGCCTTGCTCCCGTCTTAGTGTCGGGCAGCTCCATGCCGCGCGGCGTGATGTATTCCCATTTCAGCGTCTGGATTTCACCAAGGCGGCAGCCCGTCAGTATCAACAGGCGAAAGGCCGCGACAATGTACGGGGTTTCCGATCCCTCGGCTTCCACCGCGCAAAGCGTTGTGCCGAGGCGCTGTAGTTCGGCGGTCGTCAGATAGCGCTCGCGCTTTTGTTCTCTGAACTTCGGCACATGGCGGCAAGGGTTTGAGCCGTCAGGGCGAAGCCCCCATATCTCCGCCAGATTGAACATCTTCGAGAGCACCCCAAGGGTTCGATTTGCTTGGTAAGGGATATGCCGAAACTTGTGATGCAGCTCCGCAATGTCTTTGCGTTCCACATCCACAACCTTGAAAGCCCCAAGCGCGGGCTTGATGAACTGCTCCAATGCGCGTCTGTATTCTTTCTGTGTGCGTGGTTTGCAGCGTTCGAGCACATGGTTCTCATAGAACCGGTCACACAAAGCACCCAAGGTCGGCGCGCGGCGATGCTGTGATATCTCTTCGGCGGGGTTGTCGCCCTTAGCAACCAGCCCCATCACTTCCCGAGCCTTTAGGCGCGCTTGGTCTGCGGTGATGTTTCCATGCCGTCCGAGCGACACTCGCCGCGTGCGCCCACCCTTCCGGTATTGAGCTTGATAGGTCTTCGCACCCGAACACATTACGCGCAGACCGAAGCCTATGATCTCGCTGTCCCAAACAAAGTAATCTTTCTCTTTCGGCTGGAGTGCATCAACGGCACGCTTGGTCAGTTTCGGCATGGTCATCCCCTAAATTTCGCCGTTTCCGTGGAAGCATAGTGGAAGCACTTGGACGCAAACCACGGAGTAAGGGGTAGAAGGCCAGCGCGCCGCAAATCAAGGAAAAACAAGTAGAGTCAATAAGATAGAGAAAACCAGAGCAACCGAGAGAAACCCGTGCGAAAGCGGCGCGACCAACTCATAACCTGAAGGTCGTAGGTTCAAATCCTACCCCCGCAACCAATAAAACCTCATCAAAATCGATAGTCTACATCGGGAATACGCGCCCGTGGTTTCCTCTGTGCGATCTCTTGCTCGCGGTTGATCCACGGCCCGCGCGGTCAGTCAGTCGACACCCCACACTCCCAATGAAAAAGGCCGCGCGGTCAGGGTGACTGCGCGGCCCGTCTTGGGTCTGGAGAGACGCCTTAGCCGATGATGGCGTTAAGCGTCTGCGAGGGGCGCATCACCGAAGCGGTCTTCGCGGCATCGGTGTGGTAATAGCCGCCAAGATCGGCAGGCTTGCCCTGAGCGGCGGCCAGCTCGGAGAGGATTTGCGCCTCACCATCGGCCAGCGCCTGAGCGATGGGCGCGAAATGCGCGGCCAGCTCGGGGCTGTCGCTTTGTGCGGCCAGCGCCTCGGCCCAGTAGCGGGCGAACCAGTAGTGGCTGTCGCGGTTGTCGGGCTCGCCGACCTTGCGCGAAGGCGACCGACCGTGGTCCAAGATGCCTTGGGTTGCGGCATCGACCGCCTGCCCCAGAATCCGCGCCTTCTCATTGCCCTTGCTGTCGGCGAGGAACTTGAGGCTCTCGCCAAGCGCGCAGAACTCACCAAGGCTGTCCCAGCGCAGGTGGTTTTGCTCGACGAGCTGCTGGACATGTTTGGGGGCCGAGCCGCCAGCGCCGGTCTCAAACAGGCCGCCGCCGTTCATCAGCTTCACGATCGAAAGCATCTTCGCCGAAGTGGCAAGCTCAAGGATCGGGAAAAGGTCGGTCAGGTAGTCGCGCAGCACGTTGCCGGTGATCGCGATCATCGTCTCGCCCTTGGTGATCGTCTCGAGCGAGGCACGGGTGGCCTCACGCGGAGCCATGATCTCGAACTTGTCGGCCACGCCGCGTGCCTCGAGGATCGGCTTCACATATTTGATCAGCTCGGCGTCATGAGCGCGCTCGGCATCCAGCCAGAAGATCGCGCGGCAGCCCTCGGCTTTCTGACGATCAATCGCAAGACCGACCCAATCCTCGATCGGTGCCTTGCGCGCAGAGGCCGACCGCCAGATATCCCCGGCCGCGACCTTATGCTCATGCAAGACAGTGCCATCGTCGAGGATCATCTTGACGGTGCCCGCTTGCGCGATCTCGAAGGTGGTCGGATGCGAGCCGTATTCCTCGGCCTTCTGGGCCATCAGACCGACGTTTTGCACCGTACCGGCGGTGGCCGGGTTCAACTTGCCGTTCTCTTTGAAGAACTTGATCGTCTCGTCATAGACCGGCGCGTAGGAGTTGTCGGGGATCACGCAATTGGTGTCGTGCTCTTTGCCATCGGGGCCCCAGCCCTTGCCGCCTGCGCGGATCAGTGCGGGCATCGAGGCGTCGATGATCACGTCCGACGAGACATGCAGGTTGGTGATGCCCTTGTCGCTATCGACCATATACATCGGCGGGCGCGCATCCATGCAGGCCTTGATATCGGCCTCGATCTCGGACTGCCCCTCAACGCGCGACAGCAGATCCTTCAGGCCCGCATTGGGGTTCACGCCCAGATCGGCCAGTGCTTTGCCGTGCTTTTCAAAGACCGGAGCGAGGAAGGCTTTGACCGCATGACCGAAGATGATCGGGTCCGAAACCTTCATCATCGTGGCTTTCATATGCAGCGAGAACAGCGTGCCCTCGGCCTTGGTTTTCTCGATCTCGTCGGCGAGGAAGCTCTCAAGGGCGGCGGCACTCATGAAGGTCGCATCGACCACGGTCCCGGCCGGGTAGGTAACCTTCTCCTTGAGAACCGTTTCCTCGCCTGCCTCGTTGACCAGAACGATCTTGGCGGTGGCTTCGTGCTCGAGCGTGCTCGAGACCTCGTTGGAGAAGAAATCGCCGCCCGACATCGCGGAGACATGCGTCTTGCTGTCGGCGGTCCAATCGCCCATCCGATGCGGGTTGCTTTGTGCAAAGCTCTTCACGGCATTGGCGGCGCGGCGGTCGGAATTGCCCTCGCGCAGAACCGGGTTCACGGCCGAACCCTTGATCCCGTCATATTTGGCCCGAACTGCCTTTTCAGCGTCGGTTTCGGGCGTTTCCGGATAGTCGGGCAGCGCGAAGCCCTGCGACTGCAACTCGCGGATCGCGGCCACAAGCTGGGGCACCGAGGCCGAGATGTTCGGCAGCTTGATGACGTTTGCCTCGGCGGTTTTCACCAGTTTGCCCAGAGCGGCCAGATCGTCGCTTTGCTGCTGCTCGGCGCTCAGATGCTCGGGGAAGGTGGCAAGGATCCGCCCTGCGAGGCTGATATCTTTGGTCCCCACGGACACGCCCGCGGCGGCCGCGAATTTCTGGATGATCGGGAGGAAGGACGCAGATGCCAGTTCGGGCGCTTCGTCCACCTTGGTGTAAATGATATCAGCCATCGAGAACTCCTTAAAACGGGATTTTGCCTTGTCATACCCGACCGCTGTGCAAAGGTCGACAGTGCACTATCGCATACCGTACGCGGAATGCCGCACCCGGGCCGCCCCATGATGGCACGCGCCATAGGCGGAAGGCGTCCAAGGCCCGGCGGAAGAATGCCGCCGGGCCTTGTGATCAGATCAGCGATTCCGGATGGATCGGGAACCGCGCCGGGCGGATGCCAGTCGCGTGCCAGACCGCATTGGCGATGGCTCCCACCGTGCCTGTCACCCCGATCTCGCCCACTCCCTTGATGCCAAGCGCATTCACGAAGGGATCGTCCTCATGCACCGTCATCGCCTCGATCATCGGCACATCGGCATTGACCGGCACGTGATAGCCCGCAAAATCGTTATTCACGAACCGGCCCGTGCGCGCATCGTGCAGCGCCTCTTCGTGCAAGGCGAACCCGATGCCCCAGATCATCCCGCCCAGAAGCTGGCTGCGGGCCAGACGTGGGTTGATGATCCGACCGGCGGCAAAGGCCCCGATCAGGCGGCTGACGCGGATCTGCCCCAGATCGGGATCGACCAGCACCTCGGCGAAGACGCCGCCATGCGAGAACATCGCGCGCTCAGGCGTGCCCTCACGCGAGGCTTTTCCCTCGCCGCGCAGCAGCTCAAGCCCGGCCCGCGCCAGAATGTCCTCGTAGGATTCCGAGCGGTCATCATCGTTGCGATGCAACCGTCCGCCCCGCGCCGTGACGCCCAAATTGCCCGCGCCAAAGAGCGGCGAGGCCGGATCATTGGTGGCCAGATCCACCATCTGGCGCACCGCATCCGCCCCGGCATTGAAGAGCGCATTGCCCGCCGTAGCAGTATGCCCCGATCCCCCGGCCACGCCCGCATCTGGCAGGTCCGAGCGCCCCGAGCGGAACTCGACCTTATCGACATCGATGCCCAAGCCATCGGCCGCGATCTGGGCCAGCGCGGTCCACGCCCCCTGCCCCATATCCGCCGCAGAGGTCTCGATCACAGCGCTGCCATCGGCGCGCAGCGTTGCATGGGCTGCGGCCTGAAACATCGGGCAGGGGAACTGCGCCGTGCCCATGCCCCAGCCTTTCAACAAACGGCCCTCGCGCATCTGCCGCGGCGCGAGCGGGCGGCCCTCCCAGCCGAAGGCCTCAGCCGCCTTGGCGTAGCATTCCTCCAAGGCCTTCGAGGAAAACGCCAGCCCGGTCGACGGATCGATCTTGGCGTAATTGAGCCGCCGGAACGCCAGCGGATCCATCCCGCGCGCCTCAGCCGCGACATCCATCGCGATCTCCAGCGCCGCAGAGCCCGACGCCTCACCCGGCGCGCGCATCGGCCCCGGCGTGCCGATATCGGCGCGGCGGGCATGGTGCTCGGTACGCAGGGCCGAGGTCGCATAGACGCTATGCGAGGCGTTCGATGCGCTCTCCAGGAACTGATCGAAGGTCGAGGTGGTCGTGATCGTGTCATGCTCGAGCGCGAGGATATGCCCCTCCGCGTCAAGATCCAGCTGCAGGGTCTGGCGGGTCGGCGCGCGGTGACCGACCGGGCCATACATCTGATCGCGCCGCAGCACCATCTTGACCGGCTGGCCCAGATCGCGCGCCGCAAGGATCGTCAGAAACTGAGCGCCAAACACGATCGCCTTGGCACCGAACCCACCGCCCAGGAATGGGCTGCGCAGCAAGATCTGCGATGGGTCGATCCCGAGAAAGGCCGCGATGGTCTGCTTGGCCAGCCCGATTGCCTGGTTCGGCGTGTCGATCTCAAGCTGATCACCATGCCATTGCGCGGTGATCGCATGTGGCTCAAGCGGGTTGTGATATTGCGACGGCGTCTCGACCGTCGTGGTGAGATGACTATCCGCCGCCGCACGCGCCGCCTCGATATCGCCCGAGCTGTGCCCCGAGGGACGGCCAAAGGCGGTGGTGTCGGTCTCATAGGGCTCGGCATCGTCCAGCGTGACCCGCGCGGGCTGGGCGTCATATTGCGGGGCCAGAAGCCGCGCGCCTTCGGTCGCCGCCTCAAGGCTATGGGCCACCACCAGCGCAATCGGCTGGCCCGCATAGCGCACCTCGTCGCTTTGCAGCGCATCCATCCGCCAGACGAAGGGGTGGATCTTGTTATCCGGGCTCAGCGCAAGCGGCAGCGCATTGGCATGGGTGTAGACCTTCACCACGCCGGGATGGGCCTCGGCGGCGGCCACATCGAGATGGGTGACCCGTCCGCGCGCGATCCCGGCCGAGGCCGTCACCGCATGCAACAGCCCCTCGGGGCGGCAATCGGCAGCATAGCCCGCGCCCCCTGTCACCTTGAGCACACCGTCGCGGCGCGTCAGCCCCTGACCGGCGTTCGATCCAAGGCGCACATGGCCCCCAGCTGTCATCATGTCAGCCATTGTCGTCTCCTGCGAAAAGGGATGCGGGAAGGGCGGGAAGCCGCTCGGGCGTCCCTGCAGCAGCGCGCTCAAGCGCGCGGATCGCGATTTTGCGTGCCAGTCGGATCTTGGCCTCGTTGGCGCCTGAGGGGCTTGCGCCCTCCAGCGCCAGTTCGGCGGCTCTGGTGAAAGTCTCGATGGTGGCGGGCTGGCCAAGCAAAGCCGCCTCGGCGGTACGGCACCGCCATGGCCGCGCAGCGACGCCGCCCAAAGCCAGACGGGCCTGCGTGATCCGCCCGTCTTCGACCGCAAGCGCGGCTGCCGCAGACACGATTGCAAAGGCAAAGGACGTCCGCTCGCGCAGCTTGACGTAGCGCGCATGGCGGGCCATCGCGCCGGGATCGGGCAGCCGGATATGGGTGATGATCTCGCCTGCAGCCAACGGAGCGTCCCCCGCCCCTTGAGCATCAGGCAACGGATGGAACTCTGCCATCGCGACGCTTCGTGCGCCCTCAGGACCAGAGATTTCGACCACCGCGTCATAGGCTGCGAGCGCCACGCACATATCGGAGGGATGCGTCGCGATGCAGCCCTCGGTCCAGCCCAGCACCGCGTGATTGCGGGTCTCGCCCCCCAGCGCGCCGCAGCCGCTGCCCGGATTGCGCCGGTTGCAGGGTGAGAGCGGGTCCTGATAATAGCTGCACCGCGTCGCCTGCATCACATTGCCGCCGGTGCTTGCAGCATTGCGCAATTGCGCCGACGCCCCCGACAGCAGCGCCTCGGCCAGCGCCGGATATTTCGCGAGCACCTGCGGATCGCGCGCCAAAGTGGAATTGCGCACCATCGCCCCGATCCGCAACCCGCCCTCGACCGGCTCGATCTCGGTGAGCGGCAGGCGCGAGATATCCACGAGCCGCGCGGGCGCTTGCACACCGATCTTCATCAGATCCAGCAGGTTCGTGCCCCCGGCCAGAAAAGCGCCCTCGGCCCCGATGGCCTCGGCCAGCGTCCCGGCGCGCTCATATTCGAAACGGTTCATGCCGATGTCCCTTCCTGCGCGCTCATCTCTCGGGTGGCTTCCAGCACGGCCTCGGTGATGCCCGCGTAAGCGGCACAGCGACACAGATTGCCGCTCATCCCCTCGCGCACGCGCTCGGGGTCCAGCCCCGCCTCGCCTTCGGCGATCAGCCCGACGGCGGACATGATCTGACCCGGTGTGCAATAGCCGCATTGGAACCCGTCATGCGCGACAAAGGCCGCCTGCACGGGATGCAGGGTCTCGCCCTTGGCCAGCCCTTCGATGGTGGTGATCTCGGCCCCGTCATAGGACAGCGCCAGCGCCAGACAGGCGTTCATCCGCTGGCCGTCGATCAGCACGGTACAGGCGCCGCATTGTCCGCGGTCGCAGCCCTTCTTAGTGCCGGTCAGCCCGACCCGTTCGCGCAGCACATCGAGCAGCGTCACCCGGGGATCGTCCAGCGCAATCTGTTGCGCTGTCCCGTTGATCGTGAGATTCAGGTTAAATGTCATCTTTCCCTCTTTGGCGATTAGCTGATGGGGATACCGGAGAGTCGGCATAAATACTAAAATACGGAGGTCGCCTCCGTTTTCAAGAAAAATGCCGCATGGAAGACGAAATGAGCGAACAAGCCCCCAAGTCAAGAAAGCCGCGCGCCGATCAGCTCCGCAATCGTGCACGCCTGCTTGAGGCGGCGCGTGAGGTGTTTCGCGGTGAGGGCGGCAATCTTGAAGCCGTGGCGCGCAAGGCCGGACTTGGCATCGGCACGCTCTATCGCAATTTCCCGACCCGCGAGGCGCTGTTTCAGGCGGTCTACGCCCATGAGGTCGAGACGCTTGAGCAACGTGCGCAGGTGGACGGGCTGGAAGACTGGATGCGCGAGGCCTTGCAGATGATGGCCACCAAGCGCGGCATGGTCGCAGCGCTCGCGCCCGTGATTGACCCGGAGTCGAGCTTCATCTCGGATCAGTCGCTGCGGATGCGCGGGGCGGTGGCGCAACTGCACGCCCGCGCCGTGGCCGATGGCACGGTGCGCCCCGATGTTACCCCTGATGATCTGATGCGCGTGCTGCTGGCGATCAATTACGGCCCCGGTGCCGATCCTGCGCGCTCCTCTGTCTTGCTTGATGTGTTCCTCGCGGGCCTGCGCTCCGCCTGACACGCCTCCGCCCATTGTGGTTTGATCGCCCGCGTGGGCAAACTAGCTCTGAAAAAAGGGGATCGCGCCCCCTCCCCCCGATCCGCCGCAGAGAGCCGCCTATACCATGCCAGACACGTCCCGCGCCATGCACGCCCCCTCTGCCGCACCGACCGGACAAACGCCGCCCACGAAAGTCTCGATCACGCTCGGCCTGTTGCTGGGTGCGATCATCTTGCTCAAACTGCTCAACGGGTTTGGCGTTTTGCCCCCTGTGACCTCGGGGTTGGCCGATGCAGCCTCAGTCCTCGTGCTCGCGCTGCTCGCGCCGCAGGTCCGGGGTTGGCGGCATCTGTTTCTGGCGATCTCAACGGTGATTGTGGTCTATTGCCTGATCGCGCGCGACGACCCGGCCCATATTCTCAAACCCGCATTCGATCAGGCGAGCTTCATCATCGCGTTTTTCTGCGCGTTGGCCAGCTTGCAGCATGTCGCGGCCCGCTCCAAGGCGATCAGCCGCGCCGCCGCCTTTCTGGCCAACCAGCCCTCAGGGCGGCGCTACCTTGCGCTGAGCTGTGGCGCGCAGGTCTTTGCATTGATGCTCAATTACGGAGCGCTCTCGCTGCTGGGCACGATGGCGCGGCGCTCGGCGGAGCGCGAAAGCGAACCGGCGGTGCGCGCCCTGCGGATCCGGCGGATGCTACAAGGCGCGCAATGCGGCTTTGCGGCCTCGCTGACATGGTCGCCACTGGCTTTTGCCACCGTAATCACCTCGACCCTGATCCCCGGCGTCACGGTTGGACAGGTGATCGCGCATGGTCTGGGGTCGGCGGCGATCCTCGTGCTGATCGGCTGGCTGGTGGACCGTCCGCTCAAGAACAGCCTGCCGCGCGGCACGGTCGTGGCCCCGCCCGATCCGGTGGCCGCCCATGACGTCCGCTCACTCTGGCCGCTGCTCTGGCTGTTGCTGGGCGTGGCGATCCCGGCGGCGCTGTTGGATTTCGGAGCCCATGTCGCGCCCTCGCGCGCGGTGCTGGGGCTGGTGCCGCTGGTGGCAGCGCTCTGGATCGCCATCGAAACCGATGTCGGGCGCAAGGCGCGCGAGCTGAGCGCCCGCAGCCGACATTTCTTCTTCGGCGATCTGCCCTCGTTCAAGAATGAACTGGTCTTGCTCAGCACCGCCGGATTCATCGGCAATGCGGCGGGCGCGCTTTTGGCAGGCTGGATCGCCGCCGCTGGCTTCGATCTGAGCGCTGTCCCCGCCCGGTTGCTGCTGGTGCTGCCGATTATACTGGTGCCGCTGGCCGGTCAGGTTGGGCTCAACCCGATTCTCTTCGTGTCGCTCTTTGCGCAGCTTTTGCCCGATCCGGTCTCGATTGGGGTCTCGCCAATCTCGATGGTGCTCGCGCTGACCTCGGGCTGGGCGCTGGCGGCCCCCACCTCGCCCTTCACCGCCTCCGTGATGATCATCTCGCGGATCGGCGAGGTCACCCCGCGCGACGTGGCCTTCAAATGGAACGGACTCTTTGTCCCCTGCGCCGCGGCTGCCCTTGCCCTTTGGGTACAGCTTCTGGCCTGAGCCGCGCCGCCCCCGCGAACCGCTACTCGATCGCGACCGTGGCCGTGCGCCCCAGCACCAAGCCCCGCGCCTGATCGCCATCCAGCTTGATGCGCACCGGCACCCGTTGCGCCAGCCGCACCCATGAGAAGGTGGCGGCGACATGGGCCAGCTCTCCCGCAGTGTCGGAGCGCTCACTATCGGCGATCCCCGCAGAGATGCTCTCGACATGCCCGCTCAACGCCCGGCGCGTCCCCATCAGCGTGACCTTCGCCTTTTCTCCCACTGAGATCCGGGGCAGCTTGGTCTCCTCGAAATAGCCCACGACATAGGTGGACGCTTCGTCGACCAGCGCCGCCACAGCCGCGCCCGCCGTGGCATAATCCCCCTGCTTGAGATGGAAATTCGTCACTCGCCCGTCCACCGTCGCACGTACCGCCGTGCGCTTGAGGTTGAGCTTGGCCAGATCCAGCGCGGCCTGCGCGGCGGATTCTGCCGCGATTGCAGATGTGAGGCTCGCCTCGTTCTCGTCCAAGACCTGCTGGGTCGCGAAATCCTGCCCCGCGAGGCGCTTCTTGCGATCAAGCGTCAATTGCGAGAGGCGGACCGACGCGCGCGCCTCATCAAGGGCCGCCTGCGCCTGTGACAGCGCCAGCTTGAAGCGCTCAGGATCGATGCGAAACAAGATGTCGCCCTTGTGGACCCGCTGCTCGTCATGGACCAGCACCGCCCCCACCGGACCCGACACATCCGGCGTCACCCGCACGACATCGGCGCGCACATGCCCATCGCGCGTCCAAGGCGCGGCCATGTAGTAATCCCACAGGCTATGCGCGAGCACGAGCGCACAGGCACAGATCGCCAGCGTAATCACGACACGCCCTGCCGATCCCATCGCGTTTTTCAGTAAAGCAGCCATTTCAACACATATCCGATCAGACCAAGGAGAACCCCGTAAAGGGCAACATCAAAGAGAGGGCGGTGCCAGATGAAGCGATAGGCTCCGATCCGGGCCAGCCCGTTGCGCAGCGCAAGAAACATCGCGTAAGCCATCAGCGCGGCAACCAGCAAAGTTGGCAGGAACACACCGTAGAGGTCGATTTGCTGCATCACGCATCCCCGTTTTGCAAAAGCGCGGGCTGCGCCAGATCCAGCGGGCGCGGCGGCTTCCCGGCAGGCGAGATCCCCAGCCGCATCCCCGTGAGCGCCGCATAGACCTGCGCACGCGGGCGGCCATGAAGCTGCGGATTGAGACGCTGCGCCACGGCATCCAACGCCTCAAGCAGCGCCTCGCCCCCGGCTGTGTCCTGACGCGCGCGCCCGGCGTAGTAGCGCGAGACCTGCGCCAGAAACTGCTCCAGCACCGCGCCCGCCTCAGAGCCAAGCTGGGGCGCGAAGTGTTTGAGACGGATCACGTTGAGACCGACGCGCAGGTCGCGCAGGATATCGACCGACAGCAGGTCATGGCCCGCGCTGAGCTGCGCCAGCCGCGGCCCCGCCTGCCCCAGCGCATCGACCAGCACCGGCCCCAGATCATCGGCAGACACCCGGCTTTCGGCGCGCGTGGCCTCGGCGATCCGGCGCCATGCCTCGCGCAGCACGCGATGGGCGGCCACATCCGCCCCGATCGCGCGCACATTCGAAACCACGACCATCGCGATAATCATTCCCATGACAGTGCCGATATTGCCGCTCAGAAAGAGGCTCAGGTTGGGGCTGTACTCGGCCTTGAGCAGCAGCATGTAGGGAAAGTTCACGCACAGCGTCAGCCCGATTACCGCCGTCGCCGGGCGCGCCATCAAAACCCCGAAAGGCAAAAGATAAAGGCCCAGCGCGGCCAGAAGTGGCACGATCCCGGTGATCTGCGGCAAGACCGCATATTCATAGACGAAGACCGCGACCATTGTGCAGAGCAGGTATTTCAGAAAGCCCCGCATCGCAGGCACCGGATTGTCGATGCCCGCAAGGATGCAACAAAAGACCGGGGCCAGCTCGGCCATCGCAAAGCCGCCATCGCGCCAGCCCAAGGCCCGCCAGAGCGAGGCGGCAATCAGCACGGCCAAAAATGCCGCAAGGCCCGCCATCGCGGCGCTGCGCCAGTCGCGCACAGGCCGCCCTGCAGGCAAGCTGCCCAACAGCGCACGCACGTCTGGCCCGGGCCTTGCATCGCTTGCGATTGCCGCGCGCAAAGCCGCACAGTCGCGCCACAGATGCAGCAGATCGCGCAGCCGCTCGGCCAGATTGACATGGACAAGATTGCTCCAGCCGCGCTGCTCGCGCGCCTCTTCGCTGATCCGGCGCGCCCGCTCGATCAAGGGCACGGCCGAGATGCCGCTTGTGGCCCCGTCCTCGATCCAGCGCGCGATATCCTCAAGCAGCGCACTGGTCTCGGGCGTCAGCGCATCAAGCGATTTGAGCACGCGGATCTGATCTTGCAGCGCCGAAAGCAGCGGCAGCAGGCGCGTCATCCGGGTTTGCAGCGCAAGGCTTATCTGCACGAGATCGCGGTGATGCGACGTGTCGTAAGAGATATGGGCCGTCAGCGCGCGCATATCCGTGGCATCGGCGGCCAGTTTGCGGATTTCGAGGCGCGCAGCCTCTCCGTCCAACGCGTCCCGCAAGGTCTGGCCCGCCAGCGCAGCCCCCGTATCCAACCAGCCCGAGGCGCGACCAAACACCACCGGCCCGATATGACGCGGAAAGATCAGCCGATTGACCAGCGCCGCGCAGATCACGCCGACGGCGATCTCTTCGACCCGTGCGACGACGGTCGGAAACACCGCCTGCGGGGTGTCGACCACGGTGAAGGCGACCAGCGCCACCGTGTAGCCGCCCAGCATAAAGACATAGCTGCGCGGCGTGCCGTCCAGCATCGACACGAACAGGCACCCGCCGATCCAGAGCCCGGTCACGAGAATGAACAGCGGCGGCGCGGCGACGAGATTGGGCAGAAAAGCGATTGTCATCACCCCGCCAAGGATCGTTCCCAACAGCCGGTAGACCGCCTTCGAGGTACTGGCCCCCGCCAACGGGTTCGACACGAGATAGACACAGCCCATCGCCCAATAGGGGTTTTCCAGATTGAACGCGCAGGCGATGAAAAACGCTACGCCCGCCGCGATGAAGGCCTTGATCGAGAACAGCGCATCGGCCACGAACAGCCCGGGGGGCGCCGAGGCTGGCGCGGGCCGTGATATGGCCCGTGCGGAGGCGGAAGCCTCACTCATTCCTTTTCGTCGAGATAAAGGGCGTTCGAGAGCCGCGCGAGCACACGCTCGGTCGCTGCCAGATCCTCGCGGCTGACATCCCCCAGCAAACGCATCCGCAGCGCGCGCAAAAGATCGGAGGCATTTTGCGCATGCGTACGGCCCATCTGCGTGAGATAGACCAGCTTCGCGCGGCGGTCGCTCGGATCGCCCTCCCGGCGCAGATAGCCATCGCGCTCCAGCACGTCGAGAATGCGCACAAGTGCTGTCCCCTCCACGCCGACCCTGCGGGCCAGTTCGGTCTGACGGATGCCATCGCCGTCGCGCAACAGATGCACCATCGGCAAGGCCATCGCATCCGACCAGCCTTCGCGGCTCAGCTCGCGCGCGATCTCACGCCGCCACGATTGCGCCACCGCAATCAACAGCGGCGCAAAGCTGGTATTGTCCTCAATGCGGTCGGTCATTTTCGGCCCTTCCCTCTCAGCGGCGGGCCGACAAATAGATGATATATCAACTATTGCAATATCATCTTAATGTGCATCTGCGCACGGAGCAGTCGCAGACGGAAAGAAGCCACAGGACCCAATCGGGAAAACGCGAAGGGGCTGGCCACATGGGCCAGCCCCGAACACATCGCTTCCGCGCAAGCTCACTCTGCCAATGAGCGCAGGAGATCTAGAGCGCGCACCAGATCCCGCCCGCATCCGACGAGCGCAGCGCGGCCTCGACAAAGCGCATCCCTTGCACGCCATCCGCCACGCCCGGCAATGAGCCCTCTGACGCAGGCGCACCGGAGGCATGCGCAAGGATCGCATCAGCGGCATCGGAATAGAGCGTCGCGAAGGCCTCCAGGAAGCCCTCGGGATGACCTGCCGGAACACGCCCGAGCGCCGCCACCTCCGGCGCAAGCCCCGGCCCACCCCGCGACAACAGGCGTGGCGGCTCGCCAAACGGAGTATGGCGCAACGTGTCGGGCGCGGTATGCGCCCATTCGAGCCCGCCCTGCGCGCCGTAGACACGCAGCTTCAGCGCGTTCTCATTGCCCGGCGCGACCTGACTGGCCCAGAGCATCCCCTTCGCGCCGCCATCATAGCGGATCATCATCTGCACATCGTCATCGACCTGCCGCCCCGGCACGAAACGGGTCAGCTCGGCGCAGATTTCGCGCGCCTCCAGCCCTGTCACAAAGCTTGCAAGGTTCATCGCATGCGTGCCGATATCGCCAAGCGCCCCGGCCGCACCCGCGCGTTCCGGGTCCACACGCCAGAGCGCCTGTTTCGTGCCATCCTCCGAGACCGGCTCGGTCAGCCAGTCCTGCGGATATTCGACCTGCACCACCCGGATCGGCCCCAGCGCACCGGCGGCCACCATCGCGCGGGCCTGCCGGATCATCGCGTATCCGGTATAGGTATGGGTGAGGACGAAAAGCGCACCGCTCTGCGCGACCTGCTCGGCCAAAGCCTCCGCCTCGGCCAGCGTGCGCGTGATCGGCTTGTCGCAGATCACATGGATGCCCGCTTGCAGAAAGGCCGTGGCGACCGGCGCGTGCAGGTGATTGGGCGTGACGATGGAAACCGCCTGAATGCCATCAGGTCGGGCGGCCTCGGCGCGCGCCATCTCCACGAAATCGCTGTAGCTGCGCGCCGGATCCAGCCCCAGCGCCGCGCCCGAGCGCCGCGCGCGCTCAGGGTCCGAGGACAAGGCCCCTGCGACCAGTTGATAGCGATCATCGAGCCGGGCGGCGATCCGATGCACCCCCCCGATAAACGCGCCTTCACCGCCGCCAACCATCCCAAGGCGAATACGCCGATCTGTTATCTGCTCGCTCATGTCTGGCCCCCTTATCCAATCCCGAGAATGCGTTTGTTGGCGGTCTCATCGGTGCCAGCGCCTGCGAAATCGTCAAAGGCGTGGTCGGTCACGCGGATGATGTGATCGGCAATGAATGCAGCCCCTTCGCGCGCGCCGTCCTCGGGATGTTTGAGCGCGCATTCCCATTCCAGCACCGCCCAGCCGTCGAAATCATGCGCGGCGAGCTGCGAGAAGATCCGTTTGAAATCGACCTGCCCATCGCCCAGAGACCGGAAGCGCCCGGCGCGATCCACCCAAGACTGATAGCCGCCATAAACCCCTTGCCGCCCCGAGGCGACGAACTCCGCATCTTTGACGTGAAAGGCCCGGATCCGTTCGTGATAGATCTCGAGGTGATCGAGATAATCGAGCTGCTGCAGCACGAAATGCGAGGGATCATACAGCAGGTTTGCGCGGGCATGGCCGCCGACCCGCTCGAGAAACATCTCATAGCTGATCCCGTCATGCAGATCCTCGCCGGGATGCAGCTCAAAGCACAGATCAACGCCGTTCTCTTCGCAGATATCCAGAAGCGGGTGCCAGCGGCGGGCCAGCTCGTCAAAAGCGGTCTCGATCAGCCCCGCAGGGCGCTGCGGGAACGGGTAGAGGAAGGGCCATGCCAGCGCGCCCGAGAAGCTGGGCAACGCGCTCAGCCCCATCCGGCGCGAGGCTTGCGCTGCAAAGCGGAGCTGCGCGCAAGCCCATTCTTGCCGCGCCTCCGGGCGGCCATGCAGCTCGGGCGGGGCGAAGCCGTCGAGCAAGGTGTCATAGACCGGATGGGCCGCGACAAGCTGGCCTTGCAAATGCGTCGCAAGCTCGGTCACCGCCAAGCCATGCGCGGCAACAGTGCCAAGGATTTCATCACAGTAATCCTGCGAGCCCGCCGCGCGCTCGATATCGATAAACCGACGATCCCACGCAGGGATTTGGACCCCCTTATAGCCGAGCCCGGCGGCCCAACCGCAGATCGCATCCAGCGAATTGAAAGGGGCGTCATCGCCCGCGAATTGCGCAAGGAAGAGGGCGGGCCCCTTGATCGTTTTCATGCGGTGTCTCCTATGGAAATGGCGCGGGGGAAGCCCTGAGGCGCGCCCCCGCCCGTGTGTCAGGCAACCCGGCGCAACAGCGCGCGAGCGGCATCGGGGTCCAGCGGTTCGGGCCGGGTGCAGGTGGTGCTCAGCTCAACGAACCCGCCCTCTTCGCCCGAGCGCAGGATCGCGCTCATGATGTCGATCCCATGCGGCGCCCGGTCGATCGAGCAGCGCGCCTCGCGCCCCTCAAGCAATGCCAGCGCCATATCGGCCAGACCGGCAGAGCGGTAATTGGCCAGCTTGCCTGCCTTATGCTCTTGGTTGGGCACGCCGAAGGGATGATCCCACGGCGCAACCGGTGCAATCGCCCCGTCGCGCCCCGCGATCTCGACCGGACCGCTGAAGAAGTTCGGATCGGGCAGAAAGAGCGAGCCCTCTGTGCCGTAAAGCTCCATATGGCCGTGGCGATGCGCCCAGACATCCCAGCTGGTCGAAAGAGTCACCGTAGCCCCTTGGGCAAACTCCAGCAGTGCGTGGATATTGGTTGGCGTGTTCACCTCGATCGTCTCGCCCGCGCGCGGCTCGGAGGTGATCGTGCGTGTGGGCGTCGCGCTGGAAGTCAGTGCGGCCACACGTTTGACCGGCCCGATCAGATTGATCAGATTGGCGAGGTAATAAGGCCCCAGATCCAGCATCGGACCGCCGCCCGGCTGGAAGAAGAAATCGGGATTGGGGTGCCAATGCTCCATCCCGTGGCTCATCACATACGCGGTGCCCGCGATGATCGTGCCAAGGTCTCCCGCATCCAGCACGGCGCGCGCCTGCTGATGCGCCCCGCCCAAATAGGTGTCGGGCGCGCTGCCCACCGAAAGCCCCTTGGACTGCGCCAGATCGCGCAGCTCCTTGCCCTCTTGCGTCGAGAGCACGAAGGGCTTTTCGCTATAGACATGCTTGCCCGCCTCCAGCGCCGCTTTCGCAACCGCGAAATGCGCGCCCGGAATGGTGAGGTTGATGATCAGATCGACTGACGGATTGTCCAGAAGCGCCGCGACGCTTTGCGCCTCCACGCCATATTGCGTCGCGCGCGCCTGAGCCGCCGCAAGATCGAGATCGGCGCAGGCGACGACTTTGATCCCGCGAAACAGTGGCGCAAAGTCGAAATAGGTGGTCGAGATATTGCCGCATCCGATGATGCCGATGCCAAGTTCAGTGCTCATGGAAAATCCTCACAGCTTGCGGGCGTTGTCGATGGAGACACGCGCAAAGCGCGCATCGTCGCTGGGATTGTCATGCTCCATCACGAAATGGGTCACATCGGCTTTGCGCAGAGCCGGGAGCAGCCGGTCCCATGGCAGGACGCCAAGACCCACATCGGACCAGCCATCCTCATCCGCCTTCTCGCCCTCGGGCGCGATATCTTTGACATGGGCGGCGTGCATCTGGGCGCCATAACGATCAATCCACTCGAAGGGATCAGCACCGCCGCGCGCGATCCACGCAATATCGGCCTCCCATGCAAGATCCGGCGCGGCCTCCAGGAGATGCGTCATCGGCACGCTGCCATCTGCCAGCGGCTTGAACTCGAAGTCGTGATTGTGCCAGCCAAACCCGAAACCGGCCTCGCGCAGCGGTGCCCCGGCACGGGCCAGACGGGCGCCAAACGCGGCCCAGCCCCCGGCATCGCTGGGGCGGTCATCGGGCATCAGGAAGGGCACGAAAAGCGAGGTCATACCAAGCGTCCGGGCGATCTCGATGGCGCGCTCGGGCGTGTCCTCGACAAGGGCGAGGCTGAAATGCCCGCTTGGCATGGTCAGACCCACCGCGTCGAGCTGCCTGCGAAAGGCGCTCAGCTCCGAGTCCGAAGAACTCTCGTAAAGCCCGCCAAAGCCCTCGACCCCGGTATATCCCGCGGCCGCCAGCATACCGAGCGTATCCTCGAGCGGTCCAAAATTGCGCGAACTGTAAAGCTGATAATTGAAATCGGTCATCTGGGGATCCTCCTGACGCATGTCTGTTTGGCCTCTGGCTCAGAGGCGGCGTTCTGTTTCGGCGTCGAAAATCGACGCGCGGGAAATATCGAAGGCAAGCGGCACCCGGTCGCCGGGCCGGTAGCGCCGCCCCGAGCCACAACGCACCGACAGGCGCGCCTCGCCAAGCGTGAGCCACACGAGACTGTCCGCGCCCATGGGCTCCTCCAGCTCGACCACCGCCTCGACCTGCCCGGGGCGGCCCACCGCGTCTTGATCGAACAGCAGATGCTCGGGCCGCATGCCGAAAATCACCTCGCGCCCGGGCAATAGCGCTGTATCGCCATCATAGCCCGCAAGCGGGGTCTCGATGCCTTGGCCGCGAAAGCGGACACCGTCTGCGCCCTCCTCCAGCCGCCCCCGGAAGAAATTCATCGCGGGCGAGCCGATAAAGCCCGCCACGAAAAGGTTGCAGGGCCGGTTGTAGATGGTGAGCGGATCGTCGAGCTGCTGAATTGCGCCGCCCTGCATCACCGCGATCCGGTCGGCCAGCGTCAAAGCCTCGATCTGATCGTGGGTGACATAGACCATGGTGGAGCGCAGCCGCTGGTGCAGACGCTTGATCTCGACCCGCAGATCGACGCGCAGCTTGGCATCAAGGTTCGAGAGCGGCTCGTCGAAGAGGAAAACATCGGCATCGCGCACCAGCGCCCGCCCAATCGCGACCCGCTGACGTTGCCCGCCCGACAGGTTCGAGGGGCGCCGCTTGAGCAAGGGCTCGATCTGCAAGATCTCGGCGGCCCGCGCGACCCGTTTATCGATATCCTCACGCGAATGCTTGGCCACGCGCAGACCGAAGCTGAGGTTCTTCTCAACCGTCATCTGCGGGTAGAGCGCATAGGACTGAAACACCATGCCGATCCCGCGATCCTTGGGCTCATCCCAGGTCACATTGCGCTCGTTGATCCAGACCTCGCCATCCGAGACATCAATCAAACCGGCGATTGCATTGAGCAGGGTCGACTTGCCACAGCCAGAGGGGCCAAGCAGCACGAGAAACTCCCCCGGCGCGATGTCGAGTTGCAGATCGCGGATGACATCCAAAGCCCCGTAGCTGATGCGCAGGTCGCGAACACTGACAGAAGAATCCATGGCTTATCCTTTCACGGCGCCTGCGGCGATGCCGCGGACGAACCAGCGTCCCGAGACGAAATAGACGATCAGCGGCACCATGGCCGTGAGGATCGTCGCGGCCATATTGACGTTATAGGCCTTCGTTCCGGTGGTGGTGTTGACGATGTTATTGAGCTCGACGGTCATCGGCAGATGATCGCGCCCGGCGAAGATCAGACCGAACAGGAAGTCGTTCCAGATCCCGGTGACCTGCAAGATCGCGGCCACCACAAGGATCGGCCCCGACATCGGCAGCATCACACGGGTGAAAATGGTCCAGAACCCACCGCCGTCGATCCGGGCCGCCTTGAACAGATCCACCGGCACCGCCGCGTAATAGTTGCGAAACAGCAAGGTCATCACCGGCATGCCAAAGATCACATGCACCACGATAATGCCCGGCAGGGTGTTATAGAGCGACACCATCGAGAGCATCCGCACCAGCGGGTAGAGATAGACCTGATAGGGAATGAACGCGCCCATCAGCAGGACCGCGAAGATCAGGTTGCCCCCGCGCGGACGCCAGAATGACAGCGCATAACCGTTGATCGCGCCCAGCAGGATCGACAGGAAGGTACTTGGGATCATGATCTTGAAGGAGTTGAGCACGCCGACCCGAATGCCCTCACAATTGACCCCGGTGCAGGCCTTGGCCCAAGCGGTGACCCAAGGGGCGAGCGTCAGCTTCGAGGGCAGCGAGAAGATATTGCCCTGCTGGATCTCGGGCATCGTTTTGAACGAGGTCACGACCATCACATAGAAGGGCAGCAGGAAGAAGGCCGCAGCAAAGACGAGAAAGGCATAAAGCCCGATCCGTCCGGGGGTCAAATGGCGCGGCTTGGCACCGCGCGGATGGATGGGATCGCTCATGCTGCCCTCCGTTCTTTGCGGAAATACTGGCGATAAAGCCACGGGCCCAACACCACGAGCACCGCCACGAACATCACCGAGGCTGCCGCCGTCGCAAGCGCGATATTCTGCCGGTTGAAGAGGTAATCGATGACGAATTTCGCGGGCACTTCGGTCGAGATCCCGGGGCCGCCGCCGGTCATCGCCACGACGATATCGTAGACTTTCACCACCGCAATCGCGAGCAGCACGATGGCGGTCACGAACATCCCCGACATCATCGGGATGACGATCGAGATATAGACCCGCCATGTCGGAATGCCGTCGACGCGCGCGGCCTTCCAGATATCCTCGTCGATGCCGCGCAGCCCGGCCAGCAGG
This sequence comes from Thioclava dalianensis, assembly GCF_000715505.1. Taxonomy (GTDB): domain Bacteria; phylum Pseudomonadota; class Alphaproteobacteria; order Rhodobacterales; family Rhodobacteraceae; genus Thioclava; species Thioclava dalianensis. The sequence goes on from NZ_JHEH01000005.1 coordinate 81,035, forward strand.
ATCGCCATCACGAGGCCCGCCGATTGCCAAATCCCGGCAAAGCCCACCATATAGATCGCCCGATCCCCCCGCGCGAGCCAGTCGAAGCTAAAGCTCGTCCAGCCCCAGTTGTGCATCGCGTGCTGGATACCCAGCGTCGGGTTGAGGATCCATGCCCAGACCAGACCGGTGACGATGAAGGACATGGCGTAGGGATAGAGAAAGATCGTGCGGAAGATCCCCTCGCCCTTGATCCGCTGATCGAGAAAGACCGCCATCAGAAAGCCAAGGACAAGGCATCCGACGATGAACATCACCCCAAAGATCGCGAGGTTCTGCACCGAGATAATCCAGCGCGCCGAGCGGAACAGTCGTTCATATTGCTCAAAGCCCACGAAGTCATATTTGGGCAGAATGCCCGAGCTGGTGAACGAGATACGGATCGTCCAGAGGATCGTTCCGAGATAGGCGAAGATCACGATCACCCAAGTCGGTATCAGGGCAGCCTGTGCACTCAGGCGGCGCAAGCGAAGCGGTTTCATGAAAGGGGTCTCCTGTCGGGGCGCGGGCATGACTGTCCAGTCCGATCAGAACCGGACAGCGCGGCTCGGGCGGCCCAAAGACCGCCCTCACCTTTTGGCGCTCAGCCGCCGATGATTGCGGCGAACTGATCCACGAATTGCTGCGGAGTTTGGCTCTTATCGGTGAAATAGGCCGAGACGAGATCCTGAATCGAGCCGCTCATATCGGGCGTGATCAGGATGTCCGAGCTGGGCACGTAATCGCCCGATTTCAGCAGGGCGAGCCCCTTCTGGGCGCATTGATCCATCCCTTCGGAAGAGACATCCTTGAGAACGGGCACCGCCCCTTTCTTCTCGTTGAACGCAAGCTGGACCTTGGGCTCAAGCAGCACCTTGGCCAGCAAAGCCTGCGAGGCTTGCTCGGCCTTGCTTTTCACCTTGGGGAAGACGAACACATCGCCGCCGACCCAATAGGTCTGATGTCCAAGACCCGGGATGCAGCCGACATCCTTGCCGGGCACTTTCTTGTTCACGTCGATCTCGCCCTTGGCCCAATCGCCCATGAAGTTGAAGCCGGCCTTGTTGTCGATCACAAGCGCGATCGCCTGATTCCACTGCCGCCCCTGCATGCCGGGATCGACATAGTCGCGCAGCTTGCCGAAGGTCTCGGCAACCTTCAGGAACTCCGGCGATTTGACCGCATCGACGTCATGATCCTTGATGATCTTCATATAAAGATCCTTGCCGCCCTGCGTGATCAGCACGTTGTAAAAGGTCAGAACCTGCGTCCAGGCATCGCCCGCTTGCGCCAGCGGGATCACCCCGTCCTTCTTGAGCGCTGCGAGATCGGTCAACAGGTCATCCCAAGTCTTCGGGGGCTCCAGCCCCGCCTTCTTGAGCACCTCGGGTGAGTACCAGAGCCACGTGTTGGAATGGATATCGACCGGCACTGCATACATGTGCCCATCCACCGAAACCGCGTTGAGCAGCACCGGGTTGATCTTGTCTTTCCAGCCATATTCCTTGGCCAGCGGATCGAGGTTGCGCAGCAACCCGTTCGAGACGAGCTCATCGAATTGCTTGCCGGTATTAAACTGCATCGCGGTGGGCGGATTGCCCCCGATGATCCGGTTGATGCCATCGGTCCGGGCCGCATCGCCACCGCCCCCCGCCACGGCCGCATCGACCCAGTCGCCGCCCTGCGCATCAAAGGCTTTCTCAAATTCCATCACCGCTGCATGCTCGCCACCCGAGGTCCACCAATGGATGACTTCTGCCTTGTCGGCGGCTTGCGCCTGCATACCCGCCAGACCGAACGCCGCGGATGCGACGACGGCGAGGGCACGGTTCTTCGTGACAGTATTCATTCTCTCCTCCCTGATTGCTCGCGACTCCTCAATCGCGCAATTGATTGCTCTCCACTGCAATCGATTACAGACACGGTAGATTCGAATGCAATCGATTGCAAGTTTCAAGTTTTAGGCTATGAATAATGTGACCAACGTCGTACCTGTTCTTTCCCTAGAGCGGGCAAAAGCGCCTGTCTGCACAGGCGACAATGAGGTTTCGGTGAACAAGACGACAGGCGAGATACCCCCTCGGCCAGAGCGGCGACGGACCACAGGTCAGCGACAGACGATGGCGGATGTCGCCCGGCGTGCGGGTGTGTCGACGGCAACTGTCTCGCGCGCGCTCACCCGCCCCGATCAGGTGAACGCAAAGACCCGCGACATGGTACGCAAGATCGCGCAAGAGCTTGGCTTTCGTCCCAATCTGATCGGGCGGCAGCTGCGCACACAGGCCGCCCACTCACTGCTGATCCTCGTGCAGGACCTTGAAAACCCGTTTTATTCCGAGCTGATCAAAGGGGCGGAATCGGTCTGTCGGGAGCGCCAGTTCTCGGTCATGGTCGGCGGCACCGATGGCTATGAGGATGTCGAGACGCTCTATGCCGAGCAATTTCTGGGAGGCCGCGTCGACGGGCTGATCCTGCTGACCGGACATCTGCCCGCGGGCCTCTCGGCCAGCCTTGCCACCCAAAGCCCCGTGGTTCTGGTCTCCGAGGACAATCCAGAGCTCGATCTCTGCGCGGTGTTGATTGACAATCCCGGCTGGGCCACGCGCGCCACCGCCCATCTTATCGCGCAGGGCCACCGTCGCATCGCGCATCTCTGTGGCCCGATGACCCGCATCATCAGCCCCGAGCGCCGCGAGGGGTATCGCCGGGCGCTGGCCACGGCCGGGATCGCGCATGATCCGCAGCTTGAGGTGCCCGGCGACTTCTCATTTGAGTCCGGACGAGAGGCGGTGCGCCAATTGCTCAGCCTGCCAGAGCCGCCAACCGCGATCTTCTGCGCCAATGACGAATCCGCCCTTGGCGCGATCCGCGCGGTTCAGCAAGCGGGGCTCTCGGTCCCCGGCGACATCTCGATCATCGGCTTTGACGACACCAAGCTCGCCCAGTTTTCCGACCCGCCGCTCACGACAGTGCGCCAGCCGCGCCAGCAAATGGGGGCCGCCGCCGCCGATCTGGTGATCGGCCTGATCGAGAACGGCCCCGCGCAACGAACGCGCCTGCTGCTGGACTGTCAGCTGATCGAGCGCGGAACCGTCGGCCCCTGCCCCGTCCCGCGTTAAAGCACGCGATCTCACAGATCCTTCATCAGCCGCAGCGCATCATAGATCGCCGCATGGGTGTTGCGCGCGCTCACCGCATCGCCGATTCTGAACAGCGCAAACTGCCCGTCGGGATTGCGCGCGCTCTCTTGCGGACGGCCTGAGATCAGCGCCTCATAATCCACCTCGCCCAGATTGGACGAGAGCGGCTTGAGCTCAAAATACAGCTCATCAAGCGGGCGCGTGCCGTGATTGATCACAACCTGATCGACCAGCCGCTCCTGCGTCGCTGCACCGTAATCGCTACCCAGCGTCGCGCGCAGCCGGTTTCCCTCGCGCGCCACCGAAAGCAGCCGCCATGTCACGGTAAACACCGTGTCGCGGGTTTGCAGGTTTCGCATATAGGGCACGAGGTTCATCGCCATCACCTCGGGCGCGAAGCTGCGATCGGGCGTCACGATCTCGACGCGCGCGCCCGTGGCCGAGATCTTATCCGCCGCCATCAGCCCCGGATTATCCCCCGCATCATCGAAGATCAGCACATCGCGCCCCGGCGCTGCATCACCCGACAGGATATCCCAAGCCGAGACCACAAGCGCATTTCCCTGCGCCAGCACCTCGGTATGCGGCAGCCCGCCCGTGGCCACGATCACCAGATCGGGCGCACTCTCAACCACGTCGGACGCTTCGGCATAGGTGTTGAAGCGGAACGTCACGCCGCGCTTGAGACATTGCTCATAGCGCCAGTCGGTGATCGAGATCATCTCGCGCCGCCGGGGATCCTGTGCGGTGAGCCGGATCTGGCCGCCTGGCTGATCGGCGGCCTCAAAGACTGTGACCGCATGGCCGCGCTCGGCGGCGACCCGCGCCGCCTCCAGCCCCGCAGGCCCCGCCCCGATCACGCTCACCCGCTTGGGCAGAGGCGCCGGGGCAATCGTGTGGCCCACTTCGCGCTCACGCCCCGTCGCCGGGTTGTGCAGACAGAGCGCCATACCGCCCTGATAGATCCGATCGAGGCAATAGTTCGCCCCGACGCAAGGCCGGATATCCGCCTCGCGCCCTTCGACGATTTTGCGCACGAGATGCGGATCGGCGATATGCGCCCGCGTCATCCCGACCATATCGAGCTTGCCGCTGGCGATGGCGTGACGCGCGGTCGCGACATCGGGGATCTTCGCGGCATGGAAGGTCGGGAACTGCGTCGCCGCCCGGATCTCTCCGGCGAAATCGAGGTGCGGTGCGTTGCGCATTCCCTGAATCGGGATCACATCGGTCAGCCCCGGATCGGAGTCGATATGCCCCTTCACGACATTAAGGAAATCGACCATCCCGCTGTCTTTCAGACGCTGCGATATCTCCAGCCCGTCGGCGCGCGTCAGCCCGCCCGGCAGATCCTCATCGCCGGTATAGCGCACGCCGACGATGAAGTCCGGCCCGACGCGCTCGCGAATGGCGCGCAGCGTGTCGAACGTAAAGCGCAGCCTGTTGTCGAGACTGCCGCCATAGGGTGCGTCGAGATCATTGGTCAGCGGCGACCAGAACTGATCCATCAGATGGCCATAGGCCTGCAATTCGATCCCGTCTAGCCCGGCGTCCTTCATCCGCTCAGCGGCATCGGCATAATCTTCAATGATGCGCGCGATATCCCAGTCTTCGAGCCGTTTGGGAAAGGCACGATGCGCAGGCTCTCGACTATGACTGGGTGACACAACAGGCAGCCAATCGGCCTTATCCCAACGCGTACGCCGTCCCAGATGCGTCAGCTGGATCATCACCGCCGCGCCATGATCGTGGCATTCGTCGGTGAGCGCGCGCATCCATCCGACGACCTCATCCTTCCAAGCCAGGATATTGTTGAACACCGGCGGGCTGTCGCGCGCAACGCTGGCAGAACCCGCCGTCATCGTCAGCGCCACCCCGGCCCGCGCGCGTTCGACGTGATAGGCGCGGTAGCGGTCTTTCGGCATCCCATCTTCGGGATAGGCCGGTTCATGACTGGTGATCATGATCCGGTTGCGCAGCGTGAGATGTTTGAGCTGATAGGGCTGAAGGAGTGGATCGTTGGACATGGGAGCCTCTGGGTTGCTCCGTTCAGCCTGCCACAATGTTCACATGTGTCAAGTTTAAGTTCACTAGTGAACATTTTCTTGTATGCCACCCGCGGGACCGCTAGCCTGCGCGCATGACACGACACGGCGACATGGACACAGGCTGGCGCGGCTCGCGGGAGGGCTGGCTTGATGCGGCGCGCGCGGCGCTGATCGAGGGCGGCGTGGATGCGGTCAAGATCCAGCCGCTCGCCAAACGGCTGAAACTGTCCCGCACGAGTTTCTACTGGTTCTTCAAGGATCGCGATGCGTTGCTCGCAGCGCTGTGCGAAGATTGGGAGGCGGGCACCACCGCGCCGCTTCTCGCCGCCACCCAAGCCTATGCCGCGACCGACACCGAGGCGATGCTCAATGTCATCGCCTGCTTCTTGTCAGGCGCCTTCGATGCGGGGCTGGAATATGCGCTTCGGGCTTGGGCGCTGAGCGACGATCAGATTGCCGAGACCCTGCGCGCAGCCGATGACCAGCGCCTCGCGGCGTTGCGCGAGATGCTCGCCGCGCATGGTCACGGCCCCGACGAGGCCGATGCGCGGGCGCGCGCGGTCTATCTTGTGCAGATCGGTTATATCTCGATGCGCACGGAAGAAACGCTGGAGATACGACTGTCGCGCATCGCGCATTACGTTGAGATTTTCACGGGCCGTAGCGCGACCGCAGAGGAGTTGGCCCGCTGCGAAGCCCAGCTCTATCAAGCGCAGGATGCGCACGCAGAGGGCGGCCCCTCTCGACCGCCCAATGACGGGGACGACACGGCCTGAGGGCCCGCACCCCCGCCGGGTGTCGACCACCTGTGGAAAATTCTGCGTCGCGGCGGGGCCTGTGTCGCTGTGATCCGCCCGCATGTCGCAATCTGGAGCGTCTCTCCTCTCGAATCGTTGCTCACTCACCGGAAAAGACGCGCTCCCCAATTCGACCCTTGCGTCTTGAAAATGATCCGCCCCCCTTCGCGCCACCGACCGGGGACACCCATCAGGAGAGACCCGATGCCACGCCCCAACGACGCCCTGTCCCTGATCATGCGCCGCAAGCCTGCCCATTCGCTCGATCAGGCGTTTTACTGCGATCCCGACATCTTCCAGACCGATCTGGAGATGATCTGGTACCGTTCGTGGCTGTTTGCGATTCCCTCATGCGAGATCCCAAAGGCCGGCGATTACGTGACCCATGAGCTCGGCACCTATGCGGTGGTGATCGTGCGCGGCAATGACGGGCAGATCCGCGCCTTTCACAACTCCTGCCGCCATCGTGGCTCGGTGCTGTGCCGGAGCCGCAAGGGCCGCAACCCCAAGCTGGTCTGCCCCTATCACCAATGGACCTACGAGCTTGACGGTCAGCTGCTCTGGGCGCGCGACATGGGCCCTGACTTCGACCCCAAGCAGCACGGGCTGAAACCGGTGCATTGCCGCAATGTCTCGGGCATGGTCTATATCTGCCTGGCCGACACCGCGCCCGATATCGAGCCCTTCGCCGCCGAGGCCGCGCGCTATCTCGCGCCGCATGATCTCGAAAATTCCAAAGTCGCCTATGAAAGCTCGATTATCGAGCAAGGCAACTGGAAGCTGGTCTGGGAGAACAACCGCGAATGCTATCACTGCGCGGGCAACCACCCCTCGCTCTGCCGCACCTTCCCCGAAGATCCCCGCGCAATCGGCAATGACGAAAGCGGCGAGATGTCCGGGCTGCTCGATCAGCATGTCGCGCGCTGCGAGGCTGTGGGCGCCCCCTCGGCCTACAAGATCGCCGAGCGCGGCGACTGGCGCTTCGTGCGCACCCCGCTTCTGGGCTCGGGCGAGAGCTACACGATGGATGGCAAGGTCGCGGTGAGCAAACCCAACTCTACCATCCCCTTCAAGGATGCAGGCAGCCTGCTCAAGTTCCACTACCCGTCGACGTGGAACCACTTCCTGTCCGATCATTCGCTGGTCTTCCGCGTCACGCCGATCAGCGCAACCGAGACCGAGGTCTGCACCAAGTGGCTCGTCCATAAGGATGCCGAGGAGGGCCGCGATTACGACCTCAAGCGGCTCACGCGGGTCTGGATCGAGACCAATGACGAAGACCGCGAGGTGGTCGAGAACAACCAGCGCGGAATCCGCTCGCCCGCCTACCGCCCCGGCCCCTATTCGCCCACCCATGAGGGCGGCAACATCCAGTTCGTGAACTGGTATGCCGACAGCCTCATCGACGCGATCACCGGCCCCGCCACGATGGCGGCGGAGTAAGGCGATGGGAGACTATGTCGATCTGAGCGCCTCAGAGGATGCCGGGATCTGGACCGATCGCGAGATGCTGGAATGCTGCTCGGTCGTGCCTGAGGCGCCCAACACCGTCACCTTCAGCTTCGTGGCCCCCTCCGGCGCGCTCTTTCGCTACGCGCCGGGCCAGTTCCTGACGCTTGAGCTGCCGGTGCCCGGCGGGCCGCTCTGGCGGACCTATACGATCTCGTCTTCGCCCTCGCGCCCGCTGGGCATCACGATCACCGTCAAGGCGCAGGACGGCAGTCTGGGAACCCGCTGGATGCTGGACACCTTGCGCCCGGGCATGAAGATCAAGGCCATCGGCCCGGCAGGCGTCTTCACGCTGCCGCCCAAAGAGCGCAAGAAATACCTCTTTATCTCGGCAGGTTCAGGGATCACGCCGTCGCTGTCGATGACCACTTATCTCTATGATCGCGGCACCGATATCGATGTGACGCTGATCGCCTGCGCACGCCGCCCCTCCGAGATCATCGGGCGCCACCGGCTGGAGCTGATGGCCGCACGGGTGCCCACGATCAAGCTGCATTTCATCGTCGCGCAAGATGACCCTTATCAAGTCTGGACCGGCTATCGCGGGCGGCTCAACCAGATCATGATCGGTCTGATCGCAGGCGACTACCTTGAGCGCGAAGTCTATTGCTGCGGCCCCGAACCGTTCATGGCCGCCGTGCGCGAGATGCTGATCGCGCTTGGATATGACATGGAGCGCTATCATCAGGAAAGCTTCACCGCCCCGGCAGAAGACGCAGCCGACGTGGATATTCCCGACGATCTGGTGCCTGATGAGACCAGCGCCGCCGAAGTCCGTTTTGCCGCCTCCGATGTGGCCGCGGAATGCAACGAGACCGACACGATCCTCGCCGTGGGCCGCGCCTCCGGCATCGTGATCCCCTCGGGCTGCACCTTTGGCGTCTGCGGCACCTGCAAGATCCGCAAGCTCTCGGGCAATGTGCACATGGTTCATAACGGCGGGATCTCGCAGGAGGATATCGACGCGGGCTATATCCTCGCCTGCTGCTCGAAACCCATCGGCACGGTCGAAATCGACGTCTAAAGCGCGACGCCCCCGACCGCCCGCAAGCTCTCGCGCAATTGGGACTGGCGAGGGCGGGCCTGACTCCTTATGTTTGGGCCAAATAACAAGGGCCCGCTTATACCGATGCTAAATCTTCGCCATTACGAGCTGCTCGTTGCCCTTGCCGAAGATCTGCATTTCGGGCGGGCGGCAGAGCGGCTCGGGATCTCGCAACCGCAGCTCACGGTCCTGCTCAAGCAGATGGAAGACCAGATCGGCACGCTGCTCTTTGAGCGCAACCGCCGCCGCGTCTCGCTTGCCCCGGCAGGAGAGCGCCTTTTGCCCGAGGCCCGCGCCGTTCTACGCCACGCCCGACGCGCCCAAGACGTGGCGCTGCGAGTCGGGCGGGGGATGATCGGCGAGCTGCGCTTGGGCTATATCGGGGCTGCGTCCTATAACGGCGTGCTCACGCGGCTTGTGCGCGCCTTTCGCCACAAGGCCCCCGACACACAGCTGCAATTGACGTTGATGGATCTCGACCGTCAGATCCCGGAAGTGTCCGCAGGCAATCTCGATGCCGGGATCATCCGCCTGCCCTATCCCGACATGCCCGACAATCTGGTGACCCGCACCCTATGCGACGAAGAGCTGTGGATCGCGCTGCCCTCGGACCACCGGTTGGCCGGCAGCGCCGGACCTATTGATCTGGCCGCGCTGCGCGACGAGCCGTTCATCGCCACGCATCTGCACTCCACCAGCGGGTTTTCCGCCGCGATGCATCTGGCCTGCGCACATGCGGGCATCACCCCGAACATCGTGCAGCGCTCGCCGCAATTCTCGTCCATAGCAAGCCTCGTGGCCGCACGACTGGGCGTGGCGATCGTGCCCGAGGCAATCCGCAATGTGCATATTCCCGACGTCTGTTACCTGCCTTTGGCCGATCAGCACGTCGCCGCAAATATCTCGCTGGTCCATCAGAGGGAGCGCGAAAACCCCGCGCTCGATCTGCTGCTGACCTGTCTGGATGAAATGAACTTCGAGGAGACATCATGAGAGTTGAGACCTTCACCGCGATTGACGGCATCCATCACGGCTACCGTGCCCCCGAGCCGGGCGCGCCCACGCTGGTCTTCGCCAATTCGCTGGGCACCGATCTGCGTGTCTGGGACCGGGTCGTGGCGCGGCTGCCCACCGAATGGGGTCTCTTGCGCCACGACAAGCGTGGCCATGGCCTAAGCCGGAGCGCGCAGACGCTAACAATCGAGACCATGGCGCAGGATGTCGAAGCGCTTCTCGATCACTATGAGATCACCGATTTCATCGGCGTCGGCCTCTCGGTCGGCGGGCTGATCATGCAATGCTTGGCGCTGCGCCAACCGCAGGCGATGCGCAAGCTGGTGCTCTCCGACACGGCAGCCAAGATCGGCTCGCCCGAGCTGTGGAACCCGCGCATGGAGGCCGTGCGGACCAATGGGATCGCCTCGATCTCCGAGGCGATCCTCGCGCGCTGGTTCGCCCCGAGCTATCTGGAGACCGAAGACTTCGCGATGTGGAAGGCGATGCTCGAACGCACCCCCGCCGAAGGCTATGCGCAGGTCTGTGGCGCGATCCGCGATGCCGATTTCACCGCCGATCTGCCCAACATCGCCCAGCCCACGCTGGCCATCGCCGGGGCGCAAGACGCCTCGACCCCGCCCGATCTGGTCCGCGCGACCGCCGAGAAAATCCCCGGCGCACGCTTCGAGACGATCGAAGTGGCAGGCCACCTGCCCTGCGTCGAGCAACCCGCGCGTTTCGTCGAGCTGCTGAGCGCCCACGTCACGGGCTAAGCGCCAACCAAAAGGGCCGCCCGTGATACGCGGGCGGCCCTTTTCTTTTCCACCGGATCGAGGCGCTCAGCCCACAGTGACACCGCCGCAGACAAACAGCGTCTGCCCGGTCACGAACCCCGCCTCAGGGGCGCAGAAAAACGACACCGCATTCGCGACATCCGCGCCTGTGCCCACGCGGCGCACCGGGATATTCCCGATGATCTCTTGCGTGGCGGGCGCCTCGGGCGGGTTGTTGCGCCAAAACGCCTCGGTGCCGATTGGACCGGGCGCCACGCAGTTGACCGTGATGCCCTCCGGCCCGAGTTCGAGCGCCCAAGTGCGCGCCATCGCCTGCGCCGCGCCCTTGGTGGCCGAATAGAGCGTGCGGCGCTCCTTGCCCCGGCTCACCCGGCTGGTATTCATCACGATCCGCCCGCCGCCTCGCGCCTTCATGCCGGGCAAGATCGCCTGCGCGCAGATCAGCGAGGCGCGCAGGTTGAGATGCATCATCGGATCGAAATCCTCCAATGCCACCTCTTCCAGCAAGGCCGGCGAGACGATCCCGACATTATTGACCAGACAGGTGATCTCTTCGTCGCGGGTCAGCTCTGCGCAGAGCGCCTTTGTCCGCGCGGCATCCGCCAGATCAATGACGCAGGAGCGATCTGCGATCTCTGGGTCGGCCGGATGCTGATCGAGCACGATGACGCGAAAGCCATCCGATTTCAGCCGCGCCGAAATCGCCGCGCCGATCCCGCCTGCTCCGCCGGTCACAAGTGCAGCGCGCCGACGGAACGGGCTCACTGATCGCCCTCACGCACGCTGGAAGGGTGACGGCAGAGCGGCATGATCTCCATCTCCATCCACGGATAAAGCGGCAGCCCCATCAGCACCTCGTGCAGATGCGCATGATCGCGGCAATCGAGGATCGAGATATTCTCGTAGAGCCCCGCAATCCGCCAGATATGCCGCCAGATCCCCTGTTTCTGAAGATCCTGCGAATAGGCCTTTTCGCGGGCCTTGATCTCGGCGGCGCGCTCGGGATCCATATCCGCGGGCAGGTTCACCTTCATTTTCACATGATATAGCATTCAGCCCTCCGTTAATGTGTTCTGGCCATTGAGATAGGCCTTGCGCCAGCGCGTAACGACAACGCGCTCAAACAGCGCACCCGTGTAGAACGGATCGGCCTCGATAAAGGCCTCCGCCTGCGCGCGGGTTTCGACATCGAGACAATAAAGCCCGCCGCTGGCCGCCGCGCCCGCATCGTCAAGCTTGGCCCCGCAGGCCAGCAGCCGGGCTTTGTGAGCCTCGAGATAGTCAAGATGCGCGGGCCGCAGACGCGCACGCAGCGCGCCGTGGCCCGGCTTGTCATAGGTCTCGATCATCCAGGGCATCAGGCCGCCACCATACCCCAGATCGCGACCGTCGCGAGAAACACGATGCCGAGATAGAGAGTGATCACAACCATATAGCCCATCAGATCCTTCAGCTTGAGGCCCGAAATCGCCATCGCGGGCAGCAACCAGAAGGGTTGCACCATATTGGTCCATTGATCCCCGATCTGCACCGCCAGCGCCGTCGCGGGCACCGAGGCGTGCAACTGGCGCGCGGCCTCCATCATCACCGGCCCTTGGATAACCCACTGCCCGCCGCCCGAGGGCACGAAGAGGTTGATCAGCCCCGCCGACAGGAACGAGAAGATCGGCAAGGTGCCTCCGCTCGAGATCGACACAAACCAATTGGCCAGCGTCACGATCAGCCCCGAGCCAGACAGGATCGCAAGGATACCCGCATAGAACGGATATTGGATGATGATCCCACTGACGACTTTGATGCCGTCTTGCAGCGCCGCCAGAAAGCGGTTCGGCGTGACAAACAGGGTGATGCCGAGAAACAGGAACAGCGTGTTGACGAAGTTCAGCGTCACGCTGCCGCCATTGACCAGATAAAGCACCACGTAAAGCAGCCCGAACAGCCCCATGCCGACGCCAAGGATGCGCGAATTGTTGAGCCGGTCTGCAAGCGTGGGCGCGGCGCTCTCGGTCGGGGTCAGCACCGTCTCCGGCTCCGGCTTGGCCTCGATCACATCTTCAGCCCGTTTCGGATGCAGCATCGCGTTGAAAAGCGGCAGCGTAACCAGCAAGATCAGGTTCATCGTGATCAGATAGGGCGAGAAGATCGTCTCGCTCAGCGGCACCAAACCGATCACGCTTTCCATGAAATGTCCGGGCGTGTTGATCAAGAGCGGCACCGATCCCGAAAGCCCCACGCCATAGACGGCAAAGCCCGAATAGGCCGCGGCGATGACCAGAGGGTAGTGCAGCCCCTTGACGCTCCGCCCGAGTTTCTGCGCGATCAAGGTGCCCAGAACCAGCCCGAAGCCCCAGTTCAGCCAACTCCCGACACCGCCGCATAGCGTGGCCACGATGATCGCGGCGCGCGGCGAATGGATGCCTCCAACCACCATATTCATCAGCCGGTCCACCAGCGGCGTGCGTGCCAGAATATAGCCCGCAAGCAAAATGATCGTCATCTGCATCGTGAAGGAGAGCAGGTTCCAGAACCCGTCTCCCCAATATTGCGTCACCTCCAGAAAGCCGCTGCCCTGGGCGAGCATCGCAAAGATCACCGTCAGCGCCGTGAGAAGAATCGCCACGACCAGCGGGTCGGGCATGTAGCGGCTCACGATCCGCGTAAAGAAATTGGCAAGCGCGTTCATTTGTCTCTCCCCTTTCGGACCCCTCCGCCCGATATTGATATGATTTACAAATCACCAGCATTAACTTATAACGTCAACATATATTTTTTGGAGGAGGCGTCGATGGAGACTGGGATCGTAATTGGCGCGGGCATCATGGGCACCGCACTGGCCCGGCATTTCCTGAAATGCGGCCATCGCATCGCGTTGATCGACCCGGACGAAGCGGCCCGTGCGGCAGCGGCGGCGCAGATCGGCCCCTCGGAGGAGTTCATCACCGCTCCGACGCCCGAGGCCCTGCCCGCCGCGTGGGGGCCGTGCCACTTCGTGATCGAGGCGGTTCCCGAGCGGCTCGAGCTCAAGCGGCAGGTTCTTGGGGCGCTGTCGCGGCAGTTCGGCCCGGATACGCTGATCGCATCGAACACATCAGGGCTGCGGGCCGCTGATCTCGCGCGGGATATGACCCATCCCGAGCGCTTTGCGATTGCGCATTTCTTCAACCCCGCCGATCTGATCCCGGCGGTCGAGCTGGTGCCCGCCCCGGCCACAAGCCCGCAGACCATGGATCTTTGGGAGGCGCTGCTCACCCGCTCGGGCAAGAAGGTCGCGCGGCTGCGCGCGGACCTGCCCGGATTCGTTGCAAACCGGCTGCAACATGCGATGGCGCGGGAGTGCTTTCACCTGCTCGAAGCCGGGGTGATCGATGCCGAAGGGCTCGACACGCTGACCCGCTATGCGCTTGGCGTGCGGCTGGCGCTGATCGGGCCGATCCTGCAGCGCGATCTCAACGGGATCGATACCCATCACGCCATCGCGCGCTATCTCTACCCCGACCTCGCGGCCAACACGACGCCCGCGCAGGTACTTGACGACAAATGTGCCGCGGGGATGCTGGGGCGCAAAACCGCACAGGGCTTCTACACATGGGACGCCAGACAGGAACGCCGCGCGCAACGGGTCGAAGCCCTGCTGCCTGCGGTGATCGCTCTGGCGCGCCAGATTGAGACAGAGGAGAATGACGATGCCGAGATGGGTGAACAGGCCAGAGGGCTCTAACTGGGGCGATTTTGGCGCCGACGATCAACTGGGCACGCTCAACCTGATCGGAGCCCCAGAGCGGCGCGCGGCGGCGCAGGAAATCCGCGACGGCGAGGCGTTTTGCCTCTCGCTGCCGCTTGATCTGCCCGGCGCCGTGACGCTCAATCCGCGCCGCAAGCCGCCGGTTCTTCAGCCAACCTTTCTGGAGGACACGCCCTATATCAATTACGCGCTTGCCAATGTGGACCCGATTCTGCGCGACGTGCTCAGCGACGATCAGGTGCTGCTCTCGACCCAATATTCGACCCAATGGGATTCGCTGGCCCATGTCGGCGCACTGTTCGATGCTGACGGCGATGGCACGCCCGAGCGCGTCTATTACAACGGTTATCGCGCCGGAGAGGATATTCTGGGCGCGGATGCCGAGGGCGATCACGGCTCTTACGCGCATCGCCTGTCGGTTTGCGAGATGGCCAAGACCCCGGTTCAGGGGCGCGGCGTGCTGATCGATTGCCTGCGCCATTTCGGGCCGGGCCGTACCCTTGTCGGGCATGAGGCGCTGCAAGACGTGATCGCCGCGCAAGGCATCACGCTGAAGCGCGGCGATATCGTGCTGCTGCGCACCGGCTATGCCGAGGCGCTCCGCGATATGCAGGACGCCCCCGATCCGGCGGCGCTTGATGCCACGGGCGCTGTGCTCGACGGAACGGATGAGGCGCTGAAAAACTGGCTGAGCACCAGCGGCATCGCGGCAATCGCATCGGACAATTACGCCGTGGAAAACCCGCATACCGACCCCTCTGCCTGCTGCCTCCGCCTGCCCCTGCATCACCACTGCTTGTTTAAGCTGGGCATGCCGCTGGCCGAGCTGTGGTATCTGCGCGAGCTGGCCGAAGCGCTCGAAGACCGCCAGCGCCACGCGGTCTTCCTGACCGCGCCGCCGCTCTATCTTCCCGGCGCAATCGGCTCGCCCGTGACCCCGGTCGCGACGATCTGAGCCCCGCGCAGGGCGCGGCAAGTGCAAAAAAGCACGTGTGGCGCAAGCGGAAGTTTCGCTTGCGCCACGCGCTCAATTGGGCAACACGTGGGGTGTCGCGCGCGACCGTTGTGTCCGGTCCGGCACAGCCGCAACCTAGGTGCGCCACGCCCTTCCCCAGCCTCTCCCAAAATTTCTGCCCGCGGCGGACAATCTACATATTGACAGCCGGGGGGCTAAAACATCAATATGCAGTTGCTTTGGGTCCTGCACCAACATGTGCAGGCTAGAGGGAAACCGGTGAAAAACCGGTACTGCCCCCGCAACTGTAAGCGGCAAGCCAAGCTCCGTTGCCACTGACGCATCCGCGTCGGGAAGGGGATCTTGGCGCTTGAGCCGCGAAGTCAGGAGACCTGCCTGAAGCGTGAGAAACGACGACCGCGGCGGAGGGCCCGGGCGCGTGGCAGAGCCGCCAAGGGTGCGCTCTTGCCCGCCCCTGTCCCCGCGCCAATGGCCATAGAAAAGGGACAGGACAGATGACCATCACCGTGTATTCCAAACCCGCCTGCGTGCAATGCACCGCCACCACCCGCGCGCTGGACGCCAAGGGGATCCATTACAACGTGATCGACCTGACCGAGGATGCGGGCGCGATGGAAATGGTTCAGGGACTTGGCTATCGTCAGGCACCCGTCGTGGTGGCAGGCGACGACCACTGGGCGGGCTTCCGGCCCGACATGATCGGTCGGCTGTCGTAAGCCGATGAGCGGGCTTGTCTATTTCTCCAGCGGTTCGGGCAATACCCAGCGCTTCGTGGAGAAGCTGGGCCTGCCCGCGACCCGGCTGCCGATCCGTGCCAGCGCAGCCCCGCTTACGCTTGAGGCGCCCTTCGTGCTGATCTGCCCGACCTATTCCGATGGCGAGGGGCGCGGCGCGGTCCCCAAACAGGTGATCGCGCTGCTCAATCGTCCCGAGGCCCGCAGCCTGCTGCGCGGCGTCATCGGCGCGGGCAACCGCAATTTCGGCGCGCAATTCGCCCTTGCGGGCAGCGTGATTGCCCGCAAATGCCGCGTCCCTCTGCTCTACAAATTCGAGCTGGCGGGCACTCAGACCGACATCATCCGCATCCGCGACGGGCTCGACTTGTTCTGGGGGCGCGCGAAAGCAACCGCCTGAGCCTCGCCCGAGCACGGCCCAGAGATCACTGAAACAGACCCGCGCCGCAAGCTTGAGCTTGTCATGCGCCCAGCCGAGGAGTTGTGGGACGATGCTTGACGCCCGCCAGACCAACGAACTTGACTACCACGCGCTCAACGCGATGCTGAATCTGTACGATGCGCAGGGCAACATCCAGCTGGACGCCGACCGGATGGCCGCGCGGCAGTATTTCTTGCAGCATGTGAACCAGAACACGGTGTTTTTCCACTCGCTCGATGAAAAGCTCGGCTATCTCGTGGAGAAGGGCTATTACGAGGGCGCGGTGCTCGATCAATATGATCGCGGCTTCCTGCACCGGATCTGGGAGGCCGCGTTTGCGCGCAAGTTCCGGTTCCCGACCTTCCTCGGTGCGTTCAAATACTACACCTCTTACACGCTCAAAACTTGGGACGGGCAGCGCTATCTTGAGCGCTATGAGGACCGGGTCGTCATGGTCGCGCTGGCCCTTGCGCGCGGCGATGAGGCGCTCGCAATGCAGATCATGGACGAGGTTCTCTCGGGCCGCTTCCAGCCTGCCACCCCCACCTTCCTCAATGCGGGCAAGAAGGCGCGCGGCGAGTTTGTGTCCTGCTTCTTGCTGCGGCTGGAAGACAACATGGAATCCATCGGGCGCGGCATCAACTCGGCACTGCAACTCTCCAAGCGCGGCGGCGGCGTGGCCCTGATGCTGAGCAATATCCGTGAGCACGGCGCCCCGATCAAAGGCATCGAGAACCAATCCTCGGGCGTGATCCCGGTGATGAAACTGCTGGAGGACAGCTTCAGCTACGCCAATCAGCTTGGCGCGCGTCAAGGCGCAGGTGCGGTCTATCTGCACGCCCATCACCCCGACATCCTGCGCTTCCTCGACACCAAGCGCGAGAATGCCGACGAAAAGATCCGCATCAAGACCCTGAGCCTTGGCGTGGTGATCCCCGACATCACCTTCGAGCTGGCCAAGAAAAACGCCGAGATGTATCTCTTCTCGCCCCATGACGTGGAGCGCGTCTATGGCTGCGCCTTCTCCGAGATTTCGATCACCGAGAAATATCACGAGATGGTCGCCGATCAGCGCATCCGCAAACGCAAGATCAAGGCGCGCGACTTCTTCCAGACGCTGGCCGAGATTCAGTTCGAAAGCGGCTATCCCTACATCATGTTCGAAGACACGGTGAACCGCGCCAACCCCATCGCGGGGCGCATCACCATGTCCAACCTGTGCTCGGAAATCCTGCAAGTGGCCGAGCCGTCGCGCTTCAATGACGATCTGAGCTATGCGCAGATGGGCACGGATATCTCGTGCAATCTCGGCTCGCTCAACATCGCGCGCACGATGGATGGCGGCGATCTGGGCGCGACCGTGGGGGCCGCGATCCGCGCGCTCTCGGCGGTGTCGGAGATGAGCGCGATCGACTCCGTCCCCTCGATCCGCAAGGGCAATGACGAGAGCCATGCGATCGGGCTGGGCCAGATGAACCTGCACGGCTTTCTCGCCCGCGAGCGCATCCATTATGCCAGCCCCGAGGGGGTCGATTTCACGAGCGCCTATTTCGCAGCCATCGCCTATCACGCGCTGCGGGCCTCCAATGAGCTGGCGCGCATCCATGGCCAAAGCTTCAAGGGGTTCGAGACCTCGAAATACGCCGATGGCAGCTTTTTCGACAAATATACAGAGCGCGACTGGCTGCCCGAAACCGAGACCGTCACGGCCCTCTTCGAGCGTTTCGGGATCACCCTGCCGACCCGCGCCGATTGGGCTGATCTGCGCGAGGCGGTGATGCAGGGCGGGCTTTATAACCGCAACCTGCAGGCCGTGCCGCCGACCGGCTCGATCAGCTACATCAACAACTCGACCTCTTCGATCCACCCGATCACCGCCAAGATCGAGATCCGCAAGGAAGGCAAGATCGGCCGCGTCTACTACCCCGCGCCCTACATGAGCAATGACAATCTGGACTATTACCGCGATGCCTATGAGATCGGCCCCGAGGCGATCATCGACATCTATGCGGCGGCCTCCGAGCATGTCGATCAGGGTCTGTCGCTGACGCTGTTCTTCCCCGCAGAGGCCACCACCCGCGACATCAACCGCGCCCAGATCTACGCCTGGAAGCGGGGCATCAAGACCATCTATTACATCCGCCTGCGCCAGTCCGCCCTTGAGGGGACCGAGGTCGAGGGCTGTGTTTCGTGCACGCTGTGAGGACCGATATGAAAGATCTCAACGCCCCCCGCCCCGGATTGCGCGCCGTGCCACGTGCGGTGAACTGGAACCGTCTTGAGGACGACAAGGATCTCGAGGTCTGGAACCGTCTGACCTCGAATTTCTGGCTGCCCGAGAAGGTGCCGCTGTCCAACGATATTCAAAGCTGGTCGCAACTCACCCAGCAAGAGCAGACGCTCACGATCCGGGTGTTCACCGGGCTCACGCTTCTGGACACGATCCAGAACGCAGTGGGCGCGCCCACTCTGATGGCCGATGCTGTGACCCCGCATGAAGAGGCGGTGCTGAGCAACGTGGCCTTTATGGAAGCCGTGCATGCGCGCAGCTATTCGTCGGTTTTCTCGACGCTTTGCAACACTGCCGATGTCGATGAGGCCTTCCGCTGGTCCAGCGAGAACGAGCATCTTCAGGCCAAGGCGCGGCTGATCCTTGATGAGTATGACGCGACGGGCTCGCCTTTGCGCAAAAAGGTCGCGAGCGTCTTTCTGGAGAGCTTCCTGTTCTATTCGGGCTTCTATCTGCCGATGCACTGGTCGAGCCGCGCGCGCCTGACCAACACCGCCGATCTGATCCGTCTGATCATTCGCGACGAGGCAATCCACGGCTATTACATCGGCTACAAGTTCCAGCGCGCGCTGGCCGGTCTGAGCGAGGCCGAGCGCACAGAGATCAAAGATTTCGCCTTTGCGCTGCTCTTCGATCTCTATGAGGTCGAGAGCCGCTATACCGAGCAGCTCTATGATCCGCTGGGTCTGACCGAGGATGTGAAGCATTTCCTGCATTACAATGCCAATAAGGCGCTGCAAAACCTCGGATATGAGGCGCTGTTCCCCGATGACGCGGTGCAGGTGAACCCTGCGATCATGGCCGCCCTCTCGCCCGGCTCGGATGAGAACCACGATTTCTTCTCGGGTTCCGGGTCGAGCTATGTGATCGGCAAGGCCGTGGCCACCGAGGATTCCGACTGGGATTTCTAAGCCCGCGGGGCGCTTATGCGCCCGTGCCCGGGTCATGGCGCGCGCGTTCCATCTCGTCGCGCGCGCTTTGGATCACCGCCTGCATCGCGGCACGGGCCGCCTCGGGCGAGCCCTGTTCGATGGCACGCACGATGGCGCGGTGCTTCTCGACGACCTCCGCGAAATCGGCAGGGCCTCGTTGTGGGGCGCCGCTATCCGTCTCGCTGGCCAGCAGCGAATAGAGCGCCGCCTGAACCAGATCGCCCAGCGATTGCAGGAACCGGTTGCCCGAGAGATGTAGCACCAGCTTGTGAAACTCCAGATCGGCAATCGCAAAAGCATCGCGGCGATTGGCATTGGCAAGTGCGGTGCATTTCGCCGCCAGCAGCGCGTGATCTTCGGGCTGCGCGCGGCTGGCGACCTGCGCGGCAGCAGCCGGCTCCACGATCAGGCGCACCTCGTATAGCTCTGCCAGAAACTGCTCGGGGCGGCGCTGCATCGTGTGCCAGCGCAGCAGATCGGGGTCGAACATGTTCCAGTCCGACGCCGGGCAGACCCGCGTGCCGACCTTCGCCTTCGAGACCAGCAGCCCCTTGGCAATCAGCGTCTTCTTCGCCTCGCGAATGACCGTGCGCGAGACCCCGAACATCTCTTCGAGATCGGGGTCCAACGGGATCATCGTGCGTTCGGGATATTCTCCGGCCACGATGGCAAGGCCAAGACGGTCGACGACATAGGCAGTGTTGTTGAAGGCACGATCCGTGAACCCGCCGCCTGCCGACAGGTTCATGATCGCGCGGCGGATACGTTCGCCCGCGGAATGCGTGCCGTCGTTGCCCAAGCCAACCCCTTCTGCAACATAATAAAGGTAAACAACAAACCGCCAATCACGATCTTCGTCCACCAGCTCGATAATGTCCCATCGAAAACGATGTAGGTCTGTATCAGCCCCATAATCATGATGCCAAAGAAGGTGCCAGCCACAAAACCACTACCGCCCGAGAGCAATGTGCCCCCGATCACCACTGCGGCAATTGCGTCCAGCTCGGTGCCGACGGTCGCCAGCGAATATCCCGCCGAGGTATAAAGCGAGTAAACGATCCCCGCCAGCCCGGCCAATCCGCCCGAGACCGCATAGATCGAGATCGTCGTGCGCGCACAGGGCACCCCCATGAGCTGCGCGGTCTGGGCCGAGCCGCCGAGTGCATAGACATTGCGGCCAAAGCGGGTGCGGTGCAGCGCGATCGCTGCAGCCACGAAGCTCAGCACCATCAACAGCCCGGTGATCCGGAAGCGCCCGCCCCCCGGGGCTTTCCAGTAAAGCGATTGCAGCCAACCATAGAATTCGTGCGTGATCGGCACCGATTCCGTCGAGAGCACATAGGCCAGCCCGCGCATCAAAAACATCCCCGCAAGCGTGACGATGAAGGGCGGCATCTCAAGATAGTAGATGATCGCCCCCATCGCCGCGCCGAAGACCGTGGTGATGACCAAAACAATGGCGAAAGCGGCCAGCGGATGGATCGAGGTATCGCGCAAGATCACCGCCAGAAAGACGCCGGTGAAGGCGATCACCGAGCCCACCGACAGATCGATGCCGCCCGAGAGGATCACAAAGGTCATGCCGACCGCCGTGATCCCCAGAAAAGCATTGTCGGTCAGCAGATTTGCCACCACACGCGACGAGAGCATATTGGGAAACTGGAAGATACAGGCCGCATAGGCCACGAAAAACGTGACGATCGTGATGTAAAGCGGCAGGCGCGTCGAATGTCTCATGGATGGTCCTCCCCGACCGCGCCTTTGGCCGCCACTGCGCGCCGCGCCAAGACCGGACCCGATGAGGCCCGCAGCAAATAGATGGAATGTTTCACCCGTGGCGACTGAATCACCAGGATTGCGATGATGATGATCGCCTTGATCACGAGGTTGAACTCGACCGGCATGCCCGAAAGCAGAATGGCCGAATTGACCGACTGGATGATCAGCGCCCCGAGCAGCGAGGCAGTGATGGAAAAGCGCCCGCCCAGCAGCGAGTTGCCCCCGATCACCACGGCAAGGATCGCGTCCAGCTCCATCCAGAGCCCCGCATTATTGGCATCCGCCCCGCGAATATCTCCCGTGACGACGATCCCCGCCAGCGCAGCGCAAAGACCGGTGACAAGATACACCGCGATCAGCAAAACCTTGGCATTGATCCCGGCGAGCCGCGCGGATCTTTCATTGATGCCCGTGGCCTCGATCAGCAGGCCAAGCGCCGTGCGCCGCACGACGAGCCCCACGACGACCGCAAGCGTGACCCAGATCCAGATCGGGGTCGGCACGCTCAGGATCGTGCCGCCGCCCAGACGGATCAGCCCCGGATCGTTGAAGGTCAGGATTGCGCCCTTGGTCAGCAGCTGCGCAATCCCCCGCCCTGCGACCATCAAGACCAGCGTGGCAACAATCGGCTGGATGCGCAGCACCGCAACTAGAAAGCCATTCCAGATCCCGCACAGCGCCCCTGCCCCAAGCGCGGCCAGCAGCGCCATGATCCACGATCCGCCCTCGGTCACGACCGAGGCGGCCACGGCCCCGGTAATTGCCATCACCGCGCCCACCGACAGATCGATGCCGCGCGTGGCAATCACCAGCGTCATGCCCACCGACAAAAGCGCCACCGGAGCGCCTCGGTTCAGCACGTCGATGATATTTCCAAACAGACGCCCGTTATGCATCTCCAGATGAAAGAAGCCCGGGAACATCGCGAAATTCAGCCCCAGCACCAGCGCCAAAATGACGAGCTGCGGCAAGATACGGCGGATGGTTGCACGGATCATGCGACGGCCTCCTCTTCGGCGGCAATGGCGCGGATGATGGATGTGGGCGAGATCGCCTCACCGCGCAGCTCGCCGACCTGACGCCGGTCGCGCATCACGACGATGCGGCTGGAATAGGCCACCAGCTCCTCCATCTCGGACGACGCCACCAGCAGCGCCATCCCCTGCGCCCGCAACCGCTCGATCAATGCGATGATCTCGGCATGCGCGCCCACATCGATGCCCCGCGTAGGCTCGTCGAGGATCAGGAAATCTGGCTCCGTGGCAAGCCAGCGCGCCAGCAGCGCCTTTTGTTGATTGCCCCCCGACAAAAGCCGGATCGGCGTGTCGAGATTGGCCAGCCGGATATCGAGCGCCTTGACATAGCCCTGCGCAATTTCCTCGATCCGGGCGCGGGGCAGCGGTCGGAACCAGCCCTGCCGCGCCTGCAAGGACAAGATGATATTCTCGCGCACCGACAGATCGCCCACGATTCCTTCGGTCTTGCGATCCTCCGGGCAGAGCGCAAAGCGATGCCGGATGGCCGCGCGGGGATTGGGGATCTGCAATGGCGCGCCGCGCAGCTCGGCTGTGCCCCGATCGGCGGCCTGAGCGCCAAAGATCGCGTTGCAGGTCTCGCTGCGTCCCGAGCCCAGAAGCCCGGCCAGCCCCACCACCTCGCCTTCATGAATGTCCAGATTGAAGGGCTCGATTGCGCCACGGCGGGCAAAGCCGCGCAAGGACAGCAACAGCTTGCCGGGCGGACCGGCATCGTGATGCTTGGTCGCCGCCTCAAGCTGACGGCCCAACATCATCGTCACAATTTCGGTCTGGCTGACGCTCTCAAGTCGCCGGGTCCCCACGACACAGCCATTGCGCAGGATCGTCGCGCGGTCACACAGCTCAAGCACCTGATCGAGGAAATGGGTGATGAACACCACGGCAAGCCCGCGCGCCTTGAGGCGGCGGATCACCGAAAACATCAGCTGCACCTCATCGCGATCAAGGCTCGCGGTCGGCTCGTCAAGGATCAGAACCTTGCCCGACAGCTCGACCGCGCGGGCGATGGCCACGATCTGCTGGATCGCGATGGAATAGCTCGACAGCAGGCGCGCCGGATCAAGATCGAGCCCGTATTCGGCCAGCACCGCGCGTGCATCGCGCACCATCCGGCGGTGGTCAATCATCCCAAAGCGGCGCGGCTGGCGACCCAGATACAGGTTTTCAGCGACGCTCAGATTGGGCAAAAGGTTGACCTCTTGATAGACCGTGCCGATCCCGGCTGCCTGACTGGAGAGCGGATCGCGCGGATCTATCGGCTTCCCGTCGAGCAAGATCGTGCCGCCGTCGCGCGAATAGGCCCCTGTGAGACATTTGATCAAGGTGGATTTGCCCGCGCCGTTCTCACCCAGAAGCGCGTGGACCTCGCCGGGATAGAGGGCAAGCTCGACATCATCGAGCGCGATCACCCCGGGAAAGAATTTGGAGATGCCCGTCGCATGCAGGACGGGCGGCGTATCAACAGCCATTGCGGCCCCTTTCAGCAAGAATGTCCTCGGACAAGCCAACCCCGAAATCACCGGGCGCGCGAGAGATCACGCACCCGGCGAGGGAGGATCAGTATCCAAGATCCTTCTTGCGCTCATAGGCCGCCATATTGTCGGAATCCTGCGTGTAGAGCGTGGACTTGGTCTGGATCCATTTCGGAGGCATCGTACCATCCTTCCAATACGCCTCAAGCGCAGTGAAGGCGGGCCCGGCCATGTCCGGCGTCAGCTCGACCGTCGCATTGGACTGCCCATGCGCAATCGCGAGGTGCATATCGGGCACGGAGTCGACTGACACGATCTTGATATCCTCACCCGGCTTGAGCCCGGCTTCCTTGATCGCCTGAATCGCGCCAAGCGCCATGTCGTCGTTATGGGCGTAGAGCGCGCAGATATCCTTGCCGCCATTCTCAGCCTTGAGGAAGCTCTCCATCACGATCTTGCCCTGCGAGCGCGTGAAATCGCCGGTCTGGCTGCGGATGATCTTGATATTGGGTGCATCCGCAATCGCGTCGGCAAAGCCCTTCTTGCGGTCGATGGTCACCGACGCGCCGGTCGTGCCTTGCAGCTCGACCACGTTGCACGGCTTGCCGTCCTCGGCCTTCTTGAGCCAGTCGCCCGCGACCTCGCCCTCATGCACGGTATCCGAGGTAACCGCCGTCAGATAGAGATCGTCGGGCGCATCGACCTTACGATCCATCAGCACGACCGGAATATCGGCATCCTTCGCCTCGCCCAGAACCTCGTCCCAGCCGGTCGCGACCACGGGGGCCAGCAAGATCGCATCGACGCCCTGCGCGATGAAGCCACGGATCGCCTTGATCTGGTTTTCCTGCTTTTGCTGGGCATCCGCGAATTTCAGCGTGATCCCGCGCTCTTTCGCGTCGGCCTTGGTCACCGAGGTCTCCGCCGCGCGCCAACCGGATTCCGATCCGATCTGCGAAAATCCGACCGTTTCATTCGCGGCAAAAGCGCTCGCAGGCATCAAGACAGCCGCGCTCAACAAAAGTGATTTCAGAATGTTCATGTGTTCCTCCCTTTGAATGGTCCTCCAACCGAGAGCTATTAAGTATTACTTTATTATTCTTGTAAACAGTTCTGATTGCTGGCGATCACAAGATTCCGCAAGACAATGATATTAAATGGTTATTTTACCCACGGAATCGGCAGTTACGGGCTCGCCGCCCCGGAAGCCACCCACGTCCTTCGTCTTTTTGAATCAAAACCAGCCCGCAGAGTCGCGCCCTGCACCAGACGGACGAGCCGCTGCAAACTTGGCCCCTAGACGAAATTTCCCCGCGCCCTGTCCGAGGGAGCGGGGAAGATCTGGATCTCAAACAACCGCGCGTCCAAGCCGCGCGCGCGTCACTTCGGCAAGGCGCCGCAGAACCCGCCAGAGGCCGCACTGCCCGACCCCAGCGCAAAGACCGCCGGGGCTTGATAAGGGTTGGGCGGCGCAACCACGAGATCAAAGACGACCAGCGCGGCAATCGAGACAATCGCAACAGTTGCGGTGAAAGCGCGGGTCATGTGCGCGCCTCCAGCCCCAGAATCGGGCGCAGGCGAATGCCGACGAAAGCCCCAGCGAAGGCCGCGACAAACCATGCCCAGCCATGCAGGCTGCCCGTGGAGATGCCCGAAAAGAACGCGCCCACATTGCAGCCAAACGCCAGCCGCGAGGAATAGCCCAGCAGGAAGCCGGTGATGATCGTGGCGACCCACGCCCGTGCACGGTAGTTCGGCAGCTTTGCGTCAAGCCCACCCCGGCGCCACGCCGCGACCCCGAAAGCGCCTGCGATCAGGCCGATATCGGAGAGCGAGGTGTAATCCGTCAACAGGCTCGCATGCAGGCGTGCGACAGAACCGGGCGCGCTCCAGAAAGCCGATCCCGAAAGATCGACGCCGAAGACATTCACCACCTTGGCCGCCCAAAGGCCCAGCCCATAGACCACGCCCCAAGGCTGGCCCGCAACGGCGAGATACAAGATCGCAAGCCCCGCCAGGATCACCGCGGCCAGCGCATGGCGACGGCTGAGCCAGACGGTGCCCGGAGCGGCACGCCACAGCGTGACCCCTGCAACCAAAGCCAGCAGAACGAGCGTGATCACAAGCCCCGTCACGCCGCGAAACTGCAAGATCGGCAGCGCGCCGAGATTGGTCCACCAGATCAGACCATAGGCGCCCGCAAAGCTGCCAATGGCGAAAAACGGCAGCGCCACAAGCGCCACCGGATTGCCACTGCCCGCGTTGACCAGCGTCCCCGAGCCACAGCCCAGCAGGATCTGCATGCAGGCGCCAAAGACGAAGGCTCCGCCGACCATCGCAAAGCCGATTGGAGCCTCTGCCCCGACCAGCTCACCCGCATGCGAGGTCAGAAGCGGGATCGCCACAATGGCCACAAGCGCAATCGAGAGAAGCTGCGCGACCAGTCCCGAGGGCTCACGGCGCAGGATCATCGCCCGCCACGGCCCGGCAAAGCCAAAGCGCATGCCCTCAAGCAAGACGCCCAGCCCAAGCCCGACCGCCAGCAAAAGGCCGTAGCGCGCGCCCACGAACAGCGCGACCAGTCCGATCATCACGAGGCCCGCTAGGATCAGCACGCCCCGGCGGAACCCGACCGAGGCCGGGCGCTCCGCCGGAACGTCAGAGACAGCCGCCTGCGTCATCCCTTATCGCTCCGGAACTGGTTGAGCAGGTTGTCGATCAGGCCGGGCGTGTGCTCCATCTTGCCGTCGCCATGCGAATATTCGACGACCGAACCGGGATAGAGTTTGACGTTTTCGATCCCGGCCAGCTCGCTCAGCGCGAACCAGTCGGTCGCAGCCCAATGCCCGGTATTGCAGAAGGAAATCACCTCTTGGCCATCCGAGATGCCGAGCGCCGATTTCAGCGCGCGTGCATCTGTCACGTTCGAGATCGCAGTCGCGCCGGATTGGAAGAACTTGGTGTAGGGATAGTTTTCGGCCCCCGGCAACGTGCCCGGACGAGAGGCTGCGGGATGTGCCTTCTTGCCCTCGAAGAACGCGGGCGGACGGGCATCCAGAAGCACGGCTTTTTGCTTGCCATCAACGACATTGGAGACGTCCGGCGTATCTGCCGTCCAGGCGTTGTTCCAGGTGATCGACAGCTCGGTCGGCACCGGTTTGACCGCATCGGTCGAGACCTGCTGACCGGCATTGACCCAAGCCTGCTCGCCGCCATTGAGCACGGAAAGCAACGTGAAGCCGCTGCTTTTGAGCGTCCAATAGACGCGGGCCGCGGCGCCGAAATCGGTGTCCGTATCGCCTTGCGAGACGATCACGACGGGCTTTTGCGGATCAAGGCCGAGCTTTTCATAGGTCGCTTCAAGCTGCTCCACGGGCAAAAGCTCGCCCGGATTGTCGGCCGGGCCGCGAAAGAGCCCGTAAGGGGCATGCACTGCGCCCGCAATATGGCCCTGCGCATAGGCATCAGAGCGGATATCGAGCACAACAGGCGCGCCCGACGGCGCTGCCAGCGCGGTCTGGAGCTCTTGCGGCGTGACGAGCGGGCCCAGATCGGCCGCCCAACTGGCGGTGGCGGAAACAGCGACGAGCGTCGCTGCGAGCGAAAGCGCTAAGCGTTTCATGTCAGGATCTCCCGATGGGGTGTGTTCACCCCTCATTTCGGCCGCGATCACGCGACTGTCAAGCTTCGCGGCGCACTACGTGAGACCCGCTTGCGAAAGACGACCCATAGGCGGGGGGCTCTTGCGAAACATTCGGCATCAGGGCGACGCCTTGCGGATTGCCATTCCACGCATCGCGGAGTGCATCGAACAAGATTTTTTAGCCCAGCCCTGCGGCCCGAGCGGGGCAAACGCGCCCTGCACGCCTCAGATCAGACCAGCACGACGCGCGGTACCGGCTGGCCGCTTACCCCTGCATCGGCGGTATAGACCAGACCCTCCCCAGCCACAGGTGCCTCGATCCCCTCGCGCGCCGTGGTGACGAAGAGATCGCGCATCTGCGGCCCGCCAAATGCCGGACAGGAACTGTGCTGACCGCCCACGGAGATCGCCCGATCAAATGTGCCGTCTGGCAGGTAGCGCGCGACACGCGCCGCCCCCCATTGCGCGTTCCAAACCCCACCGTCGCTGTCGCAGATCGCCCCGTCCGGGTTCAGGCCTTCGGGTTCAAGATCGACGAACAGCTCGGGCGCCCCCTCGGGCCAGCCGTCGGCATCCAGCGCAACCGTCTGAATGCGCCCGCTCGGCGTATCGGCGAAATAGGCGCGCCGCCCATCGGGCGAGAAACAGATCGCGTTGGGGATCGTAATCTTGGGAAAGAGCGGCTCCACCGATCCTTTGTAATAGCGATAGATCGTGCCCGCACCCGGCTCTGCGCCCTTGCCCATCGTCGAGACCCACATGCCGCCCATCGGATCGGCGCGACCGTCATTGCAGCGCGTCTCGGAACGCTCCGCCTCGACTTTGGCCACCGGCTCATGCGTGCCAGAGGCAATGTCGAACCGGCGCAGCCCCGTCTCGGTCGAGATCAGCAGCGTGTCGCGATCGACCCAGCCCGCAGCCGAGGCCATCTCGCCCAGTTGCCACTCCAGCGGGCCGCTCGCGTCGCGGCTCAGCAACCGGCCCGCGAGAATGTCGAACCAGAACAGCTGTGCGCGTTCGGGATGCCACATCACACCTTCCCCAAGGAAGCAGGCGCGGTCGTCGTAAACAGTCGTCCCAGTCATGCGCAGACCTCATCGAAGCGAGCGACGAGGGCACGGGCTTTGGCCGCCACGGTTGCCGCATCATCGCCGGGTTTGTAGATTGACGAGCCGATGCCGTAGCCTGCCGCCCCTGCCTTGTGCCACGCGGGCATATTTTCCACCGACACGCCGCCCACGGCAAACATCGGCATCTCGCTCGGGATCACCGCGCGCATCGCCTTGAGACCAGCAGGCCCGACCAGCTCACCGGGAAACAGCTTAAGCCCGTCCGCCCCCGCCGCGATCGCAGCAAAAGCCTCGCTGGGCGTCATCACCCCGGGGAAGCTCTGCAAGCCCGCCGCTTTGCTCGCCTTGATGACATCCGTGTCGCAATTGGGCGACACGATGAGCTGCGCGCCCGTTGCAGCCACAGCACTCACCTGCTCGGGGGTCAAAACGGTGCCCGCGCCGATCAGGGCCTGCGCGCCAAACTTGGCAACCATGGCCGCGATGCTCTCAAGCGGGTCGGGCGAATTCAGCGGCACTTCGATCCGCGTCACGCCCTCGGCGAGCAGGGCCTCGGTGATGGGCAAAGCCTCATGCGGGGAAATCCCGCGCAGAATGGCGATCAGGGGACGGCTCATGAAAAGGCTCCTAGGCTTTGGCGGGCCATGTTCAGCCCGGCGAGAGTAACGGGATCGATGGCATGGGTCTCGGCCTGCAGGCCCTGCCCGGCCAGCGCACGCGCGTAAAGCGGGCTCAGCGTGGCACTGCCAATCAGCGCGACCCGCGCACCGGTCCAGAAGCTCCGCGTCGCGGCAAGCTCCCAGCCGATCAGCAGGCCAGACAGGCGCGAAGCGGCCTCGCGCGGCGACAGATCGTGCAGCAAGCCACCTGCGCGCAGAGCAAACAGAGCTCCATAGGCGCCCGCCGGATCGTCCAGCGCCTCGGCGACGGCCGCGTCAAAGGCATCCATGTCATCGGCCTGCGCCGAAAGCGTGTGGCGCAGCACCGATTGATTGCTAAGCAGATCGAAGATCTCCCCCGTCATGCAGCTCCGAAAGCCCGTGATCTGCCCCTGCGCCACGCCAACCCATTTGGTATGCGTCCCCGGCAGACAGACGACGCCTGCAAAATCCGGCTCAAACGCCAGAAGGCCCGCAATCTGGGTCTCTTCGCCGCGCATCACGTCGGGCGGACTGTCTTGCCGGATGCCGCAGGCGATATAAACGGCGCGCGCGGCATGATCGGGCACGCGCACGAGCTGCGGCTTGGCTGCACAAGGTGCGGCGACATAGGGCGCCTCGGCCCAGCCCTGCCGCGAGCCCACCATGCCACAAGCCATGACCGGCGCCGGGCCCCAGCCCGCGATGGTCTCTTCGAGCACCGCGCCAAACTCCTCGGGACGCACCACCCCCATGCCCTTTCGGACGCTGCGATGATCGAGCACATCCGTGCCGCGCATCGCCCAGACCCGCAGATAGGTCGTCCCCCAATCGGCGGCGATCCAGTCCGGCTGTTGGGCTGGTTCGGTCATAAACGTTCTCCTTCAATGACCCACATGGTCTGCGGATAGCCGCAAGTCAGCAAAAGCCCCTGCCCCATCAAGGCCTGACCGCTCAACTCGAGATCTCCGCTCTTGAGCGCAGGCGCCCCGCGCGACAGGCCCACGACATCGTCGCGGTTGCGCAGGCTGACCCGGTAGCGCGCCTTCGGGTCGAGACCGGTCAGCCGCAGCGGGCGCGGCAAGACCTGCGCCGAGCTTTGCGCCTGTCCTGAAAACAGCACGAAGCGGTGACCATCCTCGGCCAGTTGCATCTCGGCGATCACCGCCGGATCGGCGCTTTCGAGCCGCAAGATATCGGCCCGTGCGCGCCAGCAGCGATTGTCTTTCCACCACTGCGTGACCTCGCGCAAGACCTGCGCCTCCTCGTCGGTCAGTTCGCGGGGATCCATCTCGAACCCCATATGCCGCTGCGCCGCGACCCAGGCGCGCATCCGTATGTCGATCACCCGTCCCGACGTGTGGCAGGTGCGCGGACCGACATGGCTGCCGGTCACATCGAGCGGCAAGAACAGTGCCGCGTCATGCTGGATGCGCAGCCGCTCGATGGCATCGTTGCTGTCAGACAGCCAGACCCGGGAGCTGCGCCCCAGAATGCCGAAGTCGATCCGCCCGCCGCCCGAGGAACAGCTCTCGAACTCGACCATCGGATGAGCCGCGCGCAAACGGTCAAGAAGCGCATAAAGCCCGCGCGCCTGATCGGCGTCAGGATAGGGCAGCACCCGGTTGTGATCCCATTTCACGTAGCTGATCGCATGGGCCGAGAGAATGGCATCAATCGCGCCGAACAGATAGTCACGCACATCGGCGCGCGCGACGTCCAGCACGCGCTGCTGGCGTCCCTCGATCTGATCATCGGGGCCCAAAATCCACTCGGGATGGGCGCGCGCCAGATCGCTGTCGCAATTGACCATCTCGGGCTCGAACCAAATGCCAAAGCCCATGCCGAGCCCGCGCACATGCTCCACCAGCGGCCCCAGACCCTCGGGATATTTACGCGGATCGACCTGCCAATCCCCCAAGCTCGATCTGTCGTCATCGCGCCGACCGAACCAGCCATCATCCAACACGAAGCGTTCGGCCCCAAGCGCCGCCGCGCGCGCCGCAATGTCCTTGAGCTCAGCCAGATCGTGGCGGAAATAGATCGCCTCCCAGCAATTGTAATGCACCGGGCGCGGCTGCGCGCCTTCGGGGAAGGTGACGATCTGATCGCGCAGATGGCGCTGGAAAGCCACCGCGCAGCCATTCGAGCCTGCGCTGGAATAGGCGGCGTAAAGGGGTGCGCTTTCAAAGCGGGTGCCGGGGCGCAGCTCTGTGCCGCTCGCATGGCCAAACTGGACCTGCCTGCGCCCGTCGGGCAATTCCTCGGCCACCATCCGATGCCCGCCGGACCAGCCGTAATGCAGCGCCCAAGTCTCGCCTTGGGTTTTTCCAGCGCCGCGCGCGGGCAGAATAAGTCCCGGGAAATGCGCGTGATCTGTGCGCCCCGTGGGATTGTCGCGCACCCGCTGCCCGGGGATCCAAGGCGTGCGGTTGATCTGAAACTCAGCGCACCACCGCCCCGAAATCTCCTGCATCTCATCGCAAAGCTGCGGCGCGGGAAAGACCGGCGCGGCCAGCCAGTTCAGAGCGACCGGCTGGTCTGCCTCAAGCGCGGAATGCGCGGTGATCAGCCCGGTGGTCGCCTCAATCGCGAACCGCGCCTCGTAGCGCAGACCTAGGCTTGCATCGTGAAATGACAGGATAAGCGTGCCTGCCTCCTCGCGCTCTGCCTCAAAGCGGAAAGCGGGCCGCAGAACCGTACCGCCTCTGCCGCGTAGGCTCAGCCCCGCCGCGCCTGGGAAGCTGCGCGAGATCTCGGGGCAGATCGAGATCTCGGGCGCCTCATCAAGCATGCCCCCCGTCGCATCGGGCCGCGCCGCCGCGACAAGCTGCGCGAGATCCTCGCCCTCAGGCAGTGCAGCCCCCCAATAGACCACCTGCGCCAGACGGTCCTCATGGCTTGCGAGCACGAGGCTCACCGAAGGGCCGTTCAAGTGCCATATTCTGTTCATTTGACCGCCCCGAGCGTGAGCCCTGCAATAAAGTGACGTTGCATCAGGAAGAACATCGCGACAGGCGGAAGCGCGGCCAAGATCGACCCTGCCGACACCAGTTGCCACGCCGCGACCCACTGGCCATTCAGCGATTGCAGACCGGCGGTGATCGGCTGGGTATCAGAGCCCGTGGTAAGCACGGTTGCCCAGAAATAGTCATTCCAGATGAAGGTGAAGACCAGCACCGAAAGCGCCGCAATCGCGGGCCGCACCAGCGGCATCACGATATGCCAGAAGATCTGCCATTCACCCACACCCTCGACACGGGCCGCCTCGATCAGCTCTTTGGGCAGCGCCTTGATGAAATTGCGCATGAACAGGGTGCAAAACCCGGTCTGAAACGCGACGTGGAACAGCGCCAGACCGGTGACTGTATCATACAGCCCCATCTTCACCGTCAGATCGCGCACCGGCACCATCAGGATCTGGAACGGCACGAAATTGCCCGCGACGAAAATGAAGAAGATGATCAGATTGCCGCGGAACTTGTAGATCGCAAGCGCATAGCCCGTCAGGCACGACAGCGCCACAGCGCCGATCACGGTCGGAATCGTGACCCGGAACGAGTTGAGCATGTAGCTGGCAAAAGGCGAGTTGTGGAAAATCTCGAGGTAATTGCCGAAGGCCAGCCGCGAGGGCACGCCGAAGTAATTGCCCTGCGCGAGATCGCTTGCGGGCCGCAGCGAGGTCACCGCCACACCCAGAAGCGGCAGCAGCCACAAGATCAACATCACCGGCAGCGCAACCTGATAGGTGACGCGTGCCGCCGGGCTCATGGTTTGGATTGGACGTGGAAACATCGCTCACAGCCCCCGTTCGTCGCGCCACATCTTCCAGATGAAGCCCGAGATGAAAATCATCATGATGGCAAACAGCACCACCGCGATCGCCGCGCCGTAGCCCATGCGATAGCCGTATTCCGAGAGCGCCTGCTCATACATGTAATAAGACAGCACCCGAGACGAACCGAACGGCCCGCCCGAGGTCATGATCGACACCAGATCGAAGCTCCGAAGCGCACCGATCACCGTCACCACCAGCGCGATGAAGGTCGCGGGCCGCAATTGCGGCAGCACGACATACCACAGCATCTTGATGCCCTTGGCGCCATCAAGCCGCGCCGCCTCGATCTGATCGGGGGCGACGGAATTGAGACCGGTGAGATAGAGGATCATGCAATAGGCGATCTGCGGCCAAAGCCCGGCTGCAATGATCCCGTAGGTCACCGTGTTGGGATTGGCCAGAAGCGCGATCCCGGTCCCGTCGAGCCATTTCGTCAGCTCGAAGAACAGCCCGAAGCCCGGCGCGTAGAACCATGAGAAGATCAGGCCGACGACGACCTGAGAGATCACGAAGGGAAAGAAGAACAGCGACTTGTAGAGCCGTATCCCGCGCACACTCTGGTTAAGAAACAGCGCGATCAGCAGCCCGAACGGGATCGCCAGCATATACAGCACCAGCCAGATGATGTTGTTCTTGAGGCTGGTATAGAACGCATCGTCATCGAGCAGTTCGAGATAGTTGGAGATGCCGACCCAGACCTTCGCGCTCATCCCGTCCCATTGGTAGAACGAGATCCACATCGATTCCACGATTGGGATGATTACATAGACCAGAAACATAAGCGCGCCGGGCGCCAGAAACAGCCAAGGCGCAAGCTTGCGGCCCAGACGGCGGCGGCGCGGTGCGGGCTGGCCCGGTGCGGTCTGCACCTTCGGATAGGCAGGGGAGACGGTCATCGCCACACTCCTCGATCAGGAAAGCTGGGGAAAAGGGCGGCGCTTGGTCGAGCGCCGCCCCCATGAGATCCGCGGCGAGATCAGTTTTTATAGACCCGCTTGCGGATCTTCTCGAGCCGGTCGAGGATCTGGTCGAGATGGTCGGGATAGGCCATGAATTCCTGGAAACCTTCCATCCCGGCCTTCGCCATCTGTGCGGGCGCATCGCGGTCGAAGAACTGCGAGATACCCCCCGGCGCGGTCGACAGGATCTTGAAGCCCGCTTGCAGGTAGGGATCGTCTGCGACGGTCGAGTTCTTGTTGACCGGAAGCTGACCGAGGATGTCGTTCATCTGCGTCTGCACCTCAGGCGAGGCGACATAGGCCATGAATTTCTTCGCATCCGCGACGTTCTTGGCCCCCGAGGGGATATGCATCGACTCGGTCGGCGCTTCTTCGGCGCGCGGGATGTCAGGATTGATCTCGGGGAAGTCCATGAAGCCGAGGGTCGCGTCGGTCATGCCACCTTCTTTGAAGGTCGCAACCGCGAAATTGCCCATCACGTAGTTTGCAGCCTTGCCCTGCACGAGATTGGACGCAGCATCCTGCCAGTCGATCGCAGCGGCGTTGGACGTGGTATAGGGCAGCACTTTTTTCCACTGCGCGAAGACATCCTTGACGCGTGGGTCCGTCCACGGGATCTCGCCATTGGTGAGCTTCATATGAAACTCATAGCCGTTCTGGCGCAGGTCGAGATAGTCGAAGATCCCGGCTGCGGGCCAAAGCGCCTTGGTCCCGGTCGTCAGGCATTCAACGCCGATTGCCTTGAATTTCTTGCAGTTCTCAATGAACTGATCCCAGGTCTTGGGCACCTCGACGCCCGCTTTCTTGTAGACGTCTTTGTTGTAGTAGATGCCCCACTGATAATAGCTATAGGGCACGCCATATTCCTTGCCGTCCGAGCTGACCGCTTTAAGGGCCGAGGCGAGCTGTTCCTTGAGATTGTTGTCCGCATAGACATCCGAGATGTCCATGAACTGCCCCGATTTCACGAAGGGCAGCATGCGGTTGCCCGAATACCACGTCATCACATCCGGCGGATCAGCGCTCAGGAAGTTGCGCATCGCGGTCTTGTAGCCCTCGTGGTCGAACGTGTTCACAACGACGTGCACGTCGGGATACTTCGCCTCGAACCCTTTCACCAGCGCCTCGAAGGCCGCCTTGGGCGCCGGGTCGGACGCGTCTGTGTTGAAGGTGAGCGTGCGTTGCTCGGCAAATGCCGGAAACGCCAAGGCGCCCATCAATGCGGCTAGCGCCGTGGTTTTCAAAATATTCATTCGGTTCTCCTCCCGATTTTCTGCGCAACAAGAGACTCATTAGTTCCAATAAATGAAACCTTGTTTTACATATTGAAATCCTGCCGCGAATCTTTCATCCTGTCAACAGCTCGAGGAGGAGCCCCCATGAACGAACAGACCCCCGCCCCCACCAAAGCGGATGGCACGGTCGGTCGCACGCTGGCCGTGCTCGATCTGGTGGCGGAGTTTGCCCGCCCGGTGCGTTTTGGAGAATTGCTGCCTCGCTCGGGCCTGCCCAAGGCGACGCTCTACCGCTTCCTGCAAACGCTCACCAATCAGGGCATGCTCGCCTATGACGAGGACCGGCAATGCTACAGCCCGGGCCTCCGGCTGGTGCGGCTGGCCCACGCAGCCTGGACGCAAAGCGCGCTCGCCCCTGTGGCAGCCCCTTTCCTTGATGCGCTGTCACAGGAAACCGGCGAGACGCTGCATCTGGCCCAATTGGATCAGGGCATGGTGCTCTATGTCGATAAGCGCAACGCCGCCCGCCCCGTCGAGATGTTCTCGCAATCGGGCAAGGTGGGCCCAGCCTATTGCACCGGGGTCGGCAAGGCGATGCTCGCCCATCTGCCCGAGCCGCTTCTCAAAGCCGCCCTCGCCCGCCAAAGCTTTCACCGCTTCACCGATGCCACACTGGCCGACGAGGCCAGCCTGCGCGCCGAGCTGAGCGCGATCCGTACCCGCGGCTACGCCTGGGACAATGAAGAACACGAGCCGGGGATTCGCTGCATCGCGGCCCCCATCTTGTCGCCACAAGGCCGCATCCTTGGGGCGCTGTCGATCACCACCGGGCACAGCGAAAGCCGCGAAATGCTGCAAGGCTACGCTCCGCTGATGCTGAAGACCGCAGCAAAGATTGCAAAGGCCGCCACAGATTGGCGCTTTCCAGAACAGAAAAAGGAGGACACCCCGTGAGCGGAGTCGCATTGCACAAGATCGTCAAACGCTTTGGCGAGGCAGAGGTTATCCATGGCGTCGATCTGGCGGTCGAACCCGGAGAATTCTGTGTCTTCGTCGGCCCCTCGGGCTGTGGCAAATCCACGCTCTTGCGGATGATCGCAGGGCTGGAGGTCACGACCTCGGGGCAGATCCGGATCGGCGACAATGACGTGACGAGCGCCGAGCCTGCCGAGCGCGGCATCGCGATGGTGTTTCAGACCTACGCGCTCTACCCGCATATGACAGTGGCCGAAAACATGGGCTTCGGGCTCAAGATGAACGGCCATCCCAAGGCCGAGATCACCCAGAAGGTCCAGCGCGCCGCCGAGATCCTCAAGCTCGAACCGCTGCTGGACCGCAAACCGGCGGCCCTCTCGGGCGGTCAGCGTCAGCGCGTGGCCATCGGGCGTGCGATCACACGCGGGCCAGAGGTGTTTCTCTTCGATGAGCCACTCTCGAACCTCGATGCGGAGCTGCGCGTCGAGATGCGTGCCGAGATCGCCCGCCTGCACCGCGAAATTGGCGCCACGATGATCTACGTGACCCATGATCAGGTCGAGGCGATGACGATGGCCGACAAGATCGTCGTGCTGCGCTCGGGCCATATCGAGCAGGTCGGCGCGCCGATGGATCTTTATGACGATCCCGACAACCGCTTCGTCGCAGGCTTCATCGGCTCGCCGGCGATGAACTTTCTCAAAGGCACGGTGCGCGGCGGCAAGATCGACGTGCCGGGTCTGGGCGGCGCGGTAAGCGCCCCGGTCTCGCTGCCCTCCGAAGGCGTCGAGGTCGAAATCGGTCTGCGCCCCAACGCGCTGACCATCGTGCCCGAGGGCAATCTACGTGTCGATATGGTCGAAAACCTCGGCGGGGTCAGCTACGCGCATCTGCGCACCGCCGACGACGAGCGCCTTGTGATCGAGACCGAGAAACGCGGTGTCGCCAGCGAGGGCGGCACGGTCGGCGTCACCTTCGACCCCTCCGATCTCTATGTCTTCCGCGCCGATACCGGTGCGCGGGTGCGCGCATGAGCCTTGCCATCGGTCTCGTCGGACTGGGCGCCATCGCGCGCGCCCAGCACCTTCCGGCCATTGACGCGGTCGACGGCGTGCATCTCGCAGCCATTGCCAGCCGCAACGCCACCCTGCCCGATCTGCCCGGCTATCCCGATATCGAGAGCCTTCTGGCCGAACAGCCCGGCATCAAGGCGATCTCGCTGTGCACGCCCCCTCAGGGCCGGTTCGAACAGGCGATGGCCGTGCTGCAAGCCGACCGCCACCTGATGCTGGAAAAGCCCCCCGGCACGACCGTATGCGAAGTCGAACGGCTGCGCGACGAGGCAGCTCGGCGCGGCTTGAGCCTCTTTACCACATGGCATTCGCGCGAGGCAGCGGCGGTCGATCTGGCGCGGGACTGGCTGGCCGGACGCGAGCTGCTGACCATTCGGATCGACTGGCGCGAAGATGTGCGCAAATGGCATCCCGGCCAGACTTGGATCTGGCAGGCGGGCGGGCTCGGCGTCTTCGATCCCGGCATCAATGCGCTGTCGATCCTCACCAAGCTGCTCTCGGATGTGCCGCGCGTGCTGTGCTC
Organism: Thioclava dalianensis; assembly: GCF_000715505.1. Taxonomy (GTDB): domain Bacteria; phylum Pseudomonadota; class Alphaproteobacteria; order Rhodobacterales; family Rhodobacteraceae; genus Thioclava; species Thioclava dalianensis. The sequence continues at coordinate 118,719 of NZ_JHEH01000005.1, forward strand.
CGATTTCGAGACGCCCGCGAACAGCCAGACCCCGATTGCCGCGATCCTCGAGATGGAGGCCCAAGGCGTCCCGATCACCGCGCAATTCGACTGGCGCGAAACCGGCTGCGAGCTTTGGTCGATCCATATCGAGACCACCGACGGCGCGGCGACGCTGGATCAGGGCGGCGCGCGGCTGCGCATCGGCGGGACCGTTCAACCGGTCGAGACCGCCAGCGAGTATCAGCGCCTCTATGCCCGGTTTCGCAATCTCGTGGCGCAGGGGCAGAGCGAGGTCGATCTCTCACCGCTGCGCCTTGTCGCGGATGCGTTCCTGAACGCCAAGACCCGGCCCACCGCCGCGTTCCACGAGGATATCAATGCCTGAACCCACATGCGTCATCGCTCTGCCCTCCGGCATGAGCGCCACGATCCTGCCCTTCGGCGCGACCTTGCACAGCCTGCGGGTGCCCGACCGGGCGGGCGTTGCGGGCGAAGTGCTCGTGGGGCAACCCGAGCCCGCCCAGCGCCGCGCGGCCCGTAGCTTTCACGGCGCGACCATCGGGCGGTTTGCCAACCGCATCCGCGAGGCGCGCTTCACGCTGGACGGCACGACCTATGATCTGTCCGCCAACGAGCCGCCGAACCTGCTGCATGGCGGAGCCGACGGTTTCGACCAGCGCGACTGGGAGGTGATCGCGCAAAGCGACACCGCCGTGACCCTGCGCCTGCACAGCCCCGCGGGCGATCAGGGATTTCCGGGTGCGCTCGATCTGACGGCGGAGTTCGCGCTGCACGCGCCGGGCACGCTCAGCCTGACCTACCGCGCGCGCGTCAGCGAAGCCTGCCCGGTCTCGATCACCTCGCATGGCTATTTCAACCTGAACGGCGGTGGCGACATCGCGGGCCATGAGCTGGAGATCGCAGCGCCGCATTATTTGCCCATCGACGCCCAGACCCTGCCCGCAGGCGCCCCGCAGCCGGTCGCAGGCACCGCGTTCGATTTTCGCACCCCGCGCCCGGTTCTGCGCGAGGGTGAGCCGGGCTTTGACCATTGCTTCTGCTTTGCGCCCGAAGACACGCAAGGCGACCGCGCCGTGCTCTATGATCCCACCTCCGGGCGCGAAATGCGGCTGCGCAGCAATCATCCGGGCGTGCAATTCTACACGACGCCAAGCTCGCTCTGCCTTGAGCCGCAACATTGGCCGGACGCGCCCAACCGACCGGACTTTCCCGACGCGACCCTGCGTCCGGGCGAGGACTACACCCACCGCATCGAGATGATTTTTTCCACGAGGCCGCAATGAAGATAACCGCCATCGAAACATTCGTCGTGCCCCCGCGCTGGTGCTTTGTCAAAATCTCGACGGATGAAGGGATCTCCGGCTGGGGCGAGCCCGTGCTTGAAGGGCGCGCAGCGACAGTTGCGGCCTGCGTCGAGGAGCTGTCGGATTACCTGATCGGGCGCGATCCGGGCCATATTCAGGATCACTGGACGGTCATGTATCGCGGCGGTTTCTATCGCGGCGGCGGCATCCATATGTCGGCCATTGCCGGGCTCGATCAGGCCCTGTGGGACATCAAGGGCAAGGCGCTCGGTCAGCCGGTCCACGCGCTTCTGGGCGGCCAGCAACGCGACCGCATCCGCGTCTATAGCTGGATCGGCGGCGACCGCCCCGGCGATACGGCCCGGATGGCGCGCGACTGCGGAGATCGCGGTTTCACCGCGGTCAAGATGAACGCCACCGAAGAGCTGCAATTCATCGACAGCCACGCCAAGATCGATGCTGTGCTCGCGCGCGTGCAGGCGATCCGCGAGGAGATGGGCCCCGATTTCGGCATCGGCATCGACTTTCACGGGCGCGTGCATCGCCCGATGGCAAAACAACTCGCCAAAGAGCTTGAGCCCTTCAAGCTGATGTTCATCGAAGAACCGGTGCTCAGCGAACATGCCGAGGCACTGCGCGAGATCGCCAATCACTGCGCAACGCCAATTGCGCTCGGAGAGCGACTTTATACGCGCTGGGATTTCAAAGAGATCCTCGCCGGAGGCTATGTCGATATCATCCAGCCCGATCCAAGCCATTCGGGCGGCATCACCGAGACTTTCAAGATCGCCGCGATGGCCGAGGCCCATGACGTGGCTCTCGCGCTGCATTGCCCGCTCGGGCCAATCGCCTTGGCCGCGAACCTGCAACTGGATGCCGTTTGCTACAACGCTTTCATCCAAGAGCAATCGCTGGGCATTCACTACAACAAAGGCTCGGACCTGCTCGATTATCTGATCGATCCTTCGGTCTTTGCCTATGAGGACGGCTTCGTCGCAATCCCGCAAGGACCGGGGCTTGGGATCGAAGTCAATGAAACGAAAGTGCGTCAAGCCGCAGCCGAAGGGCATCGCTGGCGCAACCCCATCTGGCGGCACGCCGATGGCAGCTTTGCGGAGTGGTAAAATGAGAACCGTCACCAAACTGAACACAGACTGGCACTTCGCAGAGGGCTTCTCGCCCGACTGGATCAACGCCCCGCTCGACGGGACGCCGGTCTGCCTGCCGCATAATGCCGTCGATATGCCGATGAGCTATTTCGACGAAACCGGATTTCAGCGCGCCTTCACCTATCAGCGCGAGATCACATGGGCGCCGGAATGGGCGGGACAGCGCGTGCGCCTGCGCTTCGATGCCGCGATGGCCGATGCGGTCGTCTGGCTCAACGGGGTCGAGCTGGTGGCGCATCGCGACGGCTACACACCCTTCACCGCCGATCTGACCGACCATCTGGTTGAGGGGTCCAACCGGGTCACCGTGAAGATTGACGGATCGGAAAACCCGCAGATCCCGCCCTTTGGCGGCCGGATCGACTATCTCACCTATGCCGGGATCTACCGCGATGTCTGGCTTGAGATCCTGCCCGAACACCACATCACCTCGATCAAGATCGAGACCCCCGATGTGCTGGCGGCGCAAAAGCAGGTAAGCGCCCGGATCGAGACCGCAACGCCCGGCCCGGTGCGCGCCGTTCTGCGCGACCCAGAAGGCACAGAGATCGCGCGGGCCGAGGGAACGGAGACGCTCGCATTCTCAGACTTGTCCGACATCACGCTCTGGACGCCCGAGACGCCTGCGCTCTACAGCCTTGAGATCACCCTGCCCGAGAGCGGCGACAGCCGCACGGAGCGCTTCGGGTTTCGCCATGTTGAGTTCACCCCCGAGGGGTTCTTCCTCAATGGCAAACGCATCGTGCTGCGCGGGTTGAACCGGCATCAGAGCTTCCCCTATTCGGGCTATGCGCAGGGCAAGCGCGCACAAGAGCGCGACGCCGAAATCCTGCGCCATGATCTGGGCTGCAACGTGGTGCGCACCTCGCATTACCCGCAAAGCCCTTGGTTCCTTGATCGCTGCGACGAGATCGGCCTGATGGTTTTTGAGGAAATCCCCGGCTGGCAGCATATCGGTGAGGCCGGTTGGAAAGACGAAAGCGTCGCCAATGTCGAGCGGATGATCCGGCGCGACTGGAACCACCCCTCGATCATCATCTGGGGCGTTCGGATCAATGAAAGCCCCGATGACGACGCCTTCTACGAGCGCACCAATGCAACGGCCCGCGCGCTCGATACGACCCGCCCGACCGGTGGCGTGCGCTGCATCACCGACAGCACGCTGCTTGAGGATGTCTACACGATGAACGATTTCATCCTCGGCGATTTCGAGCTGCCCGGATCGAACCGCCCGCGCACCGCTCTGCGCGATCAGCAAGAGGTGACGGGGCTGCCCAAACGCGTGCCCTATCTGGTCACCGAATATAACGGGCATATGTACCCCACCAAGGCCAGCGACCCCGAGCACCGTCAGGTCGAACACGTGATCCGCCATCTCGACGTGCTCAACGCCGCCCATGATCCGGATGCGGGTATTTCGGGCTGCATCGGCTGGTGCATGTTCGACTATAACACGCATAAGGATTTCGGCGCGGGCGACCGGATCTGCCATCACGGCGTGATGTCGATCTTCCGCGAGCCGAAATATGCAGCCTTCGCCTATTCGAGCCAGAAAGACCCCGCCGAGGGGATCGTGCTGGAGCCGGTCACCGCCTGGTCGCGCGGCGAGCGCAATATCGGCGGCATCCTCCCTCTGATCGTGCTGACCAATTGCGACGCGGTGGAGCTGTCTTATGACGACGTGGTCAAGCGCGTCGAACCCGACCGCGAGCGCTATCCGCACCTGCCCCATCCGCCCGTGATCATCGACCACCGTCACTTCACCAAGGACGAGCTGGGGAGCTGGGGCGCAAGCTGGCGCGACGGCAAGATCACCGGCTATCGCGATGGCAAGAAGGTGGCCGAGCGGCACTTCCCGGCCAATCCCCTTCTCGCACGGCTGGAGGTTGTCGCCGATGACGCCTCCATGCCCGCAAGCCCGGATGAGGAGGTCCGCGTGATGATCCGGGCGCGCGATCAATCGGGCAACAAGCTGCCTTTCCTCAATGAGCCGGTGCAGCTGGACCTCGACGGCCCCGCCACCCTGATCGGCCCCGATTGCGTGCCGCTTACAGGCGGGGCGACGGGCTGCTGGCTGCGCCTGTCGGGCACGCCCGGCACCGTGCGCCTGACAGCCCGGCTGCGCGATCTGAGCGAGACGGCAGAGATTACGGTCGGCGGGGCTTAACCGCCCCGCTGCGTCGATGTCCGCGCAACCACCTCGAAGCCGAGATCCAAAACCGGCTCCGAGGCGGGGGCCTTTTCAGCCAGAGCATCGAGGATCATCTGAATCGCGCCCTCGCCCATCTCGCGGCGGAAGGTCCGCACCGAGGTGAGCGCGGGCTCGGCGGCCCCCATCATCTCCATGTCGTTGAACCCGCAGATCCCAAGGCTTTCCGGGACACGAAGGTTGCGCCGCTGCGCCTCGAACATCGCCCCCAGCGCAAGATCGTCATTGATGCAAAACACCGCATCGGTCTCGGGCGCGACGCTCAGCAGCTCGCCCAGAAGATAGCTGCCCAGCGTCACCGAGGAGGGGCGCGTCGTGGTATGCACGCGCCGCCCCTCCTCGAGCCCCTGCGCACGCAACTCGTCGCGAAACCCGTGCAACCGGCGCTGCGTGCGCGGATCCATCCGCGCGCCAAGGAAACCCGGCGCGCGGTACCCCTGCGCGATCAAATGCGCGGTGGCCACGCGCGCCGCATCATAATGCGAAAACCCGATCATCCGGTCATAGGGCTCGGGCCCGGTCTCCATGATCTGCACCACCGGGCAATTGGCCTGCCCCAGCAGCGTCTTCGTGGCATCGGTCTGATCAATGCCCGTGACGACGATCCCCGCCGGGCGCTGACGCAAAAACAGCTTTGTGAGGTTTTCCTCGGACAGGGGCGAATAGCGCGAATAGCCAAGCTGTACCGAATAGCGCGTGCCCTCGGCTGCCGCGTAGATCCCGTCCATCACATCGGCGAACACATTGTTGGAGACCGAGGGCAAAATCACCGCGATCAGATCCGAACGGGTCGAGGCAAGCGCGCGGGCCGCTGGGTCCGGCAGATAGCCCAGCGTGTCGATCGCTGCGGCGATTCGCGCCCGAACGGCGGGCGACACTTGCTCGGGATTGCGCAGCGCGCGCGACACTGTGGCAACGCTTACACCGACATGATCGGCCACGTCTCGCATCTTTATAGACTTGTTTTCATTATCATTAGCCATAGTCCCGCCCCCTAAACAGCCAACATTCGCACTTCGATCATTGACGAATGTAACCGCTTTCATTACTCACTCTTCGTCAGGAAACACGGCCAACCGCGAGAAGGCAAGATGACAGATCCGCTCCCTGCGCGCCCGACACCGATCCTCGTGATGGGTGTGTGCGGCACCGGCAAGACCACCGTCGCGCAGCGCGTGGCGCAGGGCATGGGCGGGTATTTCCTCGATGCCGATGATTTTCATCCGCGCGAGAATGTCGAGCGGATGGCTGCGGGGCAGCCGCTCAATGACGAGATGCGCCATGACTGGCTGGAGCATGTCGCGGCGGGCGTGATCCGGGCGCAGGCGGAATGTGAAGGGCCGGTGACGCTGGCCTGCTCGGCGCTCAAGCGGCGCTATCGCGACCGGCTGCGCCACGGCATCGGAGCGCTGCATCTCGCCTATCTCCGCGGGAACCGTGCGTTGATCGCCGAGCGCATGTCGGGCCGCATCGATCACTACATGCCGATTGAGCTGCTCGACAGCCAGTTGGCCGATCTCGAACCACCGGGGCCAGAGGAAACCCCGTTGATCTGCGACATAGTCCAGCCCCCCGAGGTGCTGGCCGCGCAGATCCAAGCCGCGTGGGGATCAACCCCGCAAGACTGACTTCGTCGACAATGGGAGGAACCAATGACGAAACCGATCCAACAACTCGCCTTCGTGACGCTGGCGACGCTGGCACTGGCCGGCACGGCTCAGGCGCAGACGCATAAATACAAATTCCAATCGTCCGATCCTGCGGGCAACCCGAACTTCATCTTGCAGCAGGACTGGGCCAAGGATCTCGCCAAGCGCACCGACAACCAGATCCAGATCGAAATGATGCCGGTGGGCTCGGTCGTCGAGCATAACGAGACGCTTGATGCAGCCGGTGCAGGTATCATCGACGGCATCGTGACGGATATCTCGTATTTCGCGGGCAAAGACCCGGCCTTCTCGCTGCTGGGCAACCCGGTGGGCGCATGGTCGAGCCCCGATCAGCTGCTCGATTTCATGAACAATGGCGGCGGTCAGAAAGTGGCCAATGACCTGTTCGAACCCTATGGCGTGCATTACGTCGGCTCGACCACGACGGGGCTTGAGGCGCTGGTCTCCAAGGTGCCGCTGGACGGTGTGGCCGATCTCAAGGGCCTCAAGATCCGCGCGCCCGAGGGGCTGGTGCAGGACGTGTTTGCCGCGGCAGGCGCGGCCCCCGTGAACCTGCCCGGTTCCGAGGTCTATACCGCGCTCGACAAGGGCGTGATCGATGCCGCCGATTACACGGTCTTCTCGACCAATCAGGCGCAGGGCCTCAACGATATCGCGCCCAACCCGGTCTATCCCGGCTTCCACTCGATGCCGCTGGTGGGTGTTGCGATGAACAAGAAGGAATGGGACAGCCTTTCGCCCGAGCTGCAAAAAGCCTTTGAAGACTCGGTGAAAAGCTTTGCCACAACCGAGGTGAACGATCTCGCCGCAGCCGATAAGAAAGCGGTCGCGGAGGCCGAGGCCGGTGGCAAGATCCATATCCACGACTGGTCCGCCGAAGAGCGCGCCAAGTTCCGCCGCATCGCGACCCCGCAGTGGAAGAAAGTGGCCGAGAAGTCGCAAAACGCCCAGCAGGTCTATGACGTTCTGACGACCTATCTCAAGCAGAACAACCTGCTCTGATCGCACCCGTAGGCCGGGACGCCGTTTCGCGCGCCCGGCCCGCCCTACCCTCATTTTTCCAAGTGGTGCCCCATGACCGAGCCCCATTCCGATCCCGATATGCCCGCCACCGCCACAGAGGCCACGCCCGAGCGGCGAGAGCATGGCGCGATTGCCGAGACCGGCCTTCTGGGCCGCGCAATCGACGCCGTGGGCGTAATCTTCGCGCTCGGGATCATTGCCTCGGCGCTGATCCTGCTCAACGAGGTGGTGCTGCGCTACGGTTTCGACAGCCCCACGATCTGGGCGCATGAAACCACGATCTTTCTTTGCGCAATGGCTTTCGTCTATGGCGGTCTCTATTGCGTTGTGCGCAACAGCCATATCCGGGTCGTGCTGATCTATGACATGGTCACCGGACGCGCCAAACGTATCCTCGACGCGGTAATCTCGCTGATCTGCCTGTTTGCAGCGGCCTTCTTTGCATGGGCGGCTTACGGCATGGTCATGAAGGCGGTGTTTCGTCCCGGCGGCGAGATCCACTTCGAGACCTCGGGCAGCGCGTGGGATCCGCCCTTCCCGGCCTGGCTCAAGATTTTCCTCTTCACCGTGCTCTGCCTGATGGTCGTGCAATTCATCATCATGGCCGTGAACTACCTGCGCGGCGCGTTCAAAGGGGATGCGCAATGATCGATCATCTGCTGCATTTCGATCTCTCTGCGCTCGGCATCGGCTATGGCACGATCTTGCTGTTCGCGCTGCTGATCGCGCTGTTGCTGACCGGGATTCCGCTGGCCTTCGTCACGCTTCTCGTGGCGCTGATCTTCGCGCTCGGCTGGTTCGGACCGATGGCGGTGCCACTGATCACGTCCCGCGTCTATTCCTTCGTTTCAAGCTTCGTCTTCGTCTCGGTCCCGATGTTCGTTATGATGGCGGCGCTACTCGACCGCTCCGGCATCGCGCGCGATCTCTTCGAGGCGATGAAACTTGTGGGTGGTCGGATGCGCGGCGCAGTCGCGGTGCAGACGATCTTCGTGTCGGTGATCCTTGCTGCGATGTCGGGCATCATCGGCGGTGAAATCGTACTTCTGGGTCTGCTCGCGCTGCCGCAGATGATCCGGCAGGGCTATGACCGCAAGCTCGCCATCGGCGTGATCTGTGCGGGCGGCTCGCTGGGCACGATGGTGCCCCCCTCGATCGTTCTGATCATCTACGGGCTGACCGCCAATGTTTCCATCGGCGATCTGTTCACCTCGGCCTTCATTCCGGGCTTCATGCTGGCCGCGTTCTACGTGCTCTACGTGATCATCCGGGTCAAGCTGAACCCCGAGCTCGCCCCCGTCCCCGAGCCCGATGACCGCCCGTGGTCGGAAAAGCTCAAGCTGCTCAAGGGGATCGTACTGCCGGTGCTGGTGATCGGCTTCGTGTTGGGCTCGATCTATGGCGGGATCGCATCGGTGACCGAGGCCTCGGCGCTGGGTGTGGCGGGCGTCATGCTCTCGACGCTGATCCGGGGCGAGCTGACGCTTTCGATGCTCAAAGGGGCGGCGCTGCAAACGCTGGGCACCTGCGGGATGATTGTGTGGATCGGCATCGGGGCCTCGGCGCTGGTGGGCGTGTTCAACCTGATGGGCGGCATCGATTTCGTCTCCGGCCTGCTCATGGGCGTGTCCGACACCCCGATCGTCGTGATCCTGACGATGATGGCGATCCTGTTCTTCCTCGGGATGTTTCTCGACTGGGTCGGCATCGCGCTGCTGACGATGCCGATCTTCGTGCCAATCGTGAAGGATCTCGGCTATGATCCGGTCTGGTTCGGCGTCGTCTTCGCGATGAACATGCAGGTGAGCTTTCTCTCGCCTCCCTTCGGACCGGCGGCCTTCTACCTCAAATCAGTGGCCCCAAAGGATATCTCGCTCGGAGAGATCTTCCGCTCGCTGCTGCCCTTCATCTGCATCCAGATCGTGGCGGTGGGCTTGCTGGTGGCGTTCCCAGCGATCACCGGGCACTGACCCAAACGCACCCCGCCCCCGTTTGAGATCGGGGGCGGGGCGAAATACTCAAAACGCCTGCCGGTACAGCTCAAGCGCATCGGCCTCGGTCACCTCGACCGGATTGTTGACCAAAAGCCGCGATTGCTTCATCGCATCGCGCGCGAGCATCGACAGGCTGTTATCCGTCACATCGACATCGCGCAGCCGACGCGGCGCACCGCTTTGATCCATCAGCTGTTCCATATGGGCGACAAAGGCCTCAGAGCGCGCCTCGGCATCGCCGGTGCCCGCCACGCCCATCACATCGGCCAGCTCGGCATAAAGCGGCGCTGCGACCTTGGCATTGTAGCGCAGCACCGGGCCCAACATCAGCGCATTGGTGAGCCCGTGCGGCAGGTGGTAATGCCCACCCAGCGGATAGGCCAGCGCATGCACGGCCGCCACCGGCGCATTGGCAAAGGCCTGCCCTGCGAGGGTCGCGCCCAGCAACATCTGCTCGCGCGCTTGGCGATCGCTGCCGTCCTTGCACGCGGCCAGCAGACTGCCGCCCAGAAGCCGCAGCGCCTCACGGGCCAATGCATCCGAGAGCGGGTTCTTCTTATGCTTGGAGGTATAGGCCTCAATGGCATGGACCATCGCATCAATGCCCGTGGCTGCCGTGTGGATCTGCGGCAGGCCAACGGTCAAAGCGGCATCAAGCAGCACGAAATCCGCGAAAAGCTGGGGCGAGACGACGCCCATTTTGGTGGTCTCGCCGGTCGTGATGATCGAGATATTGGTAACCTCGGAGCCGGTCCCCGCGGTCGTCGGGATCAGCGCCAGCGGCACGCGCGCGCCCGTCACATTGCCGATCCCGTACATCTCGCTCAGATCCTGATCCGAGCCGATTGTCACCGCCACCAGCTTGGCGATATCGAGTGACGAACCGCCCCCCAGACCGACCACGATGTCGACCTTCTTGGCGCGGGCCGCCTCGGTGCAGCCGCGCACGATGGACTCGGGAGGATCGGCCACCACCTCGTCAAAGAGCGTCACCGCAAAGCCCGCCTTAGCGAGTGCCGCCTCGACCGGGGCGATCAGCCCGGCCTCGATCAAGCCGCGATCCGTCACCAGCAGCAGATTGCGCGCGGCAAACCGACCGGCCAGCAACTCCCCCAACCTGCGCGCCCCGTCCCATTCCAGATGGATATCGGGCACCGTGGTAAAACTGAAAGGCGTAAGCGTCATAGGATCCTCCTCATCCAAAGAGCTGCGTCATCCGGGCGGCTGGCACCTCGGAGCAATTCAAGCCGGCGTCATTTGCCGCGCGCGGACCTTGCGGCTAGCGGCCGCCAGCATAAGCGAGGCCACGATACACCATACAGCCATTCCCAACATCTGTTGCGGCAACGGCACGCCCATATCGATCAGCACCCCCGTGAGGCCCGGCCCAATCGCGGTCGAGAGCACCATCGCGGCCACAATGATCGCGCGGATCCCGCCGAGATTCTTGGTGCCGTAAACCTCGGGCCAGAGCGCGCCCATCAGCGTGCCGGTAAAGCCGTTGCTGACACCCAGCAACAACATGAAAACATAGACGCCCCAGACCGGCGTCACCAGCGCCACACAGAGCGAGGCGAGCATCAGCGGCCCCAGAAAGAACGGCAACAGCCGCAGCGCGCCGAAGCGGTCAATCAGCCAGCCGCAGACAAAGCCAAACAGCACCGTCGCGGCCGACATCACCGGGAAGGCCCCAGCGAAGGCCAGCGGAGAATAGCCCCGCAGCTCTGTCAGATAGCCTTGGTGAAAGAAGATCACCGTGCCGATGAAGGGCGGCGCCAGAAGCCCGACCAGCAGCATGTAAAGCACCGGATCGCGCAGCACCTCGGCGCGGGTCCAGTCGCGCGTCGCATGATCCTCTTGCGACTTGACCTCAGTCGCATTGGGCACCCGCTCGACCCGCATCAAGGTTGCGATCAGCGGCAGCCCCACCAGCATGATCACCGCCGCCGACAGCCACCAGCCGACATGCCACGTGCCGCTCCAACCCGCGATAAGCACCACCAGAACCGGCAGCACCGCCGAGCCCGCAGGCTGGCCCGGTACGACCAGCGACATCGCAAGTCCGCGGCTGGCGACGAACCAGCGCCCGATCTCGGTGAAGGCGATTTCCGTCATCATCCCCTGCCCGAACAGCCGCAGCAGATAAAGCGCGATGGCCAGCGTCGCCACATTGGGCGCCAGCGTCATCGCAACGCAGGCCAGCGCCAGCATCGGCATGCTGAAACACACGACCTTCCAACCCGGCATCAGATCCAGCGTGCGCCCCAGAAACGGCAAGCTCGCCGCACTCGCAAGGGTCGCGGCCATGTAGAGCGCGCCGAACTCCCCGCCTGACAGATCGAAGGTCGCGCGCAGGTCATTTCCCGCAAGGCCAATGAAAAACGTCTGCCCGAACGAGGAAAACAACGTCAGTAGAAACCCGGCGGAAAGCCAGCGCGCATTGTCGCGGATAAAGACCAGCAAAGGCGTGAAAGGCAAAGGCATGCCGCAGGTTAGAGCCGATGGCCGGAAGCTTGGCAAGGGGGCGGTGGGCGAGGCCTCGCCCGGCCTGCGCAGCCGCCTCGCGCTTTGCCCTTGAAGCGGGGCGCGAAAATGCGTAGCTGCGCAGCCTTTCGACCCTGACGAGGCAGCCCCCATGACCGCCCCCACGCTCGCCCCCATACTCGCCATCGACTTTGGTACCTCGAATTCCGCAGCCGCCATCCTTGAGAATGGCGCAGTTCGCCACATCCCCATCGAGGCCGAGGCCCAGACCCTGCCCACGGCGGTCTTCTTTCCGACCGACGAGAGCTCGATGCTGATCGGCACAGCCGCAGCCGAAGCGCTGCTGGAAGGCGACGAGGGGCGCTATATGCGGGCGCTCAAAAGCGTGCTGGGCGCGCCCTTGCTGCATGAAAAGCGGCTGATCGGCGGCAAGCGGCGCACGCTCTCAGCAATCGTGACGGAATTCCTGACCGTCCTGCGCAAGCGCGCCGAGGCCCAGACCGACCACCGCTTTACCCGCGCGCTTTCGGGCCGCCCGGTGCATTTCCACAGCCACGACCCGGACCGCGACGCACAGGCCGAGGCCGATCTGCGCGCCTGCTATCTGGCCGCAGGGTTCGAGAGCGTGGAGTTCCTGTTCGAGCCCGAGGCCGCAGCCCTCAGCGCGCGCGCGCATGGGATGACCGGCGAGACCGGGCTGATCGTCGATATCGGCGGCGGCACCTCGGATTTCACGGTCTTTCGGCGCGGGCCGTCGCGGATCGAAGTGCTGGCCAGCCACGGGATCCGGCTGGGCGGGACCGATTTCGATCAGGCCGTCTCGATGGCGCATGTAATGCCGCATCTGGGCCATGGCGGCACGCTGACGCGCACACTGGGTGAGGGGCTGCTCCCGGTGCCCAACGCGATCTATGTCGAGCTGTCGACCTGGGCGAAGATCCCGTTTCTCTACAGCCGCGAGACCGAGCGAGCGGTGGAGGACATGCAAAAACACGCCACCGACCGGCCCGCGATGACGCGGCTGCGTAAGGTGATCGAGGCGCAGCTTGGCCACGAGCTGGCCTTTTCGGTCGAGCGCGGCAAGATCGCGGCCAATTCCGGCACCGGCGCTGCGATTGATATGGGATTCATCGCGCAAGACCTGAACGCCGCGATCACGCCCGAGAGCCTTGATGCCGCGCTGTCGGGTTATCGCGGCGATCTGCGGGGGGCAATGACCGAGACACTGCAGATGGCGGGGCTGGACGCGGCGCAGATCGACGCGGTGATCCTCGTTGGCGGCTCAAGCCTGATGGGGCTGGTCGCGCAGGAGGCGCAGGCGCTGTGTCCGCATGCAGCCCTTGAGCGCTCCGATGCCTTCACCGCCGTGGTCGACGGGCTGGCGCTGGCCACCGCGCCTCATTAGGTAGATTTGCGCGGCCCACCCCGCTACATCTGAGGTCCGAACCGCCCGGAGGACCGATGCGCGAAGCCGATCTTTACCCCGCCGTGAAAGCCTATCTCGAAGCGCAGGGCTACGAGGTGAAAGCCGAAATCGGTGCCTGTGACGTGATGGCCCAGCGCGGCGCAGAGCCGCCCCTCGTGGTCGAGCTAAAGACCAGCTTTTCGCTGGCACTAATCTTTCAGGGCATCGCGCGCCAGACCCTCAGCGATCACGTCTATCTTGCCGTGCCGGTCTCGTCCGAGCGGGGCTGGAAGCTGCGCTACCGCGACATCACCCGGCTCTGCCGCAGGCTCGGGCTGGGGCTGCTTGCCGTCGATGTGGACGCGGACAAGGTCGAGGCGCATCTCGATCCGGGCGATTACACCCCGCGCAAGAACACAAAGGCGGTCGGTCGTCTGCTGCGCGAATTCGAGCGCCGCGTGGGCGATCCCAATGTGGGCGGCACCACGGGCGTTTTGCGCATGACTGCCTATCGGCAGGATGCGCTGCGCTGCGCGGCCTATCTGCAGGCGCAAGGCCCCTCAAAACCCTCAGCTCTCGCCAAAGCCCTCGGGATTGCGCGGGCCGGTCCGCTGATGCGCGACGATCACTACGGCTGGTTCGATCATCCCGCACGCGGACTTTATGCGCTTTCTCCCAAGGGCCACGAGGCGCTGTGCGCCCATGCCGACGAAATCGCCACGCTCCAAGGCGCAGAGCCTAGTTCAGCTCCAGATCGCTGAGCGCGGCCTGCACGCGGCTATCGGTATCATCGCTATCCGAAGAGAGCGCGAGCCCGACCAGCGTGGTTTTGCGCTCGCCAAAGGCGCGCTGATAGTCGGCGGCCAGATCGACGCTCTCGCGATGCGCCCCTGTGCCCGCCTTGCGCAAGATCACCGTGCGCCCCCGCGCGCCCAGATAGGGCGTGGGCAGAACCGCTCCGCGCGCATGTTCGCCGCCCCAGACATACATCAAGACCCGCGCCTCCTTGATCCCAAGCAGCTTGCGGATGCTGGCGCCGCGATTGGCCTCTGCCACCGCCTGCGGCATGAACACGAAATAGACCGAGAGGTCGCGATCATCTCCGCCCTTGCGGGTCAGATCCGTGGCAGGCACCGATTGCGACACCCGCCAGTCCCAGCTTGCGCGCGTGGCCTGTCCTTGCGCGGGCGGCACGCGGGTCCAGATCAGCGACACCGCGCTTTGTGAGCGAACCTGCACACCGCGCGCAGATTGTGACCAGTCATTGCTGGAAAACAGCGAAAAGCGCTGCTCCTTCCAGTTTCCGAACGGCACGGCGGCGGCCAGCGTCGGCACCAGCACAAGCGCAAGAACTGCAAGACCCGTTTTCATGAAACTCTCCCTGATGGCCTGTGAGAGCTACGCAATCGCGCGGCGGATCGATCACTTTGGCCCGCCCCTCACTCCACGACAGGGGCCAGCAACAGGCAGCTTTCGCTATTGGTCACGCCCGGGATTTCGCGGATCTCACGCAGGGCCCGGTCGAAATTGGCCAGCGTATCGGTATGGATCTCGGCCACCAGATCCCAGTTGCCATTCGTCGCATAAACGGTCGAGACATCCGCGATCCGGTGCAGCGCCCGGATCACCGCGCGCGACATCCGGCCCTGCAACTGCACCAGAGTGATCGCGCGCACCTGCCCCTCGGCATCCACATCGGTCTCAATCGTAAAGCGCCGGATCCGCCCGGTATCCATCAGGCGCTGCAAATGCTGCCGCGCGGTCGTGCGCGACACACCAAGCCTGTGGGCAAGATCCGTCACGCTCAGCCGCGCATCTTGGCGCAGCGCCGCGATCAGGGCGCGATCTATCGGGTCGGGACGGTCTGTCATTGGCCACCTTGCGCAGAGAGCTATCCAAAGTGATCAAAGATTGATCCGGTTTGGGCAAATTGCCAAGAGCAAAGCGCGCACGCCTTCTGGCACTCTGGGCGCAACAAGGGAGACCCAATATGTCACGCACCTGTTCACTACTCGGCGCCGCGATCCAGACCGGGGCCTCGCAGCCGGGCTGTATCATGGGGCCTGCCGCCCTGCGCACCGCCGGGCTTGCCGCTGTGCTCTCCGAGCTGGATTGGGAGGTCACCGATCTGGGCGATGTGACAATCGCCCCGCAAGAGCCGATGCCCCATGCCAATCCCGCCATCCATGATCTGGCCGAGACCTGCGCCTGGATCAAAGCCTTGGCCCCGGCCGCACAAAAGGCCGCCGCAGAGCATGACCTGCCCGTCTTCATGGGCGGCGATCACGCGATGGCAGCCGGCACGGTCAGCGGGATCGCGGCGCATGCGGCAAGCTTGGGCCGTCCGCTCTTCGTGCTTTGGCTCGACGCCCATCCCGACCTGCACACACTGATGACGACCGAAAGCGGCAATCTGCACGGCACGCCGGTCGCCTATTTCACCGGCCAGCCGGATTTCGAAGCCTATCCGCCGCTCGCCCATGCGGTCGATCCGCGCCATGTCTGCATGATGGGCATCCGCTCGGTCGATCCGGCAGAACGCGCCCGTATCAAGGAGATCGGGGTCGAGGTGCATGACATGCGCGCGCTTGACGAGACAGGCGTGCTTGCGCCCCTGCGCGCCTTCCTTGCACGCGTGCGGGCGGCCAACGGGCTTTTGCATGTGAGCTTCGACGTGGATTTTCTCGACCCCCAGATTGCCCCCGCAGTTGGCACCACCGTTCCCGGCGGCGCGACCTTCCGCGAGGCGCATCTGATCATGGAGGAGCTCTGCGACAGCAACCTCGTCTCCTCGCTCGATCTGGTCGAGTTGAACCCCTTCCTCGATGAGCGCGGGCGCACCGCAAGGCTGCTCTGCGACTTTACAGCGAGCCTCTTTGGCCGCCGCGTTCTCGACCGCATGACCCGGAGCTATTGATGAGCCGCATTCCGACACCCCCCGCCCCCTCGAAGCTTGCCTTCGTGCCGTTCGTCTCGGTCGCAGACATGATGCGGCTTGTGAACACGCTCGGCGCCGAGCAGGTGATCACTGAGCTTGCGGGCTATATCGAACAGGATTTCCGCCGCTGGCCCGACTTCGACAAGACCCCGCGCGTGGCCAGCCATTCACAGGACGGCGTGATCGAGCTGATGCCCACAGCCGATAGCGACCATTACGCGTTCAAATATGTGAACGGGCATCCGGGCAATGGCAAAAGCGGGCATCAGACCGTGACGGCCTTCGGTGTGCTCTCCTCGGTCGCGACCGGCTATCCGATGCTTCTGTCTGAGATGACGGTGCTGACCGCGCTGCGTACGGCGGCGACCTCGGCGCTAGTCGGACGCTATCTCGCCCCCAAAGGGGCCGAGGTGATGGCGATGATCGGCAATGGCGCGCAATGCGAGTTCCAAGCGCTCGGCTTCCGCGCGCTCACGGGGATCAACCGCATCCGGCTTTATGACATCGACGCGAAGGCCACCGAGAAAGCCGCCCGCAATCTGCGCGGACAAGGCTTTGACGTGGTGAGTTGCAAGGCGGCTGCCGAGGCCGTCGAGGGCGCGCAGGTCATCACAACCTGCACCGCCGATAAGCAATATGCCACGATCCTGACCGATAACATGGTGGGCTCGGGCGTGCACATCAACGCGATCGGCGGCGATTGCCCCGGCAAGACCGAGCTGCACCCCGATATCCTCACCCGGGCCGAGATCTTCGTGGAATATCCCGAGCAGACGCGGATCGAGGGCGAGATCCAGCAACTCGCGCCCGATCATCCGGTCACCGAGCTGTGGCAGGTGATGCGCGGAGAAATCCCCGGACGCCGCGATGCGCGCCAGATCACGCTGTTCGATTCCGTGGGATTTGCGATCGAGGATTTCTCGGCGCTACGCTACATCCACGACAAGATCGCGGGGAGTGACTTCTTCCAGCCGCTCGATTTGCTGGCCGATCCCGACGACACGCGCGATCTGTTTGGCATGCTTACGCGGGCGGGTTGACCGGCGCGCGACCGGCCTCGCCTGCAAGATAGGCGCTGATCTGATCGAGAATTGCCGCCTCGGACTGCGCGGGATCGCAGTCCAGCACATCCTCTGGATGGGCTGCGGCCTGCATGTCCTTCGGCTGTGCGGCCCGCGTCTCGGGCGCATATGCGAGGCGGATGATCGACACGCCGGGCAACAGTCCACGCAGAACATCGCGCTCGGCACGGGTCAGCGTCTCAAAGCCGCAAATCACCGGCTTGCGGCCGATCAGCCCGACCCGAAGCACCTCTTGCGCCACACGAGAGATCCAGCGCGCCCGACTGAGCGCCTCAAGCGGCGCCCCCGCCCGCAGCGCCACGCGCCCCTCTTTCGGGCGGTACATCCCCGAATCGAGCGCCCGCGCGTGGTGGCGCGCAGCGACCGCCTCGACAATGGCCAAAGTGCGCGCGGGCACGTCGCCCAGAATAAGGACGTGATGTGTCGCGGGGGCTGCGCGCGCAGACATGGGGCACTCTCCGACAGGAACATAGGCTCTACGGTCTGCAAAACGCGCAGATCCCTAAGCCATATGTCTTTTAACACTGCGATCAAACTCTCCAGAAGAGAGCTATTTCGACATGTTTTAGCCTTGGGTCAGCGCGACAAGGTGATTGTCCCATGCCAGCGGCGCGTGGGTCAACACGCGCAGCGCCCCGCCTTCCAGACTGGCGACGACGCCTTGCCCGTCGGTCGCGACAAAGCCTGCCCGCCCCGGACCGAGCCCGCAAATATCGGCGCGCGCCACCGACCAAAGCGCCGTGCCATCGGGGCCAAAGCCCTGAACCCGCCCGCCGCGCGGCGAGGTGATCGCGACGTTCTGCCCGCCCGGCGCGAAGGCGACCGAGCCGGCATAGCCTTTCATCGCAAGCTCTTCTCCCGGCAAGGGCTGGGCCAGAACCGGGAGCGCACCGCGCCGATGCAGACCTAAAAGCGGCACCGGCTCGAACAGATCGCCCTGCCATTGCATCGCAAAGGCCACCTGCCCATCGGCCCGCACCGCAAGATGCCGGATCGAGTTTTGCCGCAGCTCGGGCAATTCGACCTGATCGAGAAGCTGACCCTCGGGCGAGACATAGGCCAAATTTGGCCGCATCCGATCCAGATTGAGCGGCGTGCGGTCCTGCGGGTCGGTCTCAATCCCGCCATTGGCCACGACCAGCACCTCGGAACCGGGCAAACGCCGGATCTCATGCGGGCCGATGCCGTGGCTCTCGATCTCGCCCAAGCGCCGATAGCCGCGCGCGGCGTCCCACAGCCCGATCATCCCCTTTGAGCCCTCGGCCACGACCTCGGACGTATAAAGCACGCGGCCATCGCCCGAATAGGCGCCATGCCCGTTGAATTGGCGGCCCTGCGGCGGGGTAAGACGGGCCAGCACCCGCCCATCGACGCAATCGAGCACCAGCGCAAACGTGCCCGGACGACGCGCGAAGGCCACGGCCTCGGGGCGCGCGGGATGGGCCGTCGCCGCATGACCACGCCCAGGCAAGGGCTGACGAAATCGTGGCTGACCGTCCGCCCCCAGACCATAAAGCGCATAGCTGCCATCGGGTTCTTTGGCGGCGGCAAGATAGGCCGGATTGCCTGCATCGGCCCAGCTCAGTGTCGGGACTGCTGAGGCCGCGAGTGCGGCCCCCAGAAATCTGCGTCTTTGCATCACCATCTCAATCTCCATCCGCCGAATTGAACCCGGTGCTGACGCCCAAAAGCGCCCCGATCTCGCCAGTGGCCTTCGCGCGGATGTCGCGCACCGCCTGCTGCAAGATCTCAATGCGCAAGCGCGACGCCGGTGTCTCCACCCCGGCAAATACCGGATCGTCCAGATCCCCGGCCAGTTGCAAGGCATGCGCAAAAGCCGCATCGGTTTGCGGCGTCGCCCCCAACCCCTGCGCAAGCGCGTCCGACAGCGTCTTCAGCGCGCGCAACGAGAGCGTGACATTGCGCAGGCTGCGCCCCTCGGCAATCGCCTCGGCCCGGTTGGGGCGCGGATGATCGAAGCTTCCCAAGGGACGCCCAAGCCGTTGATCTGCGTTGAACTCCAGCCCCGCGATGAGCTGAGTGAACAGCGCCTGCCGCGCCTCGTCTTGGGTGAGATAAAGCGTGTGACCATCGGCGCCGGGATCGAGCAGCTGCTCGGCAAAGCCACCGCGCCAGCCGTCCTCCATCGCCTGCGCCATTCGCACCAGATTGTCCGCCAGCGCCGCGCGCAGCTTGCAGGCGTAATCGCCCTGCGGCGCTTGCCAAATCAGGGTGGACAGCCCGTATAAGCCGCGCGCCGCAATCGAGAGGCGCGCAGCGCCCTCCGGTGTCACGAATTGCGGATCCTGCGCGGCCAGCAGCGCACGCATCTGCCGCGCACCGGTCGCTTTCGGATCAGGCCAAAAGGCAATGGCGAGCCCGCGCCCGCCCTCCTCAAACGGTCCCATACGAAAATGCTGGACCTTGAGCCAGGCATCAAACGCCGCATTCCACGGGGCCTTGAGCGCCTGCGCATCGCAGCCCTGCGACGCCGTCCGGGCCAAGCCTTCCGTCGCTTGGGTGAAGGCCGCAAGATCCGGCAAGATCACTTTATTGACCGCCTCGGGCACATCGGCACGCAGCGGCAAAGCCGCAAGTCCCGCAAGCGTCAGGCTCAGAAAGAAAGGAAGAAAACGCATCACAGGCTCTCCAGAAACTCTATCAATTCGGCACGCGCACCGGGCTCCATCGCGATGACGCGGTCGCGCGCCGCCCGTGCCTCGCCACCATGCCACAAGATCGCCTCAAGCGGCGAGCGCGCACGACCGTCATGCAAATAGCGGCCCGTGCTGTTGCGCCCCAAGCCCCAAAGCGGCGCGGTGCGCCATTCGCGCCCCGAGGCGCTGCCTTCGGGGCGATCATCTGCCAATCCGTCGCCCATGTCATGCAGCAGCAGGTCAGAATAAGGCCAGATCAGCTGGAACGAGAGAGCGGGATCACCCTTGAGCCGTTCGGTCACGAAGGCGGGCTGATGGCATGAGGCACAGCCTGCCGCATAAAACTGCGCCTTGCCGGGCAAGACGTCCCGCACCGTTTTGCGCGGCGGCAGCGCCAGATTCGCGACATAGTTCACAAGCGCATCGCGCGCGGCCCCCGACACCTCGCGCCCATCGCGCAGGCCCGCCTCCTCGCCATGCGGCGCGGCGCGGCAGGCTATCTGGGCCGCTGTGCAATCGCCCGCGGGATCGGCAAAGTCAGGCGATGAGAGGCCCATATCGGTGAGCATCGCCTGCCCCACCATGTCGCGCAGGCTGGGCTGGGCGGCTTTGGGGCCAAAGCGCCCGAGCCGCGTCCCGCCGAATGCCATCGAAGGCACTTCGGCCACGCGCCCCGAAATTCCGTCGCCATCGGCATCACGCGGATCGGCCAGCGCACGGATTGACGCCTCGGGGACAGCCTCGATCAGCCCCATGCCGATCAGCGGCGGGGCGACACGCGGCGACATCCGCAGATCCTTGGGCAGCGTCGCGCCAGTCAGAGTCACGCGGGGCTGGCGCAGCTCTGCGGGCCCCTCACCGTTGCGCGCGACGAGGTGGGTCTGCCAGCGCAGCGCGATCTGCCCCTCGGGCGCAAGTCCCGGCACCGAGCGGGTGTGCAATTGCCAGCCAAGCAGCGGCGCGGGGGCAGGCCCGTTTGGACCTTGCACCGAAAGCTGAACGACAAAGCCGCTCAGAGCGCCCGAGCCGTCGGGCGGCTGGCCGCGCCCGTTGCCCGGATGGCACCCGGCACAGGAACGCGCGTTGTAATGGGGCCCGAGCCCGTCAGAGCCCCGCGTCGAGCTGGGCGCGGCGACCCAGAGCTTTTCAAAGAGCGCCCGGCCCAACTCAAAAGCAAGACCGCTCTCCGGCGGCACTGCGGGCGAGATTTGCGCAAGCGGCTGCGCGCCCGCATCGCGCACCGTCGAGATCCCGCCGGGCTTGGCCTCAAAACGCTGCGGCGCGCTGAAGTCTTGCGGCCACGCGGTCACCTCCGCCACCCGCGCGGCCTCGGAGGCCGTGCGCGGCAGAACGGGCAAGAACGGCTCGGGGGGCCCGCGCCGCTCTGCCCCCGCCACAGAGGCAAGCGACAGCCCGAGGGCTGCCGCTCCGATCACCGTCCAAACCCTCATTTACTGAAAGACAGCATTCGGATCATCAAGGCTGTCAGAGCCTTCCACCGTCGCCTGCGCCCCGAGGGCTGCCACGGCCCGCTCGATGCTGCGGGTCTGGGTCACAAGCGCGCTCACAGCACCCTCGATCAGCTCCTTGCCCTGATCATTGCCCATCGCGAGCATCTGATCGTAGGCCATACCGCCTTCAGCCGCCTCTTTCATCGCGCCAAGTGCTGCAACCGAAGACTCCAAGTCCCCGCGCAGGGCCGTGTCGACTTCGGGATCGGCGGCGCGCACCAGGTCGGACAGTGACGGCCCCGAGACGGTCGAGCCATCAACGCGGGTATAGCGCCCGGTATAGACGTTGCGAATGCCGAGACCGTCATAATAATGGCTCAGATGGGTCATGTCGGAGAAGCAATCATGCTCTTCCTCGGGATCGTGTAGCAACAGGCCAAGCTTGATCCGCTCGCCCGCCAACTCGCCATACGACAACGAGCCCATGCCGGTCAGAATCGCGGATACGCCATCGGCAGGATCGGCCTCAAGCACGGTGCGCGCCTCGCCGTCATCGTCCCAATTGGCGACCATCTCTTCGAGATCGCGGACCAGAAGATCGGCCGCCGCCTGAAGATAGGCCGCACGGCGATCACAATTGCCGCCGGTGCAATCCGCGCCCTGAACATAGTCGGTATAGGGCCGCGCGCCCGCCCCCGGCCCGGTGCCGTTCAGATCCTGCCCCCAGAGCAGGAACTCGATCGCATGATAGCCGGTGGCGACATTGGCCTCGATCCCCTCGGCCTCGTGCAGCGTGCCCGATAGCAGCTCGGGCGTGATCTCGCTGGTATCGACGCTCTGCCCGCCAATTGTCACCGTCTTGTTGGCGATGATATTGAGCAAGGCGTAGTCATTCTCTTCGTTGATCGCAGCAGAATTCGGGTCGACATAATCAATCAGCCCCTCATCAAGCGGCCACGCATTCACGCGGCCCTCCCAGTCATCCACGATGGCATTGCCGAACCGGAACGCCTCGGTCTGCTGATAGGGCACACGCGCCGCGATCCAAGCCTGCTTGGCTGCCTCAAGGCTGTCCTCAGAGGGGTTGGCGATCAGTGTGGCGACGGCGGCTTGCAACGCTTTTGCAGTGCTCAGACTGTCGGCATATCCGGCCTGCGCGATATCGGCATAGGTGTCGATGACGGCCGCCGGGTCGATGGATTGTGTCTGCGCGGCCAGAGGCTGTGCCCCCAGCGCCGTGCCAGCCAGCAGGGCGAGAATGATCCGTTTCATAGTGGTCCCTTTGTTTTTCATACTCCCGAGCCTCTCTCCCGAGGCTTCGTGAATACCTGACCTGTTCACTAAGAATTGTAAAGACGATTATTTTAGTAGGCTTTCCCTTGGGCAAATTGGACGATGCGCCCTGTTGGTCATCCACCGAAACGCGCTATCTGTCCCGAAAATCGACCGACCCGAGACTGGACCCACACGCATGCCCCTGACCGCGCTGAAGCACCCCGCCCAATGGCCCGTCCCGCTGCGCTGGGGCGCGCTGATCGTGGGGTCGGCGCTTTTGGCGGCAGCGCTCAGCACCGCGCATCTTTCCGCGGCTTTGCTGCTTGGGCCGATGATTGTAGCGATTGCGCTGGCCGCCTCTGGGGGCGCGGTTGCAGCCCCTAGAATCGTCTTCGTCATGGCGCAGGGCGTGGTGGGCATGATGATGGCCTCCAAGCTCCCGCCTGCGATCTTTGCCGAGATCGCACAGGATTGGCCGATTTTTCTGCTCGGCGTGCTCTCGACCGTCCTCGGCGCGAGCGGCTTTGGCTGGCTGCTATCGCGCAGCGGATTGCTGCCGGGCACAACCGCGATCTGGGGCTCCTCACCGGGTGCTGCGACCGCGATGACCCTGATGTCAGAGAGCTACGGCGCCGATATGCGGCTGGTCGCGATGATGCAATATCTGCGCGTCGCCTGCTGCGCCATTGCCGCCACCGCCGTGGTCAAGATTTTCGGCGCCTCGGGCAGCACCCATGTGACGGTGAGCCACGCCTCCCAAAGCCTCGAGGCCCTCGACGTGATCAAGACCATCGCGATTGCGACCGGCGCGGCGGTGATAGGCTGGAAGCTGAAAATCCCCGGCGGCGGGCTGCTGACACCGCTTGTCGTGGGCATGATCTACAACCTCACGGGGCTCGGCACGATCGCCCTGCCCCAGCCCGTCCTCGCCCTGTGCTACGCGATTGTCGGCTGGGGGATCGGGATGCGCTTTACCCGCGAAGTGCTGAGCCATGCCGCTCGCGCGCTCCCGCTGGTGCTAGGCTCCATCATCGCGCTAATCGCGCTCTGCGCCTGCTTCTCACTGCTGCTGGTGCATTTTGCCGGGATCGACCCGGTCACCGCCTATCTCGCGACCAGCCCAGGGGGGGCCGATTCTGTCGCGATCATCGCGGCGGGCACTCAGGTCGACATCCCCTTCGTCATGGCGATGCAGATCGGGCGATTCCTGCTGGTGCTGCTTTTGGGTCCGGCACTCGCACGCTACCTGTCGCGGCCCCGCGCCCCGGCCTGAGCGGCCTCGGCCGAGCCGCCCCTTCCGCGCATGCAAAAGGCCGCACCCAAAGGTACGGCCCTGCATTCGGTCAAAGAGGCGATCTTACTTGATCTTGCCTTCTTTGTATTCGACATGCTTGCGCACGACCGGATCGTATTTGTTCACGGTCATTTTTTCCGTCATGGTGCGGGCATTCTTCTTGGTCACATAGAAGTGCCCGGTGCCCGCCGTCGAGTTCAGACGGATCTTGATCGTCGTCGGCTTCGCCATTTTAATTCTCCTAGCTCCGGGCAACAAACCGCGCCCGCGGAATCCTTGAAGCCCGCCTTTTAGCCATGTGCCCTGCGGAGTCAACAGCAAAACCCAGCGCGCCCCTCAGAAACCCATCGCGGGGCGCAGGAAAGTGAAATCGACGCCCGATTTCCGACGCAGCCCCCGCGCGCCGATGCTAGGATCGGGGCCATGTTGTTCACCTTACCAGATCACGCCACGCTCTACCGCGCGCTGCTTGAGCGCGATGCCCGCTTTGACGGACAGGCCTTCGTCTGCGTCGCGACGACCGGGATTTTTTGTCGTCTTACCTGCCCCGCGCGCAAGCCGCTGGCGCAGAACTGCACGTTTCACGACACGATCGGGGCCTGTATCGAGGCCGGGTTTCGCCCCTGCAAACGCTGCCACCCGATGCAGGCCGCCGCGCGCGCCGAGCCGGTGATCGCGAAACTGCTCGAAGCGCTTGAGGCCGATCCGGGGCGGCGCTGGTATGAAAGCGATATCGTGGCGCTTGGGCTCGACCCGTCCACCGCGCGGCGCGCCTTCAAGCGGCATTTCGGGATGACGTTTCTCGATATGGCCCGACAACGGCGCCTGCGCGAAGGCTTCACCGCGCTCTCCGAAGGGGCGAAGGTGATCACAGCCCAGCACGAGGCCAGCTTCGATTCGCCCAGTGCCTTCCGGCAGGCCTTCGCAAAGCTGATCGGCTGCGCCCCGGGCGCGCTGTCGCGCGACGCGGCCTTGCAGGCCAGCTGGATCGCCACGCCGCTTGGCGACATGATCGCGGTGAGCAGCGCGCGCCACCTGCATCTGCTGGAATTTCTCGACCGCAAGGCGCTGCCCGCCGAGCTGACCGCGTTGCGCAAATCGACACCGGGCGGCATCGGCGTGGGGCGTCTCGCGCCGACCGTTCAGGCCGAAACCGAGTTGAGCGCCTATTTCGAGGGGCGGAGTGCACGGTTTGAAACCCCGCTGGCGCAGGGCGGCTCGGCGTTCGCGCGCGCCGTCTGGCAGGCTTTGCGCGAGATCCCGGCGGGAGAGACTCGCAGCTACTCTCAGATTGCTGAAGCCATCGGACAGCCCAGCGCCAGCCGCGCTGTCGCGCGGGCCAACGGTGCCAACCAGATCGCGCTGATGGTGCCATGCCATCGCGTCATCGGGGCCGATGGCAGTCTGACGGGCTATGGCGGCGGGTTGTGGCGCAAGCAGCGCCTGATCGAGATCGAGCGCGCCTACGCCCCCCAACGCGGACCAAAAAACGCGGGCCTCGGGATTTCTCCCGGGCCCGCATGATGCAAAGGCAGGTCCAGCTCAGACGAGCGGCTTGCCCATCGCCTTGTGGATCTCGGCGACCTTCTGAGCCTCAAGACCCAATGCGGCAGCCAGATTGGCCAAGTATTGCTTCTCGGCCTCGGTATCGACGGTGATCGCCATCAACGCTGCGGAATAGACCTGCGCTTTCATATGCGCGGCGGTGTCATTGGCCAGCCCGCTCACATCGATCGGCGCATCCAGCTCGGCCTTCACGAAGGCGATCTCGTCATCAGAGGCATCCGACAGGTGATCGAGAATCGTCTGGCGCTCCTGATCGTCGATCTGACCGTCGGCTTTGGCGGCCTGAATCATCGCGCGGATCATCAGCTTGGCCTGATCCTCCATCGCGGGTTCGGCAGGCGTGCCGCCGGTCACTGCGCTGAGCATGCCGCCCAAGCCCCCGGCCCCGGCAGAGGCTGCCCCGGTGAACGCGCCCATCAACGAGCTCAGCCCAGCCTCAGTGGCGCCTGTGGCCGAGGCCGCCTGAGTGCCGAATTTCGAGAACAGATCGCGCACCGTGTCCCGGCCTCCCGGCACGCCCATCTTTTCGGCCATATCGCCCATTTGATCGGCCATACCGCAGGGCTTTCCGGCATTGCCCAAAGCCTCCTTCATGCCTTGCAGGCCGCCCATCTGGCTGAACTTCTGCGCGCCTTTTGCCGCGGCAAATCCAACGGCGAGCGTCGCCAAGGTTTTCACGAAACTCATGATTTCCCCCAATTGAAGCTGAAACTCAGATCAGAGTTGCGCGGATCAGCCTCAATTTCCAGTAGTTTCGCTCAATTTCGCCGAGACGCTCAGGCACTCGAGAGCGGCTGCCAACCTGCGACGCATCTCCTGTGCGAGCTTGTCGACATCAGGGTTTTTCACCACACCCAGCAGCACCACCGGATCGACCGCCGAGACCTCGACGCCCCCCTCGACCTCGCGCAGCGCGATGTTACAAGGCAGCAAGACCCCCACTTTCGCGACCAGACAGATCGCTTCATAGGATAGCTGAGAATTCCCGATCCCGAAAATCTTGAACCGCGAGATGTCCTTGTGGACGCTCGCCTTGATCTTGGCGGACACGTTGAACTCTGTCAGCACGACGAAACCTGCATCATTCAGACAGGAACGCACCTGAGTTTCGACCGTGTCGAAATCCGCATCCAGCACCGTATCGAGCGTAAATCCCATAATCGGGTCCTCCTCCGTTATTGTAGATTTTCGTTATAATACCAAGCT
Organism: Thioclava dalianensis; assembly: GCF_000715505.1. Lineage (GTDB taxonomy): Bacteria > Pseudomonadota > Alphaproteobacteria > Rhodobacterales > Rhodobacteraceae > Thioclava > Thioclava dalianensis. The sequence continues at coordinate 145,449 of NZ_JHEH01000005.1, forward strand.
GACCCTGAGACCCGTGGAAATCAATTCACAAGGCGCAGACAAGGGCTGCCTGAGCGCACAGGTATCAAGGCATTCCTGCAGGGAACCTAATTTGCGCGGATGGCCTGTAAGCCGGATTTTGTCCAAGGGTTGCCCCTCTGGATGACCATTCCTCTCGCCCTGCGATTGCTCACAGGGTCCAGCCGCCAACCCGGATCGCTCGGGGCGAAGTTCCCCTGCCGTCACCCGTTGCCGGGGCGGCACACGATCCCTATTCGGCGTTGCTCCCGGTGGGGCTTGCCATGCCGGGCCTGTTACCAGCCCCGCGGTGGGCTCTTACCCCACCGTTTCACCCTTACCCGTGTGGCCCACCAAGGCAGATCACAGGGCGGTTTATTTTCTGTGGCGCTTTCCGTCGGGTTGCCCCGCCCGGGCGTTACCCGGCACCGTCACTTCATGGAGTCCGGACTTTCCTCGAGCGTTCAGCTATCCACTAAGGCAGAGCTATGAACACTCGCGGTCATCCGGCCATCCGCGCGACCGATGCCATAGGCAATCGCGGCGTCCCGGTCAATCGCGCAATCGCACCGGACAAGCATGCTGCGTCAGACCGTATCGAGATAAAGCTCGGTCTGCTCAAGCTCGGAGAGCTCGGCCATGTAATGCAGCTCCTGGCGCTTGGTCATCGCGAAATTGTCGATCAGCTCCTTCTCGAAGATCCGCTTAATCATCGGGCAGGTGGTGAAGGCTTCAATCGCGGCGCCCCATTCGGTGGGCATCTGCGGCAGATCGAGCGCATAAGCATTGCCCTTGATCGGCTCGGGCGGCTCGATCCCGTCCTCGATCCCCTCAAGGGCTGCCCCCAGCACGGCGGCAATCGTGAGATAGGGGTTCACATCCCCACCCGCCACGCGATGCTCGATCCGGCGCGCCTGAGGCCCCGAGGCCGGGATGCGCAGCGCCGAGGTGCGGTTCTCATAGGCCCAGGCGATCCCTGTGGGCGCATGGGCATCGGGCACCAGCCGGTCATAGCTATTCTCATGCGGCGCAAAGATCAGGGTCGAGCCCGGCATCGCCGACAGGCACCCCGCAACCGCATGGCGCAGCTTATCCGAGCCACGCGGCGAGCCATCGTTGAAGATGTTGTTGCCATCCGCATCGAGCACCGAGAAATGCATATGCATCCCGTTGCCCGACCATTCGTCATAGGGCTTGGCCATGAAGGAGGCGGCAAAACCGTGGCGGCGCGCATAGCCTTTGACGAGCATCTTGAACAGCCACGCATCATCGGCGGCTTTGAGCGCGTCGGATTGATGCGACATGTTGATCTCGAATTGGCCCGGCCCGGCCTCCGAGATCGCGGTGTCGGCGGGGATATCCATCGCCTCGCAGGCATCGTAGAGCTCGGTGAAGAAAATATCGAACGCATCTAGCGCACGCAGGCTCAGCACCTCGCCGCCGGAGCGCCGCTTACCCGAGCGCGGGCTGGGCGGCACGCGCAGGGTCTTGCCGCTGTCATCGATCAGGAAAAATTCCAGCTCCGTCGCCACGACCGGCGTGAGCCCCTTCGCCTTGTAGCGCTCACAGACCCGCGCCAGCGCCTGACGCGGATCGCCCGCATAGGGGCGGCCATCCATATGAAACATCCAGATCGGCAACAGCGCGGTGGGCGCCTCGAGCCACGGCATCGGCAAAAAGCCCCGCTCGGTCGGCATCAACAGCCCATCCTCGTCACCGGAATCGAAGACCAGCGGGCTGTCCTCGATATCCTCACCCCAGATGTCGAGATTCATCACCGAAAACGGAAAGCGCGTGCCTTCACTGAAGACTTTGGGCGCAAAGCGCGCGGGCAAGCGTTTGCCCCGCGCCACACCGTTGAGATCCGCCGCTGCCACACGGATCGTGCGTACATCGGGATGCTCATTCAGCCAGTCCATATGTCACCTGATTATTTGCGGCCTGAACCGCATCTTCATGCGCCGTTCGCGCGACAGATGACGGTTGAGACGGCGATTGATTAAGCCGAAAATCCCGATCACCGATAGCGTCAGAAGGATGAAATAGAAAGCCGCGATCGGATAGGGGATGAAAGGGTTGAAGGTCTTGTCGGCAAAATACTTCGCATAATAGAGCGCATCGCCCTCTTGTCGGAATGCCGGGAAGCCCGAGAAGAACACCAGCGTTGTGGCGTGAAACAGGAAGATCGCCTCATTGGTGTAAGACGGCCATGCGAGCCGTAGCATGGTGGGCCATGTCACCCGCCGGAACTTCGACCAGCCCGACAGGCCATAGGCATCGGCGGCCTCCAGATCCCCCTTGGGCACCGAGCGTAACGCGCCGTAGAAGATCTCGGCGGCATAGGCGGAAGTGTTGAGAAACAGCACGAACAGCGCACCCGCCCAAGCCCGCGTGATCCAGTTCGTATCCACCGTCAGCCCGAGGATCGGGATGCCCGCGCGGGGCAGCATCGCGAAGGCCTCATAGGCAAGGAAGAACTGGATAAAGAGCGGCGAGCCACGGAAGAGAAAGATGAACCATTCGGCGGGCTTGCGCACCCAGCGGCTCTCGACGCTTTTGGCAACCGCCAGAGTTGTCGCGAGGAAAAACCCGAACAGCAGCGCGAGAATGCCGAAATAGAGGTTCCACACCATGCCCGAGCCGATCAGCGTGAATTGCTGGCACATGGTGAAATCCGAGCGCGGCAGTAGCCGCTCGCCGATCCCGACAGAGCGCAGCCCGTAATCTGCAATGGTCTGAAGACAGCTCATGCTCCCGCCTTTCGCAGCGCTTCGCCGCCCGCCGTGGCCTGCCCCATCGACAGGCGCCGATTGATCCGTGCCAGCACGATCTCGGACAGCTTGGTCATCACCAGATAGAACACCAGCAAACCGAGGAAGTAATAGAGCCGCCAGTCGCCATGCGGATAGGCGTAGATGCTGGATTTCGTGGCCCCCAGCTCGCGCGCCCAATAGACGATATCCTCGATGCCCAGCAAGAACAGCAAAGGCGTCGCCTTGATCAGGATCATCCACAGATTGGACAGGCCGGGCACGGCATAGGACCACATCTGCGGGATCAGCACGCGCCGTGTCATCTGCCTGCGGGTCATCCCGTAAGCCTCTGCGGTCTCAAGCTGCGCATGCGGCACCGCCTGCATCGCACCGTAAAGCACCTGGGCAGCAAACGCGCCGTAGACCACCGCGAAAGCGATCACCGCCAGCCCGAACCCATAGGCCTCGTGATAGAACTGCGGCGCGGAATTGAGCGGCATCTTGGCGGCGGCGCAGACATGGAACTCATTTCCCGCCCAGACCGGCTGGTTCCAGTCCGGACATTTCCAGCGGTTGCGCAGGTACTCGATCCCCTGATCCATCGCGATCGGGACAAAGAGGAAAAAGATGATGTCGGGCACGCCCCGCACCATCGCAATATAAGCCCGCCCAATGATCCGCAGCGGCATGAAGTTCGAGCGGGCCGCCAGCGCCCCGCCAAACCCGAAGCACAGCGCGACAGGCGCGGTGATCGCAAGCAAAAGCAGCACGATTCCAAAGGAGCCGTAGAACATGATCTGCTTGCCCGTCGTCATGTAGCAAAGCATCCATGACAGGCCATGCAGCGCGGAAGGGTCTGAGCACATTGAAAACATATGTGAGGTTGGGGGCGGACCCGCGGCCCGCCCCCTGCCTGATCAGTTAGAGAAGGTCAGCGCATCGTCGCCGAAATACTTCTTGATCATTTTGTTGAGCGAACCGTCCGCCTTCATCTTGCTGATGCCGTCATTGAGCTTGGCTTTCAGCTCGGTGTCGGATTTGCGCAGACCGATGCCGATCCCTTCGCCCAGCGGGATGTCCTGCCCCACGAACTGGAAGCCATCGGTGCCCACGAAGGGCTTGAGCGCGTCCTTATCAGCAAACACCGCATCGGCTTCGCCGTTTTTCACAGCGGCAATCGTGTCATCGAGCGTCGCATATTCGGCCAGCGTCGCGCCGGTTTCCGAGATATGGGCGGCCTGAATCGTGCCGGTCTGAGCCGCGATCACGCCCCCCTTGATATCGGCATCAGGCGTCATCGCCAGATAGGCCGAGGGTGCCGGGGGATAATAGGCCTGGGTGAAGTCGATGGATTTCTTGCGCTCATCGGTGATCGACATGCCTGCCATGATCGTGTCGTAGTTGCCCGAGAGCAGGTTGGGGATGATCGAATCCCAGTCATTCGTGACCCAAGTGCAGGTCAGATCTTCCATCTCGCACAGCTTGTCGCCCAGCTCGCGCTCAAAGCCCGCAACCTGCCCGTTATCGTCGATGAAGTTGTAGGGAGGGTATGCGCCTTCGGTGCCCATGCGCACGGTCGTGCTTTGGGCCGCGGCAAACCCTGCGCTGAGGATCAGAGCGGCTGCGGTCAGAATAAGTTTCTTCATTGGTTTCCCCTGTTATCTTACTTGATTGTCTTCACGCCGGCACTGAGGCCGACAGGAATTGTTGCAGGCGCTCCGATTTCGGTGCGCCAAACAGGGCCTCTGGCGGGCCCTCTTCCTCGATTTTCCCCTGATGGAGAAAGACCACATGGTCCGACACGTCATGTGCCAGCCGCATGTCATGGGTCACCAGCATCATCGTGCGGCTCTCGCCCGCCAGATCCTTGATCACCCGCACCACCTCTTGTTGCAGCTCTGGATCGAGCGCCGAGGTGGGTTCGTCAAACAAAAGCGCCTTGGGCTCCATGCACAGCGCCCGCGCGATGGCCGCGCGCTGCTGCTGGCCACCTGAAAGCTGCGCCGGATAGGCATCGCATTTGTCGCCGATGCCGACCTTGGCCAGCAATTCGCGCGCCAAAGGCTCGACCTGAGCGCGATCACGCCCCAGCACCGTCACCGGCGCTTCCATCACATTTTGCAAGATCGTCATATGCGCCCAGAGATTGAACTGCTGGAACACCATCGACAGATTGGTGCGAAACCGCGTGACCTGCTTGCGATCCGCCGGGCGACGGGCAAGGCCTTGGCCCTTCCAATGCACGCCCTCGCCCTCGAACAGCACCTCGCCGGACTGGCTGTCCTCAAGCAGATTGCAACAGCGCAGCAGCGTGGATTTGCCAGAGCCGGAAGAGCCGATCAGCGAGACGACATGGCCGCGCGGTGCCTTGATCGAGACGCCCTTGAGCACCTCAAGCGAGCCGTAGCTCTTGTGTAGATCACGAATCTCGATGACGGGCGCTGTGTCTGTCGGGGTCACGCAGGGGGCTTCTCGTTGTCCATTTGGTCAATCTGGCGCGAAATCACGGCAGATTGCAACGGGCAGAGCACCGGTGACCTAGCGAAACAAGTCGATTTCGCGGGCAGAGGCCAAAAATTCAGGCGTTCAAGCCAGCGTGATCAGCCGCGCCGCGCCTCGACGCGCTGCCGGGCGAGCGCCGAATCGACATCGCTCACCCCCAAGAGCTTCGACGCGAGCCGGATCAGCGCATCTTCCTGCGCATCGCGCTCACCATCGGCCAGGGCCACGTCCCAAAGCGCCTCAATCACACCCGAGCGGTCCTCATAGGCCACACGATCTTTCAGCGCGCGTGTGAAGCGCACCGTGTCGGGCGCACCCGCCTCGACCTCTTCGGCCCGCAGGCGCAAATCCCGCGCCGCCGCCGGGTCCAGCCCGTTGCGCGCGCCCAGCACCCGGTCGATGCGGTCCTTCTCGGCGTCCTCATAGTTCTCGTCAGAGCGCGCAAGCCGCACCAGCAAAGCCGCCAAGGCCAGCTCGCGATCATCCCCTCCGAGCCGTGAATCGGCCGGGTCGGGATCGTGAAGAATATTGATCAGACGTCCAAACATAACATTACAAATAGGCATGCAGGGCCAAAGGGCAAGTCACGAGCCAGTCAAACCGCACCCGCCCCTGCCCGCGCCTCAGCCGACCTTCACGACCATCTTGCCGAAATTGCGCCCGGCCAGCAGGTCGCCAAAGGCCTCTGGTGCGGCCTCCAGCCCCTCGACCACTTGCTCCTTGTAGCGGACCTTGCCCTCTTTGAGCCAACCGGTCATCGCCTCCGAAAACTCTTGGTACAGCTCAATCGGGAAGCTGTCGAAGATGATGAAGCCCTGAACCTTCACCTTCATCCGCAAGATCGTGGACAGGATCTGCGGCCCGTGATCGGGCCCCTCCGGCGCGCCGGTGAGATTGTACCACGCCACCATCCCGCACACCGGCATCCGCGCAAACGGGTTTAGCAGCGGCAGCACGCCATACAGCACGCGCCCCCCGACATTCTCGAAATAGACGTCGATGCCGTCCGGGCAGGCGGCGGCCAGCTGCGCCTCGAAATCCTCGGCCTTGTGATCGATGCAGGCGTCAAAGCCCAGCGCCTCGACGACATGGGCGCATTTCTCCGCGCCCCCGGCCACGCCCACGACGCGGCAGCCCTTGATCTTTGCGATCTGGCCCACGGTCGCGCCCACCGGGCCCGAGGCCGCAGCCACCACCACTGTCTCTCCGGGCTTCGGCTCGCCCAGCTTCAAAAGCCCCGCATAGGCGGTGTAGCCCGGCATCCCGAGGATCCCCAGCGACCAGGACGGGTTCTCAGGCGCGCGCCCGAGATTGAGCACCTGGGCGCCATCGGAAATCGCGTAATCCTGCCAACCGCTTCCCGAAAGCACGTAATCGCCCTTGGCAAACCCGTCGAGCTGGCTTTCCACCACCTCCGCCACGACCTGCCCGGTCATCACACCGCCGATCTCGACCGGGGTTGCGTAGGATTTCGCATCCGACATACGCCCGCGCATATAAGGATCAAGCGAGAGATAGACCGTGCGCAACAGCATCTCGCCCGCGCCGGGCTTTGGGATATCCACCGTCTCAAGCCGCAACGTGTTCGCGTCCGGCGCGCCCTTGGGTCGCTCATTGAGCACGAATCTGCGGTTCGTCTGATTGGTCTGCGCCATCGGGGCCTCCTGTGGGTTTCCTCTCACCTAGGCTGTGGCCGGAAAAGGAAAAGGGCCCCAAAAACCGGCGGCCCTTCCTCTTGATCCAAATATCCCAGGGGGAGCTGACGCACCGCAAGGTGTCTCAGCCGGGGGGCAGCGCCCCCCGATCCGCCGCCACCCCTTAGCGCGCGGCTTTCTCGGCAATGCCGGAGGTGCCCTCGCGCCGTTCCAGCTCGGCCAGAACATCGGCCAGTTTCACATCACGGGCCGCCAGCATCACCAACAGGTGATAGAGCACATCCGCCGCTTCATAGGTCAGATTCTCGCGGTCATTCTTGGCAGCGGCGATGATCGCCTCAACCGCCTCTTCGCCGAATTTCTCAGCCGCCTTCTCAGGCCCTTTCGACAGCAGCTTGGCGGTCCATGAGGTCTCGGGATCGGCCCCTTTGCGGGCCTCGATCGTGGCTGCCAGTTGTTCCAGAACGCCCATTACATCCTCACCGCTATGCCCGCATCGGCCATATGCTGCTTGGCCTCGCGGATCGTGAATTCTCCGAAATGGAAGATCGAGGCGGCCAGCACAGCACTCGCGCCCCCCTCCGTGACCCCCTCGACCAGATGATCGAGCGTGCCGACCCCGCCAGAGGCGATCACCGGCACCTCGACCGCATCGGAAATCGCGCGTGTCAGCGGCAGGTTGAAGCCCGACCGCGTGCCATCGCGGTCCATCGAGGTCAGCAGGATTTCTCCCGCGCCCTTATCGGCCACCATGCGCGCGAACTCCACCGCATCGATGCCCGTGGGCTTGCGCCCGCCATGGGTGAAGATCTCCCAACGTCCGGGCTCCACGGTCTTGGCGTCAATGGCGCAGACGATGCATTGGCTTCCGAACCGGTCGGCGGCCTGCGCGATCACATCGGGATTGGCGACAGCGGCTGAGTTGAACGAGACCTTATCCGCGCCCGCAAGCAACAGCGCGCGCACATCTTCCAGCGTGCGCACGCCCCCGCCCACTGTCAGCGGCATGAAACATTGCTCGGCGGTGCGGGTGACCAGATCGAACATCGTGCCGCGATTCTCGTGGGTGGCGTGGATATCGAGGAAACACAGCTCATCCGCGCCCGCCGCATCATAGGCCTTTGCCGCCTCGACCGGGTCGCCCGCATCGATCAGATTGACGAAGTTCACGCCCTTCACCACGCGCCCATCGGCCACATCGAGACAGGGGATGATCCGGGTTTTCAGCATGATCGGCGCTCCTTTGGCGCCTTCTTAGCGTCAAGCGGCGGCAAGGCAAAGGGGCATCACGCGCCAACCGCCTTGCGCGCCATGTCCCAATAGATCGCAGCGATGCGCGCCTGACTGAGCCGCCCGCCTTCGCGAAACCATGTCGTGACGCCCGTGAGCATCGCGATCAGCGCCATCGTGGCAAGCTTGGTATCGGGGATCGCAAAGACCTTCGCTTGCTGACCTGCGATCAGGATCTCTTCCAGCTCGCGCTCATAGGCCTTGCGCAGATCCTCGATCATGACGAAATTCGCAGACCCCAAATTGCGCAGCTCCATATAGCTCAGAAACACCGCATCGGGCCTGCTGAGGTTGAAGCGGATGTGAAAGCGCACGAAGGCCTCGAGCGCCTCGACAGGCCCTGCCCCGCGCGGCTCGCCCGCCCAAGCCTCCAGCAACTCGTCCATATGGGTCTTGAGCAGATCGAACAGCAGCGCTTCCTTGTCGGGCGTGTAGAGATAAAGCGCGCCCGCCTGAACCCCGACCGCCGCCGCGATCTGGCGCATCGAGACGGCCGCAAAGCCGTGCCGCGCAAAGAGGCGCAGCGCCTCGCTGCGGATCTTCGGGCCTGTGATCTGAGCATGTGAACCGGTCTTGCGTGCCATGCTCAGGTTTTAACTGAACATCCGTTCAGCGGCAAACCCGAAAACCCCGGCAATCGGCTCTGGTACTGCCCGAATTTGCGCCATAGTCTGACGCGCAAGCCAAGGAGAGACCATGCTGCGCATCCCCGCCCTCTTGTTCGTGACTGCCCTGATTGCCGGATGCGCAGGGGGGGGCGGCGCGCCCTATCCCAAGCTGGTTCCGATGGACAGCCTGCTGAGCGATGAGCCGGTGCCCCCGAACCCCGCGCCCGAGCTTGCCGCCCGCGCCGACAGCCTGCGCGCCCGCGCAGCCCAGCTGCGCAAGACCTCGGTGAGTGATGCCAGCCCCCCGCAGGGCACGCAGCCTCAGTGACACACGGCGTTGCACGGCAGGCACTTCTCGGCTAACAGGTCGCAAATTCTCCTTTTCCACGAGGTTCGCCTATGTCCGCCGCCGCCCCTTCCGACCAGCCCTTGCGCCTCGGCATTGCTGGGCTTGGCACAGTGGGCATCGGTGTCGTCAAGATCGTGCAGCGCCATGCCGAAATGCTGGCCATGCGCGCCGGACGCCCCGTCGAGATCACCGCGATCTGCGCGCGCGACCGCAAGAAGAACCGCGACGCGGATCTGTCGGGCTTTGCGTGGGAAGACGATGCCGTGGCGCTTGCGACGCGCGAGGATGTCGATGTCTTCGTCGAGCTGATCGGCGGCGATCAAGGCCCCGCCAAAGATGCCACCGAAGCCGCGATCCGCGCGGGGAAAGACGTGGTTACCGCCAACAAAGCGCTGCTGGCCCATCACGGGCAGGCGCTGGCGGAACTGGCCGAGGCCGAGGGTCGCGTGATCCGCTACGAGGCCGCCGTCGCCGGGGGCATCCCCGTCATCAAGGCCCTGACCGAAGGTCTGGCTGGCAACGGCATTCGCCGCGTCATGGGCGTGATGAACGGCACCTGCAACTACATCCTGACGCGGATGGAAGATGCGGGGCTGCCCTATGACACCGTCTTCGAAGAGGCCCGCCAGCTTGGCTATCTCGAAGCCGATCCGCAGCTTGACGTCGGTGGAATCGATGCGGGCCACAAGCTCGCGATCCTCTCCGCCATCGCCTTTGGAACGCAGGTCAGCTTCAGCACCGTGACGCTTGAGGGGATCGGTCGGATTTCGATCGACGATATCCGCCGTGCCGGCGATATGGGCTACAAGATCAAGCTTTTAGGCGTGGCGCAGATGACGCGCCGGGGGCTGGAGCAGCGCATGACGCCCTGCCTCGTGCCCGCCTCCTCGCCTCTGGGCCAATTGACCGGCGGGACCAATATGGTCGTGCTCGAAGGTGATGCGGTGGGCCAGATCGTGCTGCGCGGCGCGGGCGCGGGCGAAGGCCCGACCGCAAGTGCTGTGATGGGCGACGTCATGGACATCGCGCGCGGGCTGCGCCTGCCGACCTTCGGTCAGCCCGCCACCTCACTGACGCAGGTCACGCCTGCGATGGCCCCGGCACCCGCGCCCTATTATCTGCGCCTGCAACTGGCCGATAAGCCGGGCGCGCTGGCCAAGGTCGCAACGGTGCTCGGCGAATCCGGCGTCTCGATCAGCCGGATGCGCCAATATGGCCATGCCGATACCGCAGCCCCGGTCTTGATCGTGACCCACAAGGCCACGCGCGAGGCAATCGACTTCGCCATCGCCCAACTGCCCGCCACCCGCGTGGTCGAGGGCGAGCCGGTCGCAATCCGCATCGAAGAGCTCTGAGCGCTCCCGAGGCGTCGCCATCTCTCGCTGGGCATCCCGAATTTCGCGCAGGGCCATCGGTGCGTCGCGTCGCGGATAGGCGACCCGAATGCGCGCCCCAGCGCCGTGGCGATTACTACGGCGCCTATTTTCGCGACCCAGATGGCAACAAGCTGTGCGTTGCGTGCCCTCATCGGCAGGGTTGAGCCCGCGCTCAGGCCGTTAGCGCTCTCAGGGTTGCCCTTGCCGGATCAAGCGGCTTTACCTGTCCGCGATGGCGCCTGACGCCCTAGACAGACAGGACAGAACATGACCCCTCCGAGTGATTTCAACGACCGTATGCTCAGCCTCGGCCTTGCCCGCGTCTCCGAGGCAGCAGCCCATGCCTCTGCCGACCTGATCGGGCGCGGCGATGAGAAAGCCGCCGATCAGGCGGCGGTGACCGCGATGCGCAACCAGCTCAACATGCTCGACATTCAGGGCACGGTCGTGATCGGTGAGGGCGAACGCGACGAGGCCCCGATGCTGTTCATCGGCGAGGAAGTGGGCGCAGGCTCGGGCCCGGCGGTGGATATCGCGCTCGACCCCCTCGAAGGCACGACGCTGACTGCCAAGGATATGCCCAACGCGCTGACGGTGATTGCCATGGCACCGCGCGGCTCGCTGCTGCATGCGCCCGATGTCTATATGGACAAGCTCGCCGTGGGTCCGGGCTATGAGAAAGACGTGGTCAGCCTTGAGATGAGCCCGACCGAGCGCGTGGTCGCGCTGGCCCGCGCACAAGGCGTCGCGCCCAAGGATATCGCGGTGTGCATCCTCGATCGTCCGCGCCATGAGGACATGATCGCGGAAGTGCGCGAGACCGGTGCGAAGATCCGGCTGATCACCGATGGCGACGTGGCGGGTGTCATTCACTGCGCCGAGCCCGATTTCACCGGCATCGACATGTATATGGGGGCTGGTGGCGCGCCCGAAGGCGTGCTTGCAGCCTCCGCGCTCAAATGCATGGGCGGCCAGATGTGGGGCAAGCTTTTGTTCCGCAACGACGACGAGCGAGGCCGCGCGACGAAGGCCGGGATCACTGATTTCGACAAGATCTACACCCGCGATGAAATGGTGCGCGAGGATGTGATCTTTGCCGCGACCGGCGTCACCGACGGCTCCATCGTGAAAGGCGTGCGGCGCGAGCCGACCTTCATCGAGAGCGAGACGATCCTGATGCGCTCCAAGACCGGATCGGTCCGGCGCATGGTCTATCGCAACCCGGTGCGCTGAGCACGCGAGACTGAGACACCGGGGGCTTCGCGCCCCCGGACCCCCGCGGGATATTTTTACGAAATCGAAGACGAAAGCCCGGTCGCGCGGCGCTCAGGCGGCAGCGGCCTCGGCGGCGAGTTTGCGAATCCGCTCGACCATGGCGCGCAGACCGTTTGAGCGCTGTGCGGAGAGATGATCATTCAGGCCCAGACGCGCCAGCTCTGCAGGCGCATCAACGGCTGTGACCTGCGCCACGCTCAGACCCGAATAGAGCGCATGCAGGATCGCGATCAGCCCCTGCACGATCATCGCATCGCTTTCCCCATCGAAATCGAATCTGGCCTCGGGGCCGCTGCCCTCGATCCGGGGCAGAAGCCAGACCTGACTGGCACAGCCCTCGACCTTGGTGGCAGGCACCTTCACGGCATCGTCAAGCGCGGGCAATTCGCGCCCAAGCTCGATGACATGGCGGTAGCGGTCCTCCCAGTCATCGAGGAATTCGAATGTCTCGGCAATTTCTTCAAAGGCTTCGCTGGCCATCAAGCGTATCCTTGCAACGGTCTGGGGCTCTTGGGTAACCTGCGCAGGCCCCAGCGTCCAGACGCGGCTTTTCAAAAGCCCCGTGATCGGCTACCAGAGGGCTGACAGTTTCGGAGCGACCATGAAAAAAGCCCTGATCGCGGCACTTGCCCTGACCCTCGCCACTGCTGGCTGCAGTGCGATACGCGGAAGCAAGCTCAATCCCTTCACCTGGTTTAGCCCCAGCCGGGGAGAGCCCAGCGTAACGCTGGCCCCGCGCGGCGGCTACCCGACCAAGGTTGGCAAAGTTGGCCAGATCCCCGCGCAGGTGGTCTCGAGCCTGACGGTCGAGAAGATCCCCTCGGGGGCGATCATCACCGCGATGGCGCTGCCTCCGACGCAAGGGTTCTGGGATACTGATCTCGTGCCGCTGAACGGTGGCAAGCCCGATGATGCAGGCACGCTCACCTATCGCTTCATGCTGCATCCGCCGAGCGCCGACAGCGCAGATGCGCGCCGGGTCTCGACGCCGCAGTCGCGCGCCGTCTCGGCTGCCGCCTTTGTGAACAATTACAATCTGCAAAACGTGCGCACGATCGTCGTGCAGGGCGCCACCACCTCGCGCAGCGCGCGGCGCTAAGCCCCCTGCCCCTTGCGGGGCCGCGGGGGGCCGTTTTCAGAGGGTGACCAGCTCGACTGCGCCATCGCGCGCGGTCAGCCCGACCTCGCCTTTTGCCAGACGCAGCGCATCGGCGCCAAACACCTCGGCGCGCCATCCACGCAGCGCGTCGACATCGCGTTTCCCCGCAGCGATTCGATCCAGATCGGCGGCATTGGCGATCAGCTTGGCGGCGACGCCCGCATCTTGCGATTTGGCCTTGAGCAACACCCGCAGCAAATCGGCCAGCGCCGTGTCGACCTGCAACTGCTGCCCCTGATCGGCCGGGCGCGGCAGCTTGTCGGCCGGGAGCTCGAGCCCCTCGCGCACCGCTGTCAGGATGCCCTCTGCGATCTCCCCGCGCCGTGCCTCGCGCAGCAGCAGCCGCGAGCGGCCCAGATCTTCGAGCGAGCCGGGTTTGGTCGAGGCCAGCTCCAGCAGCGCGTCATCCTTGAAGATGCGCGAGCGCGGGATATTTCGGTTTTGCGCATAGCCCTCGCGGAACTGCGCAAGCGCGCGCACGATCGCCAGAAAGCGGCCGGAATTGGTCCGGGTCTTCACCCGCAGCCAGGCCTCTTCGGGGCGGTTGATATAGGTTTCGGGGTTCAGAAGAACGGCTTCTTCCTCTTCGACCCAAGCCTCACGCCCGGTGCGCTTGAGCTGCGCGGAAAGGAATTCGTAGATCACACGCAGATGGGTGACATCGGCAATCGCGTATTTCTTCTGCGCCTCGGTCAGCGGGCGGCGCGACCAGTCAGTGAAGCGCGACGACTTGTCGAGCGATTGCTTGGCGATCTTGCGCACCAGCGTCTCATAGCCGACCTGTTCGCCAAAGCCACACACCATCGCCGCGATCTGGGTGTCAAAGAGCGGATCGGGAAAGACATTGCCCTCGGTAAAGAAGATCTCAAGATCCTGCCGCGCGGCGTGAAAGACCTTCACGGTCGCCTTGTGGCGAAACAGGTCATAGAGCGGCTCAAGCGAAAGCGCCTCTGAGAGCGGATCGACCAGCACCGCCTCCCCGTCGCTCCCATCCCGCACAGGAAGCGCCATCTGCACCAGACAGAGCTTGGACCAATAGGTCCGCTCGCGCAAAAATTCGGTATCGAGGGTGACGTAGGGCTCCAACTTCGCCTTTTCGCAAAATGCGGCGAGGGCGTCGGTCGTGGTGATGGTCTGCATGTCGTGCTTTCGCGAAAGGTCGCGGGGGCATCCCGCCAAGGTTCTTTTCCAATAGCGCTTGCCGCAAGGAAAGAAAAGTCATCCGCAAAACGACGCCAAAACCCCATGGCAAAGAGGCCCCAGCGCCTCCGGCACGCGGGATCACACCTGCCGGAGGCCAAATCGCGCCTTAGCGCCAGCCCAGCGCGGGGGCGACATGGGTCAGGATCGCGTCCAGCGCATGGGTGTTATAGGCGACCCCCAGCGAGTTCGGGATCGTGAGCAAAAGCGTGTCGGCCTCGGCAATCGCCTCGTCGCCGCGCAGCTGCTCGACCAGCCGGTCGGGCTCATCGGCATAGGAACGCCCGAAGATCGAGCGGGTCTCGGCAATGAAGCCCACCTGATCGCTCTCCTTGCCGCCGCGCCCGAAATACATCCGGTCCGTGTCATTCATCAGCGCAAAGATCGAGCGGCTCACCGAGACCCGCGGCGTGCCCGGATGGCCAGCCGCTTTCCACGCCGCGCGATAGGCCCGGATCTGATCGGCTTGCTGGACGTGGAACGGCTCGCCGGTCTCGTCATCCTTGAGCGTCGAGCTTTGCAGATGCATGCCCTGCTCCGCCGCCCAGACCGCCGTCGCATTGGAGCCAGCGCCCCACCAGATCCGCGACCGCAGGCCGTCCGAATGGGGCTCCAGCCGCAGCTTGCCCGGTGGATTGGGAAACATCGGGCGCGGATTGGGCTCGGCAAACCCCTCGCCCTCAAGCATCTTAAGAAAGACCTGCGCATGACGGCGGCCCATATCGGCATCGCTCTCGCCCTCGGCAGGCTGGTAGCCAAAGTGGCGCCAGCCGTCGATCACCTGCTCGGGGCTGCCGCGCGAGAGACCGAGCTGCAGCCGTCCCTGCGAGATCAGGTCCGCAGCGCCCGCATCCTCGACCATGTAGAGCGGGTTCTCATAACGCATATCGATCACGCCGGTGCCGATCTCGATCTTGCGGGTGCGCGCGCCGATCGCGGCCAGAAGCGGAAAGGGCGAGGCATGTTGGCGGGCATAGTGATGGACGCGGAAATAGGCGCCATCCATCCCCAGTTCCTCGGCTGCGACCGACAGATCAATCGCTTGCAACAGCGCATCGCCCGCGCTGCGCGTGGCCGAGCCCTGCTGGGTCGACCAATGACCAAAGGACAGAAATCCGAGCGTTTTCATCTTCAGGGCTCCTCGCGGGGCAGCGATGCGCCCGCTTTGTTGCTGTGTCACGGTCCAAGCTAGTCACTTGCCCCCCGGCACAACAATGCCCTGCCCTGTTTGCCACGGCGCAAGACCTGTGCCGCGCCGCACCTTTGTCGAAGCTTGGCGGCCCAGTCTGCCAGATTTAGAGCGTGATCAACCCGCGCTCGCCCTGCGCAAAGGCCCGCAGCACCGCCGGATAGAGCCGATGTTCCTGCACCAGAACCCGGGCCGCCAGCGTCTCGGGCGTGTCTCCCGTCTCGACCGGCACACGGGCCTGACCCAAAATCGGGCCGTCATCGAGCACCGGGGTCACCTCATGCACCGTGCAGCCCGCCTCGGTGTCGCCCGCCTCAAGTGCACGTTTATGCGTGTGCAGACCGGGATATTTCGGCAAAAGCGAGGGGTGGATATTGAGCATCCGCCCGGAAAACCGCTCGACAAAGCCGGGGGTGAGCACGCGCATGAAGCCCGCCAGACACAGGATATCGGGTTCGGCTGCGAGGATAGGCTTGAGCAGTTCCGCCTCAAATGCCGCGCGATCCTTAGCGTAGGGGCGATGATCGATGGCCGCCGTCGGCACGCCCATCCGGGCGGCCTTCTCCAGACCGCCAGCTGCGGCATCATTGGAGGCGACCAGCACCGCGCGGGCCGGATGATCGCCCACCATGCTCTCGACCAGCTTGATCATATTCGACCCGCCGCCCGAGATCAGGATGGCGACGCGCTTCACAGCAGGCGGCCCGCGTAAGAGACGCCGTCGCCCGCGCTGAGCGTCCCGATCCGGGTAACGCTTTCACCTTCGGCTTCAAGCAATTGGGTGATCGCCTCGGCCCGGTCCGCCGCCACGACGACGATCATCCCGATACCGCAATTGAACGTCTTGAGCAGCTCGCCCTCTTCCATCCCGGCGGTCTCGGCCAGCCAGCGGAACACGCCCGGCAGCTCCCACGCAGAGAGATCGATCCGCGCGCCCATGCCTTCGGGCAGCACGCGCGGCAGGTTCTCGGTCAGGCCACCGCCGGTGATATGCGCCAGCGCATGCACGCCGCCTGCGCGCACCGCGGCCAAGGTTTGGCGGACATAGAGCCGGGTCGGTGCCAGCAAGGCCTCGCCCAGAGTGCCCTCGGCAAAGGGGCAATCCGCATCCCAGCCAAGGCCCGACAGCTCCACCACCTTGCGCACGAAGGAATAGCCGTTCGAATGCACCCCGTTAGAGCCCAGCCCCAGCAGCACATCGCCCTCAACCACGCCCGCCGGCAGATCGCCCCCGCGCTCCATCGCGCCCACGGCAAAGCCTGCGAGATCGAAATCACCCTTGTGATACATCCCCGGCATCTCCGCCGTCTCGCCACCGATCAGCGCACAGCCCGATTGCGCACAGCCCTCGGCAATGCCCTCGATGATGGTCGCGGCCTGATCCAGCTCCAGCTTGCCGGTCGCGAAATAGTCGAGGAAAAACAGCGGCTCTGCGCCCTGACACACCAGATCGTTGACGCACATCGCGACCAGATCGATCCCGATCGTTGCGACATTGCCCGTGTCAATCGCGATGCGCAGCTTGGTGCCCACACCATCGGTGGCCGCCACAAGGATCGGATCATTGAACCCGGCCGCTTTCAGATCAAACAGCGCGCCGAAGCCGCCAAGCCCCGACATCGTGCCCGAGCGCTGCGTGCGCTTGGCTGCGGGCTTGATCCGTTCGACCAAAGCATTGCCCGCGTCGATATCGACACCAGCATCGGCATAGGTAAGACCGTTCTTCTTGGTCATGGCGGCGCTCTCCCATCGAGGATTCTTTGCGCGCAAAGCCCTAGCGTAATGAGTTGCGCCCCGCAACGCTCCTGACCACCCCGCACGGGCTTTCTTGACGCCCGCGCGCGGCGCGACTAGAGGAAAGAGCAATGGTGGGCCTGTAGCTCAACTGGTTAGAGCAGGGCGCTCATAACGCCTTGGTTGCGGGTTCAAGTCCTGCCGGGCCTACCAATAGAAAACTAAGTGTCAGTCACACCATGTTTTTTCCGGGAGTCACACCATCCGTTTTCCGCGGTCGTCGCTGCCTAGCCCGCACGAACCGCTAAGGCATTGGAAAAAATGCACTTCCTTTATGCGCGACAAAGCTGGCACATAGCAGCAGCTACACCTTGCAACGCAAGCCCAGCTCCACCTCTTCGCGCAGATAGATATGACCATAGCTCACGCCCTCAGGCGCAAAGGGTCGCAGTCGGGCCTTCCTGAGTCGCGCAAGAATGCTGTTTCGATGTTCGCCAAAGCGTTCGATCAGCATGGGCAAGGTCACGAAGCGCTCTCGAAATACTTGGATATCGGAGGCACGCAGGTAAAAAACGCACGCCCCATCTTTCGGTGCGGTCATGCGGACCGAGGGCGAGTGCCCTGCCTCAAGAAGCGCAATGAACCTGTCCCTGCCGCGCCGGCTGATCGTGCGGCTGAACTCGGTGGCGGGGATCAGCCCTTGCGCTGTGGCGGGGCTCCGTTGACGTGCGAGATGATTGATGTCCTCCATATAGACAACCAGCCCGTGATACCCTTCAACTCCCATCTGGACCCTAAGACGAAGCATGCCTTTTCGGATCGCTCCGATAATAGCACAGACCCGGAGACCGGAGCGCGCGCTGGCCATCTGCAGCGTTTCCCATTCATTGCCTGAGATCGGGCCCGCTTGGGCCAATACCATGAGCTCTGTCACAAGCGTTTGCCCATCCTCCCGCCGCCACCGACGTCTGACGGTCGGGACGGCTGTCGCTGGAAAAAGGACGCCATCCGCGACGAGCGCGTCCAGTTCGTTGCGAGTTGCGCCCATTGCATTGCAAAGCTCGCGCACTCCGATCCAGTACGGCATTTCCGCGAGGAGAGGTGAATACCGCTCGGCATCGAAGGTTTTCCTATTTGCGGGGCGCGTATCTGTTGGAGATAGTCCGCCTGCCTCAATCAGAACTGCCTCAAGTCTTGTCGCCCAAATGCCTGTTTCATGCTCTGCAGAAGCGATCGAATGCAGTCGACGGCGCGGGAGCTCTTTACCAAGCACGACCTCGCCAGCGGCAAAGGGCCACGTATTTAGAATGCGCTCGCGAAGAAGGTCTCGAAATGGTGCGAGACCTGCCTCGTGAAGATAGTCTACCGAGAGCTTCGCGTAGAGATCGCCAAAGGCTCCGCGTGGCTCGACCTTTGCTCCGGTCGCGCGTTCGGCGAGTTCCCTGAGTGCCGTGCGGACTGTCTCTTCGCCTCGGCAGGCGACCTCGAAGCCTGCAGCTTGCGCGGCTCGCAGGTTTCCGACGTTCGAAGGATCTGCATGCCGGACCAGTTCGGCCCCTAAGAGGCGGCAAATCGTCGTTCCAGCGTAGAGCGAGTGGCGTGCCAGCCACGTTTCATCCCTCCCCGTCGCCATTCGGGCATCAAGCCAGATATCATAAGGAGATGGCTTCACGCGGGTCTGCTAAAATTCGCCGCCGCTGATCTTCTCGCGAATATCGGCTAGCCGGGGACCAGTGTCGTAGCGCTTTTCCTGGGTTTGCTCTCTCCAAAAGTCGACCAGAGGATGCCGGTGGCGCACGCAGAGGTTCACTTCGCGGAATTGCCAGTCGCCGCGCATCGCTTGGTCTGCCGCAGCTCCAACCGGATGCGTTTCAGCATCTTCGCGCAAACAGACCGGGCAGCCGCGCATTTGAGGGTTGCGTAACGCCCGTGAGACAAACACCTCGTTGCGAAATTCCATTCGGACATCGCCGATTGGCTTGCCTGTCCAAGAGATCATTTCGATCAGGTCTTCGGCTTCAAGACCGGCCCTGACGGCCATGCGCGCCAGAAATGATGGAAGGGTCTCGCGCGAAACAGGATTTACGCGGAGTGGAAGAGCGGTCACCGTTGCTCGCTACGCAACTGATGGAAGGTTGTGGGGCGGTTCATTTAGATCCTTTTTCGGCCAAGTTTCGTTCTGTTTATGGGAGCGGAGCGCTGTTCTAAAGGCGGTGAGTGCAGATTTGTTCGCTGGTGGTTTCAATCCATGCGGACAAGGTAAGAGCATTCAGCTCATCGCGGATATTTCTCCAGCGCGGCAGCACACCATCAAGAACCGCACGGCATTTATGGATTCGCAGAGGAGGCAGCTACAAGCAATCGAATTTCGGAAGCGTGATGACCCCGATCGTATGCGCCACGGGCATCAATTAGTCAGCCCGCGAAACGAATTGGCCAGTCACGTCGCCGGATAGCGACACTCACCAGACACACCCCCGCCGTGAGGCACCCAGCCGGGGCGCGTCCGCCCAGTCATGTGGGCAAACAGCCTCGGCCCAGACCGGTCATTCAGTCAATGACCCAATGCTGCGCGGCAGAGCGTCGAAGCGATCGTGCGTGCGAACCTTGGCGGGGGCGTAAGGTCAGCTGAGCGAGACAAGGCGGGCTTTCGCTGCGACTGCGCCAACGGCTGCTTGTGCATTCTGCACGAAAGCGGGTTCTTTGAAGAAGCGGTCAAAGGTCATGCGTTGTCTTTACGCGGCAATCCAGTTCCGCCCACAAGGCAAGACTAGACCAGTCCTTCGCGTTCAAGCACAGCCCTTATCTCTTCAAAGGCTGCAGAGATATTATTTTTGGGGAAGCGAATTTGACCTAGACCTTGGATGTTCGAAAACTCTTCGCACCCCTCTTCCAATACGACAATAGCCTTGGTGAACCCAAGCCGTCCCTGAAACAGTCCAACTTCGTGAACGACATTCATCCGCGCTTGCAGTGAACCGTCAGCTTGCTCATCTTCTGCCGTCAAAAGAATAAGTGCGCAGCCTGCCCCATCCAGCATTTCGGATAACCGAGCTATATTTGTAACGCCCGCAACTGGCACGCGGTTGAACTCCTCATGAGGAAGCTTCAGCCGGTCAACGACAAAATCCTTCAGTTCGCGCCACAACGGTGACCGACCATGCCCAATAAAAACATTCGTGCCGATCCGTTCCAAACGTTGGTCGCTTCTTTGTTTCCGTGACATGTGAGAACCGGCCTTTCTGATGATTTCAGCCAGATCAGATGCCACGTCGCAAGGAATCTGAAGCGCAGCTGATTCTGCGATTACTTCTTGATGTGGGGCAATCTGAACGCCAGCCATCACAGCGTTGCTATCCCTCGATATCATCTGGCCTCTTGGAAGCATTGCTCGACACATATCAGAGTAAGTTAGGATCTTGATGCCTTCAGCATCCTTTTTGAGACGTTCGAGAAACGTGTCACTACGGTCGTCAAGCGCGACCGATAGAACTGACAAGAGCTCATCACGTGCTCGATTCACAAGCGTTACCATCTCCGAGCTTGCTTTTTTAATATCACTCAAATTGGGGTGGTTTGCTTGCTCATAGATTGCGTTTTTCACTGCCTCGGAAGGATACTCGCACCAAGAACCTACTGTACCCATGCTCGTGTAGCTCATGTCTTGTAGTCCCCACTCGGCGCTAAACTGAGCTCCGGGTGGGCGTGGAACCAAGTTCTCGTAATAGACAAGCGCGTGATATCCTAGGTTGGAACCGCTCCAAGACTTGTGCATTTCAGTAGCGGCGTCAGTCAACGCTTTCAACGTTTCCTTATGCTTTGTTTGAAAGTCTTCGACTGCCGTCTCTAACTGATCGGCCAACTCTAAAAGCTCGTTTGACAATTTTTCACTTCCTTACAGATTTGGCCCTTACGTATGTGGAGCTCTAAACATGTGGATTTCTCCGTCGATCCTTATAGCAGACGTTGGCCGAACTCGCAGCATTGGTCGAAGAGGCCTCTGAGCGGGCTTGCGGCTGCGCTGCGGCATTTCATGATATGATGACCCGTCAACGTCGGGTTGTCGATGTGGAGGGCGTGGCGGATCGGAGGATCAGTTATGCAAACACCGAACTTACCTGCCATTCGCGCGCTTCGCCCAGCTTGGAACAAGGGACGCATCGTGGGCCAGAAGCGGCCCCTGAAACCCAAACATGTTTGGGCGATCAGGGTTCGGCTTGAACTGGCCGAGAACCATCGCGACTTGGCGCTCTTCAACTTGGCGATCGACAGCAAGCTGCGCGGGTGTGATCTGGTCAAACTGAAGGTCGTAGATGTCATGGCGTCCGGCCAGGTCAAGGAACGTGCCTCGGTCTTGCAGAGCAAGACGCAAAAGCCAGTGCGGTTCGAAATCTCGGATGGCACGCGGGCGTCATTGGACAAGTGGATGCAAGACCCTTTGATGGTCGGATCAGAATTTTTATGGCCTGGGCGTTTCCACGAGCGACTTCATATCTCGACCCGGCAATATGCACGCATCGTCAGGGATTGGGTGATCTCAATCGGGCTGGAGGCGAGCGCATACGGCACGCATTCTATGCGCCGGACCAAGGTCACCCAGATCTACAAGAAGACCGGCAACCTGCGCGCGGTTCAACTCCTGTTGGGCCATACCAAGATGGACAGCACGGTCAGATATTTGGGCGTCGAACTTGAAGACGCACTTGCTATCGCAGAAGCCATTGAGATCTGAGACTACGGGCCGTCTTCATGGACGGCCCATCGCCGACCTTGGGACTGGACGACTACACCGCAGCGCAGCTTCTCAGAAGCAATCGTGCGTGCGTCGCGCAGAATTCTTCGAAGGCTAAGATCCGCTGTGCGGGCTTTATTGCCCATGCTGCCGTTATGCCCGGGACGAGACTTCCGCCCGGAAATCCGTTGGTGTCTGGCCAAAACGTTTGCGGAACACGCGAGAGAAGCTCTGAAAGTTCACGATCCCCCAGTGATAGGCGATCTCGCTGACCGAGCGATGGGACAGCTTGCTGTTGGCCAGATCTGCCGCGATCCGGTTCAGCCGGGCCGTGGCGATCTCGCGGGAAATAGAACTGCCCTCGCGTTGGAGCAACTCGTTGAGCCGGCGCACCGACAGCCCCGTTTCCTCGGCGACCGCCGTCCGGTCCAGATCTGGGTTGCCGAGGTGCCGAGAGATGAAGGCGCGCGCCCGCAGCAGGGTCAGCTGATCGTGGGAATGTAGCTGCGCGCCTGACGGCTGCATCGCGGCAAAGACCGCCACGAGCATATCCATGATCGCGTTCTGGCTTTGCGCCTGCGCAAGGTCCGGCGTGTCGTCCAGCGAGGCCACCAACCTGGGAAGGATCTCGGCGGCCAGCTTGCCGAACCCGCTGTGCGTCGGGGCCGTGATCGCCGTCAGCGCTTCGGCACAGGGCAGCCGGGCAATGAATTCCGCCTTGGGGAATTGCAGCACGACCTGCGCGAAATCGTCGGGCAGCGTCAGTCGGTAGCTGCTTGAGCTGCAATAGAGTGCGAAATTGCCCGGCTCGAGCCGGGCCAGCCGTCCGGCCTGTTCCACGAACCCCGTCTTCTGCAATTGCAGGCTGACAAGAAAGGTCTCTTCGCCGCTTCGCGACACATGCGACTGGCTCCGGGTCACGGTCTGGTTGCTGCCCTTCACATAGGATGTGGAGAGAAGCGCGCGGCGCTTCAGGTCGATCTGACCGTGAAAGGTCCTGGGCGTGGCGGTGGCACAATCGAGCTCGACATAGCTGTCACAGACCGCCTCGCGCCAATAGGCGAACCGATCCGCGGGGCGTGCATCCTGCGTTGTGAATCGCTGTTCCATGGACAAATCTTAACAGAGGGCCGGCAAAAGCCCAAAACGACCTCTCTCCTCCGCCCAAAAGTACACCACCTTCCGCCCAGGCGGGCAAGCGCTGCGATACGGGACGTGTCTATCCTCTCTCCATAACAACAAGACACCAACAGAGAGATACCACCATGACCGGACCCACCAAGGTCGCTGCCGTTCAGGCCGCCCCCATCTTCATGAACCTCGATGCCAGTATCGACAAAGCCATCGGGCTGATCGAAGAGGCTGCCGCGCAGGGCGTCAATTTGATCGCCTTTCCGGAAACTTATCTGCCGGGCTATCCGTGGTATATCTGGCTCGACGCTCCGGCGATGACGATGCACAATGTGCCGGTATATGCGGCGAACTCCATCACCGAGGGCAGCCCGCAGGACAAACGGCTGGCCGAGGCCGCCAGGGCGAACAAGATCCACGTGGTCATGGGCCTGTCGTGGAACCGCAACGGCACGCTCTACATCGCGCAGTGGCACTATGGCCCCGACGGCAAGGTCCTGTCGCGCCGTCGCAAGCTCAAGGCGACCCATGTCGAGCGCACCGTCTATGGCGAAGGCGATGGCAGCGACATGAAGGTCTATGACACCGACATCGGCCGCGTCGGCGCGCTGTGTTGCTGGGAACACCTGCACCCGCTGAACAAATACGCCATGTTCGCGCAGAACGAGCAGATCCATATCGGCGCCTGGCCCAGCTTTTCGGTCTACGAGGGCGGCGCCTATGCACTTGGGCCCGAGGTGAACACGTCTGCAAGTCGCATGTATGCGGTCGAGGGTCAGTGCTTTGTCATCGCCCCCTGCGCCACCGTCTCGGACGAGATGATCGAGGTGCTCTGCGACACGCCGGTGAAGCAGCAGCTGCTGAAAAAGGGTGGCGGCTATGCCCGCATCTTTGCCCCCGATGGCTCGCCCATGGGCGAAAACCTCGCCCCGGACGAAGAGGGTCTGGTGATCGCCGACATCGACCTCAACATGATCGCCATCGGCAAGGCCGCCGCCGATCCGTGCGGGCACTATTCCCGCCCTGACGTGTTCCGGCTGATGGTTAACAACAAGCCCGCTCCTGTCGTCATGGCCTTTGACAACGAATACGCCCAGCCGGTCGAGGCGTTCGACGCCGAGGCCGAGGACGCCCCGGTTGAGTAGCCGCTATGGCGCCCGGCTTTTGGTCGGGCGCCCGTTGCAAGAGGAGGTTTACCCATGCTGACACCTGATCAATTCTACACCGAAGAGCAACGCAGCCTGCAGGCCCGCCACGACAGTCTGAAACTGGCCGACGCGGTGGTCCACGCCATCGTGCGCGATGAGATCGAAGAACCGCATATCCCCTTCATCGAAAGCCGGGATTTCTTTTTCCTCTCGACGGTCAGCGCCGATGGCGAGCCGACCGTCAGCTACAAGGGCGGCCCGGTGGGCGCGGTCAAGGTTCTGGATGGCAAGACGCTCGTGTTCCCGAATTACGACGGGAACGGGATGTTCAAGTCGATGGGCAATATCGCGGCCTCCCCCAAGGTCGGACTGCTCTTCATCGACATGGAAACCCCAAACCGCATCCGCGTGCAGGGCAGCGCGAGCCTGAGCGAAGACCCGGATCTTCTGGCCGCCTTTCCCGGGGCCAACCTCATGGTGCGGGTCGATGTGACCGCCTGTTTTCTCAACTGCGCGCGCTACATCCACAAACATGTCCGCGTCTCCGACAGCCCCTATGTGCCGGATGCCGAGGGCCAGCAACCTTTCCCCTCGTGGAAACGTATCGATATGTTGCAGGAGGTTCTGCCCGCCAAAGACATGGGCCGGACCGAGGCTGAGGGCGGCGAGATCACTTTCGAAGACTATGTGGGCAAGGTCATGGATGGCTCGTCCTGAAAATTGCGCCATCGCGTATGCAGGGCTCGTGGTCGGCGTGGGCTTTCTTGGCCAGGATATGAGCCACTAGGAGCGGAGGCAGGCCCTTGACCTGCAGCGGCCTCTGGACCTGGTCTGTCATCGGCTATGGGCCCAACGCTTAGGGCGCACAGGTTCTGTCAAAGTACCTCTCATCTTTTGGTTGACCCCCTCAGCAGGATGCCCTGCGTCCTCCGGCCGCCCCGCAGGCTGCCTTGGAGCCAGCATAGCGGATTGGGGACGATTGTCGTCGACACTGGAGGCGAATTTTTCAACGACGAAGTTCAGGCCGCTATTCTCGCGGCGGGTGGGTCGTTCGTCTATGGGCGTGCTGCTGTGCCGATGGACAAGCCGTTCCGTGAGCGCTTCTTCGGCGGGTTGCGAACGGCATTAGCCGACGAGTTGCCTGGAAAGGCAGGATTTTCGCCGAAATGCCTTTTCGCTTATGATCGGGAAGGCATGGCGGCTTTCGATCGTGACCAGTTCCGTTTGCTTCTGCTCCGTGACCTCGTGGACTACGATCCGTTATGTGAGCACGCAGGCCTTCTAGGGCGGCGTCCTATCGACGCTTAGCGCGATGCCACGCAATACGGCGTGGTGCGCCCCCCCAACCACGTGATCGACGAAACGCGACCGGCCTCGAACTCAAACCAATGCTGAGCAAAGAAGGCCTTCGGATTTTCGGGCTTCTCGTGGATATATTCCCCACCCTGCCTACAGGTGAGACGCGGGTAAGCCCTTCGCATCTTTCGGATCAGTACGAGCGAAATACCGGATGCACGATCGGGCAGAACGTCTTTCTTAGGGAAGACTACCAAGCTTGCAATGTCGGGGCACTGATGGCCTCCGATTAAGGGCTCAGGCCCCGCATTTTCTGAACCAAATTTAGAATGAATCGTTTTGCCTCTATTTAGGTGAGGGCTTTCACGGGGGGACGATCACGCGCGATGCGACCCCCCACCGCTCTGTCACGGGTCTGTCATGTTTGCGCCCTAAAGCTGCGAACAACAGGTGGGCACCGAATGAACCTTGGGGTGACGAGATTTGAGAACGTCGCGGTTGCGACAGCCGAGCCGGCGATTGCCGTGCGCGGCCTGCATCTGTCTTACGGCACGGCGAAAATCCTGCACGGGATCGATTTGGAACTGCGGCGCGGGCGCGCCTTGGCGTTGCTGGGGCCATCGGGCAGCGGCAAGACGACGCTGTTGCGCACCATCGCCGGGCTTGAAGCACCCGATCGCGGCGAAATTGCGCTCAACGGACAGATTGTTGCCAACCCGCAGCGCGCGATCAAGCTGGCTCCGGAAAAGCGCGGGCTGGGCATGGTGTTTCAGGATTACGCGCTCTGGCCACATATGAGCGTTGCGCGCAATGTCGGTTTTCCGCTCGAGATGGCAGGGATGGGGCGCGCAGCTCGCGAGCAGGCCGTGATGAGAGCGCTTGATCGCGTCGGTCTGGGCGCGATGGCGCAGCGCCGCCCCTCGGCGCTTTCGGGCGGGCAGCAACAGCGCGTGGGAATCGCACGCGCGGTTGCTTCGGGCGCGCAAACGATCTTATTTGACGAACCGCTGTCCAATCTTGATCGCGAGCTGCGTGAAAGCATGGTCGATGAGATCGCGCAGCTGGTGGCCGAGCTGGGCCTGTCGGCTTTATATGTCACGCATGACCAGTCCGAGGCATTCTCGCTCGCCCATGAGGTCGCGGTGCTGCGCGCGGGTCAAATCGCGCAGATTGCAACGCCCGAAGATCTGGTTGCCGCCCCCGCCAAGCCTTGGATCGCCGAGTTTCTGCGCCTTGGGGCGATCTTGCCGGTGACACGAGGACAGGCGCCGCTGCCCGGGATAGTCGCCCCGGCGGGCGCGACCCATGTGCTGCTGGCACGCCGCGCCCTGTCGATTTGCCAGCCCGAAGAAGGCCAATTGCGCGCGCGCGTGCTGCGCTGCCTGTTTCGTGGCGATGAGTTTCAACTCACCCTCACATTGCACGGCGGGGCCGAGATTCAGATCCCCAGCCCGCAGCGCGCCAGCCCCGGAAATGAATTGGGCCTGCATGTCGCGCAAGACGCGCTGCGATGGTTCCACGAGCCCACGACCTGAGCCCTTATTCCGCTGAACCCACTGAAATGTTTGGCCAACATGGAGATCGACAAATGAAACAGACCCTGCGCACCGGCTTGCTTGCCCTTTCCCTTGGCATTAGCGGCGCTGCAGCCCATGCCGACATCACTGTCTATACCGCAGGGCCCGCCGGGCTGGCCAAGGCGCTTGCAGCTGATTTCACCAAGGAAAGCGGCATCAAGGTAAACCTGTTTCAGGCGACGACCGGCAAGGTCATGGCGCGTCTGAAAGCCGAGCAAGCCAACCCGCAGGCCGATATCGTGATCTCGGCCTCTTGGGCGACCGCAACGAGCTTTGCCGATCAGGGCTTGCTGCTCCCCTACACTTCGCCCAATGCGGCCACCGTGCCCGACTTCCTGAAATCCGAGTCCTATGTGGCCGAGGGCGTCGCGGCGCTGGCCATCGCGTGGAACCCGAAATCCGGCACGAACAAACCGACGGATTGGGCGGATCTGGCCAAGCCCGAGTATAAGTCGCTCGTGACCATGCCCGACCCGGCGCAATCGGGCTCGGCGTTTGAGCTGGTCGCGGGGCTGGACGCTGCGGGGCATGACGATCTGTTCCCCGCGCTGGCGGCGAATGGGATGCTTGTGGCGGGGGCCAACAAAGCCGCGCTGACACCCGTGCTGCAAGGCGCCAAGGCGGCGGTGTTCGGTGCTGTCGATTACATCGCGATGGGTGCCAAAGCGAAAGGTGAGTCTATCGATGTGGCCTTCCCGACGTCTGGCACCGTTGTAGCCCCGCGCCCGATGATGATCCTGAAATCGACCAAACATGCCGATGACGCCAAGAAATTCATAGACTTCGTGCTGTCGGACAAGGGCCAGAAAGAAGTCGCCAAGGTCTATCTGATGCCCGCGCGCACCGATGTTGAGGCCCTGCGTCCTACCATCACCGAGCTGAAGCTTCTGCCGCAATCGGGCGATGCCTATGCCAAGCGTGGCGAGATCCTCGACAATTTCTCGAAGTCTTTCGGACACTAAGCGCATGGCGGGTGAAAGGACAGGCTCGCCGCTGCTCAGCGGAATGACCGCGGTGGCTCTCGTAGTCGTCGTGGCCCTACCTTTCACCTTCATCATGTTGCAGGCGATCTTTCCCGAGATCGGGGCGGGGTCTTTTGCCCGCCCTTTCTCGCATCTTGGCGCAGTCCTAAAATCCGAAGATTTCGGCATCGAAACGCGCAACACATTATTTCTAGGCACAGGGGTCGTGCTGGCCTCCAGCGTCATCGCGGTGCCCTTGGCGGGGCTACGCGCGCTCTATCGTCTGCCCGGAGCGTTGCTGTGGGATGTCGTGTTCCTCGTGCCCTTCATGATCCCGCCTTACATCGCGACGCTGGGCTGGATCCTGACGCTGCAACCCGCCGGCTATCTGCAACAATTGACCGGCGTCAATCTGGCGGAATTTCTGTTCTCGTTTCCCGGAATCGTCTTCGTGATGGCGATGCATTCTTTTCCGGTGGTCTATTTCGCAGCCTCGCGCAGTTTCGCCACAATCGGGGCCCGGTTTGCCGATGTGAGCCGGGTGTTTGGTGCCGGTCCGGGGCGCGCATTCTGGCGTATCACCCTGCCGCTTGCCACGCCCGCGCTGGCGGCAAGCCTGCTGCTGGTTTTTGCGATGTCGATCGAGGAATACGGCACGCCCGCCGTTCTTGGCGCGCGATTTGGCTTTGACGTGCTGGTGACGGGCATTGACGGCTCGCTTTCGGATTGGCCGATCGATCTGCCCAAGGCCGCGTTGCTGTCACTGGCGCTGATTGTGCTGTCGCTCCTGGCCTTTGCGCTGCAACGCCGGATTGCCACCGCACGCGATTTCGACGTCGTGGGGGGCAAAAGCCCGCGCGCGCCCGCTCGGAGCCTTGGCGTCTGGCAAGCGCCGGTTCTGGCGCTGTTTGGCCTTGTCGCCTTTGTCTCGACGGGACTGCCGCTGCTGGCGATCCTTGCCACCGCGCTGAGCCGCACGATCTCGGGCGGGTTGGCGCTCGACAATATCGGCCTGCTGCATTTCGAGGCGATCCTGAGCGACACGACCGGCGCGATGCAGGCCATGGCGAACAGCTTTTCTCTCGGGTTAATCGCGGCGCTGGTGGCGGGCGTGTTCGGCATCGCCGTCGCCTATGTCACGACCCGCGGACCGGGCCGGGGCCAGCGCGTGATCGACGCGCTGGCAATGCTGCCCAATGCCGCCCCCGGCGTGGTGGTGGCACTGGGGCTGATCTTGCTGTGGAACCAGCCCAGCCTGCCCATCACGCCTTACAACACGATGTGGATTCTGGTGTTGGCCTATGTCTGCATTCTGCTGCCCCAGCCGGTGCGCTACACGGTGGCGGCGTTTCAGCAGATCAACCCCAGCCTTGAAGCCGCTGCCCGCATCAGCGGCGCAAGTCCGATGCGCACCGCCCTGCGGATCTGGGTGCCGCTGATTGCGCCCTCGGTTCTGGCCGCGATGTTGCTGGTGTTTACGGTGGCTGCGCGCGAATTGGTGGCTTCCCTGCTGGTGGCCCCGGTGGGCACCGATACGATTGGCACCTATATTTGGCGGCAATTTGATCAGGGGTCGGTCGGGGATGGCATGGCGATGGCATTTCTGGCCATCATCGCAACGACTCTTATCCCGCTTGGGCTACTGGGCAGTCTCAGGCGCTTTGAGCGAAAAGCCTAGACGAGGGCGCTGGCTCCTCGACACGTCCCATCGCTTGGCCGACTGTCAGCGCCATCTTTGGGTCGAGGCGACCATCATCAGCATGCCCGCCTCCTTCGCCGCGAAGACAGTTCCGTGACGCACCCGCGCAATGCGAGATCTCATTTCTGCCAAGGCTGCTCCCGCAAGATTTCGGAAGAAATGCATTTTGCAATCACACTTAACAGAAGTGTCGCACGAACCCGTTAGAGAACCGTGGAAAAGGGTAACGCACCCTTTCGAATGCAAACCGACCTATCTGGAGATTGCTGATGTCCCGTTTCCTTTTGGCCACCTTCATCGCCGTGGCTCTGCCGTCGCTTGCGGGTGCCGAGACCCTGACGCTCTATACCTCGCAGCCCAATGCAGATGCGCAGCAAACCGTTGATGCCTTCACCGCGGCAAACCCCGGCATTGATGTCGAATGGGTGCGCGACGGCACGACGAAGCTGATGGCGCGCGTCGCCGCCGAGAGGGAGGCAGGCCAACCACAGGCAGATGTCTTGCTGATCGCTGATACGGTAACGCTGGAGGGCATGACGCAGGAAGGTCAGCTTGCGGCCTATGCGTCGCCCGAAGAAAGCGCTTATGACCCGGCGCTTTACAGTAAGGACGGCTATTATCATTCGACCAAGCTGATCACGACCGGGATCGTCTACAATACGGGCGCGCCAAGCGTGCCGACCTCTTGGGCGGATCTGGCCAAGCCGGAGATGAAGGGCCTCGTTGCCATGCCCTCACCGCTATATTCAGGAGCTGCGCTGATACATCTGGCAACCCTGACCAACACCAAGGGTCTGGGCTGGGAGTATTACGAGGCTCTGGCGGCGAACAAGACGCGCGCAGAGGGCGGCAATGGCGGCACGTTTAAGGCCGTAGCCTCGGGCGAAAAGCCCTACGGTGTTCTCGTCGATTTCATGGCGTTGCGCGCGAAAGCCCAAGGCTCGCCGGTCGAGTTCGTCTTTCCGAAAGAAGGGGTTTCCTACGTGACCGAGCCAGTGGCCATTATGGCTGGCACCAAGCACATGGACGCCGCTCAGAAATTCGTCGACTTCCTGCTGAGCGAAGATGGCCAGAAACTGGTTGCCAGAATGGGCTACATCCCCGCGCGCAACGGTGTGGCAAGCCCTGAGGGCTTCCCCGCCCGCAAGGACATCAAGCTGATGGATTTCGACCCCGCCAAGGCGCTTGCCGATAGCGATGCCAACAAGGCGCGGTTTGCTAAGATCTTCGACGTCCAATGAGCAAAGCCATAACGAAAAGTGGTGGCAGCCGGTCCTTAGACCGGCTGTTGCCTTTGTTGCTGCTGCCCGTCGCACTGATCGCGCTCGGGCCTGTTCTGCGTCTGCTGCTGGAGGGGATCGGGTTTGGCAGCGGACTAACCACGGATCACCTGACAGACGTGCTTGCACGCCCTTCCACTGCCACCGCGCTGCGCCATTCGCTGATCACTGCAGGCGGCGGCACGCTGCTTTCGGTGCTGATCGGGTCCGGATTCGCCTTTCTCGTGGCGCTGAGCGATATCCGTGGCAAGGCGGCACTGGTGTTCTGCCTAATGATCCCGATGATGATCCCCCCACAGATCACCGCACTGGCATGGATGCAGATGGCGGGGCCCTCCTCGACGATCCTGAAGATGCTGGGACTAGCGCCACCCTTGGGTAGCCCGCAGCCGCTGCATTCCGCAGGCGGCATCATCTTGCTGTTGGGGATTCAGCATGCCTCGCTGGTGTTTCTCACGCTGCGCGCGGGGCTGCGCATGATCCCGGCCGAGCTGGTCGAGGCGGCGCGGATGTCGGGCGCCGGGCCGGGGCGGGTTTGGGCGCAGACCGTTTTGCCGCTGTCGATGCCGTCGCTGATTGCAGGCGGTGCGATGGCCTTTGTCACCGCCTTGGGAAACTTCGGCATTCCCGCGATGCTGGGGATTCCGGCGGGCTACGCGACGCTGCCAACCCTGATCTATCAGCGCCTTGTCGGGATGGGGCCTTCGGTGCTGTCCGAAGTCGCCGTGCTTTCGCTTTTGATCGGTGCGGTGGCGATCTGTGGTGTTTTGCTAAGCCGCCTTGTGCTGAAGCGTCAGGGCTTCGGGCTGGTGGGCCTGTCGGGCGCGCCGCTTGCGTTGTCGCTTGGACGGGCGCGATTGCCGGTCGAAATCGCGATGTGGGTGTTTATTTTTGCGATCCTCGCGCTGCCGCTGCTTGCACTTTTGGCGACCTCGCTGATCCCAGCCTATGGCGTGCCTCTGACCGTCCATACCGCTACGTTCAACGCATGGATCGAGGTGTTGTTCGTGCAGCCCGTCACACGGCGTGCCTATGCCAATTCCCTGTTTCTCGCGATTACGGCGGCGGCAGTGCTGCTGGCGATCTGCCTGCCCCTCGCATGGCTGATGGAGCGCCGCGCCAATCGGGTCAGCAAACTTCTCGATGCGCTGATCGACCTGCCCTATGCCCTTCCCGGCGTCGTGCTGTCGATTGCCTGCATCCTGACCTTCATTAACCTGCCCTTCACCGATCTGACGCTTTACGGCACGATCTGGATCATCCTGATGGCCTATCTCGCGCGGTTCTTCGTCGTGATGTTGCGCCCTATCCAAGCCAGTATCGCCCAGCTTGATCCCGCGATGGAGGAGGCTGCGGCCAGTGTCGGCGCGCGTTTAGGGCGGAGGTTACGCGATATCGTCCTGCCGCTTGCCGCACCTTCGGCTGCGGCTGGCGCAATCCTTGTGTTCCTGACAGCGGTGAACGAACTGACCGTCTCGGCGCTTCTGTGGTCGTCAGGGACCGAAACACTGGGCGTGGTTATCTACAATCTCGAAGACAGCGGCGAAACGGTCATGGCCTCGGCCCTGGCGATGTCGATTGTCTGTCTAATCATTGCGCTTATGGGGCTTGTGCAAGCCGGGGCACGCCGTTTTCCGAAAGGAGTCATCCCATGGCAGAGTTAACATTCTCCGACCTGTCCAAGACGTTTGGCGGCGCGCCTGCGCTGGATGCAATCAACGCACAGATCGCCTCGGGCGAGTTCGTGGCGCTGCTTGGCCCCTCGGGATGTGGCAAGACGACCCTGCTGCGGCTGACCGCCGGGTTTGAACATCCCAGCGCGGGCAAGATCCGGATCGGGGGCGAAACAGTCGCAGGTGGCGGGCGCTTCGTGTCGCCCGAGGATCGCGAGATCGGGATCGTATTCCAATCCTACGCGCTTTGGCCGCATAAATCGGTGTTCGACAATGTCGCCTACCCGCTTGAGGTCCGGCGCATACCCCGTGCCGCACGTCAGGCTCGTGTGGCCGAGGCGCTGTCCCTCACCGGGCTTGGCGCGTTTGCCAACCGGATGCCGTCGCAATTGTCTGGCGGGCAGCGGCAACGGGTCGCGTTGGCACGCTGTCTTGTGTTCGAACCGCGCGCGGTTTTGCTCGATGAGCCGCTCGCCAATCTCGATCTGTCACTGCGCGCCTCGATGCAGGACGTATTCAGACTGTTTCACCGCCGCACTGGCGCGACCATGCTCTACGTGACCCATGATCAGAGCGAAGCACTGGCGCTGGCCGACCGGGTGGCGGTGATGAATGCCGGGAAAATCCGCCAATTCGCCGCGCCCGAGATTTTGTATCGCGAGCCCGCAGATTGTTTCGTGGCGGGATTTGTCGGCGATGGCGCGGTGGTCTCTGCCCGCATAACCGGACGCGCCGATCACGCGGGCCTTGTGCTGAACGTGCTGGGTCAGGATGTCGTGTCGCGCAGCGCAGCGCCCGAACCGAGCCATGTCAGCATCCGCCCCGAGTCGATCACATTGGCCGACGACGCCCCGCTGCGCGCCCGCGTGACGAGCTGCACCTATTTGGGCGGCCGCTTTCGGCTGGAGCTTGATGCAGCGAGCGAAACGCTGGTGGCGTTTTCTCGCCAGCGTGCTGCAATTGGTGAAACCGTTGGCGTCAGGCTGCACGATCTCTGGGCATTTCGTGATCCCGAGGGTGAAGTCGTTTTGCAAAAGGCGCTCGCCGATGCGTGATCTGATCTCGACTACCACCGCTTAGGTCGAAGTCCTCTCGGGGCTTGGCGAAAAAGGTCCCGCCTACATCCGGCTCTGGACCGGGCGGCATATTCTGTTCCCCGTGCCGCCATCAGGGCGGGCGGGCGAGTTGGCGCTGCATATCATGCGCCACGGCGAGGTTGCTTTCGATGACACCTCCCGCGAAGCGATCGCGGATGGGCTGCAACGCAGGAGCCTGTCACCGCAATCCGGAGCGCTCGCGCCGCTTTCGACACGCGCCTTTGACCAATCAACCCGTTTTTTGCTTTGCGATACGCCCAATGCGGATGGCGGCATGGGCATTGATCGGGGTCTTGCCGATCAGTGCATTTCGGCTCTGCGCAACGAGGGATTGCTTTTGGTCGAGAACAAGCGCGTCGACAAAGTGCGGCGCGCCGACCCAAGCCAGAAATCTGCACATTACGCAGCCGCCGTCGAGAAGCGCGCGGTCTTGCTATCAACACGATAGAGCGCCCGTTGATCGCTGGTGCTGCGGGCCACATCCCTGACAGCCTCGATGATCCGGTCGGCCTTGGCATCGCTCATCAGCGCCGAGAACCCAAGACGCGTCCACCCCGGTTTCTCGATCTCGTTGCCGTCCAGAATATCTGCACGCAGGGCCTCGGATCGCGTCTGATCGATCCCAAGGAGGCGGTGCGCATAGGGACCCGCGCAAGCACATCCGCCCCGCGCCTGAACGCCATGCAGATCCGAGAGCATGCGCGTCACCAATTGCTGGTGAATACGCGCGCCGTGCGGGTCGGTCACGGTGAAGGAATAGATCGGGATCCGGTGCGCACTCGGATGGCCGAGGATCTGCAAGCCGGGCAGCTCTGCCCAAGCCGCCTCTGCCCGCTGGCGCAGCTCTTGCAGGCGACGCGTCATATAGTCCTGACCGATGGCATCCTTGACAATGAAGCACAGCGCCGCCCGCAGATCCCCGACCACATTCGGGGTGCCGGCCTCTTCGCGGGCGATCACATCCTCGGAATAATCATGGGTCCAAGGAGATACGAACCGCACCGTCCCGCCACCGGGCGCAGTCGGCTTGGCGCATGCAACGGCCCCGCGCCGCAGGATCAGAATGCCCGACGCCCCCGGCCCGCCGATGAACTTATGTGGCGAGAGGACGACAGCATCGATCTCGGCCGCCGCATCGCCTGCCACGTCAATCGGAAGATAGGGCGCGCCGCCCGCATAGTCCCAGACGCTGATGGCGCCATGCGACTTGAGCAGGGCCGTGACCTTTTTGACGTCTGTGACGATGCCCGTCACATTCGACATGGCGGAAAAGGCCGCGACGATGCGGCGCCCTTTCTGCGCGCTCAGCAGCGCCTCGAGGATATCGAGATCCGGGCCACCGGCCTGAGCTTCGGGAATTTCGATGACCTCCGCGCCGCTCTCGCGCCATGGCAGAATATTGGAGTGGTGCTCATAGGGGCCGATCAAAACCAGAGGTTTCTGCGCCCCCTGCCCGCCTGCATCGACGCCCAGAAGACCGACAAGACGATTGAGACCCGCCGTCGCCCCCGATCCAGTGAAAATCACATCATATTGGTCATTGCCGCCACAGCTTTTGAGAGTGATCCGGCGGGCTTGCCGCCGCAGACGGGTCATCATCTGCCCGCAATAGGACGCCTCCGTGTGGCTGTTGGCATAGAGCGGCAAGATCTCCTCGAGCATGAAGTCCTCGATCTGGCGCAGCGCCCGGCCCGAAGCCACATAATCTGCGTAGATCAGCGGGTTGGACCCATGCGGGCCGGGCACCTGAACCCCCTCGCCGATCACCCCCTTGCGCAGGGTCTCGATCAGATCGCCCCGGCCCAGAGAAGCCTTGAAACGATCAAATTGGGTCATCTGCGCTATATCCATCGTCATATCCAGCCCTCACCTCGTGTTGGCTAGATTGATATCATTGCCGACACGTGGAATACTTCACCAAACTATGAGCAAACTCGGCAGTTATTCTATCAAATGACCACACGCACCCTTGATTCCATCGACAAATCCATCTTGCGCTGCCTTCAGCGCGACGCGTCGCTGTCGCAGCGCGACTTGGCCGAAAAGGTTGGGCTGTCGCAGAACTCTTGCTGGCGCAGATTGACCCGCCTGCGCGAAGAAGGGGTGATCAAAGGCCAGACCATCCGCGTTGACATGCAGGCGCTTGGCCTTGATCTGACGGTCTTTGCAATGGTCCGGACCCGGCAACACTCTGCCGACTGGCTGGAGCGTTTCCGCAAATCGGTGTTGGCGATCGACAATGTGGTCGATTTCTTCCGGATCGCCGGGGATTACGACTACATGATCAAGATCGTCGCTCGGGACATGAATGATTTTGACCGGGTCTACCAACAGCTCATCAGCAAGACCGAACTTGAAACCGTCACCTCCTATATCGCGATGGAGGCCATCGCGGATGGCAGAGATGTGCCAGCTTAACGTTTAGCGCGCCAACTGTCGCGGTCGCTCCCGCCCCTTTCATCACCGAGCGCCACTTGGGCGCAACGCGGATGTCAGACAGCGCGAGGGCACGCCCCCCATCTCACATGACAAAACAACCCCATGCCGCACAGGGTGACAGGCCGGGTGCAACCAAAATGCCGCAGAAGTTCTGAATTTTTGCCACAAAGAAAACACCGATTGCAGGCCTAACTGGCGGCATTATTAGGGATCCAAAAAATTCGGCTGAGCAGCCTTCAAAAATTTCATCCAGATCTTGGCCCACGACGTATCTCGTGAACCGAGACACTACATAGCAGCGTCGCGACGCTGCACGACCGCGCGCAGAAAAGGGCTTTCGCAGGCATGCCGACGACCTTCAATTGGATTTATCTGGACAAATCCAACAGCTTCATCGACCCCTATGAAGGCAACTCCAACATGGAGAATTACAATGCCTTCCGCGGGACCACCTTCGGGTCAAGCACGGATCCCCTGTATCAGCATGTCGTCTCGGCAACGACCGTGGATAATGGCGGCACAACCGGCGCTCTGGATACCAACAACAACGCTTCAAATGACCAGATCATCACCCGAACGACGCCCGGCTCGGCCACCCAGACGCTGACCTATGACGGCCTTGTGGTTTATGACGCCACGCTCACATACGCCGATGGCACCACCGCGACGGTCAGCGCGGTTTTGGTGCAGACGACCGATGGCAGCTTATTTCTTGCGCCAGAGATTTCGAACAATGACGACACGAAGGCCTATGAAGCAAAGCCGATCCGTTCGATCACGATGAACTCGGCCCAGAGCTACTCAAATACCAACCTCGCGGCGGATCGCTACCAGACGGGCTTCGATGATGGCTATGTCGATGGCACCGCAGGCAATGATATGATCGACGCGAACTATGTCGAGCCGATTGCGGGCGGCAGCGACAAGATCGACAATAACGATGCGGGCCTGCCCGGCTCGAGCGGCAATGACGATTACGTCCGCGCGGGTGCGGGCAATGACACGGTGCTCGCGGGGCTTGGCAATGACACGGTCGAGGGCGGCACCGGAAACGACTCGATTGATGGCGGCGCGGGAAACGACTCGCTGCTCGGTCAGGATGGCAACGACACACTGCTGGGCGGCGCAGGCAATGACACGCTCGTCGGGGGCGCGGGCAACGACTCGCTCTCAGGCGGCGCTGGCAATGATTCCCTGTCAGGCGGTGACGGGGCCGACACGCTCTCGGGCGGTGACGGCAGTGACACGCTTTCGGGCGGTGATGGCAATGACACGCTCGACGGCGGCGCTGGCAATGACATCCTTGAAGGCGGAACCGGAGCCGATGTCCTCAATGCTGGCGCCGGGATGGACTACGCCTCCTATGTCAACAGCGCCTCGGGGGTGAACGTCAACCTCGCAAGCGGTGTCGGCACGGGCGGTGATGCCGAGGGCGACAGGCTCACGGGCGTCGACGGGCTGTTCGGCTCGAATTTCAACGACACGCTGGTCGGCTATGACGGCTTTTCCGACGACCCCGACAACGGCTACACGAACGTCTTTTACGGCAATGGCGGCGATGACTATATCGACGGTGCGGGCGGCGATGACAGCCTCTATGGCGGGATCGGAAACGACACGGTGCTTGGCGGATCGGGCAACGACGTCGTCGATGGCGGGTCGGGCAATGACAGCCTGTCGGGCGGATCGGGCAATGACACGCTTACCGGCGGGAGCGGCAATGACACGCTCGATGGCGGGTCGGGCGCCGATCTGCTTCAGGGCGGCGACGATGCGGATGTCTTCGTCGATCTGACCGATGGCGACACGGTCGATGGCGGCGAGGGCGGGAATGACTATGACACGCTCGATCTGCGCAATTGGGGCAAGGCGCTCACCAATATCACCTTCGACGACCCCAACAATCGCGAGAACGGGACGGTCCAGTTTCTCGACACTGACGGCAATGTCGTGGGCTCGATGGGCTTCACAAATATCGAGAAGGTCATCCCCTGCTTCACCCCCGGCACCCGGATCGCGACCGATCAGGGCGAATGTCTGGTTGAGGATCTGCAGCCGGGCGACCGCGTGCTCACCCGCGACAACGGCTTTCAGGACATCCGCTGGATCGGCTCGCGCAGCCTCAACTGGGCGCAGTTGCAAGCCAACCCCGCCTATCGTCCGGTCATCATCCCCGCCGGAGCCTTCGGCCCCGATCAGCCAGAGCGCGAGATGCGCGTCTCGCCCCAGCATCGCATCTTGCTGACAGGCCATTTCACCGAGCTGCTCTGCGGCGAGACCGAAGCGCTGGCGGCGGCATCCCACTTTGACGGAATCGACGGCATCGCAATCGACCGCGGCGCGCATAAGGTGACCTATATCCACCTGATGTTCGACGCCCATCAGATCGTTTTGTCAGATGGCCTGTGGACCGAGAGCTTCCAACCCGGTGCGGCGACCCTCAAGGAACTCGAATCCGAGCAGCGGCGCGAATTGCTGGGCCTGTTCCCCGAACTGGCCCAAGGCACGGCGAGCTACCCCGCCGCCCGGCCCAGCCTCAAACGACACGAGTCGCGCCTCGCCATCGCGGCCTGAGGACACGGCCCCACGGCAGTCACGATCAAGCCCGCTCAAGGCCGCGCCCTCCAGCGCGGCTTCTGCACGGCCCAAAGGGGCGCGGCGCAAGCCCATGCTTGCCTCGCCCCTCTCTCTTTCGATAGGACAAAAGGCACAAGATCGATCCGCACCTCGGGGTATGACGCCTGCCTCTGCCCGGTGGCCCTATTGCATTCGCACGAGGAGACGCCCGACCATGAACCAGCCCAATATTCTCATCCTGATGGTGGATCAGCTCAACGGCACCCTGTTTCCCGATGGCCCGGCGGAGTGGCTGCATTTGCCGCATCTCAAGAAACTGGCCGAGAAATCCGTGCGCTTTGCGAATGCCTATACCGGCTCGCCTCTCTGTGCGCCGGGACGGGCCGCGTTCATGTCGGGCCAGCTTCCCTCGCGCAACGGGGTCTATGACAACGCCGCCGAGTTCCGCTCGGACATTCCGACCTATGCCCACCACCTGCGCCGCGCGGGCTACCAGACCTGCCTGTCGGGCAAGATGCATTTCGTAGGCCCCGATCAGCTTCATGGCTTCGAAGAGCGCCTGACCACCGATATCTACCCGGCCGATTTCGGCTGGACGCCGGATTACCGCAAGCCCGGTGAGCGGATCGACTGGTGGTATCATAATATGGGCTCGGTCACCGGCGCGGGCGTTGCCGAGATCTCGAACCAGATGGAATATGACGACAACGTCGCCCATGAAGCCAAGATGAAGCTCTACGATCTGGCGCGGGGCAATGATGCGCGCCCATGGATGCTCACCGTGTCCTTCACCCATCCGCATGACCCCTATGTCGCGCGCAAGAAATACTGGGATCTCTACGAGGAGTGCGCCCATCTCGAACCCGAATATGGCGCGATCCCCTACGAGGAGCAGGACGCCCATTCGAAGCGCATTTTCGATGCCAATGACTGGCGCGAATATGACATCACGCGCGAGGATGTGCGCCGCTCGCGCCGCGCCTATTTCGCCAATCTCAGCTATCTCGACGACAAGATCGGTGAACTGCTGCAGGTGGTCGAGGATACGCGGCAGGAAACGGTCATCGTGTTTTGCTCGGATCACGGCGACATGCTGGGCGAGCGCGGGCTCTGGTTCAAGATGAGCTTTTACGAGGGCTCGGCGCGGGTGCCGATGATGATCTGCGCGCCGGGGCTGGAACCGGGACGGGTGAGCGACCCGGTCTCGACCATCGATCTCACCCCGACGCTCTGCGATCTGGCGGGGATCTCGCTCGACGAGATCGCGCCGTGGATCGACGGGCAAAGCGTGCTGCCGCAGGCACGTGGCGCGGCTCGCGCGGAGGCTGTGCGGATCGAATATGCAGCCGAGGCTTCTTACGCGCCACTCGTGAGCCTGCGCAAAGGCCGCTACAAGCTCAACCTGTGCAGCCTCGATCCCGACCAGCTGTTCGATCTTGAGGCAGACCCGCATGAGCGCAAAAATCTGGCGGACGATCCTGAGCATGCCGAGCCGCTCGCCGCGCTGAAATCTGAAGCCGCCGAGCGCTGGGATCTGGCGCGCTTTGACGCGGAGGTCCGTGCCAGTCAGGCCCGGCGCTGGGTCGTCTATGACGCGCTACGCCAAGGCGGGCATTACCCGTGGGACTACCAGCCGCTCAAGAACGCGTCCGAGGCCTATATGCGCAACCACATGGATCTCAACGATCTCGAAGAGCGCAAACGCTTTCCGCGCGGCGAATGAGGGCGCGCCAGATCACACAGGACTGATCGCCTTTCCGGAACCACCCGTCGCCCTATCCTGTTGGCCAAGCAACGACACAAAGGAGACGGCAATGAGTGTTCCGATGATCACCCTCAACGATGGCACCAAGATCCCGCAGTTGGGCCTTGGCGTCTGGAAAATGCCCGAGGAGGAAACCCCGGGCCTGATCATGAGCGCGCTCAACAACGGGTATCGTCATATCGACACCGCCGCCGCCTATGGCAACGAAGCGGGCGTCGGACGCGGGATCTTGGAATCGGGCGTGCCGCGCGACGAGATCTTCATCACCACCAAGCTTTGGAATGACCGCCAAGGCTATGACGAGACCCTGCGTGCCTTTGACGAGAGCATGGGCAAGCTGGGCCTCGAAACGCTGGATCTTTACCTGATCCACTGGCCGATGCCCAACCGGGGCCACTATGTCGACACTTGGAAGGCCTTCGTGAAGCTGCAACAGGAGGGCCGCATTCGCGCCATCGGCGTGTCGAACTTCCTGCCCGAGCATCTTGAGCGCCTGATTGACGAAACCGGCATCACCCCGGCGCTGAACCAAGTGGAGCTGCATCCGCGCTTCCAGCAATCAGCGCAGCGCGCCGCGCACGCCAAGCTTGGCATCGCCACCGAATGCTGGTCGCCATTGGGCCAAGGCGAGGCGCTGTCGAACCCGGTTCTGACCGAGATCGCCTCGCGTCACGGCAAATCGGTGGCGCAGGTGATCCTGCGCTGGCAGGTGCAACTGGGCTGCATCACAATCCCCAAAAGTTCCAATCACGACCGGATGCGGGAAAACATCACGATCTTCGATTTCGAGCTTTCCGATGCGGAGATGGCCCGGATCAAGGATCTCGACGCCGCCGACGGGCGGATCGGGTCGGACCCGGCCACCGCCGATTTCTAAGCTTCGGATCTTTTGAAACAGACCCGCGTGGGCGCGCTAATGCCCGCCCACGCCTTTGCGGATACGCCGGACCATCAGCCACACAAGGCCGATCACCACCGGCGTCAGCCCCGCAATCATCAGCTCTTTGCTAAAGCCGAAATGCCGCGCGACCGGATAGGCCAGATAACCCGCAAGACTGACCGCGTAATAGCTGATCGCAACCACCGACAGCCCCTCGACCGTGTGCTGCAGGCGCAATTGCAGATCCGCGCGGCGATCCATGCTTTCCAGCACCTGCTGGTTATGCGCCGAGCGTTCCACATCCACACGCGTGCGCAGCAATTCCCCCGCGCGCGCGGCCCGCGCCGCCATCTGCTGCAGCCGGGTTTCGGCGGATTTCACGGTACGCACCGCCGGATCATAGCGCCGCGCCATGAACTCGCCGAGCATCTGCCGTCCCCCGAACCGCGTCTCACGCAGGCTCTCGACCCGGTCGCGCACGATGGCCTCATAAGCGCCCGTCGCGGAAAAGCGGAACGAGAACTGCACCGCTAGGCTCTCGAGATCGGCTGAGATCGACAAAAGCTGATGCAACGTCTGCTCGGCCGAGCGCGCATCATCGCCCATCCCCTCGACCAGCTCGCTCAGTTTTGGGTCCAGCGCGTTGAGCCGCTCCGAGAGGCTGCGCGCCCGCGACAGCCCAAGCATCGACATCGCCCGATAGGTCTCCAGCTCGCAGATCCGCTGGACCACGCGTCCGACACGGTCCTCCCCGGTGCCCGGTCGCACGAAAAGCGCAAATCGCATCTGGCCGTTCGGATCGATCCGGAAATCACCCGCGATCACCACCGCCTCTTCCAGCACCCAGGTGCAGACAAGGCTTTCATGAACGAACCAGTCGTCCAGCAGCGGCTCGATCAACGCGGGGTCGTCGGGCAAGGTCTCGATGCGGATCTGCACCGCAGCCAGCCGCCCGCCCGGCGCCGCCGTCGTCCAGCTTCTGGGAAAGACCTCCGTCTCGGCAGGATCGAAGGGCCGCGAGGCGCAGCCCGGCGCAAAGGCCAGGTAGGTCGTGAATTCGGTATGGCTTTCCCATTTCAGCGCATGCCGCCCGATCTCGCCCGCGTAATGGGTGATCCCCGGCTCGGGCAGGCCTGCGGCACTGCGGGTCAGCAGATCGACCAGATGCGCGTGATCTTTCGCACGGTCGCGATTGGCCGCATCATGCGGCTCTTTGAAGGCGAGATAGAGCGCACGTCCCGGCACCGGGATCCGCGGGAACGGTCTGGCATGCAGCTCATTGACCAGCGCATAGCGCTGAGGGTGATCGTCAAACGGGTCCATCGCAACAGTCCTGCAGCTATTCCAGGCAGCGTATCGAGCACGCCCCGCCATACCAGCTTGAAAACAAGCCCGTTCAGATATGCAAACGCAGGTCTTGCAATTGTGTCACAAGCGCCGCCCCCGGCCCTGTGCCAAAAGCCGCGCGCTATTGGCCGCTCAGATCCCGATCCGGTCGCGCATCGCGTACCAGCTCATGGCGAGTGCGAGCAGCGGGCTGCGCAGCATGCCGCCACCGGGGAAGCTGGGCACCTTGAGCGTACCCATCAGATCGAAGCGCTCGGCCTGACCGGCCACGGCCTCAGCCATGATCTTGCCCGCGAGCGTCGCCATGGCGACCCCGTGCCCCGAAAAACCGCTCGCCGAGAGCGCGTTTTTGAGGGGCCGCGCGAAATAGGGCATGCGCGAGCGGGTGATCGCGAGCGTGCCGCCCCAAGCATAATCGATCCGCGCATCGGCCAGCCCGGGATAGACCTCGAGCATTGGCTTGCGCACCGTCTTGAGAATATCGGGAAAGCGGTAGCCATAGCTTTCGCCGCCGCCGAACAGCAGCCGGTTATCTTCAGACAGACGCCAGTAATTGACCACGAACTTTGTATCGGCCACGGCGACATTCTCGCGCAAGACCTCGGAGACGCGCTCGCCCAGGGGCTCCGTTGCGACGATGAAATTGTTGATCGGCATCACATGCGAGGCCACGCGCGGGGCAAGCTGCCCCAGATAGCCATTGCCCGCGAAGATCAGGTGATCGGCCTCGACATGGCCGTGGCGCGTCTGGACCCGCAGCGGCGCACCGGGGCGGATGTGATGGACATGCGAGGTCTCGTGGATCGTGACCCCCGCCCGCTCGCAGGCCAGCGCGAGGCCCTGCGCATAGTTGAGCGGATGAAGATGCCCCGCCCCTCGGTCGATGTCCCCGCCCAGATAGGCGTCGGAGGGCAGAATGGCACGCAGCGCGTCGCGATCCAGCGGCGTCACCTGATCATAGCCGTAGTCGCGCGCCAGCCGCTCGGCCATCGCCTTTGAGTGATCCACCTCGGATTGCGTCCGGCAGGCGTGGACAATGCCGGGATGAAAAGTCACCGGGATCTCGTTCGTGGCGATCAGGTCGCGCACAAGCTGCTTGGCTTCCTCTCCGAAATCCCACAACCGCCGGGCCGTGGCGGGGCCGTATTCGGCCTCCAGATCGTCCTGCTCCAACCGCTGCCCCGAGCCCACCTGCCCGCCATTGCGCCCGCTGGCGCCAAAGCCCACGCGATGCGCCTCAAGCAGCGTCACGCCAAAGCCGCGCTGCGCGAGATGCAGCGCCGCCGACAGGCCGGTAAAGCCGCCGCCCACGACACAGACATCGCAGCGCTTCTGCCCGGTCAATTCGGGCCAGCGCCGGTCGCTCAGCGCGGTCGCGGCATAATAGCTCGGCGCGTGCTCGCCCTGTTTGTCATTGGCGAAAAGCAGATCCATAGGTCACACGTTCAGCAAGAGATGCTCGCGCTCCCACGGGCTGATGACTTGCAAGAACTCTTTGTATTCGTTGCGTTTCACCGCCTCATAGACTGCGCAGAACTCTGTGCCCAATGTCTCTTGAATGGCCTCGTTGCCCGCGAAAAGATCCAAGGCATCGCCCAAGTTTACCGGCACATCCTCGGCCGACATATAGGCATCGCCGATACATTCTGGCTTGGGCATCTGGCGCTGCTTGAGCCCGATATAGGCACAGGCCAGCGTCGCTGCGAGCCCCAGATAGGGGTTGCAATCCATCCCCGCCAGACGGTTCTCGATGCGGCGCGCGCCCGGCCCCGAGATCGGCACGCGCAGGCCCGTCGTGCGGTTATCGCGGCCCCATTCAAGATTGATGGGCGCTGCGAAATCAGGAACGTAGCGGCGATAGCTGTTCACATAGGGCGCAAGCAGCGCGATCACCGAGGGCAGATGCGTTTGCAGCCCTGCGATGCAATGCATGAAGGCTTCGGTTTCGCCGCCATCCTTTTGCGAAAAGATGTTATCGCCGGTCTTAATGTCGATCACCGACTGGTGGATATGCATCGCCGAGCCCGGTTCGCCCTCGATCGGCTTGGCCATGAACGTGGCAAAGCAATCATGGCGCAGCGCCGCCTCGCGGATCAGACGCTTGAAGTAGAAGATCTCATCGGCCAGCGTCACCGGATCGCCAT
The DNA here is from genome assembly GCF_000715505.1 of Thioclava dalianensis. Taxonomy (GTDB): domain Bacteria; phylum Pseudomonadota; class Alphaproteobacteria; order Rhodobacterales; family Rhodobacteraceae; genus Thioclava; species Thioclava dalianensis. The sequence goes on from NZ_JHEH01000005.1 coordinate 190,283, forward strand.
GGGCAAGGTTGATCTCGATCTGGCCCGCGCCGCCTTCTTGCAAGATCCCGTCGATCTCAAGGCCCTGCGCCTCGGCAAAGTCATAGATATCGTCGATCACCTTGCCATATTCATCGACCGCCGACATCGAATAGGCCTGCTTGGCTGCCGCCCGGCGCCCCGAGCGCCCCATCGGCGGAATGATCGGCTGGTTCGGATCGACATTGCGCGCGACCAAGAAGAATTCCATCTCCGGCGCCACGACCGGCTTCCAACCCTCAGCCTCATAAAGCGCCACGACGCGTTTGAGCACGTTGCGCGGCGCGATTGGCACCGGATTGCCCTGCTGATCCTCGACATCATGGATGATCTGCAAGGTCCAATCCGCGGTCCAAGGCGCGGCCGTCGCGGTCGAGAAATCGGGCTTGAGGATCATATCCGGCTCGGTGAACGCCCCCGAAGGGTTGTCGGTCCACTCGCCGGTGATCGTTTGCAAAAAGATCGAATTGGGCAGGAAGAACTGGTCCTGAAACTGGAATTTCGAGGCCGGCATCGCCTTGCCCCGGGCAACGCCTGCAATATCGGCGACGATGCACTCCACCTCATCCAGCCTGCGCCCTTCGAGATACTCACGGGCGGCTTTCGGGATCTGCTTGGTCCAATCTTTCATCTGTCAGCTTTCCGGGTGCGCGCGCACCCTGTCTTGCAAGAAAAACTCGGCAATCATGGCGGCGATACGCTGCGCGCCGTTGGGCTTGCCGAGCCGTTGGGCTGCGGCCTGCATAACGGGTTCGGGCACGACACCACGCCCCCGCGCGGCCATCAGACCCTCGACAAATTCGTCGCGAAATTCAGGATGCGCCTGCACCGTGAAGGCGCGATCCGAATAGATCAGCGCCGGATAGGCACAAAACTCATTCTGCGCGAGCGGTCGGGCACCGGGGGGCAGCTCCGTCACCTGATCTTGGTGCCAAGCGTTGAGCGTGATCGCCTCGCCCCCGAAATCATAGACCTGCGGACCGACAGCCCAGCCGCCCTGATATTTCTCGACCTTACCGCCCAGCGCCTGCGCAATGATCTGATGCCCAAAGCAGATGCCGACAAGCGGCACGCCTTCGGCAACAGCCTTGCGGATGAACTCTTCAAGCGGCGCGATGAAGGGGTGATCTTCATAGGCGCCGTGGCGCGATCCGGTGATCAGCCAGCCCTCCGCGTCATGCACATCGGCGGGCAACTCCATATGTTCGACATCGTAGCGGATGAACCGCAACCCGCGCCCTTCGAGCAGGGTTTCGAACATATCCGGGTAATCCCCCGAGGCCTCGCGCAATACGTCGGGCGCTTGGCCGGTTTGAAGGATTCCGATTTTCATAACGTCTCCGCACGCTTGTCTGCGGGGAAACCCGCCACTGCGCGAGAGGCTAATGCGGCCCGCGAGCCGCCGCAAGGGGGACGCCGCGCGCCTGCACGCGAACGTGCTACAGAGCCACGCCGTGCCGCCCCGCGAGATCGGTGAAGAACTGCCACGCGACCCGGCCAGAGCGCGCCCCGCGCGTCGCCTGCCATTCGATCGCCTCGGCGCGCAACTGCTCGGGCGCGACAGAGACCCCATAGGCCTCGCAATAGCCCTTGATCATCGCAAGATAGGCATCCTGACCGCAGGCGTGGAAGCCCAGCCAAAGCCCGAACCGATCCGAGAGCGAGACTTTCTCTTCGACCGCCTCAGAGGGGTTGATCGCCGTCGAGCGCTCATTCTCGATCATGTCGCGCGGCATCAGGTGACGGCGGTTCGAGGTGGCATAGAGGATCACGTTGTCGGGCCGCCCCTCGATCCCGCCATCCAGCACCGCCTTGAGCGATTTGTAATGCTGATCGTCATTCGAAAAGCTCAGATCGTCGCAAAACAGGATGAACCGCATTCCCGGGGCCGCGCGCAGATGCGCCAAAAGCCGGCCGACCGAGGGCAGATCCTCGCGGGCCAGCTCCACCAGCTTGAGCGGCAGGCCCTCAGCAACCGCGGCCGCATGGGCCGCCTTCACCAGCGAGGATTTCCCCATGCCGCGCGCGCCCCAAAGCAGCGCGTTATTCGCAGCCGCTCCGCGCGCGAATTGCAGCGTGTTGGCCAGCAGCGTGTCGCGCGCCCGGTCAATGCCATGCAGCAGCCCCAGATCGACGCGCGACACCCGCGCCACGGGCTCCAAACGGTCGGGCGCGGTGTGCCAGATATAGGCCTCGGCGCTTGTGAAATCGGGCGCAGGCTGGGGGGCGGGTGCGAGGCGCTCAAGCGCCTCGGCGATCCGGGTCAATGTCGTGTCGTTCACAGCCGTCCCTCGTCTTCGCCTTCGCCCTCATCCTCGTCATCGAGGTCGATCCAAGTGCCCTCGGCGCGCATCCGGGCCTCGCGGGTCTTCTCGATCCGTTTCACCAGCTGGATCGAAATCTCATAAAGACCATAGACCACGGTGAACAGGATGACCTGACTGATCACATCGGGCGGAGTCGCAATGGCAGCCACGATCAGGATCGCCACGACCGCATATTTGCGCATCGCCCCCAGCCCCTGCGACGAGACCAGCCCTGCCTTACCCATCAGCGACAGAAGAACCGGAAGCTGGAAGCAGATCCCGAAAGCCATCACGAATTTGATGGTGAGCGAGAGATACTCCTGCACCGAGCCCTGAAACCCGATCGAGGCCATCTCGTTATGGCCCGTATGCGCCCCGATCTCACCTTGCTGGAAGCCAAGGAAGAAATTGAAGGCCAGCGGCAGGATCACGTAATAAGCAAAGGCCGCGCCCAGGAAGAACATGACCGGCGAGGCGATCAGGAACGGCAGAAAGGCCGATTTCTCATTCTTGTAGAGCCCCGGCGCCACGAAGCGCCACATCTGGAACGCGATCACCGGGAAGGACAGTGCAAAGCCCCCGAGGAAGGAGATATTGATCGCGACGAAGAAGCCTTCTTGCAGCTTGATCAGATACAACCCGCAGGCCTCGCCCCGGCTCTCAAGCGCGGTACAGACCGGATGGGTCAGGAAATTGAAGATCGGGTTCCAGACCGCGTAGCACACAACCATCGCGGCGATGAACGCAGCAAGCGAGTAAAGGATGCGCGTGCGCAGTTCAGCGAGATGCTCGATCAGCGGCGCGGCGCTGCCTTCCATCTCCATCTCATCCTGATCGCTCATGCTTGGTCCTTCTTGGGCGCGGCTTTCGCAGCCTTGGCCTTCTTGGCCGCCGGTTTCTTGGCCGTGGCAGATTTCGCGGCTGTCGTCTTAGCGGCTGCCGGTTTCGCTGCTGTTGTTTTACCCGTGGTCGATTTCGACGCGGCTTTGGCAGCGGGTTTCTTGGCGGCAGGCTTCTTCGCCGCCGCAGGTTTACGCGCCGTGCCGGTCTTGGCGGCAGGCTTTGCAGCCGGGGCGGCGGTGTCCTTCGCAACGGATTCCGTCGCGGTCTCGGCCAGCGCGGATGCCGGTTTGGGCGGCGCGGCCTCCGGGTCCGGAACCAGCCCTGCGGTCTTGGACCGGGCGCTCGGCGCCTTGGGGTCCCATTTCTCGAAACTATCCGCGGCCCGCTCCAGCGCATCAAGACCGAGCGCCTTTTTCGAGGTCAACGATTTCAGATCGCGCACCGAGCCCGCGGCTTCATCGAGACCGCTATCCTTCGCCGCATCCTCCATCGCGGAGGAGAACTCGCGCGCCATGGATTTGGCCTTGGCGGTGAACCGGCCAAGCTGATGAAACATCTTGGGCAGGTCTTTTGGCCCCACCACAATCAGCGCCACAACGCCGATCACAAGAAGCTCACTCCATCCGATATCGAACATGCGAATTCAGGCCCTCCGGCCACAGCTATCGAGAAAGCATCCCATCTGCGACGGGACGCACCTGCGGTCTCAGACCTTGTCTTTATCCGCTTTCGGCGTGACGTCACGAACCTGCGCATCGTCGTCATTCGAGGCGTTCTCGATCTCGTCGGTGCCGTCTTTCACGCCTTTCTTGAAGGACGTGATCCCCTTGCCGACTTCGCCCATCAGCGAGGAAATCTTGCCGCGCCCGAACAGCACCAGAACCACGACCGCGATCAGCAACAGGCCAGGAAGGCCGATATTGTTAAGCATTGTCTTCTCCCTCTGGCACGGGCCCGCCGCCCATACCCTACATTCAGGTTCATCATTTAGGCCCATGTTCTGCGCGATCCTAGACAAATTCGGCCCCCGCCACGGCCCAGGGCGCAGGTTACTGACAGTTCATTGTCAGTTGCCCTCGAAGCAGCTAGGGTCAACCGACAACAAACTGTCAGGAGCTCCCCCCGATGACCCGCGACGAGCGGCTGCAACAGATCATCGCAATTCTGCGCGACGGAAAAATGCACCGCGCCCGTGACCTTGCCGCAGAGCTGGGCGTCTCCGAGCGCACGATCTGGCGCGATATGGCCGAGATCTCGGCCTATGGCGTGCCCGTCGAGGGAGAGCGAGGTGTGGGTTATATCCTCCGGCGCGCCGTGGCCTTGCCCGCGCTGGTGCTGACGCGCGAAGAGATGGCCGCGCTCGATCATCTTCTGGTGCTGGCCGAGCAGGTCAGCGATCCGCAAATCGCGGCGGGCGCTGCAAGCCTTGCCGCCAAGATCCGCATCGCCCTGCCCCCCGCCCAAAGCGCCGCGCCACCCGAGACAGCCGACGCGCCCGATCCGGGGCTGGCGGACGACCCGCCAAGAGGCTAGGTTGCGAAAAACCCCGGAGGATCCGTGTCAGGCGCCGAATATATCACCGCTTTCGTGACCCTGTTCGTCATTGTCGACCCGATCGGGCTGACGCCGGTTTTCGTGGCGCTCACGCCGGGCTTCGATGCCCGCGCGCGCCTGCGCATCGCAATCCGCGCGATCGCGATCGGGGCGATCTTGCTGACACTGTTCGGGATCTTTGGCGACAATATCCTCGCCGGGATCGGGATCTCGATGCCCGCCTTCCGCATTGCGGGCGGTATCCTTCTGTTCCTGACCGCGCTCGACATGTTGTTCGAGCGGCGCACGAAGCGGCGCGAAAAGCAAGGCGAGGATTACGAGGACGAGCCCGAGCAAGACCCCTCCGTCTTCCCGCTGGCCACGCCCCTGATCGCAGGCCCCGGCGCAATGGCCACGATGATCCTGCTGGCCGGGCGCGATGGCGGCGATTGGGTCAATGTGCTCGCTGTGCTGCTGGTGATGGCGGCGGTGCTGGGCTGCGTGATGGTGATGTTCCTGCTGGCCTCACCGATCGAGCGCGCGCTGGGGCGCACCGGCACGATGGTGGTCACCCGACTGCTGGGGATGCTGCTGGCCGCTCTCGCGGTGCAGTTCATCCTCGACGGTCTGCGCGGTGCCGGATTGATGGGGCTGTCAGGATAGTCGCACCCTCTGGGAAACCCACTGCGACCTGCCTACATTCAAGATAGGTGCGGGGTGTCAGGGGATCCGATGTTGGACACGATTTTTAGCGAGTATGGCGGGCGGTTGCTCTATCTGGGTCTGCTTTTGGTGGCGGTGGGCGGCTACGTCGTGCTCGAGCTGTTCCGCCGTCCCGGCAAGACCTTGCAGCATGCTGCCGTCTGGGGGCTGATCTTCATGGGGGTTCTGGCAGGCGCAGGCCTGTGGTCCGACATTCAGCGTCAGGTCACGGTGCCCGATCAGGCGGTCATGCGCGATGGGCGCATCGTGGTGGATCAGGCGCCCGACGGGCATTACTACCTGACCGCGCAGGTCAATGGCACGCCTGTGCGCTTCGTGGTCGATACCGGGGCGAGCCGGATCGTGTTGACCCAGCGCGCCGCGCAACGCGCAGGCATCGACACCGAGGGGCTGGCCTATATCGGGCAGGCCTCGACCGCGAACGGGATCGTGGCCACGGCACCCATCCGCATCAAGAGCTTCGATCTCGGCCCGATCCACGACCAGAACCTGCGCGCGGTGGTCAATCGCGGCGAGATGAGCACGTCGCTTCTGGGCATGACCTATCTGACGAAATTCGCTAAGGTCGAGTTTTCGCGCGGCCAGTTGGTGCTGGAGCGGTAGCGGCCAAACCAAAGGCACGCGAGCCCTCGCCTTTCAGCAATTGGGCACGTTGACCGCCAGCCCGCCAAGGCTCGTTTCCTTGTAATGCTCATGCATGTCGCGGCCCGTCTGACGCATCGTCTCGATCGCGGAATCGAGGGGCACGAAATGCGTGCCATCGCCGCGCAGCGCAAGGCTCGCGGCCGAAATCGCCTTGATCGCGCCAAGCCCGTTGCGCTCGATACAGGGCACTTGCACCAGCCCTTTCACCGGATCGCAGGTCATGCCCAGATGATGCTCCAGCGCGATCTCGGCGGCGTTCTCGATCTGGGTCGGCGTGCCGCCCAGCACCGCCGCCATGCCCGCCGCCGCCATGGCCGCAGCCGAACCGACCTCGGCCTGACAGCCGCATTCCGCCCCCGAGATCGAGGCGTTCGTCTTGATCAGCCCGCCCACCGCCGCAGCGGTCAGCAAGAAATCGGGGATCTGCGAACTACTCGCCTGAGGCACGTGGTCCAGCCAGTAGCGGATCACCGCCGGGATCACCCCCGCCGCGCCGTTGGTGGGCGCTGTCACCACCTGCCCCCCGGCTGCGTTTTCCTCATTCACCGCCATCGCATAGGCCGAGATCCAGTCATTGATCTGATGCGGCGGGGTGAGGTTTCGGCCCCAATCGGCGCGCAGGCTCTCATGGATCGCCTTCGCGCGCCGCTTGACGCGCAGCCCGCCGGGCAACTCGCCCTCGGCGGTCAGCCCGCGCTCAATGCAATCGCGCATCGTGGCCCAGATCTTGGCGATCCCGGCCTCCAGCTCTTGCGCATCGCAAAAGCGCAGCTCGTTGCGCCGCTTCATCTGCGCAATGCTCAGCCCCGAGGCCTGCGCCATCGACAGCATCTCATCGGCGGTGCGAAACGGGAACGGCACCGGCGAGGGCGCATCGCGGGCCGCGTCGTCCACGGCTTCCAGCTCGCTCTGCGTGCGCACGAAGCCACCACCGATCGAGTAATAGGTTTCCTGAAACAGCACATCGCCCTGCCCGTCGAGCGCCGAGATCACCATGCCGTTGGCATGGCCCGATAAGGGCGGGCCATAGTCAAAGACCAGATCCGTTTCGGGATCGAACCCCATTGGCGACAGTCCCGGCGGGCAGAGCCGACCGTCGCGCGCATTGGCCGCCAAAGCGGCATCGGCGGTATCGCGGTCATAAGCCTCGGGCGTAAAGCCCGCGAGGCCCAGAATGCTTGCCCGATCCGTCGCATGACCCTTGCCGGTGAAGGCCAGCGAGCCGTGCAGCCGCACCCGCAGCCTTTGGGCCGTAAACGGAGAGCGGCGCAGCGTGTCGAGAAAGCGCGCGCCCGCCACCATCGGCCCCATCGTATGCGAGGACGACGGCCCCACTCCGATCTTGAACATATCGAACACGCTCAGAAACATCACGGCCTGCCTTTCGTCCACATTCGCCTCACCCTGTCACGTCTATGCGCAAAGGCAAATGCCGGGAAGCGGCATCCCGCGCTGCAATCCGACATCGCCCGAAGCAAAATCTCCCCAAGGCGGTCTCTTGTGCCGGTAGGAGCCGCCCTCGCCCGCCCAAGCCGGCCCAAAGGACCCTAGGGCACCGTGGCAGATTTGCCCGAATGCCCGTATTTCAGGGGCTATCACGCCCCCCTCTGGGGCGATTCACACTCGCTTGCGAGGGCTCGATTGCCTATAAGCGGCCTCAGATATGTCCAACGCTGCCTGGAGTCCCCCGATGCCTGCCGACCTCTCGCCCATCGACAAGGCGAAATTCGCCGCCGCCCACCGTGCCGTCGCCCTGATCGAAGACGGCATGCGCGTCGGGCTTGGAACCGGCTCGACCGCCGCATGGATGGTGCGCTGTCTGGGCGAGCGGGTGCGCGAGGAAGGGCTGAAGCTGCAAGGCGTCCCGACCTCGACGCGCACCGCCGATCTGGCCCGGCAGGTTGGCATCGAGGTGGTCTCGCTCGACGAGGCGAAATGGCTTGATATCACGATTGACGGCGCCGATGAATTCGATCCCGAGCTGAACCTGATCAAGGGCGGTGGCGGCGCGCTGCTGCAAGAAAAGATCGTGGCGACCGCAAGCGACCAGATGGTCGTGATCACCGATGCCTCCAAGGAAGTGAACCATCTGGGCGGCTTCCCCCTGCCCGTCGAGGTGATCCCCTTCGGCTGGCAGACCTCGCGCGCGCTGATCGAGGAATTGCTGGAATCGATGGATGTGCTGGGCCGGCAGACGACGCTGCGGCTCAACGGCTCGCAGCCCTATGTCACCGATGAGGGCAATTACATCGTCGATCTGCATCTCAACCGGATCGGCAATGCTCGCCAACTCGCACTGGTGCTCAACCAGATCCCAGGCGTGGTCGAGAATGGCCTCTTCATCGATATCTGCGACAAGGTCATCATCGGCGGCGCCGATGGCAAAGTACAGGTCCGCGATATCAACGAGGGCTCGGTATCCGAAGAACAGGTCACCTTCGCCGAGGATGACAATATCTTCGCCGACCTCGACTAACCCCCCCCCGCGAAACGGGCCGCTTACTTCCGGGGACATCGCACGTGCCCCCGCGACACGGCCCCGCGCCTTGCCCCCGTGGCGATGGGCAGCTAAGCCCTGTTGGCGCGGACCAAAAGAAGGACAGGGTTCATGAACTTCGATTACGATCTTTTTGTCATCGGCGGCGGCTCGGGTGGCGTGCGCGCGGCGCGCATCGCGGCCTCGGAACATGGCGCCAAGGTGGCTCTGGCCGAGGAATACCGCATGGGCGGCACCTGCGTGATCCGCGGCTGCGTCCCCAAAAAGCTGATGGTGTTCGCCTCCACGATGCCCGGAATGGTCGAAGAAGCGCGCGCCTATGGCTGGTCGGCCGATCAAGGCCAGTTCGACTGGACCGCTTTTCGCACCAAGCTCGACGCCGAGCTGGACCGGCTTGAGGCGATCTACCGGCGCGGCCAGACCAATGCGGGCGTGACGCTCTACGATCAGCGCGCAACGGTCAGCGGTGCGCATGAGGTGACGCTGGCGGATGGCTCCACTGTTTCGGCCAAACATATCCTCGTGGCCACCGGCGGACGCCCCTTCGTGCCCGATTTCCCGGGCTGCGAGCATGTCCTGACTTCCAACGACATCTTCAAGCTCGACGCGCTGCCCAAGCGTATCCTGATCGTCGGCGGCGGCTATATCGCCTGTGAATTCGCCTGCATCCTCAATGGATTGGGCGTTAAGGTCACGCAATATAACCGCTCCCCCCTGCTGCGTGAATTCGACACTGAGGCGCGCGATCTGATCGTCGATCAGATGCAGGCGGGCGGCATCGAGATCCACACTCACACCGTGATCACCGAAATCAAGAAGACCGAGGATGGCTTACAGGTCACCTGCGGCGAGGGTCGTGAAGAGGTCTTTGATACGGTGGTCTATGCCACGGGCCGCACGCCCTATACCGAGGGTCTTGGCCTTGAGCAGGCGGGGGTCTCGCTGGGTGAGCGCGGCGAAGTCTTGGTGGACGAATGGTCGCAAACCAACATCCCCTCGATCTATGCCGTGGGCGATGTGACAAACCGCGTCAACCTTACGCCGGTCGCGATCCGCGAGGGGCATGCCTTTGCCGACACCGTCTTTGGGGGCATGGCGCGCCAGATGGATCACGAGCTGATCGCCTCTGCGGTCTTCACCCAGCCGGAATTCGGCACCTGCGGCATCACCGAGGCCCAAGCCGAAGAGCGCGGCCAGACGGAGATCTACGTTTCGAGCTTCAAGCCGATGCGCTCGGCCTTTGCGGGTGCGGATGCGCGCGTGCTGATGAAGCTCATCGTGTGTCGCGACAGCCGTGCGGTCTTGGGCTGTCATATCGTCGCACCCGACGCGGGCGAGATGATCCAGATGGTTGCGATCGCCATGAAGATGGGCGCCACAAAGGAACAGTTTGACGCGACTTGCGCAGTTCATCCGACAATGGCGGAAGAGCTGGTAACCATGCGTAAGCCTGCAAGACAATATTGAATTCACGCGCGGAATGCCCAAGTGTTCCCAGAGATAACGGAAAGGTGAGGACCACATGAGCAACGGAGGCCCTTGGGGCGGAGGAAGCGGCGGCGATGGCGGGGATGACCGCAAAGAGCCGCGCGACAACAATCGCCCTGGTCAGCGGCGTCCCGGCGAAGGCGGCGGCCAAATCCCGGAAATCGAGGATTTCATGCGCAAGGGCTCCGAGCAGCTCAAGGTGCTGATGGGCGGTCGCGGCGGCAAGGGGGGCGGCAATCGTCCCACGGGCGGCGGCGGTGGCCCCTTCCCCACCAAGATGGTTGTTATTCTTGCGGTGATCGTGATCGCCGCGATCTGGGTCTTTTCGTCCTTCTACAAAGTCAATCAGGGCAGCCGCTCGGTCGAGCTGATGTTCGGGCGCTATGTGGCGACCAAAGGTCCGGGCCTGAACTTCGCGCCTTGGCCGGTCGTGACCTATACCAAGGTGCCGATCACCCGCGAACAAACGGTTGATATCGGTTCGGGCAGCGCTGGCACGAATGACAGTGGTCTGATGCTGACCGGCGATCAGAACATCGTCGATCTGGAGTTCCAGGTTGTCTGGAACATCAAGGACCCCGCCAAATATCTGTTCAACCTTGCCGATCCGCAGGGCACGATCCGTGCCGTCTCGGAATCCGCGATGCGCGACATCATCGCGCGCTCGGAATTGGCTCCGGTCCTGAACCGTGACCGCGGCGTGATCGCAGCCGATCTGCAAACGGCTGTGCAGCAGACGCTCGACAGCTACGGCGCGGGCATCAATATCGTCCGGGTCAACTTCAACCGCGCCGATCCGCCCTCCGAGGTGATCGACAGCTTCCGCGAAGTGCAGGCCGCCCAGCAAGAACGGGATCGTCTGGAAAAAGAGGCGGATAAATACGCAAACACCGTGACGGCAGGTGCGCGTGGTGAGGCCGCTCAGGTCAAGGAAGAGGCCGAAGGCTACCGCGCCAAGACGGTGAATGCCGCCGAAGGTGACGCCGCCCGCTTCAACTCGATCCTGACGGAATACGAGAAAGCCCCCGCTGTGACCAAACGCCGGATGTTCTACGAAACGATGGGACGCCTGCTTGCAGGTCTCGACAAGACCATCGTGGACAGCAAGGACGGCAGCAGTGGCGTCATTCCCTATCTGCCGCTCGATCAGCTACGCCCGCAAGGCGATAGCAGCACGACCAGCAGCAAAACCGCAACCAAAACCGGGGGGAGCAACTAATGCGTGGACCTTTTGCAATCGCAGTTCTTGTGATCCTCGTGGCACTCGGGCTGAACTCGTTCTTCGTCGTGGACGAGAAGCACAAGGCGCTGGTGCTGCGTTTCGGTCAGGTGAACCAAGTGCGCACCGAGCCGGGATTGGCTTTCAAGCTCCCGCTGATCGACACGGTCGTGCAATATGACGACCGGATCCTGAGCCTGACGACCCAGCCGCTCGAAGTCACGCCGCTCGACGATCGCCGTCTTGTGGTCGATGCCTTCGCGCGCTGGCGCATCACCGATCTGGTGCGCTTCCGTGAGGCCGTGGGCGCCTCGGGCGAAGAAGGGGCGCGTATGCGTCTTGATCGCCTGCTCACCGCGAAAATCCGCGAAGTTCTGGGCTCCGTGCCCTCGACGGCGGTGCTCTCGAAGGACCGGACGCCGCTGATGAACCAGATCCGCGATCTGGCGCGCAAAGAGGCCGCCTCGCTGGGTGTTGACGTCATCGATGTGCGCCTGACGCGGACCGATCTGCCTGACCAGAACCTCTCGGCAACCTATGCCCGGATGCGGGCCGAGCGGGAGCGCGAAGCGGCAGACGAGCGCGCACGTGGCGCAGAGGCCGCTCAGCGCGTGCGGGCCACCGCAGACCGGACCGTGGTCGAGGTGACCTCGCAGGCTCAGAAAGAGGCCGAGGTGATCCGCGGTGAGGCAGATGCGACGGCCAACAAGATCTATGCCGATGCCTATAGCAAAGATCCGAGCTTCTTCGCGTTCAGCCGCGCGCTGCAGTTCTACACGCAGTCGATGCAGAAACAGACCTCGTCGCTGGTGACCCAGCCCGACAGCCTGTATTTCGACTATGATCGGTTCCTGAAATCGATCGGTGAGCAGCCGATGTCGCCGCGCCAGATCTCCGCTGCGCAAGATGATGCAGCCGAGAAGGCCGCGGTCGATGCGGCCAATGCGGCTCTGCGCAAGGCGCAAAGCACCGAAGCCCCCTCGCCGCCCGCCGATCAACCGGCTGCGACGACGGCACCGGCCACCGGTGGCTCCAGCGCGACCGGCGCGGGATCCGCGAGCCAGTGATGGCAGAGCTACTGACCGGTCTGGGACTGGTCCTTGTGATCGAGGGGCTGGCGCTTGCGCTGGCCCCTTCGCGTATCGAGCAGGCGCTGGAATTCCTGCGCGCTCTGGGCCCGTCGGGGCGGCGCACGCTTGGACTGATAGCGCTTGCCGCGGGCACGGCATTGCTCTGGGCGCTGCGCGCAGCCTAAGGGCCCCTGCAAAGACCATCGACTGCAATTTCCTGCATCGAGAACTTCCCTTCGCGCCCGTGCCTCCCTACATTTCAAGAAGTCGAGAGCAATTCGCGCGCCAGCGAGAGCGCCAGACAACAGGGAGAGGCCAATGAAGATCGTCATCGGGACTGGAAATGCGCTGCGCGGGGGGCTGGGCGCGGCCATGCTGGCCCTGAGCCTCGCTCTCACCCCCATCGCAGGCCCCGCCTATGCGCGCGCCGCCCCCGAAAGCTTCGCCGATCTCGTCGATCAGGTCAGCAATTCGGTCGTTAACATCACCACGTCGACCACGGTGGCCGCCCCCACCAATGGCGTTCCGAACTTTCCGCCGGGCTCGCCTTTTGAGGACTTGTTCCGCGACTTCGGCCTGCCCGGTGAAAACGGCGGGGACGGGCCTGCGCGCCCGCGTCGCTCCAATGCGCTGGGATCGGGCTTCGTGATTTCGGAAGATGGCTATATCGTCACCAACAATCACGTCATTGAGGGCGCCGATGAGATCGAAATCGAGTTCTTCTCGGGCAAGCGCCTCGATGCAAAGCTGATCGGGACCGATCCGAAAACCGATATCGCGCTGCTCAAGGTGACCTCCGACACCCCCCTGCCCTTTGTCAAATTCGGCAATAGCGACAAGGTGCGCGTGGGCGATTGGGTCATGGCGATGGGCAACCCGCTGGGACAGGGTTTCTCGGCCAGTGCTGGGATCATCTCGGCGCGCAACCGCGAACTCTCCGGCAGCTATGACGACTATCTGCAGACCGACGCCGCGATCAACCGGGGCAACTCGGGCGGGCCGCTCTTTGACATGCAGGGCGAGGTCGTGGGCGTGAACACCGCGATCCTGTCGCCCAATGGCGGCTCGATCGGGATCGGCTTTTCGATGGCCTCCAACGTGGTTTCTAAAGTGGTCGACCAGCTCAAGGAATACGGCGAGACCCGGCGCGGCTGGCTTGGCGTCAAGATCCAGGACGTGACCCCGGATATGGCCGAGGCAATGGGCCTGCCCAAACCCGAAGGCGCGCTGATCTCGGAAGTGCCCGATGGCCCGGCCAAAGAGGCGGGCATCAAGGCAGGCGATGTCATCACCTCCTTTGACGGCGGCGAGGTCAACAGCACCCGCGATCTGGTCAAGCGCGTGGCCGATGCCCCTGTGGGCGAGAAAGTCCGCGTCACCGTCCTGCGCGACGGCGCGCCCGTGACCTTGCTGGTCACGCTGGGCCGGCGCGAACTGGCCGAAGGAGAGAAGCCGCCCAAAGCGGTCGAGGCGCCCCAAGAGGTCGAGCGCGACATGCTGGGCCTCACCGTCACCCCGCTCACCGACGCTCTGCGCAGCGAGATGGGTCTGACCAAAGAGACCGAAGGGTTGATCATCAAATCGCTCGACGAAAGCTCGGAGGCCTATGGCAAGGGCCTGCGCGCGGGCGACCTGATCACCGAGGCCGGTCAGACTCCGGTCTCAACCGTCGAAGGCTTCGAGGCACAGATCAAAGCGGCGAAGGATGGCGGGCGCAAATCCATCCTGCTGCTGATCCGCCGCGGCGGAGAGCCACGCTTCGTGGCGCTGCCCGTCGACTAAAGCCACGCGCGAATCATAGCGTGACAAAGGGCGCCCCTGGGGCGCCCTTCTGCATGTCGGACCAAGGGGCAAAGCGCCCGAAACCAGACCATCGGCCAAACCCTTTGCGCCATTGTCACCACCCCCGCCTTGCGCCAATCTGAGCCCGGACTTTCAGGAGGGCCCAAGGTGAGCAACGCGGTTATCCCCGAATTCGCCGTCTCGGACTGGCAGCGCTCCAAGGCGTTCTACTGCGATGTGCTGGGGTTTGAATCTGCCTATGAGCGCGCCGAGGAAGGCTTTTGCTTTCTACGTTTGGGGGAGGCGGAGCTGATGATTGATCAGATCGGGAAAGGCCGCACATTCGCGGATGAACATCTGCCGCAGAGCTATCCCTTCGGCAAAGGGCTGAATGTTCAGATCCGCGTGCCTGCGATTGCCCCACTCATCGAGGCGCTGCGCCAAAGCGGGCACCCTCTTTTTTTGCCCCCCGAAGAAAAATGGTATCGCGCAGGAGATCTGGAAACAGGCCATCGTCAGTTCGTCGTGGCCGATCCCGACGGCTATTTGCTCCGGTTCTTCGAAGACCTCGGCCAGCGCGCGTCGGGGCAATAGCAGAACTTCGTTCGCACCGCTTGAAACGACGGTTTTCTCTGCACGGGCCGCACGAAATGTCATGAAACTTTCACGCGCACCCGAGGCAGGTTTCACCTATTCGTGTGGCCATCATCTCTCGGCATCCTTGTCGCGCTAACCAATGAACGGAGATTTGCGGGTCATGACCACTTTCGCCCTCAATGGCCTTGGCCGGATCGGAAAACTCGCGCTCAAGCCGCTGCTGGAGCAAGGCGCGCGGATCGCGTGGATCAACGACGCCGTGGGGGATCCAGAAATGCACGCCCATCTGCTGGAGTTCGACACCGTGCACGGGCGCTGGAATGCCGAGTTCTCCCATGACGCCGATAGCGTGACGATCGACGGCACGCGGCTGCCGTTCATCGGGACGAAAGACCTCACAGCACTGCCACTTGGCGGGGTGGATGTGGTGATCGACTGCACCGGCAAATTCAAGACCGAGGCCGCCCTTGCCCCCTATTTCGCAGCCGGGGTGAAGAAGGTTGTTGTCTCGGCCCCCGTCAAGGACGGCCCGACCGCCAATATCGTGATGGGCGTGAACCATGACAGCTACGATCCCGCCGCGCATCAGATCGTGACGGCGGCGAGCTGCACGACGAACTGCCTCGCCCCGGTGGTCAAGGTGATCCACGAGGCTCTGGGCATCCATCATGGATCAATCACCACGATCCATGACGTGACCAACACCCAGACCATCGTGGACCGGCCCGCCAAGGATCTGCGCCGCGCGCGCTCCGCGCTCAATTCGCTGATCCCGACCACGACCGGATCGGCCAGCGCGATCACCCTGATCTACCCCGAGCTGGCGGGGCGGCTGAACGGTCACGCGGTGCGGGTGCCGCTGCTCAACGCCTCGCTGACCGATTGCGTCTTCGAGGTAGAGCGCGCAACCACGGCGGAAGAGGTCAACGCCCTGTTCAAGGCGGCAGCGAACGGCCCGCTCAAAGGCATCCTTGGCTATGAGACCCGCCCGCTTGTCTCGAGCGATTACACCAATGACATCCGCTCCTCGATCCTCGATGCACCCTCGACGATGGTGATCAATGGCACGCAGGTCAAACTCTATGCCTGGTACGACAATGAGATGGGCTATGCGCATCGGCTGGTCGATGTGGCGCAGATGGTCGGGGCCGCGTTATGAGCGCGCAGCGCCCGGAGGGGTTTGCCGCCTATATCGCGGTCACGGCGGCCTATTGGGCCTTCATGCTCACCGACGGCGCGCTGCGTATGCTGGTGCTGTTGCATTTCCACACGCTGGGGTTCTCGCCGGTGCAGTTGGCCTATCTCTTCGTGCTCTACGAGGTGGCGGGGATGGCGACCAACCTCTCGGCGGGCTGGATCGCGGCGCGGTTCGGGCTGGTCTCGACGCTTTATGCAGGGCTGGTGCTGCAGGTCGTGGCGCTGCTGGCGCTGTCGGAGCTTGATCCCGGCTGGAGCATTCCCGCCTCGGTCAGCTTCGTGATGCTGGTGCAGGGGCTGAGCGGGGTCGCCAAGGATCTCGCCAAGATGTCGTCGAAATCCGCCGTAAAGCTGCTTGCGCCCAGCACAGGCGGCGGAGTGTTTCGCTGGGTGGCCCTGCTCACAGGCTCCAAGAACGCAGTGAAGGGCTTGGGCTTTCTGCTCGGCGCCGCCCTTCTCGCAGCCTTCGGCTTTGTCCCG
Source organism: Thioclava dalianensis (assembly GCF_000715505.1). GTDB lineage: Bacteria > Pseudomonadota > Alphaproteobacteria > Rhodobacterales > Rhodobacteraceae > Thioclava > Thioclava dalianensis. The sequence continues at coordinate 206,681 of NZ_JHEH01000005.1, forward strand.
GCCCTGATCGTGATGGCAACCGTGCTTGCGATCATCCTCGCCGCGATTGTGGTGGCGATGCCGCAGGGCCTGCCCACGGGGCGCAAGGGCGCGAAGTTCTCCGAAGTCTTCTCGAAATCGGCCAATGTGAACTGGCTGTCAGCGGCGCGCGTCTTCCTGTTTGGCGCGCGCGATGTCTGGTTCGTGGTGGGCATCCCGATCTATTTCTACGCCGTGCTGTCAGACGGCTCTGAGGCGGGCAACCGCGCCGCCTTCTTCCTCATCGGTATTTTCATGGCGCTCTGGGTGATCCTTTACGGCGCGGTGCAGGCAGCCGCGCCAAATCTTCTGCGCGCCGCCAACCGCCCCGAGGCGAGCCTGATCCGCGCCGCGCGCGACTGGGCATTGGCGCTTCTGGTGGTGCCCGCAGCCCTCACCGCAGCCGCGCTGCTCTCGCCCGATCCCCAGCTGTGGTTCACCCTGACGCTGGTCGTGGGCCTGCTGATCTTCGGGGCGATCTTTGCGATCAACTCCTCGCTGCATTCCTACCTGATCCTTGCTTTCACACGGTCCGAGCGCGTAACCATGGATGTCGGGTTTTACTACATGGCCAATGCAACGGGACGGCTTGCAGGCACGCTTTTGTCGGGGCTGACCTATCAGATCGGTGGGTTGCCTATGGTGCTGGGCACCGCCACGGTGATGGTCGCGCTTGCAGCGCTCACCTCTGGCAAACTCTCGCAAGGCGCACCACATGTGGCCGCCTCCTGACCCACATCGAAAGCTAGGCCCGGTCCAGATCGCCGGGGCGGTCGATATCGATCGCGCGCGCGGGCGGCAGGTTCAGGCGCTGCGCGGGCGGCAAATCCGCGAGCAGTCCACGTGCGCCCCGATCCCCGGAAATCCCGCGCAGCTCCGCAAAATCCCGCGCGGCGAAAACGGCAGGCGGCATCGCGATGCCCCCGGTCTGCACACAGGCCCCCTCCGACCCCGCCAGCGCCAGCACAGCGGCCAGATCCTCGGCGCGGATCTCGGGCATATCGCCCAGTGCAAGCAGGATCTGCGTCGCTTCCATCTCCTGCGCGACAGCCACCCCGGCGGCCAGCGAACGCGATTGCGGCCCGGGCTCCACCCGGCAGATCGTGAAACCTGCCTCGGCCAGACATTCGGCCACAGGGGCGCTCGAGACCACGGCCACCCTTGCTGCCAGCGGCACCCCCATCATCGCCCGTGCCGCATGCAGCACCAGCGGCGCACCGCGATAGCTGGCCAGCAGCTTGTCCTGCGGGCCGAAGCGCCGAGACGCCCCTGCCGCAAGCAAAAGGCCAACGCGGCGCGCGGGCGGGAAAGAGGGGATATCCGGCATCATGCGCTTGGATATAGCATACGGGGACGCGCAGGCGAATGGCATCGATCTGCGCCGCACGTGAGGTCTGTCAAGCAGCCCACAGAGCCCGATAGAAAGACACCCCTTCGATGACGGACAGCTCTGAGCGCCCCGCCCCCAAAGCAAGCCCCGGCTCCCCGCGCGAGGTTTTCGGCGTCTTTCTCAAGCTCGGCCTGACCTCCTTTGGCGGCCCGATTGCCCATCTGGGATATTTCCGCGACGAGATCGTGACCCGACGGCGCTGGCTTTCTGATGCCGCCTATGGCGAGCTGGTCGCCCTGTGCCAATTCCTCCCCGGCCCAAGCTCCAGTCAGGTGGGGTTTGCGCTTGGGCTGATGCGAGCGGGTTGGCTCGGCGCGCTTGCGGCCTTCACAGCCTTCACCCTGCCCTCGGTGCTGATCCTGCTGATCTTCGCCGCGACCGCCGCGCAGGTGGCCGGACCTATCGGGACGGGCGCGCTGCACGGGCTCAAGATCGTCGCGGTTGCCGTCGTGGCGCAGGCGGTCTGGGGAATGGCCCGCACCCTGTGCCCGGATCGCGCCCGCGCCAGCATCGCAGTGGCGGCCCTTGCAATCCTTGCCTTCGTGCCCGGCGCGTTGGGCATGATCGCAGCGATCGTATTTGGCGCGCTGGCCGGGCTGGTGCTTGGACGCGGGACGCAGGCCCCGAGTGGCAACTCTGTCCCGATGCCCGTGCGGCGCGGACAGGGGCTCCTCTGCCTTGCGAGTTTCGCGCTGTTGCTGGCGCTCTTGCCGATGCTGTCAGGTCACTCGCAGAGCGCGGCGGTGTTCGAGAGCTTCTACGCCTCGGGCGCGCTGGTCTTTGGCGGCGGTCATGTCGTGCTCCCGCTGCTAGAGGCGCAGACGGTGGCGCCGGGATGGGTCACACAGGATGCGTTTCTTGCAGGCTACGGTGCGGCGCAGGCGCTGCCCGGCCCGCTTTTCAGCTTTGCCGCCTATCTGGGCGCGATCCTCGGCCCCGCCCCCAACGGGCTGATCGGAGCGGCGATTGCGCTGGTCGCGGTCTTTCTGCCCGGCTTCCTGATCCTGCTCGGTGTCTTGCCGTTTTGGGACCGGCTGCGCGCGACACGCGGGGCGCAATCGCTGATCCAAGGGGCGAATGCGGCGGTGGTGGGCGTGCTGGGAGCCGCGCTTTATTCGCCGCTATTCACCAGCGCGATTGCGGATATGCGGGATTTCACCCTCGCGGTTGCGGGATTCGTCCTGCTGGTTATCTGGAAACTGCCGCCTTGGATGGTGGTATGCGGCGTCGCCCTTGGCGGGGTCGCGCGCGCAATGAGCGCGTAAACCCCGACCAGACGCGCGCCGCCTAGCCCATGCGTTCGGAGGCGTAAGAGCCCGGCGAGGCCGGAAAGACCACCGTCTTGTTTTCGTTGATGAACACCCGGTGATGGATATGGGCATGGATCGCGCGCGAGAGCACCTGAGCCTCGACATCGCGGCCCAGCGAGACGTAATCCTCGGGCGATTGCGCATGGGTGATCCGCACAGTGTCTTGCTCGATGATCGGACCTTCGTCGAGATCGGCGGTCACGTAATGCGCCGTGGCCCCGATCAGCTTCACGCCACGCTCATAGGCCTGCTTGTAGGGGTTGGCCCCCTTGAAGCTCGGCAGGAAGGAGTGGTGGATGTTGATGATCCGCCCCGACATCTTCTGGCACAGCGCGTCGCTGAGAATCTGCATGTAGCGCGCCAGAACGACCAGTTCGGCCCCCGATTCCTCGACCACCGACAGCAACCGCGCCTCCGCCTCGGGCTTGTTTTCCTTGGTGACCTTGATGTGGTGGAAGGGGATGTCATGATTGACCACGACCTTCTGATAGGTCAGGTGGTTCGACACCACGCCCACAATCTCGATCGGCAATGCACCGATGCGCCAGCGATAGAGCAGATCGTTAAGGCAATGGCCGAAATTCGAGACCATCAGGATGACCTTCATCTTGGCTCCGGAATCATGGATCGCCCAATCCATCGAGAAGCTCTCAGCGACCGGCGTAAAGGCCTCGCGAATCGCCTCTTCCGCCACCCCGGTCTCGGACACGAAGTTCACCCGCATGAAGAACTGGCCCGTGCGCAGATCGTCATATTGATGCGAGTCGGTGATGTTGCAGCCCTGATCGGCGAGCACATTGGCAATCCCTGCGACGATCCCGCGCGTCGAGGGGCAAGCCACGGTGAGAACATAAGCGGTCTGGGTCATCGTCCGATCCTTTTCAACTGCGCGCCCTCGTCTCTAGCGCGCGGGGCTCACACGTACAATCGAGGTTTCACCTTGGCTTGGCTGGAGAAAATGCGACGACGCGGACGCGAAAAGCGGCAGCGCCGTCAGGCCGGGTTGGATGCGGGCTGCAACTCGAAAAGCGCCTCGACCGGTTGGCCAAGATAGCTGGCCAACCGGAGCGCAAGCAGCGTCGAAGGGATGAACACGCCATTCTCCACGGTGTTGATGGTCTTGCGCGACACGCCCACCGCCTCGGCAAGCTGGGCCTGCGTCAACCCGGCGGCTTTGCGATGATGGCCCAGATGAACGATCAGCCCCATCACCCGCCCCGCATGTCGCACCAGACGAAGCTCAGCAGAAACGCCGCCGCGCTCAACGTCCCCATGGCCGCAAAGGCCACGGGCCAGGCGATCAGATCGAGCGACAGCGGGATCGCGAAGATCGGATAAAGCGAAAGCGCCACCCAAAAGCCGACGCGCTGCGCGGTTTGTGCGTCGTGGCGAAACAGCTCATCCTTCGCCCGCCGCACCTGATCGGGACCTGCTAAGCGTGCCGCCGCGAAAATCACGAAAAGCCCGAGCGCGCCGCTCATCCATGGCAGCCAAGGCGATATCGGGGCGGGATTGCGCATGATCAGCGCAAGCACCGCGTAGAGCAGACAGACCAGCCCGCTCAGCCCAAGCACGATCCGACGTAACATCGAAAACTGAGAATAGCTCAACATGACACCCTCCTGCGTGTAACCCTTGCGTTACAAATGCGCCGCAAAAAATGTTACGTCAAGGTTACATTGCCTCACTTTGACGCGAGCCATGTCCGGCCCTACATTAAAGAAATCAGGAGGTACGTCATGGCCGGAGGATGGGCGCGCGACGGCGCGGTGAGCGAACAGATCGAAGCCTCGATCAGCGACGAGCTGGCGCGGCTCAAGGCACGGCGCGGGCCGCAGGGCGAGAGCCTGACCCATTGCGCCGAATGCGACGAGGAAATCCCGCAAGCCCGGCGCGAGGCGATCCCGGGCGTCAAGCTCTGCGTCGAATGTGCCGGCGCACGCGACAGCAAGCGCGGACAGGCAGGCGGCCTGAACCGCCGCGCCTCCAAAGACAGTTTGCTGAAATAGGCTCAGATCCGGCAAGCCAGCGCTGCATCAAACGCCGCCGGTGAAGTATCGCGCCCCAAGCTGCGCGCGGCGATCGCGCCCTCCGCACCAAACCGCAGCGCAAGCAATTCGGACCAATCGAACCGGGCCACGATCATTTCGGGGCTGGGCGAACAGCGCTGCACACCCCCCAGGATCTGATCCGCGCCAAATCGGTGATTGGTGACATGTTGACCGCGCAAGACTTCGCGCAGACCGCCATCCGCGTAGCGATAGATCACCAATTGACCAAGCCGGTGCGGCGCGTCGATCAGCGCAATCTCAGAGCGCCCATCGCCATCCAGATCGCCCGCCCCGATCACCGAGAGCCAATGGTTCGGCGCGCCGACAAAGGGGCTGGCCGCGCTCTGCACCGGACCGCCTCCCGCCAGTTGCAGCACAACCAAACGCGATCCAAACTGCCGATGCGACTGGATCACGAGGATCTCGGGCACACCATCCGCATCGAGATCGACCACACGCGGCGCAATGTCCTCAAAGACCATGTCGGGCGGCAGCGCGATCTTATAGGTCACGCGCGGGTCCGCCCCGCGCCTCACGGTGACAAACAGCGCGCCAAATTCATGCGCGCGCCCCAGAGCGAAATGTCCGTAGCGATCCGTCGGCGCGGCGTAGCGTGCCGTCACGCGGGTATCCGCGCAGGCAGTCTGGGCCGCAGCGACCAGCCAAAAGGCCAGATCTGCTGCCGCCCAGCGCATCAAATCTGTTTTTCGGGCAGGTTCACGATCAACCCGTCCAGCGCTTCGGTGACCTTGATCTGGCAGGTCAGGCGCGATTTCACCGGGTCGGGATTCCATGCGAAATCCAGCATGTCCTCTTCCATCGGGTCCTTCGCGGGCAATTTGTCGATCCAGTCCTGATCGACATAGACATGGCAGGTCGAGCAGGCACAGGCGCCGCCGCAATCAGCATCGATACCGGGAACGCCATTGTCGCGCGCACCCTCCATCACTGTCATGCCGGGCTTTACGTCGATCTCGTGCCGCGTGCCGGTATGTTCGATATAGGTGATCTTTGCCATGGCTGAAGGCCTCTTCATCTTGGATCAGGTCGCCCGAAAGCCTCGGACGCTTCCGATTTACGGGGCTTTGATGCGTTTTACCAGAGGCCCTTGGCGCGCCGCCCCCGCAGATCGGGGATTGCCGCGCGCGCCGGGTCTTGTAGTGTCACGCGCGAACAAGACGAGGCGAGCGCTTTGCACAGGCGAAAACTTTTGCACCCAGGATGCGCGGCTGCGGGGCCCTTGCTGGCGCTCGCGCTGCTGGCAGGCTGTCAAACCGGGGGGACAGACCTCCAGCGTCCGCCGCCCGGTCCGACACTGGCAAGCGAGGTCTCCACGCAGCGCCCGGCGACGGATGCAAAAGGTTGTTACGCCGAATTGAAGGCCCCCGCGCAGGTCGAGACCGTGACCCATCAGGTGCAGGTGATCCCCGAGCAGCGCGACGCCAAAACGGGCGCGATCACCCAACCCGCGATCTACCGCGAAATGAGCGCCCAGCGGATGATTGATGCCGGCAAGCCGCGCTATTTTCGCGCCATGTGCACCGCCGATTTGACGCCGTCCTTCGTGGCGATGCTGCAACGCGCCCTCGCGGCCCGGAACCTCTATCACGGGCGGGCCGATGGCACGCTTGATCCGGCCACCGGAACGGCGATCCGCGCCTATCAGGCACCGCGCGGGCTCGACAGCGCCACGCTCTCGCTGCGGGCGGCGCAAGAGATGGGCCTTTATATCTACACGCCCTAAATCTGGACGCCGTGAGCACCGCCTCATGAACTTCATGACGATTTCTCGGGCTGCCGGGTCGGTTGCGGGCTTTGCGCCGCGCAGCCAAAGGCCTAGAACGGGGACAAGAATGGCAGGAGCGCGACATGAGCGATGATGTGCAGGTGATCTTTACCCCCTCGGGCAAGCGGGGCCGTGTGGCACGCGGCACCAAGGTGCTCGCCGCGGCGCGCACACTGGGCGTGGATCTCGATTCGGTCTGCGGCGGGCGCGGCATTTGCTCGAAATGCCAATGCAGCCCCGGCTATGGCGATTTCTCCAAACACGGGCTGCATGTCGAGCCCGATGCGCTGAGCCCGATCAACTCCGTCGAGGAGCGCTACGACCGCGTGCGCGGGCTCAAGCCGGGACGCCGCTTGGGCTGTCAGGCGGAAATTCAGGGCGATATCGTGATCGACGTGCCGCCCGAAAGTCAGGTCCACAAGCAGGTCGTGCGCAAGGCCGCCTCCGAGCGGGTCATGGAAATGGATCCCGCCACCCGCGCTTGCTATATCGAGGTCCAAGAGCCCGACATGCATGCGCCCGAGGGCGATTTCCAACGCCTCGCCCATGCGCTTGAGGCACAATGGGACATCCCGGGCCTGCGCGCCGATCCCGATATGCTGCGCAAGCTGCAACCGGTGCTGCGCAAGGGCGCGTGGAAGGTCACCGCCGCTGTGCATGATCAAGGCGAGGGTCCGCGGCTCAGCGCGCTCTATCCCGGCCTGCGCGAGACGCCGCTTTACGGTCTGGCAATCGACCTTGGCTCGACCACCATCGCGGGCCATCTGGTCGCGCTTGATGATGGGCGGGTGCTGGCCAGTGCCGGGCTGATGAACCCGCAGATCCGCTTTGGCGAAGATCTCATGAGCCGGGTCTCCTACGTGATGATGAATCCCGGTGGCGATCTGGAGATGACCAAGGTCGTGCGCGATGCGATGGGCGATCTGGCGCGCGAGCTGGCGCAGGAGGCGCAGATCGAGACCGGCGAGATCGTAGAGGCCACCGTGGTGTGCAACCCGGTGATGCACCATTTGCTGCTGGGCATTGATCCGGTCGAGCTGGGTCAGGCGCCCTTTGCGCTGGCCACCTCGGACAGTATGGACCTGCCCGCCTCCGAGATCGGGCTGGAGGCCAGCCCGGGCGCGCGCGTCTATATCCTCCCGCTGATCGCGGGCCATGTCGGGGCCGATGCGGCCGCCGTAGCGCTTTCTGAGGCCCCCGAGCGGCGCGAGGACCTGTCGCTCATCGTCGATGTCGGAACCAATGCCGAGATCCTTCTGGGCAATTCCAGCCGCGTGCTGGCCTGCTCCTCACCCACCGGCCCGGCCTTCGAGGGCGCGCAGATCTCAAGCGGGCAGCGAGCCGCCCCGGGTGCCATCGAGCGGATCGAGATTGATCCCGCGACGAAAGAGCCGCGATTCAAGATCATCGGCAATGAGCATTGGTCGACCGAACCCGAGTTTGGCACGCCCCAGATCACCGGCATCTGCGGCTCTGGCATCATCGAGGCTGTGGCCGAGATGCGCATGGCGGGGATCGTCGATGCATCCGGGCTGATCGGATCGCCCGAACAGGTGGGTACCACGCGCTGCGTCGCCTCGGGCCGCACCCATGAATACCTGATCCATGACGCAACGCCCGAAGGCCCGCGCATCACCGTCACGCAGGGCGACATCCGCGCCATCCAGCTTGCGAAATCCGCGCTTTATGCCGGGGCGCGCCTGCTGATGGACGAGATGGGCGTCGATGAGGTCGACCGTGTCGTGCTCGCCGGAGCCTTTGGCGCGCATATCAGCCCGAAACACGCGATGGTGCTGGGGATGATCCCCGATGCGCCGCTTGATCACGTCACCTCGGCGGGCAATGCGGCAGGCACGGGCGCGCGCATGGCCCTGTGCTCGGTGCGGGCGCGCCGCGCGATCGAGACGCAGGTCAAGCGGATCACCAAGGTCGAAACCGCGATCGAGCCGCGCTTCCAAGAGCATTTCGTGGCCGCCAATGCCCTGCCCCATGCAACGGCCCCCTTCACGCGTCTGCGCGCGGTGGCACCGCTCCCCGATGTCAGCTTCAACACCGGCGGATCAGGCGATGAGGGCGGCGGGCGCCGCAGGCGGCGGCGCGGCTGAAAGCCCCCGGATCATCGTCATTTAGGGCGCTCACGATTTCGTGATCGACTTAAAGTGATCGGGTTCGTGCCATGCCCTCGTAACCTCTGCATCACGGCGGGAATAACCCTGCCGGTCGACAGGGAGAGACCTTATTATGACCAACACGTTCCGCAAGTTTGCAGCCCCGATGTTCGCCGCAGCCGCACTCGCATTCGCGGGCCCCGCGCTCGCTGAGAACCCGATGGTGGGCGGCGCCAAGATGTTCGAGAACAAGCCGATCGCCGCCAACGCTTCCGCAGCTCCGAACCTCACCACCCTGGTGGCTGCCGTGAAAGCCGCAGGCCTCGTGGACACGCTGGCAGGCCCCGGCCCGTTCACCGTCTTCGCGCCGACCAACGCCGCGTTCGACAAGCTGCCCGCAGGCACCGTCGACAATCTCGTGAAGCCCGAGAACAAGGAAATGCTCACGCATATCCTGACCTGCCACGTCGCTAAAGGTGTGATCTCGGCGGAAAACATCATGAAGACTGTCGAATCCTCGGCCAACGGTATGGCGACCATCCCGACGCTCGGCGGTTGTAACCTCACCGCGATGGTCAAAGACGGCAAAGTCATGATCAAGGACCCGCGCGGCGACGTTGCGACGGTTGAAACCGCTGACGTGAAACAGTCGAACGGCATGGTTCACGTGATCAACACTGTGATGCTGCCGAAAATGTAAGCCTTTCCAAGGCCTGCAAGACGCGCCCGGATGGCTCACGCCGTCCGGGCGTTTTGCATTGAGATCCCTCTTGACCGAAGCCGCGCGCTGGCATACCTCTTCGCGCGCACCATGCGGGTATGATGTAATGGTAGCCTGTCAGCTTCCCAAGCTGAACGCGCGGGTTCGATTCCCGCTACCCGCTCCAAACTCCCCAGACACAGCACGCGACCGGCGGATAAGCGTTTCTTACGCAGGATCGAGCCGATACAGTTTTGCTTCATCGGAATCTTCGATGATCCAGACCGCGCCTTGTGGCCCAACCGCGACATCGCGCACCCGCATCCCGAGATCCCAACGCGCCAGCTGGTCCGAGCCGTCACCGGCCACAAGAACCAGACCCTGCCCAGCCAACCCGCCGATCAGCATATGCCCCTGCCAGTCGGGAAAGGCCGCACCGTCGTAGAACGCAAGCCCCGCCGGTGCGATCACCGGGGTCCAATACAGGCTGGGAGCCGCGAATTGCGGGGCGGTGTCGTGATCGGGGATCGGCATCCCCGAATAGTGCCGCCCGTTGGAGACCGCGTTCCAGCCGTAATTCTGACCCGGCTCGATCCGGTTCAGCTCATCGCCGCCGCGCGGGCCCATCTCATGCTCCCACAGCGTGCCATCGGGGCCGAAGGCAAGGCCATAAGGGTTGCGGTGGCCCTCGCTCCATGTCTGAGCGCGCACGCCCCCGGCATCGGCCTGCGGATTGCCCGGCGCGGCGCGGCCCTCCATCGTCAACCGAAGGATCTTGCCGCGCGGATTGTCGGGCTCCTGCGCGGTATCGGGCTGCATCCGATCGCCCACGCTCAGATAGAGAGCGCCGTCGGGACCAAAGGCAATGATGCCGCCCGGCTGTCCGCGCCCACCCGGCGTCTGCTCCCAAAGCGTCTCGATGCCCTCGAGGCTGTCCGTGCCCAGCGTACCCCGGGCCAGCACAAGCGCATTTTCCGGCGAGACATAGGTAAAATAGACTGCCCGCGTGCGCTCAAAATCCGGGGCGACCGCGACATCGAGCATGCCGTTTTGGCCGCTATATTGCACATCCGGCACGCCCGAGAGCTCTTGCATCTGCTCCCCGCTCACATGCCACATCGTGCCCGCCTTGCCGCTGACCAGCACGGAGCCATCGGGCAGCGGGGCAATCGCCCAAGGGTTTTGCAATGTCGCCTGCGGGACAAGCGTGAAGGGCTGCGCCTCACTTATCGGTGCCTCGCCGACATTCTGGGCCAGCGCCGGGCCTGCAAGGCCAAGGCTCAGTAGGACGGGGATCAACGGGGTCTGTTTCATCAGGGGGTCTCCTTCCTTTTACTCAACATGGGGTCGCCCGTCGCGCGGGGAAGACCTGCGGTGCAATTCTTCGTGAGACCGGGCGCGCAGATGGGTTGCGAATCCGCGCGATGCCCCCTATATGCGCCCTTGAGAGGTTGGCGCGGGCGAGCGCCTCGCCAACCCGGTCAGGTCCGGAAGGAAGCAGCCGCAACGAGCCCCGCTTGGGTCGCTGTCCAGCCTCTCACCCTCCCCCACATTCCCGCCGCCGTGATTGCCAAGCGCGCTAAAGCCGTTTGCGCCGCATTGCATTCTTCTGCCGATTAAATGTAATGATATAACATTACGTAGGATCGCAGGAGCTCCCATGACCCGCAACCCCAATGACACCCGCCTGCCCGTCACCGTGCTGTCCGGCTTTCTCGGCGCTGGTAAAACCACGCTTCTCAACCATGTCCTGTCCAACCGTGAGGGTCTGCGGGTGGCGGTCATCGTCAATGACATGTCCGAGGTGAATATCGACGCCGATCTGATCCGCGCGGGCGCAAGCCTGACGCGCGGCGAGGAAAAGCTCGTCGAGATGACCAATGGCTGCATCTGCTGCACCCTGCGCGAGGATCTGCTGATCGAAGTGCGCAGGCTGGCTGAAGAGGGCCGCTTCGACCATCTGCTGATCGAATCCACCGGCGTCTCCGAGCCTCTGCCAGTGGCTGCAAGTTTCGAGTTCCGCGACGAGGCCGGGGCCGCGCTGGACGACATCGCCCGGCTCGACACGATGGTGACGGTCGTGGATGCGGTGAACCTGACGCGCGATTTCAGTGCGCCGGACTTCCTTGCCGATCGCGGCGTCGAGCTGGGACCGGAGGATGAGCGCTCGCTGGTGCAGCTCCTGACCGAGCAGATCGAGTTTGCCGATGTGATCGTGCTCAACAAGATCAGCGCGGCAAGCCCGCAGGCGCGCGAGACCGCCCGCACGATCCTGCGCGCGCTCAATGCGGACGCCAAGATCATCGAAACCGATTACGCAGAGCTTCCCGCGTCGGAAATCCTTGGGACGGGGCTGTTTTCCTTTGAGGCCGCGCATCGTCACCCGACATGGGCGCAAGAGCTTTACGGCTTTGCCGATCACACGCCCGAGACCGACGAATACGGCGTGACCTCATTCGTGTTTCGCGCCGAGCGGCCTTTCGACCCTGAAAAGCTTGCAGCCTTCCTTGACGCGCCGCTGCCCGGCGTGATCCGCGCCAAGGGGCATTTCTGGCTCGCCACACGACCCGAATGGGCGGGCGAGGTCTCCATCGCCGGGGCGATGGTCGAGGTGCGCGGCCTTGGCCTGTGGTGGGCCGCCGTCCCCGAGGCGCATTGGCCCGAAGAGGCCCGCGCCCGCATGGCCGCCCGCGTCGCGCAGGAATTTGGCGACCGGCGGCAGGAACTGGTCTTCATCGGCATGGTGGGCGAGATGGAGCGCGCGCGGATCGAAGCGCGGCTGACCGCCTGCCTCGTCCCCGAGACCCGCTTTGCGCCTGATCAGTGGAGCGGCCTTGCCGATCCGTTCCCGCGCTGGGGCGCCGCCGCATGAGGCGCAATCTGGATTGCTCGCTGCGGCGCACATGCCGCCGCAGCGACCCGATGGCAGAGTTCGACCGGCTCCCCGCCCCGGCGCGGGCATGGGCGCAGCGCGCAGTGCTGCCATGGTCGGCCCGCTCGATCCGCCGGATCTGGGCGCGCGCGCTGTCTGAGACCCGCAGCGAAGAGGCCGCTCTCGCCCGGCTTGCCCGCGCCGAGGCGCGCACTCTGGCCCGCGAGGCCGCGCCTAACCGGATCGGCGAGGTGAGATCGGTTTGACTCGCCCGCCCCCGTCACTAGACTGGCGCGCGCAAGATCAGGAGCAGCCCCCGCATGTCCGAAACGCCCCAATCCGGTTACCAGGTTCTCGCCCGGAAATACCGCCCCGAGACATTCGCCGATCTGGTGGGCCAGGAACCGATGGTGCGCACGCTGAAAAACGCGTTTGCCGCCGACCGGATCGCGCAGGCCTTCATCATGACGGGGATTCGCGGCACCGGGAAGACGACCACCGCGCGGATCATCGCAAAGGGGCTCAACTGCATCGGCCCCGATGGCAACGGCACCCCCACGACCGAGCCTTGCGGCGTGTGCGAGCATTGCCGCGCGATCATGGAAGGCCGTCATGTCGATGTGATGGAGATGGACGCCGCCTCGCGCACAGGCGTCGGCGATATCCGCGAGATCATCGAGAGCGTGCATTACCGGGCGGCCTCGGCGCGCTACAAAGTCTATATCATCGACGAGGTCCACATGCTCTCGACCAGCGCCTTCAACGCGCTGCTCAAGACGCTTGAGGAACCGCCCGCCCATGTGAAATTCATCTTCGCCACGACCGAGATCCGCAAGGTTCCGGTGACGGTGCTCTCGCGCTGCCAGCGCTTCGATCTGCGCCGGATCGAGCCTGAGGTGATGATCGCTTTGATCAACAAGATCGCTGCGGCGGAAAACGCCCAGATCGCGGAGGATGCGGTGGCGCTGATCACCCGGGCCGCCGAAGGCTCGGCGCGTGATGCGACCTCGCTGCTCGATCAGGCGATTGCCCATGGCGCGGGCGAGACCACCGCCGAGCAGGTCCGCGCGATGCTGGGGCTGGCCGATCGCGGGCGGGTGCTCGATCTCTTTGACATGATCTTGCACGGTCAGGCCGCAGAGGCGCTGACCGAGCTGGCCGCCCAATATGCCGATGGCGCCGATCCGATGGCGATCCTGCGCGATCTGGCCGAGATCACCCACTGGGTCTCGGTGATCAAGGTCACGCCCGAAGCCGCCGAAGATCCGACCGTGCCGCCGGATGAGCGCAGGCGCGGGCAGGAAATGGCGGGCGCGATCCCGATGCGGGTGCTCTCGCGGCTCTGGCAGATGCTGCTCAAATCCATCGAAGAGGTCTCGGGCGCACCCAATGCGATGATGGCCACTGAAATGGCGCTGATCCGCATGACGCATGTGTCGGACCTGCCCGATCCCGACACGCTGATCCGCAAGATCCAAGCCGGCCCCGAGGCCAACACGCAGGCCGCAGGGCGCGGCCCCGCCCCCTCGACCGGCCCGGTCCATGGCGCGACCCTGCGCGCGCGCCGACTTGCCGCCGGTGGTGGCACCGTTGCGACCGCCTCCGCCGCGCCCGCATATGAGCCCCAGCCCGACGCGCTGGCGCGCTTTGCGAGCTTTGACGATGTGGTCGAGCTGATCGCCCGGATGCGCGACATGACCCTGCTGCTTGAGGTCGAGTCCAATCTGCGCCTTGTGAGCTACCGCCCCGGCCGGATCGAATTTCAGCCCACGGAGCGCGCCTCTCGCGATCTCGCAGCCACGCTCTCAGCCCGGCTTCAGGGCTGGACGGGCGCGCGCTGGGGGGTGTCGGTCGTCTCCGAAGGCGGGGCCGCCACCATCGCCGAGGTGAAAGCCGCCGAGCTGGAAAAAGCCAAGGCCGCCGCGATGGAAAACCCGCTTGTCGCCGCGATCTTCGACGCCTTCCCGCAGGCCGAATTCGCCGAGATCACCGATGCCGCAGCTCTTGAGGCCGAGATCGCCACCGAAGCCCTGCCCGAGGTCGAGGACGAATGGGATCCCTTTGAGGACGGCTGAGCCGGTCCGCCAGCGCGATCTGCACCGAAGCGACGCGCCCCGCGATAGGCGCGTCACACGTCAAGACAATCGCCCGGCGGATCTGGCCAGAACCGTGAGCCGCCACTTGTCGGCCCGCGGTGCCATGCGTATGTCTGAGGGCAACACACAGCCACGGGAGAAAGTGATGTTCAAGGGTTTGGGCGGCATGGGCGATATGGCCAAGATGATGAAAGCCGCCAAGGATATGCAGGAAAAGATGGGCCAGCTTCAGGCCGAACTCGACTCCATCGTCGTGACCGGCGAGGCGGGCGCAGGGCTTGTGCAGGCGCGCGCCACGGCCAAGGGCGAGCTGACCGGCTTGTCGATTGACCCCTCGATCCTGCAAGCCTCGGAAAAGGAAGTCGTCGAGGATCTGATCCTCGCTGCGATCAAGGACACGCAGGCCAAGGCCAAGGATCGTCAGGCCGATGAGCAAAAGCGCCTGCTGCGCGAAATGGGCCTGCCCGAGAACATGGACCTTCCGGTCTGAGATGACGCAGGGCCGCGATGACATCGAGGGGCTGATCGCGCTGATGGCGCGGCTGCCGGGCTTGGGCCCGCGCTCTGCCCGGCGCGCGGTGCTGCATCTGATCTCCAAGCGCGGTCAGCTGATGGCACCGCTGGCCGAGGTGATGGCCGATGTCGCGCGCAACGCCCGCGAATGCGCCCGCTGCGGCAATATCTCGGGCCAGCCGGTCTGCGCGATCTGCGAAGACCCAAAGCGCGCCACGGGCGAGATCTGCGTGATCGAGGATGTGGCTGATCTCTGGGCGATGGAGCGCGGCCACGCCTTCAAGGGCCGCTACCATGTGCTCGGCGGCACGCTGAGCGCGCTGGATGCCATCGGCCCCGAGACGCTGCGCATCCCTGATCTGCTGACCCGGGTCGAAAGCGAAGGGATCGGCGAGGTGATCTTGGCGCTCAACGCGACCGTCGAGGGCCAGACCACAGCCCATTACATCGCCGAGGCGCTGGAGCCGATGGGTGTCTCTGTGACCTCGCTGGCCCAAGGCGTGCCAATTGGCGGTGAGCTGGACTATCTCGACGATGGCACGATCCAAGCCGCGCTGCGCGCCCGCAAGGCGTTCTAAGCGAAGCATCGCACGCATCGCGAGCCTGTCTCGGCGTCCCGCCCCCTCCTTCCCCTGATCTAAATATCCCCGCCGGAGGCACTCGCCATAGCGATCCGCGCGCGGCATCGTGTGGCGCGCGCCCGCTGAGCGGCCATGGCCCCCATTGAACCCGCGCGGCGGCCCCGTTATCACAGGGCCATTCCCAATTGAGATGTGAGCGCCCGACAGATGATCCGCCTCTACCATGTTGCCCTCTCCCCGTTTTGCCGCAAAGTGCGGCTGGTGCTGGCCGAGAAGAAGCTCGAGGTGGAGCTGGTCGAAGAGCGCTACTGGGAACAGCAGCCCGATTTCCTGCGCCGCAACCCCGCCGGGAAAGTGCCCGTGCTCAAGATGGACGGCATGATGATGGCCGAAAGTCAGGCGATCTGCGAATATATCGATGAGCGCTACCCGGACGCCCCGCTGATCCCGCGCGATGCCGCCGCCCGCTACGAGGTCCGCCGCCTCTGCGCCTGGTTCGACGACAAGTTCAACGCCGAGGTCACCGCGAAAGTGATGGGCGAGCGGGTCTGGAAGAAGGTCCGCAAGGAAGGCTATCCCGACAGCAAGACGATCAAGGCGGGTTTGGCTGCGACCAAGTTCCACCTCGATTATATGGGCGCTTTGCTTGAGCAGCGGCGCTGGCTTGCGGGCGATGTGATGACGCTGGCCGATTTCGCCGCCGCCGCCCATCTGAGCTGTCTCGATTACATCTCGGATGTGGACTGGAACCGCTCGGAGGCCGTGAAGGACTGGTATGCCAAGATCAAGTCGCGCCCGGCCTTCCGCTCGCTGCTGGCCGATCAGCTCTCGGGCATGCCGCCCGCGCCGCAATATGCCGAGCTGGATTTCTGAGCTCTAGCGGCGCCGGGGGCGCTGCCCCCGCCTGACAAACCCTTTCGAGTTTGTCAGACTCCCCCGGGATATTTTCGTCAAGAGGAAGCCCGGTGACGGATTTGAAATCACGACTGATCGCACAGGCGCTGGAGGAGGGGTTCTCCAAGGCGCGCGTGACGACCCCCGATGCGATCCCGCAGGCCGCCGGGCGGCTTGAGGCTTTCGTGGAGGCGGGCCTGCACGGGCAGATGGGCTGGATGGCCGAGCGGATGGGCTGGCGTGGTGCGCCCGATGCGCTTTGGCCCGAGGCGAAATCCGTGCTGATGCTGGCCGAAAGCTACAGCCCCGATTACGATCCGCTCGACCTTTTGCAGGAGCGCGATCGCGGCGTGGTGTCGGCCTATGCGCAGGGGCGCGATTATCATGATCTGGTCAAGAAGCGCCTCAAGCGGGTCGGGCGCTGGTTGCTCGAACAGGCGCCCGAAGGCGAGATCAAGGTCTTTGTCGACACGGCACCTGTGATGGAAAAGCCCCTCGCGCAGGCGGCGGGTCTCGGCTGGCAGGGCAAGCATACCAATCTTCTGGCGCGCGATTTGGGCAACTGGTTTTTCCTCGGCGCGATTTTCACAACGGTGGAGCTGGCCCCCGATGCGCCCGAGCGTGAGCATTGCGGGCGCTGCACCGCCTGCCTCGATATCTGCCCGACGCAGGCCTTCCCCGCGCCGTTTCAGCTCGATGCGCGGCGCTGTATCTCGTATCTCACGATTGAGCATAAGGGCCCGGTCCCCGAGGAATTGCGCGCCAAGATGGGCAACCGGATCTATGGCTGCGACGATTGTCTTGCGATCTGCCCGTGGAACAAATTCGCAGCCACCGCCCGCGAGGCGCGCTATCACGGCGGGGTTGGCGCGCCGCCTTTGGCGGAGCTGGCCGCACTGGATGATGCGGGGTTTCGGGCGCGGTTTGCAGGCTCTCCGATCAAGCGGATCGGGCGCGAGCGGTTCTTGCGCAACGTCCTTTATGCGATCGGCAATTCGCAGGATCGCGCGCTGGCGGAGGCCGCGCGCCCGCACCTGTCCGATCCCGATCCGGTGGTGGCCGAAGCCGCCCGCTGGGCATTGGCGCGGCTGGGGGCAGAGCCGGGCTGAGAAACAAGGCGCCCTATCTGGTATCCGGGCAGGCACGTGGTAAGACTTGCACATGACTTCTCCGGCCCCCTCCACATCCGCGCCGTTTCTCGCCATCGCATTGAAGCTTGGCACCGTGACAGGTTTCATCGTGATGCAAACGATGATCAAAGCGGTGTCCGACACGATCCCCGCCGGCGAGGCGGTGTTTTTCCGCTCGGCCTTCGGGATGCTTCCGATCCTCGTCTGGCTGCTCTGGCGCCATGAGCTGCGTGGCGGATTTCGGGTCGCCAACCCGCTCAACCATGTGCTGCGCGGAGGGATCGGCACCACCGCGATGGGGCTGAGCTTTGCCGCTTTGGCCTATCTGCCGCTGCCCGAAGCCACGGCCCTTGGCTATGCAGCACCGCTGCTCACCGTCGTCTTCGCGGCGTTTCTCTTGGGTGAGGTGGTCGGGCTGTTTCGCATCTCAGCGGTGGCGCTGGGGCTTTCCGGGGTGCTGATCGTGCTCTGGCCACGACTGGGCGGGGTCGGACCTGCGGCAGGCGCAGAGGCCTTTGGCGCGGCACTGGCGCTGGCGGGGGCCACCTGCGCGGCGCTGGCACAGGTGCAGATCCGGCGCATGGTCGCGACCGAGCGCACCGCGGCCATCGTGTTTTGGTTTTCGCTGACCGCGACCGTGCTGTCGCTCTTCACCCTGCCCTTTGGCTGGGTGATGCCCAGTCCGCGTGAGGCGAGCCTGCTGATTCTCGCAGGTCTGATCGGAGGGACCGGTCAGATCTTGATCACCTCGGCCTATCGCTTTGCCGATGCCTCTTTGATCGCGCCCTTCGACTACGCCTCGATGCTGATGGCGCTGGTGCTGGGCTATGCGGTGTTTGGGGAAATCCCGACCTCCGCCACGCTCGCCGGTGCCGCGCTGATCATCGTGGCGGGTATCACGATCATCCTGCGCGAGCGCCAACTGGGCCTGCGGCGCGCACGGGCCCGCAGAGCCAGTTCGCCGCAAAGCTGAGGCAGCGCTTGCCCGCAGCCCGGTGCGCGAGATTTGGCCCGGTAGCAGCGCGATACGATCTATGACAAGCCAAACGCCGCCCCATCTGCTATACTGATGTCATTCATTAGATGAGAGGAGGACATCCGATGTCACGTCACATCATCGACACGTCGAAGCAGGCCGCCGAAGGGCCGCGCGTGAAGCGCTTTGTCGAATTGCAGCGCCGCGAGGGGATTCACCCCAATCTGCGCGCGCTCAACAAGCGCTCGCATGGAGAATCGCTGAGCCGGGTCACGCAATATCTGCGCATCGAGCGCAACGAGACGGCCTGACCCCGGACCTCCCGGCGCGCACAGATGCCGGGCTGCACGGACCGCAAAAGGGCGCGCCAGTGGCGCGCCCTTCTTCATGTTCATGTCGAGATGTGCCGCGTTTAGCTGCGCACGAGCTTCTCATAGGTCTCCGCGATGTCACGGGCGAGCGCGCCGACCTCGAAGCGGAAGCCGCCGATCTCGGAGACCGGAGTCACTTCGGCCGCCGTTCCGGTCAGCCAGCATTGCTCGAAATCGGCAAGCTCCGTGGGCTCGATCCGGCGCTCATGCACGGTGATGCCCTTTTGCTGCAGCAGCTCGATCACGGTCTGGCGGGTGATCCCGTTGAGGAAGCAATCGGCCTTGGGCGTATGCACTTCACCGTCTTTGACAAAGAAGATGTTGGCCCCCGTGGCTTCGGCCACATAGCCGCGCCAATCGAGGAACAGCGCGTCGGAATAGCCTTTGTCCTCAGCGGCATGCTTGGACATGGTGCAGATCATGTAGAGCCCTGCCGCCTTGGCCTCGACCGGGATCGTACGCGGATCGGGGCGACGCCATTTCGCGATGTCGAGCTTGGCACCCTGCATCTTCGCATCGCCGTAATAATTGCCCCATTCCCAGCCAGCCACAGCCAGACGCACCGGGTTGCGGCGCGCCGAGACGCCCATGTCATCGCCCGCACCACGCCAAGCAACCGCACGCACATAGGCATCGGTCCAGTTATTGGCTTTGAGCATTGCGTATTTCGCCTCTTCGATCTGCTCGACCGAATAGGGGATTTCGAAATCGAGCAGGTTGGCAGATCTGCGCAGCCGCTCGGAATGCAGTTTCGATTTGAAGATCGTCCCGTTGTAGCAGCGCTCACCTTCGAATACCGAAGAGGCGTAATGCAATGCATGGGTCAGAATATGGACATTGGCATCGCGCCACTCCACGAGCTTCCCGTCCAACCAGATCTTGCCGTCGCGATCATCATAAGCCCCGGCCATTTTACCCTCCTTGGCATAGCACCGTTTTACGAAAGTTGCGCAATAAACGTCCGAAGCGGACATATTCTTGCGTACAAACTGCCGTTCGGTACCAGTTGAGTCTTGGATAGTCAACAAGACTGACTTAAAGTCACGGAAAAGAGAGAGGGAACTATGGCAGAGAACGGAAGTCCGGGTGGCGAAACCTTGCTGTTTCTCACCGATGAGCAATTGCGGCGCGGGATTGAGGCAATGTTCTTCGCCTATAGGGCTTTCACCGCAGATCCGGATCGGTTGCTCGAAGAATATGGCTATGGCCGCGCGCATCACCGGGCTTTGCATTTCATCAACCGCCAGTCGGGCCTGACGGTGACGACGCTGCTCGCGGTGCTGGGGGTAACCAAGCAATCGCTCAACCGGGTCTTGCGCACTTTGATTGAAGACGGTCTTGTGGAAAGCCGCGTCGGACGGCGCGACAAGCGCGAGCGCCAGCTGTATCTCACGGATGCGGGCGCGGTGCTTGAACGCAGCCTGTCCGAGGCGCAACGTGGCCGCATGCGCTCAGCCTATCGCACCGCCGGACCGCAGGCGGTGGCCGGGTTCCGGCAGGTGCTCGAGGCGATGATGGGCCCTGACTTGCAGCGCCTCTACCAGCAGATGAAGGACGAGTAATGCCCCATCAAGCCGCCCCCCACCTGCTGATCATCGATGATGACGAGCGCATCCGCACCCTGCTCAAGGGCTTTTTGCAGCGCAATGAGTTCCTCGTGACCGCCGCGCGCGATGCCGCCCATGCCCGCAGGTTGCTGGCCGGGCTGGATTTCAATCTGATCGTGATGGATGTGATGATGCCGGGTGAGGACGGGCTGAGTCTGACTCGCGATCTGCGCAAGACGCTCTCGACGCCGATCTTGCTGCTGACGGCGCGCGGCGACACGCGCGAACGGATCGAGGGGCTGGAGGCGGGGGCCGATGACTATCTGGCCAAGCCCTTTGAGCCCAAGGAGCTGCTGCTGCGGATCAATGCGATCTTGCGCCGGGTGCCACGCGCGGCAGAGACCGGCCCGAAATTCATCTCGCTGGGCGCGTTGCGCTACGATCAGGACCGGGGCGAGCTGTGGAACGGGGAGACGCCGGTGCGGCTGACCGCAACGGAAGTGCAATTGATGAAGATCTTTGCCAGCCATGCAGGCGATGTGGTCTCGCGCTCCGAGTTGATCGAAGAGCTGGGCCGTGACCGCGCGGTGAGCGACGAGGGCGGCGGCGACCGCGCCATTGACGTCCAGATCACCCGGCTGCGCCGCAAGATCGAAAGCGACCCGCGTGAGCCGCGCTATCTGCAAACGGTGCGCGGCCTTGGCTATATGCTGGCCCCCGATTGAGGCGCGCGGGCTCACGCAAGCTCACGAATACTCACGAAATTGATTCGGAACGTGAGTTTTTTACGTCGGGACAGGCTTGCAAACCCCGAGAAATTCGAAAGAATTCGACTGTCCATGGTCAGGTATGGCGCATGATTGTTGTTGCATAGCGACAATTCGCGCGCCTCACGAGTGAATGCGTTCTGGACTGACAAAACCGTGATTGCTATGAGAGCTGGCATGTTCGGGCGCAGCACAACTGCGCCCCGGCACGTCACTATCGGTCGATCGGCATCGACCCCGGAAGGAGAGACAACGTGTCCAACGCAGAAAAGAACGCAGGCACTCGGAGGGACTTCCTCTATTATGCGACCGCCGGAACCGGTGCCGTCGTGGCTGGCGCGGCCGTATGGCCGCTGATCAATCAGATGAACGCATCGGCGGACGTCAAGGCCCTGTCGTCGATCTATGTCGACGTATCGGGGGTCGATACCGGGACGCAGCTCACGGTGAAATGGCGCGGCAAGCCCGTGTTCATCCGTCGCCGCAGCGCCGAGGAAATCGAGATGGCCCGCGCCGTGCCGATGTCCGATCTGGTCGATACCAGCGCCGAGAACGCCAACAAGCCCGGCGCTGAGGCCACCGACCAGAACCGCACCCTTGACGAAGCGGGTGAATGGCTCGTGATGATCGGGGTCTGCACCCATCTGGGCTGCGTTCCGATCGGCAACATGTCGGGAGATTTCGGCGGCTGGTTCTGCCCCTGCCACGGGTCGCATTACGACTCGGCAGGTCGCATCCGCAAGGGCCCGGCCCCGCGCAACCTCGACATCCCGGTGGCGCAGTTCACCGACGATTCCACGATCCTGCTGGGCTGAGGAGACCATCATGTCGGGCATTCCCCACGACCATTACGAGCCCAAGACGGGCATCGAAAAATGGGTGCATTCGCGCCTTCCCATCATTGGGCTGATCTACGACACGATCATGATCCCCACGCCGAAAAACCTGAACTGGTGGTGGATCTGGGGCATCGTGCTTGCCTTCTGCCTTGTGCTTCAGATCGTCACAGGCATCGTGCTGGTGATGCATTACACCCCGCATGTCGATCTGGCCTTCGCCAGCGTCGAGCACATCATGCGCGACGTGAATGGCGGCTACATGCTGCGCTACATCCACGCCAACGGCGCATCGCTGTTCTTCTTCGCGGTCTATATCCACATCTTCCGCGGTCTCTTCTACGGCTCCTACAAGGCCCCGCGCGAGATCACCTGGATCATCGGGATGATCATCTACCTGTGCATGATGGGCACGGCCTTCATGGGTTACGTGCTCCCCTGGGGTCAGATGTCGTTCTGGGGCGCAACCGTGATCACCGGCCTGTTTGGCGCGATCCCCGGCATCGGCCCGAGCATCCAAGCCTGGCTTCTGGGCGGACCGGCGGTGGACAATGCCACGCTGAACCGCTTCTTCTCGCTGCATTACCTGCTGCCTTTCGTGATCGCAGCGCTGGTCATGGTGCATATTTGGGCTTTCCACACCACGGGCAACAACAACCCGACCGGTGTGCCGGTGCGTACTGGCTCCAAGGCGGAAGTCGAGAAAGACACCCTTCCCTTCTGGCCCTATTTCGTGATCAAGGATCTCTTCGCGCTCGCTCTTGTGTTGCTGATCTTTGCCGCCGTTGTGGGCTTCATGCCGAACTTCCTCGGGCACCCGGACAACTATATCGAGGCCAACCCGCTGGCGACGCCTGCGCATATCGTGCCCGAATGGTACTTCCTGCCCTTCTACGCGATCCTGCGCGCCTTCACCTCGGACGTCTGGATCGTGATGTTCGTGCATTGGATCACCTTCGGCATCGTCGACGCCAAGTTCTTCGGCGTGCTCGCGATGTTCGGCGCGATCATCGTGATGGCGCTGGCCCCTTGGCTCGATACGTCCAAGGTCCGTTCGGGCAGCTACCGTCCGTTGTTCAAGTGGTGGTTCTGGCTTCTGGCCATCGACTTCGTGGTCCTGATGTGGGTGGGCGCGATGCCGACCGACGGGATCTATCCCTACATCTCGCTGATTGGTGCGACCTACTGGTTCGTCTATTTCCTGGTCATCCTGCCGCTGCTCGGTCTTATCGAGAAACCCGAGACGCCGCCGGCCACGATCGAAGACGATTTCAACCACCATTACGGCATCAACAAAACTCCGGCTGAGTGAGTCAGGGAGAGGGACGCATCACTATGAAACATCTTCTGATCTCTGCCATCTCGGCACTGGTCATCGGGGCGGGCGCGATTGCGGCCACCCCGGCGCAGGCCGCAGGCGGCGAAAGCCATGTCGAGAACATAGACTTTTCCTTTGAAGGTCCGTTTGGCACCTATGACCAGCAGCAGCTTCGCCGCGGGTTTCAGGTCTACCGCGAGGTCTGCTCGGCCTGTCACGGGTTGAAATTCGTGGCCTATCGGACGCTCGCCGATGCGGACGGTCTGGGCATGAACCCCGATTGGGTTCGCGCCTTTGCCGCGACCCATGACGTGATCGACAAGGAAACCGGCGAAGAGCGCCCGGGCAAGGAGACCGACCATTTCCCGACGGTCACGGGCATCGGCATGGGCCCCGACCTGTCGCTGATGGCCAAGGCACGCGCGGGCTTTCACGGCCCCTACGGGCTGGGCATCAACCAGTTGATCCACGGGATCGGCGGGCCGGAATATATCTACTCGGTGCTCACCGGCTATACCGGCGAGGACAAGGAAGAGGCGGGCTCGATCTTCTATGAGAACCACACCTTCCCGGGCGGCTGGATCGCAATGCCTCCGCCGCTCTCCGAGGATCTGATCGAATACGAGGACGGCACCCCCGCCTCGGTCGAGCAGATGGCGCAGGACGTCTCCGCCTTCCTGATGTGGACCGCCGAACCCAAGCTGATGCCGCGCAAGCGCTGGGGCTTTGTCGCGGTGCTGCTGCTGGCTGTGTTCAGCGCGCTGCTCTACCTGACCAACAAGAAGCTCTGGGCGCCGCATAAGGGCAAGGACTTCCACCTCTAAGCCCTGCGCCTTTCTGCATGAACGATAGGAACGCCCCCTCCGCCGCGAGGGGGCGTTTTCATAGCCAACAGCGCAATCGCAATGGCCCAAGACAGCAGCCAGTGTTAGACACGCCTCTATGAGCCGTTTCGCACCCCACCTCGCGCCCCCCTATCACGCGGTGATCTTCACCTCGCTGCGCCGCGACGGGGCACCCGAGGATGGCTATGACGCAATGGCCGAAGAGATGGCCCAGCGTGCCGCCCGCCAGCCCGGATATCTGGGCCATGAGAGCAGCCGCGATGCCGACGGGTTTGGCATCACGGTGAGCTACTGGCGCGACGCCGAGGCCGTGTCTGGCTGGAAGCAAGAGGCCCGCCATCTGCTGGCACAGCGGCTTGGCCGCGACCGCTGGTATCACCATTACGTTCTGCGCGTGGCCTGCGTCGAGCGCGCCTATGACGGCCCTGAGGGACGATGAGGACGCCGCCGCGTCCCGCCCCTTTCCGATCCGTGATTACGAGAACAGGAGTTCCTATGCCCGACATGCCAGAGATGCCCCATCCGGGCACCGCCACCCGCGCCCCGCGCCTATGCGTGCTGATTGACGCCGACAATGTCCCCGCAGGCTATGCCGAGGCGATCTTCGAAGAGATTGCCGGACTGGGCGAAGCCTCGGTCCGCCGGATCTATGGCGATTGGTCCGCGCAACGTCTCGCGGGCTGGGCCAAGCGCGTGGCCGAGCTGGGCCTCGTGGCCGATCAGCAGTTTTCCAACACCAAGGGCAAGAATGCCTCCGATATCGGCCTTGTCATCGCGGCGATGGATTTCCTGCATTCCAACCTGTTCGACGGGTTCGTGCTGGTCTCCTCCGACAGCGACTTCACCCGGCTGGCCGCGCGCATTCGCGAACAGGGCCTCGATGTCTATGGCATCGGCGAGCAAAAGACGCCCGAAGCCTTCCGCAAAGCCTGCAAACGGTTCATCTATGTCGAGAACCTCGGCTCGGACCCGACCCCGGCTGCAAAACCCAGCGGGCGCGACAGCGGCGCGGATCAAGGCTCAGAGGGCGCCCGCGAGATGCCCGCCAAGAGCGCAAGCGGCAAGCAACCCCCCTCGGCCGCGATCCCCGTCATCGTCAATGCGATGAAGGCCATCGGGCTTGAGGAGGAATGGTTCAGCCTGGGTCAGCTTGGCCAGTTCATTACGCAGGCCAATCCCGATTTCGACACCCGGACCTATGGCAGCACGAAACTGTCGGATCTGCTGATGAAAACCGCGCGCTTCGAGTTGCAGCGCGGCGAGGGCAACCAGTGGATGGTGCGCGATCTGGCCTGACCCGAGCGGGAGAAATCCCCCGGCAGGTCCACGCACGGCGCGGCGGCGAGGGGCGTTAGCCCTTCACGCCGTAGCGCGCGAGAAACATCTCGACGGCACCGCGAACGACACGCTCGGCATCGTGGGTCTCGGGATGCTCGCACACGCCAAAAACAAGCTTGGAATGCAGCTCGGCCTTGCACAGCTCGGCAAAGAGATAGGCGGCAAGATCGGTATCGTCGATTTCCAACTCACCGCGCGCGATCGATTGCTCAAAATAGCCCTTGAGCGTTTCATGCACGAGCACCGGCCCCGAGAGATAAAACGCCCGCCCCAACTCGGGAAAGCGCTCTCCCTCGGCCACGCAGAGCCGGTAGATCCCCCGGCCCAGCTCTGAGGTCATGAATTTGATAAACTGGCGCGCCGCCAGCGTGAGCACGATCTCGGGCGGCTGAGACAGATCAATCGACGCGATCGCCTGCTCGGCCTGCTTCTTGCACTCTGTCCGGGCCACTTCGAGAAACATCAGCCGTTTGTCGGGGAAGTAGCTGTAGAGCGTGGCTTTCGACACCCCCGCCTCCTTGGCAATGTCATCCACCGCAGCGCCATCGTAGCCGTCGCGCAGAAAAACATCGCGCGCGCCAGCCAGCACTTGATCGAATTTGCGTCCACGGTGGATCTGCGTTGTGTCAGCCATTGGTCCCCCACGTTCCGGCGAAACATTCCCGGGGGGAAACCATAGACCTTCGGGTTTAGTTCCCGCAAGCCATCGCTACGTCACGTCATTGCCGCCAGCTCTGCCTGATCGGCCTGCGCGGTCGCCTTCACGGCAGGCCGCGCACCGCAGCGCGCGATCCAACCGGCCACGACCGGATCATCGGGAACGAGATCGGTGAAGAACAGGAACGGCGAGGCAATCAGCAGATCGGCGGCGGAATATTTGTCGCCCAGCAGATAGTCCTGCCCCTCAAGCGCCGCCCGGATCGTCGCGCAGATCTCGGGCAACCCGCGGAAGGTTGCATAATACGCCGGGTGGTCAATCTCGCAAAACTGCGCCACGAGCACAGGCTCCATCACGCCCTGATAATAAGCCATCCAGCTCAGGAACTGACCGCGCTTGGGATCTCCGGGCATTGGCGCGAACCCCGCTTGCGGGAAGGCTTCGCAAAGATAGGTGGTGATCGCGCCGCGTTCGCGCACGTGATCCGCGCCGTTCACAAGATAGGGGACCTTGCCTTCGGGATGGGGATTGGACGGGTCGGGCTGCCCGGTGCCATCACTGCGCCGGATGCTGACGATCTTGACCTCAACCTGAGCTTCGGCCGGCGCGCCCAGCTCCTTCAGCAGGGTGATCATCGTGGAGGAGCGGGAATAGGGGCTGTGATACAGTATCATGACATGTCTCCTGACTGGTTGTGTCAGGAGCACTCTGGCACAATACTCCTGCCAGAAACTGTCAGGACAAAACCATGGCCCGCGCGGATCGCCTCTTTCGCCTGCTCGACGCTTTGCGCCGCTTGCCCAACCCGGTGACCGCGGCCCAGCTTGCGCGCGAGACCGAGGTGTCAGAGCGCACGCTCTACCGCGATATCGACGCATTGCGCGCGGGTGGGGCCCTGATTGACGGAGAGGCGGGCTACGGTTACCGCCTGACCGAAGATCCCGCCCTGCCGCCACAAAACCTCACGCGGCTGGAACTGGAAGCATTGGTGCTCGGGCTGGCCGAGCTGCGCCATCTGGGCGATCACGAACTGGCCCGCGCGGGCGAAATGGCCTTGGCCAAGATCACCGCCACCCTGCCCGAGGATCGCGCCCATCAGGCGGCTCATGCGGTGCTGTCCTCCTACCGGATGACGCCGCGCCCAGCCGCGCAGATCGATCTGTCGATAATCCGTGAAGCGGCGTGGTCAGAGCGCGCTCTGGAGCTGAGCTATACCGACCGCGACGGGCGCGAGAGTCAGCGCAAGGTCTGGCCCCTCGGTCTGGTCTATTTCGAGCGCGAACAGGCGCTGCTGGCATGGTGCTGCCTGCGCGCGGATTATCGGATGTTCATCATCGCCCGGATTCGCGCCATCGCACCGCTGGAAGAGAGCTTCCGGCCCCGCCGCGTGGCGATGCTGCGCGACTACACCGCACGGCTGCGCGGCCGCCATCCGCCCGCGCAACCAAAGCCGCAGTGACACCAATGGAAAAGCCCGCGCCGGGAGATCGGCGCGGGCTGTCATCATGGTCGACGGGCGGTTTGCTCAGGCAGCGCCTTCTGCCGCGTCATAGGCCTCGATGATGCGCGCAACCAGCGGGTGACGCACGACATCCTTGGCCGTGAAGTAGTTGAACGAGACGCCCTTCACCCCGTCCAGAATACGCTCCGCATCCTTGAGCCCCGACGGCATGCCGCGCGGCAGGTCGATCTGGCTGCGATCGCCCGTGATCACCATGCGCGAGCCCTGCCCCAGACGGGTGAGGAACATCTTCATCTGCATCGTCGTCGCGTTCTGCGCCTCGTCGAGCACGACAAACGCGTTGCTCAGCGTGCGCCCGCGCATGAAGGCAAGCGGTGCGATTTCGATCCGCTTCTCCTCGGTCAGCTTGGCAAGCTGCTTGGCGGGCAGGAAGTCGTTGAGCGCGTCGTAGAGCGGCTGCATGTAGGGGTCGACCTTGTCCTTCATGTCGCCGGGCAGAAAGCCCAGACGCTCGCCCGCTTCCACGGCTGGACGCGACAGGATGATCTTGTCGACATGGCCGCCGATCAGCATCGTCACGCCCACCGCAACGGCAAGATAGGTCTTGCCGGTGCCCGCCGGGCCGATGCCAAAGGCCAGCTCATTCTCGAAGAGATGCTTGACGTAGGCCTTCTGCGCCTCGGTGCGCGGCTCGACATGTTTCTTGCGGGTGCGGATCTCGTATTTGCCAGCCTCGAACATCTCGAGCTGCTCATCCATCGAGGTGCCCGTGCCGCCCAGATCCGCCATCCGCAGCGCAGCATCCACCTCTTCGGCATCGAGCGGCAAACCCTGCTCGAGACGCTGATAGAGGTGATGAAGGACGGCTGCGGCCTGAAGCTGCGCCTCCGGCTCGCCCACGACCGCAAGCTGATTGCCACGGCGCAGGATATGAACCTGAAGCTTATGCTCTATCTGGGCGAGGTTGCGGTCAAACTCACCGCAAAGATCGATCAAAAGCCGGTTGTCTGGGAACTCAAGAAGCGTTTCATGTGCATCCTGAGAGCGAGGCGGGGGTGTGATCGCGCTGAAGCCCAAAAAGAGTCTCTCCCTAAGCTGGTTTTGTAGACATATGGTGCTCCCGCACGAGGATTCACGCAAGTACTGGTTTCACGATCCCGCGACACCGCATCAAGATTTCACATTCCTTTAACGAAAAACCCCACAAGAGACCATAGATTGGCCCTTTGCACAAATTTCAGGCAATTGCTGTTTGAGCACCCAAATCGACCTCTCAGACCCGGCTCTGCGGGCACGAAACCAATGCGCGAGGGCCGCGATTGCGCGGCCTAGTGGCAAAGCCTGCGCCTCAGCTGCCTGACACCAAGCCAAATGCAGCGGCGGACCCGAATCACAATCGCGCAAAAATTGAGAAATCCAGCCTATTTCAACTCTGGGTGGCTTTGGTTGATCCGCTTACACCGGAAGACTGAGAACGATATGGCGGGATGCAAAGACCAACCCTCAAAAATTGTTCCGAAAGGCGAAACATAGAGTGGAATTCGCCGCGATTGTCAGCAGAGTCATCCCAAACGCAGAGAATCCTTCACTAAGAAGGCGAATTCTCGGTAAGAATGGGGCAATGTCTTGCAGAATTGCGTCTGCCATTCTCGCCAATGACCTACTTTCGCTGCCCGATCAGGAGACCACATTCCGATGAAGACCATCGCCCTCGCCATTTTTCTCGCTGGCACTCTGACCGCCGGCGCCGCCGCCGCGCATGATCTTGGCTATGCACATTCGCATGTCATGAGAACGAAGCATGCGCATCCATACGCGCCCGTCGTCAGCAAACCCATCCATATCGACTGCTACCGCGGCCCGTGGAAAGAGACGATCTGGGATCATCCTCAAGGTGCCTTCATCGACGATCTGGTGAATTTCGGCTACGATTTCGCCAATGCGCAAGCGATCGCGACGACGCTGTGCAAGGATGAAAGCCTCGTCGACAATCCCGATGGCATCAAGGCGGCCCTTCTGAACATGATCGCAGAAAACCCGCCCGGCCACAGCCGCTGATCTCACTCAAACGCCACTGGCGGGCTTAGCCGATCAGCTCGCCCGCCAGTGAATTCGTGGAGGCACCGGTGATCCGCACCCGTGCCAGCACACCCGGCGCCAGCGCATCGCCGCGCACATGGACCGCCTGAAGGTAGTCGGATTTCCCGACCCATTGGCCCTCGAGCCGCCCCTTCTTCTCGAACAAGACCGAAACCTCACGTCCGATCATGCCGTTCTGGCAGGCACGCTGCTGTTCGGTCAGCAACGCTTGCAATTGCTGTAAGCGGGCATCGGCGATCTCGGCAGGCACCGCGCCCTCCCGCCCGACCGCAGGCGTGCCGGGGCGCGGGGAATATTTGAACGAATAGGCCATCCCGTAATTGACCTCGCGGATCAGCGCCATCGTATCGGCGAAATCCTGATCGGTCTCACCCGGGAAGCCCACGATGAAATCGCCCGAGAGCACGAGATCGGGGCGCGCGGCCCGGATCCGCTCAATCAGGCGGATATAGGACTCGGCGGTGTGCTTGCGGTTCATCGCCTTGAGAATGCGGTCGCTGCCCGATTGCACCGGCAGGTGCAGATAGGGCATCAGCTTGGGCTCATCGCCATGGGCCGCGATCAGGTCGTCTTCCATGTCATTGGGATGCGAGGTGGTGTAGCGGATCCGCTCAAGCCCATCGACCTTGGCCAGCGCCCGCGCGAGACGCGCAAGCCCCCAATCCCCGCCGCCCTGATCCGAGGGCCCGGCCCCGTGATAGGCGTTGACGTTTTGCCCCAGCAGCGTGACTTCCTTCACGCCCTTCTCGACCAACGCGCGCGCCTCATCAAGGATCTTGCCCGCCGGGCGCGAGACTTCAGCCCCACGTGTATAAGGCACGACGCAGAAGGCGCAGAACTTGTCACAGCCCTCCTGTACCGTCAAAAACGCCGTCGGACGCGACGAGCGCGGCCGCGCGGGCAGGTGGTCGAACTTATCCTCGGCGGGAAACTCGGTCTCGACGGGGCGCGCACCATTGCGAGCGCGGGCCACCAGTTCGGGCAGCTTGTGATAGCTCTGGCTACCGACCACCAGATCCACCAGATCCGAGCGGTTCAGGATCTCTTCGCCCTCGGCCTGCGCCACACAGCCTGCCACACCGATCTTCAGATCCGGCTTGGCCTCTTTGAAGGGGCGCAGACGGCCCAGATCGGAATAGACCTTTTCAGCGGCTTTCTCGCGGATGTGGCAGGTGTTGAGCAGCACCATATCGGCCTGCCCGACATCGTCGGTCAGCTCATAGCCCTGCGCGCCCATCGCCTCGGCCATGCGCTCGCTGTCATAGACGTTCATCTGACAGCCATAGGTCTTGATATGTAGCTTCTTGGTCGTCTCGGCCATGACACCCTCGCGCGCTTCATCAAGCCGCGCTGATAACGCGAAGCGGGCCTTTGGTGCAAGGGTCGAGGGGGCTTGCACGCTTGCATTCACAGGCCGCTTGGCCGATCTTGAGCGAAACCCGCGGGGACGGGCATGGGACAGGCATGAAACACAAGACACTCAACGCGTTCCTGAGCGGCCATCGCGCGGCGCTGGCCAAGGGGCCCATCGCGATCATTCTGGCCGAAGACGTCACCGAATTGGAAAGCACGGTGCACCACCATATCGGTCTTGGCTTTCCAACCCTTCTGGTTCTGGGCGCCGCGGCGATGACGCTGAGCGATGACATTGTTGGCGACGCGCCAGTGCAGCTTCACCGCATCGATTTCGACCTGCACCGTCCGGCGGCCACCACCCGCGCGCTCAACCCGCTGATCGAGGCGATGCCCGCCAAGGTCTGGGCCTATTACTGCTACAACGCGGAATATCTGTTCTTCCCGTTCTGCGAGACCCGCTCAATTGGGGAGCTGCTGTCCTTTCACACCGAGGAACGGCGCTTTTCGATGCTCAGCTATGTCATCGACCTCTACGCCGGGGATCTCGGCCAGCATCCCAGCGGCGTGGATCGCGACGGCGCGCTGTTCGACAAATCGGGCTATTACGCACTCGCGCGGCTTGATCCGGCCAAGCATAATCACCCCAAGGACCGTCAGCTTGATTTCTTCGGCGGGCTGCGCTGGCGCTTTGAGGAACATATCCCGCCCGGCCGCCGCAGGATCGACCGGATCGGGCTGTTTCGCGCCAAGCCGGGCTTGGAGCTGCGCGACGACCACACGTTCAATGACGAGGAATACAACACCTATTCCTGCCCGTGGCATCACAACCTGACCTGCGCCATCGCCTCGTTCCGGGTCGCCAAGGCGCTGAAGTTCAATCCCGGCTCAACCTTTGACATCGAGCGGTTCACCTGGACGAATTCGGCGCGGTTCGAGTGGTCGAGCCAGCAACTTATGGATCTGGGGCTGATGGAACCCGGCCAATGGTTCTGAGCGTGGCCAGATAGCGCCCCGAGCGCCGATCACCTCCCTTCTTTCCTGAGTGAAAGAATCACCTTTACATTCCTGATTATTTTGATCAGGATATAGAGGCATAAGCCAGTCGATCTCCGACCAGCCCGACATCATCAAGGAGTCCGGAAATGTCCCAACCATCTCCCCCCGGCCCGGACGTGCGGGTCGACCATCGCGCCGATCCGCCGCTGAGCCTGCGCGATATCGTCGAGGCGATCTGCTCGGGGATGGGCCCCAATACCAACGCGCTCGAGCTTGCGCTCGACCGGATCGAAGGAACACGGCAATGAGCATCAATGAACAGTTCACCACGGCGCTGCCCGTCCATAACGCCGAATCGCTGACCGGCGCTGGCAACCTTGCCCATATCGTTCTCAAGGAGCAGGTCTACACGCTGCGCATCACCAAGGCGGGCAAGCTGATCCTGACGAAGTGATCCCGGTTGCGCGAACCGCGTGACCAAGATGGATCGTCGCGCCGGGCGACGAGGCTCCCCGCCAAAATCCCGGATCGGCGCCCGTGCCTTGCCCGTCCCCTCTGCGCGGCAAGGTGCGGGCGCTGGTATATGAGCGCAGCGCACAGCGCGGCCCCAAGGCAGTCTCTCTGGCGATGGATCGGGAGATTTGGAGCGGGCGACGGGAATCGAACCCGTATCTCTAGCTTGGAAGGCTAGGGTCTTACCATTACACAACGCCCGCGCTGGTGGCCCTTTTAGCGCCCGGATCGCGCGGCTTCAACCCGCTTCGATCAATGGCGCGCGCAAAGTTTCGCCCTCGGCACGGCTTGAATTGACCGCCCGCCCCACACGCCATGCCTGCAAGACCGACTCGGGGCGCGGCACCATCAAACGCGCCGCCCCATGCCCCGCCTCCCCCAGCCATTTCGCCCAATCCGCGCGCTCAAGGATCAACGGCTCGCGGTGATGGATCGGCGCGAGCACCGGCCCGGCCGCAAGCGTCACGATGGCGCAGCTCCGAAGCTGCAGGCCGTCCTGCTCCCAGTCCTGCCACACCCCGCCAAAGACCATCGGCGCCCCGTCCCTGCGCGAGATATACCACGGCAGCCGCGACTCACCCGCACGATGCCATTCGTAGAACCCATCCGCCGGGATCAGGCAGCGCTGAGTGCGGATGGCGGCACGGAAGGCGGGCTTTTGTGCAACCGTCTCGGCCCGCGCGTTAATCAGAAGCGGGCCGTCGCTCGGGCTTTTGTACCAATGCGGCACAAAGCCCCAGCGCATCGCTTGCAGATGGCGCACGCCGCCCGTGCTGATGCAGACGGCAAGCGGCTCGGTCGGGCAGAGATTATGCCGCGCGCCCTCGGGCAGATCATTGCCGGGGGTCGCCTCGAACAGACGCACCATCGCGTCTTTGGGCAGGGTATTTGCAATGCGGCCACACATTGCGCCACGATGAGCCGCAAGCGGGCGCAACTCAAGCCCCGCTTGACCGGGGCGCGGCTTTGAGCCAAGAGATTGCGCATGTTGATTTACAAGATTTTCCGGCGCCCCGAATGGGATGCGTTTCGCGCGGCAGGCCATACGCTGGGCGCACCCATCGACCTGAACGATGGCTATATCCACTTCTCGACCGCAGCCCAGGTGGTCGAGACGGCAGCGAAGCATTTCTCCGATGCCGGAGATCTCGTGCTTGTGGCATTTGAGAGCGACGCGATGGGGTCGGAGCTGAAATGGGAACCCTCGCGCGGCGACCAGCTGTTCCCGCATCTCTATCGTCCGCTCCAGATTTCTGAAGTGGTCTGGGATCACGCGCTGCCAATGGGCGCTGCCGGTCACATCTTCCCCGAGGCACTGATATGAGCCTGTCTCTCGAGCGTGCGGGTCTGGCGGTGCTGCACCGCTTCGACCCCGAAACCGCGCATGGGCTTTCGATCAAGGCGCTGCGGGCCGGATTGGTGCCAACGCCCGGCCCCGTGCAAAGCGCAAGGCTTACGACTGATCTGGCGGGGCTGAGCTTGCCCAACCCCGTCGGGCTGGCCGCCGGGTTTGACAAAAACGCCGAAGCCGTGGCGCCGCTGATGAAAGCCGGTTTCGGCTTCATCGAGGTGGGGGCCGCGACGCCCCGCGCCCAAGAGGGCAATCCGCGCCCGCGCCTGTGGCGCCTGACCGAAGACCGTGCGGCGATCAACCGCTTCGGGTTCAACAACCAAGGCATGGAGCCGATCACCGCGCGTCTGGCCAAGCGGCCTGCGGGCATTCCGGTGGGGCTGAACCTTGGCGCCAACAAGGACGCCTCGGATCGCGCAGCCGATTTCGCAACCGTACTGCGCCATGCCGGGCCGCATATTGATTTCGCGACGGTGAATGTCTCGTCGCCCAATACCGAGAAGCTGCGCGACCTTCAGGGCAAGGCCGCGCTCTCAAGCCTGCTGGCCAATGTCATCGGGGCCCGTGACGGGCTGGCGCGCCAGATCCCGATTTTCCTCAAGATCGCGCCCGATCTGAACGCGACAGAGCTGGCCGAAATCGCTCAGGTTGCGCTTGAGAGCGGGATTGATGCGATCATCGCGACCAATACGACGCTGGCGCGCGACAAGCTACATGATCCGACCGCACCGGCGCAGGGCGGGCTCTCGGGCGCGCCGCTTTTTGAGAAATCGACCCGCATTCTGGCCCAGCTCTCGCAGCTGACCGAGGCGCGACTGCCCATCATCGGCGTCGGCGGGATCAGCTCGGCCGAGGACGCCTATGAGAAGATCCGCGCGGGCGCGAGCGCCGTGCAGTTCTACACCGCGATGGTGTTTTCCGGGATCTCGCTGGCCTCCCGGATTGCCACCGGGCTGGATGCTTTGCTGGAGCGCGATGGCTTTGCGAATGTCTCGGAGGCTGTCGGCACCGGGCGCGCGTCATGGCTGTAACGATCTGGCACAATCCGCGCTGCTCGAAATCGCGTCAGACGCTGGCGCTGTTGCAAGCGCATGGGCTGGAACCGGTGATCCGCGACTACCGCCAAGACCCGCCCAGCCTTGACGAGTTGATGGAGGTGCTGGGCAAGCTCGGCACGCCTGCGGCGGCGATGCTCCGCTGGAAAGACACCGACCTGCCCAAGGATGCCCCCGAGGTCACGATCCTTGCCACGCTCGCAGCCGAGCCCGCGCTGATCGAGCGCCCCGTTGTGATCACCGAGCGCGCCGCGCGCATCGGTCGCCCGCCCGAGGCCGTTCTGGAGATCCTCTGAGGCTGAGGGCGGCGGGGGCTCTGCCCCCGACTGTCAAAACGGGGCGTTTTGGCAGTCTCCCCCGGGATATTTTAGCGAATTCGAAGGTACGATCAGCGTCGGCGAGCGCCGCGTCCCTCGACCAGCCATGCGCTGAGCGTCAGAAGCGCCGCGAGCACCAACCACGCCCAGGCCGGGAGCACCGGTTGGACGCGGATATCGGTCGTGGTGCGCGCATTGCGCGGGGTGATCCCGATCCAGCCCGCGCCTGCGCTTTTGCGCCCGGCCGAGACTTCGCGGATCCGCGGAACGCCATCCTCGATCCGGGTCGCCGCCCCGTTCGAAGCCGCGATTGCCTTGGCCAGCGGGTCGGCGCTGGCGATCGTGTGCTCGAACTCGCGCGGGCTTGCCGGGCCCATCGCGACAACGCGCTCCAGATCGCCATCCTTGAGCCGATAGAGCCCGGCCTCCGGCGCGGTCCATTTCGTGGTGAAGCGCCCCGGCGCGGTCTCGCTTAGCGGCAGTTGCTGCGTCGTGCCATCGGGCAGCGTGATCGTGACCGGCGGCACATCCTTGGCCATCGAGCGGCGCACGATGGTCATGCCCAGAGTGCCCGGATCGATCGTGGCAAACAGCGCCTCTTCTTCCAGCTCGGGCTCTTTCATCTCCCAATGCGCGATCCGGCGCAGCAATTCGAGCTGCGGACCGCCGCCATCATAGCCGCGATCCCAGAGCCATGCCTGATCCGAGGCCAGCAGCGCCACGCGCCCCTTGCCTTCGCGCGAGAGCACCAGAAGCGGCTTTCCTTCGGCCCCTGACATCACGACCTCGCCCTTGGGATCGGACAGCTCGACCTGCCGCAGCCAATGACCCCAATGTGGGGCCTTGTCGTCATCGGCCGATTTCTCGGCAACCGGCGGAGCGCCGGTCAGACCGGCGGTCACCGGATGGCGCAGCCCCAGATCGGTCGGACGCGGCAGGAAGCTTTCGCTCAGCACCCGCCCCGTCGGACGCGCCGGCATGATTGCGCCGAGCGGCGTCTGATAGAGGCTCTCGACGGTGGCATATTCGGGCCCTGCCGCCACGAGGATCGCACCGCCCCGTTCGACATATTGCTTGATATTCTCGAAATAGCTTGAGGGCAGGATGCCGCGCGCGGCGTAGCGGTCGAAAATGATCAGATCGAACTGATCGATCTTGTCGACGAACAGTTCTTGCGTCGGAAAGGCGATCAGCGACAGTTCCGAGACCGGCACGCCATCCTGTTTCTCGGGCGGGCGCAGGATGGTGAAATGCACCAGATCGACCGCCGCGTCGGATTTCAGCAGGTTGCGCCACGTCCGCTCGCCCGCATGCGGCTCGCCCGAGACCAGCAGCACCCGCAAACGGTCGCGCACCCCGTTGATCTGCACGGTGGCCACGTTGTTGCGCTGGGTCAGCTCGCCCTCGACCGGGGCGAGCGTGAACTGCACCACGTTTTGCCCGCCATGCTCCAGCGTGAGCGGCAGTTCCAGATCGCGCCCGACATTCACGTCATAGGTCTTGGGGTCCTTGCCGTCGATCGAGATCGTCAGCTTGGCCGTCGTGCCGATGCGTGCGGGCACATCGCCCTGATCCTCGACCTTCAGCCGGATCGAGCTTTGCTCGCCGATGATCCCGAAGGCCGGTGCGGTCTGGATCACCAGACGCCGGTCCCAATCGGCGCGATGGCCGGTCAGCAATACCTGCAACGGCGCGGGCAGATCGGGCGCGAGCTGGGCGTCATGCGCCTGCCCATCCGTGACCACCAGCGCACCTGCGACGCGCGCGCGGGGCTCGGCGGCCAGCGCCTCGGAGAGCGCAGCCCCCAGCTCGGTGCCCGCATTGTCGGCCCCATCGCGTACGGTCACCCGGCGCGTCTCGACATTGGGCATCGCATCGAGCTGCGCCTGCAATCCGGCCACGGTGCGATCGGTCTGCGCGGCGCGGTCCGACAGCTCTTGCGAGGCGGAACGGTCATCAATCAGCAGCACGATATTGGACAAGGCCGCGCTTTCCTCGCGTTGCAGCGAGGGTTGCGCGATGGCCACAAGCAGCACCAAAGCGGCCAACCCGCGCAACGCCCAGCCGCGCAGGCCCCGCCACAGCGCAAGCGCCAACAGCACCAGCGCCACAGCACCTGCGGCCCAGATCACGGGCCAAGGTAGCAAGGGCGCAAACAGGATCGACAGACCGTTCATTGCCCTAGCCTTTCGAGCAGCGCAGGCACATGGACCTGATCGGATTTATAGTTGCCGGTCAGCACATGCATGATCAGGTTCACCCCGAAGCGATTGGCAATCTCGCGCTGCCGCTCCCCGGTGCGCCCGCGCCCCACCGGAAATAGCGGGCGCCCATTGGCATCAACCGCCCAGGCCTCGGCCCAGGCATTGCCGCCGATCACCACCGGCGTCACGCCATCATTGAGATTGCGGAACGGCATGCCATCGGCGCGCTCGGCATCGGCGGGCGGTGCCTCGACCCAGATCGTCCCGTCATAGCGGCCCGGAAAATCCTGCAGCAGGTAGAAGGTCCGGGTGAGCACGTGATCGGGCGGGATCGGCGCGAGCGGCGGAATATCGAGAGGGGCGGCCAAGCTTTGCAGCCGCTTGCCCGCCGGTGTCGCCTCGCCAAATCCCGCGATATCGGCATCGCGCGTATCAAAGAGGATCATCCCGCCGCCGCGCAGATAGCGGTTCAGCTTGGCATATTCGAGCGGGGTCGGCGCGGGCTGATCAGCGGTGATCGGCCAGTAGATAAACGTGTAGACCGCGAGATCATCATTGGCCAGATCGACCATCATCGGTGCCGAGGGCTCGACCGTCGTGCGCTGGCGCAGCACGTTGGACAGCCCCGTCAGCCCCTCCATCGAGATCTTGTCGATCTCGGCATCGCCCGTGGGCATCGCGGCCAGAACGACATTCGAGGCCGCCTCGCTTGCGCGCGCCACGCTCATCTGCGCCTGTGCCGGGTGCGGCGCAAGGGTCCACAGCGCCAACCCCGCGATCAGCGCAGCGCCTGCCCGCCCCGCGCGCGGCCCCCACAGCTTGCCCGAGAGCGCCAGCGTCGCCAGAATATCGAGGAGCAGCGCCAGCAGCCCCGCGCCCAGCAGCCAGCCCTTGAGCGGCATCTCGCGGGCCTCAAACGCCCCCTCCACCGGAACGGAGGCAGGCCAACGGGCCGGGGTGAGCTGCTGCGTCCCGCGCGGCAAGGCGTTGAGCGCCACCGAGCGATCATCCGCGGCATAGACACCGGGCCCGATTGCAGGGCCGGGCTCGGCCTTGGCCAAATCGGCCCCGGCCACGCCCGCAACATCGCCCGCATCGCGCAGCTGGCCAAACCCGTCGAGCAGCTTTTGCGCGACCCATGTCTGCCCCGCCAGATCGGCCACCTCGGGCGCGTTGGAGCGCGCAGAGACCGCTAGCCGCTCCAACATTTGCGGAAACAGCACCGAGAGCGGAAGGCTCGACCATTCCGCATTCGCGCTGACATGGAACAGCACCACCGAGCCCTTGCCTACCCGTGCGCGCGTGACCAGAGGCGTGCCATCCTCAAGCGAGGCAATCGTATGATCGGTCAGATCGGGGGAGGGCTCGGCCATCACCTGCGCCTTGACGGTGACATCATCGGGAATGCTCAGCCCGGCAAAGGGCGAGTCCTCGGGGAAGGGCGCGATCTTGCGTGGCGCGCCCCAGCTCATGGTGCCACCGATAGAGCGTCCGCCCGCCCGCAGCCGCACCGGCAACAGCGTGTCGCGCGCCAGATCAGCATTGGCCATGCGCGGCCCGGCAAAGCGGATCAACAGCCCGCCTTTATCAACCCAGTCCTGCAACGCGGACTGCTCGGGCAGATCGGCCATATCGGCCAGAATGATCACGTCGGGATCGGCCTTGATCACATCGGATAAGGTACCGTCGATCAGATCGGCGGTCGGAGCCAGCGCCTCGTGCAGGTAATGGGTGGGCGAGAGAAGCTGCAGCCCCTCGCGGTCGCGTGTCCCCGACAGGATCGCCACTTTGCGCCGTTTGACCGCGTCATCGGTCAGGCTCACGGCCCCGGCTGAGCGCACGCCGGTGATCGCAAGCCGGGTGATCCGGTTGCGCAGCTCGGGCGGCAGGTCGAAACGCACCTCGGCCTCGGTCTTTCCATCAAACGCGATCGGCATATGAGCCAGCGTGCGCTCGACTCCGGCGGGGTCACGCCCGATGGCCGCAACCTCGCGCGGGCTGGGGGGCGGCGCTGAGGCCAAGGCCGGAACGACCAGCGCCCCGTCTTTGATCCCGGCCGGGCCCAGCGCCAGAACCGGCAGGTTGGATTGCCACACGGTGACCTGCCCGCGCGCCTGAAGTGCGCTCAGCAAATCGGTGCGCATTGGCCGGGCCAGCCCGTCCGACAACCACAAGGTGTCAAACCGACCCTCCGGCAGCTTGGCGGCATCGAAAGCCGCAGGCTGCCACGGCTCCCGCGCAAGACC